>VFHL01000001.1 GCA_009392005.1 SAR202 cluster bacterium
ATGCACCGTGGGTCATGGACTTCAACTTCGTTAGCCCAAGCACCGGATCAGCCACGGACCGATTCACCCGAATATGGATCGATAAGGCTAAGAAGGATGCATTAGGGAAGTAAGGTGACAATGTAAGCCATCTTACGAATTGAATGGTAAAGAGGGGTGCGCATTTACGCGCACCCCTCTTTTTGTGGTGTACTCGTTTAGAAATTCTTTGGATAAACGAATACGTAGAGTAGGAATGTAAAGACGTTATTGCGTCTCTTTCAGCACAATGATAAGGTTTGCATACTGAGTCCGTGGAGACTCGTGACGGGGAAGGCAATAATTAGCACTTAAGGAGGGTACCTTGGGTAAATTAGATGGGAAAGTAGCTGTTGTTACTGGAGCAGCAGCAGGCATGGGGAGAGCTACGGCTATATACTTAGCACGCCAGGGCGCAAAAGTCGTTGCGTGGGATTTGGGTGTAGACGTAGAAGGAAAGCCCCTGGAAAAGAATCCAGTAGATGAAACGGTGGAGACAATTAAAGAAGAAGGCAATGAAGCCATTGCGTTCAATGGTGATGTTGCTGATATGGGTGATGCGGAGAATGCGATCGGAACGGCGATCGATACATATGGTCAGCTAGATATCCTGTGCACAATTGCGGGATTCCTTCGGGAGCGCATGGTTTTCAATATGACAGAGGAAGAATGGGACCAGGTTCTTCGTGTCCATGCAAAGGGAACATTCGCACCGACTAAATTTGCAGCGGTTCATTGGCGGCAGCGTCGCGAATATGGCCGCCTGATTTCGTTTACATCGGGAGCATGGCTTGGGTCTCCTGGACAAATCAACTATGGGTCAGCGAAAGCGGCTGTTGTTGGTTTTGTTCGTTCGACATCAGCAGAATTAGTACGTTATGGTGTGACGACTAACGCGATTGCTCCATCTGCTGCGACACGGATGAATGATAGGAGCCTTGCTCAGCAGGAGGCGATTCGCGACGGGTCTCCGCCACCTAGCACGCTTGCTGGTGGAACACATCGCGATCCTTTCAATCTCCCCCCATTGATCACTTACTTGGCGAGTCCCGAAGGTGGGAATATCACGGGGAAGGTCTTCATGGGTGAAGGTTGGCATTACGCGATATATAGTGATCCGGTAAAAGAAACGAACTTGTGGACTGATAAGCCATGGGATATTGACCAACTTTTTGAGCGTTTTCGTGACACGCTTGGTCGAGGATTGACTGAGCTTGAAGGCCGTACTGCAGCTGATGTTGCAGCCGCAGGTCGAGATCGTGTCCAAGCTGAAATTGCAAACGCACAAAAAGGATCTTAATAAGCACTATTACAACAGCTTAAATAGATTACTGATAACTGACAAAGGAGCATAAAAGCATGGGAAAGCTTGATGGAAAAGTAGCTGTGATTACTGGTGCTGCTTCCGGCATCTCAAAAGCCACAGCGATATATATGGCTCGCCAAGGAGCAAAAGTTGTTGCTTGGGATTTGGGCCTTGATGTAGAAGGAAAGCCACTAGAGAACAATCCTGTTGATGAGACAGTCGCGATAATTAAAGAAGAAGGTAACGAAGCAATCGCGTTCAAGGGTGATGTTGCTGATATGGGCGATGCAGAGAATGCGATCGGAACAGCGATAGATACGTATGGGAAACTAGACATTCTTTGCTGTATTGCTGGATTCCTTCGTGAGCGGATGGTTTTCAACATGAGCGAAGAAGAATGGGATGCTATTTTACGTGTTCATGTAAAAGGAACTTTTGCGCCCAGTAAATTCGCGGCGATTCATTGGCGTCAGAAGCGTGAATTTGGAAGTCATATCGCGTTCTCTTCGCCTGCCTACCTTGGAGGTTCTGGACAGTCGAACTACAGTGCTGCAAAAGCAGCGAATGTTGGATTTGTTCGATCTTTTGCCCAAGGCATGGTTCGGTACAATGTAAATTCAAATGCGATTAGTCCGGCAGCGGCGACTCGTATGAATGATCGCGGCTTAGGCGTTCAGGAAGCAGTCCGTCGCGGTGAGGCTCTTCCAAGTGTAACCGGTTGGGATTCTGGCAACTCTCGCGATCCTTTCAACATTCCTCCGATGATTACGTATCTTACGAGTGATGAAGGTCATTGGGTGAGTGGTCGGACTTGGGCGGTTGAAGGATTCCATTATGCAAGGTTTAGCGAGCCCGAACCTATTCGCCATCTCTATTCCGACGGCATGTGGGATCTTGACAGGTTGTTTAAACTGTTCCCTGAAACCTTGGGAGAAGGATTAGAACTACCTGAAGGTCGAACTGCAGATAGCGTTACACAACAAGGTGCTCAGCGCTTAGCAGCAGATCAGAAAAAAGATTCATAAAACACCAAATTGGATAGCTGGGTGATTAAGAATCAGATCAAGAGAGGGTGAGATATCACCCTCTCTTTTTGTCTGGCAGGAACAGATTTTGGGATAGATGCGATTTTGACCTATAGTGTCTATTGGTGGACAAAAAGTTTTCTGCCCTGATAGAATGGCGGCGAGTTTTGTCAGAAGAAGGATAAAGTGGATAGGTATGGTTGGAATGACATCGACAGAATTTTCATATAACCGATTTGCCGCGAACGCGTGGTATCAAGCGCTGAATGTTCATTTGGTTGAGTTGGCGCAGGTTCAGCCTGGCCAAAAAGTCGTTGACCTGGCATGTGGCCCGGGGTCCGTAACCAAAATTATTCTTGAAAAGGTTCGTGATGCAAAGAATAGTGTGGTTATTGGTATCGATATGTCGTCTAGTGCTTTGAAGCAAGCCCGTGAAGATTTATCGAATGCCAGTAACACGCTTGTTGAATTTGCGGAAGGGCGCGCAGAGGATTTGACCCGATTAGTTCGAGACAAGGTGGATACCGTGGTTTTTTGCAATGCGATTCATCTTGTAGAAGACAAATCACAAGTGATGAGAGAGGTATCCGATACACTGCGTTCGGGTGGTATTTTCGCATTCAACAGTTCGTTTTTCAAAGGCGACCTTACAGATGAAACAAGCCAATTTTACCGTCGTTGGATGATGCGATCCCTACGGATTCTGAAAAACGATTTTGGTCTTAAGCCGTCAAAAGAAAAAGTGATGGCGCGACAAGCGTTGTCTATCGCAGAGTACACGGAGATACTTGAGGGTAATGGTTTTCAAGTGTCTACGACTGAAATCGAACCTGTTGAAGTTCCCCTTGAAGGATGGCAGGACATAAGTTACTTCGAAGATTTTATCGCGGGTGCACTCCCGGGTGTTCCCTTAAAGGAAGCGAGTCACTCCCTTGTGGAGGCTGCTGCTCAAATATTTAGTGAATTTGAGTTGTCTTCAGTTAGGCGAGACTGGCTTTCAATAGTTGCTGTCCGCCAGTGATAAGGTGGTTTTTAGATCACATAAGGTGATCTGCTTCTTGTTTACGGCAAAATTGTTGTGTGAAAAAAGTTCTGATTCTCTCTCCATGAAACGCGATATAAGGTTCATATAGGTATGTTTCATGACACAAGTCAAAAATCAGGATAGCTCTAGTTTCCGATGTTAGGTTGGAGACTTGCTCTTCGTCAGGGCTATCAATATAAGGGTCCTTTTTCTGCGGTAGCAGTAGCGATTTTGGTCGCAATTACGGTTCTCGCATCCGTACCTATTTATTTCAATATTCTAGGTGAACTTGGCCTTCGTTTTGGTTTGATGTCAGGAGATCGGATTGCTCATCATATTCAAATTGCGGTTCCGTTAACGCCGTTGGAGCCAGTCAAAAACGGTGAAGTCCATGAGGTTGTTAATAAAACTGTTGACGATACCGTAGGTTGGTTTGTTGAGGAACATCGAATTTATACCCAAACGGCGCCTTTAGTTTTTAGCAGAAAAGGTCAACCGGTTCCTTCCGGGGGACAGCCCCCCCGGGCGTTTCTTCAGTCACTGGATCAGGTGGAAAACCATGTTGTTTTGGTCGAAGGATCTTTGCCAGAACAGGGGATAACATCCTTCCAAGAGGATGATGAAAAATTCGCTCAAGTTAGTGGCATGATAGGTGTAGAAGCTGCGCGATTACATGATATACAACCAGATGATTTGATAATACTCAACGCTGGACGGGGTTCAGATCGCCAACGATTAGGCATTAGGGTGACCGGTGTGGTTGTGCCTACTGATCCGAAAGAGGAGTATTGGCTCGGACATGCGGTCGGGGCACTTGGTAGCATCAGCTTGGACAGTCTTGATGCTGATCAAATGGCAGATGAGGATATTCCTCCAATGGGTATCTTCACAGATGAAAAAGCCCTTCTAGAAGCAATGACTACTGCTTTCCCTGACCAAACAGGTAGTTCGCTAGTCTTTATTTATACCAATCTCGATCGCGTGGGTGTGAATAATATGGGGAAAGTTCAAGAGACATTAGATGATTTGTCTATTGGATTAACCAACTCGTTACCTAGAGCTATTACGCTCACGACGCTGGATTCTATTGTGACGCGCTTCAAGAATCAAACATTCTTTTCGCGTATTCCCTTGCTCGTTTTGGCAGTTTTGATTGAACTTTTGTGCTTGTATGTTTTGGTAATGGTTGGCAGTTCGCTCATTGATGGACAGAGAAGTAGTATGGCTCTCGTGAATAGTCGAGGGGGAGGTTCATTTCAAATCCTCTCAGTTTATGCTGCAGAGGGTATTGTCTTAGCGAGTATCGGGATGCTTTTGGGTCCACCTCTTGCGGCATTTTTTGTTGCACTCTTAGGTTTGACGGAACCCTTTAGAGGGATTACTGACGGGAGTTTATTGCCATATCGGTTGATATCCGATGCGTACATATGGGCTTTCATCGCCGCTGCAATTTGTGTTGGTATATTTATGGTCCAAGCGATGCGTGGCCGTATGGTTGGAGTGGCTCAAACTAAAATGATGCGTGGGCGAACAACTGGACTAGCCCTCATCAGGACATATTATTTTGATGTTGCGTTTGTTTTTCTTGCAGGGATTTTTCTGTGGGACTTAACGGAGAGAGGTAACCTAGTTGCACGGACCGGTTTTGGAGATCTATCAGTAGACCACATTGCTATAATTACTCCAGTGGTTTTCTTGGTGACAATTGTGTTGGTCCTGCTTCGAGTATTCCCTTTATTTCTGCGTATTTTTGGCTCTCTTTTTGGATCCTTCCTTCCCGCATGGGCTGGGATTGGACTCGCTCAAATGGCGCGACGCCCTATTTTTTACAATCATCTCCTTATTTTGGTTACGTTAACAACGGGTATTGGCTGGTTTAGTGCCACATATGGAGCGACACTCACTCGCAGTATTCAAGATCGAGTTTCGTATGACACAGCAGCAGATTTCGCAATTGAAAGGACGGGGGCTTTCCCAGTCCGGGATTTGGATTTGTTAGAGGCACTTTTTGTGAAAACAGATGGAGTTGAATCAGTAACCACTGCGCTGGATACAGAGGTGAAGCTCGGTGCATCGAACAGTGATGTTTCCTTACTAGCTATAGACCCACGTAATGCTGGAAACGTATTGTATTTCCGCGAGGATTTTTCCGCTTCGACGATGACTGATCTCATGGTTTCATTAGGAGGTGCAAATACGTCGATCAATAACGTGCGTGTTGTGCCTGCAAACTCTGAGAAGTTAGGTATATGGGTTAAGCCTGAAGAACCTTTGAAAAATGTGTTCTTGTATGTCGTAATCCGGGATGCTGTAGGAACGTACACCCGCATTACATTTGGGGAGATGAATTTTGATGATTGGCGTTATATTCAAGGTGATCTTCGTGGGAGGAGTGGTGTAGCACGATTTATACCTCCTGCGACGATTGAAGCAATAGAAATCTTTGAACCGACTTATAGGCGTGGCACTGCTGGGCGTATTTTATTCGATGGCTTAAGCATGCATTTTAAAGACGCTGAAAACGTGGAATTGTTAGAGGGGTTTGAAAGCGTTGTGGGGTGGAATCCGATCGCCGTATCCCCAATTCGCGTTGATACCATTCGTTCTCAAGACACAGATTACAAAGAGGGTCGCCAATCGATTGAGTTTGAGTTTGGCCGCGATGCTATTGCAGGAATTCGTGGTTTTCATTTGAACGCTATAGATGGTCCGATACCGATACTTGCTAATCCCGCTTTTCTTGAACGGATGGGTATGGAAATAGGAGATCACACGATTCTTGAAGTTGGCGGTGTTTTGGTGCATGTTGTCGCTCAGAATATCGTTGACTATTTTTCACCGCTTAATCCTGCTCGGCCCTTCGTTGTAGCCCCGCTTGATCCGTTGCTGGATTATGTGAATATGGTGAAAGGTGGAGCACCTCTACGTCCAAACAAAATCTTACTTGACTTGCCTGAAGATCCTTCTTTACGTATGGCTGCAAAAGGCCTCATGGAAGCGGAGGGATTCTTTCAACGATCAGTAATTGTAGACCGGCAGCAAGTTGTTGCAGACCTAGATTTGGATCCTTTACTTGTGACTGGTTGGCGGGCGCTTGTTTTGGGGGCACTGGCCATTATGTTAGTGCTCATAATTGTTGGTTATTTCGCATATTCATTTCTTATAGCAATCGATCGTAAAGTTGAAATTGGGGTTATTCGTGCTTTAGGATTATCTCGTCAGGATATTCTTCGGTTAATTATCTTGGAGCACAGTTTTGTTTTGTTGATTGGAATCAGTGTAGGAACGTGGGCTGGTCTACAGATTAGTGATTTCATGATTCCGCTTTTATCGTTTACGGATTATGGTCGAGCGATTGTTCCTCCTTTCATTATAGAAATAAGTTGGCCTTTCGTTACATTACTTGCGATTGGGATAATTACTAGCGTGGTTATGACAATGGGGGCTCATGGGATTATTTTCACACGCATTTCAGCGATCGAAGTGCTACGTGCTGGGGATACTTAGATGACAATCTTTTTATCTTCATGGAATTTAATCCTTAAGAGGAGTTCAGCCCACTGGCGGTTGATTATCGCCGTTATTTTGGGGGTTGTTTTAGCCGTTGCGATTACTTCAAGCACAATTTTATATTTTCAGAGCTTGAGGTCTATTGGCTTGGAACGTGATTTGGTTGATATTCCTGTTGAGGAACAGGTTGCTCAGTTTAAATTGCAATTGAACTCATCGACTGAAGAAGATTACAACCGAGTACATGCATTCGTCGAATCTATCCTCCAAGAAACTGTTGGTTGGTTTATTAACAGCGAAGTACGATCTGGGCATAGTTCTACTTTTTATGCTCATGACATAAATGTGAGACCACCCAAGATGAATGATCGAATGCGTAGTTCATTTAGTTTTGTCTCTGAATTAGAAAGCCGCGTAGATTTGGTTGCAGGGACCTTACCTAGAACAAAAATCGTAACCGAATCTATTCCTCGCCCTAGATTTGAAGGAATCATTAGTGATGCATCTGCAAGTTTGTTTGACGTTAAGATCGGGGATCATTTGATTCTTACCCCCCATTGGGATGCGAAAACTGACCACATGGAAGTTGAGGTTGTGGGAATATTTCGTCCGAATTCTGCATCATCTCGGATTTGGACAGATGGCGTTTTACGGCTGACGAGGCAATTATCGTTACTGAACGCTGTCCCTGTTCTGGTGACAGAGGAAACGTATTTTCAAGGGATGGTCCCTCTCTTTCCGAAAGTTGCGACGACGGCAGGCTGGTTGGTTGAAACGGATCTAAACAGCATTGATCCGTCAAATGCAGACTTGGCCCAATCGGGGTTGGCGAATTTGCGGGCTACACTTTCGGGTACATATGGCAATTTCAATTTATTTGCGCCATTGGAAAAAGTTTTGGATACATTTCAAACGAAACTCTTTTTTATGCGGGTCCCTTTGGCAGTCGTTACATTGATGATCGTTGCACTGATTCTCTATTATATTGTTCTTCTCGCCAATCTTCTTGTGGGGCGTCAGCAGGCAGAAATTGCACTCATTCACAGTAGAGGCGCAAGTCGATCCCAAATACTTCTCATCTTTGCTATGGAAGGATTTCTGCTGAGTATCTTTGGATTTATTGCGGGTCCTCCATTTGCAGCGTTGGGCATTGCGTTATTGGGTTATACGCCTGCGTTTAGCCAGTTAAGCGGAGGAGAATTGCTCTATGCGCAACTTACCCCAGATGTTTTTCGGATGGCATTTTTAGGGGCTATCTTGGTACAGATTGTTCTTCTGATCCCTGCTGTGAAAGCCACGAATCTTGGTATCGTCAACTTCCGTCAACAAATGGCACGCCCTGTTCGCCCACCGTTCTACCAGCGGTTTTTCTTAGATGTGATTTTGTTCTTTGGAACGATTATTTTGATGTGGCAATTATCAAATCAGAGAGGGCTTGTTTTACTAGGGGATAGTTGGGGTGAATTTCAAGTTGATCAACTGCTTCTTCTGGTTCCATCCCTATTTCTAATTGCAGTTTCTCTCATGTTTGTGCGCTTATTCCCATTAGTATTACGTGTCTTGTCGATTTTATTTAATTCTAGGGCTCCGGTCTGGTTTTCGCTCGGTTTGTGGGAGCTTGCTCGTAATCCCGCTAATTATACGCGGCTTGTTCTACTTCTTATTATGGCCGCGGGCCTTGGAGTATTTACTGCAAGCTTTGGTGGGACGCTAGAGCGTAGTTACGAGGAAAGAGCTCGATATCAAGCTGCGAGCGATTTAAGAATTAAAGGAGTGACGTACAGTGGAGAGGAAGAAAAATCTTTATCCCCAATGCCCGTTTTCCGTTCAATAGATGGCATTACGAGTATTTCTCCTATACTGAGAGGTTCTGGTTCGATACCATCGCAAGGTTTTGAAGGAGGTGCCTATACACTTGTTGCTTTAGACCCTGAGAACGTACCTGATATAGCATGGTTTCGCGACGATTTTTCTAGATCATCATTAGATGATTTGATGGAAACGTTGGATGAAGATCTGCCGGTAATCGGACTTGACCTTCCTGTGGAAACTCAAGTGCTGAGTATGTGGGTTCGTCCGGTCGGCGTAGATCGCACGACTGCACTGTTTGCACAATTGAGGGATCGCAATGGGCGATTTTTTTTGTACCGCATGGGCGATCTTAATTTTGAGGAGTGGCGCAGTTTAGACGTTGAGTTGTCTCAACCCAGCCAACGGAGAAGGAGTCGAGCCGCGTTTGACAATCAAAATCCAACAGCTCCATTTCGTCTAATGTCTCTTTTTGTGTACCAATCCCGCAGGCAAGGTGGTCAATCTGCAGGAACAATACTTGTCGATGACATCAAAGCTGTTGTTGGCAAAAACTCATCTCATATAATCGAAGATTTTGAAGGCGAAGACAAATGGGCTCCGATTCGAGTTAGTAGTATTGCTGCACGTGATCGATTTGATAAGAGCCCCGTGTCATACACCGGTGTTGGATCGAGTGGTGCTTTCTTGTGGCAGAGTTCCCGAGTGGTTGCTGTCCGCGGAATCAGTCCTGGTTTGGACCGAACACCAATCCCCGCGATCGCGAGTCAAACTTTCCTCAAAAATACCGGACACACTCTTGGTAACGACTTGCGTGTAACTTTTCGAGGTAATGAGATCGTAACGCATATTGATCAGCAAGTTGCTTTTTTCCCGACACTTGATCCAAGCACTGAAGATTTTTTGATTGTTCCTATTGAACCGGTTTTAGACCGCGTGAACGTCTCAAGTCCATTTACACAGATATTGCCAAGCGAATATTGGATTCTGTTGGATCAGGAATTTGATTCATTAAGCGTTAAAGATGATTTGATGAATGGTTTGTTTGCTCCAACAGAAATAATTGAGATGGAGAACCTACTCGTTTCTGCGAAAGCGGATCCGTTAGTTGCTGCTGGTTGGAGCGCTATCCTACTTATTGCTTATTTGGCGGTTCTTACGCTCAGCGTTGTGGGATTTGTCGTTAATTCTTATGTATCTGCCCAACAGCGGAGGCTTGTTTTTGCCAGCCTCAGGAGTATGGGTCTTTCTGTTACACAACTTGTTGCCGTGGTATCTTTTGAACAAATAGTAATCATTAGCATTGGATTGGCATTTGGTACTTGGATGGGTAGCCAGATTGGTAATGCCCTTGTTCCTTTCCTAGGTGTTTCTGAAGCAGGAACACGGGTGATCCCTCCATTCATCATTGAGACAAATTGGAGGGCTGTAGGTGTCACATATTTTGCTATGGGAGCACTATTTGCTTCGACCATTGCTATCATAGTCTGGGTATTTTCTCGTATAGCGATAGCACGGGTTCTCCGCGTTAGCGATATCTAAATGGCTTGTAGATGAAGGAGTGAAGTTGTGCAGGCATTGCGGGATGAACGATATTACATCTACTCTCGAGGCTTATTCAAAATCTATAAGGTTGCTGACCTTGAAGTGGTTGCTTTACGTGGTCTCGACTTAGAAATTGAACAAGGCGAAATTGTGGCAATTGTTGGTGCGAGTGGCAGTGGGAAAACAACATTGCTCAACACTTTGGCCGGTTATGATACTCCCTCAGCAGGACAAGCATGGGTGGGGCAACGGAATTTGTTGGAAATGAAAGCACGAGATGCAGTCCATTATCGTCGCGAAGAAGTAGGATTTATCTGGCAACAACCATCGAGGAACCTTTTGCCTTACCTTAACGCCCAAGAAAATGTGGAATTGCCATTACTTCTCTTGAACCGCTCACGGAGCGAGCGGCAATCGAGATCTACTGAACTTCTCGAGCTAGTTGGATTAGGAGATCGCTTGAAACATCGTCCAGAGATGTTGTCTGGGGGAGAACAGCAGCGGGTAGCTATCGCGGTTTCATTGGCTAACAAGCCACCTCTGTTGCTTGCTGACGAGCCAACAGGAGAATTGGATACTCAGACAGCCTCTGACATATTGGAAGTATTCAAGGATGTTAATCAAGAATATGGCACTACGATTGTTATGGTGACTCACGACCTAGACGTTATTAGAGAGATTCCTCGTGTTGTTACGATTAAAGATGGTAAAACAAGTTTAGAACTTGTTCATATCCCTTCTTTTCGCAAGGGTGAAGATGATGTTTCTCGGGAATTTGTTTTGGTTGACGGAAGTGGGAGATTACAAATTCCGCAAGAATATTTGAATCAACTGAATATTCGACAACGTGTTTATGTTGAATTTCAAGATAACAAAGTAGTTGTATGGCCAGAGGATCATTCGTATGAATAATAGTCAAAATGAACTTGATCCTACTGTACAAACTAGTGACTTAGAACGCACATACCGTTTAGGTAATCAGATTATTCATGCTGTAAATGGCGTAAATCTGGATATTTATCCAGGAGAGTTTGTTACTCTCCAAGGACGATCTGGTTCTGGAAAAACGACGCTTTTGAACCTTGTTGCTGGTTTGGAATCGCCAAGTAGTGGTCGAGTGGTTTTTCAGGGGAACGATTTCAGTAAGTTGAGCGAATCTGCTCTTACTGAAATTCGGCGGACAAAAATTGGGTTTGTATTCCAGAGTTTTGGTTTGCTGCCTTTGCTTTCAGCCTATGAAAATGTTGAATTACCTCTACGTTTAGCTGGTGTCAATCGCAAGGAACGTGAGGCTCAGACCCGCGAATACCTGGAAATGGTCGGATTGACTGGGAGAAGCCACCATCGACCTTATGAACTATCAGGTGGTGAACAACAGCGTGTGGCGATTGCACGTGCGATTGTTCATAATCCCCCTTTGGTTCTAGCTGACGAACCCACGGGAGAGCTTGATTCGGATACCGCGAATGTCATTTTTTCGTTGCTTCGCGATATTGCTGGGGAGCAAAATATTGCGGTACTTGCGACAACACACGATCCGACTCTTTTGTCGATGGCTACGCGTACCTTAGAGATGAGTGATGGAAAATTTTCTGAACTTACATAAGATGGGTCACGAAAAATCTGGACGAATTTGTGATTCACAACATTTTGATGTGAAATAAATCATTAATCTGCCCTAGACCCTCTATTAGAGGACATGCTATCCTGCATTAAGTGGGTTTAATCTCATATGTATGAGGGCTGTAATGACAGAGGAAGATGTAACACGAAAACGGGTTCGTGAGATTCTTACCGAATTTAAGGATCATCAAGGTGCCTTGTTAATTGCGCTTTTGCATATTCAATATGAGTTGGGTTACACACCGGAGTTTGCGGTTGAAGATGCGTCGGCAATCCTTGGTTTTTCGCAACCAGAAGTTTGGGGTGTTCTAAGCTTCTACTCTGATTTCAAGATTGGTAAACAAGGAGACCATTTCATCGATATTTGTGTGGATGGGCCCTGCCATATTGGTGGCGCCCCGGGTGTACGGCGAGCGCTTGAAGAGGCGGCGTTGGATGAATCCAATAAGTTTGAGGTGCGGGCCATCTCATGTCCCGGGATTTGTGCCAAGGCGCCTGTCGTTGCTGTGAACATGCGATATCACGGTGATATGACACCCGATAAAGCTTTGGAACTAGCGGCGAAGCTTGACTGACAAAAAAAAGCTGTTTTGGAGGAAGGTCTAATCTCTTGCCTGAAACATTTACAGAAATAAAAAGAACTGCTGACGCTACGTGGAATGAGTGGGTGAATAATGGTAGCCCACGAATTTTTGTGCAAACGAATGCTGATTCCATGGCCTCCGGTGCGATTGAGGTCAAGGAAGCAATTCAGGATACATTGGACAAACAAAAAATCAGTGCAGATGTAACGGTCGTTGGTTCTCAGGGCATGGCATTTGCGGAAGTTGTAGTTGATATTATCAAGCCTGATAAACCAAGGATAACCTATGGAAATGTCACACCTGAAAACGTACCCGGCCTGATAGTCGATTACATAGTGAAAGATGATCCGCGTCCAGACCTTGCGCTTGGGACGCAAGGAGAGGGTGAAATAGATGGCATACCGCTGTTGAAGGATCACCCTTTTTGGAAACTACAATATCCGATCGTGACCCGAAACTTTGGTCACATTGAACCCGGAAATCTTAACCATTACATAGCCCAGGGTGGGTACAGTATGCTGAACCGCGCCTTAGAGATGGAGCGTGAGGACGTTCGGAAAGAGATTGAATCGTCCGTTTTGCGTGGTAGGGGTGGAGCATTGTTTCCTGCTGCAACGAAATGGAATTTCATGATGAATGCTCCTCATCCGAAATATCTTGCTGTGAATGGCGAAGAGGGCGATGCTGGTGCTTTCACCGATAAAGCAATTGCAGAAAACGATCCGCATACTTTACTTGAGGGTATTTTAATATCAGCGTATACCATGGGTATCGACAAGAGCTTTGTTCATATCAGGGCAGAATACTTGGTGGCAGTTGAGCGTTTGCGTCGTGCCGTGCATGAACTTGAAGAAGCTAATCTTGTTGGGGAAAATATTTTGGGGACTGATTTTTCTACAGAAATAGAGATAGAGGCTACGGGGCACGCATACATATGCGGGGAAGAAACCGCGTTAATGGATTCAGTCGAAGGGAAACGGGGTACACCACGACCGCGTCCGCCGTTTCCTGCAGCGTACGGAATTTTTGGTCGGCCAACGAATATTAACAATGTTAAAACACTTTCATATGTCCCAGCGATATTTGAGCACGGGGGTGAATGGTTTAAGAGCATCGGAGTAGAAGCTGCTACCGGCACGATGTTCCTGTCGCTTTCGGGTGATGTTAAACATTCAGGATTCGCGGAGGTGCCGTTGGGCGTTTCTCTGCGTGAAGTCGTTGAGGACATGTGTGGTGGCACTAAGAGCGGAACATCTTTTAAGGGCATACAAACAGGTGGGCCACTAGGTGGTGGTGCCGATTGGGATTCGCTGAAGGATCTCCCTCTTGAATTTGATCCATTGAATGGTCTTGGAGCCCCAGTCGGTTCAGGTGGAATGATGATGCTTGGTCAGGGCACCTGTATTGTAGATCTAACTCATAATTTGATGCAATTTAATGCTGCCGAGTCATGTGGTAAGTGCTTCCCTTGTCGTAAAGGAACGGGTCATATTGTTCGCACGATCAATCGTGTGATGACTGGTCTCGGGAAGATGGAAGATTTGGATGAAATCGTATATATGGGTGATACGATGCGAGATGGATCACTGTGCGGGCTTGGCCAACTTGCTCCTCGTATTACGACCGCAATGCTAAGGCATTTCCGTTCTGAGTGGGAATCTCATTTGGTTGATAAGACTTGTCCAGCGGGTGTCTGTGGCAATCTTGATGGCCAAGAGATTACGTTCTCGTGAGGCCGGTGGGTTAAGCAGCATGTTTTCCCGGATCCCGGTTTTTTTAGGCATTCAATTTCTGGTGGCTTCGATCTTGGGAACGTCTAAGATTCGGCATGGCTATTGAAAGAGCTACAATTAGGATGACTCCCGTTACTCCGTTGATCATTGCTGTTGTTTCCAAACCAAAATTACTAATCATTGCTCCTGATATTGCGCTACCAATTGGTAAAGTGTAAACAGCGAGTGCGCGCAATCCCATGACTCGTCCCCGATATTCGGGGGCGGCTATTTCTAAAAGCAGTGTTGCAATTAATACCATGCTCATTGACTGCAAAATTCCTGCCAGAATAAGATAGGAAAATGCCATATAAAATTCTTGTGTTTGAGAAATGACAATCGTTATACAATGCCAACCGATCATCGTAAATATAAGAAGCAGTCCAGCATAGCGAGAACTCCGTATAGATGCTAATGCTAAGGATCCAAAGAGTGCACCAACTCCGGTCGCAGCCATAAGTATCCCAAGCCCTGTTGATTCTGTTCCCAATATATCGCGTGCATAAACTGGAAGCAGTGTAAAAAGGAATGGGAACCCAGTAAGATTCGCGATCGCTGCCATCAATAAAGCTGCAATAATGATTTGTTGATGTTTAACGTATGCCAAACCTTGCGACATGATCTTCCATATCGATTCAGTCTCAGGTGCTGTTGTTGGAATCGTTCTGATAAAAAAGAATAAAAATGCTCCAATTATATACAGTCCCGTCATAAAACTATATGACCCTCCGGGTCCAAATAGAGCGAACAAGGTTCCACCGAGTAGAGGCCCAGCAATCATTGTCAAATTCATTGCTGCGATGTTCAGGGCAACCCCACTGAAGATACTTTCAGTGTTTACCGTATCAGCAACAAGGGCTTGGCGGGCGGGCTGATCAAATATTCGAGCTAAACCACTCAGGAAGGCAATTGCAAAAATATGCCAAGTTTGAAGTGTATCGGTAATGATCAAACCGACCATTATGGCGCATAGAGCGGCTGTGATACCTTGGACACCCATTAGGACCAATCGACGTGGTAAACGGTCAGCTAGAGCACCTGAGAGGGCTCCAAGAATCGTTGCTGCTTTGTGGGCAGCGGTTATAAGACCAACTAAGAAGGGCGAATTTGTTAATTGCAGGACAAACCAGGCGAGTACTATGACTTCCATCTGTTGGCCTGATCCAGCTAAAATTGTAGAAAGCCATACAAGGCGGAAGTTGCGCTCTTTTAAAGTACTTAATGGGTGGAACAGTTTATTTGTGTGCATTAAGGATGTTATGTTGCATTGAAATCGTGATCGCAGCATACCAGACGTTCTGGTAGAGGTAAAATAGTCAAAGATTGGAGCAATAATATGATTTACGAGTTAGGAGAACGAGTACCAAAAATTGATCCGACCGCCTGGGTCGCAGAATCAGCTTCTATTATAGGCAACGTTGAGTTAGCCGAAGATGTGAGCGTTTGGTACGGGGTAGTTTTACGAGGTGATGGTCAGGGAAGTGGGGGCATGATATCTATTGGACCACGTACCAACATTCAAGATAACGCGGTTATGCACGGGACAACTATAATTGGTAGTGATTGCGTTATTGCCCACTTGGCTCTTGTTCACGCGTCACGGGTAGGTAACGGGGTATTAGTTGGGAACGCTGCTTTAGTATTTGACGGAGTTGAGGTTGGTGATGGAGCATTTATCGCTGCGGGCTCAGTGGTTGTACCTGGTACAAAAGTTCCGCCGAACACTCTTATGGTAGGTAGTCCAGCCCGGCCTCGTGGAGAAGTTAAAGAAAATCACCGAAAAATGGCAACTGGCCTTGCTGCAAGTTATCTGAGATCTGTAGCGGAATACAAGACCGGTTTGCGGCAGCTGTGACGGTTATTACTGAACAGTATTGCGATTGTTTCTAGAGCTACGCTGAAGGTTGTATGAGATGAATTGGTTTTCGCACTATGTGGGTCTCCTAGAAACCGATTATATGATAACCGGTGTCGACATGCAGAATTTCTCCTGTGACGCCGCTCGACAGGTCACTAGCTAGATATAATGCCGTTTTAGCTACTTCTTCGTGTGTAATATTGCGTTGCAGTGGCGATTTTTCTCGGTGCGCTGTTTTCATATCTATATAGCCACTGATCACACGGGAAGAAAGAGTATCAAGTGGTCCTGCAGACAAAGCATTGACACGAATATTTTCAGGGCCAAGTTCGAATGCGAGTTGACGTACTTCATGCTCTAGTGCAGCTTTTGCTGTTCCCATGACATTATAACCCGGGAACACACGTTCTGATGCCTGAAATGTCATTGTCATGATACTTCCACCATCTTGCATTAACGGTTTGGCATATTTAGTAATTGGGATTAGTGAATACGCGCTGATGTCTAGTGCGAGCCGAAACCCTTCTCTCGGTGTTTCTGCAAAATCTCCTCCAAGGTCTTCTCGATTCGCGAACGCGATACTGTGTATGACCACGTCTATTGTTTTTGCTTTTTGCTTGATCTCAGCAAATGCTTTCTCGACGTTTGTGTCGTCACTTACATCGCATTCCACTAGGGTTGCATCGCCAAGTTCGGATGCAGCTTTCTCAACATTGTTGCGCACGCGATCGTTCTGATAAGCAAGGACAATATTGGCGCCTGCTTGGTGCAAAAACCGCGCGATATGATGAGCGATACTCCTTTGGTTTGCGACGCCAAAGACAAGGGCTGTTTTATCGGATAGATCGATGTTATACATTGCTCAAACCTCTTGTTATGTATTCTATTTTATCCTGCCACACCATTTCATTGTGTACAAGGCCATGAGCGGGGAACTTCGTTCAGGGATCTTCAGATTTTGGGTGGTGAGGAAAATCTTAGGGTTATAGTTTAGGGTGTGCTAACCAAGCTCTTTGTCGACTGTTGACGGATTCTAAGGTCGGCGCTCAAGGATCAGATCCATTGTTATCTCTTTCCCATTACGAATGATTGCGATCTGTACTTTGTCACTTGGTCGATATTTCGCCAATGCTTCTTGTAATGATTCCATATTTGTAACCGGTTTATTCTCTAGCCGTGTTATAACATCGCCACCTGTTGGAATAATTTGTCCAGAAACAGTTTCGGATCTCGTAGATCCAAGCAGGCCTCCTTTTTCGGCCGGGCTACTGCCAAATACATTAACAATGAGGATGCCAGTTTGATCTTCTCCTAGACTATTCGCTTCAGCGACTTTCGGGGTGAGTGTCAAACCACTGATACCAATCCAGGCAGTATCATCGATCACATCGTTCGTGACATTTGATGATCTTTGTGGCCTGCCCGCTAATGTAACGTCAAGAGATATGATTGTTTCATCTCGCAATACATTCAGTACAATAGTTTGCCCAACTGCAGCTGATTGAAATAGGTAAGAAATCAAATCGCTTGTGTCACGGGTCGTTTCCCCGTTGATGCCGAAAATAACATCTCCACCTATATTTTGTGGCCTGCCATCGACCTCTACAGTTTTTGTGCTTCCCAGGAGGCCTGCGAGGTCAGCTGGGCTTCCTCTTTGTACTTGTGATACTAAGATTCCACGTTGATCTGGGTTTAGTTGCATAGCGGTTGCGATACCAGTTGTTAGAGATCGGATGGTGACTCCAAGCCAAGGATGCTCGTATTCGCCCTTAATGATTAATTGTGGTATTACTTTGGCGACAACATTTGATGGGATAGCGAATCCGACACCGGATGAGGACTGTGATCGTGAGATGATTGCTGTTGGTACTCCGATTAGTTGAGCATCACTGTTGAGCAAAACCCCTCCTGAGTTTCCGGGGTTAATCGCTGCGTCTGTTTGAATTACATCAGGAATACTGTAACCGCGGTCTTCAGTCAAGTCAGCCGATAAAAGGCGACCTACCGCACTCACTATTCCAGTCGTCATAGTTCCTTGGAATCCAAATGGATTCCCGAGAGCAATTGTGAGCTGCCCGACGAAGACCTCATTCGAATTGGCTATTGTTAGGGGTTTCAAGATTTCGTCTTGTATTACATTGATCTTTAAAACAGCGAGATCACTATCGGGATCAGAACCAATCACTGTTCCCGTTGTAGAGGTTCCGTCAAAGAATGTAATAGTGATTATGTCAGCGTCTTTTATCACGTGATTATTGGTTACGATATGCCCTAATTTGTCCCAAACAAAACCAGATCCAGAACCCCTTGCTTCAAATTGGGCTTGTGTGCGCGTTGCTATTTGAATGTTGACAACAGATTGCTTTGTATCTTCGTAAATGCTTGAAAATGATTGTTCAATTGATTTAATGACGTTGACGGACGATGGTGAATTCGCGCTTTGATGATTTTCATTCTTTGTCTTGTCTGCTGCTTCAGGTGTGCTTACAGGTTGTGTCACGGTGGGGCTGTGTTTATCGAGATTTGTTGTAACTACTGTCGGAGGTTTAATTTGTTGCGAGGGCGTGCAACTTAAGAGTAAAAAGATAAGACCGCAAATGATTATCCAATTTGATAATCTGCCTTTGTTAACCGTTGCTGGTAAAAATATTATATTTCTCAATGACATTTTTCCTAAGATTCACTTCACGTTCTGGCCCATTTTGGGAAATGTACCAATTTGAATGGAGCGTAACATTAAAATGTCAAAGAAATATAAAGATTTCTGACATTTCACCACACTAATTTTCTTTAATTAGTACTATGGGAAATGAGGTGACATCGGGAAGACACGCTAAAGTGTTTCCATTACGAAGGTTAATTGATAATACTGAGAATGCTTTTCGGACCAACGTAGCAACCAAGGGTGGTAACGAGTTCAGTGAATGTTTTTCCAGAATATTAAGTTGCAGATCTATTCTTTGGCTGGCAGCTCGTTTATGAAATCAATGATTGTTTGCAGTGTGGTTCCAGGTCCAAAAACGCCCTTTACACCGATATCATATAAAGCCTGATAATCTTCTTTAGGGATGATTCCTCCGCAGAAAATAGGGATGTGTCCCATATCATTTTCGTTGAGTCCGTCAATGACAAGTGGGAACAGATCCAAGTGCGCTCCTGAAAGGATACTCAGACCGATCGCATCAACGTCTTCTTGAATTGCCGCCTGTACGATCATCTCTGGTGTTTGCCGAATGCCTGTATAAATCACCTCGAACCCAGCATCTCGTAAAGCTCGTGCTACGACTTTTGCTCCACGATCATGGCCATCGAGGCCAGGTTTTGCCACCATGATGCGTTTTATATCCGTGCTTGATGTCATTTTGTTTCTCCTCACCGCTTTCTACTCGCGAGTGATGATTTTGTTGTGTTCTATTTATTTAAGTGCAAATTTCATTGGAGAACAATTCGTAAACCTACCAATTCATCTGGTGTGATAATAGTTTTACCAGTTTTCTGGTGGAATGGAACACTTGAAAGGTCCTGTGCAGCCAATGTTAGCGAATATACACCCCGGCCACCATTCTCAATAAATTTGGCTATCGAGCTTGAGGTATCAACCGATTGGCGGAATTCAACGAGCGAATCGCCTTGTCCGGCCTGACCATCGACTAAGTGTGATTGGGTGCCTGCTACAAGAGAAGCGTCTGTGTTGGCATCTGTCCGAGTGTGGTCAATAACGGCCAGGTTTTTTTTCCATAAATTGGATACCCCTTCACTGTCTTCTGTCGCTACAGTTGCGTGATGCAAGCTGAGGCCACAAGAGGTTGGCGATCGCAGTTCTATCTGTGCGATCTCGACTAGAACGCCGCCTGCTGCTCTCGGGTGAATGAATTCAACTTGACCAACAAATCCTTCTCGTGGAGCACCTTGCACCAGTTGAACTTCTCGCGCTTTCAACTCATCGATTTCCCGTTGTATATCATCGACTTCAAAACATATGTGATGGATGCCTTCACCGCTGCGTTCAAGAAAACGTCCAACAACGCTTTCAGGATCCGTTGGTTGCATCAGTTCAAATCGTGTTGTATCGGTTGGAACAAGGGCAGCGATTAACTGTTGGTCTTCTACTTCCTCTTGAGCTGATATAGTCAATCCAAGAAGATTTTCAAATTGTGCTGCCGCTTGGTCCATGCTTTTGACCGCGACGCCAATGTGATCTATTGCTGTGATAGCCATAATTAAGATTCCTCCTTAAAGAGCAGTTGCAGGATCGTATGTACCAAAAACTTCGCGGAATACGTCACAAATTTCTCCGGTTGTCGCATATGCCTCTACACACTCCAAAATGGCGGGAACAGGATTGCCCGTGCCCCGCGCTATAGCTTCGAGATTTCGTAAAGCAGTCGCGACCCTCTCATCATCTCTGTCTGCACGAACTTTTTCGAGGCGTGCGATATGGCGGCGTGTTTCTTCTGGATCAATGCGGAAGATGCCGATATGTGTGTCTTCTTCTTCTACGAAATCATTCACCCCCACCACAATCCGATCTTTCGATTCGACTTCCATTTGGAAACGATAGGCTGAATCAGCGATTTCTTGTTGTTGGTAGCCCTCTTCGATAGCTACCACTGCGCCTTTGCGTTTGTCGATCTCTTCAATGTACTTTGTTGCCGCTTCCTCTAATTCACTTGTTAACTTTTCAACATAGTACGAGCCAGCTAGCGGGTCAACGGTGTCAGTGATACCTGCCTCGTATGCAAGTACTTGCTGGGTTCGGAGAGACAGCTTCACTGCATCTTCGGTTGGTAAAGCGAGAGCTTCATCTCGTGAATTTGTATGTAATGATTGTGTTCCACCTAAGACTGCTGCCAACGCTTGCAAGGTTGATCGGACGACATTGTTATCGATCTGTTGCGCTGTTAGTGATACACCAGCCGTTTGCGTATGGAAACGAACCATCATCGATCGCGGATTTTTTGCACCGAAACGATCCTTCATAATCTTTGCCCACAAGCGGCGAGCTGCTCTATATTTTGCGACTTCTTCAAGCAGGTTACTTTGGGCTACAAAAAAGAAAGATAATTGTGGCCCAAAAGAGTCAACGTCAAGTCCTGCCTTGATTGCCGCCTCTACATAGGAAATTCCGTCAGCTAGTGTGAAACCGAGTTCCTGCGCTGCTGTGCAACCCGCTTCTCTCATATGGTAACCACTAATACTAATCGTATTCCATCTGGGTGTTTCTTCGGCACAGTATTCAAATAAATCTGTTACTAATCTCATCGATGGTTGAGGTGGATAGATCTGTGTGCCACGTGCGATATATTCTTTGAGAATATCGTTCTGTACGGTCCCAGCTAGGATTTTTGGGTCCACGCCCTGTTTCTTAGCGGTCGCGATGTAGTAGCAAAGAAGGAGTGAGGCAGTTGAGTTGATAGTCATGGATGTGCTCACTTTGTCCAAAGGGATACCTTCCATGACAATTTCCATATCTGCGAGACTGGAAATTGGGACTCCGGCCTTACCTACCTCACCAAGTGCCAGTTCATGGTCAGAATCGTACCCTGTTTGGGTAGGCAGGTCGAAGGCGATTGATAAGCCTGTTTGTCCCTGTTCCATCAGGTATCGATAGCGACGATTGGATTCTTCTGCTGATGCAAACCCAGAATATTGACGCATAGTCCATAATCGTCCTCGGTACATGTTCGGTTGTACACCGCGTGTAAATGGAAACTCTCCTGGCATACCAATTTCTTGATCATAATCCACGGCGTTCAAGTCTTCTGGTGTGTATACAGGATCAATTTTTATTTCAGATGTGGTTTGAAAAGTTTCGCGACGTTCTGCGAACCGCTCTACAGAAGGCTTCCATACCTTCTCTGTCCACTGTTCTTTCTTGGTAGCCATTCTCATCCTCCAATTGCTAGTAGGTTGCCCTTCTACTGCTACACTCCTCGATATCTTTGGACGTATGTATACCGACTGCTAAGTCTACTGTAGGCGCAAATTCACTGTCAAGAAATCACTTCTATGATGTACTGTACTGTATGTAGATTTTTTGAACATAATCTTTATGCTCTGTTTCTAGAGCATTCGGATGAGCGTATGCTGAATAAAGTATTAGGTGGATTCGAAGTTAAAGGAAATATTATGCCTGTATTGGATGTGGCGGTAATCGGTGGTGGTCCAGGTGGGTATGCAGCAGCCATACGAGCAGCTCAACTTGGCATGAAAACCGGATTAATAGAATCTACGCAGCTTGGTGGCTTGTGCCTGAATTGGGGGTGCGTGCCTAGTAAAGCATTGCTGCGCAATGCGCAAGTGGTTTCAATGATAGGCAAATCAAAGGAATTTGGGATTAACGTTAATGGGATGAGTGTGGATTTGGGCGCTGGAGTGCAACGCAGCCGCCGAGTTGTTTCCCGCCTTGTTAAAGGCGTTGAATTTTTGATGGAGAAAAACGGCATTGAGGTATTTCATGGAATGGCACGTCTAGTGAAGAAGGATGAGATTTCTGTGGATTCATTGACCGAAAATATTAAAGCTAATGCGATTATTTTGGCGACAGGCGCCAAAAATCTTTTGTTAAATGATTTTCCTATGGATCACGATGCGATCATCTCAAGCCGTGAGGCTTTAGAGCTAAAGAAACTTCCCCAAAAGATCATGATCATCGGTGGTGGCCCAATTGGTGTAGAGTTTGCGACATATTTTTCTTCATATGGGAGTGAAGTGACGATTGTGGAAATGCTGGAACAATTACTGCCGAATGAGGACGGAGAAATAGCATCTGCGTTACGGAGGTCTTTTGAGAAGGACGGTATTAATGTGATGACTGATGCTCAAGTACATGGTTTTGAACAAGGCGATAACGGCGCGGTATCGGTCGAGGTTATAACTGGTTCTAGTTCTCGGGTTATAGAAGCGGACAAAATACTTGTCGCGGTGGGCTTTGCTGGTCAGACTGATTCTCTTGGCTTAGATGATGTTGGAGTAGATGTTCAGGATCGATGGATAAAAGTAAACGGAAATATGCAAACGACAGGTTCGGGTGTGTATGCAGTAGGCGATGTTACAGGCCCCCCATTGCTTGCGCACGTTGCTGAGGCGCAAGGTATATTGGCGGCGGAACATATTGCTGGTATGGATCCAACACAGTTGGAGTACGAAAATATACCGCGGGCTGTATATAGCCGACCACAGATTGCAAGTATTGGAGTAACTGAATCTGAGGCAAAAAATAGAGGTATTAACGTGAATGTCGGGCAGTTTCCGTATAGGGCGAGTGGGAAAGCTATTGCGATGGCTGAATATGATGGTTTCATTAAGATTTTATCTGATGCTGAGAATGAAAAGATTTTGGGGGCGCATATGATTGGTCCGGATTGCAGTGAATTAATTGGAGAAATATCTTTAGCTATCAAATTAGGGGCAACGGCGCTTGACCTCGGAAGTTCTATACACCCCCATCCCACACTGTCAGAAGGTTTGATGGATGCAGCTTTAGGTACCTATGGTAATGCGATTCACGTTTAACCAGGTTCCCAAAGGTGAAGATTAAAAACCATATATCGATTATGAAAATGGCGTTTATGCGATATGTCGTTGATGATAGGGAAAGAAATTATTCGTTGTAAATTGCTGAGCGATAAGGGTGTTCATGAATATTGGGATTGATGTTGATGGTGTTTTGGCAGATGCAAATGCTGCGACATTACCGCTTGTGGAGCGATACACAGGCACGCACATTGAAAAAGATGAAATTACACATTGGGATTATGTGTCTGACACTACGGGTCTTTCAGTATGGCATTTTGTTCGTTTGATGGGTCAGGCTTGGCAAGATTTTGAGAATATGCCGATTGAGGAGCCAACTGTTGCCAATTCACTCACTCAACTGATGCGACGAGGGCATCATGTTTCCATCGTTACTCAGAGAACGCGAGAAAGTTTTCCGTTTGTTTGTTTGTGGCTGGATTTACATAGAATTCCATATGATGATTTAATATTCACTTCGGGAACAATTGATAAGCTAATGTTCCCAATCGACATTCTCGTAGACGATTCTCCGCGAATTATTACGAGAGCCGGCCATATCAAAGACAAAATTTTGTTGTTGCGTGACCAACCATGGAACAGGAATGTCGATTCATTGCCGCCTAACGTTGAACGTGTGGAGACATTGGCAGGAGCGGTTGAACGGATTTTGTCCATGCCGCTAAAAGGCGGAGTAAGCAAACATCCCGTTCAGTAGATTAAGTGTCTTGCGTACCGAGGAAAGGCATTTATAGAAATGCTTGCTGAAGATATTCCAAATCTATTTCCTCATACAAGACGTGCTTTGCAAGAAGATGGTTTACTCGTGACTGGGCGTCATCTAAAGCGTTGGGCTCAAGAAGATATCGCGCTTGACTCAAGTTCCCTGCTTGGCGACCTGATTTAATTTCTGCAGCCTTAGTGTTTGCAAGGACAGATTTCATTATTGAAGCTATTTCACGCATTTCTGCTGAACCCATGCCAAGGGTCGTGAGGGCGGGAGTGCCAATTCGTAACCCACTCGTGTACCAAGGCCCATTAGAGTCAAATGGCAGGGCATTCCGGTTGAGAGTGATATGCGCTTCGCGCAGAGCAGATTCTGCTTGCCGACCATTAATTCCATTTGAGGTTACATCGATAAGAAGTAGATGATTATCGGTGCCTTCAGTGAGAACAGACAATCCTTCTTCTAAACAATTCTTGGCAAGAGCGGATGAATTCTCAACAATTTTTGCCGCATATTCTTGAAATTCTGGCTTACTGTCTTCTTCAAACGCAACGGCTTTTGCAGCCATGACGTGAGGGAGCGGTCCACCTAAAACAAGGGGGCATCCTTTATTCACTTGTTCGGCAAATTCCTCGGTGCATAGAACCATCCCTCCTCTAGGCCCGCGTAATGTTTTATGTGTGGTAGTTGTGACCACGTGGGCATGTTCAACTGGATTGTATTCACCTGTGAAAACTTTACCAGCAACAAGGCCTGCGAAATGAGCCATGTCGACCATTAGAACAGAGCCCACATCATCGGCGATCTCTCTGAAAATCTTGAAATTCAATTTGCGTGGATAAGCACTATAGCCCGCCAACAATATGAGTGGTTTAAATCGTTTGGCATGCTCGTGTATTTTGTCATAATCGATAAGGTTTGTTTCGGGATCTACATCATAGGATTCTGCTTCAAACATGCGTGACGAAACATTTTCTCTATAACCATGCGTGAGATGTCCTCCTGAGTAGTAATTCATACCTAAAAGTCGTTGGTTACCAAATTCTTTCCTCAAATTTGCCCACTCTTCGTCAGATAATGCAGATAGAGTGGAAGCATCCATATTTTCCATGTATGGATTCTGTATGCGTGTCGCAAGTATTGCCCAGAAAGCTACCAGATTGGCATCTGCCCCAGAATGAGGCTGAACATATGCGTGTTCCGCATCAAATAAATTCTTAGCAAGGTCTACAGCACGCCCTTCAATCAAATCAACATTTTCGCAACCCGCGTAAAAGCGATGTTCAGGGTATCCCTCTGCATATTTATCAGTAAAAAGGTTTGCTTGCGCAAGTTGTACAGCTAGGGATGAATAGTTTTCGCTCGCTATCATTTTCAAATGGCTTCGCTGATCCTTGATTTCCGCAATAATTGCGTTTACTACTTCCGGAGACACTTTGTTTATCTGATCTAAGTTTGCAAGATAGGCGATGAATCCTGGATCTGGAACAACTGCTGTGTTTTGTAAATAATGGGCAAGCGCTGATTCGGACATTACGACTCCTTTTCAATTCCGGAAATGTAACTCTGATAGGGTTTCAGTATAGACGAGAACCTATATGTATGGAACACAAATACATGGAAATACGATTGAGTGTGGCATCCGATATCGGTGACGCCTGATTTGGAATTAAATGGAAAGTCGTCGTGTTGCTTTCTCGGCAGCTTTCTGAACATGTTTTTCAGCCATTTTGAGAGGTCGACCCTCACCACCGAGACGCACTTGTTGGATTTCGGCAATAATACTGAGAGCAATTTCATCAGGTGTTCGGGCGCCAATATCTAACCCGATTGGAGCGCGAATTGAAGCGACGCGGTCGTACGATACACCTTCGGCAAGCAGTTCCTCAAAAATCAGGATTGATTTTCGGATACTGCCAACGAGTCCGATGTAATCCGCTGCTGTTCGTGATGCTGATAAAGTTGCTGCATCGTCTAGGTTATGACCCCGTGTCGCGATAACAACAAAAGTGTTGGGAGTGATCGTTAGCTGATCGAATCCATCCTCAAAATCACCGACTACAATATTGTCTACAGATGGGAAGCGTTCATGATTTGCAAATTCTAAACGGTCATCGATGACACTAACGATATATCCCAATTTTTTCGCTAGCGGTGCGATTGCATGAGATATATGCCCTCCGCCACACAGAACAAGATGAGGGGGCGAAACAAAACCTTGTATAAATATACTTGAATCACCGTGCTGAAGTGTGCGGGTTCCGCCGTGCGTGAGCAACTCACTCGCTAGTTTTACCACTTCGTCATTAAGTTTTTCCCCTCCGAGGTCACCTTCGTATGATCCGTTCTCATGAACTACGACCTTTGTTCCAAGTTTGGGGTGGTCTTCAGGTCCAGCTATTGTGCCTATCGCGATGCTTTTTCCGCCTGAGTATGAGTTCAAGACGTAATCAATCCATGAAGAGTTGTTATCTGATGCACGGAGTGGATCCACCATGATGGACATGGTCCCTCCACAGACCATACCCGATTCGGCGGCGATTTCATCATTTAATTCAAAGTCACCTACAGTCGCTCCTGATACGCTGCTGAGAAGGGACTTTGCTTCGGCCCAAACATCGGCCTCTACACATCCACCGCCTAAGGTTCCCACTCCGGTCCCGTCACTTTTGACGAGGAGCATTGCTCCTGGCTTTTGCGGGGTTGATCCTTTTGTACCGACAACGGTGCATAGTGCAAACGTTTCATTCGCTTCCGTTAGCTGGGCTGCGCTTTTAAAGACGTCCTGCATCATGTAACTCCGAATACTATTATCTCAACGTTGGCGACATTGTAACTCATCTTGGTGGCTAATATTTGTTCAATGTCACACGAGGAATCTCAACGGATATCTCCTCGCAGCCGCAAGTATTCATGTACGGCATCATGCCAATGTGGTAAATCATCTGCATTTAATTTCTGCAGTCCTTCGTGTCCAAGAACAGAGTATAACGGCCTTTTAGCTTTGGCACCGTATTCATTGGTTGAAATTGGAAGCACCTTTTTTTGGGTACCAGTGAGTTCAAAAACAAACGATGCAAGTTCGTGCCAAGTGCACTCTCCTTGCGATGTGATGTTAGAGATTCCATATTGCCGAGTGGTTATCAGCCACAAGATCTTTTTCGCGAGGTCAGAAGTTGATGTTGGAGAGAAAAGTTGGTCTGCTACGACCCGTATCTCTTGGCCTTCGCTAGCTAAACGAAGCATTGTTGTAATGAAATTTCCGCCCTTCCCTGACGCACCAGCTATACCAAATAACCCTGAACATCTAACAATGTAGTGCTTCTCACAACCTATACGAGTTAGTGCCTCACCGGATAATTTAGACGCTCCGTAAGTACTTAAAGGTTGGGGTTCATCGTCTTCGCGATAAGGTGTGGTTTTAGTCCCATCAAATACATAATCGGTACTGATGTAGACGCATTCAATATCAAGAGTACCGCATGCGTCAGCTATGTTTTTTGCACCGATTGCGTTGACGAGGAATGCATCTTCAGGATTATCTTCCGCATCATCAACTCGTACATAAGCTGCACAATTTATTACCGCGTCGAGATTTGGCCAAAGGTTTTGGAATACTGTCTGGACCGCATCAAGATTGGTGCAATCTAAATCTTGATGTGTAAAAGGGTAAACTTTGTCAGTATTGGATTGGTTGATTAGCTTGACGAGGTCAGAACCAAGCTGCCCTCCGCTACCGATTACCGCGATGTTCATTTTAGGAGTCCTGTTTTAGTCCCGCGTATACGTCTTCATAATAGGTTGTGTACTTGCCTGATGTTACGCTTTCAATCCAAGATTGGTTGTTCAAGTACCATCGAATTGTATCTTTTAAGCCAACGTCAAAAGAAACTTGAGCAGACCAGCCAAGCTCAGTTTTAATGCGTTCTGTGTCGAGTGCATATCGCCTATCATGACCAGGACGATCTGCAGTGAACTCGATCAAGGAACGAAACTTCTCTGTATCTTCTCCTTGCTCTTCGGCGAGAAGGTCACATATTGTGTTTATCACGTCCAGATTGGTTCTGTCGATGCCTGTTCCTATATTGTAGATAGAGCCAATGTGTCCAGATTGTAAGGCGCTCAAGATGGCAGACACGTTATCTTTGACGTAAAGCCAATCTCTTTGCTGCAACCCGTCCCCATAAACTGGTAAAGAGGAATTGGTGAGGGCTTTTCGAATCATAAGTGGGATTAATTTTTCAGGAAACTGGAACGGTCCGTAATTATTTGCGCTTCGTACAATAATGATGGGCATTCCATAGGTTCTGTGGTACGACAAACATAAGAGATCTGCGGATGCTTTGCTACTGGCATATGGGCTGCTTGGTTTAAGCAAATCATCTTCGCGTCGGGGGGCCTTTCCTTCAGCATCCCCATACACTTCGTCGGTCGAGACCTGAAGGAATCGCGATGTTTGTTTTTGACGTGCTACTTCAAGAAGGACATGCGTTCCCAAAATATTTGTTTTTAGGAATGGTGATGAATCTATGATACTGCGATCAACGTGAGACTCGGCTGCAAAGTTTACGACTGATGACGGCTTTTCTGTTTCAAATATTGTGCTTACGTATTTTGAATCCGTTATATCTCCTCTGTAAAAAACATGGTTGGGGTTAGATAGAACATCTTCGAGGTTTTCCATGTTACCGGCATACGTAATTGCGTCGAGGTTGATTACTCGCCAATTTGTTTGACTAAGTATTAGGCGAATGAAATGGCTCGCAATAAATCCACATCCACCTGTGACTAATATAGTCGTCATTGTTGAATCGATTCAAAAGAAAAATTATTGTGGCTGTTGGTGAGAGAGGGTAATTGTAGGTCCTTTTCTGACAAAACAGGGGTTTCTACTGGCCATTGAATGTTAATTTCTGGATCGTTCCATATGATGCCACTTTCATATTCAGGAGCATATTCGGATCCAGATATTTTATATACAAGATCGGCGGTTTCGCTCACAACACAAAAACCATGTGCGAAACCGATTGGAATCCATAACATATTGTGATTCTTTTCTGATAATAATTCGCCGATCCATTTACCGTATCTTGGTGAGCCTTTCCGAATATCTACCGCGACATCGTATACCTCTCCATGAATGACACTTACAAGTTTTCCTTGAGCCATTGGTTGGTTTTGATAATGCAATCCTCGAATTGTTCCCTTTATCGAATGCGAGTGGTTTTCTTGAACAAAAACGTCACGAATCCCGTTTATATTAAATTCGGATGCCTTATACATTTCAGCAAAAAATCCCCTGCTGTCTGGAAAGGCCTTAGAGGAAACGAGTTTGACCTCGGGTAACTCGGTTTCTTGGAATGAAAAGGGCATTACAAATCGACCTCAGTGTTATCCCCAACCATGAATTCTATTGATTCATGGGTACTGGTTTTTTGGCGGATAGTAGCATTGTTTCCTATGATGCTGTCTTGCATTGGAGAAATATTGTGTATCAGCACGTCGTTTAACACAACACTATTCAATATCTCGGAATGCTTGATTGAACAAGAATTCCCGACACTTGTGTAGGGTCCAATATTCGTGTCTTCAACTACGGTTTTGCTCCCAATTATTGCTGGCCCCTGAATGTCTGTACGGTGAATTGTGGCTCCCGCTTCAATATAAACATTTCCTTTGATCGTACTTTTTGTGTCGATCGTTCCCTCAATCTTACTTGTAGATAATTCATCTAAAATTACGCGATTCGCTTCTAGCAAGTCACTTTTCTTTCCTGTATCCAACCACCAACCATTTAGTTGGAAACTTCTTACGGAGTATCCCATGGTCATCATCTTTTGTATTGCATCCGTTATTTCGAGCTCTCCTCGCTGTGATGGTTGTATTTTCGCAATCGCCTGATGAATCATTGGGGAGAATACGTAAACACCGACTACTGCAAGATTGCTGGGTGGATCAGGTGGCTTTTCAACCAGTTGTTTGATATTTCCAGTTTCGTCTATGTCCGCCACTCCAAACATACGGGCGTCTTCAACCTCTTTCAACATTATTACTGCATCTGATTTAGAGGTGTTAAACAACTCAATACACTCTTTGATTCCATGTTTTATTAGATTGTCTCCAAGGAACATCAAAAACGGATCATCTCCAAGAAATTCGTGAGACACTTGGACTGCGTGAGCTAAGCCCAATGGCTTCTCTTGAAGGATGTAAGTTATATCTAAGTCTGCGCATGTATTATCAAGGGCTTCCTTTATATAATGTCCAGTGCCAGGTGAAACGACGATACCAATACTGGTGATGTGGGCCTGGCGCATGTGATCCATTACATAATCAAGTATCGGTTTGTTTGCTACCGGGATCAGCTGTTTCGGCATTGTATGAGTGAGAGGACGCAATCGTGTGCCCTTTCCTCCAGCTAAAACCAATCCTTTCATTAGTTGCTCCTCACTTGAAAATATTCCGAAGCTAAGTCAATGCAATTTCTATTAGGCGCATAGTAGCAGACCAGATCTGTTGGGGGGAATAGGTTGCGTCTAGTGCATCACGTTTAACACATCGAGTAATTAGGCAACTACTGACGGTGTCTATAGCTGAATTTTTTTATGTTAGAGTGTCCATGATTGCTGGTTTTTGACCGAGACTATCGAGTGGTTTTTTCTCCCAAAGATTCTGGGATTAGTCGAGGAAAAGCTTGTCTGGTTAGCCGGCTGTAATGAGAGAAACCTGAGTGGCTTCATATTGGCTTATGCAAGCCACAATTAGGGTAATCTAATGAGGTTAGATTCGATGCCCACCTATACAGCGAAATCTCTAAGGATCCTTGCGCCAGTAATGGTATTCTCGCTACTTAGCTTGTTCATTTTGCGCGATGTCTTGTCTCCGGGATTGCTGATTACGTTGGATTCAACTTACGCCTATTATCGCGATCCAATGACCTATTATGGTGTTGATGAAAGGTGGATTACAGCTGGTACGCCCCTTTATGTTTCTGTAGCAATCTTGAAAGGGATTGTTCCTCTTTGGTTGATTGAGCGATTTTTTCTTTGCGCTACTTTTGCTGTTGGAGGTTTGGGTGCATATCGGATCGTTCCGACGTCTTTAGCTGGAAAATATTTAGCTGGAATTATTTACGTTGCTAATCCTTATACGTATGAAAGATTCATAGCTGGCCATTGGAGTCTTTTGTCCGCATATGCCCTTACACCATTTGCGATGGGGGCGTTTCTTAATCTTCTATATAAAAGAGACATGCGCAGTGCGCTTTTTGTCGCTTTAACTACAACTTTGGTGGCAATGTTTTCGATGCATCAACTTGTGATTCTTTTTGCAATGTATTCGGTTTCTTTCATCATTTGGATCATAAAAAAAGATACGTTTTTTTCTCATCTCCGCTCTTTGATAGTGCCTATTTCGTTGGCGGCTTGTTTTTTCTTACTCATCAATTTGTACTGGATTTTCCCAACTATCACTGCACCCACAAACATACTCGATGAAATTGACCAGGATCAATTAGCAGTGTTTGCGACACGCGGATTTTCTTCTTGGGGCGATTTATTTGATGCGGTGACGTTGTATGGGTTTTGGCGTGTTAGCCCGACTGTTGAGAGGCCTGATAGCGTAATTCATCTCGTCTCTTTTTTGCCAATCTTATTTCTTGCCGTGCACGCTGTTTTTAATGCTTTTAATGTAGATGTTTCTGGTCGTGTGATTAGGCGGCGTACCATTGTTGCGATTCTACTCATTGGTGTTATCGGGTTTGTTGCTGCGATTGAATCGCAGATATTGAATAACCTTTGGCACCAGATTCCAGTGGTTAGAGGCTTTCGTGAGCCTCAAAAATTTCTCGGGGCATTGGCTTTTTCATATGCATTTCTAGCTGGGTTAGGTCTAGGTACTTTGCACCAACAATTATCTAATTGGAATGCCAATGCTAACCAACGATTATCCCGTTTTGTAATCCGCACCTTCCCAATTCTGGTGTTTCTTCTTCCTTTGGGATTTTCGTTCCATTTTTTCACAACAGTTGGGCGTCAAATAGAGGTAACTGATTATCCGGCAGAGTGGATTGAGACAAGAACAATTGTTCATGAAGGAGCAGGGTCATTACAGACACTCGTTTTGCCATGGCAACATTATATGTGGTATCCGTGGTTGCCTAATGCAGAGAAAAAAATGGCGAATCCAGCGCGACGATTTTTTGAAACTCCCGTTATTATGGGTGATAGTCTTGGTATTGGCGTTCAAGATGTGTTGAATCCAATGTCTCGTTATGTGGACACCGTGCTTAAGAGTGCACCACAAGAGAAGGATCTTGGTGCTTCTGTTATCCCACTGGGTGTGAAGTATATCGTGTTGTTTCGCACGAACATATCGGAATATGATCGCATCTTCTTGGCAGAGCAAACTGATCTTATTGAGAGGTATAGTGGCGAGTCTATTATCTTATATGAGAATACCCATAGCGTTTCACGATTTTACTCTGTAGCTGATTCGCAAGAGAGTTTGAGAAGCCGTGAAGCATTGGTAGCACTGGATTATATTTCGATTTCACCAATTGATTTTAAAACAGAACTTATATCTGATACGCAGATTGGCTTCGTCCCCCCCCAAAATTCTACGATTGACGGGTGGGCTCTTGGCGATTTGCCGAGGAGCGATACTTTATGGGAGTTCATGCCTGTTTTCGAACCGGCAGATGAGAGTCCACATCTAACTTATCCACGTTACGCCAAGGTATATATTCCGGTCGCTTCCATTTCAGGGTTTTCTTTTGCCCTGATTATTGGCTTTTTATTCATTGCTCGAAAGCGTCAGTATGTGGATTAGTGTTGTACTTGTTCTTGGGAATAATGTCTCCTTGGATAGGGGAGTGTGTGAAAGCTAAATGGCTTTTATCTAATTGGTTCAACGGCTACTACATTTACTTTGATTTGAGCAATGAAACCGATGTTTTCGGCATTTTGAGCCTCTATCTTTAAATATTTGATGCGCCCAGGTTCTTGGAGTTTTTGGAATTGCGGCCAAAAATCAAATTCAGATAGACGGAGGGAGAAGCGATGCCAAGTTCCTGTTGGCCTGACGGGAAGGTAACCTTCTGAGGTATATTCTGGAACGTGCCATCTGTCACCATCGTCTTCTTCAAGAATAAAATTGAACTGGACAGATTCTGATCCAGTCAATTGATCAAGTTTTATATGGACGTCAAAAACCAGATCTTGAATTTGGGGAGTCTGTTGTAAATCGTATCTTATTCCTGCCCAGTTAAGAGGTCCGGCTTTTGATCTCATTGTTACTGTGTTGCCATTGGTTTTGATAGTTCGTGTATTTCCGTATAACTCTGGCTGATGCGTAAATGGTGTCAACTTGACACTGTCGGCATTCCACTTAAAAAGACTTATTGTTGTATCTGATGCAGCAGCGATTGGGATTAATCGTGTATGAATGATGTCATAGATGGGTTGCGTCATTACATTGGGGGAATTATGCATATACGGGATCACAATCCATCCGCTCGCCTTTTCTTCTAATAAGGTAAGAAAAGCACTTAAATTTGTTATCGCTGTATATCCTGTAAATCGATTTGTTAAGCGGTCTTTTTCACTATCACCAAGTTCGGAAAGCTCGACTGGTACCGACATCAACCAAAAACCTTCCAGATTTGGTAATTCAAATGGGAAAGGCCATCCGCGTGTTGCAAGAATCGCATCGTTGGGAGACATATTGGTGCGTATGTAATCCGTTACTTTGTTGTACGCGGGTGTCACTGGCTCTCCCGGTCCTCTGAACCATTTGTCCATCGAAGAGGTGGGTGGTTCAATGTTGGCTCTTAAGAGCAGACTGCTACTTAATGTTGCGAGTACCATTGCGCATATCAAAGCAGGTATCCAATTTTCTTTTAGCGGGATAAATCTTAGTCGTTCGGGTGAGACTGCGCGAATTTGTATAAGAATTACTTCGCTTAAACGTACGATTGTAAACGCTAGAGCAAGTAGCAAAGCGGGATTGTACGGGAAAACATAGCGTGGGAAAAGTGTTGTGATAGTTAGCGATGAAAATAATGTTGAAAATAATGCCGTAGGGATAATGAAATAGAACAATATCGTCAGACCTCGTCGGCCTGTTTCTGCCACCATGATTATTGTACCGACTCCGATAAGAAGTAATAGCAAAGGACCATATAAATCATAGAAAGCTTGCGCAAACATTGGTTTAAATGTAATGGTCGTGTCATTTGGCAGAACGGTGAAAAATTCGCCAGTGATACTGCCAATAAGAGATACAGCGAGAGGTCCTCGTTCGGAAATAATCCAAACAGTGCCAGCGGTCGCCAAAAGTGTGTAAAGAATGATTTCGACAATGGTCAAATCAATTCGGATATTGAACATTAGCCCCCAGGTTTTTGTTGTACCGCTTCTTAGGGGCCGTGAGTCGATGCGTGTACTGATGATGTCTGAAATTCTTGATATAACAGGTAACAAAAGAACGCTAGGCAAGGCCACGATTAACGCATAGTGTCCAATGAACATTAAGCTAAGTGTGATAGCAATGACAATGAAAAAGCCTTTCCAGGAACGATTTGTGTCAATCCAACGAATTCCGATATAGCACATTGCAAGAAATGCTAATTCAGCAAGTGCATATGACCGAAAGAATGTGCTCGACGCGACGCTCCACTGGTTGGTAGCAATGAAGAATGCAAAAACTAGTCCTATTGACGTGTTACGCAATTGCTTCCCTATCAAATATGCTAGAAGGATAGAACCTGTTCCCACCACGACACTGAGAAGACGTGCAGTAATGATGTCGACGCCTGTTAATTGCCAGAGGACCGATACAATATAAGGGAGCACGAGAGGCTCACTCCATTGGATGAATCCCGATGGCAACATTGGTTTTCCAGTCTTCATAAATCCAAGAGCTTGAAAGGCCGATGTGTATTCATCCTCTAGAATAGGCGCGCCTCCGACCGATGTCATACGTAGATATACGCCCATCGCTACTACGAGAAAAAATGCGCAATAGAAGATGATTGTTTGCGCAGATGGTTTCCGTATTTGTTTTTTGACTGTAATCATTTTATTTGTCTTGTCACTGCCATTTTAATGACTGTGAAGTACGGTAATATTTTATGTAGGAGTGTTCTTTTTCAAGATTTTTACTCGTTTTAAGAGATGATGGATTGGTTCAAATCCACCTGGCCCCATGGATTCTAGGATTGCTGCATCTCTTATTGTCCTATTTTTCTGGACCTTTTGACGCTCTCGTAACGTGCTTTTTAGATGCTTGATGTTCCACAGTATGCTATGGAATGGAATCAAGCCGAATCGCAAATTTTTTTTGACCCACATCGTTCCGAATAACCTAACAACAAATTCAAATACGAGATAGAACAACAAGCCACGCGCAAGAGTGGAGGCTTCATAATTTTTCAGCATGAGTCGTAACCAGTTTCGGGATGACAGATGGATTTTTCGGTATGAAAGCGAACCGAATGATCCTCCACCTGCATGCAAAATCTTTGCACCCGGGACCAAAACGATCTTATATCCTTGCAGCCTCAATCTCCACGAGAGATCAAAATCCTCACGGTAAGCAAACAATTCTTCGTCAAATCCGTTCAATTGATGTATTAGTGGAAGACGGACCATTGCTGCGGCTCCAGAGAATGAAAATGGATCAGTTTTTTCATCATCATACTGGCCGTGGTCAAGTTCACCATCGCCAACATCAAAACTTCCTGTCCACCAGTAGCCTCGTCCACCTATCGAATTTATTCGTTCAGGGTCACTGAGGTAAACGAGCTTACAGGTTGCTGCGGCGATTGATGGATCCTCCTCCATTTTTGCGACGAGAAGGTTAATCCAATTTGGTTCAGGGACGACCGTGTCATTGTTGAGCAAAACAAAATAATCGGCGTCAGAATATGCAAACATCCGATTGTATCCACCTGTAAACCCAAGATTCTCATCAAATGCCATAAGCTTCATCGATGGATATCGCGATTTGATGAACTCTTGTGATCCGTCAGTGCTGCTGTTGTCAGCAATGAGGACTTCGAAGTTTGGATAGGCCGTTTTGGCCAAACTATCTAAACAACCTTGAAGCCATTGCAGCCCGTTGTAATTAAGAACGGCGACACATACTTTTGGCAGGATATCCCGTTTCATCCTCTTCTCTCGTTTTTAGATTGGTTTAGTATAAATACGTAGCTTCATTAAAAGGAACCGCGTTGAACCCCAAGTGAGTGCAATACCGTATGGGACGAAGCTTGCGAAACCCAAAATAATCACCAAGCCAGCTAATGGAGATATAAGCCGAATACCAGAATAGTGACATTTCCAGAGATAATACATGAACATCGCTATCCAGAGGCCCAATAACGGTCCGAGGCCTGCGGCCAAGCCAGTAATCATAGTATAGGTTAATGACATGACGGTGATCGCAAAGGCACCTGCTTTCACCGTCGGATGGAATCCTTTCCGGGCAGCAAATGATAGTTTTGTTAGGTCATTCAGGATAGTTTGCCAGTGTTTGAGGTTTATGACCGCTTGAGTTTTTCCGTATAGGAATTCTTTTTTCAGGTTTGCTCTGAGTAACTTTAGGGGGGCACCTTCCAAGTACTGCTGTTGAACCACTAATGACGTATCTTTCAGGATAATCCAACCTTGTGATCGAAGCGTATACGACAAAAGTTGATCTTCTCCAGATGTTCGCAGTAATGTTGGAATTCCTCCTATACTTTCCAATGCATCGCGCCGAATTAGGTCGCATTTCCCTTCACTAAAAGCGACCGGATGAATTGGTTCTGGGAATGATTCGGTTGGGAGAAACTCCCCTCGCAGAAGAGCAAATGCCTGATCCACAAGATGCGTTTTCTCTGGACTTAGGGTTTCATAATGTCCAGTGACCCATCCTACCTTTTCATCGTCGAGATGTGTTACAGCTTGTCGTATCCACGACGACGATAGAAGTTCGCAGTCTTGATGTAAAAACATCACAATTGGGCCCTGTGTTTTGGCGATTCCCTCCCGCAGCGTGGCTCCGAGTCCTTGATTTTCTTTGCGATCAATGACATTTACGCCCTGTGATTGGAACTCAGTGGTAATTTCCACCGTATGGTCGCGACTTCCATCAGAAACGACAATTGCTTCAATATTTGGGTAGTCCTGCCGGATAAGTGATTCAAGCGTTAAACGGAGTGTTGATGCTCCATTGTAGGCTGGAATGATAACCGAGACTAAGGGTAGAGATGTCATAACCTTGCCTCTTGACTGGTTTGATGAGACCCAAGAATCCATGTAAATAAATAACTACAAATCAATAATGAGACGTGTGTGGCTAAAAGAATCATAAGAACCTGACTTAGTGTTTGATGAAATGCGTATACCAATATTATTTGAAGAGCTAGGTGCGGGAGCAAGATAAAGTAGAAATACGTCGTTTGTCCAGCAGCAAAATTATAGTGCAAGAATACGACAGAGAGTGAAAACAAAAACATCGTGATGGCATATAGGGGTACGAGACTATCAGCACTGGCGTACTCAGGGCCTAACAGGATCGAAAGCGCAAGCCTTGGCAATAGCACAAAACCAACACAAGTTGCCCCCGATATTACGGCAGTAAGAAGAACTCCTCGGTAAAGCAAGCGTAGGCTGGTGTTTTCGAGTGTTCGATCATGTGTAAATCGTGGCAGAAGTACAGTGGATACAGCCATTGGGAGAATGAGAACCACTTTACCTAGGATGGATGCTCCAGCATACAATCCTGCCTGTTCGGCCGAAAAAAAATGCCGGACAAGAAATAAATCAGCACTTCCAGGTAAACCAATTGCGATTGTCCCAATGACGGCGGCAGGGAGGACCTTCAAAAAACTTTCACGATCTGGGTAGGTGATTTTTCGTATTGTGATTGGGGGTTTTACCAAGGCTAGGCCTGTGATCGCAGTGACCAAACTGGCTATTCCAGCTCCAACAAGCACACCTAGTGTACCGAGATTCGTTGCTAATGCGGCAATTGCGAAGAGGAGCCGAGTGCTTGCGAAAGTGAGAAGAACTCCGGCATAAGCGCGGAATCTCTCTGCTCCTTGTAATGCTCCCATTGTGACTGGAACCCAGAGAAACAATATGATTACGAGCCCAGTAATGAGCACAGGTATAACACTGTCACTGTGTAGGTATGATGCGATTGATGATGCGGCAAGAGCAAATGCACCAAACAGGAATGCGCCAATGACGATGACTTGCATAAGAATGGAGGTGACGATCGTTCCCGCTTGGGTGGAATCATTGCGTGCGAGTGCGCCTGAAACCAGTTTTGCAACTGATACCTGAACGCTATTGGCCAAGTTGCTCCCTAGATAGACGATGCCAAAAAGCGCACTAAAAAGGCTATAATCTTCTGGCCCAAGACTGCGTCCAACGACAAGTTGAAAAAGGTATAGAAGCACGTTAGCCACAGTCGTTGCAGCCCCCACCTGTCCTAAGTCAAATAGAAGCCTGCGACTTCGGATGGTGCCAATCAGGTTCTGGAGTCTCTCCAAGTTATTACCGGTATCTTTCTCTAATGGGATCTAATATCAAATCAATTTATGGTCGTTATTATGCCTTCGTCTATCCAAATACAAAATAGGGGTATAGAAAATAAGAGTTGTGGCTTGGAGTGGGTGCGATGATCTAGATTCGGTGAATGATTCTATCGCTAATCATTATCAATCATCTTTACTGGGTCAGGTAATGTCTCTTCTGACCTAGATTCCCTCAACTGCTGTACCTTGCTCAGCGATTTTTCTAGCTGGTTGGCCCGGGTAGTTTTAAGATTTTCGAAAGATCCAGTAAATGTCTTGAGCTGCTTTTCTGTTCTATCCATGGAATTCGTAAAATTGGCCCATTGCTTCTCAACCCCCCCCAATACCTCGAGTATCTCACCTGAGCTTTTTGAGAGCCGAAAATTATCTATTGATTGCCTTATCACAGACAGGATCGCAAACATTGTAAGCGGTGAACACACGATGATTTTTTTCCCAAGAGCAGTATCTATCATGCTGGCATTAGTTTTATAGATGAATTCATAAACTCCTTCATTTGGGATAAACATCAAAACATAATCGACTGTACCCCCTGCAGGATCTATATATTCCTTGTTAGCTATCGTTCCGATGTGTTGATTAACATCACGCATAAATGCTTTCTGGAATTGGTCTTTTTCGGAATCCGCATCTGCAGAGATATATTTAGCATAGTTATCCAAAGGAAACTTGACGTCCATGTTTAATTTCAATCCATCTGGTAATGTGAACGTAAAGTCAGGTCTTATCCTTTGATCACCAATCTGAGTATCTGAACTCTCTTGTTTCTTGTAGTTAATTCCTTCTATGAACCCGGCAAGCTGCAAGACGTCTTCCGCCATTTTCTCACCCCATTGACCTCGCGCCTGGCTACTGTTTAAGACGTTGTTCAAGTCAGTTGTACTCTCCGCAAGCTCTTTCGTCTGGTGGCTAACATTAGTTATATCCGCGCTTAATTTAGTGAGCCGAGAGTTGGAATCCGTATCATATTGTTTCAGGGTTTTTTGGACGTCATCCAACGTTTTTGCTACATCGGCCATCCGTATGTCTATAAGTTTCTTCTTGTTTTCAAGATCCGCATTGGTTTCTTCTCTTACTGCTCCAAATTTGTCATTATTCAGATCGGTTAGAGTCTTAATTGATTGACCAAAGGCGTTGTTTACTGTTTCTTTTATTTCGTTGGATATGCCCTCTTGAAGGGAGGAAGCATTACTGGTTGTAAGACCATTAATCTTAGAAAATAAGAAAAATATCGCGCCGGTACACACACAGATACCAATTGCCAGCGTTGCTAAAGCCAAAGTTATAAAGTCCAACATTCTCTCCAGACTTCTGGAACCGGAAAATATCTGACAAAAAACACAACGGTCATCTTACTCTTGTTGTGAATAGTGCGATATTTTGGCCACTAAAAACGGTGTTGTTTCCGAGAACACTGGAAAAGATGAAAAATTCGTTACCATTGTACGAACATTGGCATGACAACGTGTGTATATGTATCTGAGCCAAGCGGTCGAATAACTCCCGGGCTCGATGGATTCGTTGTTTCTAGGACAACTTGCCCCGTTCCAATCACATTGAGAACATCTGTCAGATAACGGCTATTAAATGCGATTTGTGCGCTGGATCCTTCAATCTTGGCATCGATCTCACCTGTATTTTCGCCTACTTCTTCGGATCTTGCGGTAAGGCTTACTTTGCCCGGGCTTTGATCTTCTCCCGGTTCTATTGATAGCCGTACAATTCCGTTCCCATCACGTGCGAATATTGACGCTGTTCGCATTGCCTGAAGGAAATTATTTGTATCAATCGTGGCTTTTGAATCAGTGGTTTCAGGAATCAATTGATTGAAATTTGGAAACTGCCCTTGGATGAGCTGGGAGACCATTTCAACGCTCTCGAGCTTAAAAAGCACTTGGCTTCTTTCCGGATTGAAGGTGATTTGGACTGCTTCTTTCTGATCACCAAGTAGTCGGACAAGTTCATTGTATGATCGAGCGGGTACAATTGCCTCTATATTGTCACTAATGGGATCTGAGAGGTTAAGTTTGTTTACCCCGAGCCGAAAGCCATCAGCCGCTGCCAGTGTGAGCGTATCGTCTTGAACGGACGTATGTACACCGGTGAGAACTGGTCGTGCTTCGTCGGTGGCGGCCGCGAAAACGACACGTTGAATGGCGGAGCGCAATTCATCGGGGTCAATTTCTATAGTGGTTCCATCGCCAATGCTGGGTATTGGCGGAAAATCATCAGATTCATTTCCACTAATTCTTCCCTGTTGCCGTGCACAAGTAAGTTCGAGTTGTCTGTTCTCAAGAATAGTAAGGTCAGTCTTTTCTGGGGGCAACGAGCCAACAAATTCTGTGAGTAGGCGAGCCGGAACTGTGATTGAGCCCTCTTCTTCAACATCTGCTCCAACCCATGTCGTGATTGCTATTTCCAAATTTGTTGCGGATAATTTGAGCTGTCCGTTTTCCGTTGTTAGCATGACGTTGTTAGTGATTGGGAGCGTGGTTCGTGTCGCTACCGCTCGTCCGACAATGGATAGACCGCGATTTAAGTTTTCTTGTAGGCATGAGATTTTCATTCTGATTACCTCGGTTCCAATTCATGACATTCTTCATTTTGGTCAGTATATCTACAGATAGGCTTTGCTACAACTACAATATAAGACGATGAGCAATCTCGCACCACAATATATGGACCTTTCACAGAATTATAATACAAACGGAACAAGCGTTCTGTGAGTTCTTTTTTTGTTGGGTTTCCATTTTGATGTGTACAGGATTCGCAAACAAAGGGTTTGTGAGGGCTTTTAACGAGGGTGCTTCTCATAATCAGAAATGGCACTGCGCAACGCATCTGCCGCAAGTACCGAACAATGTATTTTTGCTCGAGGGAGTCCTCCTGCCCAATTCGCGACGTCGTTCGGGGAGAGACTTTTTGCTTCCTCTAAAGCCATTCCTTTTGCATGCACCGTACAGACGCTACTTGTTGCGATCGCGGCTGCGCATCCTTGGGTTTTAAATCGAATGTCAGTGATCAAATCATCATGGACACGTATCCAAATCTGGGTTTTATCTCCACAAATCGGATTTTCTTCGAGACCGATTCCATCAGCGTCCTCAAATTCACCCACATTCTGTGGGTTTTGGAAATGATCCATGATGATCGCATTATATTTAGGCATTTGTCCTTTTCACTTCCTTGAATGCCGTTGCCTCAGTTGTGCCTAGGGTAGTGGTTGAGGCGCCATTGAACGGAGTCTTTCTACCATCTTAGGAATTAGTGAAAGAACATAGTCGATCTCTTCATCTGTGTTTCCTCTCCCTAAAGTGAGACGGAGACTGCCTTGTGCCATCTGTGCTTGTAAGCCAATCCCCACTAGTACATGGGATGGTTCGAGGGAAGCTGCTGTACATGCGCTGCCACTGGAAGCCGCGATACCAGAAAAATCAAGATTAAGGAGAATGGATTCTCCTTCAACCTGATCAAATGAGATGTTGACGTTGTTTGCTAATCGTTCGGTAGGATGACCGTTTAAATGGGTGCCAGGTATTTTAAGCATTGAATCAATTAGTTTATTTCGCAATCGAAGACAGTGCTCAACTGAGGCTTCGCGTTCCCTAGACGCAATTTCTAGAGCGATTGAGGTCCCTACGGCGCCCGGAACATTTTCGGTGCCGCCACGACGATTGCGTTCTTGGCTTCCTCCCAATTGTTGTGGCAAGAAAGGCGTATGTCTTCTGACATACAGAACACCAACCCCCTTTGGGCCATAAAACTTGTGGGCAGACAGGCTTAGCATATCCACCTGTAATTCACGAAGATTGATGTCTAACAAGCCTGGTGCCTGAACGGCATCTGTATGCATAACAATATTGCGACTGAGTTTGGAGGACTTCTCTTTAATCACATCCGCAATTTCCGAGATTGGTTGCACTGTTCCGATCTCATTATTCGCCATCATGATAGTCACTAGAATAGTTTTCTCAGTAATTGCTTGCTCAACTTGATTTGGTGTGATTAGTCCCGTCTTGTCAGGGCTTAGGTAAGTGATATCGAAACCCGATTTCTCCAATTCTTCGCATGCATGCAGGATTGCATGGTGTTCAGTTGTCTGAGTGATAATGTGATTGCCAGTGTGTTTCAGTGCGGAAGCTGCACCACGAAGGGCTGTGTTGTCTGATTCTGTTCCACCACTCGTGAAGATTATCTCATTTCCTCGGCACCCCAAGACATCTGCGATTCGCTGACGAGCATCATCTAAGGCTTTAGCACCGTCTTGTGCAAGTGTGTAAAGACTGGAAGGATTCCCATACAGTTGTGAAAAGTATGGCAACATAGCCTCTAGTGCGTCGGGATGGACAGGGGTCGTTGCTGCATGATCCATATAAACGAATTTCGTTGGTTCCACGCTCCTCAATACTCCTCTCAAATGTCAAGTTATTGGTTGATTATACGCTTTGTTAACCGTTTCAGTAGATCTTTCCATGATCAAGGCAATGCGCATTCTTTTGTATATACCCTAGGATAGTGTGAATAGGGGTCTTTATTAGCGGGTGAACCAGGGTTTTTTAAGCTTTGTTCATCGAATCTCAAACTTTCATACTGATTTTGTCTCGTTGCGATAGAATGGAGCAGTGGCAGAGTGTTTTTGAGGAGGCAGGCCATGGTCGAGATGACCATCGATAGTATTCGTGTCAGCATTACAAATTACCAGCGTGTCATCATCCTTCGAGAAAAAAACGCAGAGCGTCTTTTGCCAATATGGATTGGTCCAGCGGAGGCAGATTCCATCGCAGTAAAGTTGCAAGATGTATCTGTGCCTCGACCGTTGACGCATGACTTGTTGGAAAATGTGATTTCAAATCTTGGTGCGAAGATCGATCATATCAATGTTTCAAAATTAAGTGATGATACGTTTTACGCGAATATTATTTTGAATGTTGCAGGTCGCATGATTGATATTGATTCAAGGCCTAGTGACGCTATAGCACTTGCTGTCCGAGCAAAAGTCCCGATTTTTGTGGATGATTCTGTACTTGATAAAGCTGCAGTATTAATCGACAAAAAAACTGGGGGTGTCATTGTGCCCGAAAATCCAGGACTAGAGAAAAAAGAAGTTACAGATGAAGAGATGCGGAGACTCTCTGCTTTTCAAGATTTCATTAACGATTTAGATTTGGAAGATTTTGATGAGACGTAGCAACATAATTAAAAGTGATTGATTTGTGTGAATTGGCGGAGGGAGTGGGATTCGAACCCACGGTACGCGTGAACGCACAACGGTTTTCAAGACCGTCGCCTTAATCCGCTCGGCCATCCCTCCTGAGTTTTCTTGGTGAGATCACTCGTATGGAACAGTTGCTATCTCAGGTTATAACTGGTTTATTGATTTGAATCAGCTTGTTGCACCGCGACAACATTTGGTTCACCGACACCCCAATACAGGGTGACATGAGGAAAGGGTATCTCAATTCCTACTTCGTCGAAAGCTTTTTTGACGCGGAGACGAAATTGGCCCATGACATCCCATTGCCGAATTGGCACGGTTTCTCCAATAACCTTGATATCGATGCCGGAATCCCCAAAGTTGTCGACGCGTAGAACTTGTGGGGCGTCAAGGATGTCGTCCGACCAATCGGGGTCTTCTGCCAATTCATTTCCCACTCTATTCAAAACAGTGATTACGTGGTCCAAATCTTCTTTATATGCGACGTTGATATTTATATGAACCCGCGACTTGGTTTTCGTATAGTTGCTTGCAGTTTTTATCTCGCCATTTGGAATGAAGTGTTGGATGTAGTCGATATCACGGAGGACTGTGCGTCGCAAGTTAATGTCTTCAACAAGGCCGACAGTGCCAGCCACGCTCACGACATCTCCAACGCGGTATTGGTTTTCTAAGATAATAAAAATACCTGAAAAAATATCGCGGACTAAACTTTGCGCACCAAACCCAACCGCGATACCAACAACTCCAGCAGCCGCTAACAAGGGAGCCAGATTGATGCCTAATTGTGCCATGACAAGTAAAAATGTGATCGTCAGTATAGCAACGCTTGTTCCTGTCATAAGAACACTTGTTAGGGTTTCGACGTGTTTTTCTATTTCGGTTTCGAGATCTTCTTCGGAGGCTTTTCGTACTCTGTCATTGATAAATATTGGTATCAGGTGTTTGGCAAAGCGATATATCAAGTATGCGGGGAATATGACGATCACTGAATGAAGGCCGGGACCCGAAACCCAGTTAACTATAACTAATCCAAATTCTCGCGCGAGAGCCCAAATTGCTTCTTGATTATCGCCGATGCCAGCGGTAAAGGTTATTACCCCGATTACCAGAGCTCCCAAAGCAATCATGAAACGGAGTGTTTTTATCACAGGCCGTTGAATTTCGTTTGATTGGATTGGTTGTATTAATGATGGATAGTCTCCAGGAACTGTACGTTCAATCCAGGAAAATGTTTTTTTTGTTACCACCGGGATCATTGCCCATGTTGAAATTAACGTAACGAGAAGTATGACTGTCCACGTGATAAACCAAATGGGATGTGCCGCGATGCTTTCCTGGATGCTCATCCAGTAATCCTGCATTTTTCGAACCCCTTTATGCTTTGAGATGTTTCTTTAGAGTATAAAGTCTTGAGAGTCTTTTTTCTTGTATTACCGTTCAAACGCCTTATTAATTTGTGTTGTTGTAATCGACATAGTTGTTGGTCGTCCGTGAGGACATAGTCGTGGAAAACCCGCTTCACTAAGTTGTCGTAAGAGTGCATCCATTTCTTGCATTGTTAATACTTGGCCAGCACGTATGGTACTGTGGCATGCTACTGAGGCAGCAATGATTTGTTCCCGTTCTGTGAGAAGCTTTTTGTCACCAAAACCATCCAATATCTCTAGGAATGTCTTAGAAAATTCATCATCGCGTAGATTTGTTGGAACTGCGCGTAAGAGTATTGTTTGTGCACCAAAAATATCCCATTGAAATCCGAATGATGTCATCTCATCTTTGATTTCGGATAATGCCAAAAATTGACTGGAGTTGAGATCTAAAGAAAGGGGATCGAGCAATCCTTGGATGGTAGTTTCATGGTTTTGGGATTTGTTTAGAATTTCATCAAATCTGATTCTCTCATGCGCTGCATGCTGATCAATCAAATATAATCCGTTTGGTCCTTCCGCAACGATGTAAGTTGTGTGAATTTGCCCAATAGTACGCATGATTGTTCCGGTTTCCAAGATTGTGTTTTCTTGTATCTTGTCTGCGCGCACCACGCCGCTTGTTGGGAACGCCTCTTGGATGATTTTATTGGAGAACTCAATTAATGGTTGGTCTTGGGGATTTATTGCGCGTATCAATGGTGATGGAAATGTCGTTACAGGTGTTTCTATTGCGCGCGTCAGAGCTCGCTTAAGTGCAGAAAAAATAATGCCGTCGTGTTGAAACCTCACTTCAGCTTTTGTCGGGTGTACATTCACATCTATTTCATCTAGTGGTATCTCGATATTGAGAACAGCGATAGGGTACTTTCGCTTAGGTAAAATTTCTCTGTAGAACTCGTCTAATGCATATGAAAGTAGGCGGCTTTGTATCCATCTTCCGTTGATAAAAAAAGCTTGCTTATCACGTCGAGATCGATTGATTTCTGGTGGACTAATGAGCCCGGTGACGTTTATCAGGTCTTTGGGATTAGGTGGGGTGATTTCAACTAATGATTGAGCGACGTTGATACCGAGGTACTCAATTAATACGTCATTAATGTCACCATTACCAGCTGAATGGAACAACGGCTGGTCATCATTTAATAGACGGAAGCTGACATTAGGGGCAGACAGGGCGAGATTGGTCACGGTTCTGTGAATTGCGGTCATTTCGGCTCTTGGCGTTTTAAGGAATTTTAGTCGCGCAGGGAAATCCGAAAAAAGATCGTGTACTGCGACTGAAGTACCAGAAGGAGCTCCTTGTTCGCCCTGACCTTGAATCTTGCTATTTTTGATTTCAATATATGAACCTGATTTGACATCGCGTGTTCTGCTGGTGCAAATGACTCGGGACACGGCGGCAATGCTCGGTAATGCTTCACCCCGAAAACCAAACGTATTGATACTTGCGAGATCTGATTCATGAACAATCTTGCTAGTTCCATGTCTTTCGAAAGCGAGGTGTAATTCACGTTGAGATATACCTATGCCGTTATCTGTGACTCGAATGAGTTTCGTACCACCATTTTCGATATCGATCTCAATACGCGAGGCGTTTGCATCCAATGCATTCTCGATCAGCTCTTTTACTACGGATGCTGGTCGCTCAATTACTTCGCCTGCGGCAATCCGGGCAGCCACGTTATCAGGTAAGATCTCGATGCTCATCAAGCCCTCTTTTTGGTCGTCGTTAAAGAGACCCCTCTGGATTTTCTTTCTCTACTTGTTCTGTTGCCATCTCTCCACTTTGCTCTTTATTGGGGACTGAGTCACGCGTTTTTTCATACAACTCGTATAATTTCGCAAGAGCACTTAGGGGTGTCATGTTGTCTAGATCCAACTCCGCGATTTCTCTATCCATAATACTTGGAACGGAAAAATCTTCAGGAATTAGTCGCATTTGCGTAGATGTTTGAAAATTAGATTTGGTGTTGACTAAATCTTCGTGCAAGATGGAATTTTTGGGGCCTTGATTTTCTAACTGTTCGAGCATATCTTCGGCGCGGCGAGTTACGGGTATTGGGATCCCTGCCATTTTTGCTACATGAATCCCATAGCTTCGCTCGGCACCTCCGTCAACGACATGTCGAAGAAATGTCACACGGTTTCTTTTTTCCTCAACATCCATACGCCAATTTCGCGCGTGCGGTAGCTGTTCACCAAGGGTAATCAGTTCGTGATAGTGAGTGGCGAAAAGAGTTTTAGAGCCCAATTTTGGGGAATTGTGGATGTGTTCTGCTACAGACCAAGCTAAGGAAAGACCATCATATGTGCTAGTTCCGCGTCCGATTTCATCTAGGATGATTAGTGACTTCTTCGTCGCCTCATTGAGAATCATTGCCGTTTCTGTCATTTCAACCATGAAGGTGGATCGTCCAGTACTAAGGTCATCTTGCAAACCAATTCTGCTGAAAATGCGATCGGTCAAACCTATTTTTGCCTCGTCTGCTGGGATGAAACTACCAATCTGAGACATCAGAGTCAGCAAGGCAACTTGTCTCAAGTAAGTGGATTTGCCAGACATATTGGGTCCTGTGAGGAATACAAGTTGGGCGTCGTCACAAGACATTAATGTATCGTTCGGAACGAATGGCTCTTTGGACAGTTTTTCTGCTATCGGATGTCGTCCACCTTTAATTTCAATTATGTCGTTTTGACTAAGCTCTGGTCGCACAAACTGATTCCGTACGGCGACCTCAGCTAAGCTTGATAATACGTCTGTTTGCGCGATCGACTTTCCGGTTGAAAGGATTTTTTGAGACTCCTCACCCACTTGGCTACAAATTTGGCGATATGTCGCTTGTTCGAGTTGGCTTAGGCGTTCTTGGGCATTAAGGAGGTATGTTTCGGCATCTTTCAGTTCAGCAGTGAAATAACGTTCTGCGTTGGCAAGCGTTTGTTTGCGAATATAATCTTCGGGAACCCGTGACAAGTTTGATTTTGTAACCTCAATGTAATAACCGAAAACTTTGTTGTAACCAAGTTTGAGATTTTTTACACCGGTACGTTCTCGCTCTTTCGTTTCTAAATTGGCAAGGTATTCACGTTTCTTAATAGACGCGTCTCTTAATTGGTCAAGTTCTTCTGAGAATCCTTTTCGGATTACTCCTCCGTCACCCGGTGTTGGTGAAGGGTCATCATTTAGGGATTTTGTGAGCAAGAGAATGGTTTCAGTATGTGGATGTATAGCGGCTATAATTGTTCTTAGCTGAATGCCGACCTCATGATAATTTTGGAATTCTGCTTTGATGGCGACGGCTTTCTGCAAAGAACTTCGTAAATTCACAAGCTCACGAGGGGTTGCGTATCCACTTTTCACTCGATTTATGAGCCTTTCAAGGTCGCCCATGGAGTTTAATACTTCACGTGTCTTTGCGCGAGGAAGAGGATTTTCGTATATCCAATTGACTGCCTCCTGCCTCTCCTTCAGTTGTGTAAGGTCTGTGAGTGGCTGTCCAATCCAATGCTGAATAAGGCGTCCTCCCATTGAGGTTAAAGTCGAATCAAGAATTGAAAGTAAGGAGTCATCTTCACTTTTCATACTAGTACTTTCAAAGAGTTCTAAATTGCGGATAGTTTGCGGATCTAGGCTCATAAATGGGTCTAAAGTAGCTGTGTTAAGTGATTGGATTTGAGGCAATGCGCCAATTTGAGTTTCTTGAAGATAGCGTAATGTTGCACCAGCGGCTTGGATGGCAAGTGGCAACTTCGCACAGCCAAATTCTTCCGTAGATTCGGTTCTAAAGTGTTCGAGTAGTGATTCTTCTGCAACATTAGTGCGGAAAGTCTCCTTGCTTAGTGCAGTGATTGTTGTTGGCCAAGTTGTGTCTGGCACAGAAGCATCATTAGGAATGAGAATTTCAGCCGGACGCAAAAGGGCAAGTTTTGTTGCGAGTTGTGTTTTGCGGAGTTGCATTGTTACGAATTCTGATGTCGTGATATCTACATATGCCAGTCCAGCTTCATCATGGTTCGTGCTAATCGCGACCAGGTAATTATTGGAGGAGGTTTCAAGTAGATCCGGTTCAAGAACTGTCCCTGGTGTCACAACGCGGACGACTGCCCGGTCCACAAGCCCTTTTGATAGTGCAGGGTCGGATGTTTGTTCACAGATTGCCACTTTTTGTCCCTGGTCCATCAATTTCGCGAGGTGCGCTTCTAATGTATGGATTGGGATTCCGGCCAGAGGTACACGCTGTCCTTTGCCCATTTCTCTAGACGTCAACGCTATATCCAAGAGTTGAGAAAGGATCTTTGCATCTTCACCAAAGGTTTCATAAAAATCACCCATTCGGAACAAAAGAAGAATATCCGGATATTGCTCCTTGATGCGATTATATTGAGCCCTTACGGGAGTTTCTTTTGATATCGCCATGACACTCTTATTGTACCGGGTACGGCGCTCAAGAAATAGGCGCTTACCGCTCAGTTTATTGTGTAGGTTTAACTCATCTGTACCATATCTTGACAGTAGCACCGTGCTACAATTCCGATATGCGTGAAGGAGGATATTATGCCATCGGTAAAAATTAATGATGCGGAACTTTATTACGAGATTCATGGTGATGGTTTCCCGCTTGTTTTATCTCATTCAGGGAGATCAGGATTGGTGAATTTTGCAAATAACGTTGCACCTTTAGCGGAAAAATACAAAGTTATTTTATATGATCGGCGTGGCGTGGATCGATCTAAAGCACCTGATGGGACAGATTCTGCTGATACATGGGTCAGCGATTTGCATGAATTATTGAAACATTTGGGTGTAGAGAAAGCATATATAGGAGGAGTCTCTTATGGCGCTATGCTGAGTGTGGATTACCTATTTGCGCATCCAGAAATGGTTGCGGGTGTAATCAGCGCTTGTGGAAGTCCTTTTGGGTATGAAGGGTCTACTCCAATGCCAGATCATAGAAATGATTTGCCTCATGTCACAACACCGGTTTTATGGATTTTTGGGGAAACTGACGAAGGATTCCCGCCTAGCATGGGGGAAGAAGCTCAACGGTTAACCCCTGGAAGTGACTTGGTTGTGGTTGATGGAGTTGGGCATTCACCTCAAACGGAGGCTCCTGAGGTCTTTAATGACGCAATACTGAATTTTCTTGGGAAAATAGATTCTTAAAAGGACTTTGCCAGTTAAACAAAGTTTGAAAATAAGCTCCGCTTGATTAGTGGCGAAAGTGCCTTACGCCCGTAAAGATCATAGCTATATTTGCATCATCAGCTGCTTTTATACATTCCTCATCACGGATTGATCCCCCTGGTTGGATGATCGCTGTAATACCTCCCTTGGCAGCACTTTCAATCCCATCTGCGAAAGGAAAAAAAGCATCTGACGCAAGTACAGATTCTCTGGAAGCATTTCCTGCACGGTCTAGCGCTATCCCGACACTTGTAACACGGTTGGGCTGACCCGCCCCAATACCAAGGATCGTTTTGTTTTTTGCTAGTAAAATGGCATTCGATTTGACGAAACGCACTGCTTTCCATGCAAACTTGAGATCTGTCATTTCTTCTTCCGTAGGTTCACGTTTCGTCGCAGTTTTCCATTCTCCCTCAATATCGCTATCGACCGTTTGTACTAGAAACCCGCCACTGATTTCCCGATACTCTAATAGTTCTTGATCGGATTCTTCTTCATTAATGGATAAGATGCGAAGGTTCGTTTTTTTTCGCAGAATTTCGAGTGCGGCTGGCTCAAATTTTGGAGCAATAACGATTTCATAAAAAACATCTGACATCGCTTCGGCTGTCGCTTGGTCGATAGTTTTATTGGCTGCAACAATGCCTCCATAAGCTGAAACTGGGTCTCCGGAAAATGCTCCACGGTATGCAGTCGGGAGATCTTCATGGGTTGATAGGCCACATGGGTTCGTGTGCTTGATGATAGCGACAGCAGGGTCACTGAATCCATTTACTGCAGACCAAGCGGAATCAGCGTCAAGAATGTTATTGAACGAAAGATCTCGACCACCATGTTGTTCGGCATTAGCTATCGATTTGGATGTGAATTGTGGTTTTACAGTTCGATATAATGCAGCCTTTTGATGTGGGTTTTCACCATAACGTAAGTCACGACTTTTTTCTAACGCGATTGTTTTTTCGTTTGGGAACGATACATTTGCATCATCATGGTCCGTGAGAAGGTATTGAGATATAACCGAATCGTACGATGCGACATGTTGGAATGCTTTTTGGGCAAGTTGCCGGCGTTTTGTTAACGGGACATCTCCTTTTTTTAAAAGGTTTAGAACCTCGTCATAATCAGCTGGATCGGTGATTACAATCATGGATGGAAAATTTTTAGCTGCAGCTCGTAAAAGCGTTGGTCCACCAATGTCAATTTCTTCCAATGCGGTGTCAAGCGATACTGTACGGTCTGAGACAGTATTTCTAAATGGATACAAGTTAACTGCTACGAGGTCAATCGTCTCAATCCCGTGCTGTTCCATTTGCTTGCGATCTTCTTCATTGTCGCGTCTTGCGAGAATACCACCGTGAATTAAGGGATGCAGGGTTTTCACTCGCCCATCCATAATTTCAGGGAAACCAGTGATATCTGATATTCCAGTTGCATTAATTCCTGATTCAACTAGATTTCGTCTCGTGCCTCCGGTACTTATAATCTCCCAACCTAGATCCATTAATCCGAGTCCGAGTTTACTAATTCCCTGTTTGTCAGAAACACTTAATAACGCGCGCATAAGTTACACTATCTCCACTATGGGTTTATTCTCATCACGTGAAGATATTTCGCCAATGAGCCATGCGTCATCAAGGGAATTTAAAATAGTCTGTGTATCTCGGGGGCGTGTCGCTATAATCATGCCTACCCCCATGTTGTATATGCGAAACATTTCGTCGTCGGTGACGTTCCCTGTTTTTTGAATGATTGAGAATAGTGGTGGTATTTCCCAACTATCGCGTTTTATAGTTGCTTGAGCATTTGATGGAAGAATCCGAGGTAAATTTCCGGGAATTCCCCCGCCGGTGATGTGTGCGAGGCCGCGTATTTGAGGTAGATGGCTTCGAAGTTCTTTGTAGTAATTACGATGTGGTTCCAATAGTGCTTCACCTAAAGATCGGCCTAAGTCAGATTCATGGACCTCCAAACGACTTGGATTATTTGAAAGATCGAAGACGTGTCGAACAAATGTGTATCCATTTGTGTGCAAACCAGATGAAGGTAAACCTATAAGGAGGTCTCCCTCGCGGATACTTTGACCATCTATTAGAGCCCATCTTTCAACAGCACCCACAATGAACCCAGCGATATCGTAATCGTCTTCAGAATAGATGCCGGGCATTTCAGCAGTTTCACCGCCAATTAACACACAACCTGATTCTTCGCATGCCGTGGCCATTCCACGTACTATCTCGGCTACTTTTTCAGGATGAACTTTGCCCGTCGCAAAGTAATCGAGAAAGAAAAGCGGAGAGGCCCCTAGTGTAAAAATATCGTTTACGCAGTGGTTTACCAAATCGATACCGACAGTTTCGTGTTGGTTCATCATTCCAGCAAGCAAAACTTTTGTTCCAACACTATCGGTGCTTGATGCAAGGACAGGTTCTTTGTATCCAGCCAAGTGATACAGACCCCCAAAAGGACCAATACCACTCAATACGTTTGGTGTGAAAGTTTTTTTTGCGTACGGCGCGATAAGGTCAACTGCTTTTTCTCCAGCTGCTATATCTACACCCGCATCTTTATAACTTTGAGGTCCACTCGAGTCAGGCGACACAAATGCTCCTTCTAATCTTTCTCTAAGTCCAGCTTGCTCATTTCTAACTGAATTGGTAGAGGATAATTCCCCGTGAAACAGGCATCACAATATCCATTCTCACCCCGCCCAATTGCGTTTTTCAAACCGTCGATACTGAGATATCCAAGAGAATCTACTCCCATGATTTCTGCAATTTCATCAACGCTTTTTTCCGCTGCTATAAGCTCCCATCGGTTGGGCATATCAATGCCAAAATGACAAGGAGATTTGATCGGAGGTGAACATACGCGGAGATGAACTTCCTTCGCGCCTGCAGCTCGCAACAATTCGACAACGTGTTTATTCGTTGTCCCACGCACAATACTGTCATCTACGACTATTAGGCGTTTGCCACGGATTATCTCCGGAAGCGGATTGAATTTTAACCGCACACCCTCGTCTCTCATGTTTTGGTCTGGTTTGATGAAAGTGCGCCCAACGTACCGATTCTTCACGAGAGTTTCAGCGAAAGGAATTCCGGACTCAAGAGCATACCCATTGCCTGCGACCATCGCTGAATCTGGAACATAGGTCACTAGATCTGCTTCCACAGGATGTTCTCGTGCTAATTGCGCGCCCATTTCTTGGCGAGTTGGATAGACCAAATGGTTTCCTAGGATACTGTCGGGCCTTGCAAAATAAATGTACTCAAAAATACATGAGGCTGATTCTACAGGGATATCCCATGGATGTCGTTCAATGCCTGATTCATTTAGGACAATGATTTCTCCCGGAGCAAGTTCGCCTTCTAACGTCGCGCTTACATGGTCAAGAGCGCAACTTTCAGAAGCAACAGCCCAGCCATCCTCGATTTTTCCATAACATAGCGGTCGGATCGCTAATGGATCTCGCACAGCATAAACTGAATCATGAGTCAGCAAGACTAAGGAATATGCGCCCTGTAATCGCCGCATTGCTGCTTGGATTTTTTTGGGAAAACTCTCCCCCTGAGCAGTGGATATTAGTTGCCCAATAACTTCAGTATCGGTGGAGGAATGAAAAGTGATTCCTTGGCTTTCTAGGTCTTTGCGTAACGGTTTAGCATTTGTGACGTTGCCGTTATGTGCTATAAAGAAATTTGTGTCTTCCCCGTCAATATGAAGGGGTTGTGCGTTGGCAATATAGCTTGAGCCAGTTGTGGAATATCGGGTGTGACCAATTGCGAGTGGCCCCGGTAAAGAGCTTAGGCTACCTTCGTCAAAGACACGTGAAACAAGCCCCATATCTTTGTGTAAGTACAGTTTTTCAAGGTCGGAAGTTGCAATACCTGCACTCTCTTGACCTCTATGTTGCAAAGAAAATATGCCAAAAAACGTCGTTCGAGCGGCTTGATCATTGGGTAAATACACCCCAAATACGCCACACTCCTCGTTAAGCAAATCCACGTTCTGGAAGGCCCCTTGCCTACTGCGGGTGCAGGGATAGATGCTTCGCCATTATATTTGTTGTTTTGATGAAGGGTCAACCTTTAATTGTTATTTGACACACAATTATTGACATCAATAAATTACATATCGTGCAAGCATGTCGAACTCCACATTAAGGATTAGCTCTTTATTTCGAAATTATGTTTAAAAAACTCTGTTTGAAGATCGATAACGCTGTGAGAATAGTTGCGAAATCTAGATAAGACATATGCAAGGGCATTAATGTCATGATTTTGGTGACTGATCACAGCAATTGTTGGTTTCACTGTACTGAGTGCCAAGCTAATTTTAAGGGCCTCGTTTACAGGATGGTCTAGAGCGTTTTTCTCAAGCGCGCTGAGTTCAATATCCAGAAGCTTTTTCAGGTTCCTGTTTCCACCAAAATGAGGACTAGTTGCAAGTGTCTGTCTGGCCCGTTGTAAGTAGGATACGTTTGGAGAAGACAATAGTCGTTTGCCGATCATTTTAGTCGCTACTTTGTCGATTAATTGCATTGATTGCTGAACCGCTTTTGTAGGGGGCAAATAATCTGAAGAAAAGACGACTTCAATTTCATTATAGAGAGCGAAAGATACTGGTATTTTTGCTTCAGCGGCACTAAGAGCGGACATTACCAATTGATAGGCAATCCAGTCGGCCTCATCAGGGCTTTCGGTCACAACATTTACTAGTAGAATAGTTGCTCCTGCTTGTGGATCGCGATGTTCTCTCACAATTGCTTCACGGGCTTTTGCGGTGTGCTTCCAATCTACATCACGAAGCCGATCACCTGGGTGATATGGTCGGAGACTAGAAAATTCGACACCTCGATTATTGGCAGTCATTGGCGCTATGTCGATATAACTTTCGATCCCTGCTTGATCCAAATAACGTTGTGCGAGCCATGTTGCGTATTGGGCTCTTGGGATCACTTGGGCTGTCACGGGTTGGACCAGAACCCCATGCCATAAAAGTCCTAAGTGGTCTTGGCGCGTAATATAGATGTCGGGTGTGGCCAGTCCAGCCAATTTGGTTTGCATGTCAACACTAACCACATTAGCGCTTGTGCCCTCCACGAGTGGATTTGCAACAGACACATGGACATCGGGGTCTTTTGTGGAGAGTGAAATGTAATATTTTGCAGATGAATCGTTGAGTAGTTGTATTTCGCCATGCCATTTCTTCCCTGACATGATTTGGAATGAATGATCTTCAATGTCAATTCTGATTCCCCTTAATTGGAAAAGAGAGAACAAAATAAGGCAAACCATAAACGAGGATAGCGTCAGTGCCGAGCTGATCAAGGAGATGTCTCCGAGCATAAATCCCATAAACGCAGCGATTGTGGTCATTGATACGATTGTGCTGAAAGTGGTACTGGTGCGCCATCCTTCTTGGTGTTTGGGGATTTCTGTTTTTGGGGCGAGATCACGTAGCTTACTTATTAGCAGGGGTAGGCTGGGTAGGACAAGTACACCGACAAAAAATTCGGTTAGCACTTGGTCCCATACGAGGGGCCCGATCAAAGTTGTTACTAGTATTAAAATTATATCTTGTTCTACGCTATACGCTCGGTACAAGCTGAAACCATGTAAGAGGAATAACACAATAGGTATGAGTGGACCTGAACTTAAAATAACGCTTCCTGAGAGGATGATCATCAAATACACCCTTATGGAAGAAGACAGGAATTCTGTCCTCATTCATCATCACCTTTAGGGATTGGTATAGTTTCAAGCGCATTTTGAATAAGGTCTTGCGCTGTGATCTGATCGAATTCCGCTTCGGTCGTTGGCCGCACTCGATGTTCTAGTACATTCGGGGCTAGTTTTCGTACGTCATCGGGAATGACAAAGTCGCGGTTCTGCAGGAATGCTGATGCCCTGCTGCCTCGATAGAGAGCAAGACTTGCTCGTGTGCTTGGTCCACCTTGAACGGATTCGTTCTCTCTGAGTGTTGTAACGATGTCAAGGATGTAACCTCGTATTGACTCTGCCATATGTACTTGCTTCACGAGTTCTCTCAAAGAGAGGATGTCGTTTGGGGTTGTTACGGCATCAACGTGGGGATCTTCCAACTGGTCTGCGTTTGCTAGGACCAGCAATTCAGCTGTACGTGTTGGGTAATCACTCCAAAGACGCAACATAAATCTGTCTGCCTGTACGTCCGTAATCGGGTACGTACCGTCTCCTCCCAAAGGGACTTGAGTTGCAATTACAAATAATGGTTCTGGTAATGGATATGTGGTGCCTTCTATTGTTGCTTGGCGTTCCTGCATTGCTTCTAGGAAAGCGGATTGCGTGCGAGGTGTTGTTCTGTTCAGTTCGTCAGCGAGCACTACGTTTGCGAACAGCGGTCCTTCAACAAATCTGGAATTGCCATCTGGGCGATAGAGTTCAAAACCCGTTACATCTGATGGCAACATGTCCGGTGTTAACTGAACGCGGCGAAAAGTTCCTCCTATCGATTCGGCGAAGCTACGTGCTACAAGGGTTTTAGCGGTTCCGGCATGACCTTCTAGGAGAACGTGGCCACCGGCGAGCAGGCCAATTGTCAGAAGTTCTATAATTTCCTCGCGTGCCTGCGCAATTTCAGAAACAGCCTCTTTAATCTGATTTGGGATATTAATTAAGGTGTTTTGGTCCACACTGGGGCTCCTTTTTTTCGCCAAGTTGGGTAGAGCAAGCTGATCGTTAGAATGGTTATTAGCAAAGTGATTGGAAGTGGCTGAGATAGCATTGCGCGTAGATTAAAAAGCAATTGTTTCGATTTTTGTGTTGTTGAATTGGATAAGTGCATTTCATCTATATAAATCAATGTTTCTTCACCAAGCATGCGCGTGAGGTTATCAAAGAAGACTATGTTATCTCCGGATTCGACCATTGCGTTAATTAACAGGCTAGGATCAGCGAGCAGGATCAATTCTCCACCACCAACTCTGGTTTGTGCCAGAATTGTAAATGGGCCTCGTGGTTCATCATCATCGGCAAAGGTGTCATTGTCTATGTCTAGAAAGCTGAATGATGAAGACCGTGCGATTTTTGTCAATCCATCTCCTTCAATAGTCGTCGCATGATTTAGAGAAAGAGATTTCACCCCTTTGGTAAGTGGTGATGCCAGCAAATCTGTTGCCAAGGGTAGTCGAGGATCACCGGCATTGATTAAGGGGTCTAGTAATGGTTTATTTGAGAATTGCGCTAAAACATCCATATGTTGAAGAATAATGTTACCTGTTCCATAATCGTTTGCTAGCAAAAGCATGCCACCATTTTCGACATAGGCATTTAGTTGGTTAAGCTCTTCCGTGGTTGGTTCTATTTCTGGGATCATAATGAGAAGTGAATTGTTGGAATTCTCGAGCAATTCGTCAAATGAATGGATTGGGTTGATACCATATTGCAATTTTATATCTTGCAACCCGTTCCAAAACTCGTTCTCGGTTCTGAAATCATCAAGTGTTGGGAAAAACCACGTTGCGAGTGATATTGCCGTCCCGGTTCCCAAAACAACCAGGGTGATGAAGCGCCACAAAGGCACATGCCTTCTCCTTGCCCGAACTAGCATTTATTTTATTGGTTCTTAAATCGGCTTGGGGATAGTAGTGGGCTGGATTCAAATGAGGTTTCCCATCCCTATAATCAAAATACGGTGGTGTCTTCGTAGTTGTCAAATTCGATTTATTTCGGTGAAATAACGGGTCCCATTTTGTATGTTTCTATTTTCTTAGCAACAAATGTATGAATCAGCATTTATCTTTCTAACATTGTCTGATAGGTTGATCTTTGTATATGAAAAGGACGAATTGCTAGTGCGAAAAAGTTCATTGGAACTCAAAGCTCAGTTTAAATATGATTACGTAAGTCACTATGCAACAGCAGTTGTTGCGGGCGTAGCTGCATGTTGACCGCAAGAAATATGCTATATCTTTATATCCAACATCGCAGGATCCAGATTGTTTTAGTGTTGCTCTCCTTTTTGTTTTTTGTGAGTGGCTTTAGTTTCCTGGTTGTCCGCAATGTTTCTGCCATAGACGTCGGACTTCGGTCGGCGGAATCCATTTTGACGAGCTCAAAAACTTTAGATCTCCAGGCTGTTGACGAATTTCAGCTGCAAATTGCAGAAGGTGAAAAAGAGCTAACTTCGCTTAATTGGAAAGTCTCTCCCGTTCTTTGGTTCTCGCCTATTTTGCAATTTGTACCTGTGATTGGTGGGGATATCAAGCATGGACGAGCGATGCTTGATTACTCTATGCATCTTGTGCGGGCTGCCGATCTAGCTATACAAGCGTCACGCCCCACATTTGATTTGCGGTTGAGCGAGCAACCGGTTGAAAAAATCCTTCCGGAGGTTGTCATTGGTTTAGAGGAGGGTAAATCTCTTTTTCGTCGTGCCAATGATGAAATCACTCTTGCACGACAATCTCGTGGAAGGGTGATTGCTGATCGGTTGTCAGGAAGTACAGCAAATCGTTTAAACAAAGCTGATGCGTTGTTATTTCAATTAGATGGAGTCGTGGGCTTGGGTCTTGCTGGCCCAGAGATAATCGGTGCTGTGATCAGTGTGCAAGATGTAATGTCGCATGTAAAAGGTGTTTTTGATGGATCGGGGACAACCTCATTCAGTGAACTTAGTATTGATCTCAAAAATACTGAAAAGAAGCTGCGTGTGGTGCGTGAAATTTTCGCTGACGATGCGCAAGGAACTAAAAAGAATATTTCTTTTGATTTTTTGCCTTCTTCTATTTCATTGGGATCAGATTCTGAGTTCATAATTATGATGTTCGAATTGAGCCATGATTTGGTTCAAGCAGCTCTTCCGTTGGTGGTTTTGGGGGAGGACCTTCAGAATTTGTCCCTTGACGGAGACATTCAGATTAAGATCGACTTAATGGCGAGAAAATTAGAATCGTATGAAGATGATCTTCAAATGGCGAGTACAGCTTTAACACGATTTGATGGATTCTATGAAGAGTTCGACAAGGATGATCTACCTGTGATGCTTGCTGATTTGCTTGCTAGAGCCTCTAAATCTGTAGATACATTGAAAGATATCGTTCAAGCGTCGTTACGCATACCGGATCTTCTTGACACGGCCAATCAAGCTTTAATATTGGTGCCGGATTTGAACCGGGATTACAAAGCACTTTTGCAAGGGACACAATCTCTTGAGGATGTGTTGGAAACAACTAGAGAGATTAGGTTGCACTTGGAAGCAGTGCATTCTGAGTATCATCAAATAATTCCATTGATCAATAATGCATCGGACATTGTTGACCCAACCCAATTAATGAGTAATTCTGGGAAGCTACTTGATTATGGATATGTAGTGGCACAAGCTGCGGAATTAACGCTCTTGGGTTTACAGCAGATAGTTGATGCAACAGCAAGTTCTAATGACACCCCTTCGGGGCAGCTTCAGGCCTTTGCGGCACTGATTGAGGAGCAAAACACAACGTTTCTCCAGGCTCAATCGGCGCTTGACGCTGGAGTCGTATCTAGGTCTTCTCTTGACCATCTCTTGAAAGACGAAGTATTTGCACAATATCTTCAAATTCTTGATGAGCGTACCGCAACATTGGCTGCAGTTTTGACGTTCGCTGTTTCAGGTTCGAAATACATAGAAGAAATCCAACTTCTACGTGCCAAGATGCAGGATTTGGGAGCAGTATTATCCGAGTCGCTTTTGTCGCCTGAAAACATTCTTGAACCTAACAAATCAATTATTCCGGTGGTGAGCGATGGGCTTACAGATGCTCGATCTCAACTTCAGTCCTTAAAAAATATGTGGGCAGAATTGGAAACCCTAGAATTACCCTTCAAAAGCTTAGGGCTATTTGATACAGAGAATGTGGCTGCTTCATTATCCTTAAGTGATACTGTGTTGGCATCAACCGACCGTATATTGTCTGATGTTCAAGAATTGTTTGGCCCTGGTTCTGATGGAGCATCATACGACTCATTGCAAATTCTTTTGGGCAAGATTGCGTCTGATTGGCCGACACAAGTTTCGACATCTCATGAAGCATTAGAATCGATGACAGATCTAGCGGAAACATCCCAAAATTTGATGGTCAACCCGAGTGCATTGGTGGCGAACGAACTCGATGAAGCACGCAAATTTTTCAGTTATGTTGGCCGGCTTTCAGGCCTTGTGGTCGATTTGTTTGGTTACGATGATCCCTCAAATATCATTATCTTGGGTCAAGATGATCAAGAGATTCGTCCCACAGGTGGATTTATTGGTTCAGTTGCTGAGATGCAAATCACCAAGGGTGATTTGGCGGTTACGAAATTTAGGAGTAGTTACGACATTGATCCAACGACCCATCTTGTTATGCCGATTGCGCCAGATGCATTCGGAAAATACATGGCAGGTGTGCCAGCGCTCATGGCTTTCCGCGATTCAAACTGGTCTGCAGATTTCCCAACTTCAGCGCAGCAAGCGCTGGATTTATACAGATTGACGCAAACAACTTCTGCTAAATGGGTTGTAGCAATCGACACCTTTGCTTTGGCTTATATGATTGATGCCATTGGCGGAATCAGTCTGCAAGGGCATCCAAATCTTATCGATGGAGAAGCTTCGCGAGCGCTTGCCGCAGGTTTTGATGATAAAGATGGATTGGGATATCGCTGTGGTCCGAATAATAGCTCAAGTTTCTCAAACCGATGTTTTTCTGAAGATGCTATGGTGGCTATCTTGACTCATTTCCAACATGGTGAAACAAACAAAGAATTGAACGAATTGATGCTCACACTACTGCGTGGCAAACATTTGCTGATTTATGCTGAGGATTCCACTTATCAGGCAATTTTAAACAAACTGAATATGAGCGGTTGGCTCCGGCAAGTACCTGGAGATTATCTCATGGTGGCGGATTGGTCGGCATATTCGAAAGTGAACGATCATATAACTAGAACTCTTCTTTATGATGTGGATATGAGCGACGTCGGATCGACAGCGCACTTGCGGGTTCGTTATCAAAACGCGATCGAAAGTGATACACCGTGCGCACAAATATTTGACACGACACGTGTTTGTTATTGGAACTATGCTCGCGTTTATACGCCTCTTGGTATCAAGCTATTAGAGGAACCCTATTTTCAGTTGCCTTCTGGCACCATATATGGATTGAGGAAAATACAGTCAGGGTATGATGTGAGCGATGAGAATACATTTGAATTTGCTGAGACCACATCACATACAGAAATGGCGGCATTCTTATCTGTTGGCAGCCGTGAAACCCGCGAACTGAGCTACCGTTACCTTCTGCCATCAGGCGTGGTAACACCAACTGATAATGGGAATTTCCGGTATGACCTTACTGTTCAAAAGCATCCTGGAACTATTGATGACAATGTATTCATTAATATTCACCTTCCGAAAGGATCCGATGTGGTTTCTGTTCTTGGTGACGCTATAGTGGAAGATGCAAAAGTATCATTTTCGGTGCTCCTTGATACTGATCAGCAGATCGGTGTTGAATACCGGTTACCTGAGTAATCTCTGGTCCAATAGGGTTGCTCTCAGGAGCTATGATTATCCTTGTATTGTTGAGTCTAAGAGGGGCTTTGCGATTTAAGGTTTTTTTGTGGTTAAGTTTTTGTACAAATCGATTGTTTGATTTGATACCGCTGTGTACGACATGCTATCAGCTAAATCGCGAGCTTTTGAGGCCATTGATTCTCGCAATTCTAAGCTTGTTGCGAGTCTGCTGAGAGAATCGGCAAGCCCATCAATGTCAAATGGATCCTTCAGTATTGCTATATCTTCGTTACTCCCAACGACGTCTGAGTTTGGCTCGATATTTGATGCGACAATAGGCAGTCCAAATGCGAGAGCTTCCATCATAACCGTGGGTTGAATTTCAGAGGTTGTCGGGAAGAGGAAAATGCTTGCTGAATGATATTGGTTATACAGCTCTTCTTTTGAAACCTCACCCATGATTTCGACTTTATTTTCCAGCCCATTTTCTATGATGCATTCTTGAATTTCATCGTAATAATCTCTGTGGTCGATTGGTCCTACTAATTTCAGACTAAGCTCAGGATGATCAGCTGTAATTCTTGCAAATGCTTTTACTGAGGTGAGTTGGTTTTTTCTTCTGATAATTCCCCCTGTAGACACGATTGGTATCGATTTTTCCATGCGTGATTTCGGATGGTCTTGCATAAATGCCTGTATGTCGTTGATTGCTGTCCCCACATGAATCACGGTGATGTTTTTTGGATCGATCGTATATTCACCTGAAAGCCATTTTTTGAACCCATTGGTAAGTGTCACGACGTGATCAATCCGCTTAAAAGCGATGCGTTCAGGCCACAAAGCAACTTTTCGTAACCACTTTGGTAGAGTTGTCGGAATCTGCGGGGTGTATAAGACCTTTGCAGGGTTTCCTGCCATTTTATTAACGATTGTTGCGACAATAGCAATTTCGCCTTGGTGGGTGTGGATGATGTCTATATCGCGCTCCGAGAGGAGCTTCTTCAATTGGATACCACCCAATATCGCGAACAACCAGGTTTGGAAAACATCGAATGGATAAAGAAGAAATTTTGAGAATCGCCGTAAGAACGGGAACCCTTTTCTGTAGGGATAGGGTAATAGTGGGCGTCGGAACGTGTGATATTGCACGTTGGCAGCTTGCCGTTTTCTCGTGATATCTTCACTGGCATGGATGTCGATTACGTGTGCATCATGTCCCAACAAACTGAAGTGCCGCGTAAGTTGGTAGATGTATTCTTCTCGGCCTGCGGGGACGTCACCAGGTGGAACCGGAATAATACCGAGACCTAGATGTACAATGTTCATTTTTTATCGCCTACTCATCTGGTATAGTGCGAACTTATTTCATGAGTTCGTTATATAACTGTTGTGTTCGCCCTGCTATATTTCCATAAGACATTTCTTGGATCAAGCGTGTCGACCTTTGCCCTAATTCCGTTCTCAAATTAGGATCATTCAAGATTCGGTTCAAGGCCTTGCTCATCCCGCTTACATCGTTGGATTCGAAAAGCGTTTCATTAATCTGATCAGGTCCTAAAACATCTACAATTGGTTGGATACGTGATGCGACAACGGGAAGCCCAAATCCCATTGCCTCCTTCAAAGCGATTGGATCCATTTCTGCAGTTGTTGGAAACAAGAAAACGCTCTCAGGAATGCTGAGTAATTTATACAATTCATTTGGTGGCATTTCACCTTTGAATTCAATTTGATTGTTCATTTGATAGTTTTGGACGAGTGCTTGTAAAGAGCGGTAATATTCTTGCTCTGCAATGCGTCCTGCAAGAACCAGTCTACAGTCCGGGTTATCTTTTGAGATATTGGCAAACACCTCAATCGCGGTTTTTTGGTTTTTCCTTTTTGCGATTACTCCGACACATATGATGAGACTAGCGGTTGGTTGGATATCGGGAGATCTCGCGAGAAAACTTTTGATTTCCGTAAGATCAATTGCATTAGGGATACCTGTATAGGTTGTTGGGTCACGCCCAAACTGTTCATGTACCCAGGTGCCAATGGAGGGATTCAACACGATAATGTGATCAATCCATTTTAACGTTGGTGGTTCAGCAAAATAAACAATGCGATTAAACAATGAAAAGCGGCCCATTCCATAAGCACTGTGTAAGGTATACACGGTTTTCACATTTTTCCGAGAAATCTTTTTCACCAAAATTGACATTAGAGCTGTAATCGCATTGTGACTATGAATGATGACAGCATCATTTTTTCTAATCAGTTGGATCAAAGGAAATATTGCTAGCGCAGCAAAGCTCAATAATTGGATCAGTATGATGGAGAAATACAATGCTCGTTGAAATGGTCCTTGATATGTATGAGGTAAAGGGATGTGGGGAACCGTATGGTACTGTGCTCCCGAATCGCGCCGCATTGTATCTTGTTGGGAGCCACCCTTGATGTCGATTACGTGTACGTCAGTGTTTTCTACGCTGAGCTCACGGGTCAGGCGGTAAATAATCTGCTCCGTACTGCCAGAGATGTCGCCTGGTGGTGTGGGAATAACGCCCACTCCTAAATGTATGATGGCCATTAGAAATAACCTGCGCTACTACAGTATTTACTGGTTAAGGGGGTCATCTAGGAAAAATCTGAGACGGTGCATTGTCAGATATACAAAACATAATTTTGCCTAGTCTCTACTCGCTTCGATAGTAGGTGAGCTATTTAATCGTGTCAAATACCTGTTTGGAACAAAAATTGATCTGGCCTTTGGACTATTCCTCACGGACCGTGATGATGAGGTTCAGAGAGCGGTAAATTGTACTAACGGGACTTTTATATAGAGCGAAGGATAAATTTTGTTTCGGACCTTCTTTTAGTGGGACTACGGTGATGATACCTTCCCATGTCTCATTGTTTTCGAGGACAATGTTCTCGGGCAAGTCTGATGCAATTGTGATTGCTCCTAGCCCTTGATTGTCTAATGTGATTTCAATGGAATATTCTGTTATTCGATTCTCGCGGTTGACGATCGTTAGAGGGTAATCCTGGCCTATTCCCAAAGTAAGCTCAGTAGGATATTCAATCTCCCCGTCGATTTGATGCGAGGCATAGAACTCGGTGAGGGGCGCATTTGCCGGAGGTGATTGAATTTTTGAAATAAGCGTTGCTATGAATATAGTTGCAGCTATTAAGACCGAAATGGTAAGAATCCATGAGATGATTCCACTAGGTATTAGTGCTCGCGTGCGAACAGATCCAAAACTTAGCCCTGCTCTATCTTCAGTCCCTATGCGCGTACGCGTAACCAAAGCATATGTTGAAAAAGAGATTGTCCAAACGATGAGTGTGGTAGTAAAGGGGATTTGTTTAATGCCAAATGGGGTGAAATTTAGAATCAACCCAAGGATGGCAACCGTTATCAGAGACAACCCGACGCTGAGGGCGATTCTTTCAATCGTTCCGAAACGATCAACGCGGGGAAATAGCGTGGAAACAAGGGCGTATCCAGGCGAAAAAAGGACAAGTATCACACCAAGAATCATTCGCATTGGTTCGATTTGAATGAAATAGGTGACCGGTATTAGGAGTAGTGTCAAAAAAATTACGACGAGTAAATCCATCAGTCCGAGTAAAAACCTTTCATCTTGAGTGAAGCGAGCGCAAAACTGTTATGGTTTGGGTTGAGTCAGGCTAACTATCCTGTTTCTTCCGTATGGTCGTTGGAACATGTTTAGGGTCTGCTTCCATGTTGTTCATTAATGATCATACTATCTTGCTGGGCTGTTTGAAGTATTGTTATCGCGGTTGAGTTTTATGATGGTAACGCCGCCAATTAGGATAGCTACTATTGTGTGGCTCATTAGGATCGCAATTGCGGGTGCCAAGATCTCTAATCGTGGTATCAGAATATAGGTCGTCGCCAATGTGGATATAGCTATCAAAGCAATAAACATTATGGGACCTGTCATTGTTTTTCGCACCCGCATGACCCCGATATATAGTTGATTAATGCTAATTGGAATTGCGGCCAAGCAAAGGATACGCAGGATATTGAAGCCCTGTTCTGAATATCCATCTCCGAATAAAAGTAACAGTTTGTCTCCAAAGAACCAGACAAGTATATTTGCTGCTAGAACTGTCAGTGCAATCATTCGAACGCTGCGTTTAACGTGTTGCATTAGGATTGTTTGGTTAAATGCCCCTTCAACAGAAAGCGATTGGCCGATGGCCATTGGTATACTCCAAATTCCATCCGCAAGAACGAGAGCGATGAAGAAGTAAGCACTAATTTCTGGGCTTATTTCGCGGACGAGGATTGCGGGCATTAACTGGAGTGGTAGGTTCCAAAAGCTCATTGCTGCGAAATTCGAGAACGAATATCGGAAAACGTTTATTATTGGCTGGATGTCCAGATTCGGTTTGAGTTTGTAATCTTGGTTGATTCGCGGCCATATCACTACGATGCTAATAATGATCGTGATCCAAGTCGCCAACATCCAAGAGAAAAGGATGGCGATCAGGCCTAATGCTGTAATGGAAGCGACGATGAGTCCTATCCGTAATACACCAAGGATTACGCTCTGAGTGAAAACAAATTTGGCGCTGCGAGAACCCGTAAAAACCGCGTTGACTAAGCCTAAATACCCAACGCTGATAACCAATAACATGTATCCCATCAGGGCTACTGGAGTATTCAAAACTTCTGATAGGCTTGGGACAGTCCATTGGATCGTTATGCCAAACAAAAATGTGATGGAGATTGTACATATGCCAGTGATTGCAAAGACCTGTGTGATTAATGGACCTTTATTTGTTGAAGCCTCTGGTAGAAAGCGCATTAGGCCGTAATCAAAGCCCAACACTGCAAATTGTGAGATGAGCGTAGCGATAGACAGTAATGCGGTGATCATTCCAACATCGTCGGCTGGGTGCAGGCGAGCGATCACAATCCAAAAGGCTAATCCGAGCAAGCTCGTCGTACCAAAACTCATTATCAGGAAGAGTGCATTTCCATACAACGGTATTCTTACAACATTGGCGAGGAAGCGGATGCTTGTCATTGATCGCTTCATTATGAGGCCTCGCAAAAATAATTCGACCTAGGTATTTTTGTTGACCCTGAGCGGTTTTCCCGTTGAAGGTGGTGGATGGAATACAAGCGCTTACTCAATTTGGACACCATGTGTTTTGTTGTTGTGTCTGTTCATGCATTGGGACTCAAGAAAATTTCCACGTAACCGTTAGAGTAAATCTTGTGAGTATTTTTCAAGCCGTCTGATATGTTCCCCCAGTTTTCTCCCAAATTTGAAAGTGGTTGCTGCTCTTCTCCAGGCATTCGAGTAAATCGATCGTTTAATACGAAGAGTGATGTTCGAGATCGTGCTGCATGAAAATCAAAAACCAAAGTTTTAACGTGTTCTTCTAGCACTTCCATGCTTTCCACTTCAAATGGACCAGGGGCATTATGGAGGCGTGCGTTGAATAAGTGCGCAGAATACATACTCGTTGTTTCATGAGTAGAAAACAAATTGATTTCTTCGGCTCGATGACTGTCACGCAAGAATTTGAGAGGGGGTATTTCATGGGAAGCGATTGCGTCTGAAGCGAAGTTTGTGTGATGAGACAAGAAAGTTGGAAATGAAAGTGCGATCATTAAACAAATTAGGCCGCCATTTATGAATTTACCCAAACGATATTTTCTTCCCAAAGATGCAAATGTGGACACCAATAGAGGGATTGTGAAGAGGGGTGCCAATTGAGTGACGCGAAACCATTGTGTCCTATCATTTTCTGTCCCGCTTTGTGTAACCATTGCTATAAATCCGAAAATGGCAACTCCGATGAGTCCACCAACGAGCACCGTTTTTTCGGGGCCAAGTTTTCGAATTCGTATAAGGTTCCATATCCCGATAACGCCACCTAATCCATAGACGAATCCTAACCAAAAAAACCTTGAGATTCTTGACCATATAGGAGCCGATCCTCCCAGATAACTTTGACCAGGATCTAAGAAGCCGGAAATGATCCAACCTGGATTCAATAATTGATTCACAAGATCAAGGATCATTCCTGGATACGATGTGAACATGAGGCTCGCCCAGTATTGATGCCAAAGGCCAAAAGTTAATATAGCAAATGCCACGAATATGAATGGTATCACTTGTTTGCCGGACACCTTTTGCAAGATATAAGTAGCGCTGAGTACGCAAATGAAAAAGGCAGGCGTTGGCAAATAGCTCATAACAAAACCGATCAGTACGAATAAGAATGTTGTGAGTGTTGGACGTAGTGCCCCCAATCGTAACTGGGGGGTATTAATCGATAGTATGAGCAACATGACCAAGAAAACAAAAGCAATATTCACAGGAGCAAACACCTGTTTTGACGCGAGGGTTGTTCCTATGATCGTTCCAAGTGTTGCCAGAGTTGCGAGGCGCGCGTTTCCTAATTGCTTCTGAAAGAAAATATGGAGCCATATGGCGAGTAAAGCCATTGTGGTGAGAAGAAGTATGTTTCTTGCTTGCGTTAGCTCCACACCAGCGATTTGGGCGAGCGCGGTATTGATCAGGTGGAATGGTGGGAACATATGGTATCCGAGGTTTGCATTGTCGCGTACTAATTCTCCTGTTTCCAGCACGTATTGGATATGCCCAAATTGCATGTAGTTATCGACGTGCTCCCCATAGGGAGTGATGATGATCCAGAATCCGAAGAAGACAACCGAAGTGGCAAGGGCGATCATTACATGTTCCCAAACTTTGTTTTCACTGGTGGTGAAAACAAGAATGGTAAGTGCTGTGACCAAGACGTAGAAAACTGCGATTACTGATGATATAGATTTGCTAAAGGCGAATAATGATTGTATTGAGGCTGCTCTGACATCCTCTTGGATTGGAAATAAAAAAAGTGTACTCATCAAAGCGAGCACGATAACCCACAAAATCGGATTTATGTTTTTGCCTGTTATGAGCGAGGTTCGTCTGATCATATATTTATCACAATATTCCTAAATCAATATTAAATTACAGTCTATGATTCTCGTTGATAAGTGGCAAATTGAATTGTGATCTAAAGTGACCACAATGATTTTTTGAGGGATGCAAGATGTATTTGATTCACCTACAATTCCGTTATGAATAGAGCTGTGTTTTTGGATAGAGATGGCGTGATAAATCGATTAGTGCATCGCTCGCAAGATACAGGGGATGAATGGGATTCACCGTACCTGCTTTCTGAAATTGAGATTATTGAAGGTGTAGGTGAGGCGATTCAAAAGATCAATGGCTTGGGATTTCTTGCAATCATTGTGTCAAATCAGCCCGGGGTTGCGAAGGGTAAGTGCGATTTAGATTTTCTAGATAAAGCGACTGATTTCATACGATCTAAATTGTTACAACAGAATGCTTTTATCGATGACGTCTATTATTGCTTACATCATCCGGATGCAGTAAACGAAGCATATCGGATCATTTGCGAATGCCGCAAGCCAAAACCTGGTCTTCTTTTCCAAGCGGCTCAGGATCATGAGATTGATTTATCAAGGTCTTATATGATCGGGGACCGTATCACTGATATCTTTGCGGCTGAAGCAGCGGGGTGTGAGGCAATTCTTGTTGACGGTGTAGATACGGGAAGCTATGATAAATCTCGGTCTGATCGCATACGGTTTGAAGATGATTTGTTGTCTGCAGTCTTACACATTTTAGTACGGGAGACCTAGGCATAGTGAAAGAGGAATAGAAATGGAAATCTTCTTAGATACAGCCAAAGTTGAGCAAATAAAGCAATGGTTGGGCTATGGCGTACTAGATGGTGTCACGACGAATCCGAGCATTTTATTTAAGGATGGTGGGTACGATATTCAGGAACGAACTCGTGAGATTGCCGAACTGATTTATCCTCGTCCGCTCAGTGTTGAAGTTAGCACCAACGAGCCGAAAGAAATGCTTGAACAAGGGAGAGCCTTTGCTAAGTGGGGCGATAATATTGTGGTGAAGATTCCAGTGATAAATGAAGATGGAGTCCCTTGCCTTGATGTCGTCAATACTTTAACGAATGAAAATATCAAAGTGAACATGACCGCGGTTATGTCGTTGGGACAGTTTATATTGGGTGCGAAAGCGGGAGCAACCTACGGTAGCATTTTCGCAGGTCGTGTCGCTGACGAAGGAAATGATTCGTCTGAACTTATTGAGCGATCCGCGCGGTGGCTAAAAACTTGGGGATATGAAACTAAGATTATTGTTGGCAGTATCCGGACAACCAAGAATATACAAGATGCAGCTGTAGCCGGCGCGCACGTATTAACTATCCCACCTGATCTCTTGGGTAAATGGGTTGATCATCAATATTCCCGTTCAACGGTAAAGCAGTTCAATATTGATGCTAAGAAGGCGTTTGAGCAGCTGCGAGAGAGTCAAGGTGTCACTGCGTCCCCGTGATGAGGTGTAGGTCAGATAGTCTATCTTTAACGCAACGATTTGCGTTGGCTAAAGGTTATACGGACATTTTAAAAGAGGATTTTTTGACATAGTTGGTTTTCAGGAAATTAATATTTGATTTATAAAAATTGTAGGAATCAATCATAAAATAGGTGAAAAAGTGGCTTTAATACATCAGTTAGAAGAAAAGCGGGTCTTAGTAGCAGGTGGCGCTGGTTTTGTCGGCAGCCAACTTGTGCGTGAACTGTTAGCGATCAATGCTGAAGTTTTGGTTTACGACAGTTTTCTGCATGGTACACGTGAGAACTTGATGGATATCCGAAAAGATATCCAGTTGGTTGTTGGGGACCTTCTTGACGAATGGAAGCTTTCACGGACATTTGCTGATTTTCGTCCCGAGTATGTTTTTGATTTTGTTGGAGATACCTATGTTCCAACTGCTTATGATGTCCCCAAAAGGTTTTTCCGTATTAATGTTGAAGGTACGATCAATATTTTGATGGCGTCTAAGATGCATGATGTTGAACGGGTGATCTATATCTCTTCAACGGAAGTCTATGGAGAAGCACAATCCATTCCGATGAAGGAAGACCACATATTGGATCCATTGAATACATATGCGGTTAGTAAGCTTGCGGCTGATCGCGTGTGTTTCACATTTCAAAAAGAACACGATATTCCTGTCATTATTGCAAGAATCTACAATTGTTATGGTCCAAGAGAATCAGAGCCATATGTGATTCCAGAGATTATTACTCAATTAGATAAAAGCGATGTGGTTAATCTTGGAAATATTGAGGCAAGGCGTGATTTCACGTATGTTGCCGATACAGCGCGTGGATTGATTAATGTTCTCTGCTCAGATATTCCTGATGGTGAAGCGGTCAATGTTGGGTCGGGTAAGTCGTACAGCATTAAAGAGCTTGTATCTATCATTGCCGAACTAATGGGAAAAAATGATTATGAAATCAAAATTGATCCAAAGCGTTTACGACGTCTGGATATTGAAGTGTTCCAAAGTGATAGCTCAAAACTACATGCTGCGACAGGTTGGCAACCAACGATAGACATACATCAAGGAATGCAACAGACGATTGATTGGTTTAATGCTCATGGTCGGCGATGGAGTTGGGAAGATTGGGTAGATGGAACGGTCTTATACGATGCCTAATGAGGGAATTGAGCAAGACACCAGCTCCGTGTTTGGTAGTTTTGCCGCGTATTATGATCTCCTCTATAGTGAGAAGGATTACGGCGATGAGAGTGAATTTCTTCGCAAAGTTTTTCAACAATACAGTCAAAATGATGTGCGCTCTATTTTGGATATCGGTTGTGGTACCGCTAGCCATGGTGTTCAGTTAAGTTTACGTGGATATGATGTCACCGGTTTTGACCTGTCACATGAGATGATTGCTTTAGCGCATAAAAAAGTACAAGACGCTGGAGCGTCAATGTCCCTGCATACAATGAATATGATTGATTTTGCGTTCGATCAATCTTTTGATAGTGCGATCTGTATGTTTGCAGTTTTGGGGTATGTGACGGAGACAAATGATTTGATCTCGGCACTTCGAAATATACGGCAACACTTACCCGAAGGCGCACTTTTTGTTTTTGATGTTTGGAATGGTTTAGCAGTTTGTCATGAGATGCCAAGTGAACGTATGAAGACTGTCACATCCGGAGATATTCGAGTGAGACGGTTTATACGGCCTGAGCTTGATGTGGTAAATCACGTATGTCATAACTATTATAATCTTGTAGTGACTCGTGATGATCAGATCGTTCAGGAAACCGAAGAGGTGCATACGATGCGATTCTTCTTTCCTCAAGAGTTGGATTACTATTTGCAACAAGCGGGATTTCGCATGTTGAAATTATCACCATTTCTCGAAATGGATGGAGTGGTTGATGAGACGGTGTGGAATGTCAGTGTTGTAGCTCAAGCGGTGAGACAAGATTTATGATACCTGTCTGTGAACCAACTCTTACTGGTAAAGAGCTGGAATATGTTACGGAATGCCTTACGACCAATTGGATATCCTCTCGTGGACGTTTCCTAGAAGAATTCCAAGATCAATTCGCGGAATATTGTTCGTGCAAGTATGGCATTGCAACCACAAATGGGACTACTGCATTGCACCTAGCTCTTGCTGCGCTTGAGATTGGCGAGGGAGATGAGGTGATCGTTCCAGCATTTACGATGGCTGCTTGTATCGATGCAATTATGTACACAGGAGCGAAGCCTGTGCTCGTTGATGCAACTGTTGACACGTGGTCAATGGATGTCAGCAAGGTGGAAGAGAAGATTTCTTCTAAAACTAAAGCCATTATGGCGGTACATATATATGGGCACCCCTGTGATATGGATCATTTGGCGCAATTAGCGAAACGTTATAACATCGCAATTCTTGAAGACGCTGCTGAAGCGCATGGTGCTGAATACAAGGGGCAAAAAATTGGCAGCATCGGCGATATTTCTGCGTTTAGTTTTTATGCGAACAAAATCATTACCACTGGCGAAGGGGGAATGGTTGTTACGAATAATGAAGAGCTTGCTGATCGTGCACGACGCTTAGCTGATTTGGCTCATTCACCCGATCAACGTTTCGTTCATACAGAAGTTGGATTTAATTATCGTATGACGAATATGCAGGCTGCTTTGGGGGTCGCACAAATGACGGCGATTGATGAGTTCGTCGAGGCTCGACGAACTCATGCACATTCGTATAATCAGCAGTTGCAAGAGGTGCCGGGGCTGACTTTTCCCGTTGAGAAAAGCTGGGCAAAAAACGTTTATTGGATGTACGGTATTCTTGTTGATGAGGCTGTTTTTGGTATATCGCGTGATGAATTGATGGCGAGTTTACGGGAAAAGGGAATTGAAACACGTGCCTTTTTTTATCCCATGCATCAACAACCTGGTTTTCAAGACCAAGGGCTGTTTCACCAGGAAGAATATCCAGTCGCCGAAAAATTAGGGATGACCGGATTATATCTTCCGTCTAGCAGCGGGTTAACTGAGTCACAGATTGCGGAGGTTTGCGCCGCGGTCGTAGACATTGCAGAGCAGTAAGGGCTTCATTGTTGTTGATTGAGGAGTTGTCGGGTGACAAGATTTGTTTCGAATCCAAAAAATCTTAAAGGTATGGATAGGAAAGAATGGCGGCAAAATCTCCACATCGACTTTTGAGCTTCGTGGGCCGAACGTCACTAGGCAGAAAAGCGTTGTTTTGGGGGCTAAAAATATTTTTCATCGTATGGGGCTACAGGTACTAAGCGCAGGATACAATCTTGTGGTGAGCCCTGATCGGCCTGATCGCTTACTTTTTTACCAAAGAATTTTTAATGATATTGAGATGGTGAGTGGCGATATTGTTGAGTGTGGTGTTTGGCGTGGTGAGAGCATGTCAGCATTCGCAATTCTTACCCAGGCCGAAGAGATTGAGCGACATATATGGGGATTTGATTCGTTCGAAGGATTGCCGGAACCAACTATCGAAGATCGGGCGTCATCCTCTTTTGAGGCAGAAAAAGGCTGGTATTCTGGCCCGAATCAGAAAGATGTGATGCTTCGGCTGCAAGCGGCTGGCATTGATGATGTGACAAGAACGAAGGGTGTTACATTAGTGAAGGGATGGTTTGAAGATACACTGGCAGACTATCAAGGAGAGATCGGTTTATTGCATCTAGATGCGGATCTCTATGATTCCACAAAATGTGCATTAGAGTTCCTATGGCCAAAGGTTTCTGTTGGTGGTGTTGTTGTCCTAGATGAATATCATGTTCCTGAAAACTGGGCGGGTGAGAAGAAGGCGGTTGACGAGTATTTCGCATCCTCTTTTTCTGATGGAAGCGCAATACTACATGAGGATCCTATTTCTGGCCGTTTCTGGATTAAGAAGATTCGTTAAGATCATAAAGTAAATTTCTGTTTGGTTCTTAGTGATCTTTTCAGCCTCTTAACTTGATCATTTTCATATTACGAAAGATCATGGTTTCTCTTGAAAAAGGTGGATGTATTCTCGTTCTGTTAGATTGTTTCTTATAGTCGTTGTGATCGTAATTGCTGCCGCCGTTGGAAGAGCAGTTGCATATAATCCGAGAGCTATGAACATGAAGCTATCGATTAGGATCGGACCAATTTGAATTGAAAATTGTAGGACGAGATCTAAAACACCTGCGGCTGTCAGGAACAAATAAGGGCTTGAAAAGACTTGTCCCGCGATGTTGAGGAGCCACCAACGCTGCTCCAGCATGTCTGTATAGGTCGCTTGTGCGGGATCAAAGTCAGTTTCAATCGAATCCGGGACAAGTGTTTTTTCGCTATGACCCTTGAGGTGCCGCATTCGTGCTTCAATGACTGTTGCATGAGAATCATGGACAGCCAGTTTGATGAGCAACCAGGATGCTGTTGCAGATAACCCTAGCGCGATCACGAGCAAGCTTGGATTTGATGCAAAGACTCCAATTGTTATGCCTCCGAACACACACGGGGTTACAATCGCGTCATTAATACGGTCCAGATACTCTCCGGTCAAGCTACTAATATTTTTGAAACGTGCGATTTTTCCGTCACAATAGTCCAAAACGATACTGAGCATGTAGATCCCAGATGCGATTGCCATTATCTCACGCGTACCAGTGGCAAAAAGTCCCGCGGCAATGATTCCGATTGCTAGGCCAAACAAAGTGATTTGGTTCGGAGTTATCGGGGTTCGTATCAATATCCATACTAAATAAATCGAGATATGGCCAGGGATAATGTCAGAGAGATTCAGTCCCTGCTGGAATTCTCGCTGTTTGAACGCGGTATTTTTCAAATTACGTAAGGATTTTGACATTTCGTTTCTCCCGCTTCTATTACACTTGTAATAGTGGTGTTAGGAACATTTTCTAGCTCAGTGATGCGGTCATCTGGTCCCAAGATTCGCTAAGGATGTGCTCCACATCTTCTAATGAAGCGTTAGTAAAGTTATTATCTGCGCGGGCCGGTGTCAATGCTTCTGAAGCCAAAGCGATCACCGCCTCTTTGGAACCAATAAGATTATTGAGGTTTGAATAGGTGTTGCTGATCGCAAGAATGTTTTTAATGGTATCTCCGAGCGTCTCATGCGAGTTGAAACCTATTGGTTCAACAAGCCATTGCAATCTATCTGGATCTCTACTGGCGTTAAATTGGAGAACTGGGACGATTGTAAAGGCGCACGCTAATCCGTGAGGAACACCGAAGCGCAGTGTGAGTGGATAAGAAATTGAGTGAGAGAGTGTCGTGCGTGTACTGCTAATTGCGAGTCCTGCGAACAGACTCGATTGAAGCATTCGAGATCTTAAATCTTGATTTTTTAGGTCGTTTAGTAGTTTGGGCAGCGTTGATAAAGCGAGCGGAACGCTTTGATTGGCAAATGCAGTTGCTACTGGGTTTCTTTGCCTGCTCCACAATGACTCTAAACCTTGGCAGAATGCATCTAAACCGGTTGTAAGGGTTACATCACGTGATACGCTGAGACTCAGGGCCGGATCGAGTATTGCGACATTCGGGTTCAAAAGACTTGTAGCAAAAGAGTGTTTCTTACCTGAGGGTCGATCCCATACAGTAGCGAATGGAGTAACTTCTGCTCCTGTTCCCGCTGTTGTTGGGATTGCTATCACTGGAATTGGCTGCAGTTCCGGAAGAGTCTCGTTTTTTGTCAGGTGGGATCGTAGATGGAAAGTGGTTTCGCTGAGAAGACAGGAAAGAATTTTTGCGGTATCGATTGTGCTTCCGCCGCCGAGGCCAATAACACAATCAAAGTGTTGTTTCTCGAATTGGTTGGCGGCTTGTTCTAGGTCAACGATCTGTGGCTCGGGATCAACGATATCGTAGACGGTTATATTTTTGTTTGGCAGCAGGCTTGTTAGCTGATTAGTGGTACCTCGTTTTGTTGTCCCGGACGTGGTTACGATAAGGATATTCTTCCAAGGAACAACGTTTGTTACCTCGTTTAAGGTTCCGACTCCAAAGATGATTCGAGTCGAATTTTCATATTGGTATGGTGAAATATTGATGTTCAAAATAAGACCTAGCTGAAAAGAATCCTTGCTTCCGTTAAGTCTTCAAGAGTATCAATTTCAAACCAGGGTGATCCGTTTGTTGCGAGCAAGTCAAATTCAAAACCTTCGCGTGCCATTTTGTTGAATGCAGCTGTATCGTATGATTGGAATTCATTATTTGCCAACATCTCATCAATCGTTTCATGCAATAGGCTTGCAGCTGGGGAAGAAAAGCGTGCGATACCTATCCATTCACCTGCGGCTTCGTTCAGTGGAATTGATTTGTCTGACTCAACAAACTTGTTGTCTTTTGTACGGACTTTCATCGCTTCTTCATCAATGGATGAGAAGTCGACAACAAGAGAAGCATTGTTAATTTCGTTTTCCATTAAAATGCCTGAAAGAATTTCTGGAGCATAGATAAGGTCGCCATGTAAATAAAGAAATTCTTCGTTTGGAATCGTGTTGAGAGCAAACCATAATGAACCCATGTTGTTTGTTTGGGCATAGAAGGGGTTGTGAACATAGCGAATGTCCGGTCCCACGTGCTCTTGAATCTGCTCGCGCATCGCTCCGACAACCATCGTTATCTGGCTAATTCCTTGGTTGCGTAAGGTTTCGATAGAGCGTGTGATAAGAGAACGATCACCCACTGGTAATAGCCCTTTTGGAGTATCGTTAGTGAGCGGTCGAAGCCTTGATGAAAGGCCTGCTGCAACAATAATCGCGTGCATTTTTATCCGAGATGCGCGCTAAACCGGTCTCTAATTTCAACAGCAGTTAGATCAACGCGGCCTATTCCAGGGACGGGGGCAATGCTACATTTTACTAATATCAGGTGTGGGCCCGGAGAAGTTTTGCATGCCGCTATCTCTGTCTTGATTCCTTCATCGTCATCAACGCGGTGAACGCTTTGGTATCCAGCTGCACTTGCTATGTCGTCTAGCGCGATTTGTGAGCTAATTGTGGGTTGTGCACCTGTTGACTCATATGATTCGTTATCAAGGATAACGTGGATAAGGTTTGCTGGAGTCTCGGACGCAATCAGGGCGAGCGTTCCCATACTCATAAGGGCGCTTCCATCACCTTCTAAAATGACAGTCTCGCGCTCCGGATTTAGTAAAGAGACACCGAGAGCTACTGAAGAAGTCAAGCCCATTGAGCCGATCATGTAGAAATTCCCTGGGCGGTCTTTTGCAGCATATACTTCGCGGGTAATCATTCCCGTTGTACTAAGAACAGCTGTTTCATCATCAAGCTGTTCAAGAATAGATTCGATCGCTTTTGAGCGTGCAATCATGATAACAGTCCTGCTCTTACTAGGAGGGCCCCGGGTACAGATTGTTCTTGTATTTCTGTGAGGAGGCGATCTAGTGTGGCTTCCCAATCCTCTACTTCCAGCTGCTCCACCGGCATGTCCAGTGTCGAAAGCATTTCTGGAGTCTTCACACCCATGATCCAATGCTCTGGGGCATCGTTTGGTGGCCCCCCGAACCCACGCCATCCGATGATTAATAATGCGGGGACCTTATACAACAAGTTGAATGATGTTAACGGGTTAATGATATTTCCGACGCCAGAGTTTTGCATAACAACGGCACCATTCTTTCCGCTTAATGCCGCGGCACTAACAACGCCCAAGGCCACATCTTCCCGAACAGCTGGCACGTATTTAATTTCTGTATCATTCAAAAGATCGTTATATGCGGGGCCGAAGGTCGAATCAGGAACGCCAGCAAAAAAGCCAAATCCTCGGGATTTTAAAGCAGCCCAAAATTCAGTGGATGGTATAGTCATGGATTCACTTACCTCGTTGAAATTGTTGCGATTTCTTTTTCTGCGATTTTTACATCTTCCGGAGTATGTATTTCCATCCAACCTTTCGGTGTCTCGAGTCCGTGAATTTCATACCCTTTGTCAATCATTTCTTGAAGCAGATCTGTCACGCCAGCTCGTTGGAGCGATTCGGCTTCGTGGAATTGCCCTGATGAGTTAGCGATACTTTCATCATAAATCTCTAAAAGGGCACGTGCTCCTCCGGGGGAGAAGTAGGCGAGTCCAATAAACTCGTAGTCAGCTTTTTCTAACTCAATATTCTTGCCGACTTGAACGATCTTATTTACGGAAGCTGGTTTCAAGCTACGGTATTGAGGTTCATAACTTTTACTACTAACCACGAGATCAAGCCGTTTATCAATATCATGTTTGTGGTAGGTGTATGAATTGTCAACGCCGAGCACAATGTCTTCGGCCGAACCAATTAAGCGGTCAATGATACCTGCGTCAAAGAGAATATCTGAATATATGAGCAGGAATCCCTCGTGCATATTGTCTCGTGCGGTGATGAGAGAATGTAGGGAATGGTGTTCCGCATATGAGGTGTTATCAATGAGGTCTAGATTTGGCGCAGATTTGTAGGTTTCATCAAATTGTGCGCCTGCGTTCCCGCGAACGACGACTACCTGTTTCAGTCCCGACTTTCGTATTGCTTCGAGCTGATAATCAAGAAGGCTTTTCCCGCCTACAGGGATCAAGGATTTTGGCGCATCGGGAAAGTTTGCGTCTTGCCCTGCAGAGGGAATGATTGTCGGTATTTGCAGAGAGCGACTGCGCTCTCGATCGAGATCAAGGATTTTGTCAAACCCGACACTTGACGCAACTTCTTTTACGGGTGCGATTTGCGCATCGACTTGGAAGCTACTTCCAGTGTCCAGTATCGTTTTTGCTGCATCTTGCATTGCTTTGTACGATGCCCGTAATAATTGGTTTGCATGGATTATGACATCGAACCCGAGCTCTGCGAGTTCGGTATCTGGGTGTTGGTTGTATGTAGTGGGAACACTGACAAGGATTGGGCGTCTTCCAGCTGCTTTACAAATATTTTCATATTCCTTCACAAATTGGAATAAGTCATCAGGGTCACGCTGGTTTGAGTGAATCATCACTCCATCAACGCCGGCTTCAATGTATTTGGTGGCTCTGTTCAACGCGTCTTCTAAGCCTGTACCAGCGATCAAGCTCTCGATTCGCGAAATCACCATGAACTCTTTTGTCAGGGTCACTTGCTTCCCATATGCGATCTTTGCTGCAAAAGTATCGGGATCTTCAAGTGCTTGTGATGCGGAATTATCTAGGCTGTTTCGTTTTGGGAAAACTTTATCTTCGATGATGACAGCAGAAATTCCCATGCGTTCGAGATTTCTGACAAGGTATTGGAATTGTGCTGGCTCGCCACCCGTATCACCGTCTACAACTAAAGGAATTGACGTGACGTTTAGTATTTCGTTGATTGTATGCAATCGCGATTCAATACCGATGATGGAGGCATCAGGAAATCCTTTTGTTGCGGAATCTGTCAGGCTACTTTCCCATATCCCGTCAAATGTAATAGATTCGCCATCTATGTTGCCTACAGCGTTTTCTGCTGCGATTCCACTCAGTCCGCTGTGAGCTTCCATTAATCGCACGAATCCCTTTTGTTCAATTGCAGTGGTAAGAGATCGAATTCGTTCCGATGGTGTTATTTGGTCTCTTGTAGTCATCCATTTGTCCTCGAAGAATTACTTTTCACGTTGATTACATTACTTGTGCACTATCGAATTAGCCGTAACAGGATACATTTTATGTACGTTATCTGTCCACTCTGCGGTGCCTCGGGCACCTTGCAATTTCGTTTCCACTGCATCTGAGATCATCACGTGGCGTTGTTAGGTTGGGTATTTTCTCACGTTTCTCTCCGCTGACTGGTACAACCTGTCCTTCCTTTGATGCACAACCACTGTTGTTTTACCCAAGGTTTTGTATGCTGAATCTTTATTAAGTTTTGTGAGGTGTTTCGTATTAATTGACAAGCTAACCGAATGGATCATAGACTTGCCGTGTATGTGTTTGTTATCTATTTTCACGCGAATAATAAGCCTGTTTAAATGATGACGTTTGTTGATAACTTCAAGGAAAGATTCACAGATTGAAAACGATTGTTACTGGTGGTTCTGGATTGATCGGGAGCCATTTGACAAAGCGACTTATCGAACTTGGCAGAGATGTCATAGTTGTGGACGACTTTTCCCGTGGGAATGAGTTGAACTTTAGTGATCTTGGAATCAAACCTGAAATCAAGAAAATTGATTTGCGTGATCTTGAAAAACTGAAGACAGAGTTTAAGGGTGTAGAATCTGTTTTTCATTTAGCTGCACGCGTGGGCAGTTTAGATTGGCTCCATGGGACGAAAATGCGTGATTTGGCGTGGTTTCAAGATAACTGTGCGATCGATGCGAATGTGTTTCGCGCATGTATTGAGAACAGCGTTGGAAGAATTGTTTACCCATCAAGTGCAGCAGTTTATCCGATTCATGAACAAGAGCATGCGGGCGCAGTTTTCTCTGAAGACGATCTAGATTTGGCACATGTCCGCACACAAACGATTGACCCTGACGGTGGGTATGGATGGGCAAAATTAGTAGGGGAAGTCCAATTGTCTTGGGCGGCTGACATTAAGATTAGTGTTGCCCGCTTATTCAATGTTTATGGAGAAAATTTTGCGCTTGATCAAACAGCACCCGTTATACCGTCCCTGATCCGGCGACTTCTTGAAAATCCCAAGGGCCCATTTGTTGTTTGGGGAGATGGAGAGCAGACACGAGATTTCCTCTATGTGTCTGATTGCGTAGATGCCTTGATCAAGCTAGAAGACATCGCTACGAGCCCAATGAATATTGTCAATCTTGGGGCTGGTTCAAATGTGTCAATTGGCAATATTGCGAAATTGATTGTTGAGATATCTGGCTTTGATGCGGAAATTCAGTTTGATGTAGAAAAACCAGTAGGGCCGATAAGCCGACAACCGGATATTTCAAAAGCGAATGCGCTTCTAGGATGGTATCCGGAGGTGGATTTTGAAACTGGGTTGCGTCGTGTTTACTCTTGGTTGCAGAAGCGTTTGAACGAGGCGTCCAGATCATAGGCGGTTGCTGCGGTACAACCATTGAACACATTAGTGCCATGGTCAACGAATTACCGGATACAATAGGTGCCCGTCGCTAGTTAATAATGGTGAATAGAAAGGAAGAGTTATGAAAATTATAATCAGTGCGGAACTTACAAAAGGTTACGCGCTTTGGAAAAATCTTTTTTTGGGTACAGATTCTCAAAGAGAAAAATATGGGGTTAAAGTTTTGGCATATGGTCATGCCCAAGATAATGAAAATAAAATTTACCAAGTTCTTGAAGTAGAGTCTATGGAGAAAATGCAAGAAGGTTTGCAAGACCCTGAGATAGCTAAACTGAGAACAGATGCAGGTGTTAATTTAGATTCCCAAGAAGTTGTATTGTTAGTTGAGTGACATTTCGGTTGTGATTCCAACAAAAAATCGTGCTGATCATATTGGGTTGTGCTTGGAGTCTATTTTTGGCCAAACCATGCTGCCACGCGAGTTAGTAATCGTGGATTCTAGTGATACCCGTGAATTGGAGGTCATTTTAGAGCGTTTTGATGGCCGTGGTGTTTCTATCGAGTACATTTTTATGCAGGCCAATCCGATGGAAGCCAGGAATATTGGAGCAGAGTACACAAGTGGTGATATCTTGACGTTTATTGATGACGATACGGTTTTGGATCAAGATTGCTTGATGGAAATCAGCCGAGTGTTTGAACAGGATCAACGAGGAATCGTTGGTGCGACGACAGCAGAGTACACTACGCCAGACAGTAATATGGTTCGCAATTTTGTATTTTTAAGAATCCTTTTGCCAATGTATCAAGTGTTTGCAAGGATATTTTTGTTATTACGCTATGGTGATGGAAAGCTATTAATTTCCGGGCATAGTACGATTATCCGTCCTGGCAGTATAAAGTCACCAGTTTCTGTTGAATACGTAACCGGTGCGAATATGTCGTTCAGAAGAGCCGTGTTTTTTGAATTTAAATTTGATAAAGCAATCTCGTTTGAAGATAACGATATTTCTTTCAGAGTTTCTAGAAAATACGATATTTTGTACGTCCCTTCGGCCCGCTATCAAAACAACCGAGCACTTTCGGGAGGTCAAGGAGGGGTTTGGTGGTATATCAAAGATATTCGGGGGTATAGGAATTACTTTCGAAAGAACTTTCCCGATACTTTAAAATATCGTATAGCTTTTTATTGGTCTGCTCTTGGGATGTTTATTCGAGGTTTGGTTGGTGTAGCCTTGAGACCAATTTTGAGACGAAGATGAATAGTTTGTCTTGAATGTGCAATCTAGATGTTTTATGGGCTGATTACATGTGGAAAGTGAAATGAAAAGGTTTGATTGTGTGATTGGAAGGTTTAAATAATGTGGTATTGGGTGCGGAAAATTGAGGGCCTGGCTTTGATCCCATTGATTCCACTGATTCTGTGGTATTTTCGTCGCAAGAATATTACGCATACTGTTCGTTGCCGTCGTTGCGAGGCCTCGCTTCTTATGGACGCACGCCGATTCAGTGAAGGATGGTGTGAGCGTTGTTTTGATGAGATGCTCTATGATGATCCTGTTGGTTTTCATCAACTTCTCTATAGCGAGATCAATCAAAATGCTGTTCAACCTGAATTGAAGCCTGCTTTCGACTGGTTTTTTGACTCATTGGTCAAGCGAGTCAAAACAGGGAATGTGTTGGATGTAGGTTGCGAGACGGGATACGTTTTGTCACGTTTGGAAATCCCTGAAGACAACAAATATGGATTAGATGTTGTTGCGGCTTCTTTGAAAGTTGCGAAAGCATCGATTAATGAGGGAAATTTTTCGCTGGGGGATGCCGCTAATATCCCTTATAAGTCGGATTCTTTTGATTATGTTATATGCACTGAAGTATTAGAACATTTGGAAAATCCGGCTGCGGCCATTGAGGAGTGTTTCCGAGTGTTGAAGCCTGACGGTACTGCCTTCTTTACCGTTCCAAATGGAGCAGGTGTCGCAGGTAGATATCTGTGTTCACATATCCAATTTTTTACTTATGGCGATATTCTCACCCTTGTGGAAGGCAGCGGATTCAAGGTTGTCGAGGGGGAAAAACATGGGCTATATGTTCCGTTTGTGACTTACACCTTGGCTTTTATATCAGGGATACTGAAAAGACAATTACCGTTCTCAAGAGCGTTGCTTGGCGTGAAGGTTCCGGAACCCTTATCGATGACCTTTGTTTTGGAGTGTCGCAAGTTTGACGGTAATGATTAGTCCTGTGTTGCTTGATCACCAGTTCCAATTCCGATGTATCGGAAGCCGGCACGTTTAATTTTTACGCTATCAAGCATGTTATGGGCATCTAGAATTATGGCTTGCCTCATGGGTGTTTTTAGTTTTTTGAAATCTAATTTGTGGAATTCTGGCCATGGTGTGGCCAGTATGGCTGCATCGCATCCCGCCACGGCTGAATAGACATCGTCAATGAACGTAAACCCTGTATATTTTGAAAGTTCATCCCTATCTACCATGGGGTCATAGGTGCGGATCTTCGCGCCTTTAGCAAGTAACATCTCTATGATCTCAAGCGCTACGGAACGCCGGAGTGTACTTGTATCTGGTTTGTACGTTAACCCCAAAATCGCAATCGTCGCTCCTTCAAATGATTGGAGGGTGTTGGTAATTTTTTCAATCACTACCGTTGTTTGTCGAGAATTCACTTCGATAACGCTATCTAAGAGGCTAGAGATCTGTTTCTTGTCTTTTGCTATCTCCCTTAGTACTTGAACATCACGTGCGAGAGTCCCACCTGAAAAGCCTAGTCCCGGTGTTAGAGGCGCGTTTGCACTTATCCGACTATCTAATTTAAGCGCTTCGATGACTTTCAACGTGTCGGCACCCACGCGATCTGAAATATTTGCGAATTCATTAATAAAACTTATTCCAGTCGCAAGGTAGGCATTTAGAGCATGTTTTGTCATTTCAGCAGTACGCAAATTTGTCCAGACTACAGTCGCGTCGATTTCTGAGTAGAGTTGTTTCACGTGTTTTGTTACGGTTGCATTTTCAGTGCCCACTACAATGAAATCAGGATGCATAAATCGCTGAATTGCTTGTCCGAGGCGAAGATTCTCTGGGGAATATGCGACTCCATTAATTGATGACTGAGCGAAAGATTTTATTGTCTCTGATAATTTTTCGCTTGTACCAACGGGGACTTGGCTATTAATGATTACTGAAGCGTTTTCTTGCAAACATGGTGCAATTAATTTCGCAGTGTCGAAAAGGTTAGAAATATTTACGTGGTCATCTTGATCAATTGGAGTGTCGTACGCAAGAATCACGAATTCAGCAGACGATATCAGATCACAATCTTGGGTAGCAAATTGGAGTCTTCCAGAAGCGATATTCTTAGAAATTAAATGTTCTAGTTCAGGCTCATAAATTGGAAGGAATCCATTATTAAGAGCGTCACATTCTGTTTGGTTGTCAGCTATCGCGATTACATCAAATCCCAATTCGGCTAAACATCCCGAGGTAACCAGACCAAGATGCCAGAGGCCAAAAACACAAACTTTTGTGGAGTTTGATTCCATTAGATAGTCGTCTTTATAAGTGCTTTAAAAGCCGCTGTATTGCTATACGTATTGCTTCAGAGGATGAGTGCTTAGGTTGCCATCCAAGAGTTTTCATTTTGGTTATATCGTACTCAAGCTTCGGAACATCTCCAGGCCACCCACGCGCGCCTCCAGTGGTCGTTACTTCCACATTCTGTAAGTTCATCTCTTCCATTACAATTTCACTAATTTCCATCACATTCGTTGATGTGTCGGTTCCTAAGTTGAACACATCATATTGGGCGTCGGAGTGAGTGAAAGCATAGATCATTCCATCAATGCATTCCTCTACGAGGAAAAATGGTTTGACCTGTTTGCCGTCCCCGAGCACTTCTAACTTTTTGGGGTTGTTCCGTAGTTTCACAATGAAATCATGTAAGACCCCATGTCCCATTCGAGCTCCAATGACGTTTCCGAAACGAAACATTTTTGCACGCAAGTCGTATAGGTGGCAGTAAGCAGTGATCAATCCTTCACATGCCATTTTGGCAGCACCATAGAGGGATACGGGTAGAGTCGGCCCAGCACTTTCCCTTGCTGGCAAGCTGATGCTCTCTCCGTAGACAGTGGCGCTTGAGGCGAAAAGTATATCCTTAACACCCGTTGAACGCATTGCCTCCAACACATTGAAAGTGGCGATGGTGCAGTGCTCTAAATCTAACCTAGGGTTTTCTGTACCGCCTGGGATATCGGTGTTCGCACCGAGGTGCCACACCACATCTTTTCCTGCAACGACCTCTTTCAATTTTTCAGGATCAAGGAGGTCACCTTGAATAAGTGTGAATCGAGGATGTTTTTTCAGTTCCTCAATCCATTCCATTTTTCCGGATGAAAAATTATCGTAACCGGTTACTGTATGACCATCCTCCAAAAGACGTTCACATAAATGGCTACCAATAAACCCGGCGCAGCCGGTAACCAAGTGATTTCCAACATCCATTAAGGATCCTCCTTATACAACTTCAATTAGAGGACAGAAAGCAAATCCTCATTGTTTATAGTTCACGTGCAAATCGAGCGGGCCATCTAATTCGCTAAGATGAGAAACGTGATTGATGTAGTTGACCGAGCAAATTTGCTATGTTCGTCCTATACAGTCAGCGTCAGTCATTCCTACAATTCCTAGTGCGCATCAAAGATATCATTAATCTACGGGCCATGTTAAACCTGTGTTATATGGTTTTCAAGACCTTTGAAATACGACTTTTCCAAGAATGAACACGAGTTTTGGTGAACAAACTTTGTATTGGTTTTTTTTGCTACCCTATAGTTAGCTTATTGATTATGCCAGAGGAAAATTATCTGTATGCAGATCGTTATTATTGCGGGAGGTATGGGGACAAGACTTCGGTCTGCTGTCGATGGTTTACCTAAATCCCTTGCTCCGATAAATGGGAAACCTTTTGTTGAGTACCAAATTAATCTCGTACGAAAAGCGGGTATCAGCGATATAGTTCTTTGTGTTGGCTACGGGGCTGATCAGATCATGTCATATCTCGGTACGGGGCATGATCTGGGTGTGAATATTAAATACAGTGTTGAAGATACGCCGTTAGGTACAGCTGGAGCTCTTGAAAACGCGAATACATTGTTGGGAAAAGAATTTTTTGTCACGTATGGAGATAGTTATTTAGTTCTAGATTACTCTGATATTGCGAAACGATTTGTTGAAAGCGAGACACTTGGTTTGATGGTTGTGCATCGTAATGAGGATAAATACGATCGAAGCAATGTCGTTGTACATGGTGGCAAGGTGGTTTTCTATAGTAAGACTGAACGTCGACCTGACATGGTATTTCTTGATCACGGGCTTACAATGCTCTCAAAAGAAGCGATCAATTTAATATCTGATGATCGCCCATGTGATTTAAGCCAATTGTTTGGCAGGTTAATTCAAAACAAGCAATTAGCTGCCTACGAAACACAACATCGACCTTATGAAATCGGATCTCCTAAATCATTGGAAGAGTTCCGGGAATTTATTGAACAAAAAGAGGACTTATGATCGTCACACGAACACCGCTGCGGATCCCTTTAGGGGGAGGAGGTACGGATTTACCTTCCTTCTACGAAACATATGGAGGAGATTTAGTGACCGCTGCGATTGATAAATACGTTTGGATTACGGTGAACCGCCGGTTTGAAAGTGACATTCGTGTTAGCTATTCGAAGACTGAAATAGTTGATGATATTGATGATATTGAGCACCCCATTGTACGAGAATCACTACGGCTTTTAGGTCTTGGACCAGGCCTTGAGATTGTTTCAGTCGCTGATATACCTGCGAACACTGGATTAGGGAGCTCTAGCAGCTTTACTGTTGGGTTGTTACATGCATTACATACTTACAAGCGAGAAGCGGTTGGCTCACAACAATTAGCGGAGGAAGCTTTTAAAGTAGAGCATGATATTTTGGGCGAACCGATTGGCAAACAAGATCAATATGCGGCGTCTTATGGTGGAATTATACGTATGGAAATTGATGCTGAAGGCGGTGTTGCTGTCGATCGATTGAATATTCAGGAGCATGTAATTCAAGAACTAGAGAACACGGTGTGTTTGTTCTATACAGGTATTCAACGTTCGGCCTCCACTGTTTTAGCGCATCAGGAAAAAGCGATTGAAGTAGGAGAAGAAATTGTCACCCAATGTATGCAGAATATCAAATCGATTGGCAGGCAAATTGCGATGTCCATAGCAGACGGTGATTTGTATCGATTTGGAGAGCTGCTCGATGAACATTGGCATGAAAAAAAGAAAATGTCTTCGTCGATCTCTTCACCAGATATAGATCGCTGGTATACAGTTGCTAAAGATCATGGGGCAGTTGGTGGTAAAGTAATGGGAGCCGGCGGTGGAGGATTCTTTATGCTATATGTTGAATCTCAAAATAAGAATCAATTGCGAAAAAGTTTAACCGATCTTGGGTTACGTCCCATTCGTTTTGCAATTGATTATGGAGGTTCGAGGATCGTCGGTAATTTTTAATAACAGAGGGATATTATGGCTATCAATTCTTTACACGAAACTTATTTTAAAAAGCTTGAGAAAATGACCCGTGATTTTATGGACAGCCAAGCGGATGATTTGGAAAAATCGGTTGATCTATTGGTCGATGCATGGGAAAACGGCAAGTGCATTTATTCTTTTGGTAATGGTGGGTCTGCATCAACCGCGAGCCATCTTGCTTGCGATCTTGCGAAATTCACGATTATCCCAGGCAAGCCGCGTTTGAAGGCTTTATGTCTTAACGATAATCCCTCGCTTGTCAGTGCTTGGACAAACGATTCTGGATTCGGCACAATTTTTGCAGAGCAATTAGAACCTTGGATCGATGAAGGAGATGTTCTTATACCGATTTCAGTGCATGGGGGCTCTGGATCAGGCGATGCTGGCCCGTGGTCACAAAACCTGGCTCAGGCAGTTAATCTGGGCAAGGAACGAGGCGCTAAAACTATAGGCTTGTCAGGGTTTGATGGGGGATTTTTGGGCGAACAGGCAGATATCTGCCTCGTTGCGCCAATGGATGAAGAACCCTGGGGGACGCCACTGATTGAATCTTTTCATGTTGCGTTGCATCACTTGCTTTGCCTAGCGGTGAAGGAAAGGATTCAACATTCTGCTTAGCAGATCTTGTTTGTTGATTGGTGTGAACGAGATGATCATATGCTATGGATTTGATTTGCGGGCGCCGAGCATTGTTACTTCAACGAAAGCGGCGAGTTTCGCATGAAGGTGGGTATTATTGGAGCGGGACGGCAGGGATGGCGCCGAGCTCAAGCCATTGATGTATCCCGCGATGACATCACATTTGTATCAGATATTGATGCTCAGGCTGCAGAAAATCTTGCTGTAGTTTATCGGGCGAACCACACAGTCAATTGGCAGGATGTGGTGCGTGATTCAAACGTTGATTCTGTCATTGTTTGCACTCCTCCCCTTTTTCACGCGGAAATTGTGACCTCTGCTCTTGAAAATGGCAAGCATGTTTTGTGTGAAAAGCCTCTAGCAAGAAATTTGAAAGAAGCACAAGATATTTTTCATGCATCTGTGTCAAATGCGGTCAAATTGAAATGTGGTTTTAACTATCGTCATTTCCCTGCCATTAAACAAGCCAAACAGTGGTGTGACCAAGGCGTAATCGGTGACCTTCTATTGATGCGTTGCAGGCACGGCATCGGTGGGCGTCAAGATTACGATAGTGAATGGCGTGTGCAGAGCAGCGTCAGCGGTGGCGGAGAATTAATCGATCAGGGATCTCATGTTGTTGATCTATTCAGGTGGTTTATGGGTGAGTTTTCTGAGGTGTTTGGCATTACCGAAACCTCATATTGGGATATTGAACCTGTAGAAGATAACGCGTTTGGGTTGCTTCGACAGCCCAACAACCGCATTTCCTCGTTCCATGTGAGTTGGACGCAGTGGAAAAATCTTTTCTCTCTTGAAATCATTGGGTCGAAAGGATCTATTTCAGTAGATGGAATAGGTGGGAGTTACGGTTCGCAGGAAGTGGTTTTGGCTGGAAGAAATGATGCTGATTCAGATATGAATAAGCGCATCGAATTTCGTGGTGTTAGCGAAACATGGATCGCTGAATGGCAAGAATTTAGTGACGCTATTAAAGACAATCGCGAGCCGATGGCGAATGCGAAGGATGGACTCGAGGCGGTGCGTTTGATTGATGCGCTTTATAGATCAAGTGAACTTGGTCAACCGATCACAATAAACTAGGATTTTTGGAGGACTATAATGTTAAAGGTTGCGATGATTGGGGCCAATTTGCAGGGAAGACGGAGAGGTCCTGTGATCCAAGAACTTCCGGAGTCCGAATTGGTTTTAGTGACAGCCGGGCATCTTGAAAGGGCGCAGGTGCTCGCTGACGAGCTTCAATGCGAAGCTTCCACTGGATGGGATGAAGCGGTTCAAAGGGATGATATAGACGCTGTAGTGATTTGTACGCCCACGCATCTTCACCTCCCTGCTGCGCTTGCTGCGATTGAAAATGGGAAACATGTTCTGTGTGAGAAACCACTTGGACTTGATGTTGAAGAAGCCGAAAAAATCGAACAGGCCGCGCGAGCTGCAGGAGTGATATTGAAATGCGGATTCAATCATCGTCATCATCCAGGACTGCAGCAGGCTCATCAATGGATAAAAGACGGGGAAATCGGTGAGGTGATGTTCGCCCGATGTCGATATGGCATTGGTGGTCGTCCGGGATATGAAAATGAATGGCGAGCTGATCCCAAAATAGTTGGTGGCGGGCATTTACTTGAGCATGGTATTCATGCAATCGATTTGTTTCGATGGTTTGTTGGTGATCCCTCACAAGTTTTTGGCTACACAAACACCTCTTTTTGGGATATGGAACCCTTGGAAGATAATGCGTTTGCACTTTTGAGGACGCAAACTGGCGTTGTTTTCTCACTTCATTCGAGCCTGACGCAATGGACGAATCTTTTTTCGTACGAAATTTATGGTCACGAGGGATATATTCAAGTTGAAGGTCTTGGAGGCAGTTATGGTGTTGAGAAAGCCTCTTTAGGAAAGCGAGACTTTACAGCACCGTTTTCGGACCAAACAATTCAGTATCGTGGTGCCGACCGTTCGTGGTACGAGGAATGGCGAGAATTTGTTGCTGCGGTTCAGGAGAATCGCGAGCCGCTTGCTAATGGAGTTGACGGAGTGGAAGCATTACGTGTTGTTCACGCGATTTATGAATCTGCGCAAGATGGTAAGGTTGTGTTACTTTCGCAAGATCAATAACAAGCTATAGGGTTTAGGACATTATGAAGATCGCTATCATTTCAGATACTTTGTATCCCTTCGTTAAGGGGGGGGCAGATAAGCGTTATCATGAAATTGCGAAGTATTTAGTTGCTCAGGGGCATGAGGTCCATGTATTTACCTTGCGGTGGTGGGGTGATGAGAAATCAATCCTTCGTGACGGGATGAGATTTCATGGAGTGTGTGATCCTATGCCTTTATACGTTAAAGGCCGGCGATCGATTCGTGAGGCAATAGTTTTCGCGATGGCTCTGCCATGGAGTTTAATGCGGCATCGTTTTGATGTGATTGAATGCAATGTGAATCCTTTCTTGCATTGTTTCCCCATCAGGGTTATTTCGTGGATTTACCGTACCAAATTGGTGTTCGGTTTGTGGGAATGTTGGGGCAATTATTGGTTTGACTATCTCGGTGCCAGAGGGATCATGGGATGGCTTATGGAGCGCCTAGCGATAATGCTGCCAAATAAGATCATTGTGGAAAGTCAGTCGAACAAAGATATACTAGTATCATGGGGTGTGAATCCTAAAAAGATTTCACGGATTCCGAGTGGGGTTCATTTCAGCATGATACAAGATGTTCCCAAAGCGGATGGCAAGTTGGATCTTATTGTTGTGGGTCGAATGATTCGAGCAAAGGGAGCACATACGTTTCTTAACGCGTTGCCAAAAGTGATTGAACAAAATTCTTCTTTACGCGTAGGGATTGTAGGAGACGGACCGGAGATGGAAAATTTGAGGCAGATTAGCTCAAGTTTAGGATTAGATTCATATATAGAGTTTTATGGTTTTGTTCCCGAAGAAAAAGATGTTATTGCATTAATGAAGACAGCTAAAATTTTTGTTTACCCCGCTGCGATGGAAGGCGGATGGGCACTGACCGCTATAGAAGCAAACGCGAGTGGCCTCCCGACGATTGGTGTTGAAAAGGGAGATCTCGGAATAACTGAGGCGGTCATTGAAGGGTTTAATGGAGTGTTAATTCCTGAAGAAAATGAGGATCTTTTAGCAGAGAAGATTAATGAAGTTCTTAAGGACGATAATGCAAGGTCTAATATGAGTGCAAATGCTGTTGATTTTGCTCGTCAACATGACTGGCATGATCTTGCAAACCAAATAGAAAATGTATACGAAGAAGTGTATGGGCGTTGATGCAATATTTATTGAGGGAAAGAAAATGTGTTTTGTGAAACATTTTTTTTCATTCAGGTGAGGAGCGTTTGGTGCCAAGTGTTACAGTCGTAATCCCTGCTCTTAATGAAGAGTTAGCAATTGAAGATACGATCCAGAAGATCCCCCGAGAGGATCTTGAAAGTTCGGGGTTTCCTACCGAAGTCCTTGTTGTAGACAATGGATCAACGGATAAGACGGCAGAATACGCGACGGATGCTGGTGCACGTGTAATTGCACAACCGAATCGTGGTTATGGTTGGGCATTGTGGACAGGTTTTGTGAATGCCGAAGGCGATATTATTGTCACAATTGATGCAGATATGACATATCCAGCAGACATGATTCCAGACTTGGTAAACACGCTTGTTGAAAAAGATCTTGATTTCTTGACCACAAATCGCTTTGCACAAATGGAATCTGGCGCCATGAATTGGAGAAATCAATTTGGCAATCGGGTTCTTTCGCTAGCTGCACGTGTTTTGTTCCAGATTCCGTTTGTTGATTCACAATCTGGGATGTGGGTGTTTCGACGAGCAATCTTGGAGAAAATCAAATTAAGGTCACGTGGTATGCCTTTGTCAGAGGAGATTAAGATTGAGGCTGCTTACTTCGCGAAATTGCGTTGCATCGAAGTACCAATTCCATACGCACGTCGCCAAGGACCAGTGAAGCTCCGTGCTTGGCGGGATGGGATGGAGAATTTACTATATCTGTTTTACAAGCGCGTGCGGCGGTGATGTTGGTTATCTGATGAGATGTCTTATTACAGGTGCAACTGGATTCTTTGGATCCCACTTGACGTTGGTCTTGGCGCAAACGACGGATTGGACGTTGTATGGTACGAGCCACAAGAATCCGCAACGTCTTACGATTCCTCAAGAACATATTCAACTGACTCAGTGCGATTTTCGCGATCAAACAGCGGTTGATGCTCTTGTTCAAAACATTCAGCCTGATTTAATTTTTCATCTTGCCGCACAAAGTTTACCTGCTGATTCGTGGCGGAATCCTCGAGATACCCTCGACGCAAATGTTTTGGGTTCAATTAACTTATATGAAGCAGCAAAAAAACAGGAGAATTCTCCTCGAGTGGTCTTTGTTGGATCGAGCGCGGAGTATGGCTCTGGAACAAAAGAAGGTGCGTTACTTGTAGAGGATTCTCCGCTGGAACCAGTTAATCCGTACGGTGTTAGTAAACTAGCAGCGGATTTGATGGCACAAAATTATTATGCGGCAGGCTTGTTAGATATCATTCGGGTACGCCCATTTCTCATTATTGGTGTTGGTAAAACAGGAGACGCCTGTTCTGATTTTTCACGCGGAGTTGTTGCGATCGAACGTGAACAGAGTAGTGCTCTTCGAGTTGGGAATCTTAGTTCGGTGCGTGATTTTGTAGCGGTACAAGATGCTTCGAGGGCATTAATATTGATTGCCAATCATGGGGAATCGGGCGAGGTTTATAATTTGTGCTCAGGTATAGGGCATTCTATGCAAGAAGTTCTTGATCTAATCGTTTCAAATGCCGAACGTGAAATCATTATCGAACAAGATGCGAAACGTTTGCGGCCAACAGATGAGTTGCAACTGGTGGGCGACTCAACGAAGTTGCAATCTTTAGGTTGGAAACCTGAGGTATCTTTAGAGACCGCCTTAGTAGAAATATTGGAGTATTGGCGGCGTAACTAATTTAATTTCGGTATATTGTGGTCATTTGTAGATATATGTAGCGAGTCCTTTCTGATAAAAGAGTGTAAATTTTGAAAGACCGGCCAATTCTGTACTCTGAGAAACAGCGGTTTCGCCAATGGTGGATTTGGGTACTTATTCTTCCAACCCCGATGGTTTGCCTTTGGGGGATGTTTCAGCAGATTATCTTGGGTGTTCCATTTGGGAATGCTCCGGCGAATGATTTGTTTTTGATATTAATCGCGGTTGTATTTGGTTTGGGGTTGCCTCTATTTATATATAAGGCCGGGCTCGATACTGAAGTGACGGATCGTGAAGTGAGGATTCGCTTCAGACCGATTCATAGGGATTGGGTGAGGTATGATTTTGATCAAATCGAAAATGTCGAGGTTCATATTTATAACCCCATTCGGGACTATGGTGGATGGGGAATTCGTTATGGGAGATTGGGTAAGGCATACAATGTGAGTGGGAACGCAGGAGTTCTTGTAACATTGAAAAATGGGACTCGAGTTTTGATTGGCTCTGGATTACACGAAATTCTAAGCGGCATAATTTTTGATCAGATGCAACGGTGTTCAAACAATACTTAGAGCTAAGTTTTTTCGGCTGTCATTGCAAAGAGTGTGGTCAGTTTTGAATATCCTCGCTAAGTTCTTCCGCTTGTTTCAAATCGTTTGCATCAGGCCTAAATTGCGCATATAAGATCTTTTCAGTGATGCTTGTAAGTTCAGTGAATGCCGTGTTAGTGGTGGGTCCAACTAAGCCTACGAGGTCTCGTAACGTTTGGTATGGATTAAGATCAAGGTTGAATTTTCTTGCCAAGTTATTCACAACAGCCAGGTAAATTAGGACAATCTGTTTCCCGTAGTTTGAAATCTTTCCGTCAGTTGATTCGCTAGCAAGATTAGTAGTCTCATTTGTTCTTATTGTATTTCCTTGAGATACGCTGAATTCGGGTTCATTCTTAGCGGTTGCTAAAAGTGTTGTTCGTCGGCGTGCGGATTTGAGTACCAGCATTGTGATTAGATATAAAACAAGCACAACAACGAAAGCTATACTGGTTGCATTGACGGCCAGCAAGGATATTGTAGTCTGTTTTGCTTGGTTCCACGGTTCTTCTGGTTCGACCAAAACAGATAGTTTATGTGACCCCAAGATCATCGCTCCTATCGGCAAATTCAGGGATCCTTGGAATCTACCGTTTGAGTCGCTCACTACTTCTGTTGCGTGACTCCCTCGTTCAACCCGAACGACTGCATTTTGGAGTGGCCCGAACGTAGTTTCAACATGGCCTGTAAAATCAAGGTTCCATGGTATTAAACTGAACTGTTTTGCGGAAAGTGACACTTTGGGAGTCAAATGGTGAACTTGCGTTAAACCAGACTTTTGCACTCGCTCAAATACCTGTTGTTTTTGAACCTCTAGAGTTATTTCGTGTGTGCCACGGCCTGCATATTCAGGCACCATGACAGTTAATTCAAAATTCCGTTTCGCGGGATATACCCCTAAGACAGTTTTGTCAAAAATCAGACCAACCAAAAACGTAGTTTCATCCGGTTTGTTTGGTGAATGAACGGGTTCTGTATATCCGATGGGGAAAATGGTTCCTGAAATGGTCATCGGACGGCCTGGGTAGATCACTTCTGGCGCATCAAATTGTAACGATACCGGATATGTTCCGATCCAACTAAGTGTCTGTCTGCGTTCATCATTGGGATTCAATACGACCTCGGTGAGAGTGTTGCTATCGTTTTTGAATCGCACCCATACGCTATTGATTTTATTCACAAGAGATGAAAGCTTTTCGTAGGCATCAGATATGGGCGTATCTATTGCATCAGCCACGATTCCAAATCGGTCCCCAAGGTTTTCTGTGGCAGTATCAAGGTCTGCCATAATGAGCTTTGCTTGTACGAGGGATTTATCTGCTAGTTTCAAGTTCTCTAGCGCGGCGAGATCTTGGCCCATTGCGATGAATTCTTCTGCCTTAGCTAATGAATAGTCCGAATTATTTAGGCGGTCTCCTAGCGTGGCGAGGAGATCAGTGTATCGGCCCAACATGAAGCGATATTCTGAAGGTATGTTTGCGGTGCCTAACTGCGAAATGTGTGTTTGGAATTCTGAGTATTTCGCGTCTTCTAATATTTCCAATCCGACGCCAATGTATGTGAATAGGGCAACCTGATTTAGTTCTGATTGTGCGACACTTGGATCCACATGAGGAGGAGGCGATTGTGCATGTACATTGGGAATGAACAAGATCTTTAAAGTAAATGCGATAAAGAAAGAGCTGAGGATGATTTTTTTCACTAGATTGTTTCCGGTTGCAAAAGAATCCCAATACTATTTACAGCAAGGAGAGCCAAGAATCCAACAAAAAATACTGCGCTAACTGAATTTAGGGCTCTTCGAGAGCTTGGCTGCAAGTTGGTAAAAAGGATCGTAATAATCATATATTCGCCGATCAAGATTGAAAGATATAGATCTAACTTGGTTTGGTTGAAGAAAGTTAGTACAACTATGGTGGCCATGAACACGGAGGTTAGAGATATTATGTATTGGTCGTATGTTTTCATTTAAGCATCTTTTGTTTGAAGTGTGATTTTGTGTCCCTTGCCCTGAACTTCTTCTCTGTCAATTGAAATAGGCTGATTTAGTGCTTGTGCCGTAATTGTTGCGGTAATTGATGCCATAGGGCTGCCGAGTATGCTGTGGGAAAATTCGTCACCTCTGGATAAAGTGGAATTCTTGATCATTATTTGTATGAATGATCCATCCCTTTGCACGTCGACCGCTGTTGCAAGGTCAAAGGTTCCAACAATAATTGATGACAGCGCTGTTGCTAGTTCTGTTGATAGGTAGTTTTCAATTTTGTCGATCTCGAGAAGCGCAGCGCCTGGCGCTGCAAGCAAAATCCCGATATCTTCAGGGTTTTTCCCGAACTGAACGATCAAGCGTTGTTCGAGATGCTCTGGAAGAGTTGAATCGAACGCATCATTTTGAATCGGAATTAATGTTCTTAATGGCCCATCTGTGACCGATCTTGGCAGATACATTGCCTTGGAAGTGACGCTAAGCTCTTCTACGATCGCATTGATGGTATCGAAACTTGATTCAATGAGCAGTAAGCTTGCATCAAAAGGTACTTTCTTCAGTGTATGGTTTAGTGCCAGGGAGACAATACCAATAATCATGCATGCCAATCCCAATACGATGAATGGCACATAATTTGTCATGAGCCACGCAAAGAGTGCGAATGTAAAACCAGCAGTTACTAAACCGCTTCCAAGTAGCAAGTAGCGATTGTTTTGCCATGTGATCATATTTTTCATAATCATAATTCTTGGATAGATTGCCAGATTTTTGTATTGTGGTCCAATTTTTCTTGTAGGTTTAGGGTTTTTCCTGTGAACAAGATCTACTTCTCGTGAGGAAGAAGAAAATCAATATCAATATTCCGCCCAATTCAAGGGATAAGTACCACCATGAAGCTTCGAAGTAAGCATTGGTTAAATCCGTTATTCTTGTTGTTATTTGATCAGGAATATCTAAACTTTTTGCTTTAAAATCAACACCTAGAATTTGAAGATCTGCTCCGAAAATGGGCCATGACGCACGTTTCATCCAACTCAAAGGACTTTCCATTGGAGTGTCTAGTATGACGTGTAGAATTGGCGCTAGGCCATATATCCACCAATGACGACTTATTGTTGTGAGTGCAATGCATATTATTACACCGAACAATATTGTATGAGCGAATAGGCGTCCGCTTTCTGCAAAGGGTAATACGAAGACGAAAAGCATGCGATCCACTATGTCGGGTAGCAGAGACATAACAGCGACGGTCAACTGATTTATGGGTTTATTCGGGATGACTTTTTGGACTTGTGAAGTGATTCCAAGCGTGTAACCGATATGGCTCATCACGAGCATTGAAGTCCCCTAAGAGTACAAATCAGTGATCATAATATTAGTTGTCCTCTTGCATGTTCTTTGAGACTTCGATTAGGAATTTTTCGCTCGTCGTAAATCCTGCCGCGGTTGGATGGCCCCCTCCGCCAAATAATTTAGCTACAGAACTGATGTCGAAGTCACCGCGAGATCGAAGGCTCCAGTGAACCTTGGATTTTGATACATAAAATATTGCTGCAAAGGGAGCATCTGGATAGTGGTCAAGTAGACTGTGCCCAATTTCGCTACCGTGTAAGGCTGAATTGACGACTGGAATATTGTGGTCAGCAAGAGTTATTATCTCGGCTCGTTCCACAAGATTCATGACTTGTTGGTCGATTGATCGTAGAATTGGATCACCTTCGTTGGCTAGTTGACTTGTTTCCAAGGTGTTCCAAACTGAAAAATCACGCGGGTGTGATCGCAAACCAGCCATGACTTGTTTGGTGCGTGGAAGCCGAAATTTCCAAAGATCGCTGTCTTGAATATGCTGGATTAGTAGTGGAACGGCCGTATTTGGATGGAAATATTCCCAAGCAAGCATAGCGCCTGACTTTTCCATATCGAATACTGCTGAAATAGGATTTGATTCAAGATTCTTGAAATCATCTTTGGCAGTTTTATGGTGATCAAGTATTGTAATTGAGTTTGCGTGACGAGCAAGCTTGTGAAGCGTTTCGTTGGGCAAACTGATGTCAATCAATACAATCTCATCATTAGAAGTTATTTTGTTTGCGTCAAACATGGGATCATCGTGGCTAATGGCGGTGTATTGGGCGCGATCACCAAATTGTAACCAAGCGGCCCAAGCTCCGCCGAACCCGTCATCGCAGTTCTTGTGATAGTAGATTAAATTCATTGAACACTTAGAAGATTGCGGGTTGATTTTAAATTTTTATGTGTATAGATCAAAAACCGGATCCTTTTTTATATCCGTGACTTAGAAGACTGAATTGTATGTTGTACTATTCAGCAAAACAAGACATTAAACATTTAGTTTGTGCTTGAAATTGTTTGTTTTCGTTAAATTTGATATTAGCCGCCAGCTATGGACGGTATGAAGTGGATTTCACTGTCATCTTTAACCGGTTGTAACATGCCTAAATGAGTGTCTTCACCATCAACTATCACTGCGAGGCCGGGCATAATCTCATCGTTGTATGCGAGATGGTTTTTTAGTCCAGGGAATGCTTTGTCAAGATTGTTTATGATCTGGCCAATTGTGTCGCCTGCGATTTCTACTTGGCGTTTTTGACCTGTGAAAAACTGCATTTGTGTTGGAATCCATACGTCAGCCATCAGTAGTTCCTTATTTGCTTACAAGAACGATGTGGTTTCACTCATTTCTTTGCCCAATAATGTTGCTTGTACTGTGGTTTTGATAGTGTGATGAACCATTCTTCTCAACATAGGGTGCCTAATATATGTTCCAAGATGAATCGGCAATGCTTATTGGTTTGAGAGTGATTTGGATACTGTTTCTGGGGACATCGGCAGGTCTGTCACTCTTGTGCCAACTGCATCATTTATTGCGTTGGCGATGGCTGCCATTGGGGGAACTAACGGTAGCTCAGCAACACCTCTCAGCCCGTATGGATGTCCTGGATTAGGAACCTCTACGATGACGGTGTCTATTTGTGGCACGTCAAGACTCGTTGGCATTCGGTAATCTAAAAATGTGGAGTTCAGCATTTCGCCGTCTTTATTGAAATAGTATCCTTCGTTGAGTGCCCACCCTATTCCTTGGACGGCTGCACCTTGCATTTGCCCTTCAACATAGCTTGGATGGATTGCTTTCCCGGCGTCTTGTACGGAAGTGTAACGAAGTATCGTGACTTTTCCTGTTTCTGGATCGACCTCGACATCAACAATATGAACTGCGAAGGCGGGGCCATTTCTGCGTTCTGCGGTCGTCGCTCTTCCAACAATGGGTCCACCAGTTGTATTGAGTCGCTCTGCCAGTTCCTTGAAGGTCATTTTTAGTTCTGTGTCAGATTTGTGCTGTAAGGTCCCATCGTTATATTCGACGTCACTGGGTGTGATCGCCCATATCTTCGCAGCACGTTCAATCATTTGCCGTTTTATATCTTGTGCAGCTTCATATGTAGCTATTCCTGTTTTGTATGTTGCGCCACTTCCAGCGGTGTTGGATGTGAACCCAATTGAATCGGTGTCACCTACCGTTGGATTGATTTCCTCTGCACTTATACCAAGGGCCTCTGCTGCTTGCATCGCCATTGCTACACGGGAGCCACCAATATCTGGAGACCCTTCAACAAGGCTAACAGTTCCATCAGCGTTTACGCTGGCAGTAGCACTTGACGGCCCGCCCCCATTACCCCAGTAGCCAGCAGCAACACCACGTCCCTGGTATGGTCCTGTTAGTTTCGTTCCATAGTGGTTATGCTCTTTGGCAGCATTCAGGGTATCCATAAAACCGATAGGACCAAACGTTGGTCCTGTTACTTGCCGCGTTCCTTCTTGGGCTCCGTTCAATATGCGGAATTCAATCGGATCCATTCCCAGTCTTTCGCAAATCTCATCAATTACTTGTTCTGCTCCAAATGCTGCGAACGGTGCGCCTGGAGCACGATAGGCTGCAACTTTGGGTGTGTTAACTACGACGTCATAACCTTCAATATAGGCGTTCGCAATGTTGTATGGACCAAGGACGCAGCGGGCGCCACCTCCAACGGGGGAACCCGGGAAAGCACCTGCTTCATATATTAATTTGATGTTGGCTGCAATCAGTTTTCCTTCTTTGGTGGCGCCAATTTTTACTTTTGACGTACCACCAGAAGTTGGTCCCGACCCGATGAAAACCTCTTTACGGCTCATAGCGATTTTAACTGGAACACCGGCCTTACGTGATAATGCGGCTGTAACGGGTTCCAAGTACACTATGTTTTTTCCACCAAAACCGCCGCCAATTTCCATGGGAACAACTTTAATTTTAGAAACAGGGATATCCAAAATTTTTGCTGTCTGTTCACGGATTGCAAAATGACCCTGGCTACTACACCAAATAGTCAGATTGCCTTGAATATCCCAAGAGGCAGCAGCAGCATGTGGCTCAATATATCCTTGGTGGACTGGGAGAGTACTGAAGTCTCGCTCAATGATAATGTCTGCATCTGCAAAACCAGCGTCAATGTCTCCAGCTTTGATTTCGAAATGTTTTCCTACATTGCTTCCGGGTTCGTTTTCCCCTGTGCCCCCTGGCCCTGCCATTTGTGTGGTCGTTATGAGATTTTCGTGTAGTAATGGAGCATCTTTTTCCATCGCATCTTTAGCGTTTGTAACGGGTGTCAGAATTTCGTATTCGACCTCAATTAAGGCAAGCGCTTCTTCAGCAACATGAGGGTTAATAGCGGCGATTGCTGCTATTGCATGCCCAACGTAGAGAGCTTTCTTGTGTGCTAAGCAATTTGCGCTTAGAAATCCAATGTTGCGGATTTCCCCCTCGCCAATATCTGCGACAGCATCTGAAGGCTGTCCCAAATCTTCTGATGTAACAACTGCCTTTACGCCAGGTACCGCAAGAGCCTTTTCGTAATTGATCGACTTGATTAGCGCATGAGCGTAGGGGCTACGGAGTAATTTGCCGTGTAAAAGACCAGGCAAATTGATGTCGTTTCCATAACGTGCGCGTCCTGTGACCTTGTCGAGCCCATCATGACGTATAGGGCGCGTCCCCACTACGTTGTAGTTGGTGTTTGATAGGACAACATTCGGATCGTATGTTTCTACCATGATCGCGCTCCTATGAAATCGTTTATTCCCTCTACACTTATGCGGCTAGGCTAGCACCCCCATATCAGTCAGGTCAAATTGACTCTTGTTCGGACCTAAAATAGTTAGAGTAATGTTAATCTGAACTACGATTTGTAATTAATTTACGAACATCAATATAGTGAAAAACCACTGATGTTTTAACTCATCATAATTTGTATTTGAAGCCCTTGAATTTATGCGTTATACGAGCCAAGGGTTTTTCGCTCAGGTGTATACTTAGAGGTGTTTTTCATGGTTGCTTTTGCATCTGAGAGGGGCAAGCTGTGATTTGCCAGATAGGAGGCAGTATGTTGGGTCTTGAGTTGGTTGATTGGCTAAAATATGAGGTTGAAGAAGACACGAATATACTTTGGATCAAGTTTAATAGACCAGAGCGCCTAAACGCTCTTGTTGGTAATTCAGAAGAGCGAGGGACCGTGGCGAAGGTAGGTGAATATATGCGCGCGGGTGACGATGACCCTCGTGTACGCATTATGGTTCTGACTGGAGAAGGCAGAGCATTTTGTGCAGGAGCTGATTTACGTGGAGGGACCGATTTTGACAAGGGCGAAAATATCTTGGGAAGTGCCCGTACTGAAGGAGCCGATTCTAGCCGGCAGAACTTTATGCACGGGTTCACTAAGCTGCATGTTGATATCTCGAAGGTGCGAAAACCGACAATCGCGATGATAAATGGTGCTGCTGTTGGATCAGGTATGGATATGGCTTTACATTGCGATATTCGTATTGGGTGCGAATTCACACGATTCATTGGATACCAACAAGTAGGTCAAATTATCGAGAATGGTGGCTCATATTACCTTCCAAAGATGGTTGGTTTGGGTCGTGCTTTAGAATTTGCATATACTGGCCAAATTGATGCAGAACGTGCCTATCAATGGGGATGGTTGAATCATTTGGTTTCTTTGGAAGATTTGGAGAAAACAACGAGAGAATTATGTGGCAGAATTTTGAAGGTTTCTCCGTTGGTCCAGTGGAACAGCAAGAGGATCATGCGGGCAGCTTTGGATAGTTCAATGGAGACTACAATGGTTTTGACGTCAAACGCTTCGGGAATTCTCAGTAGTTCTGAGGACGGCGAGGAGGCAAGGAAAGCTTTTGTGGAAAAGAGAGACCCGGTTTTCCATGGACGTTAGTGAGGATCCAGGAATCTTGATAAAATAGGATTTGTATTGTCCCGTGTTGGTTTCATCACTGACACACCCGGTTGTTTATAGACTTCGCGTCATGTTATGATCGCCACGTTGATTGGTCCCTTTTTTTTGGCTCCCAATCTCATTGGGAAGAGATATGGTTACAGATAAAGTAGCTGGTAAAGATAAAGCACTAGAACAGGCTCTCGCAGGCATTGAGAAGAACTTTGGGAAAGGTTCTATCATGCGTTTTGGCGAGGTTAGCCAGTCTCTTGGTGTGGAAGCCGTTCCTACTGGATCGATCGCTTTAGATATTGCACTTGGTGTTGGTGGTATTCCTCGAGGTAGGGTCGCCGAGATTTATGGTGCGGAGTCGTCTGGTAAATCTACGTTAGCTCAACACGTCATAGCCGAAGCGCAGAAACTTGGCGGGACGGTTGCATATATTGATGCTGAACATGCGCTTGATCCCATTTATGCTGGGAAAATAGGGGTTCAGATTGAAGATATGCTAATTTCCCAGCCCGATGATGCAGAACAAGCTCTTGAGATTGCTGATGCATTGGTTCGGAGCGCCGCAATTGATGTTGTAGTTGTGGATAGCGTAGCAGCATTGGTCCCGCGTTCAGAAATAGAGGGCCAAATGGGCGATAGTGCTATGGGCGTTCAGGCTCGTTTGATGTCACAGGCTCTTAGAAAACTGACAGCAAACATCAATCGGTCTCGTACAGCGGTTATATTTATTAATCAAGTGCGTGAAAAGATCGGCGTAGTATTTGGTAATCCTGAAGTTACACCAGGAGGTCGTGCACTTAAGTTCTATTCTTCGGTGCGTATTGATCTTCGGAGGATGGAGTCAATCAAGCAAGGATCCGAGGTGACTGGGATCCGTGTTCGAGCACGTGTTGTGAAGAATAAGGTTGCGTCCCCATTTCGTACAGCTGAGTTTGATATTACTTTTAGTCAAGGTATAAGCAAACAGGGGGGTCTTATTGATCAGGGTGTTGATTTTGATTTGATCAAGAAGGCCGGAGCGTTTTTCAGCTATGGTGACATACGTTTGGGGCAAGGCCGGGAGAATGCGAAGCAGTTTCTTCTTGAAAATGAGACATTGTCTTTAGAGATCGAATCTTTAATACGAGATAAAGCATTTAAAGATGATGTACCTGTAGAAATGACAGAACAAGTTGAAAACTGAAGAGCGTGCTCTCGTGAAAATGCTTGAATAGAGCAAGATGCATGAGAATAAGATCAAACGAAAAGAAGCTGTGATTTTCCCACAGCTTCTTTTCGTTTAGAGGTTGTAGTTAGTTTAGGTAAAAAGGAAATTAGTCGCTGGAATAGTTGCGAACAACTTACCGGCAAGGAAAGAGAGGGGCAATATGGATTCACTCCTAATGACTATCCTTCTCGTCACTATAGCGTCTGTTTTTACAGGGATCATTGGTTATTTGATCCGTCATACCGCGTTGGCACGTCAAATTCATCGATCCAAAGACGATGCAGAACAGATTATTGTGGAAGCTCAGTCAGAGAGCCAAACAATATTGCTCGCAGGCAAGGAAGAATCCCTTAAATTGCGTAATACAGCGGAAACAGAGATTCGAGATAGGTGGCGGGAGATTCAAAATCAGGAGCGACGCGTTTCTCGTAAGGAAGAACAGATTGATAACAGGGTAGATTCCTTGGAGAAGAGGGATCGCAAGATTGCTGAAAAAGAAAAAATGACTGAGAGAATTCAGGAAGAGACGCAACAGATTTTTGAAAATCAAATTGGTGAGTTGGAGCGTGTTGCAAGTATGGAGTCAGAGGAAGCCCGAGATATTCTTCTAGAAAGAATGGATGAAGAAATTCGGGATGAGACGAATCGGCGAGTGCGACAGATGGAAAGCCAGATTCGCGAGGAGACGCAGGAACGTGCACGCGAGATATTGATTCCAGTTATCCAACGCTACGCTGGCGATGTCGTGGCTGAGATGACGACGACCGTTGTGCCTATACCTAATGATGATATGAAAGGGCGGTTAATTGGCCGTGAAGGGCGCAATATTAGAGCATTGGAAAACGCAACTGGGGTTAATTTAATTGTTGATGATACTCCTGAGGCAGTCACTTTATCATCGTTTGATCCGATACGGCGTGAAGTAGCTCGTTTGGCTGTATCAAAACTTGTTCAAGACGGTCGTATCCAGCCTGCTCGTATTGAAGAGGAAGTTGAAAAAGCTGAGAAACAAGTTGATGAAACTGTTCGGAAAGCTGGCGAGGACGCCGCTTATGAGGCAGGCGTGAACGGCCTGAAACCCGAAATTCTCAAGACAATGGGTCGCTTAAGGTTTCGTTACAGTTACGGGCAAAATGTTTTGAAGCATAGCATTGAAGTAGCAATTCTCGCAGCGGCTATAGCAGCAGATTTGAGGGCGAATGTAGATGTCGCGCGGCGCTCAGGGTTCTTGCATGACATTGGGAAGGCGCTTACACATGAGATTGAAGGACCACATGCAATGATTGGTGCCGATCTTTTGAAGCGATTAAGTGTTTCCCAACGAATTGTTCATGCTGTTGCTGACCATCATGGTGAAGCGGGTAACAATAGCCAAGATGGCTTTATTGTAGCGGCTGCAGATGCTATAAGTGGCGCTCGCCCGGGAGCCCGGCGTGATACTGCAGAAGCGTATACCAAAAGGCTCGAGAATTTGGAAGAAATCGCGAATGAGTTTGAGGGCGTTGATAAATGCTACGCGATTCAAGCGGGGCGCGAAATGCGCATCATGGTACGGCCAGAGCACATTGATGATGTTGGAGCGATGCGGATGGCGCGAGACGTAGCAAAGAGAGTAGAAGAAACACTTGATTATCCTGGCCAGATTCGGATAACTGTTATTAGAGAGACTCGATCTACGGAGTATGCTAAATAAACTTCGTTACGATATAGCAGGATGGTGGCACAGTGTTTTTGGTTACCATCCTGCTAAGAATTATGACATCTCCCTTGATGAAATAATTCTTGGTCGTATTTTTGAAAGGCCAGTTGTTCTCCTATCAATTCGGTATGATTCGGAGGGTCGATTATGAGTTCAGATCTTCATCTGCATACTAAATTTTCTGATGGATTGTTGAGTCCGACAGAGCTTGTTGAACAAGCTGTTAATGTTGGGTTAGCCATAATTTCGATCACGGATCATGATTCTACTGATGGGATCATCGAAGCATTAACGGCTACTGATTTGTATCCCCAAATAACATTGATTCCCGGTGTTGAATTAAGTACAGATTTTGAGGGTGGTGAAATTCACATTTTGGGTTATTTCAATGAGATTCCGGAAGGGATCTTTCAAGATAAGATGGCTGAATTTCGTCAATCGCGTGTCGGAAGGGCGCGCGATATGATTGGTAAGTTGGCTGGTTTAGGCATGGAACTCGATTGGCAGCGTGTTCAAGAGTTGGCGGCGGATGGATCAATTGGTCGTCCGCATGTTGCTCTTGCATTACAGGAACAAGGATATGTTGAGACTGTATCTGAAGCTTTTGATAAATATATCGGCATTACAGGACCGGCGTATGTTGATCGGCAGAAACTTGCCCCTGATGAAGCTATTACCTTAATAAAAAATGCGGGTGGAGTCGCGGTTCTTGCCCATCCTTTAAACAAGGAAATTGATTTAAGGAATATTGATACCGGTCATTTGGCCAAATTGGTTACTGACTTGGCTCAAGCGGGACTAACGGGAATTGAGACGTATTATGGATCCTATACCCCTGCCGCTCGGAAACATCTTGCGGGTTTAGCAGAGGAGAATCAGTTACTTTCGCTTGGTGGCAGCGATTTTCATGGACCTGGGATTGGAGCGGATGTGCCTTTAGGTGCTTCCGATACCTCGGTGGAATGTGGTAAAGATTTGTTAAGGGCTCTGGACGAATTATGGAATATGTTTGAAGATGAATAACTAGATGGGCTCAATATCAGAACGGAAACTAAGTCGTTTCAGGCTTACCGATGGGATCTAACGGGCAAGATATTTCAGTACAAATGTGCGCGCGTCATTCGGCCGTAGAAACGCGTCTTTCATGTGGCCGATGTGGAACTCCGATTTGTACAGATTGTATGGTATATGCGTCAGTTGGGTTGCGCTGTCGTGATTGCGTGGGGCAGGCTAAGCCTCCTATTTACGATATTGGTATAACCCATTTGTTTATTGCGATTGCATTGGGTGTAGTTTTTTCTCTAATCGCCGCTTCATTATGGATATTACTTCCGGGTTTTTTAAGCCGCTTTGGATTAGGTTTTTATGGCTTGATCGTGATGATTAGCGTTGGGCATTTTACTGCGCATTTCATGTCACGTGCTTTAAAAGGCAAACGGGGTCGAGAACTGCAATTTGTTGCGGGTCTCACTGTAATTTTTGGGTATATGATCGCTCTTCCATTTATGCCTTCTTTGTTCAATTCATATGCGGTTTTTTCTCTCCTTTTTGCCGTATTGGTGGCTGTTGCAAGGCTCAGATGAACTTATAGCTGAAATAGATCTTAGTAATCAATTATAGTGCGTATCACTTGAACCGCCTTCATATCATCGAAGGCCTCATTGATTTCTGCTAATGGCCTGCGGCGAGAGACCATTTCATCTAAAAGAATCTTGCCGCTCATATACAGGTCAACCAGTTTAGGGATGTCTGCGTGGACGCTGGCAGATCCGTAAAATGAGCCGATCAATTTTTTTTCTCGTAAGAAGTCATTGCCTGGTATTGAGATGTTTTCTCTGTTGACTCCCACAGCCACTGCTGTGCCACCTTTTCTAATCATGGCAAAGGCTTGTTCTACTGTTTTAGAAAGCCCAATTGCTTCGAATGCATAATCTAAGCGATCACTTGTTATATCACGCACTGACTCGACCGCATCAACTTTTGTTGCGTTGATGATCTTTGTAGCTCCAAATTTTGGCGCGATCTGCAACTTTTCTTCTACAAGGTCGATGGCTATTATCTCGCTCGCACCAGCGAGCTTGGCACCTTGGACAATACCCAATCCCACTCCGCCTAATCCGATGACAGCAACACTAGAGCCTGGTTCTACTTTAGCGGTATTAATAGCCGCACCAATTCCTGTAGTTACCCCACATCCGAGCAAACATACTATATTTAGCGGTGCATCTTCACGTATTTTTATGACACCATATTCTGGCATTATTGTGTACTCTGCGAATCCTCCGACTCCGACCCCTTGCATGACTGGCGTACCGTTTGTCATTGTTCTACGGGGGCGAGGTCCGCTGCCACTACGATCAGGGTAATCTCTTTGGTCACAAAGATTTTCCATCCCTCGGACGCAGTAATAGCAACGACCACAACTTGGAGCAAACGCTATGATTACATGGTCACCAGGTTGCACGTTAGTCACATTCTCTCCGATGGATTCAATAGTCCCTGCCGCTTCGTGCCCGAGTACAATCGGTGTGTCTAAAGGCTCTGTTGCACGTTGAATAACACCTAAATCCGAATGGCATACACCACAGGAATGTATTTTTACTAAGACCTCTCCCGCTTCAATTGCATCAAGATGTACATTTTCAATTACAAGCGGCCCTGGACCGTTCAGAATTGCTGCTTTCATTCGTTTCTCCATTCTATTTGAAGTAGATGACTTTTTTTTATTCGAATATAGGATTATTTAGTTTTTATTGATCGCAGATATCTCAACCTTTGCGCTCACCAAAGCGTGGTTGATCTTGGACGCTAATTTTGTTGCATTGGGAGTATCACTGTGGACGCACAGCGTATCCATTTCTAGTTTGATTTCTTCGCCGGTTATACTTGTAACCTTTTTTTCCGTTATCATTTTAACGCTTCTCTTTACAACTGTATCGATGTCGTGAATCACGGCACCTGGTGTCCCTCGCGGTACTAATGAGCCATTAGCAGCGAAAGCTCTATCTGCAAACACTTCCTGCGCGACTTGTAGGTTCATGTTTTCGGCTATATTGACCCATTTCGTTCCAGCCAGAACAATTAATATCATCTCTTTATCGAACTTGAGGACAGCGTTACAAATTGCTTCAGCTAAATTTTCGTCATTAGCTGCCATGTTGTACATGGATCCGTGCGGCTTGACGTGTGCGAGCCTTTTGGTTTTTGTGAATGCTGCAAGAGCGCCAATTTGGTAGGTAACATCATCTTCAACCTCTTTTGGTGAAACATCCATATTTCGGCGGCCAAAGCCTTTTAAATCCGGAAAGCTGGGGTGTGCCCCGATACTGACACCGTGTTTTTCTGCCAAGGTGACGGTTTTACGCATCCAGCCGGGATCCCCTGCATGAAAACCACATGCTATATTTGCTGAGCTGATGTATTTGATCATTTCTTTATCGTTCCCAAGTTCGTATGTGGCGAAGCTTTCACCCATATCGCAGTTGATGTCTATCTTCATACACGAGACCTTTCCTATTGTGATTCAAAGGAACATTTCTGGATGGTAATATTATAGTTGATGTTCACATTACTTGAGGAGGGGATTATGCCAGAAGAGAGGGTAGGAATCGTTTCTCATTTCTTTGCCCAGCCTGTGGTAGCTGGTATTGAAGTGACGTCTATTTTGTCTGTCGGGGATACAATACATATCAAAGGCAATACAACGGATATGACAGTAACGGTTGAATCTATTCAGTACAATAATGCAGTTGTGCAGGAAGCCAAACCAGGTCAAGCGGTGGGTATCAAGGTGCTGGACCGGGTCCGTCCGGGCGATGATGTTTATAAGATTACGTGAATTTAGGCCCAATGCTAGTGGTACAATGAAGGCGGTGACTATATTAATTGCGTCCTAGTTTGAGAGAGGATAGTTTGGTGGCATGAGCCAGCTTGATATTCATCACGAATTACCTACCGATCGCACGACAATGATTTGCGCATTCGCGGGATGGACCAACGCAGGCGAGTCCGCGACTCGAGCAGTGCGTTATATGACTAGGAGATTAGCAAGCAAACATGTTGCAACTATCGATGCGGAAGAGTTTTTTGACTTCACCCAAGTGCGTCCAATGGTTAAAGCGACAGAGGATGGCAAGCGTGCTATATTTTGGCCCAACAATGATTTCCATATTGATGAAGAAGGAATGGACGAACGCTTACTTCTCTTCTACGGTACGGAGCCAAGTTTGAAATGGCGCGCCTTCATCTCCTTGCTATTGGACACGGCTGAAAGCACAGGTATCAAGCAGATTGTTACGCTGGGCGCGAGCTTGGCTGCGACGCCTCATTCTCGTCCTCAAATTGTTTCAGGTACATCGAATACCCCAGAATGGGATGATCTACTTGCTGATCAAGGGATCTTGCGACGCAATCCGGCGACTTACCAAGGTCCTACAGGTATATCTACTGCCATTCGTGAAGCAGCGACAGATCGAGGAATAAAATATGTGTCTTTAATGGGGCGTGTCCCTCATTATCTACAAGCACCTTTTAATCCACCAGTTACGCAGGCTTTGCTGACGAATCTTTGCCAATTGCTCGGTATTGAGATTGATCTCTCGCGTTTAGAAAAAAGAGCGGACGATTTTCGAGAACAGGCTGATAAGTTGGTTCGAGAGCAAGATGATATGTCACAGTACGTGGCACAATTAGAAAAAGAGTACGATGCTTCAAATGTTGATCTTGTTGACTCTTCGTCAATAGAGACGACGGATCCCAATGCACTTGTTCAGGAGTTAGAAGATTTCTTGCGTGGGGAACGTGAAGAGGGAAGATAGCACAGCTCTTTGGGTTCCATTTTCCTTAACTTTAAATCCTGATTTCTATTCGCTGGGGTCATTTTTGATAACGTGTAAGAATTGACGCATCACTCGGGCCGTTGCCCCCCAAATCGCATGTTTCCCGTAATGGTAGACTGGTGTTTGCTCGTAGGCATTATCATATTCACGCCATTCGTGTGTTGTATGCTGAATGCTAAGTAAATGAAGCAATGGAACTGCCAGTATTTCATTTACCTCCGACGTATTATGGTGAAAGTCATAGTTCGCTGGAATGAAGCCCACATATGGTCGGATCAAGTAACCACTGCGTGTTTTTGTGTCATCAAGTTGACCAATGATTTCAATGTCAGTAGGATTAACACCTATTTCTTCATGCGTCTCTCTCACAGCGGTCATTTCAAACGATGCATCTGTTGAATCTTTACGGCCTCCAGGGAAGGATATTTCGCCTTTATGATCTTTAACGGTGGTTGTACGTATAGTTAGGATAATTTCTCGCTTCAAATGCTGATTTGTGAGAGGGATCAGGACGCTGGATGGTTTCAGTGTGTTGTTGTCTTGAATCAACTTTGGTTTGAAGGATTTATAAATTTCTCGTATCCTGCCGTCATCAAATAATTTGTTGGGGGCAACTGTCATTTAAGGATCTTTTCTATTTGGGAACAATATTTTGAGGCGATTTCTTAGGGACAGTGTACTGTAAATAAAGTAGAATCGGGGATACAAGAAGAGCTGAATGTATATGATTCTTTCTATAGCATTCTTGGCATTATTGAGGTGATACGAATGGGAAATAAATATGAGAAAGAAATTGAGGAGATCATGAACCAAAAGGGAGAGTTCCTGATGGATGATCGTCTCAAGACTTCAGGTCAAATGTCTCGTAATACGCATCGTTATTCTATAACGGGTTTTGTGTCATATAGCATGAAAATTCTATTGGATAATAGGAGTCGCATATTGTTAGCAAGCCTCTCCATATTGCTGGTTTGTTCCTTGCTATTTGGTTCGACGATGCCGGCGATCGGTGCATTTTTTATATCTGCTGTGATCATTCTTTTTCTTGGGTCATATTTCTTGTCATTCGCAAAATCATCTGGCCGCAATCGACAGAAGCGATGGAGGGGCGAGTTAGTTGAATCGCCTAAGCAAAACCTTCGGATGGGTCGTCTCTTGACGCTATTACGGCGGCTCCGATTGCTTCGATGATAAGTTTGGACAAATCAAGCGTTTAGTAGGCCAATTTATGCTCAACATTTTGTCTGTCAAATCTCGTTATGTATGACCAATTGAAGTTTTTGGTTTCTGGAGACAGTAACTTAGTGGTTGAAGTAGGGGATACGATTTCGCGGGAAGTCCATCATAAAGTACAGGCGTTGTATTCGGCTATTACCGCTGCTGCGATTCCTGGTATTGAAGAATTGGTTCCCACTTACAGATCAATAGCTGTGAATTACAATTCTTTTGTAACAAGGCAAGATGAACTTCAGTTGAAAATTAATGATCTTATGATTGCTCCGCAAGCCAGTGTGAAGAGCAGGATTTTTGACATCCCAGTATCGTATGGTGGCAATTATGGTCCAGATCTCGAGTTTGTCGCGAATCACAATAACCTTACAATTCGTGAGGTCATCACTATTCATACGCAACAGGAGTATCCTGTATATATGTTTGGGTTTGCTCCGGGATTCGCGTATTTGGGTGGAGTTTCTGAAAGGATTACGACGCCCCGTTTGGAAACCCCTCGTATCGTAATTCCGGCGGGATCAGTTGGTATTGCTGAGGCACAAACTGGTGTTTATCCTCAAGAAAGCCCAGGTGGATGGCAGGTGATTGGAAGGACTCCGTTGAAATTTTTCAATCCATCTCAGGATCCACCAGTGTTTTTGAACATTGGGGATCTTATTCATTTCCACGCGATTGAGCAAGAAGAATATGTTGGGATCGAAGAATTGATACGACTAGGTTCATATGAAGTCAATTACAATGTTGTGTAACGGTATTTTTTATGCAGGTTCTTGAGGTAATTAATCCCGGCATTACTACAACAATTCAAGATCTAGGCAGATATGGATATCAGCGTTATGGCCTACCCGTGTCTGGTGCCATGGATGTATTTTCCTTGCGCGTTGCAAATGGTCTTGTTGGCAACGATGAACGAGAAGCTGGTCTCGAAATAACCGCAGTTGGGGCAAGTTTTCGTTTTTTATCTGACGCCGTCATAGCAATCACAGGTGGTGACCTGAATCCTCACATAAATAATCAAGCTGTTTCTATGTGGCACCCGATAGTGATTGAAGCTGGGAGTCGGCTTGATTTTATTGAATCTCGCGCTGGGTTTCGTGCGTACGTCGCTATTCATGGTGGTATTGATGTTCCGCTCGTTCTTGGCAGTCGTTCAACTGATGTACGTTCAGGAATCGGTGGTTTAGATGGATGTTCATTGCAAAGAAATGACATCTTATCAATTATGACCGAAGAAAGTAGTCTGACTTTTTCGGGGAAAACAATTCGTTTTGATGACATTCCAGTTTACGATCATCATCATGATGTGCGCATTCTTCTTGGTCCACAAGATGATGCTTTCCCATCTGAGTCGATTAGTACACTTTTGTCTTCAACCTATCGTATAGGTTCAGCGTCTGACCGAGTCGGTTATCGTTTGGAAGGTCCCTCAATTGAGCATCACACTAATGCTGATATTATTTCAGATGCCACATCTTTTGGGACGATACAAATCCCTGGAGACGGGATGCCAATTATCCTTTTTGCTGATCGCGGGACTACTGGTGGTTATGCCAAAATCGGTACCGTCATTAGTGCAGATTTGGGCAATTTGGCGCAGGCTGCCCCTGGGGATACTATCAATTTTGCCACGGTCAACGTAGATGTCGCATATCAATCTTTAGAAAGCCAGAGACATGTATTGATCCGCATTAGTGATTCCAAACCCATCATGTTTGGAAGACGGGAATTCAGCGGATTTGTTTCTGGCAAACCTTTTCGGGCTCTTTCTCCAATCAAAGAGATTGAGAGCAGCGTGACGGCACCAATATTGAGTGACCACACTGTGAAAGTGCGCGCTGCTGAAGGGGGGCTTCCCACTGATTTCACCGTGCATACTCGTACGATCATTGAGAGCCCGGGGGAGTAAAAGGTTTTTCACTGCCAATAATCTTTTCGGGTGGTGGGAAAACATGTTTCTTTTGACTTAGTCTTGGTAGTTCCTTCGCGGTTCGATTTTGGATCTCTGCAAAGTTTTATCGGGGTGATCGTATCATTTTCAGATACTTTGCGATTGGTTCTTATAGTAATTAACCATTCGCGCCATCGCTTTTGCCGCACGCTCATAAGAAGGGAAAGATGTGATGTTCGCCTGTTGTAGCCTTTGTTCTAAATCAAAGAGTTCTTGACCTTGTCCATATGGGTCAGGTGTGATTAACATGCATGCGATCGGTTTGGAGACATTTTCCTTTGTTCGAGATAGCACAGTGAGTAAGGTTTCGATTCCTTGATTGAAGCGATTATTTCGCATTGAAGATGGCGTGATTTGGCCAAGAACAAGGTCAATGTTAGGGTCATTAATGAGAATGTCCATAATTGTTTGGAGTTGCTCTCGGTTCATGCCGCCAACATCCATTGGGTTCATATAACTCGCTCCTATTTGCCTGAAAAACCCTCGTAATGTGTCATAGGAGCTTTCAGATAAAGGTGGCACGTCTAGGCCTTCTTTACCAAATGCGTCGCTCATCGAAACCGATTGTCCTCCAGATCCCCCGATCAGGCCAACTTTGCTACCCTGAACGCTTGGGAGAGTAGAAAGAGCCTTTATGATATCAACAGTCTCTTCTAAGTTGTCTGCACGGATGGCACCACATTGGCGGATTACGACATCCCACATATCTATAGACTCTGCAAGCGAACCAGTGTGTGATGCCGTTGCTCTCTGCCCTTGGGGTGTTTGCCCACCCTTCCAAATAACTACAGGTTTCTTTGATGCGACCTGTTTCAAAACATTAAAGAATCTTTTTCCGTCCTTTAATCCTTCAATATACATTCCGATTACTTCCACTGAGTCATCTTGGCCAAGGTATTCCAAATAATCGGCATTTTCTAGAACGACTCCATTGCCAAAACTGATCACTTTATTAATCCCGATGTTTCTAGCCTTAGCCGCTGTTGCGAAAGATCCTGCATGGCCACCGCTTTGCGATATAAACGCAACCGATCCAACGTTTTCTATGCTCTGTTCCTGGCTGAAGCGCACACCTTTTTGTGGGTTGTATAGCCCCATACAATTTGGGCCTAATAAGGCTACATCACCCTCACGAGCAATTTCTGTGATCTCATTTTGAAGCTCAATGCCTTCGGGCTCCTTAGTTTCAGCGAAACCAGAAGTAAACATGCCCACTCCGCCCACATTCTTGGCGATGCAGTCCCTTAAAACTTGTGGTGCGGCCGCACGTGGTACTGAAACAACAACATAGTCAATTTCGTCTGGGATATCTTTTATATTCGCGTAATTTTCAATGTTGAATTCTTTTTGTATTTCTTCTCCATGATCTGGATTGACGTGCACAGAGTAAAGTTTCCCTTGCAGATCACTCATGTTGCGTAGCCAGTTAAACCCATTTGCTTTTTTCGCCCCTACAACAGCAACGGTGGTCGGATTTAATGCGCGGTCCAATTTTGCTTTAGATACAGCCATTAGTAGTTGTACTCCAATCAGTTATGAGCGCAGATATTAATTTGCCCTGTGAAGACGCATTTAAGCGCAATTGTTTCATCATTTTCACAAGTTACGTATGAACTATTGTAGCCTTACGTGGTGAATAAGTGTAGCAATTCACAAATCGAAAGTATTCTTCTATCTCCGGTAATTTTGTGACTAGATGTTACCGATCATGGAATGTTGGGATGCGATTTTCCATAAAAGCTCGTACAGCCTCTGTTCGATCCTCACTGGATGAAGAATCAGAATTACCGAGGGTTTCACGGATAATCACATCATTGAGATTTTCGTCCCACGAGTCTATTAATCTTTTTATTGCACGCACGGTTATGGGTGGATTATTCGCTATATCATTGGCAATATCCTTGGCAGTGGTTATGAGGTCTTGGGCGGGGACAATACTATTTACAAGTCCCTTCTCAAGTGCCCACGGTGCGTTATAAATTCTGCCGGCGAGAGCCATTTCGGATGCGACGCCATGGCCAACGAGTTGAGCCAAGGTGTAAGACGTTCCCGTATCTGGTACTAATGATCGTCTGACAAATATGGCTGAGAAGCGTGCGTGTTGAGATGCTATTCGGAAATCAGCGGCAAGTGCCACTCCCAGACCCGCTCCGGCCGCTATTCCATTCACGGCTGCGATAACTGGTTGTGGAATGCTGCGGAGATGTGGTGCGAGTTCCACAATTCCTGGACCAATACTGGTGTTCGTGTCTGTTTGATTATCCTGTGATCGAGCCTCCGGCCAACGAGTTACGTCAGCTCCGGAACAAAAACCTCGACCTTGTCCAGTAATGATCAAGGTCCTTACATTTTGATTATCCCCGATTTCATCTATTGCCGTGTGGAATTCTGAAACGAGTTCCGCATTAAGGGCGTTCAATAGCTCGGGACGATTCAGTGTAAGAATCGCTAGATGATCCTCATATTCTAATTCGAGCAATTCATAGTTCATAAATGGTCCTCCCCAGACGTTCTTACTGTCATATTATTTTCCTTTGAACTGTGGGCTGCGTTTTTCGAGAAATGCGTTGATTGCTTCCTGATAATCCTGTGTTGTTTCTAGATTTGTTAAAGGATTTCTCGCGGTACGATTATTAATCGCATTGCTTGAATTATTGCGAATAGCTTGTACTGTTGCTCCCACAGCGAGTGGTGGGGCGGCCAATATTTTTCGAGCGATTGTTTCTGCTTCTGACAGAAGATTCTCCTCGGTAGTTACTTTGTTTACTAATCCAAAAGTATGAGCCAGTTCTCCTGAAATAAGATCTCCAGTTACTGCCATTTCAGTCGCAATCTTTGATGGGATCCACTGTGTGATACGTGCCCAAGCTGATGCTCCAGAAACACTTCGTTTAACTTCGTTCATTCCAAATTGGGCGGTTTCAGATGCAACGAGAATAGTACACTCGCTTGCGAGCATGATTCCTAAGCCCAGAACATGACCTTGCACTGCTGCAATTATGGGTTTACCACTTTTAATGGCGCTTAGGAATGGGGGGCCTACCGTCCGCTTCGTCAACGCTTTTTCGGGTGCTCTCATTCTGTCGCGAAACATAGATACATCTCGACCCGTACAAAAGCTTCGTCCCGTTCCAGTGAGAATCATGATCCAGGCGGATTGGTCAGATTCAAAATCTTCTACTGCGTCCGCAATGTCTTCCAGCATAGTGACGTTCATGGCATTTAATTTATGAGGACGATTTAAAGTCAAATAAGCGATCGGACCTTTCTTCTCATACAAGATTTCTTGATATGACATATCTCTGCCTTGCTATTACTGTCCAAAGCAAAAGTAATTTTGGTGATCTTTACGCAGTTTTAATCATTTGAAAGATGGACTTTTCTCTCTGGTTCGCGGCCGAAGCTTTTTGATTTGAGATTGTAGCGGCCCGCCAGTTCGTGTTGTAACCGTCTTATCCATTGGTCTTGTGGGGTGAGTCTTATTTCATCTTCTCCATTGAGAATACGTTCAACAGCATCTTCTGTTTCTTTCATGGCTAGTTCAGCTGTATCTGGGTCATTCTCAATCCCTGCAATTTTCCCTAATGCTTGGTCTAATTGGTTGCGACTATTATTGCGTAAGACAAACAATGAAATTCCAGCTTCCTCAGCTGTTGTTACTGTCCGGGTCCGTTTGCGGAACTGTTGCTTAGTTGTTAGAAGAATGTCAGCTTTCTCTATACGATCAACGATGCGGATTGGTAGACCACGTGTGCGAATTTCAGATTCTAAATTGGTGCGGCTAATCCCATAGGGATATATATCTTTAACATCATCGGATTTATCTGCAGTTTTGGAGCTACGCCTATCGTTGGATTTTGAGTTGCCCCGATGGGTTTCATTTTCCTTGAATTCATTGGGGATTTGCTCGTTTTCCACCTCTTGAATCTCACCTGAAGGTGAAATATGCCTTATAGCGGGGCGAGGTGTCGCTCCTCTTAACAATGTATCCACTGTCCTTGCAACTTCAGCATGAACGGCCACTTGTTGCCAACTTTGAATTTCTACCAAAACGTCAAATGTTGGAGGAGCCTTTCTTTCCAATATACTTTTTTGAGTGCGTCGGCGGTGAGCTTCTCTATCTCCAAGGGTGACAGATTGAATGCCTCCAACTAAATCACTAAGGGTTGGATTCATGATCAGGTTTTCTAGTGTATTACCATGCGCAGTGGCGACCAGTTGTACTCCTCGCTCAGCTATTGTTCTGGCTGCTGCAGCCTCCATTTCGGTACCGATTTCGTCAATAATTATGACCTGCGGCATGTGATTTTCGACAGCCTCTATCATTGTCCTATGTTGGAGTTGAGGTGATTGTACTTGCATACGGCGTGCATGCCCAATTGCAGGATGAGGGATGTCTCCGTCTCCCGCTATTTCGTTGGAAGTATCTACAATGACAACCCTTTTCTTCAGATCGTCGGCCAAGACACGAGCAATTTCTCGTAGCATAGTTGTTTTGCCGACACCTGGATGCCCGACTAGAAGAATGCTTTTACCTGATTCAACGATGTCGCGGATAATGTTCATCGTGCCGCTTACTGCTCGTCCAACCCGACATGTTATCCCGATCACATTTCCTTGTCTGTTACGGATTGCAGATATTCTGTGCAAGGTGCGTTCAATTCCGGCGCGGTTGTCCTCATTAAACTTCCCGATTTGTGAAGCAACGTAATCAAGATCTTCTTGGCCCACTTCGGTATTTCCGAGTTGGAATTCTTGATTGTTTGGGAATCGTGCTTCAGGAACACGCCCTAAATCCATAACAATTTCAAGCACGCTCGCTTCGGCAGCGATTTCATTTATCGCTTCCACAATATGTTTAGGGAGGGCATCCAACAGAACTGTTAAGTCTTCAGCCCATGTTTCTCGCATCTACAAAGCTCTTTTCAATTGATTCTTCCTACCCTTTTTGTGTACCGTGAATTTGATCTTAATTTCTATTTTACCTCTCTACATTGACGAGACCCAAGAATAGCTCGTGGACTCTCGTGTCGGTTGTAAGCTCAGGATGAAAAGCAGTTACGAGAACATTGTTATGTTGAGCAGCAATAATTGTTCCATCATCAAGTTGTGAGAGAATCGTAACGTTTGAATTTACCTTCTGAATAATAGGTGCCCGGATGAAAATGGCTGGGAAAGGCTTGTTTTTCAAACCAGTGATCATAATGTCTGTTTGGAAACTATCAATTTGGCGCCCAAATGCATTTCGCTGAACGTTAATGTCTATCAGGCCAAGAGGTTTACGGTCTAAATCAGGTACATTTTTTGCAGCAACTATCATTCCAGCGCACGTTCCCCAAACAGGATTCCCTTGTCGCGCAAAGTTTTTGATCGGCTCCACAAGACCAAATGTTTCCATTAATCGCGTGATGGTTGTGCTTTCCCCACCAGGAATGATAAGCGAGTCAACATCGATGAGATCTCGTGGGAGTCGAACTGGTAGCGCCTTGACATTTAATGCGGTCAGCATGTTGAGGTGTTCTAGGAAATCGCCTTGTACTGCGAGAACACCTATTCGTCTTGTCATCGAGTTACCAACCGCGTTTTGCAAGCACTTCTTCCGCAGAGAGCGAGCGCGCTGCAACTCCACTCATTGGTGCACCAAGATTCTTGGAGACACGAGCCAATATTTCGGGGTCTTCATAATGTGTTGTTGCTTCTACAACAGCTTTAGCAATTGTTGGTGGATCTTCGCCTTTGAATATGCCTGATCCTACAAAAACACCATCAGCACCGAGTTGCATCATGAGTGCTGCATCTGCCGGTGTTGCTACACCTCCTGCAGCAAAATTAACTACTGGCAAGTTTCCTTCGTCATGTACGTATTGTATTAAATCGAGCGGCGCGCCCAGTTCTTTAGCAACGGCTGGTAGTTCATCAGGCACCATATTTTTGATTCGGCGGATGTCATCTTGAACGGTTCTCATATGGCGGACTGCTTCTACGATGTCGCCCGTACCAGCTTCCCCTTTTGTTCGAATCATTGATGCGCCTTCAGATATACGTCTCAATGCTTCTCCTAAGTCACGGCATCCACAGACGAATGGAACTTTGAAATCATGTTTCCACACGTGATGGCTTTCATCTGCTGGAGTCAGGACCTCTGATTCATCAATGTAGTCTACGCCTAAGCTTTCAAGAATTTGGGCCTCAACGAAATGCCCGATCCTGCATTTGGCCATTACAGGGATTGATACAACTTTCATGATCGATTCAATAATTGTGGGGTCTGCCATTCGTGCGACTCCGCCTGCAGCTCTGATGTCTGCGGGTACTCGTTCAAGAGCCATCACTGCAGTCGCTCCCGCATCTTGTGCAATGAGTGCTTGATCTGGAGTCACGACATCCATGATCACCCCGCCCTTTAACATTTGTGCGAGGCCTGTTTTTAACGTTGATGTTCCTTGTTCCATTTGTATCTCCAATAGAAATTCTTGCTCTTTAATTGTAGCACTCTGATGAGAAGAACCAAAAAGAATGATCCTTTGAGGTCATTGAGTCAGAGCAGTGAACGATTTCAAAATGATTTATTTTTCTACCCTAACGGTTTGTCTGCCAGCAGCCAACATTGAGCAAGATGTTTGGTTCCCTTTGCGATCACAGGAGGTATTTGTTTTGAACATATTGGCAAAGCATTTTCACAACGTGGATGGAAATGGCAACCGGATGGGAGATCCGATAAATTTGGTGGGGATCCAGGGATGAAGTCTGGGGGGATTGGGGATTTGATTGTGGGCACACTTACTAGCAATCTTTTTGTATAGGGGTGTTGTGGATCCCTGAGGATTTGCTCGGCTGTTCCTGTTTCTACGATTTTACCCGCATATGCGACAGAAATTTCGTCACAGATGTCACTTGCAAGTGCGACATCATGAGTGACGAATATAATTGCTAACCCAAAATCAGTCTTTAATTTTTTTAGTAAATTCATTATTTGAGCTTGGACACTGACGTCCAAAGCTGAGGTTGGCTCATCAAGGATAATGATTTGAGGTTTCAATATTAATGCCATAGCGAGAAGCCCGCGTTGTTTCATCCCTCCACTTAATTCGTGCGGATACCGTGAAGCGATATCTTCAGATAATCCAACCATGTTCAACACTTCATTTGTTCTGGCTACAGCTTCCTTTTTTGTGGTTTTGTGGGGTCCTTCTTTGTACAAAAGGGGTTCGGATATCTGGTCCCCGAGGCGTAAAACTGGATTAAGTGCATTCATTGATCCTTGCGGAACCATCGAAATCCGGCTCCATCGTATTTGTTGCCGAAATTCATCATCGCTCATTGTCATGAGCTCTTCACCTTCCATTTTGATGGATCCGCTGTACTGAATTACTGCATTATCGAGCATGCGCATAAGAGCCAAACTGAGACTGCTCTTCCCACAACCTGATTCTCCTACAATGCCGAGCGCTCTTCCAGATTCATGTATTGACAGCGAAACATCATTTACGGCTCTTACACGACTAGACTCAGGGCCGTAATGTAATTCTAAGTTGTTTACTTCTAATAGTGATGTGCTCAATGGCTATTCCTTTGTGCTAAAAAGGTTCCTTTATCGCTGATATTTAACGCCTTTTCTTTGTCATTGGAGAGGTCTCTTTCTTAATCGCGGGTTTGTGACCTGTTCCATGCTTAGCGCCAATAGGATAAAGGTCATCGCAGTCGTGACGATCAAAAGACCTGGTGGCAGTACCCACCACCAATATCCAACGTATATCCCTCCGGACCTAAATCCCTGTTCGAGAATTTGTCCCCATGTCGGGATTGATGCGTCTCCTAGGCCTAAAAAACTTAACGCTGCTTCTGCCAATATTGCACTCGGGATCAAGAACACCAACTGCGCGAACACAAATGGTGCAGTTTGGGGAAAAATGTAGCGCGTCATTATGCGTGTGGGAGACGCTCCCAATGTAATCGCCATCTCTACTAATTGGCTTGAGCGGGTTTGCAGGACCATCGAACGTATCAAAATGGCAAGACTAGGCCAGCTGAATGCTACTAATACCAGAATAATTAAGTAAAGTTTAGATCCAATGATAAAAATGAGGAATATTAGAAGTGGCAAAACAGGAATATTTGCAACAATATCAGCGCCTCTTTGGATACAAATGTCGACCCATCCGCCGATATACCCGCTGGCTATACCAAGCGTTGTTCCAATAAGAGCAGTCAAAAGCGCAGCACCTACCCCTATTAATAGAGCAATTGGTAGACCAAACAAGAGACCTTTCAAAAGATCACGCCCTTGAGCATCTGTTCCCATGAATCCATATACGGATCCACCATAGACGAATTGCATTGGTCCGATATCATCACGTGGGTCTGATATGACTTGAATGTTAATCTCATAACGCCCTGTAAGGGGAGTAAATTCTGTTTGATTTAAGCTATCTTCAAATATGGGTGTCCCAAATATGGCATGCCGTGCAATGTCCGGGTTAAATGCTTTGCCACGAAAATCCTTAAATGAGGTTTTGAAGAATGTTTCCACGTTGTTTAACACGATTTTATCGCTAGTCAGTAGTGTGCGGTAATCGCTTTCAGAGTAACGTGAGAATGGAGATGTTTCGCCTGCTCTTGGCCCTCGGACGATATGCCTAAATAAAACGATCTCTTTATTGTCAGGTCTCAGCAAAGATATTCGTATTTGTGGTGCACGCGTGTGGAACTGAATTTCACTGAAGCTGATTGAAAGAAAGGATGGGGGTTCGTTTGAAGAATGAACGAATTCAGCTGAATACTGGTTGGTTCGGGAACCTCCATAAATATTTTCAGATCCAGGTTGAGACATTTTGAGTACAATGTGTTTCGGACGAGATTCTTCGGAGATTAAATTAACCCATTGTGGTGGGGCAGCTTTCGGGTAATCAGCCCATTGACTTGGGTCGCTCCAGATTTGGGAACCGAAGTTTCGAGGGAAAGTCGCTAAAACAAATATTGAAACAGATACCATAACGAAGAGTATTAAAATGCCCAAACGCCCGGAACCGCTTCGGAAAAGGTGAGAGATTATTTCGTTGCTGCCCATTTCGTTAATACCTCACTCGTGGATCCAAAAGGACATACATTATTTCCAAAATAATGCGGGCCACAATGTACATCAAGGTGAAAACAAACGTTAAAGCTACGATCATTCCTTCGTCTGGTGTTCCTGCGAAAGTTTCAAAGTAAAGCCTTCCCATACCTTGCCAATCAAACACAGTCTCAATCAGTATTGATCCTCCCAGTGTGCCTGTAAGGCCAAGAATTAAGCCGGTGACGATTGGAGGTGAAGCAACTCTTAAAATATGGGCTGTTAATACGTGGCGTTCGCGTAATCCTTTCGCACGTGCGGTTCGAACAAAGTCTTCTTGCGCTATGTTGATGGTCATTGTGCGAACAACATATATATAGGGGCCAAGACTGACAAGAACAAGAGTGATGATGGGGAGCGTAGCATGCAAAACTAAGTCCCAAAACCTTGGCAGTGAATCTACAGGAGGTGGCGAGCTATACATGCCTCCTGAGGGGAAAATCCGGAATTGAATCGCGAACAATAATATTAATATGATTCCAAGCCACCATGCAGGTATAGCAAACGATATTGCTGCAAAGTAAGAAATAATGCGATCTAGCCGTGAACCTGGATGTGTCGAAAGGTATGTTCCAACCGCTAGCCCTATCACGGTGGTCACCAAAAATGAGGTTGTAAGGAGAATCATTGTGTTAGGTAGTCGCTCAAGTACGATACGCGATATCTTTTTGCTACCTTCAAATGCACGCATGTTGCGTGCCTCTCCCAAATCAAGTGTGATGACACGAATCAAGCTGCCTGGGAGCCTCACGTACCAAGCCTTATCAAGGTCATAAAAAGATTCTAAATCTTGACGACGTTCTCGCATTACAGACTCAAGTTGGTCTGGATCGCGAATTGTTTGAGCTAGACCGGTTCTGATGCCCCTCAGGTCTTCATTGACGATTGATCGTAGTGTGCGATCAGAAAATCCCGTTGCCCCCAATGTAATGACCAAAAGGAAAAGGATCACAAAAAAAACGACAACTAAACTAAGGGTGCGAACGAGTAACGGTTGAAGAATACTCATCTTTTGTGACCTAACTCTTCTCCTTAATCGTCCCTAAGATTGTTTTTGTGATTGTGGGCAATCAATGAATTTGGGTGATATCATGAAATTAGCTAGCCTGATCCTATCTGCGTTTCCTGCGCATAGCAAATGCGACCATTGAGATTGTTCCAATGAGGTACGTTGTTTCTATAGGCGCAGGCTGGGTTTTGGGTGATGCAAAGGCGCAACCACCAGTTGAATTCGGGCTTGTTGTCGGAGTTGATTCCGCCAATTGTTGATTAAGGGCCTGTTTTTCACCAGCATCCAAGGAAGCTTCTAGTTCCAGTTTCCGTTCACCTAAGCGCGCTATTTTATCACTGAAACCTGCTAGGAAAATTTGATAAGTTCCTGGGGATAATTGGCTTGTAAATTGGTTATCAAGTGTGATCCTGAAATCCGAATTGTTTTGCGAGCTAGCGTTTGAGGCTAACAGAATTTCGCCTGTCGAAGGATCTATAATCTGGTAGCGTAACCCCAACTTGCCGGGTCCATCCATTTTTATATTCAGAGTAGTTTCTTCTCCAATCGGTATGAACGGGTCCTGCATGGGCGAAAATGAGATCACTTCTGGTGTCCCGTGGTGCCAATCTCCTGGCTTGTAAGGGTACGATTCATCCCGAAACGCTTTCAATTCTGCAAATTGAGCTGGTGGATCATAACGTGTGAGCATGTATGGTCCATTGCTGATTACCAGCATTTGGTATTTATCAAACCAATTCAAAAGGGCTTGGTATCGATGTTTTGCGTCGGATAGATTCGCGTATGACTGCATGCCGATTGTAAATATTTCTTCTGGGAATCGCTCTTCACGCAAGGATTCACGTGCGGATCTTTTCACAAGGTTCGCGTCAGAGCGAATTGCTAAACTTAACCATGGGACTTGGAAACGTGCCGCCGCCGTATTACTATATGCTGCCTTGCGGTCCTGAAAGACGATCTGGTCCATTATCGAGAGTAATTCCCATGGAGTTGTTAAGCTTGAAGGATTGGCGAAGGAAGCGATTTGATCATCAACGAAATGCCAGAAATCAACGTAAACTTCTAGTTTGGTGTCATCAATTACACGATATCCTTGAAAAGTTTCAAGGAAAGGTCTGGAGGTAACTCCTAGTGCAAACTCTACTCGTGATTTGTCTTGATCAAATGCGATCTCAAATTGTTGCTGGATTGAGTAGAGCACATCTGCCATTGTGATCGGGACATCATGGTGCCATTTGGATTGGAAGTACTTTGAATAATCGTAAGTAACTTTGCTTGTCGCTTTTATGTCGTCTCCAATGAATCGCCATTTGTTTGTGACCACGTCCCACTTCATCCCATCGACAGGAACATCTAATTTTGCAGAGGGCCCGGCAGTAACTACTTCATATTCTGCTCGCAAAGGCATGGGGATTCCTGTTGCTGGGTGATTCGTGATGGGCGGATCATGCAAAGCTGCCCATATGTCGGATGAATAAACATCTCCGAAACCACCAATCGGGTTCCAAGTTGTTCGATCCGTCCAAACCCATAAATTACCAATGGTTATTGTGTCTTGGTCAGGAATAAAAGCTTCTCGGATAGTCCAAAGAGCTTTAGGGCCTGATACGAGATCCAGAGTCACTCCATTTAACTGCTTTTCGGCAGCAAAATTATTCATTACATTTGCGATCCAAATTCTTATTGAGGATGAAGTTGCCAGGTCAGTCATATCTTTATATATTTTGTTACGTTCTTCTAAGGATGCGAACTCACCAGTGAAGAGTTTTTTCCCCATTGCATCTATTTCAGCATTTTCATATTGCCAAAATCCGACCTCTTGCCAACCTGGCATGTTTCCAAGCCAAGGTGCTGTCATGCCGTTTATATTTGCGAAATCGTATCTTTGGGGTGCACTGCGTCCCCAGCCCTCTGTATAAATGTGCCATTGCAGTAGTGCCGGATCTGATGAATACACTGTTTGGATCGCCGGTCCAAACTGTTGATATCGGGCATCGACTTCAAACCCGATCTTATTTAGTTGTGATCGAACTAGATCGCCTATCTCTCTTCTCTCATCTTCGGTTCTGATGATGAATTTTATGCGGATTGGTTGTCCGGCAAAATGCCATATTTCATTAATCTTTTCCGCACCAGCTGTCTCCATTGCATCGTCAATAAGCTGTCGAGCGTAGTCTGGTTCAAATTGGATATTTTGCTCTTGGACTAAGTCAAAAATTGTTAAGAAGTCAAAATCTAAAGGACTCACATGAGTTGTCATTGGATGGCCAAGGCCTTGGTAAATCTCGTTTGAGATGAAATTCCTGTCAACAAGAAATTGCATCGCATAACGCACAGTTGGTATTGAAAATGGATTTAATTGGTTTGGTGGGGCTGGCGCAGGATTCAAGACTAACGATAGTGTGGATGCAGGTGCTTCATATAATGCGATGTTTGGATCGGAGGCCAGTTCTCGAGCAGCCGCAGTTTTGAGGTTGTAATAATAAAGGTCCATTTCACCAGAGGCTAAATCCTGTGGTGCTCTGTCAACATGAAAAGAGCGGAAATAAATTGTGTCTGTCGCAGGCCCAGGTTTTTTATGTGGAGGCACGTACTCTTGAGCGGAAACAAAAGCGGTGAGTGGAATGGAAGCAAGGAAAAGCAATGGTAAAAACTTTTTTCTGGAGAACACGTTAAGCATTCTTGTCCTCTCTTCCAATCTCTGGATTCAACGTTGTTTCATCTTCAAATTTGGTCTAAGCCCATCTTGGTCTGATTTTCTTGTCTCATGGAGTCGATTTTTTCTCGTCTGATAAGATCAATCGTTGTTTAATAGCACTTGGCGTCTTTTCCGCATGACGTAAACTAAGATCGTAATCACACTACCAACGAGCATGCCCACTGAGCCAAACAAAAACATATCGCTGGTTATACGCGTGTTTGAAGTATTGTTTTCTGAATCTGGCGTCATGGTATCTTGCTTGCTGAGATCGTCAGCATATGGACCTGGTGTTGCTTGGGGCGCTCCTAATTGTGCGAGCATCTGATCTTGTTTCTGCCTTATGTTGTCAAAACCAAATTCCATGAAGAAGGAAGCGGTTGCGAAATTCCCAGAGTTGTCGAAAACATCAATATTATGTGATCCTTCACCTGAAATTGGTACGAATATTTCTGTTGTCATTTGACCTTTTTGATCTGTCAACGCTGATTGAACGGTAACACCTCCTACCCTCACAAAATAGGTCATGTCAGGTTGGAAATTGAAACCCTGTATTGTAATGGATTCCCCGCCGGGTCCCGCGGGTGGGCTAATGAATACTTCTGGGGATTGGATGGGGCGTTTACGTGTGAAGCCAATTTTTTGATTGATTGGACCGTATTCACCGAGCCTGGTATCAGCCCATACCATGTATACATCATCGGTCGACGCAGCTATTGAGAAGTAATCGCCAATAAATTGCCCGTTGGGGAATCCTTTATTTGCGTTTGATGGGAAGTCAGTTACTCGCGTATCAAGGGTTTTCAAGTTCAGTTCTGGGATCTCGAATCCCCATGTATTACCTTGGTCCGATGAAGTTGAATAATAGATGTGATATCGTGTTTCCGATGGATCGTCTCTCATATCACCCCACATTAAGTGGAGGTCACCATTGGGAGATGTCGTTATTGAGGGAAAAAATTGAAGACGATTTGTATCATCTCCATTAATCCGTCTTGGTCTTTGCCACTTAGCACCTCCATCGAGCGATGCGACGACGTAAACGTCACCATCATCTAATAGTTTGTCAGGTGGGAGCGCTACATAAGCTACGTATATTTCATCATCGGTACCGACGGCTATTTGCGGGAAAACGGAACCCCAGTACCTGAAATTTGCGGTACGTGGTGAAAAGTTTGGTTCTTTGAAGATCGAAGCAAGTGAGGGATCCTGAAAGGAGTTCCCACCATTGATTGATCTTGCAACATAGATTTCACCTAATCCCATTTGTGAGTCGTCATCCGTGGTATCTAACCATGCCACGTAAACGGTTCCGTCTTTTCCGACTACCGGTTGTGCACCTTGAACAATACGACGTTTAGCCGCCCCGCTTTCTCCGCTTTCGCTTGCACGTTCTCCGTATTCAAGGTAGACAGTAGGGCTTACATTGATTGGTTCGCTCCAGGTTAACCCACCATCTTCGGAATGAACGGATCTGATTGTGGTTTGCAGTCTTGGCGCGCCTAAAATGGGTTGCTCTCCCACATAAAATATTTGAGTGATCTGTTCAAAATCTGTGTACGTTATGTACAAATTGTCTTTTTCAGGATTTGATGGGTTTGGGCCAATTGCGAGCCATGGTTTGTCAAGAAATGAAATTTTCACTTCCCCACGCGGTAACCCATCTTCGTCTAGTACGAGGACAGGTGGTGGGATTCCGCTGCGGGCAGTGTCAACAGGTTCTTTCCAATTGAATCCACCATCCTCGGATTTTGTTAAGTAAATACTGGAAACATCCATGAACGCAACGAATGGACCAATCGTAAATTCTTCAAAACCTATGGAAATGCCAATTGAATAAACGTTCCCGTCACGATCAAACGCGACAACCGGATCACCTGCGGCTCCTAAATCATCTCTTACATATCTGTTTTGAAATGGGCCTGACCATCTTTCACCACCATCAATGCTGACATAAGATGTGTTGCTGGGGAAACTGTAGTCGACGGTGCTCATTACTAAATGGTCTGGGTCGTTCGGATTAACGGCAATGTGTGGCTCTGTTTGGAGTGGTGTTCCAAAGTCCCTCGTGATTAACAAATTTCGACTAAATGCGGGAGCTGGATCTCTGAACGGTACTAGCCCACCTCCTACTCCCTGTGATGAGGGAGAATTTGGAGGTATTGAAGGCGTTGTACGATTATTTTCGCCGTTACCAGTGAAGTCTTCTGCGCCTGCGACACGGTTCTTGATAAGATCTTCTAGATTCATTGCAGGGTCTTGATCAGTTAGGGTTAGCCATACTGGTCCGGACATATGTCGAGCAGATTCTCGAAATGTATTCGGAAACTGGAATGTATTAGTTTCTATTTTTTTCTGGTCTGAGGTATTTGGATCTTTATCTAAATTCATTCTGACGTCTTTGGGAGAGTCATATGCATGTAACAGATTACTGAATAGGAAACCTGTGAGAAGCACAAGAATTATAGATATGACGAGAGGTATGGTTCCTCTGAACAAGGCTCTACTTTTGGTGATGGCCATTTTCTGCTTCTTTCATGTGGTTGTGGTATCGATTCATGAATCGGTTTGTTGAATTATTGCATCCAAACGTAGGATGAGCATAAAGAGCACCTTTTTCTTGAAGTCTTCAATCTCATCTCTATACGTTCCTGCTCCGGTCGTGAAGAAATCTGTCGTCGCTTCCTCTTGGCTGGAAAAGGTCTTCTCTCGCCATGAAAAAAATGCGTCTGATGCATCCAGAATACGGCTAGCTGGTCGTGATAGCGTAGGGTCTGATTGTGTGGCCAAAAGTTTGATGTTCCTCCAGTGTTTCGTCGCATTATTGCGTTCCAGTGGAGGCTCTTTTCTTATTTCAATTAGAAGTAGTCGATCGTTTGCCAATAGATCTATTGAGTTTCTAATACTTGAGAATACCTGAGATTCATTTTCCTTTTGGGTCAAAAGTTGTTCTGTCGCCTGGCTTTGAGCGAGCAATCCTTCAAGCATTCCTGTTCGGATCGTGAGCGTTTCTGTTAGAGATGCTAATTCATCTTCAAGTGCTTTTCTTTCACTTTGCTCTTTAAGTAAGTCAGTCTGAACTTGCGCGAGCTCTTCTTGAATTGTCTCAATAGTTTTTTTGTTTGTTACATCCGCTGATTCTCTCGACAGAGAGCAGCCACTGAATATAAATAAAGATGCTGCGAAAATGGTAGCAAACCGTAATAAAGCGCAGTGTTTTTTTCTAAGCATTTTTGACGATTTCTATAAAGATTCTATTAAGAGAAGATAACTGATCGAATTTTTTCTTTCTTGCTAAGTCCGTCTTGTTGTTATTTTCCTCTATAAGCCAATTTTGCAGCCGAAATCAAGAATAACATACCTTTGAGTTTATGATATGCGGTTTACCTAGGTTATGTGATTAGGGTCGTTGGGGGATGCATTTGGGTAAAGATGACACGCGACCGCATGATTATTTTCGGTGACTTCTAGAATTGGAATTGCCATTTCACAAGTGGGCCCCAATTTTTTTAGGCATCTGGGGTTGAAAAGGCACCCATTTGGAAGAGACAGTGGATCAGGTGGGTCACCTGTCACGACCGGCCTTTCGTGGAAGCGGTTATTTGGATCAGGTTCGGGTATAGCTGCTATCAGGCCTTGAGTGTATGGGTGCAGAGGATTTTGTACAATCTGCTTTGGTGTGCCCAACTCGACAATTTTCCCCATATACATCACAGCTATCTTGTCTGCAAAATGTTGAGCAGTTGCAATGTCATGCGTAATGTATAGGAATGTTATTCCATGAATGTGTTGTAGGTTCTTTAGGAGGTTAATTATCTCCATGCGGCTCGACGCGTCCACCATTGAAATTGCTTCATCAGCGACGATATAGTCAGGCCGAAGTACTATGGATCGGGCAATACTGACTCGTTGGCGCTGGCCACCCGATAATGAGTGAGGGTATGAGCTTCCAATCAAATCTGGTGGTGTGAGCCTGACATCATTTAGTGCTTCATAAACCAACCTCCTTCGCTCAGATGAATCTCCGACATCGTGAATCAAGAGAGGCTCTTCTATGGATTGGAAGATTGTCATGCTGGGATTGATGCTTGCATACGGGTCTTGGAAAATCTCTTGGGCGCGTCTTCGGAAAGGTTTCAGTTTGGATTGAGATGTTTTGGTAATGTCCTTTCCATCAAAAAGTAAGGTCCCTGCTACGGGATCTAGTAGGCGTAGCGTAGCTTTTCCTAAAGTCGTTTTTCCGCTTCCAGACTCTCCCACTAAAGCCGTTGTTTCCCCTTGAGGTATATTAAGGGTTACGTCATTTACGGCGTATAAGGGTGTTTTGCGAAATAATCCAGTTCGAACCGTGTATTGAATTTGCAGTTTCTTGATCTGCACTAAAGTTGAAGATGAGCTTGATACAGTTTCGTTGTAACCCTTTTTGGTTTCATGCATTTTGCTAACCTCAACAAATCTTCATATCTAAAGATTTTTCATCTGTTTGAATTCGCATCTATTTGTCTTTGTAGATTCTAGGTCCAAAAACGCCGAGTCCACCGAGAATAACTGCGGCAAAAAGAAAGTTGTCCTGCCCTGTCCAGATCCCAAGAATTCCGAACATGACGGAAAACAATATTGATAGACTGAAAAGTTGTTGCTTAGACACCATGAAAACCTTTACAAAGCTCTTTTTAATGGTCTGAGGAGCTATAATTAAGTGACGATGTTGTGTTTTTGATTTATTTTAATTAGACATCATTGAGTCTCTTGAGTTTGACCAAGGATATCAGAAGGCTTGTATGAAAAGAATATTGAAATTTTAAGGCACTATTAAATTTGAAAGGGGATATAGCAAACATGGCGCCGTCGCTTGAGAGACCAAGTTTTGATCTTGAAGATCAATTGCAACAAGATGGACAATATCCCTTGATTGCAGGAACAGATGAAGTTGGGCGTGGTTCAATAGCGGGACCGGTAGCAGCAGCAGCAGTCGTGTTCCCTGCACGGTTTGAATCCGACTGGATACAAGCAGTTGATGATTCAAAAAGATTGACTGCGAGTCAGCGTGAAAAGCTTGCCCACCTGATCTTGGAAGAATGTTTTGTAGGTCTAAGTTTTGTTTCTCCTCGCACAATAGACTCTATTGGTATCGTTCCTGCTACCCAACTGGCCATGCGCCGATCTGTCGCCGGTCTCCTTTTCACACCAGATTTTCTACTTGTTGATGGTATGGATTTGCCTGAGGCACCTTGCCCTTCTCGCCCTGTGATTCATGGCGATAGATTGTCTATTTCAATCGCAGCGGCGTCAATTGTTGCTAAGGTAACCCGTGATCGTTATATGTTGGAGATGGATGTCGTTCACCAAGGGTATGCTTTTCGGACCAACAAAGGATACCTAACATCGCAACATCGGGCGGCATTAGATCAACTGGGTCCGACTCCTATCCATCGGTTCAGTTTTGCACCTGTCCGCAGCAGTTGATTACAACAATATCCGTTTGAATATTTTTCCGGATGAACGAGTGGCATATAATGTGAGACATATGAGTGATAACGTGTTTCGCAATTTGCCAAGCGTGGATCGGGTATTGTCCCACGCATTAGTCGCAGAACTTTCGGTCTCGCGAGAAGTGAAAGTATCTTTGTGTCGTGAGGCGATTACTTTTGCACGCGATGTTGCGAGAGAGGGAACGGAGCTATCTCTCGAGGATATAGTGACGCGGGTTAGAGAAAAAGCTGACATGCTAATGCATGTTGGTCTGGTACGCGTGATTAACGCGACGGGTGTCATTTTGCATACGAACTTAGGTCGCTCTCCTCTCAGCAAAGATGCGTTATCTGCTGTACAGCAGAGTTCTGTAGGGTATACCGATTTGGAGATGAATTTAGAAGATGGTAAGCGAGGATCACGTTATAGTCACGTTGAAAATTTACTCAAGCAAATCACTGGGGCTGAAGCTGCAATAGTGGTAAATAACAATGCGTCTGCACTACTACTTGCGCTGGCGTCAGTCGCGCAAAACAAAGAAGTGATTGTGTCAAGAGGGGAATCCGTTGAAATTGGGGGGAGATTTAGGATTCCTGATGTTATGCGCGCGAGTGGAGCCTTGTTGAAAGAGATTGGAACGACTAATCGCACCTATGTATCCGACTATGAGGAGGCGATTAGTGATAATACAGCCGCTTTCCTCAAGGTGCATGCAAGTAATTTTACCCAGGCAGGATTCACGAGTTCAGTGAAGGTTGAAGAATTACTCCCTCTTGCGAACTCACGTGGTGTGTTCCTCATGAATGATATTGGTTCGGGATGTCTGGTTGATACGGCAAAATATGGCTTGGTTTCAGAACCAACCGTTCAAGAAAGTGTAGGAGCAGGTGTTTCTTTGACGCTCTTTTCAGGAGACAAGCTGCTTGGTGGTCCCCAAGCCGGTATTGCTGTGGGGACTAAAAAGACGATTGATCAGCTGAAAAGCAATCCAATTTCTCGTGCAGTGAGGATTGATAAAATGGATCTTGCTGCATTGGTTGCCACTTTGCGGCATTATTTGGAGGATGAATTTGAAGAAAAAATACCTGTTTGGCAAATGGTTTCAGCTAGTACGGATGAGCTAAGATTGCGTGCGGAAAAATGGTTGGAATCTGTGCCGAAAGCAGAAATTGTTGCAGGTGAATCAACTATTGGTGGTGGCAGCCTTCCTGGACAAACGCTGCCAACATATACATTAGCCATTGCAGAATCAAATGCTCAAGGAGGGCTTGATCACATTGCGAGTCGGATGAGGCAAGCTAGTCCTCCCGTTATTGGACGTATCGATGATGGGCGATTTCTTCTTGACCCTCGATCCGTCCTTCCGGAAGAGGACAATGATGTTGTTCAAGCTTTAGCCCGAGTGTAGTTTTTCGGGATATCTGTGCAGCGATATCGCTTAAATTACGATACCGCCGTCGACGTTAAGGGTTTGACCTGTGATGTATGTTGACCTTTGTCCCGCCAGAAACGCTACGGCGTCAGCAATCTCTTCTGGTTGCCCACGGCGCTTCATAGGAATCATTGAGGTAAGGTAGTCTTTGGTTTCATCGGGGAGGTTTTCTGTTACGTCAGTGACGATGTAGCCAGGCGCGACCATATTCACAGTTATGTTACGGGGAGCTAATTCCTTCGCTACGCTTCGTGTGAAACCAATTAAGCCGGCTTTGGCTGCTGCGTAATTGGATTGGCCTGGATTGCCTGCTAAGCCCACTACGGATCCTATATTGATGATTCTGCCCCAACGCTGTTTGATCATCGAACGTGCGGCTAGGCGTGTTGTCAGAAATACGCCCTTCAAGTCTATATTCATCACATAATCCCAGTCGTCTTCTGACATACGGATAATTAAGTTGTCTTTAATCACTCCGGAGTTATTGACCAGTACATCAATCTTCTCCCAAGAATCAATTACTGTTGTGATCATTGCCTCAACGTCTTCTGCTACTCCAATGTTGGCTTGAACGATCATTGCGTTTTGGCCATTGTCACGAATTTCGTTAGCCGTTTTCTCTGCGCCGTCCCTACTCTCATTGTAATGAATCACAACGCTGGCACCTTTGCTTGCGAGTGCGAGTGCGACTGAACGCCCGATCCCGCGACCTGCTCCTGTCACCAAGGCAATACGCCCCGTAAGCTCTTCAGATGCTTCCACGATTGCTGACTCCTGTTCTACTGAGTGCTTTCCCTTAGGTGTGTGAATTCTTGTTTGATTCCAGAGATAAGATCGCGTTTCACCACCATAGCAGCTGTTTGAATTGCTGCGTGAACCTGCTTTGCTTTTCCTCGGCCGTGTCCAACAATGCTAACACCATCAATCCCCCATAGAGGAGTTCCATAAGTGTTGAGGAGATCTAATTTTGAAATCACGTTCTCTTTCAACTGATCAAGTTGGTTAGCAGGTAACTTTTCTGTAAGTTGGTCGTGCAAGTAGTCCGCCATAGCGTAACCCATGCCCTCAGAGAACTTGAGCAATATATTCCCAACAAAACCATCCGCAAGAACGATATTAGCTTTCCCTGAAAAATATTCGTGTGCTTCGATATTACCGATGAAATTATAACCACTACTTGATAGCAAAGGGAAAACTTCTTTCACTTGGCGATTTCCTTTTGCTTCTTCTTCACCTACGTTCATTAGCGCAATTGTAGGATTTGAGAGCCCAAGGTATTCTCGGCAGAAAGCAACCCCGATTGCAGCAAACTCTAAGAAAAGTCGAGGCTTACTGTCTACATTGACACCGAGGTCCCAAAGTGTTGTCTCGGGAGCGAGATTGATAACAGGCCCTCCAAGTATAGGGCGCTCAATTCCTTCTATCATTCCTAGTAGTTGAATGGCGGAGATCATGGTAGCACCTGTAGGCCCCATACTTACGAAAGCATCTGCGGTACCTTTTTGTACTAAAGAAGCTGCTACATTGACGGATGCTTTAGGTTTTTTTCGGAGCGCGAGAATCGGTTGTTCAGTTTCTCCTATTGAGCCTTCGGATGGAACAAATTGTAGTGGTAGACCGGATATGTCTAAATTTTGCAAGAGTGGTTGTACTTGGTCAGGTGACCCAACAAGAAATATGTTTGTCCCCTCTTTCGCGGACTCAACAGCTCCTAAAACAACCTCTTCGGGCGCATTGTCGCCGCCCATTGCATCGACAGCCACATTGATGGGTTTGTCAGCCTCAGAAGAACTATTTGTCATTGTTCTTATCCCTTTTCGTTCTAACTCGCACTATTCTGATACCATCCTTTGATTCTTCACGATGTTGTGCTCTTTGTGTTTCCTTCACCGGTGATCAAAATAGTGCCAATTTGATTCCGGCATTCTAAAGCACATTGCGTTGTCTTGGTGCCGTCCTTTTCTTGGATCGCGGATACTTTACCAGTTATGGTGATGGTGTCACCTGGGTGAGCAGCCCCTCTAAATCTAACACGGAGCTTTCCGGATTCCGCCCAATCATGTCCAAACGTGTTACTCATCAATTCTGACAGGAATCCGAGAAGCAACATGCCATGAGCGATCGTTCCATTGAATGGAGTCGTTTGAGCAAAAGACTCGTCCAAATGAATAGGATTGAAATCTCCTGATGCTTCTGCATATTTTGCTATGTTATCCTGCGTAATATTTTTTGTCAGAATTGATAGCGCGTCACCTTCCTTCATGATTGTACCGCTCCCTCATCCGGAGGCAAAATCAATGTTGTTCGGCCCTGTAAAACTTCTTTTTGTCCATTCCAGGTTGAGAATTTTAATGTTACAAAAATCTTACCTGCACGTGCTGATTTCGTCGCGATTTCGGATTCGCACCTTAATTGGGTTTCGTGCCGAACAGCTCCCAAAAATTCAAGGTCTTGTGAGGCGTGTAAAACTCCGGGTGTGAGGTCGAACTCCTTTAGTAAAGATCCCAAAGAGAGTGCTGCGATAGAGGATGGCGGCGCCAAATCTGGTTCTGTCTCTAACAAGCTACTTTTGTCTCCAATAGCCAATCTGTACTGTTCCGATAGCTCTCGTGACAGTAAGAACGAAGTCTCAGGAAAAACATGTCCTGCCGGCAGATCAACCAACCTGTTTTTGGTCATTCTAAATCCTAGGCTGGGGTATGTTCCAACGATACCATCCGTTGATCGAGTCGTAAAGATTCAAGGGTTGATGAAAAAACCTTTTGTGCGCGTCAAAATCAAAAAACATGTTTAGATTGACATGCAAGTCGTAGAGAAATTAAATATGAGAAGATATACTCTCGAGTGGTCTTCAAAATCTCTCTTATTCACGATTTGTTAAAGTGAGGTACATTTTATGGCTGATATAAGTGGAATCATTATCTCTAGTGTGACACCATTCACTCAATCCCATGAACTAGATGATGCATGGGTCGCAGAATACCTTTCGCATCTTTCAGATGGCGGGGTGCAGGGCGTTTTGGTTCTTGACACTGTTTCGGAAGGTCCGACGTTGTCCCTTGATGAAATGCAACGACTGGTTGATGCAACCTCTGAAAATATCGGTGGTCTACAGCACATCGTTGGTAGTGGTGCATCAGATTTAAATGATTCCATAACAATCTTGTCGCATGGACTTGGTAAAGGTGCTGATGCTGTTTTATTGCGAACTCCTGGTAATGAATCCAATTCAAGTGAGGACATACAGTTCATATCAACGGTTTTACGTGAATTGCCTGATGGTGCTGCTGTCATTCTTGGTGGCGGAGTTGCGCCTGAGGCACAAGATCTGTCAGATGACTCAATCAACTCCTTGTTGGATCAAAGTGGAGATAAGATTATTGGCGTTCAATCTCGCTCAAAGGATGCTGAAGAGATAAAGCGTTTAATCGCAACATACTCAAATTTGGGAGTTTATACGGCTCTTGATGCGACGATGATTCAAGGATTTGGCCTTGGGGCTTCTGGAGCATTCAGCATTTTTGGAAATGTGGTTCCATCTTCAATAACTCAAATCGTCGAATTACATAAAGCAGGGGAAGATTTAGAGGATAAGATGTGGCTTCTAGATCAGCTAGAGGAAATATTCCATGAGCATGGAATGATTGGGGCGGTTAAAGGCATAATGCCCCTTTTGGCTGAGCCCAGGATGACTTATCCGCGAGAGCCTAATATCATTCCGAGTTTAGGAGATTTGAAAAAACTTGAAGACCGTATGATTGAAGTATTTAATCTTGATGGTTTATTCCATAGTTTCAGTTGAAGATCCTGTAATGCTCAAAATTTTCTCGCTTGCGATGCATTGTGCAAGCAAGGTATCATCCGATTGATACGGATGCTTTTTGTCAATGAGGAACCTTATTAAATCAGGAGGCTTTCATTGAAACGTGTTGTAGTTACTGGCATTGGTATGGTGACTCCATTAGGGAACGACGTCTCTTCAAGTTGGCAAGCTCTTGTTTCAGGGCAGTCTGGTATAGCTCCAATCACTCGGTTTGATACCGACGGGTTTCAAACGTCGATTGCCGCTGAAGTTTCTGGATTTGAACCAACGGACTATGTGAGCAAAAAGGAAGCACGTACCACGGATCCATTCATTCAGTTCGCAATTGCGGCTTCTGCACAAGCCGTAGAAAATGCTGATCTCAAAATATCATCGAGCAATGCTACAAGAATAGCGACTTTGATTGGTAGTGGCCTCGGTGGGGTTGCGACGATGGAACGAGAGAGTGAATCTTTGTTCAATAAAGGCCCTCGTCGGGTTAGCCCATTCCTCGTACCAATGATGGTTGCAGATATGGCAGCCGGGAAAGTTTCAATTCATCTAGGGACAAAAGGTCCAGCGATATGTATTACCTCCTCTTGTTGTAGCGGGTCTGATTCTATCGGCGAAGCAGCCGAAATGATTAAACGTGGCGATGTAGATATCGCAATCGCGGGTGGAGCTGAAGCAACTATTACGCGTCTTGGGATTTCAGGATTCAGCGCTGCTGGGGCATTGTCGCGTCGCAATAGTGAGCCACAGCTGGCAAGTAGACCCTTTGATGCAGAGCGGGATGGTTTTGTTATGGGTGAGGGTGGAGCAGTTCTAGTGCTTGAGAGTTTAGAGCACGCTGAGCAACGTGGAGCAGATATTGTTGGCGAAATCGCTGGTTTTGGTTTTACGGCAGATGCTCATCATATTACGCAACCGTCTGAAGGAGGAGAGGGTGGAGTGCGATCGATGCGTTTAGCTATGGAAAATGCGAACCTTAGACCTGATGAGATTGATTACATTAATGCGCACGGCACTTCTACTCCATACAATGACCGATCGGAAACACAGGCAATAAAAACGGCATTTGGAGAAGCATCAGATCGTGTCGTTGTTAGCTCATCGAAGTCAATGACGGGTCATCTTCTTGGTGCAGGTGGTGCAATGGAAGCTGCCTTTTGTATCTTGGCAATTAGAGATGGCATTGTTCCTCCTACAATTAATCTTGAAAATCCCGATCCGGATTGTGATCTAGACTATGTTCCTCATGTCGCGCGTGAAATGCGCGTACGTACAGCTTTATCCAACTCTTTTGGGTTTGGGGGGCATAATACAGCACTTATTTTCAAAGAATTCTCTTAGAGCTTCAAGCGCAGTTTGCCGCTATTTTTGGGAGTCGGGTTTTTTTGTGGGACAAATGATTGAAATGAAAAGTTCTCATATAGTTTTTGTTGACAGGATTACTTGATGAGCCCAAATCGCTGGCACGTTGCTGAGCAACTTCCTGATGAATTACCGGAAATCTTTAATGGCTTTTCACCGATCATCGCGCATATTCTCTTCAATCGTGGTTTAACCACACGAGAAGCATTAAAAACATACTTGACTATTGATAAAGATTTAACCGCAGACCCGCTACTACTTCCTGGAATGGATCAAGTGGTAACCAGGATCCTGTCGGCGGTAGCGTCCAATGAGTTGATTGGCATATATGGTGACTTCGATACTGATGGCGTTACGGCAACTGCCTTACTTGTTCAAGCGTTTGAAGAATTAGGGGTTTCTACTGTTCCTTATATTCCTCATCGTGTTGAAGAGGGCCACGGGTTAAATATTGCCGCGGTGAATAGATTGCGAGATCAAGGATGCACAGTAATTATCACAGCTGACTGCGGTATCAATGGGATTGAAAATGGTGTTCTTCCTAAAGACGTTGACCTTATCGTTACAGATCACCACCTCCCATCCGATGAAATTCCTTTGTATTTCGCTGCGATTAATGCTCATTTACCGAGTTCAGAATATCCATTCCCAGAACTCACAGGTGTTGGTATTGCGTTCAAACTTGTGGAAGCCATATTTGCAGAATTAGGGCGTGACTTGCAACCAGAGTACCTAGAACTGGTAGCGTTAGGGACCATTGCTGATGTGGGATCCCTGACAGGTGAAAATCGGTATTTAGTTCATCACGGTTTGGACGTCCTAAGGCGGACAGAAAGAGCTGGGCTTCGCGCGCTTGCGGACGTTGCACGGGTGTCACTTGAAAATGTGGATGCAGAGGGGATTGGGTTTTCTTTGTCTCCTCGACTGAATGCTGCGGGTCGCATGCAACATGCAATGACTAGCTTTCGGCTTCTTACGACGGACTCCGATCAAGAGGCACGGAAGCTAGCCTTAGAGCTTGAAAATATGAATTTGCAGCGTCGCAACCTTACGAATTCACTGTTGGAGAAAGCGTATGGTCAGATCAATGATTTAGATCCACTTCCCTCTCTTTTGATGGTTGGTGGTCCTGAATTCTTACCAGGTATTTGTGGTCTCGTTGCAGGCCGAATTGCCGAAGAATTATATATTCCCGCTATTTCGTATCGATTAGACGGGGAGTTTACTACCGGTAGTGCTCGTAGCATTCCAGAATTCAATATTACAGCTGCTTTAGATGAATGCGCTGATTTGTTGGTGCAATATGGCGGTCACCACCAAGCAGCTGGCTTTAAAGTGGAAACCGGGAAACTGCCTTTATTGCGGGAACGTCTGGAAGAGATTGCGTCCAAGCAGCTAACTTCCCTTTCTTTAGAGCCGACTATTGATATTGACAAGGAAGTTTCTCTTGTAGATTTGTCGACTGATCTGATGGAATATTTAGTGCAATTAGAACCGTGTGGCGAAGGCAATCGGCAGCCGGTTTTCCTTTCAATGAATGTGAAGGTTGTTGACCGTCACCGAATGGGAGACGGTTCTCATGTTCGTCTCCAATTGAATGAAGGCGGCGTTACACGTGAAGCAGTCGCTTTTCGTCAAGGTCACCGCTGGGATGAAATGACGGAGTTTTTAGATGTCGTATATCGTCTCCGGGAAAACCGATGGCGTGGAAAGTCAACCTTACAAATGAACATAATCGACTTTAGAGAAACATCGCTATAATTTGGAGTGTAGTTGGTTCCGCTTCTCGTTTATTCCGAAGGTGAGAGTGTTTGTTGCGCTTCGCTGGCTTCAGCAATATCATCCCAGTTCCAGAAAAGTGGTCGATACGTTCCGTTGAAATAATCGTCTAACATGTCAGAATAATGTGGACTGGCGACATGTCCCGATTGTCCAGGTGGAACAATGAAAACTGATTTGTTTACATCACTCAAATCAATAATCTGTCTGTAGGTGACTGTTGATCCGGCTCTAAATTGCGGTGCTCCACCGTGGCGGGTATTGTTTACTGTTTCTCCTGATCCTCCAGTACGAAACGGTCCCCGGTTCAGAAGTGTTCCAGCAGGCTCGGTACGCCCAACACCATGACGAAATTGGATTGCATGAAGATCTCCCCATTGCCATTTTTGGGTATCCTTTCCTAGTTCTTTCACAAGAAAAGCGCCAGCATTATCTAATGCTTCTGCCAATATTGAGTCCCAATCACTAAATGGAAATGCTTCATGATTCAATAATGTGGTGTCGTTGCTGAGAATCATACCGAGAACAGCATTCATATAGGTTTGGATTGTTTCATTTGCTGGCTTGGGTTCGGGCATCCATTCAGCAATTCGCCCTAAGGTACTCTGGAAAATCTCTGATAGGAGAACTTCGTACGCGGCTCCTCCATTTGAAGAGGCATCATGTTGGCCATCCCAATCAATCAGTAAGTCGCGTGTAATGATTCCATCGGGAGTAGTAGGATTTACAGTTTTTGTGCGATGTGCCATTCGTAGACCTGGACCATTGAGGTGATCCATTTGAATGTCCCTAAAATCATTGCGTGAGAAAGATGTTTTTTCAGAAAGCATTTGGGCGACGCGACGTGCACGGTCGGGATTTCCGATCGCATTAACGTAGTGAGGGTAGTCAAATGGCGCGATTAAGTTGTTTGACGTGTTGATGAAGTGTTCGGGAGGGTTAATAACTTCGGGCATTTCGTCAAAAGGCACGGTATCGATCCATTCATGTTCGCCAGTCCATCCGAGGACAGGGAAATGCGCGGGACCACCTTTTCTAATTGGTAATTGTCCTGTCAGGCGATATCCAATGTTACCAGTATCATCGGCGATGATTTTGTTAGTGTGGCTAGTCCATTGTTGATGTGCGTCAATCGCGCTCCGAAGATTTTTTGCCGAGTGCAACGCAATGAAACTGCTAAATGTTTGTTGGATTTCATTTCCAGACCATTTCAAAGCTATGTGTGGAGCATCTGAGTTGATATCACCAGAAACGATTGGACCGTGGTGTGTTTCAACAACTTGTTCAATAATTGGGTCAGCGCGCCCTTTCACCTCTATTTTTTCTTCGTGCACTGTTGTATCTTGCCATTTTCCTTTAAACAAATATTGTGGAGGGTTGCCATCCCGTAAGTTTTCCAAGAACAGATCTTGCGCATCAGCTCCGGCCGTAGTCATGCTCCATGCCGTGTGACCATTGTGACCATAATAACTTACTCCAGGGACACCGGGCATTGATGCGCCAGCGAATGCGAATTCTGGTCCCTCAATGTGTTGGGCGTACCAAAAGCACGGAATTGTTATTGCAAGATGGGGATCTCCCGCAATTAGTGGAGCGCCTGATTCTGTCAAAGTCCCGTCAACGACCCAGTTGTTCGAACCATTGAATTCCGATAATCCTGATATTTGGTGAGCTGATTCAAATAGTTTGAGGATATCTTCCATTGGTCTTTCCCCTGCGGGTTGTCCATGTGGAACAATTGTGGGTGCATCAGACGGATAATATGGGAAGAGCTTTGCAAACAATTCTGGACCTAAAGATTGAAGCATACGTAGCCGCCCCAGTTTTATTTGTCCATTAATTGCCTGTGAATAGCAGATCAGTTTCCAACGTCCTGTGACGTCTTCGGGTGTCCATTGATCAGGTGTGTAATCCAGTAAATCAAACTCAATGGGGAGAGGGTTTCCCAAGTCTAGATAGGAATTAACTCCCGCAACATATGCTTCGACTACCGTACGGCCCTCTTTCTCTACGTGAGGCCATTCATTTCGTGCGGCGCGCATCAGGCCAACTCTGCGGTAGAGCCGGTCTGGTCCAAGCCCTCCCTCTCCAACTATTTCAGCGAGGGTTCCATGATAAAAACGGCGCGTTCGCTCCATACCCCATAGACGATCAAGTGCGTGTAAATAACCTTGAGCGAACCACATGTCAGAAGTCGAAGTGACTTTAGCGTGTGGTACGCCATGTACGTCCCAAATGATTTGTACAGGGCCATCCAAGCCTTTTAAACTAAGATCCTTTTCTCTATCAGGCAGCCTTTTTTCGGCCTCGGCCTTCAAGCTTTCCAGTTCGTTTGATTCCTGAGGACTCATAGTGTGTGCTCTCCTGTGAAATCTGGATTGGAATTATTGTAGCATTGCCTCTTCGCAATATTTCATGATCAACTGGATAAATCAAAAGTATAATATTGTTATTTCAATATGCTATATAGCTATAATCGACCAAGTCTTGTACACAATCAAATTTTTGATTGGAGAGAGGAGATGGATGTCTAATTTGATAAAAGTTGCGACAGTGAGTGATTTAGAACCAGGTGAATTTAAGCATGTCGTAGCTGATAAAGTTTCGGCTGTTTTATTCAATGTGAATGGAACCTATTATGCGATCGATGCCAAGTGCTCTCATCGAGGAGGCGATCTCTTTGAAGGAGAACTAGATGGTGCATGTATTGTGTGTCCATTGCATGGCGCTCGTTTTGATGTTCGGACAGGAGTTAAAGAACGTGGGAAGCCTGATCAGAATATTGCCAGCTACGATGTGCACATTGAAGGCGAAAATATTTTAATCAGCACGATTTAGCAGATATTTCTACGAAATCTAATGATCTACTGCACCAAATAAAACGCATGCGTTTTGTCCACCAAACCCAAAGCTGTTGCTTAACACATGGTGGACGCTGACGCTGCGTGCTTCACCAGGAACGTAATCCAAATCACACGCGGGATCAGGGTTTTCGTAGTTAGTCGTTGGGTGTATCGTATTGGTCTGAATTGATTGTACGGCGACTACGGCTTCCATCCCCCCTGCTGCACCAAGACCGTGGCCAATCATTGATTTTGTGGAGCTAATTGGGATCGATGATGCAATGTCCCCAAAAGCCCGCTTGATTGCCTGTGTTTCTGAAGCATCATTTAATTGTGTTGAGGTTCCGTGGGCATTGATATAATCAACGTCCTTTGCTTGAATGCGCGCATCTTGGAGTGTCCACTCAATCACTTGAGCTGCTCCTGCCCCTTCACTATCAGGTTGTACTAAGTCGCGAGCGTCAGAAGATGCTCCAGAGCCCAAGACTTCGGCAAGGATTGGAGCTCCCCGCGCCTTTGCCCGATCCAATCTTTCTAAAATGAGTATGCCTGCTCCCTCACCAGGAACAAATCCATCTCGGTTCAAATCAAATGGTCGGCTCGCGGTTTGCGGGTTATCATTGCTTGTTGAAAGTGCTCTCATCGCACAAAAGCCAGCGAGTCCAATCGGGCTGATCCCTGCCTCCGTGCCTCCTGTTACGGCAATTTCTGCGCGCCCACTCCGAATAACTTCTGCAGCATCACCAATTGCTTGAGTGCCTGCAGCGCATGCAGTGACAACAGTGGAATTGTAGCCTTGGAGCTCAAATTCGATAGCGACGTTAGCTGACGCCATGTTGGGCAATATTCGCGGAATAAAAGTGGGGCTTACTTTAGACCATCCTCTTTCCTGAAGGATTAGAGTTTGTTCCGCGGTGAGTCCGAATCCACCATTACCGTTACCAATTACTACAGCGATACGCGATTTGTCTTCATTGTCGAGGTCAAGATCTGCATTTTTCATTGCATCTTGTGCAGCTGCTGTGGCTAACTGTGAAAAGCGATCTTGACGGCGAATTTGTTTTGCCGTGAGGTAGTCTTCCGGGTGAAACTCTCGAGCTTCTCCAGCAATTTTTGTTGGAAAATTCTCAGTATCAAATGTGCTGATGTAATCAATTCCAGATTTTCCGGCAATTAGTGATTCCCAAAATTGGCTCACTGTATTTCCTAACGGCGATATGATTCCCATACCTGTAATTACGACACGATTTTCATCAGAGCGTTCAATCATGATCTAATCTCAAACTTTCATTCATCTTCATTGATCTTATTGCACGTACAATTCAGGTTCAATCCCTAAGATTCTTTCTCGTGCTTCAGAAATCACGAACAGCGAACCTGTCACGAGGATTATGTCGTCCTCTTTTGCACGATTCATAGCTTCCTTTAAAGCGAGATCAATCTTTGGGATCGGTTGTGTTGGGTGCCCATAATTTTCAAATTCAGTAGCGATATATTCGGGATCAACCGAACGAGGATGTCGGGATCGAGTGCTGATCACTGTTGAAGACAAAGGGGCCCATTCTTTGATCATACTGGTTAAATCTTTGTCCGATGAAAAGCCGACAATGAGGTGCAATGAGCTATATTCGTAATATTCGTTTATGGCCTCACGTAATTTTTTCGCTGACCAGATATTGTGGGCTCCATCAATGATTATACGAGGTTTCTTCTGTAATTCCTCAAGTCGACCAGGCCATAATACATTTGCCAAGCCGTGGTAGATTCCATCATATGGGATTGGATACCCTCTAATTCGTAGGGATTCAAGCGCTGTTATTGCGAGAGCAGCATTCTCTAGCTGGTGCATGCCAAGTAACGGAATTCGCACGTGATGGTCAAATGGTCGATCGAGAACCTGACCTGATATTTGTACTTCTTGCATTTCTGAGTTGAAATCGGTTCTATTGAATTGCACGTCTCGTCCGATAAGGACCATTGGCGCGGATCGATTCTCACTAATCTCTTCAAGAACGGCAAGAGCTTCTGGTTGTTGATCTGCGGTTATTATCGGTACTTTGGGCTTGATGATGCCAGCCTTCTCACGCGCGATCTCCTGCAATGTGTCGCCTAGGATATCGGTGTGATCCAAGCTTAACGAAGTGATAATCGTAATCTCCGGTTCTACGACGTTAGTTGCGTCTAGGCGGCCGCCCAAACCGACTTCTAGTACTTGGAATTCCACGTTCTCTTTTGAGAAATAAATAAATGCTAATGCTGTTAAGGCCTCAAATGTTGTTATTGGACTTTCAGGTATTTTCGTATTAATTAGTTCTATTGAATCCCACATTGCGTCCACGGTTGACGAGAAATCATCTTGAGTGATTGGAATTCCATTTATTGAAATGCGCTCACGCATGGTATGCAGATGAGGCGAAATGAATAGTCCAGTGTCATAGCCGCTCATCGCTAGGCCTGAAGCAATCATGGCGCTTGTGCTGCCCTTACCTTTTGTTCCGGCGATATGGACGGTGGGTTGTTTGATATGTGGGTTACCTAACTGTTCGAGTAACTCACGCATGCGTTGTAGGTCAAAGGCAGCAGAAGTATATGCGCCTCGTGGAAGACGTTCGTAATTCGTCAAACCTAGTACATTGTTAAGGGCCGTTTGATAGTCCAAATCAACACCTTTTATGATTGTCGCAAGGTTACGGTAGGAATTATGGAACTGTCAATTTCTATTAACCTGCCTAATGCAATCTAATGTGCTTGCTCGAATACAACTTATAAATATATAATTTCGGTTACCATTTTTTATATAGATAAGGATATATTCAAACGGTCTTAGGAATTCGTAGTAATGAGGTTTGATTTTGGCCTGCGCAATTGTTGTAAGTGCGTTTGTCCCGATCACAGGAGTTTAAATTAGGAGTTATTCATGGGTGCAGAAGAAGTTCGAGCATATGAGGAGAGCAGGGCTAAGTGGGAGCAGAATCACAGCCAGTTATTGCGACTGTCTGCGGAAATATCTCAGGTCGCGGAAAGTCTTAAAGATAATCCATTGCGTTTCATGGTTTCAAATGTTGAAGGAGTTTCGGGTTCGGGTTTACAACTTGCAAGTAACATTGTACTGGATGGGGATCGTTGGCCAACTGCAAAAGAACTTTTGGAACTCACTAATGACTTTCGAGAGGTGACGTTTTCTATTCGAAACACTTGGGCTGTTCTTTCAGATGACGAAAAGGGCAAAGTTCAAACAGTAGATGGCGCAATATTTTAGCAATGGCTAATTTACCTACTGGTATCTTTGGTGTTCGGTTAAATTAAGCGGGTGAATTGGGGTAAAGTTCTGCGATATAATTTATCTATGAGGGGTCATTCTATTGCGCCAATCAAAGGGGAGGTAGCATGGGTCCCGAAGAAGCGAAGCAACTAGCAGATAACATAATCGACAATGTATCAACTGTCATAATAGGCAAGCGTCACGTTGTTCAGCACGCTCTCATATCGGCCGTGTGTGGTGGGCATATTCTGATTGATGATGTTCCTGGTGTTGGCAAGACGGTTCTTGCTAAAAGCCTTTCAATATCTTTTGGATGTTCATTTAAACGTGTGCAATTTACACCTGATTTGTTGCCGAGTGATGTATTAGGCGTCTCTATTTATGACCAGGAGAGTCGTGACTTTACTTTTCGGCCTGGTCCAGTAATGTCCCAAGTATTGCTCGCAGATGAAGTGAATCGCGGGACCCCTAAAACACAGTCAGCGTTGTTGGAAGCGATGGAAGAAAATCAGATTACAGTAGATGGTGTTACTCATTTTCTTCCCAAGCCCTTTATAGTACTTGCGACGCAGAACCCTCTGGAACATGAAGGTACTTTTCCACTTCCTGAAGCTCAGCGAGATCGCTTCTTCATGCGTGTGCATTTGGGGTATCCCACGAAAGACGAAGAAAAAGAGATCATGGAACAGCAACAAGAGGTGCATCCAATTGAAAGTTTGCAACCATTAACCACGCCTGACCAATTAATTTCTTTGCAGCAGACGGTCCGTGGCATATATGTTGATGATTTGGTGAAACAATATATTGTGGATATTGTTGACGCTACTCGCAAATTGGATGATGTTTATGTGGGTGTGTCACCGCGGGGTTCATTGGCGTTGTTTCGAGGTTCACAGGCACGCGCATTGCTGGATGGACGTGATTATGTGTCCCCTGATGATGTAAAAGGATTGGTGCAGCCAGTTTTGCAGCATCGGATTATCTTGTCGTCGGCGACACGATTGCAAGATACTACTGCAGAATCTGTTCTTGGTCATGTTCTGGACTCGATTCCGGTACCTGGCACGTCTAGTCGTGGGTGGTTTCGAGCTGAATCGTGAAAACAAAACGTTTTGTGTTTGGTGTCTTGCTCTTCGCGATGTTTTTGACAATTGGTTCAGGATTCTACGCGACCGCACGTCTTGCGGGCATTTTAATTGCAGTATTAGCCCTGTCATTTTTGTGGGCTCGTGTTAACGTTCGCTGGCTTGATATTCGAATTGAACGTACATTAAACGATGTTCAGGTAAATGATGATATCGAAGAAAAGGTGATCGTTCGCAACCTCAGCCTTTTACCTCTTCCTTGGTTATTTGTTGATGATCTTGGCAACCTTCCTAGGCACGGCCTAAGCAGGGTTTTTGGTATCGGTGGGTGGTCTTCATTGTCTTGGAATTCCACCACACGAGTTTCGCAGCGGGGTGTATTCACTCTTGGGCCTGTAGAAGTTATGACTAGCGACCCTTTGGGGTTATTTCAGGCTACTAGGATCTATGGGGATGCCCAAGAGATTCTCGTATATCCAGAGACTTTATTTTTAGCGGGATTTCAAATTCCAACCGAAGGACACGTCGGAGATTCTTCAGATCTTCGCTCGACCCGCGGATTAACCTCAAATGTACGGTCAGTTCGCAAATATGAAATAGGGGACGGGTTGAACAGTGTTCATTGGAAAAGCACGGCTCGGTACAATCAACTGATGGTTAAAGAATTTGAGATAGAACGCCATGGAGGGGTTTGGATTATTCTTGACATGAATCGAAACACTCAGGAAGGTGAGGGAGCAGAAAGTACAGAAGAATATGGAATTAAGGTAGCGGCTTCAGTAGCACATACGTTGTTGGAGCAGGGACAAGATGTAGGATTAGCATTGACAGGAGATACGCAACATTTTCTACATCCATCCAATTCTTCAAGTCATCGATTAGAGGTGCTTGAGACGTTGGCTCGTGTAAGGGCTGACGGACAAATGTCGGTGCAAGAAGTTTTTTTTCATATCGAGAGATTCCTTGGTCCATCGTCTGCAGTTGTCGTCATTAGTCCATCAGGGGAAGATCTACAAATAACCGCATCTAATCTGATTGGCCGTAATATTCCAGGATCTCTCGTTATATTAGATTCGGAGAGCTTTTCTGGTCGCGTAAGTGGGTCGGATTTTGCAAATAATATATTAGCTGCCGGGATGTTTGCCTACCATATTCGTTGCGGTGATGACCTACAATCGACATTGCGATTGAATACTAGTTTGATTGCCACTGGAAGAAGATGAGCGTTATGTCTAAGCGAATTGATGCGTGGTTGGAATGCAAGAACAAAGACAACGATTAGCGGGTTTCTTTGTAAGAATCATTGATGATGGTCGTTCGGTGACTATTGTATTGACGATTTTAATGTCGATGACAGTGATTTTTTGTGTTGAACAAGCTGGTTGGATTAGCCCAAGCCCTTCGTTGATGCTCGTTGGTGCCCTCGGATTGGTATTGGGGTTTCGTTCAGCTCTTAATACAAAATGGCGACTTTTTTCGCATTTTACCGCGGTGCTTGTGGGTTTTCTGTATATTTTTTTCGTGACTGCTCTTTTGGTTGCAGAAGAGCAGTGGGCAGACCGGCTTAGTACGCTATCTGAGAGATTAATTGAATGGTTTTCAGTGATCAGTTTGGGTGGAGGAAGTACGGATACGATCCCGCTGATTTTCGGGCTTGCAATCGGAGTTTGGTTCGCAAGCTACATTACTGCATTTTTGACATTGTATAGGAAGTCAGTGTGGTCTTTACTTCCTATGGGAGTCCTCCTGTTTACCAATTTGACTTACCTTCCGGAAAAGTTTTCCCTTTATTTAGTACTGTATTTATTGATCTCAGCACTTCTCCTTTCACATTTTTACTTTCAGAAACAAATTGATGTTTGGGGCCGTACTGGGGTCGCGCTGAAGGAAAATATTCAGCTTCATTTCTTACATTATGCTTTGTGGTTCTCTATTGGTTCTTTTTTGATTTCACTTATTATTCCTTCGTTGAGTATCGGTCCACCTGTGGTGCAAGATACATGGAACAATGTTCGTTCGCCTGTCGGGGCGGTTGAAGATCATTTCAATCGCATCCTTGCGGCTGTTCCTGGGAAAAAAGATCATCCGATGTACCGTTTTGGTCCGGATGTGTCATTTCGGGGTGAAATCAGTCTTGGTGAGAATGTTGTGTATATCATTGATTCACCGATTGAATCTTATTGGCGTGGACGTACTTACGATGAGTACAACGGTTGGGGTTGGCAAAATGCGGATCGTGTAGAAAAACGTGTGGCAACACCGGGGCGAGACATTTTTCCAATAGCATCGAAACCTTCTCAAACCCGGGTTGATATCACGGTAATTCCACAAATCCCGACTAAAACATTAGTGTACGTAGGTGAACCAATTAGTTTGAGTGTTTCTTCCGAAGTGCTTGCGCAGCCAGCTGTCGCAGGGAATGCCCCTCCCGAGATTTTGAGTTTGCGAAGCCCCGAATTTTTGGGAATGCAGGATCTATATAGTTTCAATGCATTGGTTTCCATTGCTCGAAAGGGTGATCTTGAAGGGGTTCAAGGGGTTTTCCCTCGTTGGTTGAAGGAGCGCTATGTGCAACTTCCAGACGACTTTCCCGCACGGGTACAGAATCTCGCTCGCGAGTTGACCCTACAGGAAAAGACTGTGTACGACAAAGTTCGTGCAGTCGAGTTTTACCTACGCGAAATTCCATATACTCAAGAGATTCAATCGCCACCTGTTGGATCTGATGGTGTCGAGTATTTTTTGTTTGAGGCGCGAAGAGGCTACAGTGATTATTACGCATCTGCAATGGTGATGATGTTACGAAGTGTTGGTATTCCTGCTCGATTTGTGACCGGATACTTGCCGGGTGAATTTGATGCTGAAGAGCGACATTTCATAGTGCGGGAAAACGATGCCCATTCTTGGGCGGAGGTTTATTTTCCACCATATGGATGGATTGCGTTTGAACCGACTAATATTGTTCCGGTATCGTCTCTGGGCTCCCCGCGTTCGATTGAGCAGAGGGATGTTGCTGTGGATCAAAACACATTTTCAACCGAAGGTTTGATGTTAGATATCGATGACGAAACAGCTCTTGGTGATGAAGCTCTAGATGAAGAACTTTCTGACGTTCGACAGCCTGATATTGTTTCGGATCAACTGCCAATTTTCGCTTTAATTTTGATCGGATTCCTCCTAATCGGGTATGTGGGGCGAAGGTACTTGAGGAGTAGATTAGCGACCCAAAATGCGACCCAAAACTATAATTTGTTGATTCTCATCGCACGTTTTGGTCGAGTAGGTCCTGAATTTAATGAAACCCTTGGAGAATACAAAGCACGTTTGCAAAGTGTTGCGCCTAAACATTCAATTATGATTGACAGTATTTTGGAGGGGTATGAAGCTGCTTTGTTTGGACGTTCCCCTATTGGTTCTTCACCAATTTCTATTCAATGGTTTGGTTTGACACGGTCATTTTTGGCTATTCCCATCTCTTCTATTTTGAGGCTAATTACAGGGCGATCTTTACGGAGGCATGGTTTTGAATCCTGAAAAAACCATCGTTTTCAAAACGGACTCTGGATGGGTTGGCGTTGTATCTAGCGACGTTGGCGTCAAATCGCTGTATTTACCTCGAGCATCTCGCTATGAGGTCGAGACTGAGATTCAAACGCGTCATGGGGTATTACATTCTGATGCCAAGGGAAACCAAGATTTAAAACACCGGTTGATACAGTATTTTACTGGCGAAGCCGTTGAATTTAATGATCCTGTTGATCTAACTGACAGATCTGAGTTTTTCAGATTAGTGTGGGGTGCAGTCAAATCTATTCCCCGTGGGGAACTTCGTACATACAAAGAGATTGCCGAATTAATTTGTAAACCGCGTTCGGCAAGAGCTGTGGGACGTGCATTAAATGCGAATCCTGTTCCAATTATAGTTCCATGTCACCGTGTTGTTGGTTCAAATGGTTCCTTAACGGGATTCGCTAGTGGGATCGATTTGAAGAAAAAAATGCTATGTTTTGAGGGACACCGATTTCACCAATAAATCAGTTTCACTAAATGTTTTCTTACTGTTGGTTTTGATTCTGCATTTCTGGATGAGTGGCTTAGCGCAGGTAATTTACTCTGCGTCTGTACCTTCTTCTTCGGTTGTTTCTTCTCCGCCTTCAGTGGCTTCTTCGTCTTCTAGCGGGGTAGCCGCCTCTTCTTCTTGAGCTGCAACCTGCGCTGCTACACGGCTATAGGATGTACGCACAATTGCCGTCGAATCATCGAGGCTAATGGTAACGTTTTCCGGCGGTGTTATATCGCCTACCAGTATTTGTTGTTCCGGATCAGTTAAGGATGAGATGTCTACTTCAATCAAGTTTGGAATGAACTTTGGCAGACTTTCGATTTCAAGCTCGTGCAGTTCTTGTGTTATCAGAACGTCACGGATCATACTCACTGGTGCTGTTCCTATGAGTTGAACAGGTATAACTGTTCGAACCGGCCGGTCTTCCTCAACTTGATACAGATCCACATGTAATATTTCCCGTGTTACAGCTTCACGTTGAATACGGCGTAGCAAAACAGAGCGCGATTGCTTTTCACCCTGTATTTGGAGATCCACGATACCGAACGTTGCACCTGACCCCATGGCTTTTTGGATAGATCGTGTTGCAATCTGGAGTGATATCGACTCTTGCCCGCGACCATATAAGTTGGCTGGTGTTATCCCATCTCGCCTGAGCGAACGAACCTTCTTGCCCAGTGTTGTGCGGGGTTCAGCCTCTAGGGCGATTTTGTTACTTAATGATGTCATAGAGAAACCTCTGTACCAATTTCATTGTCGGCATTGTATCGTAGTCTACTAATAAAAGAGGGTCAAGAGGATACCAATATATGTGCATGAATTTATATGGTGGATGTAATCTCTTCTAGGTTCGATACGAGAACTAAAAGCGAACCTCTGTTCCACCTGGCGCTCCCTCACTCAGGTCATCTAAAAAAGTGAGCTCTTTTTGGGTGAATGTGATGTCTGCTGCCCCGGCATTTTCGTCGCATTGCACGGGCTGTGTTGCCCCGGGGATACAACTTGCCACCTCTTCCCTTTGTAGTGTCCATGCAATAGCAATTTGCGATGGACGGACCCCTTTTTCTTCTGCCATCGTTTGAATACCTTTGGCGACATCAAGATTACTCTCGTAGTCTTGGGTTTGGAAGCCATTCATTCGTGACCGTGCATCCGTGGTTGGGAAGGAGGTTTTCTGATTGAATTTTCCCGTAAGCAACCCTTTTCCTAGCGGAGAGTATGGGATAATTGCTATTCCATTCTCTTTACAAAATGGCATCACCTCATTTTCAATTTGACGATCAAGTAGACTGTATGGCATTTGGTTGCTGGCTATTTGCCGAACAGATACTGCACGTTTTAAGAGTGGTACGTCAAAATTTGATACCCCGGCATGCCGTACTTTTCCCGCACGGATTAAATCATCAAGTACGCGGATGCTCTCTTCAACAGGAGTAGATGGGTCAGGCCAGTGAATTTGATATAGATCGATGTAGTCTGTGCCTAGGCGGAGCAGGCTAGAATGGATGGCATTCTCAATTCTTTGACGGTTTAGCGGACGTCCAAAGACTTTTGTGGCAAGGAAAACCTTATCGCGTTTATTCTTCATCGCCCTTCCGATAATTGTCTCGGATCGTCCTCGGCCATAACCTTCCGCGGTGTCGATAAATGTCATGCCAAGATCTAATGCACGTTGAATCACCCGAAAAGAGCGTTCATCCGTAACGTTTCCCATACTGCCGCTGAAAGGGAACGTTCCAAGTCCAATGACGGGGACGTTGGGTCCGTCTTTCCCTAGTTGGCGTTTTTTCATAGATGCCTCCGTCTCATCGAGTGGCTACATACATGATTATAACGGTTGTATGTGAGGGTCTAGAATATCGCGTATCGCATCGCCTAAGAAGGCAAAACTGACGACAAGCAGGCTTAGAGCGAGACCAGGGATGATGGTGATCCAGGGAGCGGTTTCCAAATAGAGAAAGGCTCCTTCTTGGATCATTCTTCCCCACGAAGGCTGTGGCGGCGGGATCCCTAGTCCCAAGAAACTTAGTGAAGCTTCAACTATCACGGCTTCTCCGACAAACCCTGTCAAAAGTACAACAATTGATGTAACCATGTTGGGTAATATATGGCGCCAAATGATTCGAAAAGGGCTGGCACCGATCGCAATAGCCGCTGTGATATATGTTTCGGTTTGAATACGGAGTGCTTGAGCGCGTGCTAATCGAATGGTTTGAGGTATTAGCACAATCGTTATCGCGATTCCAACGTTGAAGGTCGATGTTCCGAATGAGGCTACTATGATAAGAGCTAAAACTAGGGATGGAAACGCCATCACTCCGTCTACAACGCGTTGTAGAATTATGTCGATGCGCTTCCCAAGAGTTGCTGAAGCGATCCCTATTGATGTGCCAATGATTGTCGCTATAGAAACCGATACTAGACCGACGTATAAGGCTGTTGAAATTCCATAGATGATGCGGGTGAAAAGATCTCTACCAAAAGTGTCTGTTCCGAACAAAAAATCACTGTTTGGTGGACTTAAGCGGTTTTCGATATGTTGTTCGAATGGATGATACGGTGCGATGTGGCTCGCGAAGAGTGAGATGATAAAGAGAGTTATAATTATTGCCCCCCCCATAGCGCCAAGTGGCTTTGTTTTGATGAACCAAAACAAAAAACGAAAGGGGTATTTCAGACGCCAATTCAATGACTTTGGGTTGAGCATAATTTTCATGATTGGGATTATCTAAACATTCGGTATTTTATCTTCTTGATATGAAATACGTCGGTCGATTGATACATACAAAAGGTCTACTACAAGATTGACGCAATACGTTATGGATAAAAATATGATTGCGATTGCCTGAATCACTGGATAATCTCGCGCAATTACAGCGGTGACGAGTCCACGGCCAAGGCCTGGCAAGCCAAAGATCGACTCTAATACGATTGTCCCCCCTATGATTCCGCTAAGTTGTATACTGCCCACGGTGAGAACGGGTATGAGGACATTTCGTAAGATATGAGAGCTCACGATTTTCTTTGAAGGAAGGCCTTTAGCTCTCGCAGTTCGAATGAAATCTTGTCGCAATATATCGAGCGTTGCTGAGCGTGTGGTTCGTGTGAGGTGGGACCCAAACTGCCATGCCAGAGCGAGCGCAGGGATTATCATTAACTGAATGTGTTCAATTGGGTTGTCAATAAAACTCTTATATACAACTGGGGGAGACCAATTCCAAATTATCCCAGTTCCGAGTAATAACATCAGACCGACCCAGAAACTTGGCATCGCGTTCCCAGTGATGCTGAGAAAACGAGCAATATAATCAATCCAGCGGTTTCGATTCATGGCTGCAAAAATTCCCATAGGGACGGACAGGAAGCTGCCAATTACAATCGCATATATTGTCAACGAAACAGTTACTCCTATTTGTCTTGATATGAGATGCCGAATTGGTTCTCTTGTTTCAAGTGACAACCCACCAAAGTCACCGACCAACATACTCACTATCCAATTCAGGTATTGGACAATGAGAGGTTCTTTTAGACCCATTTCTGTCCGCAAAGCTTCAAGATCTTGTGGGTTCACAGTGGTTTGGCCGCTGCCACCTAAAACAACACTGACAACATCGCCTGGTAATACGCGCATTGTTACGAACACAATGAGCGAAGCAATAAAAAGCGTTGGGAAAAAGAGGAGAAGCCTTTGGATCACGTAATAGTTCATCCGCTTATCCTTTATTTCATCAAAGCCAGTGAATAGTCTGTGTGCTACTTAAAGTTGTTAGGAGATTTATTTTAAATGATCTCAAACTTCTATGAAAACCTCTGAATTCAAATATACATACAGAAATTACAGTTATAATTGTACGCAGTGTTTCGCAAAGTGTTTACTTAAGGGGTGAAATTATGGGTGATGAACTGATTCAGTATGAAGTAAAAGATCGGGTCGCTTATTTGACCATAAATCGTCCGGAACGCCGCAACTCATTTTCAGAAAACACTAGGCGCAAACTGATTGATAGCTGGATGGATTTTAAACACGATGATGATATAGACGTTGCGATTCTTACTGGTTCCGGGAATATCGCGTTTACAGCTGGGAGTGATTTACGGGAGATTGCAAGAGGGTTGGAGATAGAGAACCCTGATTGGCAGCCTCCGGTAGCGGATATGAGTACGATAGGACTGGCTACAATGCAAGGACTTAATATTGAGAAGCCTGTCATTGCAGCCGTAAATGGTTATTCACTAGGCTTTGGATTTGCCCTTGCCCTTGCTTGCGATATTCGTATCGCGACACCAAATGCTAGATTTGCTGCGTCTGAGGTCAAGTATGGTCACATGGCGGGCGGTGGGCAGGCAACACGACTCGCGAGAATGATACCAATGGGTTGGGCGCTGGAAATCGCTTTAACTGGCGATCAAATTGATGCCGAAACCGCTCTGCGGATTGGAGTTGTTAATCGAATTGTTCCGGAAGAACAACTGCTTGCAGAATGCACAGACCTCGCGCATCGTATGATTGAATGTGGGCCAACTGTGGTACGTGAAACAAAGGCTTTTATGTATCGTTCTCTTGGTGTGCCATTGAATGAAGCATTAGATCTTGAGGGGATTTTTTACTCACGGATTCAATCAAGTCACGATTATGATATAGGGACGCAAGCGTTCGCTGATAAAACCAAACCAGAATTCGAACGTAAATAGGTTACATCTGCAAGGGTTGTACCTCTGCATATTGTCATAGTTGATGTTAGGGAGGGAAAATGAGATTGGCTTCGGATTTGGTCTCTCAGAGATGTTTGGAATGTAACGTTGACGTTGAATATGAGGGGAACGTTTCCCAACGGCGGAACGTTTTTCTACATCGTTTGCATTGCCATGAATGTGGAGCTGTTTATGTCATGCCCTCGAAATCAAAGAAACGGCCGACATTTGTTGTTAAACGTGAACATGTTACCCAAGAGTTTGCTGGTCATATCCCAGCGCCCCCCGATACCTGTAGCTATTGGAACTGATCATACCTTGCTACTAATGGCGTCTCTAGAATAATGTACATCGTTTTTGGCGAAGAAAAATCATATGGATAGCTCAACGGCTCAAGCTTATTTGCGGCATGAGGGCGTGGATGGATGGCTCATTTATGAACATCGCCAGATGAATCCACTATTTATGGATCTCGTTGGTGATGTAGGTCATCTCACGCGGCCTTGTTTTCTTTGGATACCCGTTGATGGACCACAGCATATTCTGGCACATGCGGTTGAAGTGGCACGTTTCGCATCTTTGGCGGAAACTCATATTTATTCTAATCGCGTCGAATATCGTCGAGAATTGGGTGAATTACTGAACGGCTCTGAGCGCATTGCGATGGAGTATTCCCCTTATGCCGAATTGCCACTAACATCGCGAGTCGATGGTGGAACATTAGATTTAGTGCGAAGCTTTGGTGTAGATATTGTTTCGTCCGCAGATTTGATTACATATGTAACTGCTAGGTGGGATGCCATCGGATTGGCATCGCATAGATTTGCCGCAGATAAGTTGACGGAAATCGTGAATGATGCTTTTACCGTAGTCGGAGAGCGCATTGCAGATGGTATCAATGAATTCGAACTTGCTGAATATATCCGGGAAAGATTCACTGAGAAGAAGCTGACTACTCTTGCAGGACCTGTCGTCGCAGTGAATGAGCATTCATCAGATCCTCACTATGAACCGACAGCAGATTTCTCAATGCCTATACGTCAGGGTGACTGGCTTCTTATTGATCTTTGGGGTAGGGAGCTTGGGGAGCGAACTATCTATGCAGATATTACATGGACAGCATATGTAGGTAGAGAGGTGCCATACAATATCAGTAATGTTTTTGATACGGTACTCAACGCACGTGATGCTGCTGTTTCCGCATTAAATCAAGCACACCTAGAAAGCCAATCACTTTTAGGACAAGAAGTGGATCAGGTAGCAAGGGATGTTATTGCTCATGCGGGTTTTAGTGAGAATTTTACTCATCGGTTAGGCCATAACATTGGTTCTGACGTACACGGGAATGGTCCAAATCTTGATAGCTTTGAAACAAATGACACACGGAGACTAATATCGGGATTGGGATTCAGTATAGAACCGGGGATTTATCTACAAGAATTTGGAGTACGTTCAGAAATCAATGTATATCTTGGGGTTGATGGACCTGAAATCACTACAAACCCTCAGAAAGAAATTATTTTGATTAATGTTAGGTGAATTACATTTGGTTAGGAGATTCTTATATGCGTTTGAAAGATAAAATTGCTTTGATGTCAGGTGTTGGACCAAGAATGGGGCGGTCCACCGCCTACTTGTTCGCGCAAGAAGGTGCGAAATCAGTCATTGTTGCACGCCGTGAAGACCACCTGCAGGAAACAGTAATGACAATACGAAGCAAAAATGGTGATGCATTCGGCGCGGTTGGTGACGTTGCGAAAAAGGAAGATGCGAAACGGGTGGTCCAGGAGACATTGGATCAGCTTGGTCGCATTGATATTCTTTACAGCGGCGGCGGTGGGTTCTACGAACCTGGGCGTGAATTCTCTGATGTAGATGATGCATTTTGGGAAAAGGCTATCGATAACAATCTCAATGGTCTTTTCAATCTCACGAAGGCTGTCACTCCGATTATGAAATCGCAAGGAGGAGGTACAATTTTGGTGATTAGTGCCAGTTTTAGCGTGCGACAAAATGGGAATCCTGCTTATGCCACGGCGAAGTCAGGACTCATTGGTTTTGCGCAAAGTCTGTCTAAAGAATTATATCCCGACAATATCCGTGTTAATGTTGTGGCACCGGGTCTGATTCGTGGCACAGAACCACAAATGCCTGTAATACCAGGTCCGGATTCGCTTAATAGAGTTGGTCTTGTGCAAGATATTGCTTATGCATCAGCATATCTTGTGTCAGATGAGGCGAGTTGGGTAAATGGACAAGTTTTGGCGGTTGATGGTGGAGTGGATGTTAACGCACGGTCACTTGAGAACGTATAATTGTTTTTGAATTTTAAAAGGAGGAACGAATATGGGAGAAGTTGCAGATTATTTGGAGGCACTGCGGAAAAGCCATGACAGTGTGAATGAAGCTTTGGCGCAAACCCCAACTGACAAAATGGGTGATATGGGGAATTTTGGTCAGCGTGAGATGCCAATTCGAACAATGTATTACCAATTCATCTCGCATGTAACGGAACATTCCGTGCAAATCATGAAGACACGGTCAATGCTTGGGTTAGATCAAAATGAAGCTCAGTTGATCCTTGCACAGGTACAGAAATTACAGGGGCAGTTAGAAGGTCTTCTTATTGGTTTGAGTGATGAAGAGTTCAATCGGGAGCCTGAAGGTGAATGGTCTGTAAAACAGGTTTTGGATCATATTCTTGCAGTTGATGACGCATATAAGACGCGTACTGAAGAGAATTTATAAAGGGCGTCGGGTTTCGTATGTAATTGGGGGTTACGCGGAATTCGCTGGCTCGATATCGATGAGCGGATCTCCCGCTTGGACGCGTTGGGTGGCTTCGACATGAATTTTAGTGATGACCCCGTCTTGAGCGGCTTTAAGGCGCTGTTGCATTTTCATTGCTTCAAGAATGCAGATGTCTTGGTCGCGAACGACTTTGTCTCCTTCACCGACGAGAACTTCAATGATCACGCCAGGCATAGGTGCGCTTAGCCCTGGTCCGCTGGTTCCACTGGTTGGAACATTTGGTGTCGGGCGGGGGGGTGGAGGTGCTGGTGTGGGTGCTGTTCGTGGTGGTGGCGTTCGTACGGGTGTTTCTTGCTTGGGAGATGCTTCTGGTTGTTCAGCTGATTCTATTTCAACTTGGAATTCCTCGCCGTCGATATGCACAGTGACTGGTGACTTTGTAATATCACCAACGTCAACGTCGTACCATGTTCCTTCAACTTTTACGCGATAAATAGCCAGTTTCAGATCCCCCTTCTGGAGAAGCACATATATGATTTTCGCTCCGTACGAGACTATGGGTACGTATACTAGCATACAAGAAGATTGTTGAGCCAATGCGCAGTGCTCAATTGATTATTAACGTCCCTATCTTTTCGTGTGTTCACGATGTGATCATGAGTTAAAATCAAATGAGACGAATAACTCTTTTAGTACTTGGCAAGAACATCAGATCGATTCTCACAAAGTGGAGAAATAATGGCTAATAGATTAATAGATGAAACGAGTCCATATCTTTTGCAACATGCGCATAATCCGGTTGATTGGTATGGCTGGGGTGAAGAAGCATTGCAGGCAGCACAGCGCGATAACAAGCCGTTACTCGTGAGTATTGGATACTCATCATGCCATTGGTGTCATGTGATGGAACGCGAGTCGTATGAAGATGATGATATTGCTGCTTTAATGAATCGCTTGTTTGTAAATGTGAAGATTGATCGAGAGGAACGACCTGATCTTGATGGCATTTTCATGAACGCAGTGCAAATGTTATCGGGGCAAGGTGGGTGGCCACTGAACGTTTTTCTCACACCAGATGGGAAGCCATTTTTTGGAGGAACCTATTTCCCCCCAGAAGATCGCCAAGGAATGCCTAGTTGGTCTCGCGTCCTACGCTCAGTATCAGAGGCATACGAGTCTCGCCGCGACGAGGTAGCATCAGCAGCTGATCAAGTAGTTGAGAAGCTGAATGCAATGTTTGCTAGTTTCACCGGTCCAGAGTCTTCATTGGATGATGCGCCTGAAGCTGCTTTTAACAAAATTCAACAGGAATTTGATCAAGAATTTGGTGGATTTGGGCTTGCACCGAAGTTTCCACAGCCGATGATTTTAGAATTTTTATTGCGTCGTTATTCACACACAAAAGATCAAAATGCTTTGCAGATGGTGGAAAAATCACTGTTAGCGATGGCTCGTGGAGGCATCTATGATCATGTCGGAGGTGGTTTCCATAGGTATTCGACAGATTCTCGTTGGCTCGTCCCTCATTTCGAGAAAATGTTATACGACAATGCCCTTCTTGGGCGGGTCTACTTGCATACTTATCAAGTTACAAAGACCCCTTTGTACCGGGAGGTAGTTGAGCAGACGCTGGATTATATTTTGCGGGAGATGAGCAGTGCTGACGGTGCATTTTATTCAGCTCAAGATGCTGACAGTGAAGGTGTTGAGGGGAAATTTTATGTGTGGTCACAGGATGAAATCCGATCTTTGTTAACAGAGCAAGATGCTGCCATTACCGAGCGATTTTTTGGAGTGTCTTCAGAAGGTAATTTTGAAGGAGAAAATATCCTCTATATTTCGGAAGATCGTGAGGTCGTAGCGACGGATTTCAAGATAACTGTTGAAGAATTGTCAGAGAAACTGAGCAATATTAGGACTGTTCTTCGTGAAGCACGTGCGGAAAGAATTGCACCAGAAACTGATGATAAGATCTTGATTGCATGGAATAGTATGATGGTGCGCACATTTGCGGAGGCAAGTGTGGTCTTGGACCGATCTGATTATCGTCAGGCGGCGATTCAGTGTGCTTCCTTTATGTTGACGAAGATGCGAGAAGACGATCGTTTGAAAAGAACATTTCGTGCAGGGCGATCCCATCTGAACGCATATCTAGAAGATTACGCTTTGCTGGCAGATGCATTATTGGCAGTATATGAGATGACTTTTAGCCCGGAGTGGTTGGAAGAGGCACAGACCATTGCTCGGGTGATGATTGAGTATTTCCTTTCTGTTCCGGACAACCTTTTTTATGACACCAGTTACGATCATGAAAAGCTCATTGTCCGCCCTCGAGATGTTTTTGATAATGCGGTTCCTTCCGGTAATGCGGCAGCAGCCGATGTGTTGCTTAAGATGTCTGATCTGACTGGAGACGAAGAATTGCGGACGATCGCGAGTAAAAACATTCAATCTGTGGGGGAATTGATGTTGCGCTCTCCGCAAGCTGCAGGACAATGGCTTTGCGCGCTTGAATTTTTGCTTTCAACACCAAAGGAGATTGTGGTCATTGGGATTCAATCAAATGACGAGACCAAGGCATTGATGCATACAATTTATGATGATTACAGGCCGACTACTCTTGTCGTTGGTGCAGAGCCTGATGTACTTGCGAATGTAGCCCATTTACCGTTATTTGAAGGAAGAGAAATGATTGATGGGCAATCAACTGTATATGTGTGCGAAAACTATACGTGCATGATGCCGGTTACCTCCTCAAATGGTTTAGCTGAACAACTAGCCGGTAATAATTCCGAAGGGACCCCCTTTGGTTTTACCAACCCGTTTGCTTAATATTTAGGGCTGATTAAAATGCTCATCGTGGAAATATAGAAAACATACCGCTTGTCAGCCAAAAATAAGTGATGAATGCGCCTGAAGTAGTTAACAAAAGGGCAGCTGCACGATTAATGTATGGTAAACCCTGTTGTAATCCACTTCGAATTGCCCGTTTTACAAATGCCATGCTAAGGGTGAGAGCTATGATCACACTACCCATCCCCATTGCGTAAATCACGATTTGGACGAGTGACGTGATCAGCGTTTCACCTGCAATGGAGTTGCCGATAACAGCAAGAAAAATTGGGAGAGTACACGAGAGTGAGCTTAATCCATAGCTGATTCCAAAAATGAAGTAACCGCGGACACTGACTTTTTGAGCATTCCCAAGACGCATTGCGATCCGTTCAGGAATGGACGTGTAAAACGATTGATTCGTGATAAGCCACGCTCCCACAATGATGAAAAGAATTCCCATGAGCAAGCCAATCCATGGGAACAGGTTTGCCAGAGATCTGAGTCCAATGCTTATGAGGAATCCAACGATTACGAACAAGGTAGAAAAACCTACAGTGACTGTTGAACCTATGATAAGGGCATCTCTGAATATCCCGCTTTTGGAGGATTCTTGCCGTGTCTCATTCTGCCCCAAATAAAGTCCAAGATAAGCGGGCAACATAGCAAATCCGCAAGGGTTCACTGCAGCTACCATTCCAGCACCAAAGGCAAATCCAACAGGGAAAAAAGTCGTAAGGTAGGTTAAGAAATTAGCTGAAGAAGCAGATAAGGCCTCTACTCGCCCCACGACGCCACCAATGTGGTTCGCCGTCAACAACGCTCCAATGAAAGTTACACCAAGAACTAGCAAGCCGAATGCAGTTGGGAATATGATCCTTTTATATTGTTTTTGTGTTTCTTCAGTCATTCGATTAGCAGCTTATTCTTGCTCGATACGTAAGGATTTATAAAATTCGATACTGGTGCTTTGTTGGTAAGAATCAAGTTTCATAAAAGCTTCTTTGGATGGGTTTGCTTCTCCAACATGTAACGTGACTCCTCCTCTTAGCAAGGTTGCTAGGCCATGTTGCATGTATTAAGTTACCTTTGGACTTGCCCGAGAATTGCGCTACAACACCCATGTTATGGCGTCGAGTAACGTACTTTGGCCACACCCCATATTTTTCTTCAACCCGTTCATCGCTATTCTAGGTTAATTCATTCCGTGTAGAACTCAAGGTCAAATGATCCTTGCCGGTACCCTGCGGTGCCTTCAGGGACATTAGTGACATGCAGAAGTCCATTAATTTTTAACAAGCTCGCTGCAGTTGCGCTTCGAATCCCTGCTTCACAAATGACAGCTAGGGGGGTGTTATTTGGCAACTCTTTCCACCGCGTCGACAGTTCTCCAAGAGAAATTAAAGTTGCACCCGGAACATGACCCGTTTCCCATTCAATCGATTCGCGGACATCTAGGACGACTAGTTTAGAATCCTTGTTGATTTCTCGATGGAGATCTTTCACATTTATTTCATCCAACGTGCTTACCGGGAGTTCATCTTGCTCCCAGCCACTGAAACCGTTGTTTATTGTACCCGCCACGCTGATGGCCACATTGTTCAACTGCTGATGTGCACTTAATGCTTCATTCCTGGAGTTGCTTACAAGGATTAATGTGCTGTTTATTTTAGTGATTACTCTATTGATCATTGCCGGGATGTTTTTTTCAGCGAAGGGGATGTTTAAAGCTCCCAAAGGGTGTCCGCTGGCGAATTCACCGGGAGAGCGGAAATCCACTATGAGTGCATCCTCTGCTTGCTGTAGCTTGTAAGCTTCTTTGCCTGTAATCGTTTTCATCAGTGTTGTTTGATTAACTTGAGGAGTACGTACAAACCGTCAGGAACACCTTTAGGGCTTAAAACTAAATCTTTGACATTAGCGGGCATCTCAGTGATTGGCAAAGATGCGTTGCTAGCACATAAAGCGGGTTTGCCCCCCCCCTGTTTTTGGTGTCATTGTTGGATCCGCTGCTGAACAGCTTGATCCTACAAAAGCGTTATTAGTGTGACACTGGCAATAAATATGTTTCTATAAGGGCTGAGGTGTTTCGTTTTCAAGATCCTTATCTCGGTTGGCGCCTTCTTTTACTGGGGAGGTGTTAAGGTGATTTGCCACTCTGGCGAACCAGTTTCTTCAATTGCGACATCCCATTTTAATTTTGTCGCCTGCAGAGGTATCGTCTCGAGGCAGGGAGAGTGGTCAGTAATGACTTCAACTAACTCACCTTTGCCTTCAAGCTTTTTCATGGCTTCCACGGCTTTCATCATCGGGTAGGGACAAATTTCACCACGCACGTCTAACTGCATCGTTGATTCCTTCCCAACGCCTCTAATTCCGATTTCGATCTGATGGATCTATTACCGTGTCTAGTGCTATTTTGATTTGCCGATGCGGAACACCTTTGTTCCACAGTTGGGGCACGTCCCTTGCGTAGCTGGCCGCCCATTTTTCAAGGTGACCTCAGTTGCATTCGCAATTTCCACCTTTTTCCGCTCCTTCAAGCAGTAACCTTGTGTCATCGTGCGATTCCTCCTCTTTAATTTAAATTACGCGATTTTCTTTATTTCCTGTACACCGGCTATTTTGATTTGCCGATGCGGAACACCTTTGTTCCACAGTTGGGGCATGTCCCTTGCGTAGCTGGCCGCCCATTTTTCAAGGTGACCTCAGTTGCATTCGCAATTTCGACCTTTTTTCTCTCCTTCAAGCAATAACCTTGCGTCATCTTGTGATTCCTCCTGTTGTGTTTTTGCTCAATCAATATGCTCCAAAAAAAAACTCCAATTTTCACATTGGAGCGGTTAGCTACGCGGTTAATTTATCTGTATTGATGATCAGTGGTTTTAGAAGCGCGCGCTTCCCTCTCCCTTTTTTTGGGGAGTACAACAAACGCAGTCGGTTACTAAAATCGTATCTGTCATAGCGAGGAGAACTGTAGCATAGTTTTGTATCTGTGACAATATTAGATACTATCTGCCGGCATGAGAATTCTATGCATTTTACGGTTGTCGTTAAAGAAATTGATTTATATCCAATTGATTTCCATCTAAATGCGGGTATCTGCCTTTCATTAAGGGCATATGTTTTCCAGTTAGGAGTGGGAGGGGCAAAGAGCGATCCTGTGATCTTGCGCGACTAATCACTAAGTCATCAATATCTGTGGTAGGGATGTTTTTGCTTTGAAGCAGTACACCGAAACGACCAAATCCTTCAATACGCGTCAGTTCAAGTAGTGACATTCGGTTAGCGAAATATAAATCGTGTTCCAAGTTTTCCCCTCGTAATTCATCGAGGAAGGTTTGAATGCCAAGTTTCTTGAGATATTGTTGTTGTGTAATTAGTCCAATAGTCTCCATGCCTCCTTGTTCACCTGCTTTTTCAATGGACGTGAAATTGATATGAGCGGTTAAATCTTGACGCCCTACGCGGATATAGTAATTATTACTTGCAGTGTGTTTGAAATAGGATAAAAGGGTGCCTTGTCTCATGCGTTCGGTATATAGATTTTCTGCAGGAAACCCATAATCGATTGTTATGCCGAATCCGGTGCGAATCGCATGAGCGATATTTTGCATGAAAGCAGGGCCTTCTAGTTCTACTTCAGCTTGGCATCGTTCGGGCAATTCAATATCGAGGCTGGAGAAATAATTTTCAAGCTGTGGAGTGGATGGTTCATCAAGGAGTTCGATGAAGTCATCGTCGTTATTGAGAGTGACATAAATTTCTAAAAGCTCTCCACCTTGTTTAATCACTCGATGTCTTGGGAATGCGTCAAATAATTCGTTCGACAAAAAAACCCCATTATTGATCGGTTCAATGACTCGAGATTTATCCCAATCAATATTCAAGTCTCCTCGTGTATTCAGCTGGGCACGGCCAGTCCGCTGTTGCTCTACAATGTCGTATGACACCCTTGAGAACAGGATGGGATTCATCTTTTCTAGGTAGCCTAGGATATCTTGTGCAAGGAAGCCTTTGTGCCCACCTCCCTCGATGATCGCGAAGGAATCGGGCTGGCCAAGTAGATTCCACATCGTTTCAAACTGAAGAGCTAATAGCGCTCCAAATGCCGGATGTGTTGTTGGAGCAGTATAGAAGTCACCTTCAACGCCGATTCGGATTCGGTCACTACTATAGTATCCATTTTCGGGATTGTAGAGAGCCAGACGCATAAATTCGGCGAACGGGATTGGACCCGCTCGCCGAATTTTTGTTTTTATTTCTTCTTCTAAGGTTGCCACTCTATTTTGGCGATCGGCAATGCCTTACTAGATTGCGAGACTTTTGATCAACTGTTCTGCATTGGTCCCTTTTACATTGGCTGTGACCTGCTCGAATCGTTCATCAAGCGCTACTGCTTTGGCCGCTTTATATACCACTCCAAGCGGAACCGGTTTCTGCACAAGATCAAATGCTGCTTCTAGGTTTTCAGGATCATGACTGTCGTCAATTGCATATGTTTGAGGTTCGATCCCTTTTTTCGCGTTGCCTTTGAGTACATCAAACGTGTCGTTATAAGTGGTACACGGCGATTGAACATGTACTATGGAAAAACCTTTGTAATCCATGCCCTCCTGGATCAACTGTGCAAGACCACGTACATCGCTTGAAAAAGCGGATGCGACAAAAGAAACTCCCATGCTTAAGTACAAATGTAGTGGGTTGAGAGCTGCCTCAATCTTGCCATACGGTGTGGAAGATGTAATCTCACCATACTCGGTGGTTGGCGAACTCTGTCCCTTCGTTAAACCGTAAACCCCGTTATCCATTATGACGCATGTCACGTTCAAATTCCGTTGTGCTTGGGGAGCAATGTGCTCACCGCCGATACTGAGGAAATCCCCATCACCAGCGACAACCAATACATTGAGGTCTGGGTTAGCACTTTTTATGCCGAGTGATATCGGCAATGTTCGCCCATGAATACCATGGATACCGAATGGCTGTGGACCGTCCAACAGGTGCACCAAGTTCCCGGAGCATCCTATGCCGGCGACTATAACGTTGTTCTCTACGGGTAATTCTGTCTCAATAGTCCTTTGTTTTATTGCCATTTCGATGGACCTTTTGACTCCGAAGTCACCGCAACCGGGACACCACTTGAAATCGTACTCAGGATTTTTTTTACTCACGAGGAGACAGCTACCTTTCTTTGTTCTTCTGCCTTTTCAGTCACTTGTTTTACAAGGTCTTTGGTCTTGAATGGAAGGCCAGTGTACTGCGTGATTGACACTGCCTTGACACCCTCTGACCGTAAAATTGAGGAAAATTGTCCTTGGAAATTCACTTCCGGAACTATAACCAAATCCTTTGTTCGCAGTTCTTCCAAAAGAGCAGGTGGTAGCGGATTCATAAACATGGTGTAGTACCACCCTATTTTCTCACCGTTTTCCATGAGCTTCACGTATGCTTCCTGCATCGGTCCTTTTGACCCGCCCCATGGCATTACCGCGATCGCTTCTTCTGAATTTTGAGACTCGTATGTTCCGTCTTCCAGCAGTTTTAGCTTGTTGAACCGGCGTTCCGTGTTTTCAACATGGCGGATGGGTAAGTGGGTTGTATCACCCATGGGGTCATGTTCACTTGCGTTTGCGACGTAGGACCCAGGGCCACCCGGAAGAGGCATCGGTGATACGTCGGTCCCTTCGTACCTAAGATAACCATTCGAGCCTGAATATACCTCGCGCTGAGGCTGCTTAACAGAGCTAACGTCAGGTTTGGGGATATTTTGCGTTCTATCTGCCATCATGTGTTCGCTGAGAAGCATTACTGGTCCCTGGTAACGCTCTGCCCATTCTATTGCTTTTGTCGCAGCGTAGAAGCACTCCTCCACCGTCCCTGGCGCTATTACGGGCATGCTTGCGTCTCCATGTGCCGGGTGTAGTGCTGCGAACAAGTCGGATTGTTCGGTCTTTGTTGGAAGACCCGTCGCCGGACCTCCTCGTTGGACATCCACAATTACTCCAGGAATCTCCATCATCCACATCGCCCCAATGCCTTCACTCATTAATGAAAACCCGGGGCCGGACGTCGCGGTCATCGCGCGCGCTCCAGCGTAGCCGGCTCCCATCACGGTATTAACCGCTTCAATTTCAGAGCTCGCCTGGTAAACAAACTTTCCAGGGCCGATGAGATTTTTTTCCATATAGAGGAGAATTGTTGTGGCTGGGGAAATAGGATACCCGACGTAGTAATCAAGGCCGGCCGCGATGGCACCAATTGCAAGCAAGTCATTGCCTTTTACAACAATTTGTTCGTAGTCAGGTGGATTTGGTGGGGCGAGTTCTTCTAGAGAGAAAATGCTTTTTTCAATTTCCACTTTGCCTAATGAAAGACCATGAATATTTTGCTCGATGATCGTTTCATCATCAGCACGGCCTCGTGAAAATCGCGCTTTCACGAATTCCACCAAGTATTCTTCGGGCCAATTCACTAATTTAGCAAGTGCACCTAAAATAACCATGTTGGCGGCCCGGGTATTCCCTGTGGATCTACCCAATTCGTCAAAGGCAACACCTAAACTGGAGTCGTCATCTATTTGAAATACTGCTGAGTCATAGATGATGACACCACCATCTGTAACTTCATCTTTGTGGGTATCGTATGCTTCTTCGTTAAAGGCTACCAGTACGTCTATGTCATCCCCGTTACTCAGCGCTGGGGTGGTTGAAATCCGCGCTTGTGTCCAAGTGGGTCCACCCATGATTTGTGACGGGAATGTCACAAATGTCATCACGTGATAGCCAACCTGGGCAGCAGCTTGGGCCATTGCCTCAGCCGCCGTAACCATTCCTTGCCCGCCTTCACCAGCAAATCGAACCACGAAATCCTGTTTCAGCATTCGTTCCTCCACGAATTGAAGTGAATATACATGCACGCTTAACTGCCTCCCACACGAATTCTGTGTATGGGATCAAAGCTAATATAACGTTTCCAAATTCGCGGCTAAATGTACCAGCCACAGGCTGCATTGTCAATAAGAAATGTTCATATGATCTGTGTTATGTAAAGAATGGCGATTGTGTCATTTGAGTTATGATTTCAGGAAAGATAAACTGGTCTTTTCCATAATTTAAAGGAGTATTACTTGGATATGATGGATTCAATTACAGAGATCGTTTCAGGGATATATCAATTGCAAGTGCCAATTCCAAATAACCCCTTGGGATTCACCCTGCCTTACCTCATAAAGGGCTCTGAAGGGACTATTCTTATTGATACGGGTGTCCCTGCTCCACCAGCTCGTGAGGCACTGGATGAACAATTGAAAGCATTGGTCGAGCCTGGTGATCTTTTGATACTAGCTATCACTCATGCTCACCCTGATCATTCTGGATTAGCTGGTATGGTGAAAGAACTTGCCCCCCAGGTTAAAGTCGCGATTCACAAGGATGATTGGTCTGATATGAAGGAATTTCAGGATCGTGTTAGAGGTGGCAACGTTACGGGCTGGCGTGACCAGATGATAAAGCATGCGTTAGACAATGGTTTCCCTGAAGAAGAGGTAGAAGAAGCGGCCCAAAGGATGATGATTCCTCGTCGCGCAGAGGATAGTGACCAAGTTCATCGCCCAGTTTCGTTCATAGAGGAGCCCGATATTCTCATGGAAGGCGGTGAGAATCTGTCCAATGGTTCATTTGCACTAGAGGCGATTCATACGCCAGGGCACTCCCCAGGACACCTTTGCTTTTATGAGAAGGAAAAAAAGATTATGTTTACGGGTGATCATGTGCTTCCTGTCATAACATCTAATGTTAGTATCCGGCCTGGTTCGTTAGACAGCCCACTTGAAAGCTATGTTGCTTCGTTGGATAAGATCGCGAACAAAAAGGTTGATATTGTGTGCCCGGCTCATGAAGAAGTTTTTTATGATCTAAAGGGTCGGATCACTGCGTTGCATCAGCATCATGACAAAAGATTGGATGCCGTAGCGGATGCTGTTGGCGACACTTCAAAAAACGGTTATGAAATTGCCGAGTCCGTGCCATGGGATGTAGGAGCGTGGGCAGAGATGGATGCAGGGCTCCGGCGTGCTGCGCTTGGTGAAACATTGGCACATTTGGAGGTTTTGGTACGTCAAGGGCGAGTTCAAGAATTGGGTGATATGAACCCTATAAGATTCGCTTTGATTTGATTCTGTGTGTTTTAGTTGTGGTCAGCCAATTATTGCTTTTCTTGGGGTATCGCCATAAGGAGTGATTCTAGCGCTAACCGGGGGTTCACATTCTGGTGCAGCGCCGCAGTTGTGCTCATCAATTTCTCCAGAAAACCGAGAATATCTGAGAGTTGGTAATTAAGTGCTTTTTCTGGTATCCCACGACCTATTGTCTCCCTTGATATCCCCGCAGCACTTAATAAAAGGAAGCGCCATCCTTCAATCCATAGAGCTAGGTCGGATAAAACAAGATCTCTATTCTGACTAAAATCTTTTGCCATTTGCTCGGCAAAAGCAATACGAGTAGCGAGGCTCTGGTTTCTCAGTGCCATAAGCGACTGAAGTTTTTCATAGCGGGATTCCAGAATAGTTGGATCACTGGCAATTTCTAGAGCTTCGCGGATGCGTCCATGTGCGATGCGTATAATTTCTTGGGCCGTTTCATTTTCTACTCCAGCTTCCCGTAGTTTTTTTAATAACATGTTGTTGGAAACGGGATGGAAAAAAATTGTTTGGCATCGAGATTGGATAGTTTCGGGCACGAGATTCAGATTACTGGTGAGAAGAACAAATAGGACATGTTTTGGCGGCTCTTCAAGAACCTTAAGTAATGCGTTAAAAGAGTCATGACTTGTGTGGTTGATCTCATCGAAGATAACAACTCGATACTTGCCTTCATATGGTTGTAGATTTAAGTCGTGCAGTAAATCTGATACCTCTTCGATACCGATTACAGTGTTTCTTTTTGTTACGATTCGAAGATCTGCGTGCAGACCAGAACTGACTCGTACGCAGGAACGACAACTTCCACAGGGTTTTGAATTTTCAAGGCAATTTACTGCTTGAGCTAGAGCGACTGCGACTGATCGCTTACCTATTCCTTTAGATCCAACAAAAAGATAAGAATGGGCGAGATTGCCCCGTTCTAGACTTGTATTCAGTAATGCAATCGCATCATCATGACCTTCAATGTTCCACATTGGTTAAATGGTTGGGTCGCTATTAAGAGATGTCATTTCGATAGAGATCTTCATACGTTTCTCTTTTGCGCCACAGTTGACTCTTACCATCTCTCACGAGCACGATAGCAGGCTTTAGTGCCATATTGTAATTGCTTGACATCGCTAGGCAATATGCTCCCGATACTGGCACGCTAATGAGGTCACCAGGGACCACTGGAGGCAATGGAACGTCTCGAACCAAAATGTCTCCTGACTCACAGTATTTTCCTGCAATGGTTACAGGAACAGTGGCTTCCTCGTCCATTCTGTTAGGCAAAACTGCTTCATATTCGGCTTCATATAGGGCTGGCCTGATGTTGTCACCCATTCCTCCATCTACCGCAACGAACGTTCGGATGCCAGGGACAGTCTTAATCGCCCCAACAGTATATACCGCGACTCCCGCTTGGCCTACAATCGCTCGACCTGGTTCTATAATCAACTTTGGTAGAGGAATATCTCGATCATTACAGCCATTTTTCACTGCATTCGTGATTGCATTCGCGTAAGCAGCAGGTGTAGGTGGTTCTTGATCGATCAGGTACCGTACAGCAAACCCGCCACCGGGGCTGAATTCCTTCAAATCCATACCATGATTCCGTGACATTTCTTGTGCGAAATCTAAAGCGATAGGGATTGCTTCTTCATATGGGAACATATCCCATATTGGTGATCCCAGATGGAAATGTAGCCCGATAAGATCTAGAGATTTCGACTTCATAGCCTTTTTGACGGCTTCTTCTGCCTGCCCTGTTACAATTGGGAGGCCAAATTTACTGTCAAGGATTCCCGTTGTAGTTTTCGCGTGAGTGTGTGGATCGACTCCTGGCGATACGCGAAGCAGTATCGATTGAACGGTATGTTTTTTTTCTGCGAGTTCATCGAGCACATCTAACTCATGGATGTTGTCCACGACAATGCGCCCGATATTCATTTCAAGAGCATATTCTAATTCTTCGCGGGTTTTGTTGTTGCCATGAAAGTAGATGTTGTGCATTGGCAAACCAGCTTTCACTGCTGCAGCAATCTCGCCACCTGATACTACGTCTAGGCCGAAATCTTCCTCTTGTAACAGTTGGGCTAATCCAACTGTCATGAATGCTTTTGACGCATAGACTGCTGAAGTATCAGGGTAATGAGACTGGAATCCCTCAAGAAAATCTTTGCAAATACTGCGAATTGTCGTTTCATCGAAGACATAGAGCGGAGTGCCATATTGTTCAGCAAGGTCAGAAATGGTACATCCACCGATTTCGAGTACACTCGTTCCATTGATTCGTGATGTGATTGGAAAAACCGGGACTTTGTCAATACCGCGCATCTGTAATCTCCTCATTTTTCAGTGTGGACAGATCTTGAACCGATACTGTCAATTGACCACTTCGTGTTTATCAATGGAAGTTATGCTACTCAGCTTGACGATTTGATGTCAAGAATTAGCTACGGGTCATTTTGGCATGTTGGTTTTGTCTAATATAGATTGGGCATTTAGAGATGAATTGGGTGCTCGGTTCAATGATTGGGTGTTGTATAGTTCCATATCTCTAGTATTTATTGTTAAGCTTATGTTTTCGTAAGAAATGTGGATTCAGATTGGGAGGGGATAAATGTCGAATCATGCAGATCCTGCACCTGGGGCTGGGTACATTGGGAGGGAGGTTGCATTTCGTTTTGAAGAGATAGGTGATCTGGGTCCCGTACCAAAAGAAATACCGTCACCTCCAAAGCTAGTTGATAAGATTAGCAAACCAAATGCGGTAGAAAAAGATCTGCCATTTCTCACCATTGGTGAAGCCTCTGCAAAGATAAGAGATGGTGAGTTGTCGTCTCTTGATTTAACTCGAGCAGTTCTTGCCCGTATAGAACGTCTTAATCCCGTTTTGAACTCTTACATCACTATTACGTCCGAATTTGCTTTGAAGGCCGCGAAAGAGGCTGATCGTGACATCCAAAAAGGCAATTACCGAGGTCCGTTGCATGGCATTCCTATTTCCCTAAAAGATCTCGTTGCTACATCAGGGATTTTGACAACGGGTGGAACGGGTGCTTTGTCTGATTGGGTTCCGAACAATGATGCGGTTATTTGGACAAAATTACGAGAAGCAGGGGGCATTCTTGTTGGGAAGACAAACTTGCATGAAATGGCGGCGGGATCAACGAATTTAAATCCGTTTTATGGGCCTGCACGTAATCCATGGGATATTCTTAGGATTACAGGTGGGTCAAGTGGTGGTAGTGGAGCGGCTATTGCTGGGCATTTATGCCTGGGTACTATTGGTAGCGATACGGGAGGATCAATTCGCATGCCAGCGTCTTTATGTGGGACCGTTGGTTTGAAGCCGACATTTGGTCGTGTTAGTACTCAAGGTGCGTTGTACCTCTCTTGGACAAATGATCACCTCGGGCCACTTACCAAAACAGTAGAAGATAGTGCTTTAATGATGAATGTTATAGCGGGTTATGATCCCACGAATCCGCTCTCCGCTAATGTTGCGGACGAAGATTTTATTTCTTCAATTACGAAAAATATTAAGGGAATGCGGATTGCGGTCCCTACCGATTATTTTTGGGAATTAGAGTTGCGTGATCAAGAGAATGCAACGGAAGTTCGCCTTGGACCTGATCCTGAAATTGTGAAGGCTGTGCATGTTGCTCTCGATGTCTTTCGCGATTTGGGAGCATCTGTTACGGAAGTACCGCTGCCAGGTTTCAAAGATCTGATGCGAACTTCGTCAATTGCAGCTGCTGAACGAGGATACTACCTTGATGGGCTACCTGAGGATCGCAAGAAACGGTTCAGTCAACGTTATCGAGATGGCAATACACGGGGGTTGAATTCATCTTCGGGTTCGTACCTTTCAAATCTACATTTAGGTCATCAGGTGCAGTCAATTTTGGAACAAGCATTGGAGAAATATGATGCATTTGTTTTGCCTTCCACCCCTATTGTCGCTCCGCCCATCAAGGCAGCTTTGGCTGCTTCGAATAGGGCGGATGTTTTTGCTATGGAAGATAAAACGCAAGATGCGCCTGCAGTTCGTGAAATTGGACCGACTTCAATAATTGGTCGCTATACTGCTCCGTTTAATCGCAGTGGGCAACCTGCTTTGTCATTACCTTGTGGATTTACATCGGATGGGCTGCCGATTGGGATGATGATCGTTGGTAAGCGTTTTGCTGATGCTTCGGTTCTTCAAATGGGACATGCCTATCAAAAAGTCACGGATTGGCATAATCGTAGGCCTAAAAATTTAGATCAAGTCGATTAAATTTCAGGTTATGAGGATGTAGTTCCGGTTGGAAGTATTTCGATCAATGATCGGTTAAGTTCTCTGAAGTTCACAAATCCTTGGTAACGGTGAGCTATAGTTCCTTTGTGATCAATCACAAAGGTCCATTGAGTGTCCGGTAAATTCCATTCCAAAACTGGTTTTGAGATCGTAGCATTGTTTAGATTGCCTAAAATCAAATGAGGTGATTCATAATAGTCAACGTGGACAAAATCCACTTGACGTTTAAATTCTATTTTGAGGTCTCGTAATATTTCTAGTTGTGGTCCGCAAAATGGATGAGAGCAAAAAGCGGGGCTGGTAAACACAACAACTGTGGGCCTGCCGTTTCCAATGGCTTGTGCCAATGTTAAGCGATAAAAATCTGGATCTTGAAGATTCCCTGATGTTAGTTCCGTGAGATCGTTAGTTTGATCAATAGTTTTTGTAATACTCTTGATGCCTAAACTTCCGACCATTGGTGCAACTGCTACCTCTTTAACGTTCATTTTTACATGTGTGTGTATGGTTGTTCCGTTCGGCCAGGGGACTTCAATGTTCAACCTCCATTCTCCATGTTGGGGAAAATTGATCTCTGCTACGTATAATCCTCGAGTATTATCTGGCCATGGTTCGAATTGTGCTGTGGTGAGTTCGTTAATACTTTGGTTTTCCGACAAGACTTGGGAGGTGACGGTGACTTGTGGTACCAATACATTTCCCATTGGTGAAATGAGGGTAAATCCAACTCGCTGCTTCCCTATTGAAAGGTCTGTTGTTACAAGGATTGCTTGGATTGAACCGTTGGTTTTTGGACTTGATCCATTCTCTGGTTGTTTTTCGTCGACAGGTGTTATCTTGATTTTCTGGCTCGCAGTGGGGCTCTGAGTTTCAAGGGTTTGCTCAGTGCATGCAACAAGAAAAAAGAAACCTATTAATGCCAGAACTGTGAGTAATCTGCGGCAGATAATTTGAGGATTCTGTGAATGATTTCTCGGGCGTAACATATGACGTTTTCTTGTGAATAATGAGATCTGAATGTTTCATTTCTAGGCATTTAAATGATAGCGGAAAATGCATCATCGATGGATTGATGTGATTTGCGGATTGAATTGTAAATTAATATGGGTTTGACAGCTGTAATTTCGAATCGTAGAATCTGACCGACTGACCGGTCGGTCTCAGGAGAAATCAGATGACATTCACGGATTCCGCCTCTGACTCGGGTAAATCTGCAACACGTGAGCGAATTTTGGATGCTGCAGCGGAGGTTTTCGCTACAAAAGGATATCACTCCTCGGTGGTAGATGATATTGTTCATGATTCAAATACCTCTAAGGGTGCCGTGTATTTTCATTTCCCAAGTAAACAAGAAATTTTCTTGGCGTTGGTTAGTCGATTAGCAGATACCCTCATTAGATCCACTCAAGATGCCATAATGGAGCAGCAAGATGGCTTAGCAAAATTTGATGCCGCCCTTGGCACTGTTTTCGAAGCGCTTTCGCGGCATCGGGCTTTGGCAAAAATCCTTCTGGTCAGTGGGGCAGGTTTAGGTCGACCGTTTGATGAACATCTGTTTAATTTGTTAGATCGGTTCGCGGGAATGATCAAAGATAACTTAGATGAGGCTATAGCGGCAGGTAGTATACAGCAGATGGACACGTCAATTGTCGCGTATGCTTGGCTTGGGGCGGTGCATGAGATCGTAACGCGATGGCTGTATACAGGAAAACCCGATCCATTGGAAACTGCTGTTCCAACCTTACGAATATTATTATTAGGGAGTGTCGGTTTGCCAATCGGAACCGCTGGACGTTGATGCCACAGTCATTTAATAGTTTGCGCGATTACTTAACCTTTCTTGAGCAGCGTGGCCAGATTCATCGGGTAACAGCGGAAGTTGACTGGGACCTAGAGGTCACTCAAATCGCTGATGTTCTCATTAAAGAAGGCAATAAACCGGCCCTTTTGTTTGAAAATATTAAAGATTCTTCCATGCCTCTTTGTATCAATCTTTTTGGTACGACCGATAGGATGGCATGGGCTCTTGGCGTTGATGATTTAGATGAACTTGTCGTTCGATTACAGAAAATCTTAAATATGGCGCAAAGTCCTCCAACTGGGTGGATGGAAAAAATCCGTGCACTTGGGGACCTTGCTAAAATCGCTTCTAACCAACCTAAAGTTGTACAAAATGCACCATGTCAGGAAGTTGTTCTCACTGGTGAAGACATTGATTTGTTTGAATTACCGATTTTGAAATGTTGGCCTGATGATGCCGGTAGGTTCATAACCTTGCCATTGGTGGTTACACGTGATCCAGATACTGGTTCACGAAACGTGGGTATATATCGGATGCAAGTTTTTGACAAAAAAACGACAGGCATGCATTGGCAGACGCATAAGGTTGGAGCCCAACATGAGCGATCTGGGAAAACAAAGGGGCTTCGGAGATTAGAGGCTGCAGTAGCACTGGGAAGTGATCCTGCAACAATATGGGCAGGATCTGTTCCATTTCCACCTGGGATCGATGAATTCGCGGCTGCTGGTTTGATTCGCGAAAAGTCAGTTGAACTTGTGAGGTGTAAAACCGTTGATTTAGAAGTACCTGCTCATGCTGAGATAATATTGGAAGGTTATGTGGATCTTGATGAGCGTCAACTTGAAGGTCCATTTGGTGATCACACAGGGTATTATTCACAAGCTGAGATGTATTCAGTCTTTCATATAACTGCAATCACTAGGAGATCTGATTCTATCTATCCCACCATAGTGGTCGGACGCCCTCCTTCAGAAGATTATTTTATGGGTAAAGCGACCGAGCGGATCATGCTTCCCCTATTGCAGTTGGTGCTTCCTGAGGTGCAGGACATTAACATGCCTGCTGAAGGTGTTTTTCATAATTTGCTGATTGTATCCATCAAGAAGGAGTATCCCGGACACGCTCAAAAAGTGATGCATGCTATATGGGGTCTTGGCTTGTTGCAATTGACTAAATTAATTGTAGTGGTTGATGAATTTGTTGATGTACAAGATTTGTCAGAGGTTGCGTGGCGTGTAACAAACAATATTGATGCAAGAAGAGATCTTTCGTTTGTTGATGGCCCTGTCGATGATCTTGATCATGCGTCGTCTGGGTGGCGTTACGGCAGTAAGGCTGGGATCGACGCTACTCGGAAGCTGAAAGGGGAAGAATCTTCTCGCGATTGGCCAGATGACGTTGTGATGTCAGAAACAATAAAGGGGATGGTCGAACGAAGATGGGGAGAATACGGATTGTGAATCCATTATCTGTTGCGATTCCATCAATGTTCAAGAAAATCACCACCTTTTATCATGACTTGCGTTTTACGAACGCTTTTTTTAGTGTTCCGCTGGCGTATGTGGGTATGTTACTGGCACTCCGTGATTGGCCTACTTGGGAGCAAATAATGTGGATCAGCCTTGCTGTTTTAGGAGCGAGATTGTTTGGGCAAGCTGTTAATCAAGTCGCTGATAAAGATTTTGATGCACTGCACCCTCATAAACGATACCGCGCAATACCGTCCGGTTTAATTACAGTGAGTGAGATGAGCATTCTCGGTATCGTAGCAGCCGGTATTTTTCTTTTTTCAGCAGCGCAACTTAATTTTTTGGCTTTAGCGCTCGCTCCAATCGTGCTAATTTACTTAGTTTTTTATGCATTTACAAAACGGTTTACTTGGGCGACGCATCTATTTATGGGGGCGACTACAGGTACTGCAGTTGCCGGTGGTTGGGTTGGTGTGACCGGCGAGATAAGTTGGAGCGCTGCATATTTGTGGATGGCGGCGATTCTTTGGGTTGCAGGCTTTGATCTTTTGCTTGCAACATTAGACCATGAATTCGATATCAAATATGGATTGCACTCAATTGTGGGGAAATGGGGCATTGTGGCCTCGATCAGACTTTCTAAGCTCTTTTATTTTTTGTCAGCGGCGTTGTTTGGATTTGCAGGACTAATCTTCGATTTAAGTATATTTTACTATCCGTTTTGGATTGCCGCATCTGGGGTTCTGGTGCTGCAGCATTACATTTTTGATCCATTGAATTTTGATGGATCCCAGCGTATTTGGTTGTGGTCCACCGCTATGTTCAGTGTGTTGCTCAACGTCGCAGTAATTTTCGGATTGTTTTTTTAGGAGACTCATGAATCCAATAATTGTCGGTATTTCCGGAGGAAGTGGAGCAATCTTAGCGAAGATAGCAGTTGAGTCGTTGTTATCGAAAGATATTCATGTGATTGTGACCGCAAGTAGTTCCGCTCGGCAAATGTGGTTGCATGAATTAGGGATCCCATTTTCTGAAACCTTGTCAGATTGGGAAGAAAGACCGAATTTTACGTATCATAATGTTGCTGATATTGGTGCGCCTATTGCGAGTGGTGGGCAGGCGACCTCTGGAATGCTAATCATCCCATCTAGTATGGCGACAGTTGCAGCAATTGCACATGGTTTTTCAGATAATCTCTTGCGTCGTGCGGCTGATGTTACCATCAAAGAACGGCGACCGCTTATTGTTTTAGCTAGGGAATCGCCACTGTCTGCGATTCACCTAGAAAATCTTCTTATATTGGCGAGGTTAGGTGTCGTTATATTGCCACCAGCGCCCGCATTTTATTTGAAACCAGAGACAGTGCAGGATGTGAATGAATATATCGTAGAGAAAGCACTGGATGTATTAGGTGTTCCCAATGCTATGCCCGATAAATTTCGATATGGTGGGCGAGAGGAGCCGTGAGTTGTCAAGAATAAAATAATCATGGTGAGATCTTGTTTTGTTATCGAATCCAGTTAACCAAATGATTTTAATGAAATTGAAAGCAATGTGCGTTGTAGATTAGTACAGGAGGGTTGAATAATGACGAAGTATCGCAAAAGTGAAGCACAAGACTGGGCTTGGGAAAATTTAAAAGGTCAATGGACTACTTTGTTCACGCCATTCGATTCCGATAATAAAGTTGATGAAGAAGCATTACGCTATAACATGCGGCATATTAGAGGATTAGGCACTCGTGGAGCAGGATGCACTTGGGGTATGGGTGAATTTTGGAGCCTGACACAAGATGAACGTCGACGTGTGATGGAGATAGTTTCGGATGAAGCGAATGGAGAATGGCCGATCGCTGCCCATATTACTGATACGTCTCTTGAAGAAATGGTCTCTTTATCTAAATACGCCGAGCAGCGAGAATTTGATCTTCTTATCCTTGCACCATCTTATTTTGTTACTAAAACAGAGGACCAGGTAGTCGAATTGACGCGTCAGGTTGCCGATAAGACTGATTTGGCAATAATGTTTTATAACTCTCCCCAATTTGGAATCGTTCTTAGTCCTCAAGGATTAAAGCGTATTACAGAAATACCGAATGTTGTTGGTGTAAAAGAGGCGAGTTTTAGTCAGCAAATATCACTTGAAACACATGTATTGCTTGGGAAGAATTCAATTATCAGTACCCCTGATGAATGGATATATTGGAAAGAGCAAGAATTAGGTTTCCATCAACAAGTGATGTTTGCAAACACGTCTGATTGGCGTTTTGACACTCCTGACGAGAATTATTATGTGCAGTTTATTGAGAAGGCATCACGGAAAGAACTAGACACTGATCTTTATGATTCCCATTTGCGCACGATAAAGCAACTTTCTGATAAATGGTGGGGTGAAACGGTCAAAAAAGCGGGGGGTGCATTACCCGTTTCTTTGGCGAAAGCTTGGGGAGAGATGATGGGCTTAAAAGCGGGTCGTGTACGACCGCCCCTAAGGGATTTGTCCCAACAAGAAAAGCTTGATTTGCGGTTGGAATTGGAGCAGGTGCGACCGCAGATTAAAGGTGTCAGTGCGTCCACTATAAGTAGCAGTCAGAACGGAAATGGAAAAGTTCCATTCATATATCAGAATGGTTCAGCACACCAAGACGTTGTTGATTCCTCCGGCATGTTGTTGATGGTCAGTGTGCAAAATATGGCAGAAGCTTTGGAGGCTGAACAGGGCGGAGCGGATGTTATTGATGTTAAGAATTTGCAGGAGGCTTTGGTTGGATCTGGACATCCTATTCTTGTGAAAGAAGCGCGAGACGCTATCCCCGCCGAAAAACATGTCAGTGTAACGTTGGGTGTCGTACCTAATCAGGCAGGGACAGTGGCCATGGCGGTATATGCAGCAGCGCAATTACAAGCGACATCGGTCAAGGTTGGCTTTATGAACACTGAATATGAAGAAGCAGTACAAATTTTGCGAGATTCCAAGATGGCATTACAAGGTACAGAAACCAAGCTCGTCGGATCGCTTTTCGCTGACAACCTTCTTTATGAAGGTGGCTTGGAACCAAGGATGATGAATCAATTGGCCCTTGAAACAGGCTGTGACGGTTGGCTTATTGATACATTGATTAAAGATGGGCGAAACCTGTTCGACTTTATACCCGAAAATGAACTGCGAGAGATGGTTTTAGAAGGTAAGAGCCATGGTATGAGTACGGCCCTTTCAGGTCATCTACGGATGTCTGACATTGATGAGCTTGCGCGTATAAACCCTGACATAGTGGGTGTGCGTGGAGCAGTCTGCCAAAAAGGCGATCGCGACACTGATGTCGCGTGGGAGGCAGTGGCACAATTCAAGAGTGAAATTCTTAAGAGAAAGAATGGTGAAATCGATCCATATGCAGCTCTGGTCAATGATGATAAACCCCAGATTGTTTCAGATGGTTTGGATGGACATTGGGTCGTATTAGATGGTCGAGGCAAAAGTTGCGCGGGTATTCTTGCAGCTTTGGCAGACCAAACGGCACGAGATAAGCAGTCCTTTATTGAAACAATTCTTGGAGATCGTTTGAATAGTTATGATGTTACTATGTGGGCCGAAAAAGAAGGTCATAATGTGATAACACAACGGGAAGATATTGACGGGTCACTCCGCATGCTTATCCAACCCAAGAAATAGCGGGACATTAGGCATACTCTAGATTTCTTGCCACGCTGGAGTCACGAAAATAGGTATCTTCAGTGTGGTTTGGGATCCTTTATAAAACTATGAGATTGAAATATTTTTATACGGAGGCTTTGCCGATTAAGATTCCTGTCACTAAAAATCGGTGGGTGTAGATGTAATCTGGGATACATGTAATGAGTGTCAAGCTTGGTTCAGTGATGGGTCGAAATAGGTCCACGTTCTCTGGTTCTGCTACATCAGTTTTAATAATTCTGAAGAGATAGCGTGCTTCGGATGTGTGCAGGATCATATCTACTGGTTGTCCTTCAATCAGTAGTGGCGCGATGTCTGGGAGATTCTTGAAGACTGCTCCTTCTCTTTTTATCGGACTACTGATATGTCCTGATAATATGGTGTTTCCAAACATTCCTGGCTGTGACGTTCCCTTGTGATATCCAACTATATTTTGCGGAATATCCCATAATAGGCGATCACCAATCCAGTTTGCTTCCACCTGATCAATTTGAGAATCTAAGTTAATTGCGGGGATTTCAATTCTGGTCGGTTGAGCTAGGTTTCTTCCATTGCGTGGTAGCAATGCCCAGTCTACAGCATAAAACCCTTCTAGGTAGGGCAACTGGTGAATTGTTCCACTCGACGCGATGGATCCAGTAAAGGGATTCTTGGTGGTTAAAGCTTGGTCTGGTGCTACGACGTAAGGATTTTTGTAAGCTTCTAACGGATGTCGTTCATCATCATTTATCAGGACAAATTCCTCGAGGTAAACTTCCAAATCACTTGGTAAGGTAATTTGTTGCAATCGATTGGGTTGGCTTAATGCGTCATATGTAAGGTTGTCAGACTTGGTCGGGAAAAGATCCTGCAGAGACGAACGATCTTCGGTGATCAAATCATCCAGCGTTGATGTCGCCCAGACCGAGTACAACATATAGACAATGACTGCAATCAACAAAATCGATCCGACCGCTATCAGGGAAAGCCCTGTTGTGTATGAGCGTTTTTGAATCATCACATGTAATCTTAAGTGTTTTGCCTTTTCGCTAAGTGAGGTGAATAATGGTTCATGGATCATTATAGCAACGGTTGGCCTAGTGAATATTAAGAATGCAATCAGCGCCTGCGGCGGCGTCTTTTCTTTGGTGAACGGATATTTTCATTGCCATCGTTATTTGTCGATTTCGCAGTTGGCCGAATTTGCGGATAAACTTGGATAAATATAATGCATACGATGAATAATATGACTCCAATTGCAGTGTCAATTCCTATCCATAGTGATGGCCAGCCGGTTCGCGTCATGTCGATTGTTGAACGTATCAGGCCATAACCGGCGAACCCGAGGAAGAATGGGATGTATGGTTTTTGAGAATATCGTCGTTCCAAAAGGAAGATAAATCCGACTAGTACCAGCAAAAAGAAGCCTTCGATTAGATGCGATGGAATACGTGTTTGTGTCGCACCTGGTAGCAGTATCCCGATTGGATCTCCTGCTATTTTCCCGAGGCATTTATTTGGATCCAAAAGGCACGTAAAACGATTAAGACTGATTGCAAGAAAAAGAAATGGTGTAATCAATATCATTATTGATTCGATGGAAATATTGCTTTTGCGTATTGCGAAGAGGCCGCCGATGATGCCACCTAAGAGTCCTCCGTATAAATGAAGGCCATAATTTATATGCAGAACACTTAAGGGGCTTTTGAAGTAATTTTCCGCATGAGGCACGGTATGAAAAAGTCTTCCAATGATTATGGCTCCGATAGCTGACCATAATAAAACCATCCAGATTGCATCCGTATTATACGAACGATCATCTGCTCGACGGAGTACTAGATAAGCGAAGCAGATAAAACAAATCAATATGCTGATCAAGTGGCGGTTGGTGAAAAGATTATTTATTAAATAGCTAAGGAATTCCATATAAAAAAGGTCCCTTATAATCAATTCTTGGGAATAATTTCGCTGGTCAATGATTCCAGTTGGTCTAAGTCTAAAGCTCCTACCCACCGCTTCAAAACTCGGCCCTTATCATCAATAAAAAACGTTGCTGGTATTCCGGTAACCCCATAGTCCAGAGAAATGTTTCCACTCCTGTCTTGCCCGGTCGGATATTCTACCGAGAATTCAGCGACAAAATTTCGTGCGGCAGTTTCTGATTCTGTCATGCTCCAAAAATTTACGCCAACAAATTCAATTTCATTGCGATTTGTAGAAGCATATATTGTGTTCAACGCGGACATTTCTGTTCGGCAAGGCACACACCATGAAGCCCAAAAATTTACGACGATACCTTTGCCGCGCAAACTGGATAGTTGTAGAGATTCACCTGAGAATAATTGCAGTGTGAAGTCAGGTGCGACTTTCCCAACTTGAACAACTCCGCTTGATGCAGTAGTTGGTTCTTTGCTGATCATCGCATAGTTAAGGAGAATCAAAAATGCGACAACGACGCAACCGATAGCCAATATGATTAAACGATTTGGCCGATTGTTGTGGTTTTGAATTTCGGGAGATAGGTCGTCCATATAACATCACTTGGTTAACATTCAGAAAAAAGAAGTGGTTGTGATCTTGTAGAAAGTGCCACGGACATACCCTGAGCGGAAAACGAGAGGGCAGTTGAAGCTGCCCCCTCGCTCGTGGCACTAAATCCAAAATCAAGTGAGAATGCGTGTGTTGTTAGCTTTTTTGCGGTCGGAATTTTGGGATAGCTAATTCCTCAGCTCGCTCCCAGGTGACTTCTACTGGCATACCTACACTTACATCCTTTGGATCACAGTCAATGATATTTGTCATGACCCGTACACCCTCAGCAAGATCAACGAGTGCTAATACGTAAGGTACTTCCTCACGGAATCCGGGTGAAAGATTTTGGTAGGTAATTGTGTAGCTGTACACCGTTCCTTTGCCACTAGCTCGTCGCCACACGGTGTCGCTTTTTAAGCATTCTGGGCAAACGGTACGTGGATAATGGAAACTAATGTTACAGTTCGGGCAGAACTTTATCATTAGTTCTGCTCGCAGCCCACCTGTGTAGTAAGGGGCTATTTCTGGATGAAGCTCGGGTAGGGGCTTCCTGTATGGTTGTTGTTCGGTTGCCATGTTTATACCTCCGTTGAAAGAACTACTGTTCCGCCGCTATGTCGTACGCTGAGCCCGCCACCTGTACCATGGGCGACCGCAACCTTAGCGTTCTTTATTTGATTACCATCCCGTTCACCTCTTAATTGCCGGACTGATTCGAATACTAAGAAAATACCGCGTTGTCCGGGGTGATTTGAAGAAAGTCCGCCGCCATCTGTGTTGGTTGGCAGCTTTCCTTTGAGGGTTAGGTTTCCTTCTGCGACAAACGGCCCACCTTCACCCTTTTTCACAAAACCGAGGTTCTCGATAGTTGTCAAAACAGTGATTGTGAATGAGTCGTAAGCCATTAAAAGATCTACATCTTTGTGCTTTACGCCAGATTCGGCGAATGCTTTTTTGCTAGATTGTGCGGCAGCAATCGTTGTTAGATCACGGGTTCCCATTCCTGGGTGTGCGACCGCTTGGCCTGCTCCTAGCACAAACACTGGTTTTTTCTTTAAACTTTTTGCACGTTCTGCGGATGTCATCACAAAGGCTCCACCGCCATCTGTTACAAGGCAGCAGTCCAAGAGATGTAGAGGGTCTGAGACAACCCTACTGTTTATCACATCAGCGACTGTAATTTCGTCACGCATGACCGCAAATGGGTTTGTCATTGCATGTTGTCTTGTTGAGACGGATATTGCGGCTAGTTGTTCACTCGTCGTTCCGAATTCGTGCATGTGACGGCGCGCTACCAAGCCATAGATACCAACGGTTGTTGTACCGTAGGGCGCTTCAAAACCTTCCGGGTGAAATGGTACACGCCGTGTTGCCGTGCCTCCAGTCCCGATCGCTCTCTGAGCAGTTCGAGCAGTGCTTCCATAACTTATGACTGCCACTTCACATTGGCCCGCGGCAATGGCCGCAGCAGCGTGTGCGATGTGGAATTCGTATGATCCACCGCCTACTTGGGTTGTGTCAATGTTGTCTGGAAAAATGTTGAGGTATTCAGCGAGTAAGAACCCGCTATGACTGTACATTGCATCAACATCGTCTTTCGTTAGGCCTGCATCATCTAAAGCTCTACTAATCGAATCGGCTTGGATTGAGAGTTCCGATGCCTGCGGATCAAAGCGACTTTCGTATTCATGGATGCCAACGATAGCGGCTTTTCCTCTTATAGACATTATAATTTACCTCCCTTTCCTCGTTAGTTTGTTTTTTTATTTTAATGCGAGATGCATGAATTCCTAAAGAATCTACACCTCAGTTGACAGGATGATTGTTCCTCCGCTATGCCTGGTACTTAGTGAACCACCTGTACCATGGGCTAGCGCAAGCTTGGGATCTTTCAATTGATTACCCTCACGTTCCCCTCGGAGCTGGCGCACAGATTCAAAAATTAGGAAGATGCCTCTTTGTCCAGGGTGGTTCGATGAAAGACCACCGCCATCGGTGTTTGTCGGGAGTTTTCCATCAAGGTCTAAAGCTCCAGTCTCAACAAAAGCTCCACCTTCTCCCTTTTTCACGAAGCCAAGATTTTCTATTGTGGTCAGAACCGTGATGGTAAATGAGTCGTATGCCATCAAAAGATCTATATCTTTATGCGTTACACCCGCTTCCTCAAACGCGTGTTTATGCGATTGGCCGGCCGCGATCGTTGTTAAATCACGGTTCCCGATACCGGGGTGCGCAACAGCTTGCCCAGTCCCCAAGATGTAGACGGGTTTCTTTTTTAGATCTTTTGCACGAGCTGCCGACGTTATGATGAAAGCTCCACCGCCATCTGAGACGATACAGCAATCAAGTAGGTGTAAAGGATCAGACACCATTCGGCTGTTCAATACATCATCAACAGTGATCGGATCACGAAATACAGCAAATGGGTTTGTGCTCGCATGTTTGCGTGTGGACACTGAGATAGCTGCTAATTGTTCACTAGTTGTTCCGAATTCGTGCATGTGGCGTCTCGCAACCAAGGCATATCGCCCAAGTGTTGTGGGGCCATAGGGCTCTTCGAAACCATCTGGTAATGCTGGCACTCTACCCCTGATGGGATTTCGCTCCACGGCTCTTCCGCCAGATCTTCCAGTACTTCCGTATGTCACCAACGCGACTTCACATTGGCCCGCCGCTATTGCAGCAGCAGCATGCGCTGCAAAAAACTCGTATGATCCGCCCCCCATCTGCGTCGTATCAATGACGTCAGGGAACATATTCATATATTCAGCCAAATTCCATCCATGATGGCTATATAAGGCATCAACATCACTTTTCTCAAGTCCAGCGTCATCCAATGCACGCCTAGCTGATTCCGCTTCAATTGAGAGTTCAGATGCTTGCGGATCAAAGCGACTTTCATATTCATGGATGCCCACGACAGCCGCTACTCCTCTAACACTCATATAGGTACCCCCCCCCGTTTCGATTGCGCTCTAAGTGTATAGAACGAAACAAGCATAAACCTTCAATTGTACAGACGCAACTTTGTTGGAGCATACGCTCCTGAACTTGCGATTAGTCATGTTTTCATTCAACACCTTGCTACATCAGTGGCCCATCCGTATGCTGCAGGCAATAACAATATTTAAGCGAGCAACATTTTTTGGGGATAGGTGAAAGATGCCATCAGAAATAGAAACTGTGCTTCGACCGGCGTTCAAACGTGCAGATGCCTTCAATAATGATTTGGATGCCTTGGAACATGCTTTAGACTTGTTCATCGCACAATATCTTCAAGCACTTATGCGAGCCAAAACTGTGGAGCAGGCCCAGCGAGCGTGGAGTGCGTATTACAATTATCTCGTAGCACCAACGACAAGAAGAAAAAAATTCGAATTAAATGATTCTCAAGCCGATTTAGTAATTTCAAGTATCCAGGAGATCATTCGAAGCCTGAATGATGGAGATGATGCTCAAGATTGATAGCGAACTTGGTCAATGAGGTGTGGACTACGAGAATTCCCGTATGACAATGTTCTGTTCTCTTCTTGGACCAACCGACAAAAGGTCAATAGGTGCACCAATAATTTCTTCTAGGCGATTAACATAGTTCTTTGTTAGTTCAGGTAAATCTTGGAAATTATTGATGTTACTTGTTGGTCCTTTCCATCCTGGTAATTCTTCGTATATTGGTTTGCATTTTTCTAAGGTGGCGGGATCCGAGGGCGGATAAAGCAAAGGTTCGCCATCAAGTTCATAATGTGTACAGATCTTGATTTTTTCTACATCATCTAGTACGTCAAGCCTTGCTATCGCTGCTGACGTAAAACCGTTCACTAGAGTTGCGAGGCGGGCCATTGGGCCATCAAACCAACCACAAGATCTTGGTCGACCTGTGGTTGCGCCATATTCTCCAGCTTTTTCTCGTATAAGCGCATCGAAGTCAGGTTCCATAAGTGTTGGGAATGGCCCTGCGCCAACTCTGGTGCAGTACGCTTTAAATATTCCGACGACATGATCAATATTGGATGGATTAATACCTGTGCCTTGGTAGGCACCTCCAGCGCCGGGATGAGAAGACGTGACATACGGATATGTACCGAAATCAAGGTCAAGCAGCGCGCCTTGCGCTCCCTCAAGTAAGATTGATTTTCCTTGTTGAATAGCCTCATGGATGACGAGTTCTGTTTGTACGATATGAGGGGCTATTCGCTGCGATATTTTCGACAGATTCTCATACAATTCATCTTCCGAAATCGGTGCAGTTTCATATACTTTCGTTAGCAACGAGTTGACGTAATTGAGAGGTGCCTGGAGCTTGTCACGGAGAGTTGTCAGATCCTTGAGATCTCCCGCTCGAATACCTCTCCTAGCGGTTTTATCGACGTATGCGGGTCCTATACCTCGCAAGGTAGTTCCTATCGCGTTATCCCCTCTACGACCTTCTTCTAGGGAATCTAGTAATTTATGATACGGCAAAACGATTTGTGCTCGGTCACTGATTAGAAGCCGTTCGGGAGTTACATTTAGAAAATCTAAATTGTCTAACTCTTCGAGCAAGGATTCAGGGTCAAGGGCCACACCATTACTAATCACGCAGGTAGCGTTTGTATTAAAAATGCCGACGGGTACTAAGTGAAGCCGAAATTCTCCATGCTCGTTGACAACCGTATGGCCCGCGTTAGCTCCCCCTGAATATCGCACTATCATTTGTGCTTTTCCTGACAAGAGATCAACAATTTTTCCCTTGCCTTCGTCTCCCCATTGGGCGCCAATTATGGCTATCGCTACCAAGTTTTTCTCCCTTGATAATTAAATTAGATCCAAAATTCATCCTCGAGGGGGTACTACATCCACAGGAGGCAAAATATTTTAAGATACTATCTGACCAGTGATTGCGGATCAAAAATCCTCGCGAGTATAACAGACAGATAAATCATGAGGAAGTGGCTGAATGTCAAAGCGTTGCGTAGGCTTATGGATAATTCGGTTGGGAATGGTATTTAATTGCCTTGTTGTATCAACCTTGATTTAGATGGCCAACTTGTTTTTGGTGTATTAGGTTAGTCTACGTTGTTTCGCTCTAATCCTTATGGCTTGCGTGCTATAATTCCGCTGGGTTTAATATGTTCACATAGGTGGAGATGTATGAATTGGACTGGTGAAATAGCGATCTTCTCTGGAAATGCGCATAAGCGTCTTGCGCAAGCAGTTTCTGAATCTTTGAGGGTTTCCATTGGCGCAGTCGAGGTGTTTCAATTTTCCAATGAAAACATTTTTGTAAGGTATCTAGAAAATATTCGACATAGAGATGTTTTTATAATCCAACCACACGCAAGGCCCGTGAACGATAGCATCATGGAGCTGTTAATCATGATTGACGCCGCCAAGCGTGCGTCGGCAGGCCGAGTTACTGCTGTGATCCCCTACTATGCTTACGGGCGCACCGATAAGAAAGATCAACCTCGTGTCCCGATCACGGCCCGATTATTAGCGGATTTAATTACAACGGCGGGTGCTGATCGTGTTTTGACCATGGATTTACATGCCGGACAGATCCAAGGATTTTTCAACATACCAGTCGATGAGTTAACTGCGTTGCCCTTGCTATCAAAGTATCTCCTATCAGGAAGAGACGATAGGCAAGATTACGTTGTTGTAGCCCCTGATGAAGGTACTGTTAAGCGGGCTCGTAATTTGGCTTACGAATTGGATGCTCCTTTAGCAATTATTGAAAAAAGACGTGTAGGTAATGATGAGAAAGTAGAAGCACGCAATGTCATTGGCGAGGTTTCTGGGAAGAACGCAATACTAGTTGATGATGAAATCGATACGGGAGGATCGATGGTTGCAGCGATTGAAGTGTTACGGTCTCATGGGATTGCGGACGTTTCCTCAATGGTGACTCATCCTGTTCTTTCAGGTAATGCTTTGGATCGTTTGTCTCAAGCAGGGCTGAAGGAATTGGTTGTGACAGATACGTTGCCCGTTGATAATTCTGCGACGAATGGCATCAAATTACGCACAGTTTCAGTCGCTTCATTGTTGGCTGAAGCTATATCGCGAATTCACTCTGGAGAATCTATTGGGGATCTTTTTTCATGACGTGTTTTCGTGTCTTGATACGTTCTGGAATAGTGGTTGGTAATTAGTGATGCTTGGGAGTATGTTCCGGTTTTTTTAGAAGGATAGATATGTTAAAGAGGATTGGTTCTCTTTTAGGGGGATCCCAAGATAGAAGCATCAAAAAGTTGTCGAGCTTGGTCGATGAAGTAGATGCTTTAGAACCAGATTTTGAAAAACTTCCGGATGATTTGTTGTATGCCAAGACGACTGAATTTCAATCTCGATACAAGAATGGCGAGCACCTTGATTCACTTTTGCCTGAAGCATTTGCAACGGTCCGCGAAACTGCCAAAAGAATGCTTGGTCAGCGCCATTATCGAGTCCAGATTATGGGTGGCATCGTACTGCACCAAGGCAAAATAGCCGAAATGAAAACTGGTGAGGGCAAAACTCTTGTATCTACTCTAGCAGTTTATCTTAATGCCTTAACGGGTGATGGCGTACATCTGGTCACAGTGAACGATTATCTTGCACGCCGCGATTGTCAGTGGATGGGTCCCATATATAACGCATTGGGTTTGACGGTTGGATGTCTTCAAAATGAAGGATCATTTCTTTTTGGTATGGCATCTGATGGTGAGGCTGAGTTAGAAGCTGCACATCGTTCAGATGTTTATTCAGCTGATGTTGTTTATGGCACGAATAGCGAATTTGGTTTTGATTATTTACGAGACAATATGGCGCTGGAAAAAGATTCTATGGTACAGAAAAAGATTTCATATGCCATTGTGGATGAAGTAGACAATATACTAGTGGATGAGGCCCGAACTCCCTTGATTATCAGCGGTCCCTCAGATCAGCCTGATCAAACGTATTATAAATTTGCTGATATTGCCCGCTCATTAGACTTAGAGATGGATTATGTGCCGGACGAAAAAGCACGGAGTGTTGCTCTAACAGATGCTGGTATTACCCATATTGAAACTTCACTTGGAATTTCGAACTTGTACGCTCCAGAAAACTATCGATTAACACATTATGTTGAAAACGCACTCAAAGCAGAAGTTTTTTACCTAAGAGATCAACAGTATGTTGTTCAAGATGGGAAGGCAACGATTGTCGATGAATTTACAGGAAGATTAATGACCGGGCGGCGTTTCGGGGAAGGATTGCATCAAGCGATTGAAGCAAAAGAGGGATTGCAAATCCAACAGGAAACCATAACTTTAGCGACGATTACTTTGCAGAACTACTTTCGATTATATGACAAATTGTCCGGGATGACGGGAACCGCAATCACCGAATCTGAGGAGTTTTGGAAAATCTACGGGTTAGAAGTGCTTACCATCCCGACGAACAAGCCTCTGATGCGAGAAGACCTCTCCGATACTATCTACTTGAACGAGAAAGAAAAATATACTGCGGTAGCTGATGCAATAGCGGATTTGCATAAAACTCGGCGACCAGTTCTCGTAGGGACTGTTTCTGTTGAACGATCTGAACAGCTGGGGAAGCTGTTGAAAGAAAGAGGTGTGGAGCATCAAGTCCTGAATGCTAAATTCCATGAGCAAGAAGCTGAAATTGTTGCTCAAGCAGGCCGTCTTGGCGGTGTGACAGTAGCAACAAATATGGCTGGTCGAGGCACAGATATCATTTTAGGCGGTAGTCAAGAAAAAAGAGATCCCGGGGAATGGCAAAACGAACACGATGAAGTCATTAAACTTGGAGGGCTTTACATTATTGGCACTGAGTTACATGAATCTCGTAGGATTGATAACCAGTTGCGTGGCCGTGCAGGCCGGCAAGGTGATCCCGGGACATCGGTTTTTTATGTGGCACTTGATGATGAATTAATTCGTAGATTTGGTGGGGATCGTGTACGTGGGCTCTTGAATTGGGCTGGTGTTGAAGAAGGTGAGGCTATTGATAATCGAATGGTGCGCAAGGCATTTGAAAATGCACAAGTGAAAGTTGAAGCACACAACTTTGAAATTAGAAAACATCTTGTTGAATATGACGATGTGATCAACACTCAGCGGGACGTGATTTATGAACAGAGATTCAAGGTTCTAGATCAAACTGATGTTCATACAAATATTAAGATGATGATTGATAAGTCTGTCGCAGATATTGTGGATGACTACCTTCCTGATTTGCGTCCAGAAACATGGGATCTTGAAGGTCTACTAGTTTCAATACAGAATTTATTTGGCGCTACTCCAGAATGGGCCAATTATGAAGCAATGAATTTGATGAGCCAAGACGAGATTATTGACCAGTTAAATCAATTCGCTACTGAATTATATGCCAACCGTGAAGACGATAATGGTTCTGAGGTGACTCGGGATATAGAGCGGGTTATTTCCTTGCGAACAGTTGATAGTCATTGGATCGAACATTTAACCGTGATGGACATGATGCGTCGTGGAATTGGTTTAGAAGCTGTAGCGCAGCGAGATCCCTTAGTCGCTTATCGTATGGAAGCGCACAGGATGTATCAAGAATTGCAAGAGAATATTCAGCACTCGATTGTCCGGAACATGTATCACGTTTCGGTTGTGGGACAGAAAATAGATCAGCAAATGGATTCTCCATTAGCCCAGCATCAAAGAAATAGTAGTGGCGAAGCACCAATCGTAGCAAATCAACCTGCAGGTGACAGCCCTAGTGTTCGTACGGTTACCCGAACACAAAAGAAAATTGGTAGGAATGAGAGTTGTCCGTGTGGCAGCGGTAAGAAATATAAAAATTGCCATTGGCCGGAGGCTGTCTAGTTCCCCAGAGGTGGAGCTATGTTGAATTTGCATCACTACTTAAACAGCACTACGTATTTAGTGCGCTTAATTGAGTGTTCCAAAGATGTTGGTAATGGTTCTATGGAACTTGGCGGATTGGTACTGAAATGACTACGTGGAATTTCGGTGGGGATGATCAATCTGAGATTTCTGCAACTTCCATTGCAGAGGATCACTTCCGGCGATCTCTAGAAGAACAAAAGAATTGGTATATTACGCTTCTAGAATCTGCGGCGTTATGGTCTGTTCCTGAGGAACGTTATCAATCACGACAATATAAATATTTGATTGGTGGCGAAGCGTTTGATTTGTATACCTTGGGAGAGCGTCTCTACAATTCGATTGATGATCCTGAATTGAAAAATGCCCTGCCAGAAAATGAAATAGTCGCGTTTCTTTTCTTTGGTGAGCCGCCTATAGATTTGGAAGCCGACATTTTCGCGGAAATTTTGGGTTCTAGCAAATATTCTGCCTATCTGAACTATTGGTACGGCGTGATGGTTGAGGAGGCATTACAAGCTGCAGTGACTGGTGAAATAGCGAAAGCGAAGTCAGGGTTTCTAGCGTCAGACATTTCTTTAGTGAATGCTACCTTTTTGAGGCTATATGAACTGGATTGGAACACATTGTTTTCCAAGTTTCGTGCGTCCTCAAGGATCCCTCGAAACGCTAATTCTTCCTTGGTCGAAATGAAAGATTTTATGTATTGGCTGTTCAGGTGGAGAATCAAAGAGAGTGAGCCGGCTCGAGTTGCGAGTGACACGCGGAAGGGGATAACTAAGTTGGATGCTTTGCGTAGTTTAAGCCGCCAGGGTGCCCTTGCGAGAGATCAGAAACGTAAGATTGTTGAGATGAACAATATGGATACCACTGATCAATTCTTACGCGGTTTCGGTTCCTATTCAAAACGAGTAGGACTTTATTCAACTGAAAAATAGGATTACATCTTGGAGCGCATTAGCACGAAATGTTTGACAGGCAAGGCCTACGCTTTATAAAGTACTTGGAATGACGGTGACGGAGAAGAGTACGAGAATAAACTCAAGTATAGCGAGCCTGGTTTGGTGCGAGCAGGTGTTGAGCATCTCTGAATATCCCTCCTGAGTCGCTATTCGAAAGAGAGAATAATGAATCGTTCCCCAATGTCTCTTGATTAGGTTTAGCCGGATTCCTTCCGTTATCAAGGTGCGACACATGGTTGTGAATGTCATTAGTGTCATATAGTTGCCCTAACGAATGTTTGGTGAAAAGGGTGGTATTGCGGGTAAAAACCCGTCCCTTTGGGGCGGGTTTTTTTTGTGAGAATTTAGCGTGTAATTAGTAGGAGTTAAAAATGGGTTTTGAGCCGGTGTCGAGTAAGGTGGATTTTCCTGGGTTAGAGAATGATGTTCAGGAATTTTGGCGCGAACACAACATTTTTCGAAGGACGTTAGATGAACGACAGGGAGCTCCTCTGTTTACTTTTTTTGAGGGACCTCCAACCGCCAATGGTCGCCCTGGGATACATCATGTTTTGTCACGAGTATTTAAGGATATTATCCCGCGATTCAAGACAATGCAGGGTTTTTACGTTCCCCGTAAGGCAGGTTGGGATACACATGGTTTACCAGTTGAACTAGAGATAGAAAGAGAATTAGGCCTAAAAACCAAACAAGATATTGAATCATTTGGGATTGCCGAATTCAATGCTAAATGTCGTGAAAGCGTTTTCAGGTATGTAAAAGATTGGGAAGAACTTACACAGCGAATCGGCTTCTGGCTTGATTTGGATGATGCATATGTGACGTTCAAAAATGAATATGTAGAGTCTTTATGGTGGATTTTTAAACAACTATGGGATAAGGATTTAGTCTACAAGGATTACAAAGTGACGCCTCATTGTCCAAGGTGCGACACTTCTTTAAGTTCACATGAGGTTGCGCAGGGTTATAAAGATGATACTCCTGATCCTTCTATATTCGTTCGATTCTCGCTTCTCCAAGATGAGCACACACGTAAATTGAACTTAGGTAACGATAACATTGTTACGTCACTGCTAGTGTGGACAACAACACCATGGACATTACCGGCAAATGTTGGACTAGCAGTTTCCGCAGAATCAAATTATGTGTTGGTTGAAGGTGATTTCGGGAATGGTTCTGAGCAGCTTGTAGTAGCAGAAGCTCTTTTGGATACGATTTCAGATTATGAATACAGCATTAGGCAGACCATAAAAGGAGAGCAATTGGTTGGTTTCAGGTACACACCCTTATTCACTCCAGAACCTGTGGAGAATGCTTACCGAGTTATCGCGGCTGATTTTGTTTCAATGGATGATGGTACAGGAATTGTTCATGTCGCTCCCGCTTACGGTGCGGAAGATCTAGAAGTGGGTCGTCGTGAAGGATTACCAGTGTTGCATACCGTCCATCAAAATGGAGTAATTATGGACACTGTATCGAAGTGGGGAGGCGTTTTCATTAAGGAAGCGGATAGTGACATTATTGCTGATCTTCAAGAACGAGGGGTTTTGTATGAGCACGGGGTGATCAAGCACACTTATCCCTTTTGTTGGAGATGTGATTCACCTCTGATTTATTATGCAAAAGTTTCTTGGTATATTCGTACAACTGCTGCTCAGGAGCGACTTTTAAGTGGAAATGAAGAGATTAATTGGTATCCAGAGCATATCAAGCGGGGTCGTTTTGGAGAATGGCTGAAGAATAATATTGATTGGGCTGTATCTCGTGAACGGTACTGGGGTACGCCAATGCCAATTTGGACATGTGCAGCGTGTGAAAGGAGCGAATGTGTAGGTGGGATCTCTGATCTCAACGGTAAGGATCAGATTCAAGGTTTATCCGATGATTTAGATTTACATAGGCCTTATGTCGATAATGTCACATTTGCCTGTTCTGATTGCGGGGGACAAATGAAACGTGAATTAGAAGTGCTAGATGCCTGGTACGATTCAGGAGCAATGCCAGTAGCCCAGTGGCATTATCCCTTTGAGAATGAGTCGACATTTCAATCACAATTCCCAGCTGATTTTATTTGTGAAGCTGTCGATCAAACTCGGGGCTGGTTTTATACTTTGCATGCGTTATCTACGTTGCTTTTTGCACAGCCAAGCTACAAGAATGTTATTTCTTTGGGGCATATTCTGGACGAGAACGGCGAGAAGATGAGCAAATCACGGGGAAACGTTATTGAGCCGTGGGAAATCATTGATCAGCAGGGTGCGGATGCTCTTCGCTGGTATATGTACACAGCATCGGCCCCTGGTAATCCACGAAGATTTTCTTCAGCTCTTGTTGGAGAGTCAATTAGACGATTTATGTTGCCTTTGTGGAACGTTTACTCCTTTTTTGTCACGTACGCAAATATTGACGGGTTTGATCCAAAGGATCAAGTGCCTCTAGACCAACGCGCGCATCTAGATCGTTGGGTTCTATCAGAGTTGAACATTTTGATTCAAGACGTTACCGGTTTGCTTGAGGCGTACAACCCGACGGATGCGGCTCGACGTATTCAGTCATTTGTAGACGATTTATCCAACTGGTATGTTCGCCGTAGCAGGCGGCGCTTCTGGAAAAGTGAAAACGATCAAGATAAATTGGGAGCATATATTACCTTACATGAAGTTCTCGTTACCGTTTCGAAGCTTTTGGCTCCATTCACTCCATTTATTGCTGAGAAGATGTATCAGAACCTTGTATTCGTTGGAGATGACGGAGAGCACGACAGTGTACATCTTGCTGACTGGCCTGCAGTCGATGAAGAGGTTATTGATCGGGAGGTTGTATCTGATACTCAATTAGCAATCCAATTATCAAGTTTGGGCCGCGCTGCGAGGAGCAAAGCGAATATTCGTGTACGTCAGCCTTTATCCCATGTTTTTGTACTCACGTCTGGTACTTTGCAACAAGAGGCTGTCATTCGAGTTGCTGATCAGGTACGGGATGAATTGAATGTAAAAGAGGTTTCTTCAATTAGTGACCTGGCGAATTTCATTCAATATTTAGTTAAACCCAACCTTCAAATTCTCGGGAAGAAATATGGTCGACAATTAAAGGATATCGTAGAGGGAATCGAAAGCGCTGACGCAAACAAGATTGCAGAAGATGTTTTGGTCGGGAAGCAAATTCAGGTTGGGGCATTCATGTTATTACCAGATGAGATATTAGTGGAGGTGTCAGATAAGGAAGGATTTGTTTCATCGGTAGATGCGGGCCGAACCGTGATATTGGAAACACAGCTGTCAGAGGAATTGGTTTCAGAAGGATTGGCTCGAGAGGTCGTGCATCGTATTCAGACGATGCGTAGAGAAGCGGATTTTGATATTGCAGATCGCATTATTACCTATTATGGAGGGCATGAAGTTCTAACTGATGTGATTATGGAACATTCAACTTATATCTCTGAAGAAACATTGTCATCCGAACTCATATTGGCACCCCCGCCTGAAGAGGCTTTTTCGCAGCCGGTCAAGATTAATGATTTAGGTATTGAATTAGGTGTCAAAAAAATAGGTTGATACTTGGTTCGGTTCAAAAACGCACATTTTATTCTGAAGTTTGGCCATGATACGTGGTAAGAGTGATTACCCTGATGTGGATTCCAAGAAATTCTGGATTACATTTGCAAGCACTGAGGGTTGGTCATAAGCAATATCATGCACGGTCTCTTCAATCCAATGTAAATGAGCGTTGGGGATTCTGCTCATAGCTTCTTGGACACCTAGCATTTTTCGTGCTGCAAATTCTTTCTTCATTGTTTTTTGGGGACCCGCAGGAACAAGTAAGGTTGGGGATTTTATATCTCCAAAAATGTTTGATGCAGGGTTGTTCCACATCGAATAAAGTACTTGCTCGTGATTAGCAGGTTCTAAAATTTCGTCTACAGTGCCATCAGATTTTATTTTTACCATAGTCATGACTATTTGCTCTAGTTGGTCAGACCAGACATCAGTGAATTGTTTGCGTAGTGATGAAATATAACGTTCACGAGGACCGTAAATGTCTCGTGGTGATAGTCGCTCTTTGAAACTTTTCCAGGGGATTTCCGTCGAGCGCTGTGGTGCAACGCCGCCATCTATCAATACTAGCCGAGAAACTCGACTTGGGTAGATGGCGGCGAGATGAGCTGCCACACTTGCCCCCCAAGAATGCCCGATTATGCATGCGGTTTCAATTTCTAACTTATCCATTGCATCAATGATGTCTGTGGCTAGGGTGTGCCAGTCGTAACCTGTCGGAGTTTGCTCGGTTTTTCCATGAGCCCTTTGGTCAAAGGCTAGACGTCGGAAGTGAGGATTCAATAATGGCAAAACTAGCGAATACCAATGAGCGGAAGATGCTAGACCATGTAAGGCGATTATGGATTGTCCGGATTTGCCCCATTGGAGGTAGTGCATTCTAATTTTGTTCGCAACTAACCATCCATGCCGGGGTTTTTCTTGGTTCACGAAAGAGTCTTTAGCGTTGTTTCGGGTAATGTTTTCTCGTAACGGCATTTTGAAAATTTGTGGATCTGTTTTGCAGACCCACCTAAGGGATACTCCTCCAAAATCGCTTTATGAATCCGCGAGATGCGTAAAGCAAGAGAGACACAATAATAATTAATGGTAGGACACGAATACCAACAGGCCCGAGACGTAGGAGAAAGACAATAAAACTTACTAAGCACATGGATAGTAGGGTGAATTTCAGGTATTTTTGCCACCTGAAAGAGACCTTTTTGGGGGTTAATGCTTTCAGCGAGCGCTTGCGTTTTGAACTGGTGTTCAAAATGCTGCCTAGTTCATCTTCAAGTTTCTTATCCATGATCCAAATGGATTCCTTGATAATTGTTCAGGTTGATATCGATTGGTAAAACTACGACAGTATGGCACGAATCATGTGATTTTTGATAGGGTTTTACTCCTTTGCACTTGTCACGGTATCATTTTTCTGAGGAGTGCATTGCAACTGTTAAGGAATAAAATAAGGCGATATATTGTTGATTAGGTTCTTCGTTTTATTAAGAGGTGCGTTATGATGAAATCTATGCAAATGGATCACTGGGTAACACCCCACCAAGCCGCTGAAATAATGAAGGTTTCTTTGAATGAAGTATTGCAATTGATCGCTAATCGCGATCTCAAAGCAACGCATTTAGGCAGCAGCACAATTCCGTATATTCATAAGGATGAATTGGCTCGCTATCAGGCAAGTAAAAAGGAATGATCCTCAATTGGCCTGACTCTTTCCATTACCAACAATAGTCTGGAAGTGAATAAAGGCAAACCGAGTGTTGTCGTGGGGCGTATGTTCGGCTCTTTATAGACGCGTATATTTGTACGGGAATTGTTTTGTGTATAGTGCGCGGTTTAAAACACCGGCTCCTTTTGTTCTCCATACGCGCATTAGATTGACGCTATCTAGAGCTTGAGCTTTTCTCTTGTCGTCATTCAACTCCGTGATACTAACAGACTTGTACACACTGTCGTACCAATCTTTTTCCATATCGGTAAGGTCAGACTCGGAATCTGCTAGCTCGATGCCTTCGATATCTGCCATCATGGCCCCCTTGATTTATCCTCAATATCGTATGTTGCGTTTCTGTTCTGTGATTATCGCAGTAGTTGGGATTTTGTTCAATCCGTAATTTCAAGCCGACCACGCATTGCACTGAATTTTGTATTGGCATTGATGGAGCTATTCAATTTTAGAGAAAAGATCATCCAATTCGTTGAGAACGTTCTGGACATTTGAGACTTGAGAGATTGATTTCAGTGATGCAATTATTTTAGTGGCTTGATTGTGTGTGTGGTCACGCGTTTCTAGTGGTGTTTCATTGAGTGATATAACGTGTTTTGCATGCCTCAGACTTTCAACATTTCGAATATTAGACGGTCCTATGGGTATATTCGTCATGATAGTTGCATCAGCTTCTGCAATCAGGCGATTGTTGCGGTGATATGATTCGTTGTCAATTGGTGTAAATGGTGGGATGGAAACGTTTTCTATACCCAATGAAGAGGCTGTGGTTTGATCGACGTCATCATTATTCAAGACACCAACGGTGACTTTCATGCCTCTTCGATGGAGTATATGCATGATCTCTGTTCCCGAGCTGTGGCCACTTATCAAGTGGATTCGTTTCCCATTTTTGATAATTTGCGCATTTTCGGTGATATGCGCTATTGGGTGAATGGTCAATTGGTGGTTCACAGGATCAATATATACGGCAGTTTCAACGTCAAAAGCTTTTTGGATATTCCTTGAAGTGAGCACTTCTTCAGGTTTGCCGTCTTTAAGAATCGAGCCATTTCTCATCAAGATCAGCCGGTTGCAATAGCGTGCTGCTACATTGAGGTCGTGAATTGCAGCGAGGATCGTAATTCCTTTTTTTGCGAGAATCTTGACTTGATCAAAGATTCTTGTTTGATGTTGAAGATCAAGGTTCGCGGTGGGTTCGTCAAGAAGTAATGTGTCACCCTGTTGAGCCAAGGCCCTGGCGATAAATATGCGTTGCTGTTCACCACCTGATAGCGTTGAAACAGAGCGTTCAGAGAAATCCAGCGTTTGAGTAAAATCCATCGCTGTTCGGGCAATCTCTCTATCGGATTCACGTTCTACTTGAAACTTGTTCAAGTGAGGATATCGACCCATTAGAACCACTTCTATTCCTTTGAAACCATGCGTGTTTGGGGCGATTTGTTGTACTTGCCCAACTGATCGAGCGAGTGCTTTTGCTGATATTTCGTCCAAGTCGTTGCCATTTATTGTGATGGTTCCGCTTTTAATCTTTAATAATTTTGAAATTGCTTTCAGTAACGTTGTTTTCCCAGCTCCGTTTGGACCAATTAATCCCACAAAGTCGCCTTCGTTGATTGAGAAATCTAAATTGTTGAGTAGTTCGTTGTCATCTATCGAGTAGAAGACTTTTTGCGCACTAACCGCAGGTACGCTCTCAAGATTATCTTGAGAGGAATTATTGCTCATTTCGTATAAATCTCCCATCAGCTTTGTGGTTCTAAGAGCATTTTTCAGTTGGGTGGTAATGTGAATGAAGGTAAAATTTCGTTAGTGAATTCACTAGGCCAAAGAATGCTTGCAAGCGATTCAGCACCTTTGATGTTCCAAAATGATAGCGTCGTAAATATTCTGCTTTCTACAATATGTACTTGGTTCGCTTTAATCGCTGCTACATTTTTTAAAGCGGGATTATTCAAAAGGTCGGTTTTTAGCTCATTCGCTCCCCAATCAATGGGTTGTGGGATAAAAATTACTTCTGGATCCATCGCGATAAGACCTTCTAGACTTGTCGTAGCGTTTCCAACGATTCCAGCGTTCGCTGCTACATTTATTCCTCCTGCCATTTCAATAATGCTGCCCTCTGCGGAATCAATGCCCGCTGTCCAAATCTGATCTGAGTATCTGGTTACAGCCATAGTTCTCTTGCGCTCATCGTTGAAATCCTTGTGGCGTGTGATATTGGTAAGTGATTTGTAGCGAACTTCGACTTCTTTCGCAAATTCTATGGCTCGCTCTTCCTCGCCATAGATATACCCCAAGAGTAGTATGTCTTGGATGCGTGTTGTTGGATTGTTTGAAAGGCTGGTTTGTATGATAGGTACGTTCAATTTATTCAGTGCTTCAATTGTTTCTTGAGGCATGTACGGGCTGACTACCATCACATCTGGCTGTTGTGCAATAAGTATCTCGGGATCAGTGTTGATTATGGGGATATCTTTTGTTAGGTTAGCAACGTTTGAGTAAGTGGAGTCCTGCGTAACGCTACCGACACCAACCAGACGTGAAGCTGGTACTAGAGCCAGTGTCATTTCATCGTGACCTATTGAGGCAGTTATTATGCGTTGTGGCTTTTCAGGAATTGTAATGGAACCATTGGAGCCTTTTACTGAACGCGGCCACCCAAAATTCTGTGGATCAAGAATTCCTGGCACATTAGAAAAAGCCGTTGTAGTGGTTTCATGCTCGGTTGCTTTTGGAGTTGGTGATGGTGTCGCTGATGAAGAGCAACCTATTCCGAAAACAATGAGCATCGTTGATAAGCCAATCATCCAAAATCTGTTTAGCCAATATCTTGCGTTCAAACTGAATCCTCCTGATTGAGATCTTTTATGAAAACGTTTCGGTTCCGCGGTTATTGCGGATCAGTAAAAAAAGAAAGAATGGGGCGCCAATGAAAGAAGTGATAATCCCGACACGTATTTCTGCTGGCTGTACAATTGTTCGTGCGATTGTATCTGCTGCTATGAGGAATATTGCGCCTCCAATTGCGCTTGTTGGAACTAGTACACGATTATCTGTACCTACTATGAGGCGAAGGACATGTGGAACGATAAGCCCAACAAAGATAATGGTTCCACTAACAGCGACTGCTGTTCCCGTAATTAGTGCGGACACAGCGATTAAAAATGGCCGAATATAGTTGACTCTCAAACCTAAGGATCGCGCATCATTATCACCTATCATCAACATGTTTAATTCGCGTGTGAACCCAAATATTAGGGTGATTCCGATCAATATTGGGATCCATGAAATGGCGACATGTTCCCAGGCTCGTGAATCAAGTCCGCCTGCTAGCCAAAAAAGGATCTTCCTTACAGGATCGTTGTCTGGTACTACCAAAATAGCCGCAGAAATAATTGAATTTAAAAATGCGGTTACCGCGACGCCAGCGAGCAGAAGTGTAGGCATCGAGAATCTTCCGCCGGCTGCAGCGATGGAATAAACGAGAAAAGTCGCTCCTATAGCGCCCAGGAATGAGAAAAATGGTAGGGCCAGGAAAAAGATTTCATTTAGACCCAACGCGATTGCGATCACTGCTCCAACAGCTCCACCCGCAGAAACACCAATGATTCCCGGATCCGCCATAGGATTCCGGAAAAGGCTTTGCATTGTAGCACCAGCGACGCTAAGTGCCATCCCAACTAATCCTGCGATGATAATTCGTGGTATTCGTAGCTGTAGAACTATTAAAGAGTCAGTTTGGTTTTGTGATGAATTGAGTGTAAATGCATCTGCAATAATGTGTAGGACACGAATAAATCTGATCGATACAGGTCCAGAGGCAGTTGCGATGGAAACGGTTATGAATAAGCAGATGACAAGAACGGTTATTGATATAACCAATCGTTGCAAGATACTTCCATTATTGAATTGATTTAGCGTTTGGCTAACACGGCGAACCATATAATAAAAAAAACCTTCAGTGAATAACAATTCGCTGAAGGTTTTTCATCACGCTGGTCAAAACCGTTTTTAATACGGTCCTTGGTTGACGGTCTCCCCTTGGCAGCGAAGAGAGTATTCATCTTTGCGTTTAGGCAGGTCTCCTGGCTAACGGGGCATTACTTTGTGCTGACTTCCTTCCCGCAAAAAAAGGAGCTTGCAGTGGAAGTCTGCGTTTTTTCCCGATTACAGTGGCGCGACCGCGGCGGAATCTAACCGCCTTCCCTATTCTCCCCAGATGTGGGGCACCTAAACGATTTTGGTATGCTCCTTGTCTTTCAGTCTATAAGCGAAATGATCACAGCAAAATGTTGCTGCGTCAACACTTGACTTCTAAAATAGCCAAATTGAAAATCCGATATTATCGGCCTGCACCAATTAGCAGCGTTTATATTTGTCCTTATTTGTAATAACAGATTAAGATGGTTATTTATTGGGTTCAACAAGATAATGAAGCTGATTTGATACCCAATTTCAGCTGGTGATTGGCGTACAAAAGCAGGACTTGTAGAAATGGAGAGAAACACTTGAATTTTGGTGATGCGGCGAGTGAAAGTTCGATTCAACAAGTAAGGAAAGTTTTAAGTGAACGTACTAACGTAAAGGCGTTAATTTTTGATGATCATAATGATGGCCTGAGAGGCTTGAAAAATATGATCCCGAAAGGCTCTAATGTTTATACCGGGCCGTCTGAGACTCTAAATCAAATTGGTTTTACTGAACATGTGCGTGAGAGTGATGACTACATTGATCTTAGGGCACGGGTTTTAGCTGAACCTGATTATGATAAGCGGCGTGATATTCGGCGGGAAGTGTCTACAGCTGATTTTTTTGTGGCAAGTGTACATGCGATCGTAGAAACGGGTGAGGTCGTTATTGTGAGCGGATCAGGTAGTCAACTTGCTGGTTATGCGGCAGGAGCTCGGAATGTAATTTGGGTTGCAGGAAGCAACAAAATAGTGCCGAATATGGATATTGCGATGCGGCGGGTGCGAGAACATTCTTTGCCATTGGAAGACGCACGTATGAAGAGTACCGGTGCTGCAGGTAGCGCAATTGGTAAAATATTGATTGTCGAGCGCGAAAGTGTTGAAGGCAGAATCCGGCTAGTATTGATACGCGAGTCCCTTGGATTTTGATTGTTTTTGAAGCAAGGGGCATGTTTTTTTCGCCAAATGAAAAATTAATCTTTCAACGAATTGGCATAAATCTTGACGTATTCCTCTACCATCGGTATATTCACTGACTGTGCATGGTTTGTGCATAAATTAACGAAATGCTTGAGCCCTAAATTGCAAAGTGAGACTTAATGGCGTCTTTATTTGACTTACATGTTCATACGACTGGTGGCAGTCCCGATAGTGATCTTTCCCCAGAAGAATTCGTTGAAGAAGCGAGGCGTTTGGGTTTGAATGGGGGGCTTTTTTCTGAGCATAATGGATTCCCACGGCATGAATTTGAACGCATTGCTAAGCAAGCTGATGATTTGGTTCTTATAAATGGCATTGAGTTCTATACGAATTATGGCCATGTGCTGACGATTGGCATAGATGGTTATTCCGGGGGTGTTATTGACATTAGTGTTCTTCGAGAGCAAGTCGATAAAGCGGATGGATTTATGATTCTAGCGCATCCTTTTCGATTCTTGTTCGATCCTTCAGGTTTATATACACGGAATATTTTGTTTGAAGATCCGAATAATATTCCACAAACTGCAGAGGAAGCTGCTGAGCATGCAGTATTTGAGATAATAGATGAAGTCGAGGTGGTTAATGGTGGGAATCTCCAGGAAGAGAATCGCTTCGCGCAAGGGGTTGTGAAAGTGGTTGGCAAGAAGGGTACAGGCGGAAGCGATGCTCATTCGACAAATGGATTAGCAAAAGGTATGACTGTATTCCATGGAGATATCCGCAACCAAGAAGATCTAGTTGAAGCCCTTAGAGCAGGTGCATTCACGCCGGTAGAGAATTATCACATTGGTAAGACATCCCTTTATGGGGATTTGGTTGAAGATGTGAAGCCATTTCTCGAATCACTTGATTCTTATGATGCAGGTCCGGACCAAAAATAAACATGGCATCGCAGAATAAATTTAGATAAAAAATTTTCGGCCTATGCTGCGTTTCGATGAATTACGATCGCTAACGGTGCAAACACTGGCGCACTTTATTTGGTTATGTCGCAAGCATGAAAATTATGTTGATGATTTAGTACGTAACATTAAAGCTCTTGTTCCTGCTAGAATGCAGCCTCTTTTATCTCTAGGTCTACTCAGGTACTATGGGTGAAAATCGTGAGAGAGCGATACAATGCCAGCGAATTTGACTCCCGTTTATTACGAAGCTGAGAGGAAATATAAAACAGCAAGAAGTGTTCCTGAAAGGGTTGCTGCTCTACAGGAAATGTTAGCTGTTATGCCCAAACACAAGGGGACAGATCATCTTCAGGCAGACCTGAAGTCCCGTATCGCGAAACTGTTGGATGATCTGGATAAACCGACATCAGGACCGAAGCGAACAACGAATCCATTTAACATTCGCAAAGAGGGCGCGGGACAAATTGCTCTTGTGGGCTACGCAAATGCTGGAAAATCCGCATTACTGGCAAATTTCACTGGAGCTGCTGCCAAAGTCGCTTCGTACTCATACACAACATTGGTCCCGTCTCTGGGAATGCTGCCTTACGGTAATGTTCAAATGCAGCTAGTCGACATACCGGCAATTGATGCTCCTGCAACACAGACTTCACTTTTTGGTTTACTTAGGAATACGAGTTTATTTGCTTTGGTTGTAGACCTCACTGGAGATCCGGTAAGTCAAGCAACAAGTTTGATGGCTCATTTGGCTGACTGGGGTTTTGAGCTTTTAGGATTGCAGCATGATCAAGATACAGCAGAAGAAGATCAACATCGCGGAAAACCAGTTGTGTTGGTTGGTACGAAGGCAGATATCGAGGGAGGCTTAGATGGCTATCAGGCTTTGGAGATGGCGTTCGAATCAAAATTCCCCGTTGTTATGACTTCCGCTAATGAGAGGTTGGGCGCAGATGATTTCGCAGATGCCGTTTATCAATTATTAGATGTCGTGCGCGTTTATACGAAAACTCCAGGTCAAGCTGCTGTTTTATCCAATCCATTGGTATTGAGCCGTGGCAGCACTATATATGATGTTGCGGAAGATGTTCATAAAGATTTACTCAAGGGTTTTAAATATGCTCTTTTGTGGGGCTCTTCTGGTAAATTTGATGGTCAGCGTGTAGGGCGCGACCATGAGGTTGCTGATGGTGATGTTGTTGAATTACATATATAAAGTGGGCCGCTTTTGTCATTAATATAAACAGCAGATCTAATCAATGTTAGAAAAACCGGTGTATGGCCTAAGTACTTCAGGGATGTTTATCGAACCGTTTTCTTGTTGATATGTTTCCATGATGGCAATCATTATCCGCGGTAACGCGACGCCTGATCCGTTCAAGGTGTGAACAAATTCTGGACGATTTGTTTGGCCATCACTGTCCACAGGTCGGTAACGTATGTTTGCACGTCGGGCTTGGAAATCACTGCATGTCGAGCATGAACTTACTTCAAGCCATTCTTTGCAACCGGGAGCCCATACTTCTATGTCGAAGCTTTTTGCAGCTGCGGCTCCAAGATCGCCAGTGCATAGCTCAACAACTCGATATGCCAATCCTAAACGCTTTGGGATCTCTTCAGCGTGGCTTAGTAGCTTTTTTAGCTCCATTAAAGAATCTTCAGGTTTGACAAATCGGTATAGCTCGACCTTGTCAAACTGATGCCCTCTCTTGATTCCACGAACATCTCTCCCTGCCGACATTTTTTCTCTACGGAAACATGCAGTGTACGCTGTGTAAGAGATTGGCATCTCTTCTATGTCAAAGATTTCATCTCTATGCATATTGGTGAGAGGCACTTCAGCAGTGGGAATCATCCAAAGGTCTTCCTCAATATCCCGATACAGGTTGTCCTGAAATTTGGGTAGTTGCCCGCTAGCTCGCATGCCCTCCTCGGTGATCATATATGGAGGGTATATTTCAGTGTATTGGTGTTCTTCTGTATGCAGGTCTAACATCCATTGGATCAGTGCACGCTGAAGTTTTGCGGCCTTTTTTTTCAGAACATAGAATCTTGAACCTGCCATTCTTGCTCCGCGTTCAAAATCAATGATATCTAAGCGCGTTCCCAGATCCCAATGTGCTTCCGTCTCAAAGTCAAATGAAGGGGTATCTCCTTCAATTCGAACAACTTTATTGGCTCTTTCATCTTCGCCAAAAGGTACTGATGGATCCGGTAAATTTGGGAGATGGGAGAGTTGTGTTTGGATTTCATTGTCAATTACGTGCAATTCATCTTCTTGAGTCTTAATGCGTTCTCCTAGTTCACGCATTTCTTTCATGATTTCGGGTGTGCGTTGCTCAGGATTGGACATATTACGCGAAACGCTGTTGCGCTGAGCACGCATTTCTTCAGATTCGTGAAGCAGCAGACGTTTTTTTTTGTCGAGTTCAAGAATCGTTTCGATGCTTGTTTCCTCGCCACGGAGTGCCAAAGCACTTTTGACCAAGTCAGGCTCTTCTCTTATTTGGCGAATGTCAATCATAACGTATTGGTCCTTTTCCCTTTTCGTGCATATCTATCACTTATCGTAGCATGTGAGAGACAAAATATTATCAGTCTTCCTCCGATACCAGAAGATACTTTTCTATGCAAGTTTGTTTTCTAGTTCGGTGGGATCTTGACCGTTCATTTTTGACCAAAGTGTTTTTCGTAAAATCAGATCATCATATCCGTCCATTTTGCTCACGGTATCGTTTCAACAAAAAGAAGAAACGAAAAAAGTTTGGTTGGATTCCTTGAGCCTTAGGGGTCCTATTGATATGATCCACTTACTATTCTGAACTGATGTATTGAGAGGCGATTTGTGTCTTTAAGTGTAACTGCATTGCATTCTGCGCATGCCAATTTGAGAGGGCGCATGATTGACTTTAATGGTTGGTCTATGCCTGTTCAGTATGAAGGGATTATGGCTGAGCATCGCGTTGTTCGTGAAGGATGTGGAATCTTTGATGTAAGCCACATGGGGCGTATACGAATCGATGGTGCTGACGCGCCAGAATTTCTGAATATGTTACTCACGAATGAGTTTGCGAGCATGAAACCTGGGCTTGCTCGATACAGTTTGCTGTGTCGAGAAGATGGCGGGATCATTGATGACATGGTGATTTTCCGCTTGGGAAGTGCCGAATATTTGGCAATCCCTAACGCAGGTAGTTATGAAAAAGTATTGACATGGTTGAATAAATGGGCGGTTGATTTTCAGGGTTTGAGTGTTGTTCCCCTTCGCGATGAGACATCAATGATTGCTGTCCAAGGGCCTCGTTCGGAACAAATTATGGAACGGCTAACGGGTTTGGATTTAAACGGAATGCGGCGGTTTTCGCACACCCAGGTTTCGATTTTTGGTCGTAATGTACTCGTAGCTCGAACGGGTTATACGGGGGAAGATGGTTTTGAAGTTATTAGCGAATCAGGGGATGCTATGGCCATATGGGAAGCATTGATGGGTGAAGGTTGTGTACCCTGTGGACTTGGATCTAGGGATACTTTGAGGTTAGAGGCTGGTTTGCTGCTTTATGGCTCTGATATGGATGAATCAATTAATCCGTTGGAAGTAGGATTAACAAAATTTATTAATTTTAATAAGGATTTTGTTGGGGTAGAGGCGCTTCGTGCCCAAGAGACGGCCGGTGTGCAACGACATCTTTATGGTCTTTGTGTGGATAAAAAAGAGGGTATTCCCAGAGCTCATCAAGAGGTCTACTCGAATGGGGAATTGATTGGCGAAACGACTAGTGGTACGTTTGCACCGAGCTTAGGAATAGGTATTGCGCTCGCTCTATTATCTTCAGATTTTGAAGTGGGAGCAACGGTTGAGGTTGATATACGGGGTAAACGCGTGTCATCAACGATTTCGCAACTTCCGTTTTATGTAAAAAAGGATTAGGAGTAGGCATGGATTCGACAGCGCTTAAATACAGCAAAGAACATGAGTGGATATCTGTTGATGATCGTGACGTGCATACGGTGGGTATCACAAATTATGCTCAGGCGGAATTAGGGGACGTGGTTTTTGTTGCCTTACCAGAAGTGGGAGCAGAGGTTGTTCAATTTTCGCAAATGGGTGAGATTGAATCTGTAAAGGCGGTCTCTGATTTGTTCTCTCCAGTGAGCGGCGTCGTTGTTGAGGTGAATGAGGCTCTCGCGGATCATCCTGAGCTCGTTAATCAAGATCCACTGGGTGAAGGATGGCTCCTCAAGGTGCGACTATCTGATGCAAATGAATTGGATGCATTGATGACGGAAGATGAATATGAAGAGATGACTGAGGGTTTGCACTAAATGGTTACACCATATATTCCTAATACACAAGATGATCAAAATCGCATCATGGAAACAATTGGGATTAGCTCGGTTGATGAATTGTTTAGAGATATTCCTCGAGGCAGGCTAAATCCATCGTTTGATTTACCGGGTCCAATGGCAGAAGCTGATTTGCTTCGAGAACTTCAATCAATGGCGGCAAAGAACTGGACTCTTGATGTTCATACATCTTTTCTAGGCAATGGTTCGACTAACCGTTTTGTACCAAGTATTGTCGGGCATATTATTGGGCGCAATGAATTTTTAACAGCGTATACGCCATATCAGCCAGAAGTTAGCCAAGGGATTTTGCAAGCAATTTATGAATACCAATCTTTGGTTAGTCAATTGTTTCAGATGGATGCAACAAATGCTGGAATGTATGACGGAGCTTCTGCGCTTGCTGAGGCAGCTTTAATGGCCTGCCGCCAAACTAAGCGTAATCGCGTTGCTGTAAGAAAATCTATTTCCCCGTTATTGCGAGAAGTTTTAGAAACATATCTAAATGCCCAGGAAATTGAAATAGTTGAAAATGTTGATGATGAAAGTGCGTGTCTCATTGTTCAGCAGCCAAACCATTTAGGCGTTTGGGAGTCAACTGATGGACTCGCTGCTGAAACACACTCATTAGGGGCCTTACTTGTCTGTTCGGTCGATCCATTGTCGCTAGGGATGTTTGCGGCTCCAGGTTCGTATGGAGCGGACATTGTGGTAGCGGAAGGGCAAAGTCTTGGAATAGCACCAAGTTTTGGTGGCCCTGGTCTCGGAATATTTTCGTGTCGCAAGGAGTATGTTCGCCAAATGCCGAGCCGTATAGTTGGACGTACGTTTGATGGCAACGGCAAAGAGGGATTTGTTTTAACGTTGCAGACGCGCGAACAGCATATTCGACGTGAAAAGGCGACGTCCAATATTTGTACCAATGAAACATTATTGGCGATAGCGACCGCAGTTTATTTGGCCGCTCTAGGTCCAAAGGGATTAAGACAGGTTTCTGAGCTTGCATATCATAAGGCCCACTATGCAGCTCAAAGGATTGGTGACCTCTCTGGTTTCTCGGTTAATGATGGAGACATTTTTTTCGACGAATTTGTGGTGCAATGTCCCCAATCACCTGAGGCAACAAATCAATATTTATTGGATAAGGGCATTTTAGGAGGGATTGATGTGAGTTCTTCTGTGCCAAATGGTTTACTACTTTGTGTAACTGAGTTGGTCACACGGGATCAAATTGATGAACTTGTATCGTGTTTAGAAAGAATGGAGAATTGAACGTGGGCGTTACAGCGCAAGATAATAAAACGCGGCTATTAATGGATCAGAGTCGCTCTGGTCGCCGTGGCGCGACAATCCCCGCGCTCGATGTACCAAGGTCAGATTTGCCACCTGATAACATGTTGCGCAGGGAATTGGATTTGCCAGAACTGAGCGAACCGGAGATTATCCGATATTTCATTCGATTGAGTTCAATGAATTACTCTGTTGATACGAATTTTTACCCTCTTGGCAGTTGTACGATGAAGTACAATCCAAAAATTAATGATGAAATAGCTCGATTGCCTGGATTTGCACGAATTCATCCATTCCAACCGGAAGAGACGGTTCAAGGAGCGCTAGAACTTTTGCATCACTTGCAAGATTTATTGGCGGAAATTACTGGTATGGATGCTGTTAGTCTCGCGCCTAGCGCAGGTGCACATGGAGAGTTCAGTGGGATGCTGCTTTTTCGGTCCTATCATAAATCGCGTGGGGATGTAAAACGTCAGCAGATACTGGTTCCGGATTCTGCTCATGGAACTAATCCCGCTTCAGCCGCGATGGCAGGTTTTGAGGTTGTTGAGGTGCAATCAGATGCTGAAGGGAATACTGACTTAGAGGATTTGCGATCAAAGCTTTCGGATTCCGTCGCGGGAATTATGTTAACGATGCCTTCGACTTTAGGTTTATTTGATCCAAATGTTGAAGAAGTCTGCAATTTGGTGCATGAAGCAGGTGGACTTGTTTACGGTGATGGTGCGAATATGAATGCGATATTGGGCAAGGTGAAACTTGGGGATCTTGGCTTTGACGTCGTCCATTTGAATCTCCATAAAACATTTAGTACTCCACATGGTGGGGGAGGCCCTGGTGCAGGGCCGATTTGTGTGAAAGAACCTTTCAGTCGCTATTTGCCGAAACCGCATGTTGAGAAAATTGGTGAAGCTTATCGTTTAGTAGCGCCAGAGGAATCTGTCGGTGCGATAGGGTCATTTTTGGGGAACTTTGGAGTATTGGTTCGCGCTTTTGTGTACATTCGTACTTTAGGTGCAGATGGGTTGCGGGCGGTTAGTGAGAATGCTGTTTTAAATGCAAATTATGTGCTGGCTCGGTTGCGGGACAAATATTTTCTTCCTTATGATCGCTCCTGCATGCACGAAGTTGTTTTTTCAGCTAATTGGCAGAAGCGTCATGGTGTAAAGGCATTAGATATTGGCAAACGATTACTGGATCATGGGTTCTATGCACCTACGATTTATTTTCCATTGATTGTTGAAGAGGCAATGATGATTGAGCCAACAGAGACAGAAACTCTGGAAACGATTGACGAATTCATTGATGCAATGCTGGACATTGCTGAAGAAGCGGAAAAGGATCCGGACATTGTTATTGGTGCGCCGTATACGACTCCGGTCATACGGTTAGATGAAGCTTTAGCTGCTCGACAGCCTGATTTGAGATGGACTGAACGTTAGATTTGGTGTTTGTTTAGCCAGTCTATGACACCTTCGTCTAGGGTGTCGCAGGCTAAAACAGCGCATTTGATTCTGACTGGGTAGTGTGCAACTCCTTGAAGTGCGACTAAATCACCAAGGTCATCAATATTGTTTGGCTCGCTGCCATTCATCAATTCGTGGAATCCTGCTGCAATTGCACGGGCTTGATCTAGGGTTTTTCCTTTGAGAACATCAGTGAGAATTGAGGCTGATGCCTGACTGATGGAACAGCCTTGGCCAAAGAAAAATGCAACATCTATTTGATCGCCATCGAGTACAATTTGGATATTGATTTCGTCTCCGCAAACCGGGTTTTTTTGGTGATTCGCAATGTCGGCATCATCAAGCTGCCGTTTGTTGCGGGGGGTACGGTTGTGATCCAAAATGATGTCTCGATAAAGCTCTTCAAGTTCCATTGTTAAAAAATTTACCTGCTTTCATCAGTGAAGTGATCAACATGTCGATGTCTTGCTTAGTGGTGTAAATGTACAAGCTGGCACGTGTCGTTGCGGGGACCTTTAGGACATTCATGAGAGGCTGGGCACAATGGTGGCCAGCTCGAACTGCTATTCCATCAGTATCAAGAGCAGTAGCTAGATCATGTGGATGGATATCTTGATACCAGAAGGATAGTACCCCACCTCTTTCCTCAATATTGGTTGGGCCAAATACTCTAGCGCCTATTTTTGTTAGCGAATCTAGAGCGTAAGTCGTTAATTCTTTTTCATGTGCACGGACATTATCCATTCCCAGATTTTCCAAGTATTGTATAGCTGTGCCAAATGCGATAGTGTCCGCAATATTCGGGGTACCAGCTTCGTATCTCCATGGTGCTTTTTTATACGTGGATGCTTGTAAATGAACTTCATCAATCATTTCACCACCACCCAAAAAAGGGGACATTTCTTGTAGCGTGGCTGTCTTGCCATATAAAACCCCGATACCAGTCGGTCCAAGCATCTTGTGGCTTGAAAATGCAAGGAAATCACAGTCCAAATTTGTAACATTAATAGGCATATGTGGGACACTTTGGGCGGCGTCTAGTACAACAATTGCACCCGCTTGATGTGCTCGTTCAATTATTTCTTCAGTCGAATTGATTGTGCCGAGTACATTGGACATGTGAACGAAACTCACAAGTCTCGTTTTTTTATTGATCAGGGTGTTTAAATCGGATAGATCCAATTCGCCATCCTCATTTATCGGGATGTATTTGATAGTCGCTTGGCGCTCTTCTGCAAGAATCTGCCAGGGGACTATGTTGGAGTGATGTTCCATTTCTGTCAAAAGGATTTCATCTCCCGTTTCGATGTTTTCACGTCCCCATGCGTATGCGATCAAATTAATACTTTCGGTCGTATTCCGTGTGAAAATGATATTCTCTGGTTCTTTTGCACCAATGAAATTCGCGACGATGCTACGGACTTCCTCATATGCAGCTGTTGCCTCTTCGCTGATTTTATAAATACCACGATGGATATTTGCATTGGTTGTTTCGTAATATGTAGTCAATGTATCGATTACGGCTTGCGGTTTTTGAGACGTCGCTGCATTGTCAAGATAGACAAGTGGTTTTCCGTTAATAATTCGCTTAAGAATAGGGAAGTCATTTCGTATTTTGGCGCTATCAAATGTAGGTGTGTTGCGTTGAAGATTAGCCAATGTGTATTACTTCCTATTCTTTTCTAATTTGCGCATGTTCTTGGAACTGATTCACTGATCCAATAATGTCAGAGTTGAATTATTCTTAATTTTCTTATAATTATTCTAACGGCATCACCAACGGGGCTCAATAGTGGTGGTTATGTCGTATTGACCAAAACATTGGTGAGGCGCTTCTTTGACCACTTATTTGTTCAACTAACCGTGTAACCATCCCAAAATTAATTTAATCCGAGGCCTCTTTTTCGATTGAGATAACCTTTATATGAAATGTTAATGTTTTGCCAGCAAGTCGATGATTTGAGTCAATACGGGCAACTGTTTCATTTATCGCGATAATGGTCGCGGGACGACCTCCCATGCGACCTTCATCGCCCACTGAGATGTCTGCTGGAAGTTGATCTAGCGGAACATTGGCAATCAGATCCTCACGTTTTTCTCCGTATCCATCTTTTGGCTCAAGGATTGCTGTTATCTCTTCACCAGTTCGGAGTCCACGGACCGCTTGATCGAAACCTTTGATCATTCGCCCACTGCCCACTGTGAAAGTGAGTGGTTTTTTACCGATGGAGGAGTCAAATTCTGTGCCATTTTCTAGTGTGCCTGTGTAATCAACTGAAACCCTGTCTCCGACCTCAACGACATCATTGTTTTTAGAGGCATCAGTATTTTCAATGACTGGCTTGGTATCGGGAGTCAAGAATATTGTATGCGGTGCGGAATTTTCTCGGTTGTTGCACGCGGCACCAACCAAGAACACTAACGCTAGGAATAGTAAAAGACTTATGTTTTTCATCATGCATAGACAACATTCTGGAGCGAGCGTTCCAGTTATAACTCTATTTGTACCTCGTTGCCTGTTAAACTTGATTCGCGGATTCCATCAAGGATTTGTTGGCATCTATATCCATCATAAAAATTGGGTGCGGGTGAGATCCCTTCATCAATACCACGCAAGAATTCACGTGTTAGTAGACGAAATGGCATCAGTCGATCGTCTCTATCATCTTCGAATGGTTGTAATCGGTCAGGTATAGTTTCTTCGTTTAAGCTTTCCTGCCCTAGTTTCGCGGCCAGAATTTTGCCATGCGCCGGGGGATTCATACCTGGCCCCACATGGGGCGTTATCAATGTCCCATCGGTCCCATACACTTCCATGCGTCCTCCAGGCCCATATGGTGCAGCAGAGGAGGCAACCATTGTAGCCCAACCACCGCTGGCAAATTCTACTCTAAATTGGAATGTGTCATCCGCGTTTGACTGAACAATGTTCCCAGTCTCTTCGTTTATTCGATCAGGATAGTGCGTTCTTGTCGTTCCCGATACAGAACTTATTTCGCCAAACCATTGGCGTAATGCGTCAATATAATGAGAACCGAGACCAAAAAGGAAGCCGCCACCATTTTCTGCCACATCTCGATCGGTTAGTGGGCGAGGTTTTATTGGTCGTCTTGGGCCCGTCACAAGTGTGACTAGTGCCATTTGGAGTTCTCCGATATGGCCTTCGTCGATTAATTCTTTTACCCGTGAGCGGCCCGATGAAAAGCGGAATTCATGCGCGATCATCGCTGTTTTTTTAGATTCATTCGCGGCATTTAACATTTCTTTTGCCGTGGCTTGGTCTGTGCTGAAGGGTTTTTCGCAGATAACGTGCTTACCAGCCTTTAGTGCAGCGAGGACGATAGGCAGATGAAGGTGGACTGGAGTTGCAATACTGACTGCATCTAAATCGTTTAATTCCAACATTAATTCATAATCTGAGAAGAAGTTTGGGATGTCGAATTTTTCAGCTGTTTCTTTGGCACGTTCTTCTCTTCGAGCGGCTACGGCTATGACATCAAGACCTTCTGATTGGAAAGCAGGGATGTGTACCTGTGCTCCGAAACCGACGCCGACAACGCCAATTTTCAATTTGTGCGCCATAATCATGCTCCTTTCAACTTTGAACTCTACGAGGCGGTTACTAAATGAGTTAGTTACAGGTACTAATATCCTCAGAGCGTACTATGTCTTAACTTAATGTCAAACGTTCCTGTTGACACTCATGATTGGCGCCTTTAGGGTTCATATATGAAATATCGCAAACTCGGATCTATTGGAGAGGTAAGTGCATTAACTCTCGGCGGCGGAGGGATTGGTCAGATATGGGGCCAGACTGATCGTGCGGAAGCGGTTGAAACTGTTAAAGCTGCCGTTGATGGTGGTATCACTTTTCTGGACGTAGCTCCTACGTATGGAGATGGGGAGGCGGAAAGAGTTATTGGACAGGCATTTGATGGTAAATTGCCAGCTGGTGTCCGTATGTCCACTAAATGCGCTGTTTTGAATGTGCAACCTGATGAAGTTGCACCTAGGATCGACAATAGTCTATCAGATAGTTTTGACCGATTACGGGTTGATTACGTAGACTTGTTTTTGTTGCACAATCAAATTATTTCCGATGGTGATGTGGCGAGATATCGGGGGACGACACATAGCTTGTTTGTTGATACCGTGAGACCGATTTTTGAAAAGATGGTTCAAGATGGCAGGATTGGAGCGTGGGGGTTGACCGGGATTGGAGTTCCAACACAACTTTTACAAGCGCTCGAAGAAGATCCTGCTCCTTCGGTTATCCAAGTGGTGGCGAATTTGCTTGACTCACCTGGTGGACTGAAAAGATTTGATGAACCTGCCGAACCCCGAAGGATCATGAGATCGGCTCAAGATCGTGGTATTGGTGTTATGGGGATTCGAGCTGTCCAAGCGGGCGCGTTGACTGATCAGTTTGATCGAGATATACCAATTGAGAGCCCAGATTATGCGGATTATGAACGCGCAGCATCTTTTCGTGCGTTTGCGAAAAAGAACGGTGTTTCTTCGGCATTTCTAGCGCATCGTTATGCTTTAAGCATAAACGAGGTTTCGACGGTTGTTCTAGGTGTTAAAAATCGGAATGAATTAAGTGAATGCTTGATGGCAGAGGAAACTGCTCCTTTAGATCCTGATCTAATTGCTGAAGTGGATCGATTAGTGGGTCGTATTTAGTTTGGATCTTCAATTAATTTTGGATCGAACGAATTTTCAGAGAGGTGAGTGAGATGGCGACAAGCAACGATGTTATTGTGATGTATGGCACTGCTTGGTGTTCCGACTGTACCCGGTCAAAACGGGTTTTCGCAATACACGAGATTGAATATAAATATATAGATATTGATGTACAGGAATGGGCTGCAGATGAAGTTGTAAAGCTGAATGGTGGAAATAAATCTGTGCCAACTATTGTCTTTCCTGACGGTACAGTATTGGTAGAGCCCTCAGATCAAGATTTGGAGACAAAACTAGGGGTGTGAAGAGTTATGCTTTCTAAACTTTCATTCCCATAGTCTTTGAAAAAATTTTGTGATTGTGTCGGCGAGTGAATCTGCACCATCGCTCCAAGATCGATCCGCATTTTGGATGAGACGCAGTTGTGTTGTTTTTGGTAATGCAGCTTGGGCGCTAACCAATTTTTCTGGTGGCGTCATAAGATCTTTCTCTCCGCCGATAATTATTGCAGGAATTGAAATTGTTTTGAGTATTTCTGAATCTAAGAGGCCTAGGGGAGGGGAGATGAGAACGAGTCCCGATACACTCGTCTCTGATTGCGTTGTTAATGCGGCCATCGATGCTCCAAAAGAGTAACCAATTAGCCCAAGTTTGTTTTCATTGATATCCGGCCATTCGTTCAGTAAATCAAAAGCGTTGCGAGCATCTTCACTTTCGCCTTTGCCTTCCTCATATGAACCGGTACTTTCACCAACACCGCGATAATTATAGCGAAGTGTCGCTATTTCGTGTGTGGTGAGTTTTGAACTAATAGTTCGAATTACTGGGCTATCCATAGTTCCGCCCATCCATGGATCGGGGTGGCTGATAACAATGCCTGACCAAGGAGGTTCGGAAATTGTAGGTGTTGCCACAATGCCTTCTAAGTTTTCTTTCCCACTTGGAAATGAAATCCGTGTTTCTCGAGTCATTCTTTAGTCCACATCACAGCATATTTTGATCGTAATTCTTCGATCCAATCAGGAGATAATAATATGTTGGTTTTGATCGCTATTCAAATACATCAATTTGAATAGCGATCAAAGTTATTTGAAGCAAGAGGTAGCTTTTTGGAGATTTAAGACACTTTCCTTGAGCCGGACATAATTGAAATGGATATAACCGAGCCCATCAGGGTTGTAGCAATCAATATGGTGTTTTACTAAATGATAGGCATTATCGAACCTGATTGGAATGAAAGCGGCATCTTTGATCAACAGTGCTTCCGCCTGTCGATAGAGGTTGTTGCGAGCATTTCGGTTTTCTGTTGTAGCGGCTTGATCAATGAGGGAATCAAAAAAGGGATTACTGTATTCGCCACCATTATTTTCTCGCCCTGTATAAAACAACAGATCTAAGAAATTTTGAGGATCCGGATAATCAGCTAGCCACCCGTAACTGAAAAGGTTACCTTTCACAGTTTTTAATTCATTCCAATAAAGCTGTGAAGAGGGGATCAGCTTAATTTCGATCTCTATATTTAAATTCCGTTTAATTTCCTCTGCTACGATTAATGCTAGTTTGCTTGGCTCTAAATATCCACGTTCCGTATAGATGATTGCAGGAAATTCTTCAGGAGATGCGTATTTTTCAGTGATGATTCTCCTTGCTTTTTCAGGATTAAAATCTATTTTGGGTAACAATGATTCATCGTTGGATAAAAATTGCGGAGGGATCAGGCCGTTAGCGAGCGGCACTCGATCATCAAATACAGATTCGATAATGCGTTCGCGGTCGATAGCCATAAGAAAAGCGTTTCTTATCAGCGGATCGTTAAATGGAGGTTTTGTGGTATCAAATCCAATGTACCAAGTAGAGGGTTTGGTGAATTGAACGAGTTCCTGTCTGAAATTCGGATGACTGTCAAAAATGGATAGCATATCGAAACCAACGTTCACCACATCGATTTCATCTTGCTTGTACATGTCGATTGGGTTTTCGCCATACATCCGGAAAACAACTTTATCCAAGTTTGCCTTGTATCCATAGTAGTCATTGTATTTTGCTAGGACTAAGATTTCATTCGCAGTCCATTTTTGTAGTTGGAATGGACCAGTTCCCATAGGTTTTAACCACCAGGGGCTTTTGCTAGATTCGACGGTTTTTTTGTCAACAACGAATGCAGCGGGGTAGGTCATTTTTTGAAGGAAATAGGGAGTTGGGGCGACCAATCGTATTTGCAGTGTGTGCGCATCAATTTTGGTTAGGCCGCTAATTTGCTCAGATTCCCCATTGAACACTTGCTGAACGCCTGCAATATCACCGAGAAAATCAAGAGCAGTTGTTGATCCAGTACGTGGATTAGCAGCTCTGTTTAGCGAGTAGATGAAGTCATCTGCGGTAACCTTTCTACCATTATGAAAGGTGGCTTCTTTCGTAAGGTGAAACGTATAGGTTGTCTTATCGTTACTTATATTCCAAGTTGCTATATCGGGTACGACTTCGAGATTGTGGTTGAGCCTAACAAGTCCGGAGAAAATTTGTTGGATATACCGATGAGATCCGGCATCTCCAGACAAAGCAGGATCCAATGTGAGAGGGCTAGTCGCCCATAGTGTGATTGTGTTCGCGGTCGGATCATCAAAAGGACGGGGATGATTAATTACGAAATTTGCAATGATGTTATCTATGACGTCGTTATTAACAATATCTTCATCTGCTAGGCTCTTAATCCATAAAGTGAATGCGTGGGTCCCACGTGTTGCGTAAATCAAGCAAAAGTTAATTATCTGCTGATTGTTATCAGTTGCTTGAAGTTGTATTTGATAGGCAGTAGAAGCACCATCTACCTGTATTTGGTTTTGACTAATAATGGTTGTAGAGGATTCATCTTGTATCGTAATCAAATCGCGTTGAGCGAGTTGTGTAGCAGTGGTTAATGTAGGGGGGATTTCTTTGTAAAGCTGTACCTGGGGAAATCCGTTGGGCGAAGATAGATTTATCAATGGTGAATCAAAGGACTGGGGATCAATCGATATCCAATTGGACGGGAATCGTAGCGTGACACCCCAAGTCGTATTCTCATATTTTTGCCATGAATCTGCCACAGTTTTGGTAGGAACAGCGGGGGGTATTTTTGTAGGAACTAGAGGTTTGGCAGGCACAGATTTTGTGTCCGCCGGCGATGAAAGGGGTGTTACGGTATGAGCTTTAGTTGGTTCCTCTTCCGCGGTACACGCTGGAGCATATATGATCAAGAACACAGCAATTACCAAGAATCCAATTTTATAAAAACTGTTATTTTGCTGCGCCGATAACATGTTTTAGATAAGTTTCTATTAATTCATCAAGATTCCCGTCTAAGACAGCTTCTGTATCGCTTGTTTCGAAGCTTGATCGATGGTCCTTTACCATTTGATATGGGTGCAATATATAACTGCGGATCTGGTTGCCCCATTCTGCTTCAACATGTTCACCTTTAAGGCGTGCCTGGTCTTGCGCCTGTTTGGTTAGTTCTCTCTCCGTCAAACGAGCTTGGAGAATTTTCATCGCAGTTTCACGGTTCTGTCGTTGTGATCGTTCGTTCTGACAAGTGACTGTAATGTTCGTTGGGATATGAACGATGCGTACTGCGGTCGAATTCTTTTGGACACTTTGTCCTCCTGCACCACTTGATTTGAAATAGTCGATTCTAAGGTCTGATTGATCGATAGTTACATCGGTGTTCAAATCCAAATCTGGTAAGATTTCGACTTTGGCGAATGAGGTATGGCGAGCCTTATCTGCATCGAATGGCGATAATCGGACTAGCCGATGAGCTCCAGCTTCGCCTTTCAAATACCCGTACCCGAATTCACCAATGATCTCGAGGTGCACACTCTTGATTCCGGCTTCTTCGCCGCTATGCATATCCAAAATCTTTGTTGTGTAGTCGCGTTTCTCTGCCCACCTGAGGTACATTTTAAGCAGCATTTCGGACCAATCCTGGGATTCGGTTCCGCCTGCTCCAGCATGAATGGCTAAGATTGCGCCGTTCCTATCGTGTTTTCCCGAAAGACGGAGTTCAAAGTCCAGTTTCTCTAGTTTCTGGTGAATACGATTAATGTCCATTTCGATATCGGGAAGGATGTCCTCATCTTCAGATACGATAGCTAACTCAAGGAGTTCTGAAGTAGCACGAGCATCCGCCTCCAGATCGATCCAAGTTGTTGTTAGATCTCGTATAGATGCTAGTGCCCGCATGTGTGTTTGAGCTGCGCGGGTGTCATCCCAAAAGCCGTGATCTGCTGCTTTATTCTCTAGGGTTTCTAACTCTTTTAGTTTATTGGCGATTTCAAAGTCGCACCATGATTTCCGTGATCCGACTGTGATACTCGGTAATACGGTTCATTAGTTCCTGCATAATTCCTCCGACGCGTGTGTAAGATAGTTCAACAGTATGTCGATTCCATAATATCGCATGATGAGTATCAAGATGTCTAATGGCATTCTTATAAGTGTGTTTGATTGCTGATGCTTTGGTCGTTTTGCTATCATTGTTGTCAGTGTCGGGGTGTGGCGCAGACCGGTAGCGCACCTGCATGGGGTGCAGGGGGTCGGAGGTTCAAATCCTCTCACCCCGACCACGTAAGAAATAGATAAGGCGGCTTAGGGTTAATTGAGGTTTTTTACTATCTCATGATATTTGAAAAAGGGGACGTGACGAGCCCTCGCGGGCATGCGATTTTGTATTATCGCTCCAGTGGGGTGTGCCTCGCGACATACATTATGGTGTTGCCTCTCAAGCTGGATCTTGAAAAATTCATTCCGCCAGTCATGATCTCTCAAGTAAAGGCATCTGGGATTGATGAGTTGACTGCGTTCGCGATTCCTCCAGCACTTGAAGAAGTGCCAAGTTATGAGTTTTTGTTGAAACTTGCGGAACAAAGATTTGATGATTTGGTTTTTGGTGGAGAAGTTTCTGGTAACGATTTTCTTGATTCAGCCCAGCGTGTAAGTGATGCGGTTAAAGAATATGCAGATCTTTGTCAAAAATTGTTCAACACATCCAATACTGAGGAAATTTCTCCTAGTGAAATTTCGGATCTAAGCGTGAATGAAGTTTTGTTTTCGATGATGCCTGAGCGAGAGGCCTTGGGAGAATTGTCGAAAATGATCGGTAAAATGCAGTTCGCTTTAGAAGGTCACGATGACCGATTGGCACAAGAATCAGTGAGTGAGATTACTGCCCTTTCCCGACACTTACCTGAATCATATCAACTTACCGACTTGATAAAAGCTTTAGAAGGATCATCATCAAATCGATTAGAATTGGCTCGGCTGTATTTGGAGCGATGCTATAAATTGCTTGAAGAAGATTATGCTGCTGTCAGTGAAAAAGATGATGCTATTCGTCAAATGCAAGGGACCTTTGATTAAGGAGCACGAATCTCTTCAGCGAGGTGGAAAGTGTTAGAACTTAATCTTGGAGATATCGTTTTATTGAGAAAGAAACACCCCTGTGGAGGCGACAGTTGGAAAGTTGTTCGGCTGGGGTCCGATGTGGGGTTGCTATGCGAGACCTGTCATCACCGAACAATGCTGGATCGGTTGGTTCTTGAGCGACGGATTTATGAGATCAGACCATCTCAGTCTGATGGTGTGGATTCGGTCTCATCAACTTGAATCTTGGTTGATGAGGTTACGTGGGTTTTTCCCAAAAGGAGTAAAGTGCCAACCATGAATGAACGATTACATGCGGTCGCGAGGGGGCATGTTCAAGGCGTCAGTTATCGATGGTTTGTCGTACGAGCAGCGCAAAAGCTGAGTATCGTTGGGTGGACCCGTAATGGTGCGAATGGGCGATCGGTGGAAGTGGTTGCGGAAGGCCTTCGTTCAAACTTAGAGCAACTGATTCAGAAACTGCATGATGGTCCACCTCGTGCAAGAGTTGATAGTGTTGATGTTTCGTGGGAGACGACCGTTGGTGACATGGAAGATTTCAGCATTCGTTATTGAAAGCCCAATAGTCATTCAGTGATTCTACGAAGTGGTTATTCGAGTAGCAGGATTTCAGCTTTGTCCCCAGGATTAAGAACAGGAGTATTCTCTGGGCAGATCGCTAAACCGTTTGCCCGTGCCATCCCTGTAAGGATGTTTGATCCCTGTGGCCCCGCTAATCTAGCATGGTAAATCCCGTTTTTCTTTTCCACCAAGGCTCTCGCGTAAGTACGTCGCTGGTCAAAGTTGACAATTGGATCTTCAAGTATCGCTTCGACAGAAGGTAAATCCCATTTTGTGTAACCCATCATTTTTAATATAGCAGGCCTCGCTAAAATATAGAAAACTACCATCGCTGACACCGGATTTCCTGGCAGACCTATGAGTGGAATGGTCTTTTCCCATGGGTCATCAGGGGTGCCTTTTAACATTCCGAATGCGACGGGTTTTCCTGGGCGCATGCGCACAGTCCAGAGCGACAAATCTCCATATTGCTTCAAGACCTCTTTTACAATGTCATAATATCCTAATGACACACCTGCAGATGTAAGAACGAGGTCGTATTCGCGGGCAGCAGCAATTTTCTCCGATAAATCTTCTACTGTATCCTTTGCGATGCCTATCATTTCAGGCTGTGCACCCAAATTGTTGATTAATGCGGCAAGGCTATGTGAATTACTATCAAAAATTTGACCTGCTCCGAGAGTTTTCCCGGGTTGAACAATTTCATCTCCTGTCGAGAGAATTGCGACTCTGGGCCTTCGCACTACATTCGTATGCGCCAAACCAAGAGAGGCTAATACACCAATGATTCCTGGGTTAATTGGCGTTCCATGTTTGAAAACAGTATCGTCTTTCTTGATATCTTCGCCTTGTTCCCGGATCGCTTCACCGTTAGGAGTTTCTTTTAAGATTGAAATAGATGTTAACGGTTCTTGATTCTTCTGCCGATGTTCTTCGTCGGTATCTTCAAAGCGAACGATCGTGTCTGCACCCACGGGTATAGGTGCTCCTGTCATGATTCGGATGGCAGTTTTTGGATCTAGTTTGATTCCAGGGAATGATCCTGCCGCGATTTCTCCAATGACTGGCAACGTCTTTGGGTTGTTCTTGGAGGCTCCAACTATGTCGGATGCACGGACAGCATAACCATCCATTCCCGAGTTGTCCCAGCGGGGTAAATCCATCGGTGCTTTCACGGTTTGAGCAAGCACTAGGTTAAGCGTGTCACCTATCGCCATGTTTGTTGGTTCCAAGGATGTAATTGGGTTCAATACTTCCTTGAGAGCTTCCTCAACACGCATCATAGGAACCTCCACTATTCCGTTGGTTTTTCTGGTTAGGGCTACTTTAGTCTCTTAATGTTGCGCCAATCTCCCGCTGTAATTTCTCTAGCAATTGTCTTTGTGCGATATCAACTTCATCATCTGTGAGGGTGCGAGTAGGATTTTGGTACATGACTCGGAAGGCACATGATTTTTTCCCGGAAGGTATTTGGTCACCACTATAGATATCGAATAGAACTACGCTAACTACTGAGGGGAATGTGCGGATCATTTCATGGATAGATCCAGATGGAGTTTCCGTATCGACAATGAATGATAAATCGCGAACTACCGCTGGGAAACGGGTAGCTGGTTGATAGTTCCCATCATGAATATGAGGGAGAATGGCTTCAATATCCAGTTCAAAGTAAGCCACAGGCTCAGTATCGATTTCGAATTTTTTATTCAAATTCGGGTGCATTTCTGCGAGATGGCCGACAGGTGTGTTCTCGACGATGATTACAGCAGAACGTCCTGGATGGAAAACAGGGTCTTGTGCCGCTTCAAATGTTGCGACAATATTGAAGTGCCCGAGGATATGTTCAAGCAGTCCTTTCGCGTCAAAAAAATCAATATCACGGTCTTCACCCTGCCATGATAATTCAGATCGTTGACCCCCTAGTATGGCTGCAAGGATTTCTCGTTCTTCGGGTAATTCGTTATCGCGCTTGCCGTAGATACGGCCGATTTCAAAAAGTTTCAATCCGCTCTCAACATTTCGTTGATTCAAAGAAAACGTTTTCAACAAGTTTGCTCTCAGAGTGGTTCGTAAATATTCTTGCTCTTCAGACTGAGGATTCCAGATTCTCACGGGGGTAAAAAGATTTTCTGGCGCGGTGAGATTCAGCATCTCTTCACTCACTAGAGAATAGGTGATGATTTCTTGCAATCCTGCACCGATCATTAAGTGTCTGATTTGATTTTTTAGATCACCCATGGGATCTGGCTCATGCGATGGAAACGGACTAATGGGTAGTGTTATTGGGATCACATCGTAGCCAATTGTTCGAGCTAATTCTTCGATTAAGTCCTCTGGGATTGCCAGATCCGATCGCCAAAAAGGAGGTTTTACTTCGATAGTTTCTGGATTTGTTGTGCTCGCTTGTAAACCTAATCGTGTGAAAATTGATAGTGCTTCTTCGATTGATATTTCGATTCCTAAAACTCGTTTAATGTGGTTCTTGCCTAGCTGAATAGGCTCGATTGTTACCATGCCAGGGTATTCGTCAATGTATCCTTTCGCAGGTTTGCCATCTGCTAAATTTACGAAGAGTTCTGTGGCGCGGCGAAGAGCCTGTATCGACAACTCGGGATTCAAACCTTTTTCAAAGCGAAGTGATGCCTCAGTGCGCACCCGTTGCATTGATGATGTGCGTCGTATCGCAGTGTGTGCGAATGTTGCCGACTCTAGCAAAACTGACGTGGTAGTTTCTGTAACTTCACTAGGTCCGCCACCAATAATACCTGCTAGTCCAACCGGATGTTCTGCATCTGCAATGATGAGGTCATCTGTTGATAAAGTACGTTCTTCGCCATCTAGAGTGGTCATTGGCTCGTTTGTTTTTCCACGACGTACAATCACTTTCCCTCCGGTCAGAGTCGAGAAATCAAAAGCGTGGAGAGGTTGTCCATATTCCATCATGACATAATTGGTTATATCTACGAGGTTGTTAATTGGTCGAAATCCAGCGGCGATGAGTCGCTGTTGCATCCACACTGGTGATGGTCCGATTTTGAGGTCGTCGATCAAGGTTGCTGTATAGCGCAGGCAAAGATCAGGATCCATGATGTCCACGGAGACTCGTTTAGATATTGGGGTATCGGTTTCTGCGAAAGCGTTTTTGGGCACATTGACTGGGTTCCCAGTGATTGCAGCAACTTCCCATGCTATCCCAAGCATCCCAAAGCAGTCGGGTCGGTTAGGCGTTACGTCCAAGTCAAGAATAATGTCTCCCATGTACGTTTCCAATGGTATTCCAATGGGCGCGTCTTCTGGCAATACCAGAATGCCAGAATGGTCCTCCCCTAGCCCTAGTTCACGTTCTGAACAGACCATTCCTTCTGACTGGATTCCTCGAATCCGTGCTGCTTTCAAACGACTTTTTTCACCAGTATCGGAATCGGTAAGTAGGGCTCCAATCTTAGCGAAAGCTATGTTCTGTTTTGGAGCAATATTTGGTGCACCGCAAACAACTGTGATTTTTTCTTCACCTAAGTCTACCGTTGCTAGGCGTAATCTATCTGCATTTGGATGTGTGTCTACTGAGGTGACGTGCCCCACATACACATTCTCCCAATCTTGGCCAATTTGCTCGATTGATCCTACTTCGATTCCAGCCATCGTGAGTCTATGAGCAAGATCTTCCGCAGCCAAATCAAAATCCACATATTCCTTCAACCATTTTAGTGAAACCCGCATTAGTGAGATGCCTCTTCTTCTTCTACTTCGGTTTCATGATGCTCTTTGATATCAAAAGTCGGCATTTTGTGTCCCGTTGATTGCAATATATACACTCGTCCACAAGTGTGGCAATGGAATCGATGACGAGTAAGCGATGTTTTATGGTCATCGTGCCCTTCATAGTTCACAAGATTGTTGCAATTGACGCAACGTTGATTAGCTCGTGCCATGGTCATGGGAATGCTCCTTTTTGGAAAGATATTTGTTGAAATGCAATTTGATTCGTCTAGTAGTAATTGTGTTTTGATTTTTGGTTGCTATTTCATGCGTCAGAATTGTTGTAAGAAACGGATGTCGTTTGAATAAAATAGGCGTATGTCTTCTATACCATGACGTAACATAGCAATACGTTCGGGGCCCATACCGAAGGCAAATCCAGTATATTTCTCCGGATCATACCCTACTCGTCGTAGTACTTCGGGATGTACCATCCCTGCACCCATAATTTCAATCCAACCTGTTGAGCTGCAAACGCGACAGCCTTTCCCTTGGCAATTGAAACAATCGATGGACATATCAACTCCAGGTTCAACAAATGGGAAATAATCACATCGGAATCGTATCTGGCGATCCATTCCAAATATCCGGCGCGCAAATTCATACAACGTTCCCTTAAGGTCAGCGAAGGTTATTCCTTCACCAACTGTGAGCCCTTCAATTTGAAAAAAAGATGATTCATGGGTGGCATCAGTAGCTTCGTAGCGGTAACAACGCCCTGGGATTACAACTCGAACTGGAGGTTCTCGGTTCTCCATGGTTCGTACTTGCATGGGTGAAGTATGAGTACGTAGAAGCATAGGCCTGTTGCCGTCTTTGTCTTCATAATCAACCCAGAAGGTGTTCCACATGTCACGGGCAGGATGTCCCGGAGGGATGTTCAGCGCTTCAAAATTGTAATAGTCCCACTCCACTTCGGGTCCCTCAAGAATTTGGAATCCCATCGCTACAAAAGCATTCGTGATCTCCTGAATCGTTTGCATTGTTGGATGCATGCGCCCTTGCATCAGGGGTGTGCCTGGCAGTGTGACATCTATTCGGTCGTTTTTGAGTTTTTCCTCTAACACTAGATTCGTTATTTCTTCGGTACGTTTTTCGAGGCTAGTTTCTAAAAGAGTTTTTGTCTTGTTTCCATTGGCCCCGGCTTCCTTACGCTCGTCCGGAGCGAGGCTTCCAACCTGACGCAGAACCGTTGTCAGTGAACCATTTCGCCCGAGGTGATTCACACGCCATTCGTCTAGGTCGCCAACATTGGAAATTTGCGCCAATTCGTCCAGCGCTTTACGTCTAATATCGTCCAGTTGCTCTTGCAATTTTTTTTCCTCTGCTTTGTTCCTTCAGTATCATGATAGTTTCTGCCAATTGGCATGGTCAAATCAATATTATTCTAGCCTGATTCATTGCTGTCAGGGAAATTGAACGTTTCGTTAGACCAGTTCATCGAAATATTAGATGGATCGCGAAATCGCATTACACTTGACATTTGTTCTTGGAAGTTGGCAAAGTCATGATGGTACAGTCATAGTTATTATTATTAATTGTAAGGTTCTTTGGCGAGTAATATATATAAATGTCGACACCAGATTTTGATCTGAATATGTTGAGATCTCAAGTTCGGGAATGGCTCAGGGAGAATGTTCCTGAGGATTTGCAATTCCCTCAACGTGATGCTGATTTGACCAAAGATCAACGCGATTGGGTTATCGGACTTCGGCAGAAAATGGGTGTAAAAGGATGGCTTGCCCCAGGTTGGCCAGTGTATTTTGGTGGCGCTAATTTGCCCCCTGCTGCTGCTGCAATTGTTCAAGAAGAATTACGCAGCTATCGTTTGCCACGGTTTCCATTGCACCCAACTTGGCTTACAGCTGTCCGTGTGTGGGGTACGGAAGAACAGAAAGGCCTTTGGCTTGCGCGCACTCTTCGTGGCGGAATAACGGTTGCGCATAATATTGGAGAAAATCGTGGGACAGCTGATATAGCTACACGATCCTCTGTAGCAGCTTTAGACGGTGAAAATTACGTTTTAAATGGTGAGGAATGGTATATCCCAAGCCAGTACCCCCCAGATTATATTTTTCTTCTGGTGGAAACTAGGAGTGGAGGACCGAGGCGTCGATTGAATTTGTCAACAATGGTAGTGGATGTTCGATCTGACGGGGTGACAACGCGTGAACGCGGAACGTTGATGAATACAACGGAAACGAATTACATATTGGAAGATGTTGTGGTACCGCTTAACCAGCGGATTGGAGCGGAAGGGTATGGTGGATTGGTTGCGCAAACCATGGTTGATGTACAGAGTGGTGGCCTAGGTGTTGGGCCAGATCAACAAAATGAGATTGAAGGAAGAGAGCGAGATTTTTGGGCTCCAAACTAGATCAATTGCCTGCACTACTAACAAAGATGGAGAGCCTATTCGGCTTCTTGATTAGGTGGTTCGGAGGACACGTCGTCATTAAACGGCCCATCACGGGCGTCTAAGAACGCCTGGAATCCTTGTGTTTCGCGGATTTCCGTTAACATTTCTCGCTCCGTTACATCAGGAGTAAGTGTTTGAATTTGGCGAATCATTAAGTGGTCTTCAAGGGTCTTTGAATATCCCATATTGTTATACGCTACTTGGATACTTTTCTTCATCATTTGGGAAGCGAATGGTGGAACTGTAGCGATACGTTTAGCTACTTTTAACGATTCATCTTCCAGCCGATCTGTCGGGACGACACGATTTATCATGCTTAGTTCTAAAGCAGTTTTTGCGTTTATTGTATCTCCGGTGTAGTAAAGCCAATATGCTTGCCTCATTGGCATCACGAATGGAAGGATGGGAGCGGGAGTTGGTGCTACATGTCGAATTTCTGGTTCTCCAAATTTTGCGTCTTCGCCAGCGATAATCAAATCACAACTATGAGCCAATGTGTGGCCAGCTCCTAAGCAATATCCTTGGACTGCAGCCAATGTGGGCTGGGGAAGATCACGAATTCTTGTTACCACTTTAGCGGCAAAATTCATCTCTTCCCATTGTTGAGTTTCAGTTGCTTCTTTGCTTTTTTGTCCTGGCGAGATATCAAATCCAGTAGAAAAACTTTTGCCAGCTCCAAGTAGAAGAACGACCCGGACGTTGTCGTCAGCGTTTATCTTGTCCAAAACGTTGTTCAAACTTTCAAGTAACAGATCGTTAAGAGCATTGAGTTTTTCGGGATGATTCAGCGTTACTATTGCGATACCTTCGTCAGTTACGTTAAAAAGTAAATTTGTATATTTGATTGGCCCACTTCTTTCTTTCAAGTTTTAATGGCTTTCGAATAAGAATTAAGTTGTTGGGATCTCACCAGTGTGTAGTGCAACTGTTTTGAGTCCAAAATGTCTGAAATTTACGTTTACTAGGCCACAGTCCACCATTAAGGTCTTTAGTTCAGGTGCTGTAACGAATCTTTCGACTGAGTCTGGCAAATATGTATAGGCTGCTTTATCCCTTGCCACCAATTGTCCTATCATCGGAACTAGTTGATGGAAATAGATGTTAAAGAGTTTTGGGAAAAATCCTGTACCCAATAATGGTGTGAATTCTAGAATAGCTATGCGACCTCCTGGTTTTACAACCCGTGCCATTTCGCTCAAGCAGGTAGGAATGTCAGTTACGTTTCTTAAGCTGAAGCCAGTGGTTGCACAAATGAATGAGTTGTCAGGGAACGGCAGTGATAATGCATCTGCTCGCGTGAATTCGATATCGTTTTTAGGATACTCAGATGCCTTTTGTGTCGCTATGATTAGCATGGAATTGGAAAAATCAATGCCCGTGACTTTAGTGATGTTTGGTTGTTTTGCTAGAGAAAATGCTATGTCCCCTGTTCCTGTTGCAACGTCGAGGGCGATTCCCTTGAGATCTTTAGCGACTGCTTGTGCAGCAATTTCTTTCCATCGCTTGTGTCTTCCGCCGGACATGATGGTATTGAGAAGGTCGTAGCGTTGAGATATGCGATCAAACATCTCTTCAACATACTGTGCCTTTTTGGGTCCCGTGAAATTGTTGTCTGGCATCGGATTATCTAGTGTAGCGGTTAAATGATTTCAAAGAAGATTCTTTGCAGCAAGATGTTTGTTTTGAAATGAAGAAACAACTCCATTTTTCTGATTGTTGTACTCAACAGTGATTGGTGTGTTTTTAGACCTTTTCGATTTCTTCGATGAGGGCGGTTAGGAATTCTTCTTCAGGTATTACTCGTACCTTTTGGCCTTTCCGAAAAATCAGACCTCTCCCGGCTCCAGCGGCTAGCCCTATATCTGCATCTTTCGCCTCGCCTGGGCCATTGACCTCACATCCCATAACCGCAATCTTTAAACCTTCTTTCTTCGTTTTTTTCAGAGCTTCATCAACAAGATTTGACCATTTTATGATGTCTACATCAGCACGTCCGCAACTGGGGCATGCAATTAATGTTACGCCCTTTTGCCGTAAGTTCAGTGATTTCAAAATGTCATATCCGGCTTCAACTTCATTTACAGGATCACCTGCGAGAGACACGCGAATAGTATCGCCAATACCCATACTTAGGATGATCCCTAGGCCAACAGCACTACGGATCGAGCCTGCTGCAACTGTTCCTGCTTCAGTGATTCCTAGGTGTAAGGGATATGGGATAAGTTCTGCTAGTCGGCTGTATGCTTCAACCGTGGTTGGTACATCGAAAGCCTTCATAGAGATCTTTATTAGGTCAAAATCAAGCTCTTCAAGGATCCCTATTTCCCATAACGCTGTTTTGATCATATGGTCAACAACAGTTCCTGTTTCGCCCTCTTCTTGGCCTTCTTTCGAGAGTTTATTGACGCCGTCCAAAACACGTGAAGATGCTCCGGTGATTCCTATGCCTCCCACAGGTGGCAGGCTTCCAAAATTCACGCCTACACGGATCGGGATTTGGCGTTCTTTCGCTGCTTGAGTTATTAACTGCACTTTCTCTCTATCACGGATATTTCCTGGATTAAGCCGCAGTCCATCTACCCCACTTTCGATCGCTTGGAGGGCTAGCTTATAGTGGAAGTGAATGTCGGCGATAATTGGGATATTGATGCGCTTCTTAATGCTTTCAAGAGCTTCGGCAGCTTCCAAATCTGGAACTGCGCTACGTATGATTTCACACCCGGCATCTTCTAATGCGTGAATTTGATTAACGGTCGCATTAACGTCACGCGTATCCGTTTTTGTCATTGACTGAACTGTTATCGGAGAATCGCCTCCAATTGGAACATCCCCGACCCATATTTTTTTGCTATTTCTCCTTGTTGAGATCATCGAATAGCTTCCTCTCCAGAGAATAATTTTATGAGGTCATTATAGCTGACCATAATCAAAATACTAACGAGCAGTACTAACCCAAGGAAGTGTACCAGACTCTCCCTTTTCGGTGAAATGCGGCGTCCTTTTCTACCAAATTCAATTGCAAGAAAAAACAATTTCCCTCCATCTAACATAGGTATTGGTAAAAGATTAATGATTCCAAGGTTAAGACTTAGGAGTGCTGTAAGTTCCAATAACGGAATGATTCCTGATTTCGCTACATCTCCGGTTAAGCGTGCAATTCCTATTGGTCCTGTAAGTTCGGGAGTAGAATCACCAGTAATCCAACGCCCAATTTCAGAGCCAATCAAATTGATCGTATTCAGCGTTCGTGTGAAGCCAGTGATAGGTGCTTTCCATAGGGGATCTTGCACTCGATGTGGTTTTGGATTTTTGATTGTGATTCTAATTCCAGTGGGACCTTCTCCTTCAGGGGGCAGGCGGCGAGGTACAAGATTTGTCTCTATGTTTTCACCGCTTCGGTTCACAATAACAATGATTGGCTTATTAGGATTCTCCAAAATTGATGTCGAAACATCGTGAATTGTTTTGATTCTCTTGCCATTGATTGCCACGATATGGTCATTAATTTGCAATCCTGAAACATCGGCGGGTGATCCTGAAGCAACCTCTTGAATAGTGATATCACCGATAATAATGTGTTTGGGTATAACCGCAATGATAGTAAACAAGAGAATTGGCAAGGCGAGGTTTACTAAAGATCCCGACGAAATTATGAAAGCTCGTTTGAAAATATTTTGGTTTGCGAATCCATTTGGGATATTCGGGTCTTCCTCACCACGGAGACGGACAAACCCTCCAATGAAAAACAGATTGAGGGAATATAACGTGTTCCCTTTTTTGAAAGAAAAGATTCTTGGAGGGAAGCCAATACCAAGTTCATGTACCGGTACATTTAACCATCGTGCGGAAAAAAAATGCCCTAATTCATGAATCAGAATCAAACAAGAAATTATCAGGAAAAAAGAAATGATTGCCATTATGCTGTGTTATCGTGCTGTTCCAGCACATATGATCGGGCCCACTTGTCCGCTTCAAGAATGTCTTCTATTGCAGGGTTTTCTTTCGGGCTATGTGCCTCTAGGGCTGCTTTTACGTACTCAGGAATGGTTGGTAAATCTAGTTTTCCTTCTAAAAACAATTCTACGGCGATTTCATCAGCGGATTGGAGCACCGCGGGAAATGTTGCGCCCATTTCTCCGGCCTGCCGTGCTAAGCGAAAGCATGGGAAACGCTCTTCATCTACCTTTTCAAAGGTTAGTGTGGAGATTTTTATCAAATCTAAAGCGTCCATACTCTCGTTCGTCCATCTCTCTGGGTAAGACAAGGCATATTGAATGGGCAAGCGCATGTCGGGATAACTAAGTTGTGCCTTAATCGACTTATCTTCAAATTCAACTAGTGAGTGTATGATGCTTTCTGGATGCACGATCACATCGATTTTTTCGTATGGGATGTTATATAGCCAGTGAGCTTCTAACACTTCGAATCCTTTATTCATAAGTGTTGCGGAGTCAATCGTCACTTTTGGTCCCATTCTCCACGTTGGATGTGCTAACGCTTGCTTTGGAGTGATTCCGAGCATATCACCAGGTTTTGATTGACGGAATGGACCACCAGAAGCTGTTAATATGAGCCGGCGAATGTCGCTTCCTTCCTCTCCGGCTAAACATTGCCAAATGGCGCTATGTTCGGAATCTAAGGGCAAGATGTTTGCGTTCGAACGTAGAGTCTCTTCAGTTATTATTTGTCCGGCCACAACCAATATTTCTTTGCTCGCCAAAGCGACAGTTTTTCCGTGGGAAATTGCAGTCAAAGTAGGTAGGAGACCTTCTAACCCGGGTATTGCAACAATTACAATGTCGACTTCAGGCTTTTTCACAAGGTCATTTGGTGCGATCCAAGAGGCTGCCCCAATTTCCTCTTTCGCTTCGTTGGTTAGAGCGGCAAATGGTGGATTGAATTCTTGAACCTGTTTTGATAGTTCCTGATGGTTCTTTTTTGCAGTGAGACCGACTAGATGAAACTTTTTGTCAAAAGATCGGATTACTTCGAGTGTTTGACGGCCGACAGATCCAGTTGATCCGAGAATTACAACTCCTTTCATTACAGGAAGAAGCCGATGAAATAATATATTAGTGGTAACGTGAATACGATCGAATCGAGTCTGTCCAACACGCCACCGTGACCGGGCAGGAATCTTCCTGCGTCGCTAATTCCAGCTCTGCGTTTCAGCATCGATTCAACTAAATCCCCGAGTTGTCCAGTTACTGAAATGGCTCCACCTAAACCAACAATGAGCCAAATAGGGGCGTCTAGGGGTAACCAAAAATACAACAGGAATGAAGCTAAGGATGCGCTGATGATTCCAGCAATTGACCCTTCCCATGTTTTGTTAGGGCTGAGAGCGGGTGCTAAGGCGTGGCGTCCGAACTGTCTTCCTATTAGGAATGCGAACGTGTCTGTTGCGAATGTGACTAATAGGGCAAATAGTAACCAATCTCGGCCATTATCCAAATCACGTAGCAGGACAGCATGGCTTGTAAGAAAGCCAACGTACAGCACTCCAGCCACGGTTGTTGACCAGGCATTAAGTGGATTGCTGGGTCTTTTGATGATAAATAGGATTAAAGGGAGGACTGTTGCGCTGGCGATGATCGCAGAGCCAGGAAGAACAGGTATGCCAATCCCAATCAAGATTTCTTCTAGGGCTGCACTAGCGTTACAAATTATGAGGATGCTTAATAGTATGCCGAGCCAGTGAAGGGGGCGAGCACCGCTTGCCTTGTCCGCTAGTTGGTAAAATTCCCAACTGGCGACAGCTGTAGCAGCGATCACTACTGCCAAAAACCACAGTCCCCCCATCCAGATTGTGAAGAGGAGGATCGGAAGGCCTATTAAGGCCGTGATAATTCGTTGCGTCATTACTGAGGACACGTGAATTCCCATCCGCTCCTAAAAGTCTGAAATATCGTGTTCTATTTTACCGAAACTTCGATGTCTTTGCTTGTATTCATTCAACGCTTTTTGGACCTCATTCTTATTGAAATCAGGCCAAAGAGTTTCGGTGGCGTAATACTCGCTATAGGCAGATTGCCAAATAAGAAAATTGCTTAATCTCATTTCGCCTGCTGTACGGATAATTAAATCAGGTTCTGGTATTTGTGAGGTGTAAAGGAATTTTTCTAATGTGGTTTCGTCAATATTTTCTGCGTCCTGTCCATCATTGACGATCTTGCGTATAGCTTCAATTATTTCTGAACGCCCGCCATAATCGAATGCCAGGACAAGGGTAAGTCCATTGTTGCGTTCGGTCATTTTGATGATGTTTTCTATTTTGCGTCGTAAGATTCGCGATATTCTGTCAAGGCGTCCGATATGAAGAAGTCGTACATCATCACGATGTAGCGCTTCAGCTTGTTTATCCACTGCGGCACTTAAAATAGAAAGTAGGCTGGTAATTTCTTGGCGTGGTCGGTGCCAATTTTCGGTTGAAAACGCGTATAAGGTTAGATAATCAACGCCCTTTTCGCGAAATGCTTGAGCGACCTCACGAATGTTTTCAGCTCCCGCTTCATGTCCCTTCGCACGATGTTGACCTTTGTGTTTGGCCCAGCGGCCGTTGCCATCCATGATGACGGCTACGTGCTTTGGTATATCGCTAGGTGGAGAATTTGTGGCGTGATTAGACAGGTTATACCTCCAAAACCTCAGCTTCCTTCGCTTTGCCAATTGTTTCGGCCTTGGCAATCATTTGATCAGTCAATTTCTGTAAGCTCTCTTGTATTCGTCTTTCATCGTCTTGGGAAATTTCTTTGTCTTTGGTAAGTTTTTTGATTTGGTCAATAATATCTCTACGTACATTACGAATCGCTACTTTATCATTCTCGATGAATTTGTTGATTTGTTTCGCCATTTCCTTTCGACGATCCTCATTCAGAGCTGGGATCGCGAGACGTATAACTGCGCCATCGCTCGCGGGATTTAATCCGAGATCCGCTTTCAAGATACTTTTTTCAATTGGTTCAAATGCGCCCTTATCCCATGGTTGAATGATGATCATACGTGCTTCGGGCACCGTGATTGATGCTATTTGGTTGAGTGGCATTGAAGATCCGTAGTAGTCAACAGAGATATTTTCAACAAGAGCTGTGCTAGCGCGTCCCGTACTTATTGTAGTTAGTTCACGCTGGAGATTTTCAATGGCTCCATTCATTCGCCTCTGTCCATCTGCTTGCACGTCATCAACCTTTGCCATTTAGGTACCTCCTTGAATCTCTTTAGCATCACTATCGTTCTTTCCGTTGTGAACTAGAGTTCCTGCGTTTTCACCGGAGAGGATGCGTTCTATAACGTCAGGATTATACAGATCAAAGACAATGATTGGGAGATCATTATCCATGCAAAAGGAGAGAGCTGTCGCATCCATAACATTTAGACGTCGATTCAATGCGTCAATATAAGTTAGCTGGTCGAATTTTTTGGCGGTTGGATCAGTTTTTGGATCTTTATCGTATACGCCGTCGACTGCGTTTTTTGACATCAGTAGTAAATCTACTCCCATCTCCACGCCGCGTAGTGCAGCCGCAGTATCAGTAGTTACGTATGGACTTCCTGTGCCTGCGGCAAATAAAACGATTCGCCCTTTTTCCATATGGCGTATAGCGCGACGACGAATGTATGGCTCTGCGACAGCGGTTACTTCTAAGGCGGTTTGGGTTCTAGTAACAACACCGATTTTTTCGAGAGCATCCTGTAGTGCTAATGAGTTCATGATTGTTGCTAGCATTCCCGCATGATCTGCGGTGGCACGCTCCATGCCCTCTTCTTGCGCCTCTACCCCTCGCCAAAAATTCCCCCCACCGACTACAACCCCTAATTGAACGCCAAGAAACCAAGCTTTTTTGATTTGCCCAGCTACAAATTGTAGTGCGGTCGGGTCAATACCAAAGCCACGATCGCCTGCTAGAGATTCACCGCTGATTTTTAGTAGTGCACGGTTATATTTTGTGGTAGCCACAAATGCCTCTTTATGTACCTAGCTCAAAACGGGAAAACCTTTTGACCTTTATATTCTCGCCAAGTTTGGCGGCTGTTTCAGTGACAAGATCTTGGATGGTTTTACTTTCATCCTTAACGAATTTTTGGTGTAGCAAGCGAATTTCCTCCCCGTTATCACCCACTATTTCAGGACTATTCTCTTCGTCTCCCACTAGGGTTGGTGACATTGAGACGACTTGCATCGCGATATCGTGTGCAAGATCACGGAATTCAGGTGTACGGGCTACAAAATCTGTTTCACAATTCAGTTCGATGATAGCGCCAATCCGCCCCCCACCATGGATGTAGGGTTCGATTACGCCTTGGTTAGCCTCACGTCCGGATCGTTTTGCTGCAGCTGCTAGCCCTTTTTGAGCCAGTGCTGCTTCCGCCGATGCTAAGTCACCGCCTGAATCTTCAAGAGCGCGCTTCGAATCCATGATTCCTGCGCCTGTCCGCTGTCGTAACTCCATGATCAATTCTTTATCTATCGACAACTATATCTTTCCCCTCTCGTGACAATTATCTATATTTTTCTGTCTTCTCTTGTTGTTTGGTCAACCTCATTTAGCTGATATACAATGTGGCAATATTATGCTCTCTCTGTCAATCATTAATGCAATTGACGTCGAGCGATCTTTTCTAATAAAGATTTCGATGCTTTTAGTTTCGCTTGGCATTCTATAATCAATGGGTATTATATTTCCACAGTTTAAACGTGTAACACATTTCATGTTAATTGATACACATCGGTAACCAAAGATTCTATTTCCCTGATCCAAGCACCTTTTTTTTGAAGGTTACTATATGTCTAGTTCGGGTGTGTTTTTACCGGGGGTAAATTCAGTTGTTTTTTGACACAAAAGGTACTGCAACAGCGATTTCTAGCCTAGGCTGTTGGCACGGCATTTTCTGTGACCGGCTCTTCGACTTGATCACTTCCTTCTGATTGGGAATTGCTTCCGGTCAAAGCGGCGGTTGCGATGTATCCAGTAATCAGGCGTACTGATCTTATTGCGTCATCATTTCCTGGAATTGGATAATCAATTAAATCCACGTTGCAATCAGTGTCTGCTATCGCAACAATTGGAATTCCAACCTTACGAGCCTCATCTACTGCTATTCTTTCCTTAACGGGGTCGACGACGAAAATGGCTCCTGGCACTGTTTTCATTTCTCGAATACCACCAAAAAATTTGTTCAGCTTTTTGATCCGGTCTTCAAGTTTAAGCCCTTCTTTCTTAGCGAGGTTTTCGAAGACGCCTTGCTCTTTTTGTTCTTCGAGGCTGGTCAAGTAGTCGATTCGGCTGCGCAAAGTGCGAAAATTGGTTAGGGTCCCTCCCAACCACCTTTGATTGATATACAACATGTCACTTCTAATTGCTTCGCTCGCGATGGTTTCTTGAGCTTGTTTTTTTGTTCCCACAAACAGAATTTTTTTCCCTGATGCGGCTGTTCCTTCAATAAAACGGCCAGCATCCTCAAGCATTTGTAATGTTTGTTGTAGATCGAGGATATGGATGCCATTGCGCTCTGTGAATATATACTGACGCATTCTTGGGTGCCATCTTCTCGTCTGATGACCAAAGTGAACGCCGGCTTCAAGAAGTGATTTCATTGTTACCGGTTCCGGTTCCATGCTTTCCTGCGTCATTTGATCTGCAGGATCTTTGGTTTCTTTAACTGGTGATTCTTGTGCTACTTGGTTTGAAACGTTAGGGACCGGAGGCTCAGTACCGTTGGTAACGCCCGCGCTTTCCGCTGCCGTAGGCTCTTGATCGGTAACCTCTGATGGGTTTGGTGTTACAGTCTCGTCAGCTATTTCTTTCACTGAATCTGAATCGTTTAAAGCTGCTGTCGCAACTTCATTTTCAGCATCATTTTTTTGGTCCAAATTTTCTTCTGAATTTGAATCTTGTATGTTCGTATCCGCCATAAACTATATCGCTCCTCCTCAAGCAGGTTGGTGTATCATACTACAGAAGCTTATATAGCGTTATAGAATGGAGCATTCGAACTGAAAGATTTTGAAGTTGGCACTGCTTAGTCTCTTTAATTGTTGATGGATTCTAGATTTAGAATTGTTGACGCTAATTAAACGTAAAAATAGTCCTATAAGCTTTGATTCTGCCCGATCATTTGAGTAGTCATGATTTCAGTCTAAAGGTTTTTTGGTAATATGCGGTACCGAGATTGCGATTTGCGTGGATATTCTCATAGGAGATTGAGAAATTGACGCAAGATATTAGCTTCCTCACATTATCCTTTTTACTGCTGTTAGTTGCTGGGTCGGCGTTTTTTGCTAGTTCGGAAACGGCATTTCTTTCGTTTCAAAAAATTCGCCTTCAGCAGCTTGTCGGTTCAGGATCAAAAAGCGCTCGTTTGGTCGAAAAGCTGCTTGAGCGCCCAGCTCGGTTGCTTTCAACCATTTTGCTGGGTAATAATTTGGTTAACATTGCTTTTGCATCTGTGATGACCGTTTTGATTGAGAGATTAGTAGGGCCTCAGTGGTCTGTAGTTGTGGCCACGTCTATTGTCACAATTATATTGCTTGTTCTTGGAGAAATTACTCCTAAGACAATTGCGCTTCGCCATGGTGAGCGCCTCGCTATGTTATTTGTTTATCCGATGCGTGTTTTTGTTTTTGTGTTTACCCCAATCACTTTCTTGTTAGGACTCTTGACCTTGCGCTCAGATAGCGCTCGTCGGCAGGTGGTGGGTGAAGATGAAATACGTATTTTAGTAACGAGTGGTGTTGCCGAAGGTGTTATTGAAGAAGAGGAAGCGGAGCTTGTTGATCGGATCTTTAGTTTTGGAGATCGACAACTTCTAGAATTGTTAACTCCACGTCGGGAAATTGTTTGGATTGAAGAGGGAACGACATTCTCTGAATTTCTTTCGCTTTATCTTTCTAATTCTCACACGAGATTCCCTGTCTATCGAGATGATACGGATAATGTAGTTGGCATATTGGCTGTGAAAGATGTGCTGAGAGCCCGGGCGGCAAACGAAATTAGTGAGGTGAGTGTAATAACGAATCTTATGAGAGAACCGGTATTCGTTCCAGAGACTAAGGATGCCTGGGAGTTGTTTCGTGAGATGGGCGAGTCAAGAATCCAAATCGCGATGGGTGTTGATGAGTACGGTACGATAACGGGTCTGGTTACCCTGAAGGCTTTGATCGGCAATATCGTTGGATCAGTTGATGACGAAGCGGATTTGCGAGAACCTGTGACCGCTGTCGGGGAGAAGGCATTTCAGGTAGATGGAATCATGGGTGTTGATGATGCGAATGAGACACTAAGTTTGAATATTCCTGACGGAGAATACAATACAGTCGCTGGGTATCTATTGAACGAAATTGGCCGCATACCTGCTGAAGGAGAATTAGTGACGTTGAATGATCTTTCCATTCTCGTTGCGAAAATGCAAGGTACAAAGATAGAGAAATTAGTTGTTGAGCGACGATCGTAATTGGTGTTGATTGTTTAGTACGGGAGAGTTGTAGGCATCTGAATTATTATAATCCTGTCGTATTGTGAAACGCTGTCATTGATAAGTGTCATGCGGTCTTGAGATCTGTGATAGTCGGTGTTTTAACTCAAAAAGGTGGCTGGTAATGAAGTCTGAGTTAAATGAATATAGCTCCGTTGAAATGATCGTTGCTAATTTTCTACGCCGCCATCATCTCGATAATTCACATTTGGTTGTTGCTGTTTCTGGTGGTCCGGATTCTATTGCATTACTGCTTGTTTTGGAACGACTTCGTGAACTCTTAGGACTTTCTTTACATGTCGCGCACCTGGATCACGGTCTCCGTCCGATGAGTGATGCGGATGCCAGATATGTGAGGGGCGTTGCTAAACGACTGGGCTTGAAGGTTACCATTGGGCACGAGGATGTAAAAAAATATCGCGACAAATCGAAATTATCTTTAGAAGAAGCCGCGCGGGAAGTGCGATATCGGTTTCTTGGGAACGTTTGCGGCAACGAGGATGCAGCTGCGGTTCTCACTGCTCATACGGTTGATGACCAGGCGGAGACAGTGCTTCTCCACCTAATGAGAGGGACGGGCATGGCTGGGTTGAGCGGTATCCAACCAGTTACTGCATTCACTCAAAAAAACGACTCGAGATTTTCGGTTGTCAGGCCATTTTTGAACATTTCAAAACAAGAAGCTGTTGAGTATTGTAAAGTTCGGCGTTTTCGGCCGAAAATTGACGAATCAAATGGGGATTTGTCTTATCTTCGCAATAGAATTCGGTTAGATTTCTTGCCACGTATGGAAAAAGCTCGCTCAGGAGCAAAAAACGCGGTTGTCGATTTAGCGAGCATAGCGCATCAAACGAAGGATTACGTAGATTCTGGGGCAGAGAATGTTCTATCCAATAACGTAACAGAGCGGGATGGAGCATTTTTTATGAATGTCCCCGGATTAAAAGTTTCCCACTCCGTATTGAGGGCAAGTGTTTTTCAAACGTTGGCTAAACGCCTTGTTGGAGATCCGGCTCCGCTAGCTTCGTCTCATATTCGGTTGATGGAAGAGCATTTGTTTAAACCCCCTGGCAGTGAGATCAATTTGCCGCGTGGGTTAGTGTTGACGATGTTGTATGGTGAGATCGTTTTGAGTGTTGGTATTCCACCGTGCCCATTACCTTTTCTTGAACCTGGGCAACTCGAAATCCCAGGCCAGAATGATTTTGGAGAGTGGGTAATTTCAGGGCGGATTGTTAACGGTGGGGGCATTTTACGAGCATATCATGGGGGAGTTTCGGGTACGGAACTTGATATATATCTTCCGCGACCACTAACTGGGATCGTGACCAATGAGCAAATCTCTGGGGGGCTTTATGTGAGATCTCGTCGCCCTGGGGATCGAATTCAACTTTACACGCATTCTCGCAAGGTGCAAGATATGTTTGTTGATGCGAAAATTCCACGAGGCTGGCGGGATCAAGTGCCTATAGTTTGCAGAGAAGATACTGGTGATCTTGTATGGGTTGTAGGGCTTCACAATCCTAAGCCGTTCGTGTCAGAAATATAAGAATTTGAGGTAAGAAAGCTTTGAGCACCAGTGTCGATATCATTATTCCTGTATACAATGAAGAACTATCTTTGCCTACATGTCTCAAAACATTGATACCTTTTTGCCAAGAAAACCTTTCAAATTACTCTTGGAGGGTTGTAATAGCGGATAATGGATCTGTTGACCAAACATGGCATGTGGCTCAAAGATTATCGGAAGATTTGTACACCGATCGAGTGGTTGGCGTTCACCTAGATCAAAAAGGTCGGGGTCGTGCGTTACGGAAAACCTGGCTAGAGAGTGAAGCAGATATTGTATGCTACATGGACGTTGATCTCTCTACCGATCTGTCTGCCCTGCCGTTGTTACTAAATTCAATAGCAGAAGGTGGGTTCGACGTCGCTACAGGTTCTCGTTTACAGAGGGAGTCACAAACCCAAAGATCATTCAAACGTGAGTTTATTAGCCGTTCGTATAACCTGTTGATAAAGCTAATGTTCCAAACTCGTTTTTCCGATGCGCAGTGCGGATTCAAGGCTGCTTCACGAGAAGCTGTACAGCAATTAGTGCCTGATATTGAGGATAATAACTGGTTTTTTGATTCCGAACTTTTGATATTAGCTGAAAAGAAGGGATATCGAGTTGCAGATATCCCGGTCAAATGGGAAGAAGATTTAGATACCCGTGTGAAAGTGATTAGTACAGCTGTCGAAGATATCAGGGGCCTTTTGCGCTTGAAATTCACCTCCACCAAAAAAGATACATTGTAGTTAACAAGCAAGAGCTGCTTTGTGTGGCCCTAAGTGCTCTGCCTTTGTATTTGTTTTAGCCACCAGCGCCCAGTTTTTTTCCTCCTAAAATGTGCATGTGGAGATGGGCGATGGTCATGCCAGCATCCGGACCATTGTTGATTAGTATCCGGTACCCACTACTAGTGATTCCAAACTTTTCCGCTGCTTCACTTGCCTGGGACGCCATATGGCTTATGAGCAGGATGTTTGTCGAGTTCATTTCAGATAAACGAGGGATGTGTTTTTTAGAAATCACAAGAAGATGGATAGGCGCTTGAGGCTCGATGTCTCTGATGACGAAGCAATGCTCATTCTCAAATATTTTGTCCGTCGAGATTTCATTATTGCTAAATTGGCAGAAAAGGCACTCGGAGTTTGTCAAGATTAATCCTTCCTACAATTCTTATAGTGGTATCAGACCTATTCATTATACGGGTTGTTTCCAAACGAATTGGTGTCATAAAGGCTAGGGGATTTATTGCAAGATGCTTTTGGTTTCTATTTAACCACGAGCCGTAGTTTGTATTTGGCTTCTTAACTGTGAAGCGCTAATATTAACTCCCCCTTATTTCAAGTGTCGTGTTGACATAGAGAATGATCCGCGTCTAGAATACGCGGCTGCTATCGTAAATTGTAATGGCGGTCGATCCATAAATTAAAGGAGTTAACGGTGCAAGATCAGAGGCGCCGGCGGTTGGGGGATCGAATTCTCCGACGGCAATCTCGGGGTGAGACTGTTCAGTTTCACGTTGAACCAGATAAGGTTCGCAGGGTACCTCCTTCACCAGCACTTCTTTTGATATATGGATTTCTTCTCCTCATTCTCATTGGAACGATTCTGCTTTGTTTGCCAATTGCGTCACGTAATGGACAGTTCACATCTATCATCACTGCTTTGTTTACAGCAACTTCTGCAGTTTGTGTTACTGGTTTAGTTGTTGTGAACACAGGTGAATATTGGAGTTACTTCGGTCAAACCGTAATTCTTGTTCTTATCCAACTTGGAGGCCTAGGGTTTATGACTGGTGCTACTGTCCTTTTTGTATTAGCTGGCCGTCGTATAACTTTGCAAGAGCGAATGTTGTTGCGTACGTCTGTTGGAGGAGGGTCGTTAGGTGGTATTGATAAGTTAGCCTTACGTATTGTCGGACTAGCTTTGCTTTTGGAAGGGATTGGGATTTTAATTGTTTTCCCACGGATGCTTACATATTTTGATCCTCTAACTGCATTTTGGCAGTCACTGTTTTTAACTGTATCCGCATTTAACAATGCTGGTTTTGATATTACGACGACAGGGACAAGTCTTGTGCCATACAGTCAGGATCCAGTTATTCTTTTATCAGTGTGCGTTTTGGTATTTCTTGGTGCGATTAGTTATGCAGTAATGCGCGATATAACGACAATTCGAAGATTTCGCGGTTTTACGCTTGACACTAAATTGGTGATTGTTACCACTTTGAGTTTCGTTGTTATTGGTACAGTAGTTATTCTGTTCAGTGAATTCACGAATGTTGGTGGAATGGGTGGAATAGGCATAGGTGATCGCTTCGCAGGATCTTTTTTCTTATCAGTTGCATCAAGGACAGCTGGCTTCACGATCGTAGATATTGGCGCAATGCAAGATTACACATTGTTCTTCTTAATGGTATTAATGCTCGTAGGGGGAGCCTCTGGTTCAACGGCTGGGGGCATCAAGTTGAACACCTTCGCGGTCCTTGGGGCGTCTATCATCGCAGTGTTGCGTGGTCGTGATAAAACCGAGGTTTTTGGCCGTGAGATTCCAGATGATCAGGTTCGCCGTGCGCTTACAATTGGGGCGCTCGCAATTATTTGGATTCACATTACAATTATTGTCTTAGCGGCTTGGGAAGACTTTACTTTGACGGAGGTTTTTTTCGAGGCAGTAAGCGCGTTTTCTACGAATGGCTTATCAACTGGAATAACAGGTGATTTGAGCTCTGTCAGCAAACTTTTCTTGATACTTACAATGTTTGTTGGGCGATTAGGCCCAATGACTATCGTTTTCGCGCTTGTTCAGCGGCATAATCCAGCGAGATATCGAAGAGCTCAAGAGAGCGTTAGAATAGGGTAGCAAATTGTATGTGAAGGGTATGTAAAATGCGAAAGCAAGTTGTGGTTTTTGGTTTAGGGCGTTTCGGTAAGAGTATCGCTCGTACTTCAACTAAAATTGGTCATGAAGTTCTCGCTATTGATAGAGAAGAGAAGGAAATTCAAGATATTTCGGAGTTCGTAACTGATGCGGCGCAAGCTGATGGAACGGACGAGCAAGCTTTACGAGAATTAGGCGTTGGAGACTTTGATATCGCGGTTGTCGCTGTTGGCCGAGATATGTCATCCAGCTTATTGACTACTGTTTTATTGAAGAATTTGGGAGTTCCACATGTGATTGCACGGGCAACAGATGAGTTGCATGGAGCGACTTTAAAGAAGGTTGGTGCAGACCGCGTGATTTTCCCCGAACAAGATACAGGGGAAAATATTGCACACAGTCTCGCGGCCTCATATGTAGAAGATTATATTGGACTCGCTACGGATTATGGGATTGGAAAAGTCGTTGCGTTGGAGGAGTTTGTGTCGCATACCCTGGAGGAAATAGGTCTTACTGGTAATAGTACTGGTAATAGTACTGATAATCTTCGTGTTTTGATGATTCATCGCGGCAATAATGATGTGATTGTCGCTCCCGATCGCTTTGAAAGAATCAAAGAGGGGGATATTTTGGTACTTTCAGGTCATGATGATGATTTAGAGCGACTGACATCGTCTGACCGTACGTAGTTTTTCAGGGATTCAATTCGTCATTTTGGTAAATAATTTGGAAATAAATGAAAACGCCGGTGTGCTCATACGATCACACCGGCGTTTTTTGTATCAACCTTCGTAATTAAATGTTCTAAGTATCTTTTGGTTATTAATCCACTTGCGTCCGCTTCGCATCAATGGCCAAGAATATCTTGTGCGAAAGTCAATTGTTGGCAGGTTTAGTTTACCAGCGTCCGCCGCCGCCGCCGCGTCCGCCGCCGCCGCCGCCGAAGCCGCCGCCGCCGCCGCGAGGTCCCCTGTCTTCTCTGGGTCGGGATTCATTTACTGTTAATACCCGGCCAGTGAGTTCTGTTCCGTTTAGCGCTGCTATAGCCGCTTCTGCTTCAGTTTGTGTTGGCATTTCAACAAAACCAAAACCCCGTGAGCGTCCTGAATCACGATCTTTAACGATACGTGCTGAGGTCACTTCACCAAAGGGGGTGAAAGCTGCTTCTAGACTTGCTTCCGTTTCTGAAAACGAAAGGTTCCCTACATAGATGTTCATGCGTGCTCCTCCAAGCTTCTTCAACTAATTGAATCGTCTCTATCGTCTGCAAGCATCGCATGCGTGTCACCCTGGAAAATCCTTTAGAAACGCAAAAAGCGGAACGAGATTGCAACCTGATAATGGATTCCGTGGGATCATAACATAACTTAGGAAGTGTGTCTCCCCCCTTGAATTGTGTATTTGTTGTGGTGTTTTTCGCTACGCAATCATGCCTTGGTTTGAGGTGTAAGTGGGTTGTAATAGGGGTTCTTGGTCCTTAGAATTGATTACACCACGAGGGTTAGGGGTGTAATCAATTTGGAAAAGCTATCACATGTCGATTCTGAATTAGGCCCACAGATGGTAGATATTGGTGACAAGGAAACAACGACGCGCGAGGCCATTGCGCGTGGACGTGTTGATATGGATGCCAAGACCTTGGACGCGATTGATAATTCTAAAACTCCCAAAGGAGATGTGTTATCAGTTGCACAGCTTGCCGGAATAATGGCTGCAAAAGAAACGCACCGTCTAGTGCCATTGACACACACGTTGTTGCTGGATTCAGTGGAGGTTAAATTATCTTTGAATAGTGAAACATCCTCTGTTGAAATTGAATCCACCGTCCGGACTAAAGGGAAAACAGGTGCAGAGATGGAAGCTCTTACGGCGGTTGCCGTATCAGCTTTGACGGTATACGACATGTGTAAGGGGCTTGATAAACAAATGAAGATTCAGGATGTACGTCTTGTGAGTAAAACTGGTGGGAAAAGTGGTGATGTTCGTTTGGAGGATTACAGGCAGTCCTGACAATCATCTTTTGGGTTCGTGTCAATGTTGCACGGATTTTATAGAACGTTATTTATGATCGTGGAGTAGGATGGAAATATTCCCTCAAGTTCATTTGTTGAATCGTGTTCGTGGAGCAAATGTTTTTCTCTTGAATGATGTGGTTGCGCCAACCCTTATTGATTCTGGACTGCCGTTTAGTGGGCGCAGAATAATCAAGTCTTTTGGCGACGTGGGCCTTGAAGCGACAGGATTGAAGCAAATTCTTCTGACTCATCATCATGTCGATCATTCTGGCGGAGCTGCACAGGTTCGTGATCAAACAACAGCTAAAGTGCTTTGCCATGTTGAAGATGCGGAATTCTTGATGCGGGGGAGACGTCGCAAACGGAACATGAAATTTCATCAAGGTCCGAGTCCGGATGGGTTTTTAAGTGAAGGGGATATTTTGCCTATTCTCGGTGGTTTAGAAGTGCTACATACACCTGGACACACGCCAGGAAGTTTGTGCTTTTATCTTCCCCGCTTTAACGCTGTGTTTGTGGGGGATTTGTTTTTGCATACTTCGGATCGGCTTAGTCGTCCATCACGGGGAGCAACTTTTCACGAGCAACAGTATGAAGAGTCGTTAAGTCGTATTGCTGATTTGAATGTTGATGTATGTTTCCCCTCGCATGGATCGCCGATTTTGAGCAATGCGTCTGACGCCATAAAACGTTTGAGAGATGTGCCTAGTGGACGACGTTCACGATCCAAGTTCATAGGGAAAATGCGTGATGTGCCAAAAGTGATTCGTTTCGGCATCAGTTTGTTCAAGAAAAATGATCATTGAATCGAAAGTAACGTTTTTGATAATTTGAGTACGGATATGTTGTGTTATGAGTTCGTGTAAGAGACGTTAATTTGAGAAAATGCAGGTATGATTCAAACGATTCAAACTTGGTCGTGTTGTTTTTATGCGATGGATTCTTTGTGATACAGTAGTTGCGTTCTTCTGATAGATGAGAGGTGAACATGCCTATTTACGAATACGGATGTCGTAGTTGCAGGACAAGATCTAGCATCTTGGTGCGGTCTTATGACGCTCCTGAAGATCCCACTTGTCAGAATTGCGGTGCTTCCGATATCGTCAAACTTGTATCTGGTTTTGCGATCATTCGTTCCGAAGAAGATTTGATGAGTGGTCATGACCAAATGGATTGGTTGTATGATCTTGACCCGGATGACCCAGAAGGTCTTCAAAAGATTAAGGAATGGTCAAACAAGTCAGGTGTCCAGGACGATGGCCCTATGGGCCCAGACAATGTTCATCAAGATGATCTAGGAGTCCCCGGTTTTGGTCCTTCACCGATGATGGGTCCGACGATGCCAGGTGGATTTGATGATGGTGCTCACGGAGATTTTCACGGCATTTAGATGGCCGTTTTGATCACATGGCTGATCTTTCTTTGCCCGTCTTTTCTACGAATATTGGAGCCTCGAAAGCTGTGTGCTTTGGTTCGCTTGCTTTGGGGACAGTGATATCAACTGATGAATACCCAATACAGAATCATGGTTCTTCGGTAAATTCGGTTACAAGCTATGTTTTCCAAGATGCGGCAATTGTAGCGTGGCTTTTGGCGACTTCTGGAGTTAATACAAATTTTGTTGGATCTGCTGTGGGTGATGACGAAGCAGGGAAAGAGATTGTTACGCAGTTGAAGGCTGGTGGGGTAAACCAGGAAACGAAATTCTCTAACGCTTTTTCGACGCCACGGCAATATGTAATATCTGATCCTTCTGGTGGAAGGACATGGTTCGCTGAAAGTAATGATCTGCTGTTAGACACCATGAAAAATGCTGATCTTACTTGCATTGGAAATGCAAATGTTCTATATGTTGACTGGTATGATGGTGAAGCGATTCTTGCCCCGATAGGGTACGCTCGGGAGAATGACACCCCAGTTTTTCTGAATATTGAAGAGCAATTTTCGAATGATTTAATTTTGGATCAATATGTTCCTCATGCCTCTTTTTGTCAGGCAACCCTCGATGAGAAAGCATCATGGGATGATGCACGACGTATCGCAAGTGTTCTTATAGATGCTGGGGCAGAGACTGCTCTGGTGACTTTCGGCTCGCATGGTGTGTTCGCGGCAACCAGAGATACCTCAATTTTTGTTCAAGCTCCTAAAGGGCTGGGAATTGTTGACACGTGTGCTGCGGGTGCGACATTTTCGGCAGCTTGTATCGGGGCAATTCTTATGGGAAGTACGTTGCGGGAGGCTGTTATCTTGGGAACGGCTGCCTCTTCCTTTAAGTGTTCAACTCAAGGTTTGGTTAGTATACGATCTGATGAAATATGGACGATTGCAAATGAGCTTGTTTTTGAAAGCCAATGATCGTAAACCCTTATTGATATGGCTCTATGGCAGCATCAAAAATGAGCTCTAAGCGAATTTCATTTTCAACATCAAGGATAAAGAAGAGGTTTGGGATATCAAGATTAAAATCATCGAAAGCAAATTTTGTTTTTGCTGTCCCGGCTAATTTCCCCTCAGAGTGTGATGCCAGAACCTCCCAGTTTAGTGTCCGTGTTTCCCCGTGGAGCGTCATGTCTCCAGTGATCTGAAAACTTAGGTTTTCAGTATTTGGCAGGGGCCATTGAAGCCCCTTAACATCCAATATCTCGTACCGAACAGTCGGGTATTTATCGATTTCAAAAGTTTGTCTTTGAAGATACCGATCCCTTCGTGCCGAGTCGCTTTTGAATGTGGACAAGTCAACTGAAATAACAGACTCGTCTTTTATGGATCCATCTTTGTTGAGTGATAGGAATCCGAAAAGCTCCTTTGAAACACCTATAGCATCATTCGGTAGGTCCCGATTCGCTAATTGCTCTCGCACTAGGTATTTAATATGGGAATTTGGCCCTACCGTTATCCTCAAATCTTCTTTCTGGGGAGTGAGAACAGTGGGAGTTGCTGTTCCTGTTTTTGCGTGTTGTTCTGTGGGCACAACAATTTGTTTTGGACTCTTAGATTCGGGCGAAGTATTCTGGCAACCGGTTACGAGAAAGATCAGACCACAAACACCAAGGATAAATCGAAAGTCTAAAACCATACGTATGTTAAAGTGCATTTCTTCATATGACGCGGCACTTTTATTTGTTGCCATCTTTGCGTGATGCGATGAGGTTTTGAACGTTAATCGCTGAACGCTTCAATCATTGCTACAGTTTGTCCTTTTGCAACTTCAACACCATCTTGATTGACCACGGTAGCTGAAAACGTTACTTGCTTTCGCGGCGCATTCACCCCAATCACAGTAAGATTGGCTGTTACAGTTTCGCCTATATAGACGGGGGCTAAGAATTGCAGAGTCTGACTCATGTAAATTACGACATGTTCTGGGGCTACAACGGTGCCTAGTACCGTTGATATTATGCTCCCCGTTAGCATGCCATGCGCGATTCTTTTCTTGAAGCGACTCTTTGCTGCGACTGCATCGTCTAAATGGAGCGGTTGATTGTCGCCAGTAGCGCTTGCAAAGCTTTGGATATCATCCTCTGTTATTGTCTTTGTATAAGAATATGTTTTGCGATCGTCAATTGGTAATGCGTCTTGAGTCATAGCGTGTGAACCTCCATGCTTGTTCCATGCGTGCGAAGATATTCCTACCCTACGTGAATGATGTAATTTTATCAACGGATTAGGCTACAGTTATCCCTCCCATAAAACAGGTTTGAGTAATGTTTTATACATAAGGTGATTGGGTGACTTGCGTTTTATTGAACTGGGTCTTATACTCTGTGTATATTTTTCTCTGGTGGCTGTCTGTGTATAGCTGGCCTGGTCTCGAGGAGGTTTACCTGTGGAGAACGCATATTTTGGGATTGCAGCGAGTGTTCTGGCAATCATCTTTGCTTTGTATCTGGCACGTAATGTGGTGAGTGCGGATCAGGGTAATGATCGAATGCGAGACATCGCGGTCGCAATTCAAGAGGGCGCGTCTGCGTTTATACGCCGCGAATATACTTATTTGGCAGTGTTTGTAGTGATTGTTGGGATATTGATCGCGATTGCGATCGATTTTAGAGAGCACGGAGCTGGAATACCCTGGACATCGGTATCTTACTTCTTAGGAGCAATCTCGTCGGCTTTGGCTGGCTATATAGGTATGAGCATTGCCGTCCGAGCCAATGTTCGAACTGCTGCAAGTGCCGTGAACAGTTTAAATGCCGCGCTGCGGGTTTCATTCCAGAGTGGCGCTGTCATGGGAATTACTGTTGTTGGAATTGGTCTGCTCGGAGTGAGTGCGCTGGCCTTGTTGTTCAATTCAATCTTCCCAGATGATGCGCTTAAGATACCTTCAGTCATTGTTGGATATAGCTTTGGCGCTTCTTCGATTGCGTTATTTGCGCGCGTTGGTGGGGGAATCTATACAAAAGCCGCTGACGTCGGCGGAGATTTGGTAGGGAAAGTCGAAGCTGGTATTCCAGAGGATGACCCACGAAATCCCGCAACGATCGCCGATAATGTTGGCGATAATGTTGGTGATGTTGCTGGCATGGGGGCAGATTTATTCGAATCTTATGTCGGTTCATTAATTGCAGCTATGGCACTTGCGGTTGTTGCAGCTACAAAATTTGCTGATGATGGTTTTGGAGTAGTTGCTTATATGGCTTTACCGATTTTGATATCTGGAGTTGGTATCGTTTGCTCGATTATCGGAACCTTTGCTGTTAGGACTGGTGAGGACTCAGATATCGAAGGATTGCTTTGGGCTCTTAGGAAGGGAACCTTCCTCTCTATTGGTCTGATAGTCATTGCATCGTTTGCTGTAATTAACATGCTTGGTTTTAGTCTGAATATTTTTTGGGCAATTGTAACGGGATTGATTGTTGGAGAATTGATTGCAATTGTCACCGAATACTATACGAACTTTACGAAACGCCCGACACAAAGCATTGCAGAAGCAGCTGAAACAGGCCCAGCAACGGTTATCATTGCCGGGTTTGGAGTTGGTATGCAAAGTTCAGTTATTCCTGTATTGCTGATTGCAGCAGGTATTCTCATGTCGTATCAGTTGGCAGAGCTTTACGGTATAGCAATGGCGGCAGTTGGTATGCTCGCTACTTTGGGGATTACCCTAGCGACTGATGCATATGGCCCTGTTGCTGATAACGCTGGCGGGATCGCTGAACAGGCTGAGCTTGAAGAATACGTTCGAGAACGGACCGATGCTCTTGACTCAATTGGGAATACGACTGCAGCTACTGGTAAAGGATTTGCGATTGGTTCGGCTGTTCTGACGGCTCTTGCCTTGCTCGCAGCCTATGCGAACGTTGCTTTGCCAGAAGGACAAGAAATTAATCTTCTCTCGCCGCTTGTGATTGCAGGCCTACTTGTTGGCGCAATGTTGCCATTCATTTTCTCTGCGTTAACAATGCAGGCGGTTGGTCGTGCAGCGATGGAAATTGTTAACGAGGTGCGGCGGCAATTTCGAGAGATCCCCGGGATCATGGAAGGTACGGGGCGCCCCGATTATGCACGGACGGTTGATATCAGCACTAAAAGTGCATTGAAAGAGATGATTGTTCCAGGTGCGATGGCGGTCATTATCCCACTTGCGATCGGGATCATTCTCGGTCCTGTTGCTCTGGCAGGTTTACTGGTTGGTTCAATCACAGCTGGCTTTTTGCTTGCGGTAACGATGGCGAATGCTGGTGGTGCTTGGGATAATGCAAAGAAATACATTGAAGCTGGTAATCTTGGAGGCAAAGGTACGGATGCACATAATGCAACCGTTGTGGGTGATACGGTGGGGGATCCCTTTAAGGATACTTCAGGGCCATCTTTAAACATTTTGTTGAAGTTGATGGCGGTTGTATCCCTCGTTTTTGCTCCTTTGTTTGCGAGTATTGGTGGGCTAATTAATATCGGATAAAAGTTTCAGGTTTTATTACCTGGTAACAATAGGAATTAGAGTGCAGGTTCAGTAATAATATTGTGCCTGCACTTTTTTTGTGAGTTATATTCTGATTGCCTTTGGGCTTTCGGTGTGTCCTAACGTTTTCGAATCAGTTCGAGAAGATTTGACACAACTTGAATGCTCGCATAGCATCTACATAATATTTAGTCCTTCCAAGCGATGGTATGGAGGCGGATGCATGTCAGAAGATTTTCGAGATTATTCACGGAAAGTCGCGATTGTAGGTGCAGGAGAATCCCAAATTGGGATCACACCTCACAAGAATTTGATGGAGTTGGGAGTCGAAGCTGCTTTAAACGCACTCGATGATGCGGGATTATCTGTTAAGGATGTAGATGGGATCTTCTCAGCCGGTCCAGGTGGAAACCCAATTGGTGCGGTGACCGAGTATCTTGGTATGACGCCACGGTATTTGGATAGTACATCTGTTGGCGGTACGTCTTACATTATCCTCGTAGAGCACGCTGTTGCCGCTCTCATGGCAGGTTTGTGTGAAGTCGCAATGATATTTCATGGCGAAATGGCGCGTAGCCGCGTAGGTGCGTCCGTCGGAGGCCCCCGACCATCCACTTATGGTGGGCAACTTGAAGAGCCTTTTGCGCCAACAGGTGCTGTTTCACAAGTGGGACTTTCCGCTGTGCGTCACATGCATGAGTATGGGACGACGCGTGAGCAGATGGCAGAGGTTGCTGTATCTACCCGGAAGTGGGCATCGTTGAACCCGCGTGCAGTAATGCGTGAGCCTCAGACGATTGATGATGTGTTAAGTGCACCAATGGTGGCATGGCCGTTTACGATGGCAATGTGCTGTCTTGTGATGGACGCAGGTGGATGCGTTATTCTTACCACTGCTGAGCGCGCAAAAGATTTGAAACAAAAGCCTGTCTACGTCGCTGGATCGGCTGAATCGATGACACATGAAAATACGAGTCAAATGAAGGATTTCGCCTTTTGGGAAGCATGTGCAAAGAATGCTGAACGCATTTTTCCGATGGCTGGAGTCGATCGAAAAGATATTGATGTCGCAGAGATTTATGATGCGTTTGTGTACAACCCGATGTTGGCGATCGAAGCTCTTGGTTTCTGTGAGCGTGGCGAGAGTGGACAGTTTGTATCAAATGGTGGTACAGCCCCCGGTGGCCATTTTCCTATGAACACTCATGGTGGCGGCCTGTCTTATGTACATCCAGGGCCATACGGGATTTTTCCGCTAATTGAGGGTGTTCGTCAAATGCGAGGCAACCTTGGGGATAGGCAGGTGCCTGATGCACATCATGCTCTTGTAAACGGCATGGGTGTTGGATTTATGTCCGTCTGTGGAACCCTGATACTGAGTGACCAAGAATCAGTTTAAGTTTGGCTGCGGGGCAGCGGGATTTGTGTTTATGAAAGGACGAACTTGTGCCGGACTATAAAGAGTTTTCTCGTAAAGTGGCGGTGGTTGGTGTTGGAGAATCTCAGATTGGGATTAATCCGCATAAAAGCGTAATGGAGTTGGGTGTAGAAGCAGCTCTTAATGCACTTGATGAGGCGGGATTATCTGTAAAAGATGTTGATGGAGTATTCTCTGGCGGACCTGGTGGAAATTCGATTATGGCTGCATCAGAATATCTAGGGATTACGCCTCGATATCTAGACGCAACATATGTCGGAGGCACGTCTTACATTATGCATGTGGAACATGCGATGGTAGCGTTGATGGCTGGCTTTTGTGATGTTGCTATGATCTTCCATGGCGAGATGGCGCGCAGCCGTATTGGGATGGGTGGTGGCAGCGACGGAGGTGGACCAGCTACATACGGTGGCCAATTTGATAGCCCGTTTGCACCAGGCGGCGCAGTGAGTCAGGTCGGGCTTTCAGCTGTGCGTCACATGCACGAGTATGGTACAACTCGAGATCAGATGGCAGAGGTTGCCGTATCCACTCGCAAGTGGGCGTCACTGAATCCTCGCGCAGTAATGCGAGAACCAATCACTGCGGAGGAAGTTCTCGGTGGTCCAATGATTTCATGGCCTTTTACAATTGCCATGTGCTGTTTAGTCATGGATGCTGCAGGGTGTGTGATTTTGACCACTGCTGAGCGGGCAAAAGATTTGAATATGAAACCAGTTTACGTAGCTGGTACGGGTGAATCCATAACACATAACAATACTAGTCAGATGAAAGATTTTGCATTTTGGGAAGCAGCGGCAAAAAACGCTGAGCGTATTTATGATATGGCAGGTGTTTCACCAGACGATATCGATATTGCTGAATTATATGACGCATTTGTTTTTAATCCGATGTTGGCGCTAGAGGCACTGGGTTTGTGTAAAGTCGGAGAGAGCGGGGATTTTGTTGCTAATGGTGGCACCGCACCTGGTGGCCATCTTCCGCTGAACACACATGGTGGAGGGCTCTCCTATGTTCATCCTGGTCCGTACGGAATTTTTCCATTGATTGAGGGGATTCGCCAATTGCGTGGCGAAGTAGGCGCACGTCAAGTAGAAGACGCTCATCATGCAATCATCAATGGGATGGGTGTTGGATTTATGTCAGCGTGTGGAACCTTGATTCTTAGTGATCAAGAAAAGATCTAGTAGTATTCACTTATAGTTGTTTAGCAGTACTCAAATTTTGCTATCTTGTTAGCGTCGCGGATATGTGGAAATATTATTCGCGCTCCTTTGCTTTGTTAGCCGTTTTTTTGAAAGGACTTAGGGATGACCGTCAATTACCAAGATTTTTCTAGAAAAGTTGCTATAGCAGGCATTGGGGAATCAAATATTGGCTTTGTTCCTAACCGTAATGTCATGGAGTTGGCAACTGAGGCAGCGATCGAGGCACTTGATGATGCAGGCTTGGCTGTCAGTGACGTTGATGGACTTTTTACAGGTGGTCCTGGTGGGAATTCTCTAGTCTCTGTTACAGAATATCTGGGGATCAAGCCTCGTTACATTGATTCGACTAACGTTGGTGGGACTTCATACATAATTCATGTTGGACATGCAATGTTAGCGCTTATGACAGGCATGTGTGATGTGGCAATGATATTTCATGGCGAAATGGCGCGCAGCCGTGTTGGTATGCCGGGGTTTGCCAGCAGCGATGCGACCTATAGTGGGCAATTTGATACTCCGTTTGGTGTAGGTGGAGCAATTACTCAAGTGGCGATGGCTGCATTACGCCATATGCATGAGTATGGGACAACGCGTGAGCAGTTGGCTGAAATATGCGTTTCGACCCGCAAATGGGCGAACTTGAATCCTCGCGCTTTGATGAGTGATCTTATTAGTGTTGAAGATGTTTTGGAGTCACGGATGATAGCATGGCCGTTCAATTTTTATATGTGCTGTTTGGTGACCGATGCAGCAGGCTGTGTGATTTTGACGACTGCCGAACGCGCCAAATCTCTTAAGAAGCCTCCTGTTTATGTCGCAGGAACTGCCGAATCAGCAGCTCATAATATGGTTTCTCAAATGGAAGATATGACGCATTGGGCGGCTGCCGCACAAAATGCTGAGACAGTTTTTCCGATGGCGAATATCGAACGAAGTGATATCGATTTGGCGGAACTTTACGATGCGTTCGCCTATAATCCACTTTTAGCGATTGAAGGTCTTGGTTTCAGTAAAGTTGGTGAGGGTGGAGATTTCGTTTCGAACGGTGGTACGGCTCCCGGCGGACACTTCCCAATGAACACACATGGTGGCGGGCTTTCCTATACCCATCCAGGTCCATATGGTATATTCCCTGTCATTGAAGCTGTTCGACAACTTCGTGGAGAAGCAACGGGGCGTCAAGTAGAAGATGCTCATCATGCTATCGTTAATGGCATGGGAGTTGGATTCATGTCCACTTGTGGGACGCTAGTATTGAGTGATCTCGAGCAGGTGTAGCTCATTTGTATTGGGAGTTTTCAAAGAGCGCTTGATAAGGTCTTCGCTCGTCTGTTTCAGGTTATGTTCCCTAGTAGTTGGTTTTGAATGGGCTTTACCAACATACGCAGTAATGGAATCAACGATCCCTATAATATTTGGAGGATATTGTGTCTGCAGATGATATGGAACAAATTGTTTCGTTAGCTAAGCGTAGGGGGTTTATTTTTCAGTCAAGCGAAATATATGGAGGCCTCGCTTCAACCTATGATTACGGACCATACGGGGTGGAATTAAGGCGGAATGTAAAAGAGGCATGGTGGAGAGAAAACGTTCGAGAACGCGATGATATGGTTGGTCTCGATGCAGCGATTTTAATGGATCCTGAAGTCTGGGTTGCGAGTGGTCATGTTGAAGGGTTCAATGATCCTTTGGTGGAATGCAAGAATTGTCATCAGCGTTTTCGCGCTGATCATGTTGAGGGCAAAGCATGTCCTGAATGCAGTGGAGAATTAACAGAAGCACGACAGTTTAATCTAATGTTTAAAACAACACTTGGTCCTGTGGAAGAAGAGGGCTCGATTGCTTATTTGCGTCCAGAGACTGCACAAGGCATTTTCGTAAACTTTGCGAATGTGCAAACGACGACACGTCGTAAACCGCCATTTGGCATTGCGCAGATTGGCAAAGCATTTCGAAATGAAATTACGACGGGGAACTTCATTTTTCGCATGCGCGAATTTGAACAAATGGAAATCGAATTCTTCGTTCCTCCAGAGGAAGGGTTGTCGTGGCATGCCCATTGGAAGGAAGCCCGCCTTGCTTGGTTTGAGAGGTTTGGTGTCAACCCTAGGAAATTACGTATGCGTGATCATGATCCTGAAGAGCTAGCCCATTATTCTCAGGGAACGTCTGATATTGAATACGAATTCCCGTTTGGATGGGGCGAAATTGAGGGAGTTGCCCATCGTGGCGATTTTGATTTGAGGCAACATCAAGAGCATAGTGGGAAACCATTAACGTATTTTGATCCAGAGAAGAACGAACATTATCTGCCTCATGTGATCGAACCCTCAGTCGGGGTAGATCGAGCCCTTTTGACTTTTCTTGTTGATGCATACGAGGAAGAAGAAGTGCGAGATGAAAAACGAACAGTATTGCGCTTGCATAAGGATTTAGCCCCAATAAAAGTCGCAGTTTTGCCTCTCAGCAGGAATGAGAAACTTGTACCGAAAGCCCGTGAAGTCTTGGATATTGTTCGAGGAAATGGGGCTTGGTTTGTTGAATACGATGATGCGCAATCTATTGGGCGACGCTATAGACGGCAAGATGAGATAGGGACACCTTTATGCGTTACGGTCGATTTTCAAACGGTTGAAGAAGATAATGCTGTAACGATTAGAGATCGCGACACTATGGAACAGATACGCGTGCCCATATCCAATCTACTGACATCATTGTCTGACCAGTTAAGTTGATCAAGTTGCGAGTTGTTGATAACCGTTCATCATTGAACAAAGTAAAATGTGATAGCATGCGTGAATGGATTGGGTAATAAAAGATCAGCTAGCTAGGTCGCCGCGACCAGGATTCCCGTCACATGATGTTCCTCCGGAAGATGTGGATGAGTGGATTCAGGAAGCTATCGATCTCGGAATTAAGTCAATCATTGTTATTCTTCATGAAACCCAGTTAACTTGGTATCCTCGTGTCGAAGAAGGGCTTATTTCTCGCTATGAGCAGGCAGGAATACATGTTCGTCACTTCCCAATTCTTGATTACAAGACACCACCAATTAACGAAGAAGATTTACCGCCCATTTTTGACGCGTTTAATGAGTCTTCCAAGCCTGTTCTGATCCACTGTAGTGCAGGTGTGGACCGCACGGGTCAGGCGATAGAATATATTTTGGGTGTTATGAAAGATGCAAAGTAGCACGCATTTTAGTACTTTTCTCACAAACATTAATTGATAAGGAACATATCTATGGTGTTCAGTTCGCAACAGAATATGGGTAATCGGCGCCCAAATAATCATCTCTCTTTCAGATCAGCAAATCCGGCTTTGTCGTCAAAAACGTTTGACGGACTGCCTACGGTTTCAGATGCCAATGTGATGACCATTAATGGTACAGTAAACAGAATTGGAATCAGTTTAGCGATCCTCTTGTTCTTCGGTGCGATCACGTTCATTCTTGAGATTGTATCGTTCATCTTTGTTGGGGTTATTGGCGGATTGGTTCTCGCTCTAGTTACTATTTTCAAGAAGAATTTGGCGCCGTTCACAGTGCCTGCTTATGCGGCTCTTCAAGGTCTTGCTTTAGGTGGGATTTCTTTTGTGTTCAACACGATGTATGAAGGTATCGTTTTGCAGGCAATATCGTTAACCCTTGGCATCTTGTTTTCACTGCTTTTTGCCTACAAAACTCGTTTGATCAAGCCAACAGAGAATTTCAAACTCGGTGTCGCAGCGGCAACGGGCGGAATATTTGTTGTTTACATGATTAGTTTTGTCATGAGTTTATTTGGTAGCGGCCTTTCCATCATGAACGTTAACAATAGCTCGCTATTCAGCATTGGATTCAGTTTGTTAGTAGTTGTGATTGCGTCATTGAATTTGGTTTTGGACTTTGATTTTATTGAAGAGGGTTCCGAAAAAGGAATCCCCAAATATATGGAATGGTATGGTGCTTTCGGACTACTTGTCACATTGATTTGGCTATATATCGAGATCCTGCACCTCTTGGCAAAATTGCGTGGTAGGCAATAAATAAAGACTCTTCTTCCTCCCGACGCTTCTTATGCGGAGGCACTTTCGTCGTCGCTAGATATTGCAAAGTGTTCTCTTTGGACACCACAAGCAGCTTGTAACACCACATCTCTTTCATCGGTCATGTGAAACGTATGTTTAGTGACTTACTTGCAAAATATGGAACTGGGTTTTATACTTGTATAATTTTCTGTTTAACCTAACGTGTATGTGTTAATCAGATATCTGGTTTTTTTGTGTTGGTCGAGTCAAGCAGAAAAGGAGAGACCACGAATGAGTTCAAGAGGAACAGGAATAACTTTAGCTGTGGGAGTTGTTGCCGGCATCATAGGATATATGCTTTGGCAGATGACGATCGGGTTCAATACTGCGGCAGATGATCTTCCAACGATATTGCAAAATAGTGCTTCGGGCGCCACGGCGCTGCAACTGGTTGCGGTTTTAGTTGGAGTTGGATTGAGTGTGCATCTAGCTGGCTTGTGGGGTACTCGGGGGACAGCTTCTGGTACATATGAAAGTTTAGGGATATTGTTGATTACCGTAGCCATCATATCTTGGGTTATTGGAATTAGTGACATTCTCGCAACTGCTGAATTAGGTAAAAGCTTTGTGGCGGCGCTTCCTGGTGCGAGTGCGGGTGACCCAGCTGCGACGGCGCTCGTCGGACGTATACTCGTCACTGAAGGTGCTACTCAAGCATCAGGGAATGCATCTGGCGATATAGGTGGTTTATTGGCAGGATTGGGATGGATATCCATGGGTCTTGCGTATCGCGGATCGGATTTTAAGGGTGCATTGTCATTCTTACCGCTTGGATGGTTAGCCATTGTTGCCGGAACACTTTTGGTTGTATCAATCCTTGTTATAACGAGTACCGTTGGTAGAGAAGTCGCGAGTCAAGTGAATGGAATCTGTTTCCTTTTGATTACTCTGTGGTCAATTTCGGTTGGCGTGAAGCTCGCAACGAATTCCGACTAGTCAAAAAAATACGTTTTTCATAAGGCATGCACTTCCACTTCATTTTGATGCTTCCTGGAAGTGCACGCCTTTCAATATCAGTAATTTTCTATTCGCCGTAAGAAACTTTTAATCTAGTTTAAATAGGCCTTTACGACCAAAGAATCCAGTTGTTTTTTCCGCGTTTGCGATCTTTGTTTTTCCGATGTTTTCCTGTGAAATTGTTGGCCGGGTTTCCGTACTACTTGCAGCTTGAATGTCTTTGAAATTTACTGTGGTTGCGCCGAAGTAATTTGCCTGCAAATTGTCGACGATTGATACTTTCTTTGTATCTTCAAGTTGGCCAATTTGTGTCCCGTCAATTCCACTCATCATCGATGATAAATGGTTTTCGCCAAGTGACTGCACATCATCTTTTTTAATCGTATCGACCATGGCGAAAAGTTTTTCATTACCGATTTCGACGATCTCTTTTGATTTCATTCCGGTGGCAAGCCCAACAAGCTGATCACTTTGCAAAGTGGATAGTTGGGTTTTCTCCATGGCTTTTGCCATACCTTTGGCTTGCTCGTTTCCGATGCCCTTGATCAGATCTTTATTCATCTCCTTAGCCATGAGCACAACCTTATTTCCGCCCATGTCCTTGAAGTTATCGCCTTCCATGTTCTTGGCCATATCGGCGAGTTTATTTCCGCCCATGTCCTTGAAGTTGTCGCCTTCCATGTTTTTGGCCATATGCGCGATTTTGAGTCCACCCATGTCTTTGAAGTTATCACCCTGCATATTTTTGGCCATATCGACGAGCTTGTCTCCGCCCATGTCCTTGAAGTTATTTTCCATCATATTTTTGGCCAT
>VFHL01000002.1 GCA_009392005.1 SAR202 cluster bacterium
TATTTCACCACACGAAATCGACGGACTTTTCCGTCAAGACGCTGAGAATAATGACGAAAACCTAATCGTTTCAGGACTCGGGCTCCAAAATATCCGCCACTGGGAGAGCATCACCTATGGAGGTGGCGGTGCGAACGCTACGGTAGCACACGCTGCCGCAGCTATAGCAGTGGGATATTGCGACGTCGCAGTCTGCTGGCGTGCAGCTAATGACCGATCTGGAGCAATACGCCGCGGCCAATCTCGTGGTAGCGAAGGGATCCCCGGTGGAGCCCAATCATTTTCAACGCCTTTCGGTAGTATGGCCGCAGCACACAGTTTCGGTGGAATGTTCACTCGCCGGTATATGCACGAATACGGTGCTACAAGCAGGCATTTCGGATGGGTGGCAGTAACATTACGGCATCACGCTAGCCGTAATCCTCGGTCCCTTCGCCCTGATCCGATCACTATTGACGATCATCAGAACTCACGCATGATAACTGATCCTTTGCATTTGTTGGATTTTTGCCAGGTCAATGATGGTGCAGTTGCGATTATCTTGACATCGGCTGAACGAGCAAAAGACCTGCGCCGTGGAAATGCCCCCTTTGCTTTAGTTGAAGCGGGAGCACAAGCATCAGGAACAAATACGAATGGATCTGTATATCGACCTGATCTTTCTGAAGTTGAGTCCTACAATTCAGCGAGAGATTTATACTCTCGATCAGGACTTGCACCCTCAGACATAGATGCCTTCTTAGCTTACGATCACTTCACACCATTCGTCCTTATGGGGCTGGAAGCATTCGGCTTCATTCCCCGGGGTGAAGCAAAAGATTTTGTCGAGGGCGGAGAAAATATCCGATTCGACGGTACTTTGCCAGTCAATACACACGGGGGTAATCATTCAGAGGCATATATCCAAGGAATGACGCATCCCCAAGAAGCAGCGCGACTTATCTGGGGGGAGTCAACATCCCAACCACCTAGTAAACAGATTAATCGAGTCCTCGTAGGTAGTTCAGCGGCTCAACTAAGCGGTGGACTGATCATTCGAAAGAGCTAGAAATAACTGGAATTCCTGATACTTGCGGCACTAATTAATCATCCAAAATCAAGGAGTGGACTAGTATGACCAATGAAGACAAAATAACTAAATCAGCACCCATGACGAAGCCATTGGTCGGAATCCCTCTTCCTGATCTTAATTTGGTTCCCGAATTCGAACGTGGATTCTGGGAAGGAACGAAAGAACATGAACTGAGGATCCAAGAATGCACTGCCTGCAAACAAATGCGGCATCTACCTACACCAATGTGTCCTTATTGCCACTCTTTGACCCACGAATGGACCAAAGTCAGCGGACGCGGGACCGTATATGCAAATCTGATTGTTAGGCAACCAAACCATCCAAGCCTTCAACAACAAGTCCCATATAACATCACGCTTGTCGAGTTAGAAGAGCAAGATGGAGACATCCGGCTTATCAGCAACATCCTGAATATCGAGCAAGAAGACATCTACATTGGTATGCCAGTTCATGTTGTTTTTATAGCAGCTGAGGACAATCCAGATGTGATCCTACCCGTTTTCGTACCGGATGTGGATCAGTAAAACCATGTAAAAATGACAACGATATAAAGCTTATCTACCTTGACAGATTCGTTTGACCAGAACTTAACTAGACACATAGATTCGACACACAAATAATTTGTCTTGTAATGGAGCCAACGCCCGGACTCGAACCGGGGACCTGCGGTTTACGAAACCGCTGCTCTACCGCCTGAGCTACGTTGGCCTTTTTTCTCTTACCTGCCAAGACAACACACAAGATTCTAATAGAAAATTGGCTATAGAGCCACAGATGAAACGTAAAACAAAACCTTTATGACAAAAATAATCCTATACGACAATCTCAGTGCGACCTAGTAATCTTCGAGTGAATACCTCAAAATGACAGCGAGGTGATTACGTGAAGGTTTTTTATTACACATATCTTGCTCTAAAACGATGGCGCGACTTTCGGGGAGTTGCTTCACGGCAGGAATTATGGTTTTTCTTAGGACCGCTGTTCATGTTCGAATTAGTCTTGAGCTATGCCTCCCAACGAACGATAGGGATTGACCTTTCTTTCTACACCTCATTGGTGTTCTTGATACCCACCCTAGCGGTTGGCGCCCGGCGTCTCCATGACATAAATAGATCGGCATGGCTACTACTTATAGGTTTAATACCTTGGGTGGGACCAATCGCATTAATCGTGCTCTGGTGCTTGCCTTCACAAACACCAAATGCCCCTATTGTTTCCTTCAACATTAATCTTGGAGGAACTGCCCAAGAGACAGGCAATCCAGAAATTAGCACTGATATCATCAACAATGAGCAACTGCTCTGCAATAATTGTGGTGCTTCCCTCGCAGTGAACGACCAGTTTTGCCCTAAATGCGGCCGTGAAATAACGACCGAATAATTTCGATGCGCATATTTCAACAAACACCTCAATTCAAGAATCCGAAAGATGTTTTTTACGGTTGGTGGTTAGTTGGAATCACTGTTTTCACGTTGACGTCTGTTATCACACCAATCTTTCAAGGCCTGGGCTTCTTTTTCGTCGCGTTAGAACGCGAGTTCCTATGGAGCAGATTGATATTGTCCATCCCATTTTCTCTGAGTCGGATTGAAGGGGCGCTTTTAGGTCCACTTGAAGGGTACCTCATAGATCGTCTGGGCAGTCGTCGCATGATACTCATCGGTTTCATCATGCTGGGCATCGGATTCATTCTATTCAGCTTCACGACGGGCATCATCACTTACTATGGCAGTTTCATGATCATTTTTGCAGGATCAGGTTTGGGCGGATGGATGCCACTTGTTGCTGCAATAAACCATTGGTTCAATCGGCATCGTGCACTGGCGATGGCGATCGGCATGCTAGGCATGAACCTTGGAGCTTTGCTCGCACCGCTTTTCGGTCATGCAATCGATAGTTTCGGATGGAGAACGATCGCATTTAGCTTGGGTATTATAGTTCTATTGCTCGCATTCCCGATCAGCTTTTCGGTGAGAAACCATCCAGAAGAGTACGGTCTACTACCAGACGGCGACAAACCTTCTGAAAATACAGATCCTGCCGATCAGAGCAGCCCAACCGCAATAGATGATGCGCATGAATTCACTGTTCGCGAGGCCTTAAAAACGGTCGCGTTTTGGGCTATTTCTGCTGCTCATGGCTTTTCCGCTATATCTGCAGTCACCATGTCTGTTCACATTATTCCTGCTCTCACAGATCGGGGTATGTCATCACCAGAAGCGGGAACCGTTGTTCTTGCGATCGGTGTGTTCGGTGGATTCTTCCAATTGCTTGGGGGATACATCGGAGATCGCGTACCAAAACCTCCCGTGATCGCAATCTTCATCGTCATACAAGCGATAGGTATGGCCACGCTCGCCACACTTAATACCGGATACGCACCATACCTTTTCGCATTGCTATACGGAGGAGGCATGGGAGGCCGAGTCCCACTGTTAACCGCGATTCGCGGAGATTATTTTGGACGCAACAATTTCGCAACGATATTGGGAATCTCACAGGTACCCATGAACCTTGCGATGATGTTCGCCCCACTACTCGCAGGATGGGCGTTTGATACCCAGGGAAGTTACACTATCCCCTTTCTTGCTCTCGCTGCATTAAATCTTCTCGGTGCTGCTCTCATCTTCTTAGCGCGTACGCCTCCAAAAAAACCAGCCTGAACTAAATAGTCCGTTTGCAAAAAGAAAACAAGAGACAAAACGTGTCAAACATGGCCACCAACGCAACAACAACGTGCCCTAACTGCTCGGCACCTTTAATTAAAGACACCGCATTCTGTACACATTGTGGCGCCTCGCTGAATTCAGCCAATCCATTCTTCACGATACGGTCACGATGGATCTTGCTGTGGATCATCGGCGGCGTTCCGCTCATGATCCTCGCAACGTATCTGATCGGATTCATTTTGATATCCACAGGAAGTTTTTCGGAATATTCCGACCCGTTTTTCGACTCGCTCGCATTAGGTCTGTCAACACAAGGTATTTTATTACTATGGGGAATCTGGGTGATACGTCGGTCAAATCTCTCTCGAGATGCACTTATCGGTCGTATTCCACTGAACTATCCCTGGTTACTAGCGTTCGGAATCATTATCGCGATGTTGCTTTATTCAATAGGAGCTAGTTGGGTCTTTTCCTACCCACTTACCGTGTTCGCTCCAGACATGCTTGTTGATTTATTGAATACACGTATATTTCTCGAAACGACCGAAACAGCTCAACCCATGCTGGCAAATTCATGGATTGTCTTACTCATCGTGATTCTAGCTCCAGTTTCAGAGGAGTTAGTGTTCCGAGGCATACTGCTGAGCCGATGGAGCACAAAATGGGGCCATACAAAAGCAATCTTGTTGAGTTCAACTCTTTTTGGATCTCTTCATTTCCCCGACATTATTGGTGCCTTCATGTTTGGAATCTTAATGTGCGCTATCTATATGAAAACACGAACCCTCATTATTCCCATAATTATTCATGTGGGAAATAATTTGACCGCATGTATGCTTAGTTTGTTGTTACCAACAAGTACAGTCGATGTAAACAGTTTTCAAAATGTACAATTTGAACTCTACATTGGTCTCTGTTGTGTCATGTTAACTTCGCCTTGGCTTGTCATCTTGATGACACGATGGTGGCCCAAGAAGAAGGACAAAATCCCCTATCTTCATAACATTGAAGACGCAAGCAAATGAGTTGCAGTACGCGGAGGGAAAACCGGAGCCCTGATCCGGCCTGCCCAGCAAAATTGGTTAGCCAACTGGATATTAAAGAAACACTACATACCCATATTAAATTTAGTGATATCGTTATGACACAGGAGTGAGACATGGTTTCCAGAAGAAACGTCCAAATAACCAGTGATGATATTACTCTTGATGGAGCACTGTTCACTCCACCAGGGGAAGGTCCTCATCCGGCGCTAGTCGTTTGCCACGGTATGCCTGCTGCACCCCAGGGCAAAGAGACCGATGCAAACGTACCAGACACCGCACCAAGTTACCCCGAGATTGCCGAACAATGCGCGGATGAAGGATTTATTACATGCGTTTTTAATTTCCGTGGTACAGGCAATAGTGGCGGTAATTTTGATCCGTTTGGATGGACAATCGATCTCGCCTCCGTTTTATCTTTTCTGGAAACATCTCCAGAGGTTGACCCCGCCCGCATTTATTGTCTAGGTTCTAGCCTTGGCGGAGCGGTGGTCATCTATACAGCCGCACATCATCCTGCAGTGGCCGCCGTCGTGAGCTTCGCAAGTCCTGCAACAATGACAGAACGGGTTGATCCGAAAGAAAGTATCGCTCGATTTCGCAAGTTGGGCATCATTCGCGACGAAGATTTCCCACAGAACGTTCCTCTGTGGGCACAATCAAATGAAAAAATAAGTCCCCTAAAATGGGTAGGAAATATTGCTCCAAAGCCGCTGCTTCTTCTCCATGGTGACGTAGACGACGTTGTGGACCCAGAAGACCTAGACACACTATTCGCGTTGGCAAACGAACCCAAAGAAAAGCGCCTGCTACCTGGTGTTGGTCATCGATTTAGATATGAAGAGACCGTACGCACTTTGGCCTTAGACTGGTTAAAAAAATTAGCGCAAACTGAATAACACAAAAGTAAAATTCTCTGTGTTGGAATATGGAAAACGATCCCCGTTGAGTCGGTCCCTGGCCATAATAATCATTAGCTACGCAATACCTGTCTTCATTGTTGGATGCACTGGGGACCAAGCGTCTCACGTCACACCAACGGCAGAGGTTCAAAACACCATCGTAGCGGTTACTCCAATCCCTCCTATGATCCCAACTACAGAGGCAACGCCAACAATCGAACCGACAAAACATCCAGTGCCAACTTCAACAGCAATACCAGTTACTACTGCAACAGAAATACCCACCCAAATACCAACTAAAACACCAATCCAGACTCCGGTTCCAACCGTTCAAACCTTTGTTCAATGGTCCAACTGGGAAACTGGAGAATGGGCTCCTAGTTCTACTCCTCCAGATTGTGGGCCCCTTGAAGACATCTTTGGTTTTTTCCCAATTGACGTGAACGTTGTTGATGAATTCACACCTCCAGGCCGCGCAGGTGGGAACGGCGGCTACTATGTTTCCCATGGTCACCTGCGATCACAAAAAACTCCTTACAATCAAATTGATGTCAAGTTTCCGGCCAAAGGATTCAGCCTATATGCCGTTAGCCGTCGAGTGGAAGACTATTACATTGAGACAAAACACATCGTTGATGATGAAGAGCAGGTCAAACTTGAGTTTCATCACCCCTGCGGGATAAAAATCATGGTTGATCACCTTGCCCAAGTCACTGACCGATGGGCTGAAATTATTAAAACCGTTCCAGTTCTCAAAAATGATTCAAGAGTTACCTTCATGCCATCTGGACGCTACTTTGTCGATCCAGGTGAAGTACTAGCACACGCGATAGGACATGCGACTAACACTTACTTGGATTTCGGAGTGTATGATTTGCGAAACAAAAATGATTTAGCCGAAATGATAGCCAGAGATTGGCCAGAATACGTTAGTGGTGCTAGTCACGCAATTTGTTGGACCGGACTCTTCGGTCCTGAAACAAGGAAGCTGCTTAGAGATAAAGCCGTAAGCTACGGTGATGTTTGCAAAATATCAATTCCTGATCCTCCCGCAACTCCAAGTTTTCCTTAAGGCCATCCCCCCTCAACCATCTCTGGATAATCACAATCACCACTTTGAACTGAAATCCTCACAAAAGGTGATTGGTTTATTCAAACACTAAATCAGAATTAAGATCGAAAATTCCACATAACAGAAATACCGGCAACTAAACGGCAATCCAATCCTAGTGATCAATCAATAGCAAAAAGCAATGATACAATCCTCCAATGACACATGACCTTCACGTGGTTTTGTACACACCGCGCATTGCATATAACACAGGGAACATCGTCCGCCTATGCGCAAACATCGGAGCGGAATTGCATATCATTCGCCCTATCGGTTTTGATTTAGAAGATCGACGAGTCCGTCGCGCCGGATTAGATTACCGTGATCTCGTAACAATTCAAGAGCATGAAAGTTTTTCTAATTATGTCAAATTTTCCCCTGAACGGCGGGTTTTGGGTTGTTCAACCAAAGGAACTCAAATCTATTCTGAAATACAATATCGCTCCAACGATACGATTCTGTTCGGTGCTGAGGATACAGGTCTCCCAGAAGATCTTGAGAGATCACTAACACAGAAACAGTTAATACAAATACCAATGCAACCATCAAATCGCAGTCTAAATCTTTCGAACGCGGCTGCAATTGTCTTGTACGAGGCATGGAGACAATTGGGCTACGTCGGAAGCACAGCTGCACAAGAATCTCCCTATTTTTCTTAGACCTCATTTTTCATATGACGCGTTGCAATCGTCGCAACATGGACATCGCCATCATCGAAAACCATGGGAATGGTCGCAAAGCATAGGGGACACCTTGTGCAACCGAGGCAACCCCTGAATCCGAAAAACGCTCTTGATGCAAGCTGTAAAGAGATGGGATCAAAAGAAGGCGTATCCCTTGCAAAACAAGCCCAATAAAATGTAGCGATCGGGCTGACATCCGATCAAGATGCAGTATTCCAAAAAATTGAGCTAAGCCAAGTAAAGCCCCCATAACAACAATAGGCGGGATACTTGCAAAAAGTAGCACTCCAAGAACCCGCCAAAAATCTCCTCCGCGACTCAGGCGAAATGACACAGTAATAGCCAATGTCGCCTGAATATTATTATGAATCGCCAAGTAAGGGGCCAATGCTGTTCGAGTATGCAAATAAATCCCAGCCAAAACAAAAATGGATCCCCAAACAATTCGTTGCAAATAGTCATAATCGCTTGAGAGAGGTATGTTGATCGATTGAAAACGATACATCAAATAAAGCAAACCAATTGGGACCCAAAATACAACTGAGGAATGCGCATTGGTGTACAAATACCGGCCAACCCAAGGTAACGATGACCCAAGAACAGGGATCGCTCGCTTTCCTGACTTATCAAAAGCAGATTGAACTGCAAGCATTAAACAGGGTGAAGCAAACACAATAACTGGGACATTAAGCATATAAACGGGCAGACGAGAGCGAATTGTATAAGGTGTTGCAACGTAATCGATAAAAGCGGCAAATGCTGATAGGAAGGCAAACGCGAAAATGAATTCCAAAAATGGGCGTGGTTGATCATTGATTTTTCGCCACCCATATCGTAAATGAAACGATCCCTTATCGAATACGTTTTTGATAAATCGTGGGATTTCTAACAAACGCATGACACTACCACCAGAAGATCAGTATGCTTTTAAGAATTGACCAGCCAATTGAGCCTAACATTGATCAAATCAATGTATTCTGGAATGCAATCCTTTAACAATATAAACCAATCAGACAAAAGGAGTTCCTTTTCATCATGGCAACCGATGCAATCATAAAAAACAAAATTAGAACCGTTGCAGACTATCCACAAAAAGGCATTATGTATCGTGATATCACCACATTATTGAAAGATCAAAATGGGTTTACTCTTATGGTTGATGAATTAAAGAATCATTGTGTTGAAAACAATACGCAATATGACATTATTGCTGGTATTGAAGCGCGAGGATTTATCATCGGATCTGCTTTAGCGCATGCACTATCATCCGGATTTGTCCCCATAAGAAAACCAGGCAAGTTACCCGCACTTACTATCGCACAAGAATATACACTGGAATACGGGTCAGACACACTGGAGATGCATACGGATGCCATAGAAAAAGACATGCGAGTGCTCTTAGTGGATGACCTGCTTGCAACTGGAGGTACGATGCAAGCAGGAGCTGATTTAATTCAAACCATGGGTGGAATTGTAACTGAGGTCTTGTGCGTCATCGATCTCCCCGACCTCGGTGGCTCCACACGTTTGAAAGAAAATGGCATCAACGTCTTTTCATTAACGTCATATCAGGGGAAATAATCGCTCTTTTGGACATTGCCGAACCCTCTGTATTACCGCAATTGCTGTACAATAGAAATTGATGCGTGGCTAGAACACAATCTGAGGAGAGCAGATATGTCTACTTTGGTAACGACCCCACTGAAACGCCGTGGGAACGATGATCACGTAACCGGTACGACAGGGAAACCACTACTCATTATTGTAGAAGGCCAAGACATCACCACTATGATCAATGCCGGGTTACAGGCGATGGGTGGTATCGAACGAGTTCTCGGACCCAACAAGAAGATCTTGTTAAAACCCAACACGAATCAGCGAGATCCGTTTCCATCAACGACAGATCCAGCAGCCATGCGAGCAGTTGCTGACCACTGTTTTCAGGCAGGCGTGGAACAAATCATTGTCCACGAAGATCACAAAAGTGAACTTGACTTGTACTTCCAACCGGAGACACTCCCCGGCATGCAAATCGAGCTCTCCCATTCACCCACCCCAGAACACTATGTTTCTGTCGAACACGAACCATGGCACGGGGATGCAGACCCCTTAGTTGAATATAGTCATATGGAAAAACGTGGAATGGTTGCACGGTTATTGGACGGTGATTTCGAAAAAACAGAGGGCCCCAGGTTGCGGGTAGCGAAACAAATCCAAGACGCGGCCGTCGTAATCAATATGCCAGTCTTGAAGCGCCATTTTGCTGGCCAAATTACAAGTGCGTTAAAAAATCATTTCGGCTCTGTCTATGGACCACAAAGATGGCTTGCACATCTCGCACTAAACACCAATCGAGATTATTTTGATCGTAAATTAGCAGAATTTGCGTCTGCAATTCGCCCAGAACTCACCATTACAGACGCGCGATCTCTCCAAGCTGTTTCCGGACCAGGACGTGGCCCTGACACGCGCATCATAGAGAGAGTAAATCGCATTATTATTACAAGTGATATGATCGCTGCTGATGTGGTTGCGATGAATTTGATGAATGAATACGACGACACCTTTACAGAAGAAAATCTTGCCATCCTTGCAAAACAGCACGGTCATGCTGAAGAATTAGGTCTAGGAACAAGTGATTTGAGCAAGTTGGAAATTATCGAAGTAACCTCATAAGATAACTTGCCCCTGAACGCATGCCACACTCAGAAAAAGATTCAACTACTGCAGCTTTACCAAGCCTCACGACTCTAGTAAATGAGTTGCGAACCGGTAAACTTCCTTTAGCCAAATACATTACGGAATCGTGCGCTCGGATTCAAGAATGGGAGCCCTTTATAAAAGCATTGATCCCTGAAAACGACCGCCAAAATCGTCTCCTTTCTGAAGCTCGCGGCCTGGAACAAATATACCCCGACCAAAGTGCCAGACCGCCGCTGTATGGAGTTCTCGTCGGCGTAAAAGACATCTTCCACACCGATGGATTTATCACAAGGAGCGGATCAGCCGTTCCACCCGAAATATTTGCAGGACCTGAGGCCGCAAGTGTGACAGCTTTAAGAAACGCAGGAGCATTAATCTTAGGAAAAACAACGACGACAGAATTCGCCTATTTCGAACCGAGTCCAACCCGAAACCCACATAACCTTGAACATACACCAGGTGGATCTAGTAGCGGATCTGCAGCAGCAATTGCCGCAGGGTATTGTCACCTAACGATGGGAACGCAAACGATTGGATCCGTGATCCGTCCAGCTGCTTTTTGCGGCACCGTAGGCTTCAAACCGAGTGCGGGACGTATTTCAACCGACGGAATCGTTCCCCTCGCACCGATATGGGATCAACCCGGATTCTTCACCCAAAGTGTCGCTGATGCCGCACTCTCAGCATCAGTTTTGTGTGATGTTTGGAATACACCCCCAGAAAACAATGCCCCATTGCCTCTTATCGGGATCCCTGATGATACGTACCTTTCACAAGCGACTCATGAGGGACAATCATCATTTGAAACAACTCTGACACAACTAAAAGAGGCTGGTTACGAAGTTAAACGGGTTCCGACATTTCCAGACATTGAATATATCAATCATATACATCGCAGATCGATGGCTGCGGAAATGGCCGAAATCCACGCTCAAGCCATCAAAGATCACAAAGATAAATATCGCCAACGGACAGTGGCTTTCATTCATGAAGGACAAAAGGTTGCAAAAAAAGAAGTCGAAGAGGCGCGCGACAATAGTGTCTCCCTACGAACGCGGCTCCATTCGATCATGGACCAAAACGAAATAGATATCTGGGTAAGCCCATCAGCACCAAGTTATGCACCCATGGGCATACAATCAACAGGTGACCCAGTCATGAACTTGCCCTGGACGCATAGCGGTCTACCAACAATATCTATTCCAACAAAAACAAAATTGCCACTGCCAATTGGCATCCAATGCGCCTCAAGATTCAGGCACGACGAACAACTTCTTTCTTGGGCAATTCAACTTGAAGCAATAGTGTCGCCGACGATCTAAATCCCAATTTCGCTTTGAAAAAGGAAAAGGGTGAGAAGATATGAATCTTCTCACCCTTTTATTCGTCAATCACCGGAATCAAAATGACCAATGACACGAGTGGCTATTTTACTCCCGAGGTGTTGCAGGCTTGAAATTCGGAACTGCATACGCCCCCGTTGCTTCGTCTTCACGCCGCTCGAATACAACCTGAACAGGCATCTCAACGTAAACATCTCTCGGATCTACATCTACAATCCGACTCATGATCCTAATGCCGTCAGCTTCATCTAGCTCAACAAACGCGAGTACAAAAGGAACGTCTGCAGCAAATGCTGGTCCTGGTGTCTGGCGAACCTCAGTATAACTGTATATCTTTCCTTTTCCACTCACGCGGATCCAGATGTTGTTACGCGATAAACAGTTGCCACAATTCTTTTGTGGATACGCTTGAAATGTGTTGCAATCTCCACACTTCTTAATCCTTAGCTCATTGCGCAAACCTGCCTGAAAGTAGGGCGCAACTTCGGGATGATTTGTAGGTACCGGCTTAGGCCGTGGATTTGAACTCATGTTATGGCACCTCGTTTCCTAGAATTATCGTCCCACCACTATGACGCAGGCTGAGACTCCCGCCCGTTCCATGAGCAATGGCAATCTTTGCGTCTTCTACTTGATTGCCTTCACGCTCGTGACGCAACTGCCGCGTTGCTTCAAGTAAAAGGAACATACCGCGCTCACCCGGGTGGTTTGAAGACAATCCTCCACCATCTGTATTAGTTGGCAACTTGCCTTTCAGGCTAAGTGTATCGCCTTCCACAAAACGACCTCCCTCACCCTTTGGAGCAAAGCCGAGACTTTCAAGCGTGGTTAACACAGTAATCGTGAATGAATCGTAAATCATCGCGATATCAATGTCATCGTGTGTAACGCCGGCTTCTGCAAAAGCGCGTGGCCCAGATTGTGCAGCCGCGATCGTTGTCAAATCACGATCTCCAAGACCGGAGTGCGCAATCGCTTGGCCAGTGCCCAAGACATAAATCGGTTTCTTCTTCAGGTCCTTGGCACGCTCCGCTGATGTCATGATCACTGCTCCACCACCATCTGTCACCAAACAGCAGTCAAACAAATGTAGTGGCGTAGAAACTGTACGGCTATTCAACACATCTTCAATTTCGATTGGATCACGCATAACCGCAAAGGGGTTCGTGGATGCGTGTTGACGTGTCTGCACCGCTATATTCGCCAATTGTTCACTCGTCGTACCAAACTCATGCATATGTCGCTGAGCAACCAATGCATATAACCCAAGCGTTTGAGAACCGTAGATGGACTCAACAGCATCAGGCCAGGGTAATCGAGGCTCAACAACTCCACGCTGCTCTCCTCGAGACCTATTAGTACTACCGTACGTGATGAGTGCGACCTCGCACTGCCCTGCAGCAATCGCTGCCGCAGCGTGAGCTACGAAGAACTCATATGAACCACCACCAACACTGGTCGTATCAACATGTTTAGGACTAAGATTCAAATACTGACCAAGCGTGAATCCTCGATGGCTAAACAAGCCATCAACGTCCTCTTTCTGCAAGCCTGCATCCTCCAAAGCATCTCGGGCACAATCAGCCTCGATCGAAAGAATCGACGCCTCCGGATCAAACCGAGCCTCATATTCGTGAATGCCAACAATTGCAGCTTTACCTTTAACGCTCACTGGCAACCCTCCTTCTGCCAAAATTTTGCGAGTGTAAAAACACGGCCTCAGCATACCCCAACCACTGGTAGAGAAGCAACGAAGTGGATCAACTTCGAAGCTAAACTACCTTTATGTCACAGGAAATCATGCTTATGAATAGGCTTTTTCGTTTGACGTAAATCGGTCGGAACACGTATAATCCTGCCATAGCTCGCGATAAGTATCGGCTGTTGAAGTTGTGGTGTGTTGCGAGTTTTTGAACCAAGTCTTATACTAAGGTTAATGTTACACGTAGATCAGGTATTCACGGTCATGCAATTTAACGTCGCAACTTTATTAGTTGAGCCTGTTGGCACAAACCGTTCATATGCGATTGACGGGGTACATGAATCGACAGAGTTTAATGGAAATGTAAATTTTACTAAAACAGATGTGGGCATCCTCGTCGAGGCTCAATTTGGAGCAACTGCAAGTTTGGAATGCGCGCGTTGTGTCGGTTTTTATACGGAAAATCTTAAAATACGTTTTGAAGAAGAATATCTTCCCGAAAGGGATATAACGTCTGGAGTATTACGGGAAACAAACGAAGAGTCTTACTGGATAAATCCAAACCACATACTGGATATACAACCGGCAATAGCAGAGTACACTGCACTTGAGATACCGTTAAAGCCACTTTGCTCCAGTAAATGTCTAGGGCTTTGCACAACATGCGGTACGAATTTGAATAGCTCCGGATGCGAATGTGAAGCAAACTCTGGCCATCCTGCATTCGTTGCATTAAGGGAAAAGTGGGCAAGCCAATCGGCGACAAAAAGCAACTCAAGCAATAGCCACTAATTAGGAACAAGTCAAAAGAGGAAGAACAAAAATGCCGCCACTACCAAAAAGGAAACTTTCAAGATCACGCCAAGGGAAACGAATGAGTCATACTGCGTACGTTAAACCGTCTTTATCCCGATGTTCAACGTGCCAAAGTTTGAAACGACCACATGTGATGTGCCCAATTTGCGGGCACTATGATGGGCGTGAAATCAAATCGATCAAGACTCAATCTGAAGAAGTATAAAAATTTTGCGTAGTAAAGGTGCCCAAAATACCAGATGTAATAGAAAAAACGCAATCAGCATGTATAAGGCACATCGAATAAAAGAGGACGAGTGAAAAGTTGACCGATCAAGGAAAAGTGGCCTACATATTCCCCGGACAAGGGGCACAATCCGTTGGGATGGGCCAGGATATCTTCGCTACTGACGATACGGCGCGTCAGGTCTTTCATGACGCAGACCAAGTGCTCGGCTATTCTCTTTCAGATATGTGCTTCAACGGACCAGAAGGCGATTTGACAAAAACCATCCATACTCAACCAGCAATTGTGACAACTAGCCTGGCATATTACCAAGCGACAGCGAATACATTACGCGAACGCCCCGATTGGCAACCTGCATTCACCGCCGGCCACAGTCTAGGAGAATACACTGCCCTTGCCGTTGCAGGCGCTCTTGATTTTCAGGAGGCAATTTGGCTTGTAGGTGAACGCGGCAGGCTGATGCAAGAGGCTGGGGAGAAAAGCGGTGGTGGAATGGGAGCTGTACTCGGATTAGACGCGATTTCCGTTGAAGAAGTCTGCCAGGAAACTGGTATGGAAATCGCTAACATTAACTCAGATGACCAAATTGTAATTAGCGGACCAAAAGATGCGATGGCACGAGCTTTAGATATGGCTAAAGCGCGTGGAGCACGGAAAGTAATCCCACTGCGCGTCGGAGGAGCATTCCATTCATCGCTCATGGAATCTGCAGTGGAAGGCATGAAACATGCGATGAAGAAAGTCACGTTGCGCCAACCGACAATTCCAGTTATCGGGAACTGTACTGGCAAACCACTCACCAAAGTAGAAGACATTGAAGCCGAACTATTACAGCAACTATGTGAATCAGTCCAATGGAGCCAGTCGGTACGATATATGGCGGGTCAAGGAGTCCAAACGTTCTTGGAAATTGGTCCAGGGCGTGTCTTATCAGGATTAGTAAGACGAATCGAATCAGAGGCACAAACGGTGAATGTTGGTGAAGCAAAAGCTTTGGAGAAGTTAGCCTCTTAAATATCAAGCGATATGTTTTCTACGCGAACAAATAAGAAACGTAGAGAATCTTTATGAGAGAAACAAGTATGAGTGGATTACGACGAGAAGCACGTGGATTAGCATTACAAGCGTTGTACGAATGGGACTCTGTTCGCCATGATCCTGATCAAGCAATTGATCGCGCTATCACTGAAGGGACATCGGCAGATGTCGACTATGCCCGCGCTATAGTACAAAATGTGATCAACAACACAAGCAATCTTGACCGTACGATTTACCAATTCGCCCAAACATGGCCAGTCGCCCAAATTGCCCTAGTGGACAAGAACATTCTACGAATAGCATTTTCTGAATTAATTCTCAGTGACGACATTCCACATAAAGTCGTTGCTAATGAAGCAGTGGAAATTGCAAAGGACTACGGAGGACCTAATTCCTCAAAATTTGTTAACGGAGTCCTCGGTACATATTTGGATAAAGAACTAGCAATAAAATAGAAGGACAGTAAATATGGCAAATGTAGAAGACCGCGTCAAGAAAGTAATACTTGACCAACTCGGCGTCGAAGAGGACCAAGTAAACGAGACAGCATCATTCGTTGATGACTTAAATGCTGATTCACTAGATCTTGTTGAATTAATAATGGCATTTGAGGAAGAATTCAGCGATGATTCGGTTCAATTAGAAATCTCTGACGAAGACGCTGAAAAAATTCTTACGGTTGGCGATGCAATCTCATTCATACGAGATGAAGCAGGGATAGACGATTAGGTTTCAGTGCTCAACTAAAATCGAAAGTTCTCGTCCTTTGTGTTCAACCGGTAATAAATTTCCAAATGTAATCGGGAACCGCCAGTTTCTATGGGAACGCGAAGACATTCACAGGGGAATTTTCAGATGCTTGACCTGACCTCTCTTAATGAGAAAATCTCTCTCTGCACCGCATGTAAACTCGGTGAAGACCGAACAAATGCAGTCCCTGGAGAGGGCCCTAAAGATCCCGATGTGATGTTCATCGGGGAAGCCCCCGGGTTTTACGAAGACAGAGAAGGAAAACCTTTTGTCGGCCAGTCAGGAAAGTTCCTCAATGAACTAATTAAAGAGGCCGGTTTAACGAGAGAAAAAGTTTTCATATCCAACATAGTCAAATGTCGGCCACCCAACAATCGTGACCCATTACCAGATGAAATTGATACTTGCGAAGAATTATGGTTAAGCCAACAGATAAAGGCCTTGCAACCGAAGATAATAGTCACTCTAGGCCGACATTCCTTATCTCGATTTCTACCTAATGAAACGATAAGCCGTGTTCATGGTCAACCGCGTCTGAAGGGTGATTTACTCATTTTCCCAATGTACCACCCGGCAGCAGCTTTACATCAACCCAAGCTCCGAGGAACCCTAATCAGCGACATGCAAAAACTCCCAAACCTAATAAAGAAAGAAAACAAGATCGAAAACCAAGAAGTTCCGGCTCAACCCGAAACAGATGAGCCAAATCCAAAACAATTGAGAATGTTATAAATTATGAATAAGAATACACTACGCGTAATCCCCTTAGGTGGATTAGGTGAAATCGGAAAAAACATGATGGCTCTTGAGTACAATGATGAAATAGTCGTTATCGACTGTGGAATCATGTTCCCTAGAGCAGATATGCCTGGCGTGGATGTCGTGATTCCTGACATCGCCTACCTCATCGCTAATCAAGAAAAAGTACGTGGAATCTTTTTGACTCATGGGCATGAAGACCATATTGGCGCTCTCCCTTATTTGCTACGTGAAATGGATGTCCCCATCTATGGGACCGAGCTTACCCTTGGGCTTGTTCGAGTTAGACTTGAAGACCGGAAGATACACAACGCATCTTTGCAAACGATAGCGCCATCGGAAACCATCGATTTAGACGAATTCAGCGTTACACCATTCCGTGTGAATCACAGTATCCCGGATGCCGTAGGATTTATCATCGACACTCCACTTGGCCTTGTAATTCACACAGGAGACTTCAAAATTGACCATACTCCCGTCGATGGCATCCAGTTCGATTTAACCGCAATCGCTCAGGCAGGAGACGATGGCGTTTTACTCCTAATGGCCGACTCCACGTATGCGGAGATGGCAGGTTATACACCGTCAGAGCAAATTGTTGGAGATGCTTTTGACAACATCATCGGTTCCGCCGAAGGCAGAGTAATCATCGCAAGTTTTGCTTCCCTAATTTCTCGCGTCCAACAAGCAATCGACGCTGCTTACAAATATGACCGCATCCTTACAGTAACCGGACGCAGCATGGTTGATAACGTCGCTATGGCTCTAGATATGGGCTATCTCGAAGACCCCAATAATGTTGTTCGAAAATTGCACGAAGTGAAAAATATTCCTCAAGAAAAAATCGTCTTGATGACAACAGGCGCTCAAGGCGAACCAACCTCGGCCCTGGTTCGCATGTCCAATAAAAGTCACCGAGACGTCACAATTGAATCAGGGGATACTGTTATTATTTCGTCGAATCCTATACCAGGAAATGAGCTTTTAGTCAGTCAAACCATCGACAATTTGTTCAAGATTGGTGCTCGTGTTTTTTATTCGCGCCTTAGCGAAGTGCATGTTCGTGGACATGCCAGCAGGGAAGAACTAAAACTAATGATTAACCTTGCGAATCCTGAGTATTTCATCCCTGTCCATGGGGATTTTCGTCATCTCCAACTTCATGCTGAGATAGCCCAATCACTTGGTGTTCCACGAGAAAACACATTCACTCTAGTGAATGGGAACATTTTAGAAATCAACGAGAATAAAGCACATCGCGCCACTTCACTCGATTATGAAACAATCTACATTGACGGCCCCATAGACTCTCCAACCCTTGTCGATGTGAATGAAAATATCCTTGAAGACCGCAAGAAACTAGGCAATACAGGAATCATCATAGTAACGATTGCATGTGACAAGAAATCTGGGAACATGCTCGGTGAACCAAATATCATAGCGCGCGGATTCGTGGACGTGGAAAATCCGAATGAGCTTTGGGATCGATGCCGCAAAGTTGTCACAAAATCATTAAAGAAACAGCTTAAACCCTCTTCAAATTCAAATGAAATCGAAAAAACCATGAAAGATTCGTTATCAAGCTTTTTGTATCAAGAAACTCGGCAAAGACCGGTTATACTACCGGTAAAAGTTGAAGTCTAAATGACGGCAGAGATGCTTCTGAAAGCAGGGGTTTATGTTGAAGCTCAGCCGAACCAATCCTAGCCAGGAAGAGACGCCTTCCGAAAACCAAACTCTTTTGAAGGCAATTAAGACGCGAATCGGATGGCGTACATATTTGTGCTTGGTCGCCATTATTGCGTCTGCTGGCTTCATTGGTCTGCAATGGGCTGCCATTATTGAATCAGTCAACAGAATAAATCACTTCCTTGGAATTGGCATCCCGTTCTTTATAACGTTTGCTATTGCCTATTCGATTTCCATACGCTTATGGCACATGCAAGCGCTACGCCAATCTCACAAGTGGCTAGGCGTACTCGTAGCAGGAGTTGGAATCCTTTCATTGATATCAATCTTCAACCTATCTGGTCAACTAGGGCCTTTCTCTATTCAAACAGGCCTAGGGTCTGCACTTGTACAAGATAGTACATGGACAACAATTCAACGTATCGCTGGGCTATTAACAGTGAGTGGCTTTTTACTAGCACCCCACGCCTTTTTGAAATTGAGCCAAAAAACTCTTCTCTTGCTAATGCAATTGATCATCATAGGGTCGGCTAAACTCAACCAGTTCGCGCAGCATCAAGTAAACAAAATTAACAAATCCTCCACATATCCTGCCCCAGAAGATGAAGCAATTGAAATTAATTCTTCTCAATCAGACGTTAAGATTCAATCTGACAAGAAAATGGACTTTGACGAAGACATTGGCGGTCGACCAACAAGTGATGACCAGGAAGGTCCAACCACAACATCAACCAAGCTTGGCTCAAGTGTTGAAAAACCAAGACAAAACTCCTTAACGGAGAGCACTTTAAATGATCGGCCAAAAGGCAAGTGGTTTCTACCAAATTTGTCGTTACTCCAACAGGGAAATTGGGACAAATCGATTGGTACCGAACTGCAAGAACGTGGCTCTATAATAGTAGAAACGCTTATGGATTATGGTATTGAAGCGGAGATAGGGAATATCAACCCAGGGCCAACTGTAACCCAATTTGGAATATACCCGCGTTGGCAGTTACGCTACAAAGAGAACATCCAACGCAATAGTGAAGGACAACCTGTCTTCGACCAAAACGGACAACCAATCGTTCAGCGAGATGAAGTCTCTAGAACCCGCTTAAAAGTAGACAAGATCGCATCTCTCGACAAAGATTTATCGCTAGCTCTGAAAGCACCCATTCGTATTGAAACATCGATGCCAACCACAGGAATGGTGGGCATCGAAGTGCCAAATTCGGCACCCAGCACCATTACACTTCGATCGGCAATAGAATCAGCACCTGCTGACGCAATTGAGAATGGAAACCTCATAATTCCAGTCGGGATAGGAGCAGGGGGTGAAAGTATCGTAGCTGACCTAGTAAAAATGCCGCATCTACTGATCGCTGGCTCCACAGGAAGTGGCAAAAGCGTCTTCATTAACGCAATCTTATCAGCACTGTTGCTAAATGTGACACCAGAAGACATCCAGCTAATCTTGATCGATCCTAAGCGAGTTGAGTTAAGCCGTTATGAAGACATACCACATTTGGCTTCCCCAGTTTTAATCGCCCCGAAAGAAGTTGTTAATGCTCTCAAGTGGACCCTTGAGCAAATGTCGGAGCGCTTAGATCTACTAGCAGAAGCCCGGACACGCGATATCCAATCATATAATCAGAGCCACTCAGAGAAGCTCCCATATCTCGTTTTGGTGATAGATGAACTTGCCGATCTCATGATGACCTCCGCAAAAGCGGTGGAACAAAGCCTCGTTCGCCTCGCCCAAATGGGCCGAGCGACCGGAATCCACCTAATCGTCGCGACGCAGAGACCATCTGTTGACGTTGTTACTGGCCTGATCAAAGCAAATTTCCCAACACGCGTGAGTTTTGCCGTAAGCTCTTCAGTCGACTCTCGAACCATCCTTGATATTGGAGGCGCGGAGAAATTGCTTGGAAAAGGTGACCTCTTCTACATGGCGCAAGATAACCCACGTCCAACACGCGTCCAAGGCGCCTTTGTGGGGGAAGAAGAGGTCGATCGACTCGTGAAACAGTGGACAGACCAGAGTGATGGCTACCAACCAGCTCCCCTGCCAGATATGGACGCCTTTGACGAAGCGCTTGTAGAAAGTACCACCACGTCACGCAAAGAACCTCTGCTGCAAGAGGCTTCTGACTTAGCAGCCATGAACGGCGGCCGCATTTCAACGTCCCTTTTGCAACGCAGGCTTGGCATCGGCTACCCGCGTGCAGCCCGTTTGAAGGACATGTTGTACGAAGAAGGGGTAATTACAAATGACAACCAACCGAAAAGTACGACTTAAATGAAAGTAGCAGATAGTAACAAGAGATGAAAAACTTAGGAGAATTGGTCAGCTTCCTACTCCGTTCGACCTCAGACACTGACGAAATTTCTGACCCAGATGATCCTGCGATTTGTTTCGCGTGCGACGCTGACCTATCTAACAACCCAACCTATGAATCATTGCGAGTCTGCTTGGATTGTGGGTTTCACTACAACTTACCTGCCCGCGAGCGTATTCAGTTGCTGATTGATAATGGAACCTTCCATGAAACCAACAGAAGTCTAACGGCTGCACAAAATCCAGATCTCTCAGAAGAACCCTCATACTCTGAGCGTTTAGCACACGCCCGCGAGAAAACAGGCTTGTCAGAAGCCGTAATAACTGGCACAGGAGAATTAGACGGCATCCGAACTGCGATCCTAGCTCTCGATCTTGGGTTCTTAGGAGGTAGTATGGGAATTGTTGTTGGAGAAAAAGTATCGCGCCTTTTTGAACACGCTCAAAGAAAAAAACTACCTACAATCGCCATAGTGAGTAGTGGTGGAGCAAGAATTCAAGAGGGCATTCTTTCATTAATGCAAATGGCCAAAACAACTTCCGCCGCTAAAGGATTTGAAGCCAAGGGATTACCCCTCATTACAGTGACAGCAAATCCTACCACTGGACAAGTCTTCGCGAGTTTCGCGAATTTAGCCGACATTATCATCGCTGAGCCAGGATCATTGGTTGGGTTCGCACCATTACGAATCGCACAACGAGCATCAGAAGAATCCAAAGATTTGAATGAATCTCATACTGCGGAAACACATTTGATTCGCGGCAATCTTGATCGTATCGTGCATCGTGACAAACAAAAACAAACTTTAGCTGCATTTTTACGCTTACTTGCACCCCAACCGAAGAAAAAGAGCTCTACAGAGAAGCTCGTCAGACCAAATTTCGCGTTCCAAACAACACCAACAGAAGGTCGCAGATTGGAAATTGCGCGCCATCCTAATCGGCCAACGTCTGAACAATATATTAAGACTATATTCACATATTTCGAACCGATCCATGGTGATCGAATCTCAGGTATAGACCCAACTCTTATAGCAGGCCTTGGCTACCTCGCCGGTAAGCCAGTTGCGGTTATCGCGACACAACGTAATCGACAGTCAACGATGCCTACGAGCGCTGACGGAAGGCTAAGCCCCACTGCTATACGCCAAGCACAAAGAATTATGCGCTTGGCTGGCAAGTTTAGGCTGCCACTTATCAGCCTTATAGACACACCAGGTCTTGATCAATCCCTTCATGCTGAAGAAGAAGGACTGGGAGCAGCCATTGCCGAAACATTATCCCTAATGATTGGCTTATCAACACCTACTATTGCTGCTATTGTCGGAGAAGGTGGTTCTGAAGCGGCTCTTTGCTTAGGACTCGCTGATCGCGTTCTGATGCACGAATTCGGCATCTTTTCACCCGTATCTCCAGAAAGTGCAGCCGGGGTTTTGTACCGCGATTCTGAGCGAGCAGAAGATATTGCATCATCCTTAAAAATTACTGCCTCAGACTGCTTAAACCTCGAAATAATTGAAGAAATCGTTCCAGAACCAGCTGATGGCGCCCATACAAATCACACAGAAGCAGCCAGCTTGCTACGCGAATCGCTTATTCGCAATTTAGCAGAAATCGATGGTTCTCCAATCAAACGACTCGTAAAAGCCCGAGAACGCAAATTCCGACGGATCGGCAATAATATCTCCTTCATCCGCCCTGACCAAATATTACGTTCAGGCCTTGAACGACAGGTACGAAACATTCGGAAGAAGCTTCCACAACGCTAGAAAACCACAAATCAAAACCCTCCGTGATACTCGGGAAAAAGCGTTTGTTCTTTCCAAAATAACCCCGGAACCCACTTAAATACTCTCTAGAAACGCCAATAATTGAAAATTATATGTATCAGGATTTTCAATGTTCACAAGATGCCCGCCTCCAGGAATAATTTGGAGGGATGCATCAGGAAGTTCTCGAGCCATCAGCTCGGAATCAGCGGGCGGAGTAAGGACATCTTCTTCACCAACAATAACTAACGTAGGTGCTGTCATCTGCCCAAGATTTTCTGTTGAATCAACGCGAGTCGCCATTGCACGCAAATCGCCTGCCATACCTTCCACTGATACTTTCGTCATCATCCCACGCACTTGAGCAACAATATCGGAACGATTCTCAAGAGTCTCTGGGGTTAGTAGTCGCGGAAGCAAAGCTGTAGCAATGATATCTTGACCTTCACTTTCCGCGCGCAGCGCCATGCTTTCACGACCCTCAGCCGCTCTTGCAGAATCAGGTTGGGGACGAGTGCTTGCTAAGATTATCGCCTTGACCCGCTTCTTGTATTTCCTATAGAACGCAAAAGCAACATATCCTCCCATAGAAAAACCACCTAGAGTGACTTCCTCAACATCTAAATGATCGAGTAAAGCATTCAAATCATCGGCCAACATATCCATTGAGTAAGGTCCGGCAATTGACTCTGAGGCTCCATGACCCCTCAGGTCTGGCACTATCACACGATGGTTCCCAGAAAGAGCACGAACCTGTTCATCCCACATAGTTCCATCTAAAGGGAATCCGTGTACCAAAATAATTGGGTCGCCTCGACCTTCATCCAAGTACGCAAGATTCACTCCATTAACACGAACCACTTTTACCTCCCTTTGTGTCAAGCATTATCAGAACCGAGAGCCGTCGCCCAATAATGACTCATTCCACCATCAACAATGATCGTTTGACCTATAATCATATCTGCTGCATCACTGCACAAAAATGCGACAACTTGCGCGAGATCATCCTCTGTCACAAGTCGCCCAGCTGGGGTTTCCTGCTTGGCCTTGTTGAGCATTTGATCTCGCTTGGGAAAATGCTCCAAAGCCCCTGTGGACACAAGACCACCTGAAACAGCATTCACAACGATTCCCTTTGGAGCAAGTTCAACTGCCAAATATCGTGTTAGCGCCTCCAAAGCAGCTTTCGAAACACCAACCGCTGCATAATCGGCCATTACTCGAGTCGATCCTAGGCTTGAAATATTCACAATGCGACCCCCACGACCATCCATCAGTGGAGCCGCTTCTTTAGAACATAAAAGGGGGCCGCGAGCATTGATATCAAGCGTCCAATCCCAATGATTTGGCTCTAATTCAAGGACGGGACGCTGGATACCGGATGCAGCATTATTGACTAATATATCTAGATACCCTATCTCATTTCGTACCCAATCAAACATCTGCTTAATTTTTTTTGGGTCACCCACATTGGCTTTGAATGAATGTGCCTCAACGCCTAAAGATGTGGCTAATTCGACTGTTTCTCGCGCGGTGTCACCGTTCCGAAAATAATTGATAATTACATTGGTTCCTTGGCTAGCTAGCTTTAGCACAATGGCACGACCAATACCTCGAGCCCCACCTGTCACTAGTGCAGTTTTACCATTCATATTATTCTCCAATGTACTTTCATGCATCCATACAATTACAACTCAAGAAGACGTTTCTTTAAATCCTCAATTGGCTTAACTGGTGTCGGATCAATACCTTCCAACATTGCTAGGTAATAACTAACCCAATCCCCATAGAGAATTCCGCTTAAAATTTGCCCAAATGACTCGTTACCTCCTTCGTGACCGTGAAAATCCGTGAAATCAACCACTTCATGAGAGATAGCATACTTCGTAAGAAGCTCGCGAGTCGCTTGATACCGCGAAAGAATCCTCCCGTGAAGAAGCGGGCTGCGAAGAAGTAAAACACACCATTTGTTAGCTTCCTGATTTTGCTGTTGATAAGCAACAACACTATTATGATTCAATTCTGGAAATGATTGTGAAAATGCCCATCGATTAGCATTTTCATTCATTTGTGTAGCCCATCGTAAGGCGACATTTGATAAAAATCCGCCCGCATAAATTACCGGAGTCTTACCAACTAATTTTCGCGCCAAGAATTTTGCTGCATTTTTTTCTCCCACAGTGGAATCAAAGCCAAGTCGTTCATTTGTTTTTTGTAACAAATCGACAATATGACTAATTGGGAATATCTGGGATGAAACAAAATCAAGATCGGCAAAAATACGCGCCAAAGCACAGACTACAAAACCGAGGGTAGCCCGAGGCTGCGCAGATATTGGCACATCACAAACTGGTATCCCTAAGTCATTGCATTTTTCGCCCAGGGCACCACCGGCAGTAACTACTAAGGTCTTTAATTCTGCTGCAACCGCTTGATGGAAAACTTCTACCGTTTCTTCAGTATTCCCTGAATAACTGCAAATAATAACTAATGTATCGTCATCGGCCCATGCGGGCAGATCATATCCCCGATGAACATACACCAAGGGACCCTTTTCTGATAACAACAAATCTGAAATCAAAGCACCGGAAATACCTGACCCTCCCATCCCTGAAAAAATAACTTTATTGATCTGCCGATATTTGGAAGGAACTTGTAACCGTGCCGCTTCATCCCAACCTGCGAGGCAATACTCAGGGAATCGGCTCAAGTGCTGGTGCATTGAATTTGCATCGAGATCATTCATCGCTTCTACATCATCTAAAATATCCACATACGCACCTTATTTTGAAGACATATTTCGTTGCACAATTCACCATCATGGTAACTCAACAAAACCGCTATTGTTCACATGGAATGACCACTATGATCAATGACAGTACCTGTTTGAAGGCTATGCCCGTCACTTATTTTGACGTCTGTTGCTAGAACACAACCATCTTCAAGGTGAGCACCATCACCAATGGAAACGTTCATTCCAACAACCGATCCTTGAACATCTACGCCCATACCAACCCTCGTCCCACGCCATATAATGGATTTACGTATTTCTGAACGCGCACCAATGGAGCAATCGTCGCCTAGTATAGTTGGGCCGATGATTCGAGTTCCAGCGCCCACTATACACCGGTCTCCAATCAAAACAGGACCTGTTAATTCAGCTGTTGGATGAATTAAAGAGTCGTCGCCCACAGCGATTGTTGTAGGAACACGCCAAAACGGGGATGAAATCCGATTCTCCAAAATATCTCGATTCAATTCTGTATAACTGCTCACTGTACCTATATCACGCCAGTAACCGTCCCAAGGAAAACCATAAACTGGAAGTGACGCGCTAAGCAGGGCGGGAAACGTGTCTCGCTCAAACATAGTAAATTCGCCCTCCGATATAAAATCAAGTACGGAAGGTTCAAGAGCATAGCATCCACTATTAATGAAATGGCTAGGGAATTTGGGTCCCGTTGGCTTCTCAATAAATTGTTGTACTCGCCCATCATCGTCCAGAGGGACAACACCATAAGGTGATGGATCATCAACACGATAGAGGGCAATCGTCGCGCTTGCAGATGTCGCTTTATGTCGCTCTAAAAATTCCGTTACGTCTAAGTCCATAACGACATCTCCGTTTAAAACCAAAAAGGTCCCCGGGATATCGCCTGCTGAAGCCTTAACTGCACCTGAAGTGCCAAGAGGTGAATCTTCAACCGCGTAAGAAATTTCGACACCAAGATCTAAACCTCCACCAAAATAATCTTCAATCACATCAGGTTGATACCCACTGGCTAAAATTACTCGTTTCACCCCGTGAGTCTTTAATTTTGTAATCAAATGCTCTAAAAAGGGGCGATTGAGCACTGGGATCATAGGTTTTGGTAGACCAGAAGTTAAGGGACGTAACCGCGTCCCGAGGCCACCCACTAGTACAACTGCAGTTAGACTCTCCACCGCTAATCGCTTTCAAACAAAATCAGCCTGGTAAATCTCCAGACCAATACTGGACACCATTGCTAATTCTTAAATTAACTACAACTTCGCATCCGCACGCAAATCATCAACTTTATCTGTACGTTCCCACGGCAAATCCAAATCTGATCGCCCAAAATGGCCATAAGCAGCAGTCTGTTGAAAGATAGGTCGACGTAAACCCAACGTCTGAATAATTGCTTGCGGACGTAAATCAAAGTGGGTTGCAATTAATCGTTGGATTTCCGAATCAGATACCTTCCCCGTACCATAAGTTTCAACCGCGATCGAAACTGGATGTGCAACACCAATAACATATGCAATTTGTATTTCAAGCCGATCCGCAAGTCCTGCAGCTACAATGTTCTTTGCCACATAACGCCCTGCGTATGCTCCTGAACGATCCACTTTAGTAGAATCTTTGCCTGAAAACGCTCCACCTCCATGAGCAAATCCTCCGCCATACGTATCCACCAAAATCTTACGCCCAGTTAAACCAGCGTCACCCATAGGCCCGCCAATCACGAAACGTCCTGTTGGATTAACGAAATACGTAGTACCTTCATCCTGCAATTCACGAGGAACAATCACGTCAACCACATGCTCACGAACATCCTGTTCGATGGTCTCACGAGTAACTTCTGCATCATGTTGTGTCGCTATCACAATACTATCAACTCGTTTTGGCACACCTTTATGATACTCAATCGCAACTTGAGATTTCCCATCAGGTCGCAAGTAGGATAAGGTGCCATCCTTTCGCACGCTCGCTAGTCGAGAACTAAGTTTATGAGCAAGAACAATCGGCATTGGCATCAATTCAGGAGTTTCGTTACAAGCAAATCCGACCATGATTCCTTGGTCCCCTGCACCTAACCGATCCAGATCATCTTCATCGGCCTTCTGTCTAACCTCCAAGGCTTCTGATACTCCCATCGATATATCTGGAGACTGCTCTTTCAAGGACACCAGTACTCCGCATGTTTCACTATCAAAACCATAATCAGAATGGGTATACCCTACAGAATGTACAGTGTCACGTATGATTTTTTGGTAATCGACTGTGGCTGAGGTTGTAATCTCCCCCATAACAACTACAAGACCAGTCGTCACGGCTGTTTCGCACGCCACTCTTGCAGCCGGATCCTCACTTAAAATAGCATCCAAAATGGCATCAGAGATCTGGTCACAAAGTTTATCTGGATGCCCTTCTGTCACCGATTCTGCACTTACTAAATAATTTTCAGAACTCAAAAAAGTTGACGTCAAATTTATGCCTCCACTGAAAATAACTACTAGTTTTTAAGTCCCAATTTCCCAAGACTGCATGTACCGCTCCTGCTCCACAGTCGCTGAATCAATTTTTATCCCCATAGATTGCAATTTCAAGCGACCAACTTCGGCATCAATTTCATATGGGACGCGGTAGACTTCTTTCGCCAAAGGCTCTGACAATTTCGTTAAATGCTCAGTGACAAGAGCCTGATTCGCAAAGCTCATGTCCATGACCGCCGAGGGGTGCCCTTCGGCAGCTGCTAAATTCACTAACCGTCCCTGGCTTAACACATGGATAGTACGTCCATCTCCTAAATCGTAGGCTTGCACCTGAGGACGCACACTTCTTCCCTCGCCAACTCTATCATGAAGAGCAGCCAGATCAATCTCAACATCAAAGTGACCACTATTTGCTAGCAAGGCACCGTGCTTCATACGCTCCATATGTTCAATTGAAATGGTCTTTGCGTTACCGGTTACCGTGATAAATACATCACCCTCTGTGGATGCCTCTGACATTGGCATTACACGAAAACCATCCATCGCGGCCTCTAACGCCCTGATGGGATCAATTTCTGTAACGATCACTTGGGCCCCAAGGCCGCGAGCTCTAGAGGCGACCCCCCTACCACACCAACCGTAACCAATGACGACTACAGTCCGACCAGCCCATAAGATATTCGTTGCGCGAGTAATTCCATCGAGCGTGCTCTGTCCGGTTCCATATCTATTATCAAAAAAATGTTTTGTATCTGCATCGTTTACTGCAACTATCGGATACTGCAGGCGCCCTTCTCTCTGAAGACTCCGCAACCGAACAACGCCAGTTGTTGTCTCTTCTGTCCCACCAAGCATCGCTTTCGCCAGCTCCGGATACTCCTTGTGAATTGTAGCGACAACGTCGGCTCCATCATCCATGGTCATTGTCGGTTTATGTTCCAGTGCAGAGTGAATATGCTGATAATACGTGGAATCATCTTCACCATTAATTGCGAAAACTGAGATCCCATACTCAGCTGATAAGGCAGCAGCGACGTCATCCTGCGTTGAAAGCGGATTAGAAGCAGTTAAACGAACCTCCGCCCCGCCTGCTTGTAACGCCAACATTAAGTTTGCGGTCTCAGCCGTAACGTGGAGACATGCAGTTAGCCGCATACCTTCAAGCGGCTTCTCACGGGCAAAACGCTCCTGAATAAGTTTGGTAACGGGCATATCACGGCCCGCCCACTGAATTCGTCTGATTCCTTCCGATGCAAGAGTTACATCTTTGACGTCAAATCTCACCATAAATAATCGCTCTTTTCCTAATTGGGACAAAATAAACTTATGCCCTTATGCCAAACATATCCGAATCTAGTAGACCCGAAGTGGTGTACTCAAGAATGGAATTTCCGCAATAAAATGAAACAACCGAAAGCGCTTTTCTTCCATCATAAATCACGAAGATTCAAACTCGACTTTACTCTCAGCGGCTAGCCGCAGCTAATTTTTTTTTGGCTTTTGCCTTTTGTGCCTTCTTACGATGTTTTTGCGTAGCTACACGCTTCCTTTTATTCACAGATAATTCCTCCAACATGACAAAATCAACTATTTTTGGATTGCGAAAAGTTAAAAATTACAATTCCTATTTCTCAAGAGGAAGACTAGCGTCTTCCCAAGCTACGATACCGCCCTCAACATTGAACAACCTCGTCCGCCCCATTGCAGCGGCCATCTCACACGCTAAAGCGCTACGAACACCGCCCGCACAATAAAACACAATATCCTTATCTGACGCGATTTCTTCGATGCGTGTCAACACGTCGTTCACAGGAATCAGATCACATCCAGCAATCCGCCCTGCATCATACTCATCTTGCTCACGCACATCCACAAGTTGAATATCACCGCGCTGAATCATTTCATTCGCTTCATTAACGTCAATTCTCTTATATGGCTCTGATGTCATAAATCTTCTCCATAGCATTAGCGTTTTTGTCAAAAAAACCGTGTAAATCAGGCGTTTCGACGATGCACGATCCAACTATACAAACCTAGTGCTGCTCAGTCAATCAAAACAATCTTGATATCTGGAATGATCAGGTGATATTTTCTTGCAGGTTTTGAAATCGCGTAAGGGCAAAATTCTTAAGATCAATTTGTGATTCTCCATTCGCGACATGATCAGCAATAGCATTTCCCGTAATTAGCGCGAGAGTGATTCCTTTATGACCATGACCGGTCGCGAAATAACTTCCCTCCCATCCGGGAATCTTCCCAAGTATTGGCAGGCCATCGCTTGAATATGCCCGAAGACACGCTGTTATATATCGTACTTCTGCGTCTAGCAAACTGGGTGCTAAACGTAAGGCTGCTTCCATGATCAAATTCTTCGCATCTTCTGTCGGAGTATTGTTGAAGCCAACGTCTTCATCGGTTGTTCCTAAAAGAAGATCTCCACCAGGCTTGGGTAAAACATATGCCGAATTATGAAAGATACTATATCTAGGAAGATCAAGATCTGATGCGGTGGCCGTATGTACAATTTGTCCTTTAAGGGGAATCATCGGAATAGCATGACCAAACCACTCGGCACCGATACTTGCCCATGGACCATTTGCCAAAACGACGCAATTTGTCCCAACCATTCCGCCATCACTAATCTTTACTCCGGTAACTACATTACCTTCTGAGGCAACTCCAACAACATTTGCAGTCTTTAATCGAACACCAAGTGTTTCTCCAGCCTGCAAAAGTGCGATACAAAACGCATAGGATTCGAGTTGCTTTTCCAAAGTGACCACCCCTCCCAGCACGTTATGACTGATCCAGGGATAATCGGAACGCAGATCAGTGGTTTTCAGCCATTCAGCCTCCAATCCCAAAAATGAATTTTGCCATACCATCTGCTCTTTTAACTCAGACACCTCAACAGAAGTAAACGCTGGACGCACCTGCTCAATATCAGAAAGCAAATAATCAATCCCACTAATTTGTACTATCTCTTCATACAAATCTCCATGCATCTGAATACCTGCGAGAATAAACTTACTGAAATCATCTGAATATTGGCGCCGGCCAAGTGCCGCGAGTTCGCCAGCCGCACTGCCAGAAGCAGCGCTCGCTACGGCATCACGCTCTAAGATTATCGCGCGAATCCCATGGTTCTTAGCTAAAAAATACGCGATACTGCATCCGATAACCCCTCCACCAATGATTACGACATCTGCATTTGTTTTACTCAAGTGCAATACAATCCTCAATCTTACTTTTGGGACACTGTTATGCGATGATTCAATAGGTGTCCGAATGGGGTATTTGGATCTCGCAATCTCCCAGAATTGATATCCAATAATTGGCTCAAAGCTTCCATATTATTTGAATTCAAGGTGTATATCTAACTTCCCTTATACGCTTCTATTGTATCCATACCGAAAGTTATTATAATCGGGTCTAGGCGAGTGATAAATCCTTACATGGAACCAGACATATATACTTGAGGACCTTTGACATGTGGAGAAATCGAGGACTACGATGAAGCGATTATGAATCACTCAGACGATTCCTTCTACGAACAATTAGGCGAAAACAGCCAAGTTGGACATCTAATAGTTAATGAACCACCCGAAAATCGAATCGGGGAATCTCTTGCAACACTATTACGAGAGATTTCTAAAGATCTCAACATCGGCGATTCTACCATTCGAGCAGTAATAATATCAGGCTTACCCAATGGACCTTTCTCACTAGGAACTAGCAAGGATTTCGAAACAGAAAGCCTCAATCTTTCGGGACATGAATTACTAAAACTGATCGAACGATATAGCGTTGCAAACTCAATTGCTTCAATTCCAAACCCAGTTATTGCCGCTGTGGAGGGCGAAGCTTTCGATCACGGTCTAGAAATGATACTAGCTGCAGATTTAAGGGTTGCCGCAGAAGGAGCATCTTTTCGATTAAGCCAAATTCATAAAGGCTCCCTGCCATGGGATGGCGGAACCCAGCGATTGAGCCGGATTATAGGGCCGAGTGCGGGTTTAGAGATTCTATTATCGGGTCGCACAATTGGTACGAAAGAAGCGTATCAACTGGGATTAGTTAATAAAGTAGTGCCCAACAAATCCGCGCTTGAATCCGCGATGGAGATCGCAAAGTCAATTGCAAATGGTGGACCAATCGCGGCACGATATGCCAAGGAAGCAGTACATAAGGGTCTGGACTTATCGCTAGAACAAGGCATTTTGCTTGAAACGGACTTAACCATGATCTTACAAACAACAGAAGACCGAACGGAGGGGATTCAGTCATTCCTTGAAAAGCGCTTGCCTTCATACCGAAACAAGTAAAACTCAACAGGACACGGCACCTCCAATATAGAGCCTTGGTCCGTATGTGTTGTCACTCCAGTATCGTTGGTTGGCGCTTGCCTTTTGGAGCATACAAGGATAAGAGGTAATTTGTTCGACACAATAAAATTCGAAACCCTTGAGAATATAGCCGTTATCAGCCTTAACAGGCCTGAGCAAGTGAACGCGTTCAATGTACAAATGCGTGATGACCTTTGGGAGGCGCTTGAAGCAATTACAATTGACACAAATATCCGTACAGTCATATTCCGCGGCGAGGGCGACAGAGGATTTTGCTCGGGCGCAGACCTTACTGAGTTTGGTACAACTCCCTCGCGGGTGATTGCAAGGGAAGCCCGATATGCTCGTGACATCTGGGCATTAATAAGAGCGTTACCAATACCAGTTATAGCGGCTCTTCACGGATATGTTATTGGCTCAGGAATTGAGATGGCTCTTTGCTGCGACATACGTTTTTCTACGACTGACGCGATATTCGCCTTACCCGAAGTACCACTCGGAATGATCCCATTCGCCGGAGGCAGCCAAACGGTACCACGAACAATTGGGAGACCTCATGCATTGGACTTATTACTTACAGGACGAAGAATATCAGCAGAACAAGCACTTGGATTCGGATTGATTCACCAAACAATCCCCCAAGAACAACTAATGGAAAAAGTCTTCGAACAAGCAAATATTCTCGCTTCGCTAAGCCCTACCGCGGTAGCATCACTAAAAAAAGCGGTAAATCGAGGCATAGAATTACCCTTAGAACATGCGCTCGAACTTGAACGCCGGCTCTGCATAAATATCAACGATTAATTCTAATGATGAATATTATGCATCCCTTGATCAGCGAGGAACCCTTCAATAATAAGACATGGACACGTGAATTTCCAACGTATTTTCTTGACAAAACACGTCAAAATACATAGAATTGTGTGGTTGTAAAACTTAATTGTGATAAAAATAACAAGCTGTTATGTTCAATCTTGAAAGGTTTGGTGGATGGAGACGCATATAACGAATTTCTTGACATATATTAGAACTATAAAAGGGTTTTCTGGAAATACTGTACAAGCTTACGGTAATGATCTCGAACAATTGTGTGACTACATTGAACCAAAACAAGATGAAGCGATCAATTGGTCCTCAATAACAACACAAAAATTAACTGCATATATTCTCTTCCTGAAGGAACAGGGCAATGAGGGCAAACCTTACGCCAACGCGACATTAGCAAGAAAAATTGCAGCTATTAAATCATATTTCACGTATTTATATGAGGAAAACATTGTTGTGGAAGACGCAACTCAAGGATTGAGTTCCCCAAAAGTTGGTAGATCATTGCCCTCTCCTTTATCAATCGCCCAGGTAGACGTGCTCCTTCAACAACCCCTGAAAAAGGACACCCCAGATGCCGGGCGAGACAAAGCAATGCTTGAACTACTATACGCAAGTGGGATGAGGGTTACTGAACTCGTATCGCTAAACGTCGAAGATGTACGACTTGAAGAAAGTTTGGTTCGATGCCTTGGAAAAGGCACAAAGGAAAGGCTAATTCCTCTCTATCCGGAAGCGGCACGTGCAATTAGAGATTATGTTGAAAATCATCGTCTCCGGCTTGTGAAAAGGACTTCAGAAAATGCTTTATTCCTTAATCTTCGAGGCGAACGATTGACGCGGCAAGGATTTTGGTTGATTCTCAAGAACTACGCTAGCCAGGCAAATATCGGAGAAACCATAACACCACACACCCTTAGACACAGCTTCGCAACACATATGCTAAGAGGCGGCGCGGCATTAAGGCATGTTCAAGAATTACTCGGTCATTCGAGCATCTCTACCACTCAGGTTTATACACAACTTGCAAATGATCAATTACGGACAGAATATGAGCGAGCGCACCCCCGCTCAAATTACCTGCGTTAACGCGCCACAAAAAGATCTCAAAAAGCGAGCAGAGCATGACAAAAGGCCCTGTCTTGGTCACTCAAGTTGAATGTTTGAATTTAAAGCGCCAAACAAGCACTTACAATATCCGCTAACATTCAAAGATGGACTTAATTCAAGAAATTACCAGCAGCGCACCTGGAGTTTCGAGTACTGCTTTTCTGACACTGTGTGTAACTAGTTTTTTCACATCGGTGATATCAGCGGCTTTCGGCTTAGGTGGTGGAACCATGTTAATCGTAATCATGGCATCATTACTTCCACCGCTAGCTATCATCCCCACACACGCCATTATCCAAATGAATTCGAATCTCACTCGCGCCTTGTTTCTTTGGCGCCATATTAAATTCACTTGGATGATGCCTTTCATAATTGGAACAATATTGGGAGCAGCAGTAGGGGGGCAAGTAGTGTACGCGATTCCAAAACACACTCTCCAAGGTATAATCGGTATATTTGTCATCTATTCACTATGGGGACCAAAGATTGCATCAATAAAATTATCCAACTTATCATTCGTGGGAATCGGGGGCATCGCATCATTCGCAACTATGTTTGTTGGTGGTACTGGGCCTTTAATTGCACCCTTTATCAAAGCATCCACCAACGAAAGGAGGACCACTGTCGCTACCCACGCTGCATTTATGTCTTGGCAACACGGCATAAAAATCATAGCTTTCGGGATACTCGGATTTGCATTCGCTCCGTACATGGCCCTTTTAGTCGGGATGATCATACTTGGGATCATTGGAACCTGGTCTGGCAAAATTCTGCTCAATTTGATGCCAGAGAAAGTATTTCGTAAGGCCTTCAACATCACATTAGGTCTATTGGCGATCAATTTGATTATTCAAGCAGTAATACAAGGAGTATCGTGATCCACAATTCGGCAAATAAAGAAGTATCACAAATGTGGTGAAATAAATCCGAAACGATCTCAATTTCCTGATTAGCAATGCACAGCATACATTTTCATGTAAAAAGGTTGGAGAAATCTGCTAAAGTGATTGAATAGAATCGGAAACTGCATAATAATTAGCATAAGTACGAATTAACGTAAGTTCACTTCTACTAAGGACATAGTAATGCCTGGAAAAACAAGTCGCCGAAAGCGCCGCCAACAAGGATCAAAAGGAAGGTCGCAAACGAAAAATGCACCCGCCTCCCAACCTTCGGTGCAACAAAAATCGCATTCAACGGCAACTCGGTCGACTCTCGAAGCTCCTGGATCAGATCCAATTCGTGTATCAAAGCAACCAACGATAACACCCGAAAAGATCTCGAATGATACAGCAGTTGGGGCAGCCAACGTTGCGCCTTCCACCGCACGGGCAATATCTTTTCTACAACAGCGACGCCAAGAAATCCTTCGAGAACTCCGCAACCTATCGATTGTCTGGGGAATAATCATCCTTATTTTTGGTGCAGTCCTAACAACAATTAATTTCACCTAAGATACAATGAATAGATCTGTAGTCATTCTCCACGATAAAAGCATTCTACTAATGCTAATGTTCGAGTCTGTTTGATACCATGTACATCACTCTGTAAAACGATCGGATCCAGATTTGATGCTTCACCGTCAATAGCCAACTACTAACATCCCAAGCGAACTTGATTTACAACAAAAGCTAATCTTAGCGCCGCAGGGAGGGCTTCCCGCGCATAAAACACGAGTATGATCTGAATGATTCAAGTTACGGATTCCCTCTCGACGGAAGTTTCAATTAAGATAAGTGCCAAGAATATTTCTATGAAAATAAACACAAAGAATATTCATATAGGAGGACTTTATGCGAACTGAACGAGATTCAATGGGCGAAATGCAAGTTCCTGACGAAGCGTTATGGGGCGCACAAACGCAACGTGCGGTCTTGAATTTCCCAATATCAGATATCCGATTCCCGTCCGAATTTATTAGAGCCCTTGGCCTAATTAAGGGAACTGCCGCACAAGTAAATGCTGATTTAGGCTTGCTGGACAAAAGCCTTGCCACAGCAATCACGAATGCAGCTAATGAAGTTGCCTCAGGAGAATTGGATGAACATTTCGTCCTCGATATATTCCAAACAGGATCTGGAACATCGACAAACATGAATGCAAATGAAGTGATATCGAACAGATCGATTCAAGTTTTGGGTGGCGTAATCGGATCCCGCTCGCCAGTTCATCCAAATGATCATGTTAATATCGGACAATCCTCAAACGATGTTATCCCGACAGCGATACACATCGCCGGTGCAACATCGATAAAGGATCATCTGATCCCTGCATTAGAAAATTTGCGGGATGCAATGAAAAAGAAATCTGATGATTTCATGCCAATTATAAAAACAGGTAGAACACACTTACAAGACGCCACTCCTATCCGATTAGGCCAAGAATTCTACGGTTATGTTGGCCAGGCAGAAAAATGTATAGAACGAGCACAGAAAGCCATTTCTAGCCTGTGCGAGGTCGCACTAGGGGGGACCGCTGTTGGAACGGGAGTGAATACTCATCCCGATTTCGCGAATGATGTTTGCGAACGGTTGTCAAAAATGACGGGTTTGCCCATCAAGGAAACTGATAACCACTTTCAAGCCCAAAACACCTTAGACAACATAGTTGAGGCGAGTGGCGAACTTAACACGATAGCAACTAGCATGATGAAAATTGCCAACGATCTCCGCTGGTTGGGCTCAGGGCCACGAGCAGGATTTGGTGAAATCTCGCTACCTGAAGTACAACCGGGATCCTCCATCATGCCTGGCAAAGTAAACCCCGTGATTCCAGAATCAGTTTGCCAAGTATGCGCCCAGGTAATGGGAAACCATGTAACAATCACTGTGGCAGGTCAATCAGGAAATTTCGAGATCAACGTAATGATGCCGGTCGCTGCTCACAACATCATTCAGTCTGCGATGCTACTAGCAAAGGTGATCGACAACTTTGTTGACCAATGTGTAAATGGAATCGAGGCAACCGAGAAAGGACCTCAAATGGTCGAACAGGGCTTAGCAATCGTGACGGGCCTCGCCCCACGTATTGGATATGATGCAGCAGCCGCAATCGCCAAAGAAGCTGCCGAAACGGGAAAGACGGCACGGGAAGTAGCAAGAGAAAAAACCGATCTACCTGAAGCAGAGCTAACCGAACTTCTTGATGCTGGCAAAATGACGCAGCCTGGTCTCACAGGTGCGCCTTCAGGAGGATGATCCACTACCGAAAACCCGCTATCCGCCATATGTATCAATAATTCTCGGCTATTAGTTTCAAGAAGAAAAATGCGATCTTTTTCAGCAACCACAATGTATTTTCCTATGGAAAAAACGGCAGGTATTCAGCACAATAGCAAAGTTGACAGGATTTACATTATTTTTCTATACTCACTCGAATTGATTTAATAACGACAATGACCGAGATAAGTACCCTTTGGAAATGCGTTTCAAGAGAGTCGAAGTAAGGTGCGAGTTCGATAGCAGCGCCAAGGGGGAATGGGCTCGTGAGTCATAAGAATGAAGTCCAGCTGATGTAGTTATGCATGGATGTGTAGTTCTCATCGGATAGGCACCGTTAGAAGCCTGAGTCATACAAAATAGATTGTAGATAATGACTCAATAAGAGCCCCTCCTGCGGAAAGAGGGGAACAAGGGTGGTACCGCGAGCGCAAGCCCGTCCCTGTTTGGGACGGGCTTTTTATATTTAAAATCAACCTGCAAATGGGGATCGAAAAAAAGGAAGGAATAGAAATGGAGCAAAAACCGCGCATACTTACAGGTATGCGCCCTACTGGTCCGCTCCACTTGGGGCACTACGTCGGTGCTTTGGAAAATTGGATCACACTGCAAGAAAAATATGCTTGTTATTTCCTAATCGCTGATTATCAAGCGCTAGGCGACTATAGTGATGATATCCCACGTATTCGTCAGTCGGTCATCGACGTTACATTGGACTGGCTCGCGGTCGGTCTAAATCCTAATGATCACAAATTTGTGATCCAAAGTTATATTCCTGAACATGCCGAACTCGCGATGTTATTAGGAACCCTGGTAACTTTGCCTCGTCTACATAGAAATCCAACCCTCAAAGGAGAGATGGACCAACAAAAAGCCTCAGATATTACTGTTGCTTTCTATACATACCCCGTTAGCCAAGTAGCGGACATTCTCCTTCCTAAAGCGCATCTGGTTCCCGTTGGTGAGGATCAAATGCCACACATAGAGCTCACGCGTGAAGTCGCACGCAAATTCAATCGGACGTATGAAGACATTTTCCCTGAACCAAAGGGTTTAGTCGGGCGGATACCCCGTTTAGTAGGCATTGACGGCCAAGCGAAAATGAGCAAAAGCCTTGATAATGCCATTTATTTGAGCGACGACAAAGAAACTGTCAATCAAAAGGTTCGTCGAATGTTTACTGATCCAACGCGTCTCCGTGCGACAGACCCAGGACATGTTGAGAACAATCCAGTATTCATGTACCACGACGCATTTAATACCGATCACGCACAACTAGAAGATCTTAAGACTCGTTACCGTGCTGGTCGCGTTGGGGATGTAGAAGTAAAAAACATCCTAGCAGAACATCTAAATAATTTTCTAGATCCGATCAGAGAAAAAAGACACTACTATGAAAAGAATCCTAGTTTAGTTCGAGACGCACTACTTCAAGGCACAAACCACGCAAAAATTTTGGCTGAAGAAACGATGCGAGAAGTACGAGAATCTATGGGCATTAAACAATATGTATAGATATAAAAAATCATTAGGAAAACATATCCAATTGCTACTTTCCTATCTTGATCCTAGTACCCGACCTAGAAAGGGACGAACAGAGAATGTATTACCCTTCTAAAGACGAAGCACACCAACTTGCTAAGCAAGGGAATCTCATCCCAATATATCGTGACATCCCCGCAGACCTTGAGACACCAGTTAGTGCTTACTTGAAAGTAGCAATAGAGGGCCCTTCTTTTCTTCTTGAAAGCGTTGAAGGTGGAAATCAATTTGGTCGCTATAGTTTTATTGGAACAGATCCTTACAAAATCCTTAAAACCGGACCGAATGAGGAAAGCGGAAGCGTTGATCCGCTAGTTCCAATACAAGAGGAACTCGGCAAATATCAACTAGTAACTATTCCAGGCTTGCCTCGATTTGTTGGGGGAGCCATTGGTTACTTATCCTATGAAGTAGTCCGCTATTTTGAAAATCTCCCCTCCCCAGATCCCGACCCGGTCGATCTACCTGAATCAATTTTCCTTTTTTCTGACACTTTAGTCGTTTTTGACCACCTAAAACACACGATAAAAGTTATTAGCCATGCTCGCATTGACTCAGATGGTGTTGATTCTGCTTACGAAAAAGCAACTACACGCATCGACAAAATTGTAAAAAGACTTGAAGAACCTTTGGATCCCAAGCACCTTCAGAAACCGAATCCAGGTGCGGAAATTGGGCCAGTAACATCAAATAGAAGCCAGCAAGAGCATGAAGATGCCGTCAGTAAAGCCCGGGAGTATATAGCTGAAGGTGAGTGTATTCAAATCGTTGTGTCACAACGTTTCAGCAAGAAAACCACTGCATCCCCATTTGACATCTACAGGTCCTTCCGAGCACTAAATCCGTCGCCATACATGTACCACCTTGATCTCGAAGATTTCCACATTGTTGGCACGTCGCCCGAATTGCTAGTCCGTGTCGAGGACGGCACAATTGAATCACGACCAATCGCTGGTACTATCCGAAGAGGTGAAACAGACGAAGAAGATACTGAGTTGGCAAAACAACTTTTATCCGATGAGAAAGAAAAAGCCGAACACATCATGCTTGTTGATTTGGCGCGCAACGACGTGGGACGTATCTCCACTCCTGGGAGCGTCAAAGTAACACAACTCATGGAAATCGAAAAATACAGCCATGTTCAACACATCGTTTCGCACGTAACTGGAGAGTTATTGCCAGAACTTACGGCTTACGACGCTATACGTTCATGTTTCCCACACGGTACAGTATCGGGAGCCCCAAAAATTCGAGCGATGGAATTGATAGCTGAACTAGAACCACATCAACGAGGACCCTATTCAGGTGCTGTTGGCTATTTTGGCTTCGATGGCAACATGCAAACAGCAATCGCGATCAGAACTATAGTGATGAAGGATAGCATTGCTCATGTTCAAGCAGGCGGCGGGATCGTTTATGATAGCGTTCCAGAGGTAGAACACAATGAAACGGTGATAAAAGCGCAAGGTGCTCTGAAAGCGATAGAAAATGCTGAAGAGCGGGCGGCCGCCTTGCTCGAACATGAAAAGAGGCGCCACCAATGATCGTACTCATCGACAACTATGACAGTTTCACGTTCAACTTGTATCAATACCTTGCTGAATTAGGAGCGGAAGTAGAAGTCCGCCGTAATGATGAAACCTCTCTTGAGGACCTTGATAGTCTCAATCCCGCGAAAATTGTTGTCTCGCCTGGCCCGTCTAATCCTGCAAAAGCTGGTATTTCGAATGACGCTATCCGTTTTTTCAGCGAAAAAAACATCCCCATATTAGGAGTTTGTCTTGGGCACCAATGTATTGGTTACGCTTTTGGAGGAACAGTCTCACGAGCACAAGAAATCATGCACGGCAAATCTTCTTTGATCCATCACGATGGCAAAGGAGTATTCAAAGATCTACCAAATCCGTTTGAAGCGATCCGTTACCACTCTTTAGCCATTCAAACCGCGGATATCCCTGACTCTTTAGAGATCACTGCAACAACAGACAAGAACATAGTGATGGGTGTACGACACAAAACGTTGCCAGTCGAAGGAGTTCAATTCCACCCGGAATCAATAAAAACAGAGGTGGGCAAGGATTTACTCAAGAATTTTCTTGATGGGGCCTAGTCGCTCATCCTGCGCGAGCGAACCTTTCTCGCTACCAACTTCCTGTGTTGCAAAGAAAACAGTAATTGACATCAAAAATATTGCTCAGTATAGTTCGACACAAGATCGACATAATCGTTATGTGTATTGGGAATTATGGTTACACAAACCTCGCTCAATTACGTTCCCGTTGTTGTGGCTGCTATTGTGAGCGGTACGGTCCTTTCGCTCCTCTTTATCCTAGCTGCTGTGGTCGCCCCCAAACGACGGACTATGATCAGCGCAATTCCTTACGAATCTGGAATTCCACCAAAAGGATCCACCTGGAAACAAATCAACCTTAGGTATTACTTGTTTGCTGTTTTTTTTCTCGTCTTCGATATTGAAGCAGTATTTCTTTTCCCATGGGCTCTAACATATTTGGGTATCGGAGCAATCGCTTTCTTCGAAATGGTTATTTTTCTTGGAATATTATTTCTAGGTCTAGTCTATGCTTGGAAGAAGGGAGTCCTCAAATGGACATAAAAAATGAGGACCGTTCAGGCGAAATACCTGTACAAGGGATCCCAACCGCAAAAAGCGGCGTATCAGGTATCGTAACGACAACCAAGGATCAGCTGTTCGCAATGGCTCAAAAGTCATCTCTGTGGCCACTCAGCTTTGGGCTCGCCTGCTGTGGCATTGAAATGATCAGTACTTACATGGCTCACCATGACTTTGACCGCTTTGGCGTCGTAACATGGCCATCCCCACGCCAATCAGATGTAATGATCGTCGCCGGAACTGTCGTCAAGAAGATGGCTAAACCAATTCGTCTTCTCTATGAACAAATGCCTGGACCCAAGTGGGTAATCGCGATGGGTTCATGTGCATCTGTCGGAGGGCCCTACATTCGCTCATACTCTGTGGTCATGGGAGTTGATCAAATTATCCCTGTTGATATCTATGTACCTGGCTGTCCTCCTAGACCAGAAGCTTTGATGGATGGCATCCTGAAATTACAGCAAAAAATCGTTGACGACCCCAAGAGTTAAACGGGAAGAACCTAGTAAAAATGAATGGAAATGAAGGTGCAGAGGATCAAAAAGAACAGCGACGAGAAGAAGCCCTTGCTCGTGGCGCTGAGAGGCGGCGTCAACGCGAAGGAGCAACGGCGAAAGAATATCCACCCTCGCCATTAATTCAAAGCATTGTGAAGACACTCCGACACCTATCCGTCGATACAGAACAAATAATGGATGAAGTAATTGTCCGTACAGACCCAGAATCCCTAATAGAAACGTGTAAATTACTCAGGGAAACAGCCGAATTAGAATTCACTTACCTACGCTGCCTCTCTGCCGTGGATTACGTCGAGAACATCGAAGTGGTCTATCACCTGAGTTCTTTAGAACACCCGCATAAAACAGTAGTAAAAACCCAGGTTCCAACCGAAAGTGCTGAACTCCCATCAGTTGTCCCAATCTGGCGTGGTGCAGATTGGCATGAACGAGAGGTGCACGATCTATTTGGCATGGCCTTCACAAACCACCCGAATATGTCTCCACTCCTCCTTTTTGACGGTTTCGAAGGCTTCCCACTTAGGAAAAGCTACAAAATACCAGAACAAAAAGAGGGATTAGGTGGATAACATACCTTCAACAGAACCAGTTGAATTTATGCTTAATGTGGGCCCTCAACATCCTGCAACCCACGGAGTATTGCGTCTATTAATCGATGTTGATGGCGAGCGCATCTCACAAGTTGAGACACACATTGGCTATCTCCATCGGGGAACAGAAAAACTTTGTGAAGGGGAAACATTCTCACAAATCATTTCTCTGTTTGACCGACTGGATTACGTGGCAAACTTCAATATGGAAATGTCCTATGTGATGGCAGTGGAGAAAATACTCGGCCTCGACGTCCCAATTCGGGCCGAATACATTCGAGTGGTCACATGTGAATTGAATAGAATCGCAAGCCACTTACTATTTTATGGCACGTTAGGGCTCGACATTGGCGCAATGACACCGGTAATGTATGCCTTTCGCGAACGCGAAGCATTACAGGCATATTTCGAGTCCGTCAGCGGAGCCCGAATGATGCACAACTTCTTCCGCGTTGGTGGTGTAAAGGAAGACCTACCAGAAGGATTCCTAGAGTCTCTTCAATCCTATCTACCGAAATTAAAACAAGCAGTCCAGGAATGTGATCAACTGCTGACATTAAATGACATTTTCCTTGAACGCACAAAAGGCGTTGGGATACTTGAAAAAGTCGACGCCGTCGACTTCGCTGTAAGTGGCCCTAATTTACGAGCCAGCGGTGTCGAACATGATATACGTCGCACTGAACCCTACTCCATATATCCCAACCTTAAATTCAGCATCCCGACAGGGACCAATGGAGACTCCTGGGACCGCTATTGGGTCCGAATGCAAGAAATCCAAGAGTCTATTTTTATCATCGAGCAGTGCATCGATCAGATCGAGCCAGGACCGATATCAGGGCGCACCCGCACAGTAATTCGTCCTCCGAAAGGTGAGGCATATGTGCGAACAGAGTCTCCTAGAGGCGACTTCGGTGTTTATCTTGTGACAGAAGAAAACAAAGAACAACCATATCGCATAAAAATGCGCTCACCGTCATTCTGCAGTTTGATGGCTCTAGAAACCATGCTACAAGGAGAATATTTAGCGGACGCTGTCACCATATTAGGAACGTTAGACTTCATAATGGGAGAGGTAGATCGTTAGTATGTCCACCCTGCTCATAACAATCACCCAAGTGTCCATCTTGTTGGCATTCATTATGGTTATGGTGCTGATATTAACGTACCTAGAACGAAAAGTCCTTGCCCGCATCCAAATGCGAATGGGCCCGATGCGAACAGGCCCATATGGTATTTTGCAATCCCTCGCCGATATGATGAAGTTGCTTGCCAAAGAAGATATTCGGCCACATGGCAGCGACAGAATGCTCTTTTATCTCGCTCCCCTCTTTGTCTTTGTACCTAGTTTCTTAATTTGGATAACGATCCCTTTCACGCGCAACATCGTTGTTGAAAATCTTGAGCTTGGACTTTTTTACATTGTAGCTGTGTCTACCGTGTCCATTGTTGGAATGGTATTGGCTGGATGGGCATCCGGAGGAAAATATTCCATACTTGGAAGTGCGCGCTCCGCTGCACAATTGATTAGTTACGAATTACCATTGGTTTTTGTGATTGCCGGTGTGGGAATATTGGCGCAATCGTTCAATCTAATAACCATAGTGAACCAACAAAGTAGTATCCCAGCAATTGTCTACCAACCCCTTGGATTCACGATTTTTTTCGTCGCGGGACTGGCAGAGGTCGGTCGCATCCCTTTCGATATACCGCATGCAGAATCGGAAGTCGTAGGTGGACCATTTGTTGAATATTCAGGGATACGTTGGTCTATTTTTTTCTTGGCTGAATATGCAAACACCTTAGCCATCGCAACTCTGAGCGTCTTATTGTTCTTGGGTGGATGGTCTGGACCCTTAACAGAACATTTTGAATGGTTACAACCTATATGGCTAATCCTCAAAGTATCAGCCATCCTCTTTCTCATTTTCTGGATCCGGGCAACTTTGCCGCGCTTTCGTATCGATCAACTTATGCAATTCGCATGGAAGATTCTATTACCTCTATCTTTTGTCTATATCATGGTGAACGCCACGGTCCCATTCGTTGAAACCGTCATAACAAGTAACGCGGCGAGCAATCAACTTACTGGCATTGCACAAATAATTTTAGGTGCCTGCCAAATATTAATACTTTTCCTAGTAGCATTCGCCATCTCTAAACGCCGAAAGAAATACCTTACTCACCTCCATCAAGGAGTACCCGCATGATTAGTATCTTCAGAGGCCTGATTACAACCCTTAAGACGACGTTTCGACGCCCCGTAACAGTTCAATATCCATCGACACATCTTCCGCTTACACCGAGATACATGGGGTTCCCCGTTTTAACATGGGATTTCAAGATACAAGAACCTTACTGCACGGGGTGCTTGGTTTGCGCCCGTGTTTGCCCAACGGACGTGATCACCGTCTCTATGAAAGACAATCCAAAGGCCGCTAATGAAGAAAGTCATCGACGAAAAATCGTCAATGATTTCAAACTCGATATCTCAAATTGCATTCTCTGCGGGCTTTGTGTCGAGTTTTGTAATTTTGACGCAATCATAATGAGCGATTTTCACGAAGAAGGTTCCCTCACACGGGTCGAACAAGATCTCCCGTTAGTTACCCTCTTAGACATGGGGAAAGAAATGCAAGATAAAGGAAAATTTACCCCACCACCACCGAAAAAAAGACCTCCGGCGAAAGCAAAAAAGGATGAACCCGCCACCGACGCTGACCCCGAAAAACAGGAGAGTTGATTGGACGCTCAATTTTTCGCTTTCACTTTATTGTCAATCATTGCTGTTAGCGGTGGGATAATCTTGTCTCTGACCAAAAATGTGGTCCATGGAGCCCTATCGCTCTTGACGACCCTTCTGGCGGCCGCGGGCATTTTCATTGTGCTTTCCGCAGGATTCATTGCGCTAGTGCAAATCCTAATTTATGGCGGTGCCGTAACCATATTGCTGCTATTCGCTCTGATGTTAAGTAATGCAAACGAACAGAAAGAAGCGATTGATAATCGTCAAAAACCTATTGCCATTGCAGCCTCAATCGCGATTTTTCTTACATCAACAGCAGTCATTTTACAAACGCAATGGAATACAAGATCTGAACAGGGAGAACCTATTACTATCATTGATCTTGGGAGAAATCTCTTTACCGATTGGATCATTCCATTTGAAATTATCTCCATTATTCTCTTAATCGCAATGATCGGTGCGGTCGTCATCGCCTGGCCAGAAGGGGATCAATAGAACATGTTGGAGTTACAACACGTCTTGATTCTCAGCGCAAGCCTTATGGCACTTGGCGTTTATGGGGTCCTTGCACGGCGTAACGCCATATTAATTTTGATGTCAATCGAATTAATCCTGACAGCAGTAAACCTGAATTTATTGGCTTTCGCGTATTTCGTACCCTCAAACAATTTAACAGGGCAAATATTTGCCCTGTTTGTTATCACAATCGCAGCAGCAGAAATAGGGCTTGCCATGGCGATTATCCTGAGAGTGTTCAAGAACCGCGGTACCAGCCAAATCAACGAGTTGAATACGTTAAGGAATTAAAAAACAACGATTGAACCAAACTATCTAGATAACGGGAGTAATTATGGCCCTTCCATTGGGTTTCATAGGACGTGAAGGAATCTGGCTTTTACCAGTTCTACCTTCCATATCCTTCCTATTATTGGTGTTTTGGCGTCGGCACTTTCCCAATGAAGGTGCCCTGATCTCAATCGTTTCAATTACGTGTGCGTTTCTTTTATCAATTTCGATTCTCGTCGATTTTCAAATAAATGGTATAGGCCACCAAACGATGACCTGGTTCCAAACAGGTGCTTTCACCGTCACAATCGGCATCACAGCAGACACCCTTTCCGTCATCATGATTGGTTTGATCACATTAGTCAGTCTCGCTGTCCAAATATACTCACTCGGATATATGAAAGGCGAAGAACGTATCGGTTTGTATTACGCATACCACTCGTTATTTGCTGCCTCCATGTTAATCTTAGTTCTCGCCAACTCGTTCCTACTCCTGTACTTCGGATGGGAACTCGTTGGCTTATGCTCTTTCCTACTTATCAATTTCCATTTTGGACGCCACGCTGCAACAAACGCTGCAAAGAAAGCCTTTATTACAACACGCATAGGTGATGTCGGACTACTCATCGGACTCGGAATATTGTTTGTACACACCGGTACATTCGATATCGCAACGACTTTTGATCAGATCGGCGCTGTTCCGGGAACTTTATTGACCATAATTGGATTGCTCATGTTCGTGGGCGCGATGGGTAAATCAGCACAATTCCCCTTCCACGTTTGGTTACCTGATGCGATGGAAGGGCCGACACCAGTAAGTGCCCTGATACATGCAGCGACGATGGTAACAGCAGGCGCTTTCCTCGTCGCACGAGCTTTCCCCATCTTCGAAGCTGCAAATGTGCTGCACTTCATCGCAGGGATTGGACTATTCACAGCAATTTTTGGCGGACTTCTTGCCTTAGGAACACGCGACATCAAACGCGTTCTTGCCTACTCAACAATCAGCCAACTTGGATTCATGTTTGTTGGTTTGGGGTTCGGGAGTGTCACAGCAGGAATGTTCCATCTCATAACACATGGCGTTTTTAAAGCTCTTTTGTTCCTCGCTGCTGGCGCTGTACTACATGCATTACACCGTGGAAATGCCACATTTGAGGATATCAGCGGAATTGGTTGGCGGCGCACTCCTATTACAGCAGCTGCGTTTTTTATCGGAGGACTCGCCTTGGCGGGCATTCCACCTCTCAGTGGATTCTTCAGTAAAGAAGAAATTTTTCTTGCCGTTCTTCACGCTGATAACTACATCTACTTGGGGCTTTTGTTCGCAGGATCACTCCTTACAGCCATGTACATTACGCGACTTTTTGTCCTTTTGTTTCTGAGCCCATCACGTGGAGATGTCGAGAGCATGCATGATCCTGATTTTTCTTTGAAGGGTCCACTCATTATCTTGACGATTCTTGCAATTCCAGCCGGTCTCATTCTTGCGTATTCATTACCCACCCTACTCGGTGAACACAGTGGCTTCCACGTTAATTTTGTTCTAGCCAGTATTTCGACAGGGGTGGGATTAACGGGTATAGCATTCGCGTATTTGATCTACCGCAAAACCAATACAGCTGAAACGCGTTATACATCTTGGACAGGCCCCGTCTCAAGTTTGGTACGCAATGAATTTTATATGGACCGTGGCAACCAATGGATCGTCAATACTATTGTCATAGGTGGATCGCACATCGCGAACACATTTGACCGCATTGTCGTCAACGACATCGGCGTCAATGGCTCAGCAAATGTTTCATTAATCGCCGGACGTATTTTGCGGCGTATTCAAACAGGTCAAATGCCAAATTATGCCCTCGCGATTATCGTTGGCACTGTCACTGCAATAGGGGTGGTTTATGTTCTGGCCTGATCTACCACTCCTCAGCATCGTCCTATCGACTCCCGCAATAGCAGCTCTGCTGTTATTGCTCCTCAGAAACCCGAGTAGAACGACAATCATCGGTATTACATCTGTTTCAACAGTGATTCCATTTCTTCTCACTTTGAATCTCCTTGCTGGTTATTTAGCAGATCCTATTGGCTACAAATATTTAGAACAATATCAATGGATTGATGCCCTCGGCATCACGTTTCACCTCGGCCTTGATGGAGTGGGTGTCCTCCTGTACCTGCTCACCTCAATTGTCAGCATCTCTGCCATTATGATTGGCTGGAAGATAGAAACCCAACAAAAAGAATTTTACTTCTTCTTGCTCCTACTGATCGTTGGCGTCTACGGCACATTCGCCTCAGTCGATCTCTTTTTCCTATTCTTCTTCTACGAGCTTGCAGCGCTACCAATGTATCCCTTGATTGGTATTTGGGGGGCAAGCACAAGCTTCTCTAGATTCACTTTAACAAAGCAATACGGAGCTATGAAACTTGTCATGTACCTCTTGCTCGGGAGCGTTCTCGTTTGGATCGGATTGCTCGCAATTTACGTCGAAGCGGATTTCATTGGATTTAATCTTTTTACTCTACGTGAAGTTACATTTTCCCAAAGCTTCCAAATCGCCATTTTCCCGTTGTTTGCAATTGGATTTGGTGTCTTAGCAACGATATGGCCATTTCACACATGGTCACCCGACGGACATGTCGCGGCACCAACACCCGTCAGCATGCTGCATGCTGGCGTGCTAACAAAGCTAGGTGCATTCGGTATCTTAAGAGTCGGTATGGAAATACTACCTGATGGTGCAGCGTTTTGGATGCCATGGATCGCGGGCATCGCTGTCATTAACATTATCTATGGTGCTCTCGTCACAACAGCACAAAAAGACTTGAAATATATCGTTGGCTATTCAAGTGTCGGGCATATGGGATACGTCGTACTGGGCCTTGCCACAATGCATCCTCTCGGAATGGCGGGAGCCGTACTCCAAATGATCTCCCATGGTGTTATGTCCGCTCTATTCTTCACATCTGTCGGGATAGTATATGACCGGACACATACTCGCGACGTCACTCTTTTGTCAGGTCTTTCCCACCGCATGGGGAAAACAGCAGGGCTGTTCACGATTGTTGGTCTCGCATCCCTTGCTTTGCCAGGCACGAGTGCATTTATCGCAGAATTACTGGTCATTCTTGGAGCATTTGCTCGTGCTTTTGATGGACCATGGACAGTAACCTCAACCGTCTATCTCCTCGCTGGGATCGGAGGTGTCATCGGCGCAATGATGACAGCCGTCTATATTCTGCGCATGTTAGGTAGCGTATTTTTCGGTCCGCTCACAGACACATGGGAAAAAATTACCGATGCCGGACCTCGAGAATTAGTAGCGGCCGGCATCTTGATTGCAGTCATCCTCGGAGTCGGGCTTTATCCATTCCCCTTCCTCTCAATATTGGACACCCAGTTTGACGCGATCTTGACGTCCTCCAATGTAGGGAACCTGCCATGAATTTTCTTCTCCTACTTCCTGAAATATCGGTGGCAATCCTAGCCGGATGTATCATCATAATAGATCTGTTTGTACCCGAACGTTTCAAGAGATCATTCCCCTATGTAAGCATTACAGGCTTGAGCCTAATTGTCGTTTTTTACATTTTTTCTGGTCTGCCTTCGTCCCCGTCCTTCTTACAAAACGTGATTGTTGTTGACCACTTCACAAGCTTTTTCCGTATTCTTTTCCTACTCCTCGGTATTGGCGTCCTGTTTGCTTCGGGAGAGTTTGTTGAAAAACACATTGATAAAAAGGGCGAGTACTATGCATTGATTTTGATAGCTGTTCTGGCCACGATGCTCATGGCCGGTGCACGTGAGCTACTCACAGCCTTTCTCGCCATTGAACTCCTCAGTTTTAGCTTGTATGTGTTGGTCTCTATTACACGTACCGACCAAAGATCTAATGAGTCTGGTATGAAGTACATCATATTAGGCGTTCTTTCCTCTGCTTTATTCTTGTTTGGCATTAGCTACGTCTACGGCCTACTCGGCACAACAATCTTTGACGATATTGCCCAAGCAACAATCAACGCGCCGGTAAATCTCGGGCTCCTCTTTGGAATCACCTTGATCATCGTCGGATTTGGATTCAAGGTTGCCGCTGTTCCGTTCCACATGTGGGCACCGGACGTTTATGAAGGTGCGCCTTTACCGACAACAGCACTATTAGCAGCACTCGCCAAGGCAGCCGTTTTCGCCCTCTTTATCCGTGTATTTGTTACTGCATTTGGGCCGTCGATATCATCTTGGCAAACCATCATCCTCATCATTGCTGGCCTCACAATGACACTTGGAAATCTCGTTGCCCTGACGCAAAGCAATATTAAACGCCTTATGGCCTACTCGAGTATCGGACAATCCGGATACATGTTGATGGGTATTGCAGCATTTTCACACCTGACTATCAGTGGATTAATTTTCCACATTTCAGGATACGCGCTCTCAACCATAGCAGCATTCTTTACCATTATTGTGTACCACAATCAAACTGGGCATGAAGAGATAACTGATTATGCCGGTTTAGCAAAACGGTCACCTTTCCTGGCAATCAGCCTTATGGCATCGTTATTCTCGCTTGCCGGTTTGCCATTCTTCGTTGGTTTTGCAACAAAGTTCTATTTCTTTACAGCTGTCGCAGCAGAAGGATTCTTATGGCTCGTCTCACTCGCGATCTTGAACAGTGTCATATCACTCTATTATTACCTCCAAATCGTTCGTCAAATGTATATTGAGCCAGGCACTGAGACCGCCCCATTAATGATTGGTCCCACTCCACGAATCGTCCTGGGGTTCCTCGCAATCGCTATCACTGTACTCGGCATTTATCCGCGATTTCTTGTTGCAGGCGCAGAACTCGCGGCAAGGACTTTCTTCTAATTCCACAAGCCTGAAGGATGCGGTAACGAAACGGTGAGACGATGCGTATTCACGTGTATCAAGTAATCACCATCTTTCTTCCTTGACCGAAATACGCAGATGATTGACAATCAATCCGACGGAACCTTTACCCTCATCTAATTCTTCCACTTAAAGGGAATTGGCACGTCCACTATTTGGGAAATCACAATGAAGAGGCATCTCTATGAAATGGGTAACACGCAGAAACGCTGGGGTAGATCGATTAGCATGTGCATGGTTAATCCGTCGCTTCATTGATCCGGAATGCGAGATTCTTTTTGTCCCCGGAGAATATGTTGCCCGTGTGGCGGAGAAGGAAGAAGCCGTTCCCTTTGATGTCCCCGATGTCGAATTCACCCATCACGATGGGAAATGTACCTTTGAAACCATGGTTTCTCACTACAAAATCCAAGATGTTGCTCTTGAACGACTGGCTTTGATCGTCCACGCGGCAGATATTGCTGGAGAATTAGACAGCATGGCCGAAGGTCCCGGATTACTCGCATTTGCGAATGGTCTGCAAAAGACAACGGACGACGACAATCGTAAAACCCTCATTGCATATCCGTTATTCGATGCGCTCCATAAACACTGTCAAACCGTGATCGATAATGAGATCGAGGGAACGTAGTGAGCTTCTATCTATCAGTTTGAATTGGGTGATTTGTTTTCTTCAGTTCATTGGCAAAAAGCCAGGATTCCATATGACCTCAATCTGATCTAGAAACCCCTTCGTCCATTCCAAAATGGCCCTCTTTTTGCAACCGCTGGAACTCTTTTTCGTCTAATCGTAGCTTGACCCTCAAGCGCTTTTCCATATCATCGCCCCTATGTTTCCACAATTCTGGGACTTCTTTACGGCTAGCTCCTACAGCCCACTTCTTTAACAACTCGTCTCCAGCTAACAACTCAGTAATTCGAATTGGGGCAAGAAAGCTGCTCACCGCATGAATGAATTGATGCAACAATTCCGCAACCTCGCTCTGAAGGGACGCAAGCGACGTTTAAACCTGACACTAATTAGTCATTACCCAGAACAAATCGATCCTGACGTATTCAAACTGATCACAAACTACGTCGTACATCGCATGTCCAATCCGGCGACCGTGTCAGATTTACGTAAAACCATGGGATTAACTGAGCAGGAGGCCAAGCAAATCCACACGCTTGAACCAGGACAAGCGATAGCCCTCTTCCCCGATCAGTGGAAAACGCCAAGCATCATTAGTGTTACTCCTGGCCGCTATAAGACATTCGATCCAAATCAATAAACCAATTGAATTTGTCCCCAGGGGGAATCAATTCCCGCTGGGGACAACGTTCCGACACTCTTGCACCCTCGCAACACAGAAGATATGGTCCCCTGATTTGCTGGTATAATGCTCTGCGCATGGCAACAATCCAAATAATTGGAAGCCACAAGGAGAGGATTATGAAATATAAGAGAATGGGCAACTCTGGTCTTAATGTATCCGCTGTTGGCCTTGGCACGAATAATTTCGGCATGAGAATGGATTATGAATCAACCGAACTAGTACTGAAAAAATGCTTGGACCAAGGCATTAATTTCATCGACACTGCAAACATTTATGGTGGGCGAGGAAAATCAGAGGAATTCATTGGGCAGGCTTTAGTCGGAACACGAGACAAATATCTGCTTGCAACCAAGGTCTCTGGCCCAATGGGCGATGGGCCAAATGATCGCGGCAATTCACGTAAACACATTATGGACGAAGTTGAAAATAGTCTTCGGCGCCTGCAGACCGACTATATCGATCTATATCAAATTCATTTTACCGATCCAGAAACACCCATTGATGAAACGATCCGTGTTCTCGATGATCTTGTCCACCAAGGCAAGGTACGCTACATCGGCTGTTCAAACTTTGCCGGTTGGCAATTGACCGAAGCCCTTTGGACATCTATTCACGAGCATTTAACTTCATTCATCAGCATCCAATCACAATACAGTATGCTCGAGAGAGATGTAGAACGAGAAGTGCTTCCTGTCTGTACGGCGTATGACCTTAGCTTCATCCCGTATTCTCCACTCGCAGGTGGTTTCCTCACAGGCAAATATCAGCGTGGCGCGGATATCCCTGAAGGAACACGTTTCGCTGGGAATCAACGAGCCCAAAGTCGGTTCCTTACAGACAGCAACTATGATGTTCTAGAGGGCCTCGAGCAGTTTGCACAAGAGCGTGATCATACGATCGGTGAACTCGCAATAGCGTGGTTACTGAACAACTCGTCAATTGACTCTGTTATTTCAGGGGCAACCAGCGAAGAACAAGTCGTGAACAATGCAAAAGCAGCAGAATGGGAATTAACGACTGACGATATGGAATCGCTAGACGAAATCTTGAACGCAAAGTAAAACCAAGTCTCCTTGAAATTAGATCGTAAACGATTCAATCGTCATTTCATGTCTTGTCCCATTTGGGAATCGAATCAATTCCAAGGAACTTACTGATTGGTGGGCGATACTGGATTTGAACCAGTGACCTCAGCTTTATCAGAGCTGCGCTCTAACCGACCTGAGCTAATCGCCCACAGCCAACAATTTGATGACCGACCTAGCATCATTTATCCAATTTATGCCTATAAAAGCAACGAAAATATAAACGTTCTAGGGAGACCGCGAAGAGCGACCTCAATAAGCTAATACCCGATCTGGCGAAATTTTTTTCTTAATGAGCAGGGCCACCCATTACCGCATCATCATCAGCGAATTCGTTTTCTAGTAAGCGCTCGCGTTGACGACGATTGTTCTCGTCTCGCTCTTTTTCGTACTCTTCTCGCTTCTTCTTTTCCTCTTCAGTCTCTTCCTGCTTATCCTTCTCATCTACCATGATAAGTTACCCCTTCCCTTCTTGTTCTTGTCTCTTTCGTTCCTCAATCATACGTTGACGTCGAACGCTGGGTGGTATCACTGTCGTATCAGGGGCCTCAGCTCCGCCAAAGTTAGCATTTGCTATTTCAGCTCCCTCGAAGCTTGCACCCTCAATCGTCGCGTCAACAAATACCGCACCTACAAGATCACAGTCATTGAACAAAGCGCCACTGAGATCTGCGCCTGAAAAATCAGCTCCAGAAAGGTCAGTTCCCTTGAAATTGGCCTTCGTCAAATTCCATCCTTTAAAATCGATTTCAAAAAGATCTGTGTAGCTTAGGTCTGGATTCTCCTCAGGGAACACTGTCCGTGTTTTATCCCAGGCGTCCTTACCTTCAACTATGGCATCTAGCCAAATTTGCTCCGCCATATTACGTCCCTCCTCATTGCTTGAAATCCGAAAGTTCGCTCGTCGCATTATCGCAGCCTACTTGATATGTAGCAACAGCATAATGCGCTCATGAATCCAAAGAGATACAGGCATTTAGCACTTGCAACGTTTAGAACAAAGTAACCGGGTTCAGCGCATATGTCCGTTACTCCAGTGCTACACTATAATAGCGTCGATAATATCGTTCAAGTATCAGGATTTGCGGGTGAATCAGATTAAGACGAGAATTGAAAAAGCGTTTGAGTTAATTACCGATTTTAAAGCAACGGGTGACCAACCTGCTGCGATTGACAAGATTGTCGCTGGGTTGCAAGACAATCAGCGTTTCCAGACCCTCATGGGCGCAACCGGCAGTGGTAAAACTTTTACTATGGCAAGTGTGATTGAAAAAGCTCAACGTCCGACCTTAGTCGTCGCCCATAACAAAACATTAGCTGGACAATTAGCTGCAGAACTGCGTGAGTTTTTTCCTAACAACGCCGTCGAGTACTTCGTCAGCTATTACGATTACTACCAACCAGAAGCATATGTACCCCGAACAGACACCTACGTCGAAAAGGAAGCCGATGTTAATGACGAGATCGACAAGTTAAGGCACGCAGCGACACGATCCTTGTGGGAACGACGAGACGTTATTATCGTAGCGTCCGTGTCTTGCATCTACGGTCTTGGCGCACCAGATGAATACCATGGCCATGTCCTTGATATGACGAAAGGACAACACCATAACCGTAATGAAGTGATTCACCAGCTTGTTGACCTACAATACGAACGAAATGACATGGATCTCGTGCGCGGACGATTCCGCGTACGTGGAGACACTTTGGAGATCCTTCCAGCATATGACGATATTGGAATACGAGTGGAATTTTTTGGCGATGAAATTGAACGCATTATTGAAGTTGATCCGTTAACAGGGGAATTGCTTTCAGAACGCGAACACATCGGTATTTATCCAGCGAAACATTTCGTAACCGGCCGCGAAAAATTACTTGCCGCGATTGACGACATCGAGGATGAAGTAAAAGATCAAGTTGCGCTTTTCAAAAAGCAAAATCGACTTATAGAAGCGCAAAGGATTCAAGAACGAACGCGATACGACGTTGAAATGCTTCGTGAAGCAGGTTACTGCGCAGGTGTTGAAAATTACTCGCGTCATTTAGCACGGCGGGAGCCAGGAAGTACCCCATGGTGCCTCCTAGATTACTTCCCTGATGATTTCCTCCTATTCATTGACGAATCCCATATGACAATCCCGCAATTTCATGGAATGTATTATGGTGATCTTGCGCGTAAAAACACCTTGGTTGAATTCGGCTTTCGGCTCCCATCAGCGCTTGATAACCGCCCCCTCAAGTGGGAAGAGTTTGAATCCCATATCAACCAAGGTGTTTTTGTTTCCGCTACGCCCGGTCCATATGAAAAAGATCATACCGGTGATTTTGTTGAGCAAATCATTCGACCGACCGGAATCTTAGATCCAACTATTGAAGTAAAATCTACCGAAGGACAAATTGACGACCTTATTGATCAAATAAAAAAACGTGTTAAGTCAGAACAGCGATGTTTAGTCACCACTTTAACGAAAAATATGGCTGAACGGTTAGCTGATTATCTAATGGAAATGGGTATCAAAACGCAATACATGCACGCCGACGTTGAGACACTGCAGCGAACAGAAATTTTGCGCGACCTACGACTTGGAGTGTATGACGTTTTGGTTGGAATCAACCTCTTGCGGGAGGGGTTAGATTTACCTGAGGTTAGCCTAGTCGCAATCCTAGATGCCGATAAAGAGGGTTACTTAAGATCACGGGGATCTCTGATCCAAACAATCGGCCGCGCAGCGCGCCATACCGAAGGACACGTTATCATGTACGCTGATAACGTCACCGATTCCATGGCACAAGCAATAGAGGAAACCTACCGGCGACGAGAAATCCAACATGAACATAACGAGAAAAACGGCATTAGCCCCAAAGGAATAGAAAAAACGATCAGGGACATTAGTGACCGTGTAAAGAGTGTGACAGAAAATCGAACAACACGATCATCGGCTGAAAATGTATCATCAGGAGATGTTCAAAGATTGATTGCAGACCTTGAAAATCAAATGAAGAAAGCGGCTCAAAATCTAGAATTCGAACGTGCCGCAATTTTACGAGATGAAATAGTTGATCTAAGAAAGATTCTCCCTGAAACCAATCATGGCTACCAATCAGTAGACTTGGTTCAGCACGACCTCTAGTTTTCAGTCAAATAGTTTCAAGAGAATATACGAAACCAAACACAATATTACGCCAGAGGAAGGTAGCACATAATGGCCGCAATGAACATGTCTGAAGAGCAAAAAGCCCGGGTTAGTGGAATGATGAAAACTTGGGAGCGTCGGAAAAAGATTTCTGGCCGATTAGACCAAATCAAGAATCGTGTAGCAGTTTACAGTGGTAAAGGCGGGGTGGGGAAGACAACCGTTGCCGTAAATTTCGCGGCGTACCTAGCATCCCAAGGTGCAAGCGTCGGTATTCTTGATGCCGATATCGATTGCCCCAACGCAGATAAGGTCTTAGGTGTGAATCGGAGACCAGAATACAACGATGGAACTTTAATCCCCGCAGAGAGAGCTGGCGTAAAAATTGTTTCAATGGCGTATTTTCAAGAGGACGAAGAGGAAGCAATTATTTGGCGCGGTCCCATGATTACAAACGCGTTGAACCAATTCCTCGAAATCACCGAATGGGGAGAGTTGGATTATCTCATTGTAGACATGCCACCAGGAACTTCGGATGCCCCACTAACCGTCATGCAAATCCTTCAACTAACCGGTTTTGTTGTGGTTACGACGCCCCAACGGCTTGCTGGGCTTGATGCGAAAAGATCAATAAATATGGTCCGCAAAATGAATATACCTATTTTAGGAATCGCAGAAAATATGTCCGGAGGAGTCTTCGGAACAGGTGGTGGTGAAGATCTCGCTAAAGAGATGAATGCACCTTTCCTTGGTGCCCTGTCAGTGAGTGCTGCTTACATGGACGAAACGCAACTACCTTCTTTACATGATACAAATATTCGAGACGAATATGGAACACTATCTGAAAAGACGGTCAAACAATTAGAGAAGTTACAAACGGAATCGAACTAGCGGCATTTACAACAACATTTTTCAAAAGAATGTGCCTGCTACATCTTATTCTCCACGTTTAAATGACAACCCCTTTCACGTGTGTCCGTCCGCTGGTATACTGTATTGCCTCGGTGGCTTTCGCAAGGTGGCTCCACCCGTTCCCATTCCGAACACGGAAGTGAAACTCCTTAGCGCCGACGATACTGGAGGGGAAGCCCTCTGTGGAAAATAGGTCGCCGCCGAGGCTTTTTTATACGACAAGATTCCCTAAACCAATGCCGTATGATGCAAATCAAGCTTGTTTCTCATCTGCACTATTTCTACTTCAAAATGGCACCAGACATCACACAAAGTATTGTGACGAGCCGAGAGAATTAATTAAGGGACCTTCGGAAGAAAACGAAAAATGCGGCAAGAATTAGAGAAGTTTGCTTCAGAAGGAAGTTTGGTCATCCTTATAGATCGTAAGGGGCGTCAATATCTTATCCGCCTTGACTCAGCAAACATCTTTCATTCACATAAGGGGACCCTACCACATACCAATATAATTGGTGTTCGAGAAGGCACACGGGTCGCAACATCTGAGGGGATGGAATTTCTTGTTATAAGCCCGACGTATGAAGAATATGCTCTTAAAATGCCTCGGAAAGCGACAATAATCTATCCTAAGGATATCGGCCATATCATCGTCTACGGTGACATTTTCCCGGGGGCAACTGTTTTAGAGGCTGGAGTCGGATCTGGAGCATTAACATTAATGCTGTTGCGCGCTGTAGGACCACACGGCAAAGTCATATCATATGAAATACGTGAAGAGGCAGCCGAATCAGCCTGGAAGAACATACATAATTTCGTACCGGATATCACAGATCAATGGTCTCTAACCATAGGTGATATTACTACTCAACCACTACCACTCGAACGAATAGTCGATCGAATAATTTTGGACTTACCGGAACCTTGGGAAGTGATCCCAACAGCATTAGATGCCTTAGTTGATGGGGGGATATTTTTAGCATACGTTCCAACAACTCTACAGGTACAACAAGTGGTTGAAGCATTGCAAAAAACGGATGTGTTTGGAATGATATCAACCTTTGAAGTCATGCATCGAAACTGGGATGTATCCCCAAACAGTGTCCGCCCAAACCATCGAATGGTTGCACATACAGGATTCATCACAACGGCAAGAAAACTGCAGCCCGGAGCAGAATTCCCTCGCACACGCAAGAAGAGTCAATACTAATGTTGTACAAAAACGCTCCTTATTTGATGCTCTCATCCAAAGGAACATGGAAATCCATGGCTCATACATGCATCTGCCAAAATCACATGTGTGTAACTCGCTTCACACAAAGAATTTGGTATACAATGAACCCGGCCATTTTGTAAAGAAGGCATTGCCACCGAAGATTGGTAACCTATCGTTCAACCATGATTGAATTTATGTGGCAAGGCTTAATCGAAGTGCAAAGTAATCAAACTGGTCAAAGGAGGAGGGAACATGGGTAATCGTTTTGAAGGAAAGGTCGCCGTCGTTACTGGAGGTGGCCGAGGAATTGGCCGTGGGGTAGCGCTACTGCTCGCTGAGGAAGGAGCCTCGGTGGTTGTAAACGACCTCGGATGCGAACCGGATGGAACGGGGTCATCTCAAGTCCCAGCCGACTCAGTCGTTGCGGAAATCACAGCGCAAGGCGGGAAAGCAATCGCGAACTACGACGACATGTCAAAAATGGAGTCGGGTGAAAATATCGTTCAGGCAGCTATCGACAACTTCGGGCAGATGGACCTGCTGGTCACAAGTACCGGAGTGGTCCGAGATTCAATGCTCACCCAAATGAGTGATGAAGACTGGATGAGCCTGATCAACAATAATCTTAAAGCTACCTTCACTGCTGTTAAACACGCTGGAGTCGTTTTCCGACAACAACGCGGTGGTAAAATCGTGGTTTTGACATCCGACGCCGGCATGGGCAGCGTTGGTCGAGTCAATATGGCGGGAGCCTCTGAAGGAATAATTGGTTTTAGCCGCACGGCAGCACGAGACCTAGGTAGATATGGTGTGACGGTAAATGCAGTGGTGCCAGTTGCCAGAACGCGATCATTTCCAGGGCAGGCTGATGCCCATCGCGGATTAATGACAGCCAGAACTGGTGAAGAAGAGGCGGCCCTTGCACCAGTCCCCTTAAGCACCGCCTGGGACGGGGAAGGCAGCCCCGATGATCCAGATAACGTAGCTCCATTGGTAGCATGGCTATTGAGTGAAGCCGCATCTGATGTAAACCACCAATTATTCGGAGCACGTGGTGGAGACTACTATCTCTACTCAGCACCAACAGTTGGCCGTAGCATCCAGAAATGGGGCAATTTCACTGTTTCAGAACTAGAAGACTTGTTCCCACGAACACTGGGCGTCGGAATGGAAAGTCCGATTCCACACACTCATAGTGGGCACACAGCCGCACCCGAACCGGGACACCGTCTTGATGGAAAAGTCGCAGTGATAACAGGTTCGGGACGAGGAATAGCAAAGGCCGTAGCAACATGGTTAGCAAAAGAAGGCGCGAAAGTTGTCATTAACGACCCTGGCGTCAGCCTTGATGGTTCCGGCGGCGATGTCGCCATTGCAGACGAAGTTGCAAACGAACTGACAAACCAAGGATTAACCGCAGTCGCAAATTATGACAGCATCGCCACTTGGGATGGTGCACAAAATCTGATTCAAACCGCCATCGACAACTATGGCCGTGTTGATATTGTCGCGCACGTGGCGGGCATACTGCGAGATCGGATGCTTTTCAACATGACGGAAGAAGAATGGGATGCGGTGATTGCAACCCACTTGAGCGGAGGCTTTTATGTTTCCCGACACGCAGCTCCACACATGATTAAGCAAGGATTTGGTCGAATCTTTATCTTTTCCTCAGGCTCTGGCCTCGGGAGCAGTGGCCAAGCCAATTACAGTGCGGGGAAAGAAGGCGATCTAGGTGTTGCACGTGCGCTAGCTCGTGAATTAGGACCTTACGGAATCACCACGAATAATGTGCGTCCAGGTGGACAAACCCGAATGTCAGAATCGATCCCACAGAACGCCCGGGAAATTCGGGCCCAGAGAGGTATCGCCGGCGCAAACACACCGCGCGCGACGCAAGAAGATACTGGACATGACGGTACGTCACCACGCGACCCGGATAATAACGCACCTAAAATCGTTTACCTATCAACACCAGCTGGGGATCATGTGAATGGACAAGATCTAGGGATTTCCGGATATTCATTCTCTGTGTATCGCCCTCGACAAGCGTTCCGAAGCATCCACAAAACCGATCGCTGGACGCTGGACGAATTAGATGCGGACATGACCAAGAATCTGATCAGTGGCATTGATAACCCAGCACCTGCAGCAGAACAAAACTAATCCCCTGCCTGAATTTCTGCTAGCAACGTAAAGTACGGGCCCGCAATTTGAAATTGCGGGCCCGTGTCACATTACAGTGAAAATCTTGTTTATATCTCTCAGGCAACCGGAATAGGAATCAGATGAATTTGAATTTGATTGAAGTGACGTCCTCGGATACCACTTCAACTTTCATATCTGCTTTGGTTGCAACAGATGCAGTCTTAACAAGACTAGACACCATTTTGAACCCCTATTCGACTTGTATCAACATAAATATGTACGGATAATCTTCCATACCCCTCTGTTTTCCTGCCAGTGTCTTACGGTCTAGATATGGAGGAGTCGTCGACCACTACGTTTCGTCCATTCGATTTCATGCAAGAGTCACTCGGGTATACATCCCTAGGATATTAAAAAATGATGGGAATAATGTTGTTAGTTAATCGTATTAATTCACGCACCGATTAAATAAAAAGACTATAATGACCCCAATTAGGAATCGCAGCGTGAGGCTGCACAATGTTATTGAAACTGCAATACAACAGAGCAACATTCAACTAATATTGCTAATCTTTATATAAAGCCTAGAAGTTCAAGTCAGATGATGTAATATGTGTTTGTGGTAATTTTCACATTCGGTAATCAAATTACGGCCTTAAAGGAGCGTCCACCTTGGTAGAAATCGTGCCAGGACCATTCACCCTGGAAGGGAAGCAAGCTGCCGTTCAAAAAGAAGTAAGAGAGAATTACGATACCTACTTCGCAAGGGCAGCGAAAACCAGAATGTGGTTCCCTGATCGCTTGGAACAACGGGATGAAATGCCCAAGTATGGACACCTCATCTCCGATGAAACAAAAGAACTTTTGCTGGGATTTCTTGGCGTGGAATCGGTCGTCGATGACTATGTTTTCAGTGGGATTAATGCTGCAGGAGACAGCGTGGCAACACGCGCACTATATGTCCAATGGGGCTTTGAAGAACGTCGTCACGGCCAAACTTTTCGACACTCATTAATTGATTCAGGACTGTATACTCAAGAATACGTAGACAAGTTCTTAGCAGACACTGCCGAATATCACTGGACATTTGAAGAGCAGACAGGCTACGAAGAAACACCTCTTTTAGGAGCGGCATACGCAATATTGCAAGAAAGACACACCCGCTGGAATTACACCGCAACCCGCATGCGAATATGGGAAGAGTATGGAAGTCCAACCGATGCACAAGGAAAACGTATCTTCCCCGCAATAGCAGGCGCGATAAGGTTTCCCGAAATCGATGAGGGTGCACATGAAGCTAATTTTTTGAATATTGTAAAAATCTATATGAAGTATTTTCCTGACCAAGCTCTAGACGCCCTCAATAAGGTCTCACACCATTACACGATGCCGATTGTTCAGCTCCCTAACGCAGATGAATTCATCAAATGTGTTCTGTCGGCCGGCATGGCCGATGCAAAGGAAGTAATCAACAGTGTTATGAATCCTTCACTTCAAAAAATGGGCCTAGAAAATCGCCGTGCCCTAAGAAAAGCAGTACAAAACTTCCGGAAATTACCTGAGAACGCCGTTGTTCATATACAAAACAGGCCTCTAGACGGGATGGTTCCAGATGAGGAAACAGAAGTATACGAGATGCTCCCTTCAGGCGACTTCATACTAAAAACAAACCACGACCAGCCGAAATAGCCTGCTTCATGTTCGAAACGCTCCAATCCGTGATTAAAGTCAACTAGCGCAGCACATGATGCATTGTGTAAATTCACCAAGCGGACCGCTTATTACCTGATAGTGTGGACACCCCAAAACAGGCACTATATGCAGTAGGTGTATAGCGTGATGCGCCATATATAGTTTGGGTTTTATACTTATTTATGGTAGAATGTGGCCATGAATTCTAGTCCTCAAAGAGGCCTTATTGAAACGTTAGCGTTCGGCTTTAGCACGATCCACCGTCGAACTTTCCTTTTACTGACGCCAATATTTATTGACCTGTTTCTGTGGTTTGGCCCGAAATCAACGATCGCCCCTCTTTTACTAAGTGATCCAGCCGTAACTTCCATTGACAATAATGGCATCACTAGCCTGCTAGGAATGCTGAATGTGTGGGGATTGCTCGCGATTCAAATACCAACCGTGATTGGTTATACGACGATTGAAATATCTCCAGTCATTATTGGTCAAATGGATCTTCATAGTTGGCTAGTTGTTATACCACTAGTCACAATCTTAGCCATTTTCGGGATCTTGTTTTCATGTGTTTACCGCTCAATGATCGCCAGTGCAATAAAAAACGAACCTTCATCACGAAATGCGTTAATGGCTCGTGTGATCTTGGCATGGCTTCGTTTCAGCGTGCTAGCAATAGCTATTCTTTGCATACCTCTAATGATGATCGCGTTAATCCAAATGGGATATGCCGTTATCGCTTCGTTGCTAACCATTCCTATCCTGATCGCAGCGTTTTATGCGTTTTTCACGATTGATGCATTATTTGTAAGCAATGTTGGACCCAAAACTGCCTTTCAATTTGCGCACCTAGTCGTAAAGAAACATTTTGGAGCGGCTTTGGGAATATTTCTTGTTGTCACACTCATCAGCCTCGGGATGGCACTAATTTGGGCATCTTTGGCAATGAACTCAATAGGTACGTTAACTGCGATTGTCGGGAATGCTTACGTAGCAACAGGCCTTACAGCATCTAGCATGGTTTTTTATCAAGATCGTATTTCGACAGTTCAAGCACAAGAAGGGTGAAATGGTAGACACAACAAGTCCTAAATATACCGCAAGCGACATTCAAGTACTGGAAGGTTTAGAGGCGGTAAGGCGCCGACCTGGGATGTATATAGGGAGTACTGACGAACGTGGTCTCCATCACCTGATATTTGAGGTCGTTGATAACAGTGTTGATGAAGCCATGGCAGGGTTCTGTGACAGCGTAAGAATCACGCTGGAAGAAGGGAACAGTGTCAGAATCGAAGATGATGGCCGTGGTATCCCCGTCGATAAACACCCGCAAACAGGCCTATCAGCACTCGAAACTGTCATGACCACCCTCCATGCCGGAGGAAAATTTGGAGGCGGCGGATACAAAGTCTCAGGTGGGCTCCATGGAGTCGGAGCTTCCGTCGTGAACGCACTATCTGAGTGGACACGAGTTGAGGTTCGACGCGACAAAAAGTTGTACTCCCAAGAATACGCACTTGGCAAGCCAACAGGCACACTAAAACGCCATGGTGCCACCGAGGGTCATGGAACAGCTGTTACGTTCAAGCCAGACCCAACAATATTCGTAAATACCGTATTTGAATTTGACACGCTTGCTCAAAGATTGCGAGAGATGGCCTATCTTAACAAAGGATTAGAAATCCAGCTCCATGATCGACGTGTTGAAGGAAGCGAGCGAGAGTTAACGTTTTATTTTGAGGGCGGGATAGCGAGCTTTGTAAAGCACTTGAACAAAAAACGTAATACGATTCACAGTGAACCGATACATATTGAAAAGAAGATCGACGACACCACAGTGGAAGTAGCAATTCAATATAACGGTGGCGTAGCGGAAACAACACTAGCGTTTGCTAACTGTATCAATACAGCGGATGGCGGCACCCATTTAACCGGATTCCGAGGTGCGTTAACGCGTGTCCTGAATGACTATGGCCGAAAACAAAAGCTATTGAAAGATGACTCGCCAAATCTGCAAGGGGATGATTCCCGAGAAGGTTTAACCGCCGTCATTAGTGTGAAATTAAGCGAGCCTCAATTTGAAGGCCAAACCAAGGGTAAACTTGGGAACCCTGAAGTTCGAGCGCAAGTTGAAACTCTTACTGCCCAAGGATTACAACAATACCTCCAGGAACATCCCCAAGAAGCGCGGCAGATCATTGACAAGGCCTTGACTGCGGCGAGAGCTCGAGAAGCAGCTCGAAAGGCTCGTGATTTAGTTTTGCGAAAGGGAGGCCTTGATGGGACATCGTTGCCAGGCAAACTGGCTGATTGTTCTGACAAGAATCCTGACAATTGTGAGCTGTATTTAGTTGAGGGTGATTCTGCTGGTGGCTCCGCAAAAATGGGCCGGGATAGACGATTTCAAGCGATTCTCCCATTAAGAGGCAAAATATTGAATGTTGAAAAGGCCCGATTGGATAAAGTTTTGGGCCATGAAGAGATACGACATATTGCGAGCGCGCTTGGAGCGGGGGCAGGAGATACGATTGACTTGAGTAAGCTCAGGTACAAAAAAGTAATCATCATGACAGACGCCGATGTTGATGGCGCGCACATACGCACCCTGCTTTTAACGCTATTTTTCCGTCAATTCAAACCATTGCTTGAACAGGGAAATGTCTACATAGCGCAACCGCCACTTTACCGAATCGCAGCCGGCCGGGATGAAAATTGGGCGTACAGCGAAGGCCAAAAGGATGGCTATATTCAAGATTTGGCCCTACGGAACCTTTCCATTCGCGTAGCCCCATTTGAGGACTCTAAATACACAACAGCGCAAATCCGCAAAATACTTCCAGATCTAGTGCAATTCGCAAATACCCTTAACGCTATACAGGCCAAGGGAGGATACCCAATTCACATCGTACGATTGCTCGTGAAAACAATTGGCCAAGCCCATGTAGACTTAGATTCCGCTGAAGCTCGCGCTGCATTAGCATCCAGCCTCGCTGACCCTACCATTACGGCATCCGCAGACAAAAGAGGTAAGTATGTCACAATCATGGAAAATGAATCAGGCATGAAGACCCGTATTGATCGAGATTTACTTCAAATGGATGAATTTATCCAATTGCAGCAATTAGCAAATAATTTACCCGACGACATTGGGCCTGGGCCATACGCATTGTATCGGCGAGATCGCGAGGTAAGGAGACTTGATTCACTGGATCAATTACCCGAATTTTTGGTCAATGCAGACGTCCGAATCAACATCCAAAGATACAAAGGGTTAGGAGAAATGAATCCTGACCAACTTTGGAAAACAACAATGGATCCAGATGTCAGAAGCTTGCTGCAAGTTGATGTCGCTGACGCCGAAAGAGCCGAAACAACGTTCACAGAATTAATGGGCGAAGAAGTAGCTCCGAGAAAAGCGTTTATCTCAGCCAGAGCGAAAGAAGTCCAGAACCTCGATATCTAACCCCCACCCCTCTTGGGTGACCAATAACGTCAAAAGTGCCTCTTTGTGTAGCGAAAGAAACGACCAAGAATAGCTCGTCGCAATATTTCTTCAAGACGCAACTACCGTCTAGGAAATTTAGTTCGCCTCTCTGTCAATATACATTTAATTGAATTCTTTTCTTGATTTTCGGAAACATAAAATTCACCATTTTCACAACATACATCCAATTAAAATCGTGATTTCAACACTTTATTAAATATATAAATATCCTTCTTTCTATTTATTAATTATCTTTTATACATGTCTTTTTACATGACAAATATTCCTCCGAATATTTGTTTTCATACCTAAGCCACATAACATAACGTATTTTTGGCGTCGTTTCATGCGAGTTTTACATATGGAAAATATCATCTTTTTAGGAAATACCATGAGTGGATACCCAAATTTTCTGATCAATTTGCAATAATATTATTGCAAATTACATGTCATATGAATTAAGATCACACCGCGAATTAGCTAAAGGAGCAAGAATCATGACAACAGAAGAGGGACAAGGCGGATACACTTTAACCTTTCGTTTGGAATATGCGAACCAAGTTGGAATGCTAGGAAAAGTAACAACCACCATTGGAAACATGGGGGGCGATATTAATGGGGTTGATCTCGTTTCCACTGGGCGGGGCAAGATCGTCAGAGACTTGACTGTCAATTGCCAAGACGCAGAACATGGTCAACAAATAATGCGCCGCTTAAGGCGCCAGGCCGGTATTTCAGTAACATATGTGCTTGATCCAACTTTCCTTGCTCATTCTGGAGGAAAAATTGCGTTAGAGTCTCGAATTCGCGTAGAAACCCGTCGAGATTTGTCAATGGTGTACACACCAGGAGTCGGACGAGTTTCGCAATATATTGCCGATAATCCCGAAGGTGTCTGGAGGTTGACCGCGAAAGGAAATACGGTCGCCGTGGTTACAGATGGAACCGCTGTCCTCGGCTTAGGCGATATAGGACCTGGTGCTAGTTTACCCGTGATGGAGGGCAAAGCAATCTTATTCAAAGAGCTTGCAGGGGTAGACGCGTGGCCCATTGCTCTAGATACGAAAGATCCTGATCAAATTGTGGATATTGTTAAAGCATCAAGTGTTGGATTTGGAGGTATCAACCTTGAAGATATTTCAGCTCCTCGATGTTTCTATATTGAAGAGCGGCTGCAAAATGAATTGGACATACCTGTTTTCCATGATGACCAACACGGGACAGCCGTCGTTGTGCTAGCTGGTGTATATAATGCCCTAAAGGTTGTTGGTAAAGATATCAGTGAAATCAAAGCAGTAATGGTTGGTGCAGGGGCGGGAGGCGTCGCAACAGCACGAATCCTTGTCGAAGCTGGATTGAAAAACCTCATAGCTTTTGACCGAACCGGCCCCATACACACTGGACGTGATGTCGGAGACCATATAGGAAAACAATGGCTCGCAGAAAATAGCAACCCAGAAAACTTTCAAGGCACTCTCTTAGAGGCATTTGACGGCGCTGATCTTTTTGTCGGACTTTCCGGACCGAACCTTATTAATCAAGACCACATCAAGCGTATGAATTCCGATGCAATCGTGTTTGCGCTAGCTAACCCAGACCCCGAGATACGGCCCGAAGAAGCATTACCATTCGTCAGAGTCATGGCAACTGGCAGATCAGATTTCGCAAATCAAATCAACAATGCGCTGTGCTTTCCCGGGCTATTCCGAGGCGTTTTAGATGTACGAGCGGATATCATCAATGAAGAAATGAAAATCGCGGCAGCCAATGCCATAGCGAATACCGTTACCAAGCGAGCATTAAGCGAAGAGAATATTATCCCTAGCGTTTTCGATCGCAATGTAGTGCCAGCAGTCGCAAAAGCTGTTGCAGCCGCTGCTAGAAAAACTGGCGTCGCTAGACGTCCCCGACGTCGAACGATGGCAGCATCTTTGAGCGGAATTGTCTAAACGATGCATTGGCAAACTTTAGATCTCACGAGCCTTAATACCCATAGTTTCTTAAACCGGAAAGCTACCTGCTATGGAAGCTAAAAGCCTTTTCATTGAGACCGACGAAGTCGTTTTGCATGCTATGGACTGGGGCAATAATGGCCCCCTATTAATTGTGATGCATGGTGGCCAGCGAACCAGTCGTAGTTGGGATGAAGTTGCACGCGGTCTCAGTAAGGATCATTGGGTGATAACTCTTGATTCTCGAGGGCAAGGGGAGAGCAGCGCACCAACTCGAGGGTACTCCCAAATAGATCGTGTCCGGGACTTATATAAATTCTGTGATGCCCTTGGCCTCCCCCCTGCAATCGCGCTGGGACACTCGGGAGGGGCGGCAACCGTATTACTCTCTTCTCTACAAAATCCTCATCGCTTTACAAAGGTTTTCGCTATAGAGCCAATGCTGCTCCAAACTCATGACCAAGGCAACATGCTTTCAGAACGAATGGCCCAAACACGACGTGTTTGGGCAAGCGAATCAGATCTCCGTGAAACCCTTGCAAATCATCCTGCGACGCGTAAATGGCATCCGAATGTATTAGAAGATGTGATCAACCATGAAACTTGGGATTTACCCGATGGTTCTATCGAAATGAAATGGTCTCAAAATATATATAACCCGCAAGACCGAAGCCAAGATAATTACGACTTCATTGATATCGCACCAAAATTTGAGGTCCCCATTTTCCTCATGTACGGGACCGAAAGTGGGTATGACAAAGATAACGCCGCGAAATTTGTTTCACAGTTAAAGATGGGAGAGATACAAGAGGTCAAAGGTGCTTCACACAACGTTTATATGGACAACCCAGCAGTTGTAGAAGCCGCTGTAAGACGATTTGTTGGAGATGAAAATAAGCACATGGAACCTCTCACACCAATACCAAAAACCTAGAAATCCCACAAAAAAGGAGCTACTATAACGCTGTTCCTGATGTGGCGTAACTCTTCATCAACCTAAGTCACCAATCAACCAAAAGATTAGAAATCAGGCTAGAGTGCGGGAGGGGAATATGCCTCAGGTACTTGAAGACATTACAGTCCTTGACTTTTCAAGCGGTTGGGCTGGTTCAGTAGCAACGATGATTCTCGCTGATTTCGGCGCAGACGTGATTAAAGTAGAACCCCCAGAAGGTGACCCTTATCGAGAATGGCCTCAAAGTAAACTCTGGAACAGGGGGAAAAAAAGCCTATCTGTCGACCTGAAAAATGCCACTTCTCATGAAAAAGTAAGGGATCTTGTTTCGAAAGCAGATATCATCGTCGAAAGTTTCCTACCGGGTGATGCAGAGAAACTTGGCATAGGATACGAAACGATCTCCAAGAACAGGCCAGATATCGTTTACTGCTCAATCACTGCTTTTGGCCCCACAGGTCCTTACGCACGATACAAACCTTATGAAGGCCTTGTCGCTGCCAAAGCAGGAAGATACGGGGCGTTCGTTCGGCAAACAAAAAGAGACGGCCCCCATTATGGCGCGGTCCAAGTTGGAAGTCATGGCGCTACAATGGCAGCAGTCCGTGGCATCTTGGCCGCTTTAATTGTTAGGGAAAAAACAGGCCAGGGACAAAAAGTTGAAACCAGCCTCCTGCAAGGATTAACCCCCTTTGATGTAAGTAACTGGATCACCTGGCAAATGATGGTGAAATACCCGGATAAGTATCCAGTTGATCCTCAATCAGATCCAGATCGCATGCCGGGAATTGGTTATACGCCAATTCGGACAAAAGATGGTCGATGGATCCAGGTAGCGAACCTAATAGTTCGATTATTTCATGCCGAATTAGAGGCAATGGGGCTTAAGCACACTCTGGACGAACAAAGATTTTCAAACGCTCCAACCCTTTTGCCCGAAGATCGAGAAGACTTACGCAAGTTGATACTTGAAAAAGGCCTCGAGAAGACATTAGACGAATGGATGGATATTTTCGCAAATCAAACCTCAAATGTTGCCGCTGAACCATTCATGACCACGCAAGAAGGCATGACTCACCCACAGATTGTTCACAACGAGCACGTTGTGACGGTAAAGGACCCAGAGGTTGGTGAGATGAAACAAATTGGTGTACTAGTTCGCATGAATGACACTCCTGGCAGCGTTAAGGGACCCGCACCCCATTTGGGAGCAAATAATGATGAAGTTTTTGCCCTTACCCCTGATAAAGCGCTCAACAAAAGCCAAGATTCATCTGCAGAACTCCCGGAAAACCCCTTGCAAGGCATTACGGTGCTAGACCTGTCAACAGTGATAGCCGGCCCTCTCTCTACGTCACTCGTACACGAATTAGGAGCACGAGTTATCCGGATTGAAACCATGGAAGGCGACACTATGCGCCGAAATTGGGAAGGTTTGTCGGCCAACAGAGTACAGGCAGGCGCAGAAAACATATCGATCAACCTACGGGAGCCAGAGGGGCTACAAATTTTCAACAAACTAGTTCAACAGGTTGACGTGTTGGTACACAACATGCGTCCGGGAGCACCAGAAAGACTTGGCATTGGATACGAACAGGTCAAGGAACTGAATCCAAATATTGTATATGTATATGCAGGGGGATATGGAGATTCAGGCCCTTCATCTCATCGACCCGCTATGCATCCGATTGGTGGAGCCGTAACGGGTGGCGCTATCGCGCAAATAGGGGAAAATGCAATCCCTCCTAAAGAGAAACTTATGCCAATCGAAGAGCTCCAGGAAACGGTGAGAAAACTTGGAAGAGCCAATGAAGTTAACCCTGACCCTAACTCGGCAATGGTCATATCGACAGGCACGATGTTAGGGCTATATGCTCGGGCTAAGCATGGAATCCCTCAATACATTCTATCTACCATGATAGGAGCGAATGGATATGCCAACGTAGATGATTTCTTTTCATATGAAAACAAACCAGACCGAATGATACCTGACGCTAATGGATACGGAATACATGCCTTGTATCGATTATACCAAGCGAAAATTGGATGGGTATTCCTAGCATGCCCTTTTGAGAACGAATGGGTGGATTTATGTAATGCATTGGACAGGCAGGATCTGTTGAACGACAGCAGGTTCGAAACCAGTGAGGATCGTATGAAAAACGATTCTGATCTCGCCACAATGTTGCAAGAGATATTCAGTAGCGCCACCGCCGCTGAATGGGAATCAACGCTCACCGCGGTTAATGTTGGTTGTGTCGAGGTTGAAGAGAGTGGCATGTACAATTTTTATGGTCAGGACTCACACGTGGCTGAAAATGGATTCGTCAGAACCGTTTCAACGGACAGGCTAGGTGAATTCTGGCGCTACGGTCCAATGGTAAATCTTTCCCGGACACCCGCTCGTGTCGGTGTCGGCCCAATAAGAGGTCAGCATACCCGCAGCATTTTGTCAGAAATTGGCTATTCTGATTCAGACATTGATAATCTTTACACAAAGAAGGTTGTAGGCACTGAGACTTTCGATAATTAATCGTTCTTTTCAAACAGCTCGCTATAAATGAGGCGTAGCAGAAACAGGTCAAATAATGACCATTGCAGCTAACAAAATGGAAGGCTATAATTTGGCGGTCCAATTGAGCACTTAGGGGGATTTATACGTATTATGCGACGCGCTATGTCTCGATGGTTACCATCGTTACCTAGTACGTCTGCAGCATTAGAAACACCTCTTCTAAGAGCTAAGAAAATCCTTGTACCGATTCAGGGCTCTCCTATAGACCTAGAAACTGTTAAATTAGCAGGGGAAATTGCTCGACGTGATAATGGTACGGTTTATGCTGTACATGTGATTGAAGTAGATAGGTCGCTACCACTTGAAGAACCAATAGAAGCTGCCTTAGATCGAAGTCTTCGGCTTTGTGATGAAGTGGAACGCATCGCGACTGAATTTAAATATCCTATTGAAACAGAGGTTTTACAAGCCCGAGACGCCGCGCCAGCAATAGTTGATGAAGCATTTGAGCGTGAAGTAGATCTAATCTTTATCGGATTAAAATATAAAGAAAAATTTGGGGAATACAGCATGGGTAAATTTGTGCCACACGTTCTTCAACATGCACCCTGTATGGTTTGTATTTATAGGGAAAGCGTGTCCGAAACTACGCATCCGTCATGAGAGTGATAATAATGGGATGTGGCCGCATGGGAGCTGCTCTCGCGGGCGAACTCGATGCACAAGGACATGATGTATCCGTTATCGATATCGATTCTGATGCATTCCAGAGACTGCCTTCAAATTTTGGTGGCTTAGCGATTAGGGGCAATGGAACAAACCAGGATACTCAAAAGAGGGCGGGCGTCGAAAAAGCCGATGTTTTCGTATCTGTAACGGCCGGAGACAACCGCAATGTAGTTGCAGCACAAATAGCCAAACATATTTTCATGGTACCTAAAATCGTCTCTAGGATATATGATCCTATACGCAACGAAATGTATAAAGATCTTGGTTTAGAAACAATGAGTCCCACCATCTTAGGAGCAATCGCTTTGAAAGAGTTAATTTTGGACACTCCCGTCACATCGAGGTAAGACGTGTACATTATCGTAGTTGGTGGAGGAGAAGTCGGTTTTCATCTTGTACGTAGTTTATTGCAAAATGACCACGAAGTACTGTGCATAGAAAAGGATCCTGAACGATGCGCTTTGATTGCAGAAGAACTTGGCAGTGTAATATCACGTGGAGACGGATGTGAAGCCGCGACTTTAGAAAAATTGGGGGCAGGACGAGCAGACATATTAGTAGCAGCCACCGGTGAAGATGAAGATAATTTGGTAGCATGCCAAGTCGCCAAACATAAATTCAACGTTTCACGAACCATCGCTCGAATCCACAATCCTGAAAACAAGGTCATATTCGAGCTGTTAGGAGTTGATGCTACTGTTAGCAGCACAGAAGTGATATTGGCACAAATCGAGCAAGAAATGCCAGCACACCCACTGATCTCCTTGCAAAGATTAAAAGGCAGCAATCTTGAGCTAGTGAACGTTGAAATACCTCCAAATTCACGTGTAGTAAATACCCAACTCAGCGAAATCGAATTGCCTACCGGTTCAATGATTGTTTTAATATATGATCGTGACAGAGGAATCCAGCTAATAGAAGATAACACTGTGTTGCAAGAAGCAGATGAGGTCGTTGCCGTAGTTAGACCAGACCAAGAAGAGGAACTACGACAAATCTTAACGAACCCTTAACAGTTGGTGTAAGTAGAATGTCAAAAACTATAGCGTACCTCGGCCCACCCGGTACTTTTACAGAAGAAGCTGCAAATCAATATGACCCAACCGCGACTAGGCATCCGATGCCCTCGATATCGGCGATCGCCGCTTCAGTAATTGCCAATACCGTAGACGAAGGAGTGGTACCAATTGAAAATAGCCGAGAGGGCTCGGTGAACGATACTCTTGATTTGCTAATCCATGGATCGGGGCTAGCGATTAACAATGAATTGGTATTACCTGTCGTACACAGTTTGGTTGCAAAACCAGGAACTGACCTCAATAAAGTAGAGCTAATATACTCACACCCAAACGCGCTGGGGCAATGTCGTGAGTTCATAGAACAGGAATTAACTCAAGCGAAAACAACCCCATCGCTCAGCACTGTCGCTGCTGTGGAAGATATGCTTGCAAGCGACAAAGTGGCAGTCGCAATTGCTCGGCAACGAACTGCAGATCTCTACAATGTAGAAGTTCTGGTCAATGACATATTGAGCGACCAAATAAATGCGACCAGATTCGTTGTACTGGGTAAGAATGATCACTTACCTACTGGAAACGACAAAACTTCTATATGTTTGGCTTTTAGCGGAGACAAACCTGGTTTGTTGCATACAGTCTTAGGAGAATTCGCTAAACACAAAATCAACCTCACGAAAGTAGAATCACGTCCTAGCAAAGAAAGTTTAGGCCGTTATATTTTCCTTATAGATCTTGAGGGACACCGCGATGTTGAGCCCATAGAAGCAGTTCTCCAGGAAGTAGCCAGTCACGCTTCAATATTCAAAATATTTGGCTCCTATCCTCGTTTCCCGCTTTAGGGAGCAAAAAACATACTTGATCGCGTCCAAAACTCTTGCTAATCATGAAGTAATGCCTACGAATATTCTTAAACAATGATTCAAAACAACTGTTTTATCTGAGGTTCGACAACATCTGTAATTTAAGCGTCGCTGGTAGTTAGCACATCTGTGTATCAATCCAATCCTCATCCCGTGCGCATAATGTTGTATGGACTTAGATGTAGGTGTATAATGCTACGGCTGGCTGTTTTTAACTGAAGGAGTGGGTTTCAACCCACTTTTTTCGTTATAGGAGATATTAATGCAGAGTCAGCGCGGGGCGACAATATGATGAAAAATGACTTCGGGCTTGCTATAACTCAATTGTCCGCGGAAAGAAATTTGCCGCGGGATACAATTGTGGCTGCAATAGAGAGTGCCCTCGCATCCACTTTCCGGAAGGAACTCGAGGAAGGATTCCAAAACGTCTCCGTTCACATAGATCCGAGTTCAGGTGCAATACAAATCACAGTAGACAAAACCGTTGTCGAACAAATCAATGATCCAAGTATAGAGATTGATCTTCAATCAGCACAACAGATTAAATCCGATGTTCAGCTTAATGACGACGTAGCGGTAGAAATCCATGTAAAGGATGCCGGTCGTATCGCGGCGCAAACAACCAAGCAAGTTGTGTTGCAACGCCTGCGCGCAGCGCAAACAGATTTGGCATTCGAAGAGTTCACTTCAAAAAAATTCGAACTACAACACGCAACGGTACAAAAGATAGACGGCAAACAGGTAATCCTCGATCTTGGTGGAAAAGCCCAAGCATTACTAGTAGGTGAAGATCAGGTACCATCTGAACGGTACAGATCAAATCAAAGAATAAAGGTACTGATTGTCGACGTACAAAAAACCACTAGAGGCCCACAAATTTTAGCGTCTCGCTCACACAAGGACTTACTCAAGCGGCTTTTCGAATTAGAGGTACCTGAAATTAGCAATGGTACAGTCGCAATAAGATCCGTAGCCCGTGAAGCAGGTGTACGGAGTAAAGTAGCCGTTGAAGCACGCCAAGAAGGTATTGATGCTGTTGGATCTTGCGTTGGACTCCGTGGAGTGCGCATCCAAAGTATCGTCAACGAACTACAAGGGGAGAAAATCGATGTCGTGCAGTGGTCTAATGACCCAACAGTCTACATCGCCAATGCTTTGAGCCCAGCACAATCGAATCAGGTCAGTATAAAAACCGTTGATTCGATTGAAACCGCCGAGGTAATTGTACCTGACAACCAACTATCCTTGGCAATCGGCCGGGAGGGACAAAACGCGCGTTTAGCAGCCAGATTAACTGGTTGGCGCATTGATCTTAAGAGCTATTCTGAAGCTATAGAACAGGAAGATGAAGAAGAAACGGACTCCTCTATAGAAAATGCAGCTATCGAAGTTTCAAAATCTGAAATTCCTGAAAACTTGGTAAATGAAGTTGAATATGCTATCAAAACGAGTGATGTTGAGATAAACCTCACGGAAACTCTTCCTCAACCGGGGACAGAGCAAACAGAACCTGATCCAAACGAACCCGATTTAGTGTTGACCAACGAAGATGAACAGAAATCACCTGAAGTAACATTGGAAACTGCTGACACCTCAACAAGTAGTGATGATCTGAGTCTATCCGATGCAGAAATTGAAGCGGAAGTAGAAGCGGAAGTAGAAGAGGAAGAGGAAGAGGAAGCAGAAGCATTCGATTTCCAAGCTTGGGTCCGTTCGCAACAACCGAAAGACGAGCGTCCAACTTTACGTTTTGCGGAAGACATCCTCCCAGACCGTGGCGGAACTTCTGGAAGACGTGGCCGCGGGCGAAACAGTGGGAATAATCCAAGCAATAATCGTGGGCGAAGGTCTTCTACGCCGGAAAGCAACGCCGCTGACGACGAAAATGATTCACAACAGAGATCCAATGAGACAAGCGAATAAAATATGCGTCGGAATTCAATAAAACATATTGGAATAGTATATAAAAAAGTCCTCCCAACTTGTGTATCAGGTTTGCTACGGCAAGACCAGAACATGATTAATTCGTTGGCAACTACTGGCCTCGATAAAAGGCAAAACAGATATGGCTGAGAAAAAACCACCGAGCGATGATGCTAGCTTGCAATTACCGCCTACGATAACTGTTGGAGATCTGGCTGAAAATTTAGATGTCTCACCAGTTGAAATCATCAAACAATTAATGCGAGCAGGAATCATGGCTGGAATCAATCAGTCAATTGACTACGAAGTCGCGTATGGATTGGCTAAAGCTTACGGTTTTGATCCTGAAGAAAAAACTGCTGAAGAAAAAATTTCCGCTCTAAAACTAGAAGAAGGGAAAACCGAAAATCAAGAACCTCGATCTCCGGTTATCGCTTTTTTGGGGCATGTTGATCATGGCAAAACAAGTTTACTCGATTACATCAGAAAATCACGTGTCGCAATGGGGGAAGTGGGCGGTATCACGCAGCGCATTGGCGCATACCAGGCAAATATAGCTGACCAAATAGTAACCTTTTTAGATACGCCTGGCCATGAAGCCTTTACGGCCCTGCGGGCGCGAGGCGCTCAGGTCACTGATATTGCTGTGTTAGTGGTAGCGGCCGACGACGGAGTGATGCCACAAACTATAGAAGCGATAAATCACATTCAGGCTGCCAACGTGCCAATGATCGTCGCGATAAACAAAATGGACCTACCTGGCGCCGACCCTGATCGGGTGAAAAACGAATTGTCACGACAAAATGTTCTTGTAGAGGATTGGGGAGGCGAAATACTCTCAACCCATGTATCAGCTGAAACTGGCGATGGGATTGATACTCTTCTTGAGAATATTTCTCTTGTCGCAGAAATTGAAGAACTACAAGGTGACGCCTCAACAACTTTTTCGGGAGTCGTAATTGAATCGAAGTTAGACTCAAATCGAGGATCCCTAGCCACGGTGCTGGTCCAAAGTGGCACTCTGCAAGTTGGTTCCCACGTCGCCGCAGGACCAGTTTGGGGACGCATTCGTGCAATGCTTGATCATCAAGGAGAGCGTATAAAGCAAGCTGGACCATCAGTACCGATAGAGATTTTGGGTTTGAATGGTGTTCCTGATGCAGGGGAAATCATTCGCGCAATGCCCAACGAACGTGAAGCAAAAAGATTTGCAGAAACACAAAAGGATTCAACAGATACGAGCAATACAACTGTAAGCCTCCTAGACCAAATATCTACACAAGTCCAGCAAGGGGAAATACCTGAGCTTGTAGTACTTGTTAAAGCCGACCTTCAAGGGAGCCTTGAAGCCGTATGTGGATCAATAGAAAAGCTAGGTTCAGATAGCGCGAGCGTGATGATCATTCACTCGGCAACGGGAAACATATCTGAAAGCGACGTATTTCTCGCATCTGCTTCAAAAGGACTCATTATCGGATTTAACACACGCATAGAACCTGGGGCAAAGCGCTTAGCAGAAAACGAAAACGTTGAGATTCGTTCCTACGACATCATCTATCGCTTGATCGAAGATATTGAAGAGGCGATCCACGGCCTTATTACACCAACTGTAAATAAAGTTCTTGCCGGAAAGCTTGAAGTTCGACAAATTTTCGATGCCCGCCGTGCGAAAATCGCCGGATGCCTTGTAACAGAAGGACAAGCGCTACAAAGCGCTGACGTCTCCGTTATCCGCAACGGCCAGACCTTACACGAATCCTCAATTCTGACCTTAAGACATTTCCAAGATAATGTTCCACAAGTCAATTCTGGACAAGAATGTGGCTTAACAATCGATGGCTTCAACGAATATGAAGAAGGCGATATCATTGAAGTCTATCGAGTGGAATAATTCAGGGAATCCACCCGTTATTAATACCTCTTTAAGAAACCGAGTAGAGCAGACATGTCTAGACGGAAACAAAAAATCAGTGACCTCTTAAGGGACCGTATAAGTGAAGTTTTGCAACAAGAAGTTAAAGATCCACGAACTCGTGATGCAATCATATCTGTAACCTCAGTTGATATAGCTCCAAACCTCAGCCAAGCAAGGGTCTATGTAAGTATCTTGGGCTCAAAATCTCAACAAGAAGACGCTCTGATTGGATGCAATGCTGCTGCATTATTCATCCGCCGTAAAGTTGGGGCAGACCTATCGTTACGCCGATTACCAGAGATAACTTTTATCCAAGACACCACGATTGAAGACGCGGACAAGCTTAATAGGTTAATTCAAAACTCTTAAAATTCCCAATGCCTTTAAATGGAATATTGAATATTAATAAGCCTGAAGATGAAACTTCATTTTCAGCGGTACAAACTATACGCCATTTAGCAAGAGAAAAACGTGCTGGACATATGGGTACTCTTGATCCTTTTGCCCAAGGGGTATTGCCTATTTTCCTTGGCAAGGGTACTAGGATCATCTCATATTTAGAGACGACGGCTAAAACATATCGAGCCTCCATAGAATTGGGGATCACAACCGATACCTTTGATAAAACTGGCGAAGTCATCCAGCGGAAAGACCCCTCAGAAGTATCCTTCACCCAAGTACTAGATGGCTTGGCGAAATTTAAAGGGACAATTCAACAGATCCCGCCTATGTATAGCGCAGTGCACCACAATGGTAAACGATTATATGAATATGCCCGAGCAGGTGAAGTAGTTGAGCGGGAACCAAGAGAAATCCAAGTTTATGAAATCGATTTAATAGATTGGAAAGCAAATGAAATATCTCTTGAAATCACGTGTGGCAAAGGTACATACGTACGAAGCATCGCACATGATCTTGGTCAAGCCTTAGGCTGCGGAGCGACTATTCAAAACCTCGTTCGCACTCAAAACGGACCATTCAAACATCAAGACACTCAAACCATCGCTGAACTCCGCCAAATCTTTCAAAATCAAAATGAACAAATGGTTTCCAGAGAGCTTGACTATCCTCTGCAGTCTCTACCTGCCTTATATACGTCAGAAAAAGGGCAGAAGCTTATAGGGAACGGCCAATCAATCTCAGAAAGTGAGATCCTTAAATTCGAAACTGCTTCCGTTGAACAATCCCTATTTTGGCCATCAGATCAGAACAATTTAGCCCGATGCTACGGACCAGAAAACCAATTTATCGCAACCGTACTACATGAAAATAAACACAAGATTTGGAAACCCGACAAAGTACTAATGCCCAACACTTCTGCTTAATCGAAGTAGCATTTTTCCCTAAATTTAATGTAAATAAGCGACTATTGTATTTTCTTTACGAAAATATTTCGCAAATCAGGTACAATTGTATCTGATCAGGTACAAGAAAGGATCATCAGTAGATGAAAGTCAGCTTAGGTTTCAACTACGCGCTAACGAAAAGTTGACTTGACATGCAAACGTATCTAGTATCACTATATCAGGTGCGATAAGTTGGTTTTTTACAGGAGGTGACATATGGCAGAGGCGTATTGCTTTAAGTGCAGGACCAAGCGCGAGATTGCAAATGCAGCTCAGGTGACCTTGAAGAACGGAAGACCTGCAACTCGAGGCACATGCCCCCAATGCGGAACAAAGATTTTCCGGATTGGAAGTTCAAAGTAGAAAGGTACAGAGGAATTCCTCAGGCGAATTCCAAAGTAGAAATTAAATATATCGGCTAACACCAGTCTTCATCAAAACTTGGGCGTGTAGGTGTATATGCTCAATGAATGTGATGTCCTTTACAACCAGATGTGATTGTTGGTAATTGGCAAAGAATTTATAATTTGAGTTTCCATACTAGCATCGTGTTTGTGAAAAGCGAAGATGGCATGATTAATTTTTCGTTTGTTTCAGTCATCAAAGCGCGATTTCAAATGATGGGACAGAGGAATAGCAATTATCACCGCGATATAAAGGCTCTATTTTCATTGCACAAGTAGGCTTCTAACATAGAGGCTAGCCTGAAAGACAGTGAAGAAAATGGAGGCTTCAAAGCCGGTTTCGCAAACTTCGAGTTGGGTACGAATACTCAACTTAGTTCTGTTGAACCGTGCAAAAAGCATTCCTACATTTAGCTCCACAGGCGGCGCTATTGATATTGCTTTCTGAGGATTCGTTTTCGACTGGTGGTTTAATTAGAGAAGATGGTTAGGAGATATTCTTGGGTAACATTAAGGTCGCTATTGTCGGGGTTGGAAACTGTGCATCATCCTTGGTTCAAGGCATCGAATTCTATAAAGATGCCCCCCAGGGGGAGTTCATTCCTGGGATTATGAATGTCCAGCTGGGCCCCTACCATATTGGAGACATAGAAATCGTTGCTGCATTTGATGTGGCAGAGAGTAAAGTAGGAAAAGATCTGGCTGATGCTATATTTAGTGAGCCAAATAACACCTACAAATTTTCGGAAGTACCTGAAACTGGCGTCATTGTCCAACAAGGCGTAGCTCTTGATGGTGTTGGACAATCCCTATCCAAAGTGGTTAATACCTCAGACGAAGAACCTGCCGACATTGTCAGCGTCCTGCGCGAAAAAGAAGTTGATGTCCTAATCAGCTACCTACCAGTAGGCAGTGAAGAAGCCACCAAATGGTATGTAGAGCAAGTTCTTGAGGCAGGAGTCGCATTTGTCAACTGCATGCCTGTATTCATCGCACGCGAAGCGGAGTGGGAACAAAAATTCAAAGATGCTGGAGTGCCAATCGTAGGGGATGATATTAAATCACAAGTTGGAGCAACGATTACACACAGGGTTCTAACCCATTTGTTTCAACAAAGAGGTGTAAAACTAGAAAGAACCTACCAATTGAATTTTGGTGGCAATACCGATTTTTATAACATGCTTGATCGTGACCGACTAGCATCAAAAAAGGAATCAAAGACCAATTCAGTGCTATCTCAATTGCAACACCCCATCGGTGACGACGATATTCACGTCGGCCCCAGTGACTACGTCCCATGGTTAGAAGACAGGAAATGGGCGTATATAAGAATGGAAGGCGAAACCTTCGGTAACGTTCCTTTGAACATCGAACTTAAACTAGAGGTTTGGGATAGCCCTAACTCGGCGGGCGTTGTGATAGATGCCATTCGCTGCTGCAAAATAGCGTTAGACCGTGGCGTTTCAGGAGCCCTGAAAGGTCCATCTGCTTACTTTATGAAATCCCCTCCTGTCCAATATACCGATGAAGAAGCTCACCAAATGGTCGAAGGATTCGTCATAGGTGAGGGGCCTTGGTCCTAACCGCCGGCTATTTGCTTTGGCGATTACTAACTCCCATAGTCTGCATCCTTCCGGTGAGCATCTCGTACCGTTTAGCTAGCTTAGCTGGCTTATTGGCTTATTATGTATGGCACGAGAAGAGGGAATACGCAAAGAATAATTTCACGAATGTCCTTGGGCTTACAGAATCAGATGAAGCCGCTTCACGATTGGCGAAGGAATCGTTTCGATACTACGCCAAATACTTGGTAGACTTTGCGCGAATCAAATCTGATGGCCACCTGAAGTGCTTGGAAAAAGTATCCTACACAAATTGGGATGCTATCGAAAAAGCGCACAGTCGCGGACACGGCACATTAATGATTGGGCTTCATCAAGGGAACTGGGACATTGGATTAGCTTTATTAACCCAACACAGATTTTCCGTGAAGGTATTAGTTGACGACTTGCCTACCCACAATATGGATCACATTTCTTTAAATTCCCGGAAAACATTGGGAGCAACAATTCAACCAATATCTGACAACATGCGTCCAGTAATCCGTGCTCTTAAACGGAATGAAATCGTAGCCATGCTAATTGATCAACCGCATGCTATCAAGAAGGTTCGCGTCTCCTTCCTTAATCAATGGATCTCGGTTCCTAGTGGGGCCGCGAACCTCGCATTAAGAACAGGCGCCACCATAATTACAGGAGGCATCATTCGAAACGAAGACAATAACTCATTTCAGGCAATTATCAATGAGCCAATCTCCCCACAAATAACCGACCATTTAGATCGTGACATCCAACGTCTCACACAAAATGTTATGACTTCCTTAGAACAATTAGTCTTACGACATCCCGAACAATGGTTCGTTTTTCGCCCTTTATGGCAAGAAGAAGCCCAATGAAGGTGCAATCTAATGAACTAGGAGTCGCAGACCTTCATACACATTCACGAGCAAGCGATGGGATCGGAACATTAGACACAATGCTAGAATATGCAGAGCAAATCGTACACCTAGATGTAATGTGTATCACAGATCACGATAATTTATCATCTAGCCTCTATGCACGAGACCTTAGCTCCAAGAAAGGATACAAATGTGACATTGTACCAGGTATGGAAATCACTACACTCAATGGTCATCTCATAGCAATTTTCATAGAGGAACCAGTGAAAAGCATGCGTTCATTACAATCAACTATCGAGGCTGTACACAAATTGGATGGGATATGCATTATCCCACACCCGTATAGTCGATTAACGTACAGTGTCGGAGAATCCGATTTACAACGACTTTACAAACAAGGCATTAAAGAGGCCATGCCCGACGCAATAGAGTCACGAAATCCCACCCCTGCAGGACAAGCTGTCCGAAAGCACCCAAAACGGTTACTGTCGTGGGGGAACAAGGGCATCGCGGAAGTGGGAGGAAGTGACGCTCATTTCGTACAAACAATTGGCGAAGCATTCACACTTTTTCAAGGCAAAACTGCCGTTGAATTAAAAAAAGCGATACAATCAAGTCATACTATACCAGGCTTGATACCTTTGAAAGAAAGAAATCCAATTAGAAAAAAAGAGTTGCTTGAACAGACTTTTAGAGCGCTATTTTTGCACCCAAGCAAATTGATGACACGAAAATTTCAGCGCATGTTAAAGAATCAATGATATGAAAATAGGCATTGTTTCTCCATACGATTTCGCGTATCCAGGTGGCGTAGCTAATCATATTTCCAGGCTAGATGAACACATCCGCTCGCAAGGGCACGACGTTCAGATCCTAACTCCTTCGTCAGCCCCATCTGAAGCTCTAGGCCGACCCAACGTAACCATCATCGGCCGCCCCATACCAATCCCAACTAGTGGATCAATGGCGCGAATCGCTCTATCTCCGAGACTTTTCCTCAAAGTCAGAAGGGTTCTCGAAAACGAGAACTTTGATCTTCTGCACATACATGAACCCCTAATGCCAGGATTGCCACTAACGGTCCTTAGGCTAGCAAAGTGCCCAACTATAGGAACTTTCCATGCTTTCGCTAATAAGAAACGTGCCTACAGGTACTCGAAGTTTCTGCTTAATCGATGGACTGCGCGCTTAGACGCACGAATTGCCGTATCACCACCTGCGAAGCAGTTTGTAAGTTCTTATTTCCCTGGCCAATACGAAATAATCCCTAACGGGATTGATGTACATCATTTCTCCAAAACTGTTAGCCCCATATCCAAATACCAAGATGGGAAACTGAACATTTTGTTTGTGGGACGCATGGAAAAACGTAAAGGACTTCGCTATCTATTGAGGGCCTATTCTCACCTGAAATGGTCTTTCCCTGATTGTCGACTCATTGTCGTTGGGCCAGGTGAATTAGATGAGGAGAGTGCCCGATTGATCGCTGAGCGGGGATTGGATGATGTATGTCTTGAAGGCATGGTCCCATATGATGAATTACCAACGTACTTCCAGACAGCCGACATATTTTGCAGCCCTGCAACAGGAGAAGAAAGCTTCGGCATTGTACTACTCGAAGCGATGGCAGCTGGAACGCCAATCGTCGCATCCAATATACCCGGCTATGCTAGTGTTGTTGATGACGGGATTCAAGGTCACCTGATCAATCCTAAAAATGAGGAAGACTTTGCAAGCATTCTCCACAACTTATTACTTGATCAGGAAAAGCGCCATGAATTGGGTGAAAATGGGCGGAAAAAAGCACGTGATTTTGACTGGAATATTGTAGCAAACAGAGTTTTGGATTTTTATAACACAGTAGTACCGGAAACCAAACAGAAAATAACGCAGCCTCTATAAGCCATAATTTTAGATACTTTGAATCATAAAGATTTCTCTTGAATGCGCCCTCTTAAAAGCGGTCCTAAGAACCTCGATATCACTCAGGAACAATGAATTTGAAGTCTAACCAGAAAATCGGCAACGATTCAAAAATAGAACTAATGCTTAAGACGATCGCTCGTCCCTTTATAGATGCATTAACTGGCTTATTAATGCGTACTCCAATCACACCAAATATGATAACAATATTCGGACTTGTGATTACACTCATTGCGTCTTATTTTGTGCTCCAAGAAAAACTGCTGATTGCAGGTATAGTCTTTATTGCAGGAAGTGGCCTAGATGGTCTAGATGGTGCGCTAGCCCGCAAAACCAATCGCCAATCTAAATTCGGTGCCTTCCTTGATTCAAATGTGGACCGCGTACAAGAAGGTGCAATTTTCATGAGCTTGGCCCTCTACTATTTTAATCACGACAATATAAGCGGCGTAGCTTTAAGCTTTCTAGCAATGATTAACTCCTACCTAGTAAGCTACGCTAGAGCCCGTGCCGAAGGGTTAGGTTTCAAAGGAACATCAGGATTTATGACTCGGCCAATAAGAGTCGTCATTTTAGGAACATCCTTGATTTTAACGTGGGTCATACCGGCCCTCTTGATCATATCAATTTCGGGGTTTATAACTGCACTGCAACGAGGGCGGTCCGTATGGCGAGAAGGTACAATACTTTCCAATACTGACTCGTCAAGATAATAGAACAAAAGCAATTGGCGTTTGACCCGAATCATCATTAAGCAATAGACTTAATTATGTTTGAAAATATATCTGAAAAACTAAATGCCACCTTCAAAAAGCTATCGGGTAGGGGGCGCCTTACAGAGCAGCATCTAGATGAAGGACTGAAAGAAGTTCGAAGGGCATTACTTGAAGCAGATGTCCATTTCTCAGTAGTACGTGACTTCCTCGAAAATGTTCGTAGTCGCTCTTTGAACACAGAAGTTCTTCAAAGCCTTAGCCCCACTCAACAAATAATCAAAATAGTTGACGAAGAGTTAACACAGATTCTTGGTGGTGATACCAAAGCTCTGGCCGTGGCATCCACTCAGGCAAATCACACTAACGTAATCATGATCATAGGATTGCAAGGGGCAGGTAAAACTACTACTGCAGCTAAGTTAGCTCTTCACCTTAAAAAGCAGAATCTGCAAACCATGTTAGCGGCAGTAGATCTACAACGCCCAGCGGCCATTGAACAGTTAGTAACATTGGGAAATGAGATCCAAATCCCTGTTTACAAAGAAGGTGTGAAATCCACGCCTTTAATTACAGCAAAAAATGCATTAAACCATGCCCGAGACAATGACGTCGATTGTTTAATAATTGACACGGCAGGCCGTCTCACAATTGATGAGGCCCTCATGGATGAACTTCTTGAGATTCAAAAGGAAGCGAACCCAATTGAAATCCTTCTGGTCATTGATGCAATGACGGGGCAAGACTCATTACGGACAGCAGAAGAATTCAACGCAATCGTACCCGTTACTGGTCTGATTCTTTCAAAAATGGATGGGGATGCTCGTGGTGGTGCAGCGCTGTCAATCACGTCAATCACAAACATACCTATAAAATTCATGGGAGTCGGGGAAAAACTTGATGGCCTAGAACAATATCACCCTGAACGTCTCGCTTCACGAATACTTGGTATGGGCGATGTTCTCACCTTAATTGAAAAAGCAGAAGAAACAATCGACGAAAATAAGGCAGCAGAGCTACAAAAGAAAATGCAGCGCGCCGAATTCAACCTTGAAGATTTCCTTGAACAAATGCAACAGATGAAGAAAATGGGCCCCCTATCACAAATTGTTGATATGGTCCCTGGCCTATCAAATCTATCAAAACAAATGCCGCAAGAAGCGTTCGACGAAAATCAGTTAAATAAAACAGAAGCCATAATCCAAGGAATGACGCCAACAGAACGACAGAAACCTGACATTATTGGTGGCAGCCGGCGGAAACGTATCGCGAACGGTAGTGGTGTGTCTCCTTCTGACGTAAACGCGTTAATCAACCAATTCAAAAAGAGTCAAAAGTTAATGAAGCAATTAGCATCAGGAAAAAGGGTTGATCCTAAAACCCTTTTTAGATAAACAATCGACCAAGTGTTTGAAGAAGATTTAACTACACAGACCATTCATTACCAAAAAGTTATGTTGTTACGATAGAAACGTCTTGGTAGAATGGTTGTTGCACTGCGGAATCGTCTAATGGTAGGACACGCGGCTCTGGACCGCGGAGTCTAGGTTCGAATCCTAGTTCCGCAGCCAGAATACTTAGCTTAATTAATTAAATAAGAAGGCAATAAGAATTAGCCAGAGGGGAGACAGATCTTGAAAGCAGTCGTTTTTGAAGAATATGGAGGGTATGACGTCCTTCAATACAAGGAAATTCCGGATCCTGTTGCAGGGGCAAACGATGTCCTCGTTGAAGTTAAAGCTACAGCTGTGAATTACAATGACATATGGGGCCGACGTGGTGCGCCAATGCAAGTGGAATTGCCTCATATTTCTGGCAGCGATGCTGCCGGCGTAATTAAAGAAATAGGATCTGAAGTGGATTCAGTCAAAGTTGGAGACGAGGTAGTTGTTCATTGTGGCCAACCAGCTTGGTTTAACAAGGAAGGACAAGAGTGCAATATCTGGGGTTATGATTGGCCCGCACTCGAGGGAGCACATAGTCAGATCGTCCGAGTACCAGCTGAAAATGTAGTGCCAAAGCCGACAAATGTTACATTTGAAGAAGCTGCGTCATTACCACTAGTACTCGTAACTGCTTGGCGAAAATTAGTTCATAAAACAGGCATAAAACCGGGCGACCACGTTCTTATATGGGGTGCTGCAGGTGGACTAGGCGTCTTCGCTATACAAATTTGCAAGCTCTTCAATGCTCATGCTATCGCAGTCGCGTCAAGCGATGAGAAGCTTGAACTCTGCAAATCACTTGGGGCAGAGTACACCATCAATCGACGCACCCAAGATGTCTCGCAAGAGGTCAGAAACATTGTCGGCAGAAAAGGCGTAGAAATCGTATTTGAGCATCCGGGTCAAGCAACAGCTGGCTTAAGCTTGCGATTAGCGGGGTGGGGAGGCAAGGTTGTAACTAGCGGCGCTACTTCTGGTTATGACGCGTCCATAGATTTACGGCACATATTTTTCCGCCAGGTCCAATTTATAGGTTCAACCTTAGGAACTGTCGGACATTTACAAGAAGCACTAGACATGGTCCAAGAAGGACACATCAAACCAGTCGTCCACGGAGTCTTCCCATTCTCAGAATCTGGAGAGGCGCAACGGATCGTTGAAGAAGATGAAGCGAATGGCAAGGTCGTACTCATTCCTGACTAGTTAGCAAAGAGCATAGTTTCACTCATTGAAGTACTTCTATTCAATCGGACAATTACAAGAGCAGATTAAGAGCTCTAATCGGTTTATCAAGACCGCGATTAGAGCTCTTGTTTTTTCGTAAACCTAAACTCTAATTTTGATGTTCCATCTATATTAGAATATACAGATCAAAATCGCTTCTCGTGGTAAAGTTTCTTGACAATTTTTATTCGAACCAATAGCCTAAGTAGGATTTGTACCTGAATTTATCGCTATTGAACTATTATTTATTGAATCCAAAGAAATGCTCGGACCAACAGCTCTCGCAAAATTAAATCCTAAGAATCCTGTGTTTGACATCGCTCGACAAGTCGGCCACGGCTTCTTTGGCATGAATTGCGCCCAATTGGCCGCAGCAATCTCCTATTACAGTCTGTTTTCCCTCTTTCCGCTAACACTCGCGTTAATATCCGTTTTTGGTTATATAATGCGATCGGATAACGTGGAGGCTTTTATCATTCAACAGATTGTTCAATTCCTACCAGTCTCACAAGAACTTGTGGTTAACACGATTGAAAGCCTGATCCAAACAAGAAATACCGCTGGGGTACTAGCAACAATAGGATTGTTCTGGACTTCTATGGCAGTGTTTTCAACTATTCGTAAGGCAATCAATGCGGCTTGGGGTATACATCAACCCCGCCCATTTCTTCATGATCGCTTCATTGACTTATTACTGATGGCGGGAGCCGGCCTTCTATTCCTTTCATCAATTGCAGCAACTGCTTTTTTGAGCGTCGCGCATGATTTAAGCATTTTGTTCTACGGCCCAACAGTTACAAACGGGTTGTTCCCTTGGGAACTGTTAGCGCGCATCGTATCTCCATTATTAGCATTTCTGACTTTTCTATTCATTTATCGTTTCATTCCAAATACGAGAGTCAGCTTTCAAGATGTATGGGTCGGCGCAATGATTGCGACAATTGGCTTGGAAATCGCGAAAACAGTCTTCGTAAATTACGCCCAAAATCTATCAAACCTAAACTTGGTTTATGGATCTTTCAGTGCAATCGTCGCTCTACTTTTATGGTCTTATATCTCAGCATTAATACTGCTTATCGGTGCTAGCATTTCTTCGATCTGTCACCGTGCCTGGGGGCCAGGGGTCTCCCCTGACGCGGATGCGTTGTACTATTTGCGCCAATAAACATAAAACCAACGGATCATATCGACTGCATCTTGTGAAAATTTCTGATCATGTTCTTTCTAGGTAATGTCATTCTACAAAAATGGTTCCGTTCAGTTTTTACAACCGTTATCGCAATGCTTCTATCTATCTCTATGCCGGGGTGCCAAATTGGGCCAATTGAAGAACTATCTCCTCTTGGTCTAGAAACACCTGTTTCTGATAAAAACTCAAATCAAACCGCCACTAGTACAAAATCACTAGAATCATCTAGCACTGATCATTCATACGAGAAATCATATAATCTTCCACCAATTTCCCAAGTAGCAAATAATGTAGCACCTGCAGTTGTATCTATAACAACTGAAAGAATGACACTGGACTTTTTTTTCAGAGAACAAGTGGTTCCTGGGGGGCAAGGATCAGGCGTAATCTTTGACCAAAAAGGGTTGATTATTACCAATAATCATGTGATTGAGAATTCGACAAACGTCCAGGTTACGCTTTTAGACGGACGGGTATTTGAAGGAATCATCATTGGCTCCGACCCGCCTACCGATCTTGCCGTTATCAAAATTGATGCCTCAAATGTCCCCATCGCAAGATTAGGAACAACTGCAAAAACTATTGTGGGGGACTGGGTAGTAGCAATCGGGAATGCCTTGGGAGATGGGATTAGCGTAACACAAGGGATTGTTAGCGCGATGGAGCGGGAAGCAACCGTTCCTGGAAGCTGCCAAATTGAAAACGTAATTCAAACAGATGCTGCCATAAATCCAGGTAACAGTGGTGGCCCTTTATTGAACTTAGAGGGCGAGGTAATCGGTATAAATACCGCAATCGCTCGGAATGCAGAGGGGATTGGCTACGCGATCTCAATTGATGAAGCTTACCCGATCGTGAATCAGCTTGTCGAACGCGGACGGGTACTCGGAGAACCATGGATAGGAATTCGTGTAGGGGAAGTCTCAGCAGCAGTGGCTCAACAATTTCAATTAAACACAAATGAGGGCCTTATTGTAAGTCCTATCAAGGATTCGCCTGCTTGGAAGGCAGGAATCAAAATTGGCGACGTAATCACCTACGTCAACAATAAGAAAATCAAGACCTCGATTGATTTAGACGCCATGCTTTCATCAAGCAAAGTGAATCAAGAAATCAAAATAAAGACTGACCGTTTTGGAGAAATCCTTGAGTTTGAATTAAAGCTGGGAGAAAAGCCTCGACTCTGTGAATAAGCGTGCAGACTGGCGAATTGTGCCACAAATCTTACTGTGGCATACCTAAAGCTACTCCTCTATATCTTGTGGGAAATCCCCATTCGTAAAAACCTGTTGCACGTCATCAATATCTTCCAGTTCTTCCAACAACCTCAAAGCTTGCTTAACAACTTTCTGTTCAACTGGAACAGTCGATTTTGGCAACATAGATGCTTCCGAGCTTGTAATGTTTACACCCTCTCCCTCAATAGCAAAACGTACTTGCTCTAGATCTTCAGGAGAAGTATATACTTCAATTATCCCATCTTCTTCTTTAAAATCTTCTGCTCCTGCATCAATAATTTTCAAAGTTAGTGTTTCAGTATCAAAATTACTGTCATCAACAACAACCACGCCTTTTCGCTCAAAGTTCCAGATGACACTACCCGCTTCAGCTAGGCTTCCATTATTGTGAGTGAACAGCGTCCTGACCTCAGATACTGTACGATTCTTATTGTCGGTCAATGCTTGGATGAGAACTGCAGCTCCCCCTGGTGCATACCCTTCATAAGTAACCTCAATAAGACTTTCTCCTCCATCCCCACCAGTTCCTCGCTTTACAGCTCGTTCAATATTGTCATTCGGCATATTGTTGTCCTTGGCATTTTGCACTGCCATACGCAACCGAACATTAGATGTTAAATCACCCCCACCTTCCCTGGCCGAAGCTGATATTTCGCGAGAAAGCTTCGTGAAAATCTTCCCTTTTTTCGCATCAGCAGCCCCTTTTTTGCGCTTTATAGTTGACCAGTGAGAGTGTCCTGACATTATTCTTCTCCCAACATTTCCTTGCCGCTTCGACTTATTTTAAACTAACCCCGGAAGCAATTGAATAATCATCGTGTTATTCTCAAGATCCACCTTTTCGACAACATGTTGCAAGTCCGGGACAAGAATTTCACTATCATCTTTATGAACAACAAAAACATCATTGCTTCCCGTCGAAATTATTTCGGTAATAGTCCCAAGAAGATCCCCATCAGATGACAAAACAGTTAATCCCATTAATTCAAATTGGTAGTATTCACCTTCAGCAAGTGGGAAGACATCAGTTTCATATATCTCTATTAATTCACCTTTAATTCGTTCCGCATGATTCCTATTATCAAAGCCAAAGAACTTAACCACCAGAACATTTTTTTGTTGACGAATAGATTCAACAACAACTGCAGATTCACCTATTAACAATTTACTATTAATTGAAAAACGCTCAGGGAAGTCAGTTAACGAATACACCTTAACCTCACCATACACACCCCAAGGTGACAGAACGCGCCCTACAGAAACACGATCATTGTTCTGAATATCCCCTTCAGTTGCCAAAGGACAGAAACCTAAACGATTTCCAAGACCGCTCGCGTACCTTGTTTTGCAGCAGCAACTCGTAGCAACGTCCGCATAGCCTGAGCGACACGTCCCTCACGCCCTATGACCTTACCTTTGTCATCTTCAGCAACAAACAATCTGAAAACAATTCGGCCATCTTCCACATCTTCTTCTTCTTCAACTCTAACTTCATCCGGACTATCAGCAATATTCTTAGCTATGAATTCAATCAATTCTTTCATTCTGTTGCGGCTCCTTCAAGCACTCCCTGCTTCTTTAGAAGATGTCCAACCGTATCAGTAGGTTGTGCTCCCTTTCCTAACCAGTAACGAGCCTTCTCCTCATCAATTACAACGATCGCAGGATCAACCGTAGGATCATAGTGACCAAGTCGATCAACAAAGGCTCCATCTCTTGGTGCTCGGGCATCCGCAACAACGACGCGATACTGGGCTTTATTCTTTTTCCCTGTCCGCGCTAACCTAATCTTTAACATTCATTCCTCCCACACTGCTCCCATAACATAAAAACCAACTCATAATCTTCATACTAGTTCCGAATTGTAGCCATGACTTCGTATTTTGGTCAACAACATTGACGATTCTCTGCTTATAACATACTCAACATGCAATAGTCCATAATCTGACGAAACATAAATTGCTCTCGATATTGACGTTCATAAATTGCAATCTTCAGCCTAATTATAATATCGATCCACAAAAAAAGACCTGAAAGAGGCAGAAACATTACCCCTTTCAGGTCAATCGTAATAGAACAGACGAAAAACCTGATCCTAAGTATTCAAGTTAAAGATGATCTATATATAAACAGTAACGAAGGCTACTATCTATTGACTCAGAAGGCGAACCCAACGCGTCGCGAGAGCTTCGGGAACCCCAGCAGAAACGAGCGCCGCTTCATCACCTGAGCTGGCCGCCGCAAGCTCTTCGGCTGTCAAATCATGACCCCTTGCAACTTCCTCAGGCTCTTTCTTGAACTTGTTTATCAAACCACCATACTTTACTGTCGTATTAACAAAATTCGTAAGTCCTTCAGCAGACACATCGCACCTCCCTTTCAACGTATCAACGTCCCTGTAGTATTACACTACAGACGAATCAGTGCAATCCCCCTCACTCAAAATATCGCGAAATTAACAATCAGATCCAAGCAGCAAGCCGCTCTGTTCATGAAAAAACTAAAGAATACGATTCAGACAATATAAAGAAAATCTCTCTTCAAAAAGGTATCGCCTAAATCAGCCAAACCGTCTCAATCACCATAAAAAAACTCAATCAGGGGGAGACAGGAAAAGTCACGGCAGGTATAATCATTTGATGTCTTCCGATTTCATGAAAGGAATATGAATATGTTCGTTGTAGGTTTAACGGGTGGTATTGCTTCTGGGAAAAGTACCGTATCTGAAATTCTACAGGAGAATGGCGCGACCCTCATCAATGGGGATGTTGTAGGACATGAAGCACAACAGGAAGGCACCGATTCCTGGAAAGATATCATTAAAGAGTGGGGTGAAGATCTGATTGATCCTGAAACCCGAGGCATAGACCGAACAAAATTGGGACCGATTGTGTTCTCCGATCCAGCAAATTTACAACGCCTTAATGAAATTATGTGGCCACGCATGTACTCCATGATGTACGAGCAACTTCAAAAACTGGAAAAGGATGGCGTAAAGGTTGTAATCCTTGAGGCAGCCCTGTTGATCGAAGCGGAGTGGACTCCTTTAGTAAATGAGGTATGGGTTACAGTGGTTGATGAAGCATCAGCTGTTGAGCGATTAAATAGCCGAAACGGCTTAGATGAAGAACAAGCTCTCGCTCGCATTCGCTCACAATTATCAAATGAGGAGCGGAGTGAACACGGTCACGTGATTCTGGACACAAACTGTACTTTAGACGAGGTCAAAGAAAAAACTCGCGATTTGTGGAACACTCGAATTGAAGGAAAGGTATAACAAAACATGACTAGTGATAAAACAAACATCAGTTATCAGGCACACATCGTAGAAGAATATCGATCTGAGGAATCTCCATACTACCTGCCTGTAAAAGACGAAATTGATATCTTTCACGCAGCCTACCAACAAAAAATCCCTGTCCTACTAAAAGGGCCAACGGGATGTGGTAAGACTCGATTTGTCGAATACATGGCCCACAACATGAACCGTGCACTGATCGAAAAAGAGACGCCATCGGCAGACGAAGGCGCAGCGTTACCGCTGGTTACTATAGCCTGCCATGAAGACCTGACTTCAAGCGATTTAGTAGGAAGATATCTTTTAGAAGGTGAAGAGACTGTTTGGATGGATGGCCCACTTACTAGGGCAGTCAAAGTTGGAGCAATCTGCTATCTTGACGAGGTGGTAGAGGCAAGAAAAGACACGACAGTCCTGATTCACCCATTGACCGATCACCGCAGAATATTACCGATAGAAAAACGTGGCGAACTTATTGAGGCAGACGATAGTTTTCTCTTGGTTGTTTCATACAACCCCGGCTATCAAAGTGCACTGAAAGATATGAAACAAAGTACCCGTCAAAGGTTTATATCAATGGAATTTGATTATCCACCCGTTGATCTTGAGGCAGACGTTATCGCCCATGAAAGTGGTGTGGATGATGCCACCGCAAACAAGCTCGCCACTTTGGGTGAAAAAGCTCGAAATTTGAAAGAGCACGGCCTGCAAGAAGGCGCGAGTACACGCCTGTTAATTTACGCGGGCAAGCTCATAGAAAAAGGGATCCCTGCACGCCGAGCCTGTGAATCTGCGGTCGTCTACTCTTTAACCGATGATGCAGTAGTCCAGCGAAGTTTGAATGAAGTCGTAACAAGCATTTTTGAGTAAACATCAGGAGCGCTAATAATGACTAACGAAGAGTCTTTCGCCAAAATTGAATCAGATGTGCTTAACCTGCCACCAGCGGTAGGAAAAGAATTCAATGCAGGCCATGAAAAACTAAAGACTATATTGACCGAGGATGAAATAGTCCGATGGGCCGCTGCGGGTTACGCAATTGCCCAACAATCGTTTCGATCGTGGGAAGCAGCCGCTGAATTTTATAGAGTCAGCCCAAGTTTGCTTCAAGATCAATTACCAATAGATCACATGGATTCCTGGTCATCTTTTGGACGCGATCTGGCATCAGACTCCGCAACCCTGGCAATCGCGTATTTTCGCACTACGCCAGATATACTAAAAATAATCTCACCTGATGACATACCAAGATGGGCAACGCAAGGGCAGCGCCTGTACCAAGGCACATGGAAATCTAGTGCTCTTTCATCTCATTTCTTCGAAAACAGCGCCTCTTTCCTAGCCTTGATGCCATTGGAGACCCTGGAAGATTTCGTAAGCTTCTTGGAGGTTTTATCACAGAAATCACATGATTTGGCGGAAGAATGCCTAAGTAATTCTCCCCAAGTTTTCTCAGAAATCGCTCGAGATGACATCCCACCATTAATATCATTGCTGCAAAAAGCGGCTGGAACAAATTGGAAATATGCGAAAGAATCTCTCGAGAGCGGAGCTGTAGCTTTACAAAGAATTGACCCGCAATTCCGGATCCGTTTCCTTCAATACGCCGAGGAAATGATTCTTCTGGGTGGCAAACATTTTCTACCGCTACTAAACGACGGGTCGCGAGCACTCGCCGCGATTCCAACGACACTTCATGGCGAAATCTTGTTCATGTTTGACGAGCTTTCTCAGGTATCTAAACCGGCAGCCGTTGATTTCTTGATTAAAACCCCAAACGTACTAAGCCTCGCAAATATGGATGGATTGGACCAATGGTATCAACAGGGGTTAGAAACCTTAAACGAAAACGAAGATGCAGGCATCTCATACTTCAAACTGGAATCGAGTAAGGGAGATGAACTATTAGATGCCCTCTCTGCTCGCATCGAGCTAACATCCGTCCACTCAATCCTTCAGATGTATGGCCGGGCCTTAACAGGTGAAGAAATTGACATCGTTTCTACGAAAATTGCCACCCAAAGTCTGGGATGGCTCCCTCTGGACCAAGCTTCAACCGATGGACGTTCAATTAATTTGCCAACAGAAGTTTCCAGATTCAAAGATAAAGAGGAAAATTTCTCTTGGTATAAAGTGGTTTCAACCCATCAGGTGGGTCATTTGGAATTTGAAAGCTTCGCATTTTCGTTTGAGCGTGACGCAGCACATTTTCCACGATGGCGAGACGACATGAATTTTGAAACGTCCTCTCCGGAGATAGAACGTGAAGCACAAGTCACCACGATGGCTGATTTTCAAAAATACTTTGACCTATTTCCTGATCGGCAACTAGCATCAGACATCTTCGGAATTGTTGAAGCTGCACGGATTGACCAGCGAATCATTGAAGAATATCCAGGTTTAAGAACTGCTTATGATTTTATACGGCAGGACGCTGTAGCAACTCGAAAATCCCCTGATGACATGCCACTTCAAGAAAGTATTCTAGAAATTCTCATCCGAATGACATTGTTGGAATCACCAGAAACGATTCGTGTACCAACGGTCGCTAAAGCTGCTGTGGATAGAATCGCCGCAGTATTGATCCACTTGCGTCAACCGGGCGCACAAGTTGAGGACTCGGCTGAAGCAACTTTACGAATATACCGTATTGTATCTGGGATACCAAATCTGGACGAACCAGAAACCGATTGGCAGGATATTGATATAGGGGAACTAGGCCAAGAGGGCTCTGCAGCAGACACCGTAAATACAACACCAGACGAAGCTGAAACCGCTGATGAAGCCGGAAGCTCATTCCAAATGGTACCCAATAACGACGAGAACGCCGACAATGGTGAAGAATCAGAATATGAATCGCCTGAGACCGTTGATTATCGAGGTGACTTCAAACCAGAGCTCGTACAAGTCATTGCTAATCTTAGAGAGACATCCGAGGGAGACGAAGACGCTGGAGCATCAATAGATCCAGAAGCACTTCGCCGCCTTGCCGAAGAGAGTACTGAAATCAACCTGGAAAACGTTGTTGATGGCGCAATCGATGAATCTGCTGGAATGTTTGTGTCAGAACTGATGAGTGACATATTAAACCAAAGTGAAGAAAACTCAGACACCGACTCCGGGCGGCGCCCTGCGCAACGAAAACCCGAGCAAGAAGGGCCTTTGGAAGAAGAACCAGGAAGTGTTCTTTACAGGGAATGGGACTTTAAAGCAAACGACTATAAGCCCCGCTGGGCCCGTGTCCGTGAAGTTCCGGTAACAGAAGGAACTTCAGAGTTCTATGATCGAACCCAAGAACATCACGCAATGTTGATCACGCAAATACGACGACAGTTCGAAATGATGGTACCTGAATTACATAGGAAAGAAAAAAAATTACCTGACGGAGAAGATATTGACATTGACTTGGCGGTCGAATCAATCATTGAGCGGAGAGCAGGCTCAATCCCAAGTGAGAAAATATACTGGAGGCGCAATAAAGTCCAACGAGATGTTGCGGTAATTTTCCTTCTCGACATGAGTGCATCGACCGCGGAAGCCATAGACGAAAAAGCTCGTGATGACGATGAATGGAAAGACATCCCCGATGATCCACGAGAATACTTATTTTGGTTACGCGCGAGGCGTGAAGCTGCGAAGAGAAATTATAAACGGATTATCGATATCGAGCGCGAAAGTACCGTGCTACTAATACGTGCCCTAGAAACAACAGGAGATATGTACGGAATACATGGATTTTCTGGATACGGTAGGGAAAACGTAGAATTTTATACAATTAAAGACATTGATGAAACCTTTACGAATGCAGTACCACAACGAATAGATGGTATCTCACCGCTTCACGCAACTCGGATGGGCCCAGCCATTAGACACGCAACGTCTAAGCTAAAAGATGTACCCGCAAAAACAAAACTTTTGTTCTTGATCAGTGATGGCCGGCCACAAGACCGAGGCTATAGCAGGGAAGGTGTTGACAAGGAGTATGCAGTTCAAGATACCCACAAAGCATTACTTGAAGCCAAGACACTTGGTATTACACCTTTTTGCCTCACAGTTGACCGTTCGGGCCATGATTACATGAAAGAAATGTGTGGAGATATGGCTTATGAGGTCTTAGAAGACGTAGCATCCCTTCCCGAACGATTACCCCAACTCTACAGAAGCTTAACGGTGTAATAGGCGCTAGAAAAGGTTTTTGGATATGCGTGTCCTTGGTCTTGACCCCGGAACGATATCAATGGGCTACGGCGTTTTGGACTTCATTGACGATGAGATCACGGTTATAGACTTCGGAACCTTTAAAGCACGACGGTCGGATACTAAAGCTAAACGCTTATTATCAATCCACAAAAAACTACTTGAATTACTACCCAGATGGAAACCCGATGAAATCTGTGTAGAAGATCCTTTTGTCGGGAAAAACGTGAAAAGTGCTTTGGCAATTGCCGAAGCTCGAGGAATCAGCTTGATCTCAGCCGCTGAATTCAATATCCCTATACACCAATACTCTCCAACTAAAATCAAAATGGCAGTCACCGGATACGGTAGAAGCAATAAGGACCAAATTCGGACGATGGTTTCAATTGAATTACACCTGAATAATCAACCAACTTCTGATGACGCTTCTGATGCTTTAGGAATTGCGCTTTGCCACATAAATGAAGTTCGCCATAACAAACTGACCAGCTTTTAATAGCTGAATCAGAATCTTGAATGACCCAGTTAGACACCCAAAAATGATATTCAGTTTTCCTGAAGTCTCGTAAATAAAACCGCTGGCACCAGAATTATTTCTTCCGCAATCTTAAGCGAGGCTTGAATTGTGGGCTCTTGTATAGCCTTGCCTTTTTCGGTAAACGAGGGTTTGGCGAGATCGCGCTGGAAAGGTTTTGATATTCATCACCTGTCAACTCAAGAACCTTTCCTGATTTTAGGGAGCCCAGCAGAAGATTTCTGATGCGTACTCGTTGAAGATTGTGTACTTCGCAGCCAACCGCACGGAACATATTACGAACTTGATGTTTACGACCTTCATGAATAATCAAACTGTACCAAGGGGCATCACGATTAACCATTCTTTTTACTTTAGCCCGGGAAGTTTTAATACCCTGAACCATGACACCATCCTCCAGCGCGTGGAGTTGCCTATCAGTAAGTTCCGCATCGATTAGCGCATAATACTCTTTTTCAACTTCAAACCTTGGATGGGTTAAACGGTTAGCTAAATCACCATCATTGGTGAGCAAAACCAATCCAGAAGTATCCACATCCAATCTTCCCACAGGGTATAACCGGAGCTTGCGAAAACGCTCCGGAACAAAATCAAGAACGATCGAACGTCCCACATCATCCGATGTGGTCGACACAACACCAACCGGTTTATTTAATTTCATATACACCAATGGCTGAACATCATCAATCAATCGTCCATTGACTTCTACTTGATCTGAAGCAAAATCAATCAGAGTCGCTGCTGATAATTGCTCTCTACCATTCACTCGAACGTTACCGTTTTTAATTAGTTCAAAACAATATCTTCGAGAACCAACACCCGTCTTGGTTAAAAGTTGAATTAAAGACGGCATTATATCGCCTTCCACGGACTGAATTTATCGTACGCTAAAATGCTATAGTTGTCCGTGTTCATGATAGCAAAAACAAATCCACCTGAGGTCTATATAGCTTGAAAAAATGAGTCTGAGAAATCAAGATCATACCTAAGCGAGATTAATTGTCGATCACATAGGGAAAGTGTTATTCAAAAAAACAACAATTTTAGATGATTACATTTTAGATGATTACATTAATAGAAGGCGTCATTAGAAATAAAGGGGAAGATTGGCTGGAGGTCCAGATACCAGCTGGGGTGAGTTTACGTGTTGCTGTTCCAAGTAACTTAGCGGAGAAAAACTCGCCAATAGGACAGAATACCGCTCTTCATACCCACCTATACACCAGAGATGGTATCCTTTCACTTTATGGCTTTAACACCACCGATGATAGAGATGTCTTTACTCTATTGTTGAGTATTTCTGGTATAGGACCTAAGGCAGCGTTGTCATTAATTTCGACGCTTGGTCTGGAAACACTCGTGCAAGCGATTCAAGAAGATAATCAAACAGTGCTCAAGGAAGCACCGGGCATTGGAGCACGGGCAGCAGAACGCGTGATCGTTGAATTAAGAGGTAAGTTCGACGTGTACACGGGATCCACTGGAATAAACGGCAAAAACCAAACGGAACGGCAAGATCTATTTGATGCTCTTACAAACCTCGGATATTCTTCCGACGAAGCCCGGAAAGCTATAGATTCTCTGGTGAATCCAAATGATTTACCATTTGAGGAACAATTAAGAGATGCTCTAAAAATCCTAAGTGATATATGATGAACGACATTAATGCCCAAAAGAGCTGTCGACCCATGTCCGAGAGAATTATTTAAGTTAATGCAAGATCATGATTTCACAGAAGGCAATGATTGGTCCAAGTGGGCCGAATTCTATGACATTTTATACGCTAATGGCAGTCCGGATATAGCTTTCTACATTGAAGAGATCAACCGAGTTGGTCGTTCAGTCCTTGAATTGGGCTGCGGAACAGGTCGCGTTACAATCGCCTTAGCCAAACATGGCTTTGATGTCACCGGTATCGACAATTCACCTGATATGCTACGAGAATTACGTAAGAACAGAGAACAGGCAGGCAGCTTACGGGGACCACTGCGACTAGTTCAGGGAGATATGAGAGATTTTTCTTTAGAGAGAAAGTTTGATGCTGTTATTATCCCTGCGCGAACTTTTCAGTTGCTTTTATCTCCCCAAGAGCAGCGATCGTGTTTAAGATCAATCCACAACAACCTTAAGATAGACGGTTTGTTAATCTTTGATACAGCCAATGAAGATGGCACTATCGGAGTAATACAAAGGGGCGAACAAAGAAACGATTCGAACTCAAATAGTGCTCATTTGAATATAATCAGCCATAAGAAAATCAAAGGGAAGCGACAAATTTATGAAACAACGGTAGCGATTAGTGAGCATTTTTCTGAAGGAAATGAGAGAGAGCCCAGACAACAAAGTGTATTTGTCCACTATATTTATCCAGAACAAATTAGAGCACTTTTTCGGTTTGCGGGATTTGAGGAAGAAACGTGCTACGGAGAATTTGATCGTTCGCCATTTGATGCTCGAAGCAAACAAATGATTTGGGTAGCAAGGCGCAAATTGACGTTACGCGACTAGTATTCTATTCAAAACCTAATAAATCATTAAGTTTTTAGACCGCTTGGCTCTTAAAGCTATGATAACTAACCATCTTGTTAATAGCTTTCGCTGCACGATCAGGATCAGGAAAACTTGGGAATCCCTTTTGCTGAAGGATTATATCTAATTCGTTTAAAGCATCGCCTTCTTCATAAGGGTTAGCTGCCTGATATATTACAAACGCGGGCTTGCCGGATTTGTCTCGCACAGATTCATACAGTTCTATTTGTCCTAAACCATCCTCACGATCACCCTGCAGCAATCCTGATCCCATTTGAATCCCGACACTACCAATCTGAGGATCACCAAATAAAGTCTCTACAATGGTTGACAACATGGGGCGATTCAATCCCCCTATATCGATTGGATTATAGTAGGCTGCCCCAACCAACTGAAAAAAACCAGCGAGACTTGCCAATGAATCGTGGGAAAGACGTGGCACTGGCATATTGTTTTTCGCAAACGCGTCAGCCATTGAAACTGACTGCCCTCCAGTACCACCTATAATGCCAATATTCCTATTTGTTGTTGGTGCAAGATAAACGAAGGCCTTGGTAATATCAATCGCTTCAGTAAGCGAATCAGCGCGAATTGCGCCGCTCTGCCTAATCACCGTATCCCAAACCTCAGATGAACCAGTTAAAGAACCTGTATGTGATGCTGACGCACGCTTCCCATCTTCGGTCTGGCCACCTTTCCAAAGAACTACGGGCTTAATTTTGCAAACATCCTTCAAAACTTCAAAAAATCGTCGCGGATCACGAGGCCCTTCAACATACATAGTGATTATTTCTGTCAGTTGATCTTGCGCAAAATACTCAAGTAAATCCGGGCTATCTAAAACTGCAGCATTGCCAAAACTAATTGTTTTGTTAATCCCAATTCCGTTAGCTTGAGCAGCCTCAACTAGAGTTCCTGCATGGCCGCCGCTTTGAGAAAGAAACGTTACATTCCCTGGTTCGTTAATCTTTTGACCTTGATTGAAGCGCATCCCCACAGAAGGATTGAAAATACCCATACAATTGGGGCCGACTAAAACAACATCCGCGTCATAGGCCATATTTGCAATTTTTGTTTGTAGTTCTATGGCTTCTGTTTCACCAGACTCAGCGAAGCCAGAAGAAAAGACATGTATGTTTTTCACCCCTTTATTCAATGCATCACTTAATACAATTGGTACCACATTCCGTGGCACGGCAATCACTACGAAATCTATTTCATCTGGAATCTCGCTAATCGTTTTATAATTCGGAATACCAAGTTCTTCAATACCGGGAATCTCATCAGGATCAACTTGTACGGAATACACCCGCCCTTTAAATGTGTCCATATTACGTAACCAGCTATAATTGGCTGATTTCTTTGCACCAACGATCGCTATAGTCTTGGGATTAAATGCAGCGTCCAATTTACTGGCGGTAATAACCATATCCTCAACCCCCAATCACATTAGGTGAAAACTTTAGAGTATTTAAAATTCCAACATTAATTAACCATATAGGGTATTGAACCATCAAACTTATAGTGATACCTCAAAACTCATCCGTGGTCATTATATATAGATATTTCCAATCAAATCCATTTCTAAAGAGTGCACCAAACAAGAGTGGATTGAATATTTATTGTGAAAGATCGTACTTTTATGTTGACGGCGCATTTATGGGTTTTTATAATCAAACTGATAAAAACTCGCGGGCGGACAAGTAAAAGGAAAAAAGCTAGGTATGACCAACCCGAATAACCCTAACGTAATCTCACGCCAATCAAAGATAGATGATCAAGAGTACAAATGGGGATTTACTATCGATGTTGATTCAGATGTCGCTCCTAAAGGCCTGAATGAAGACATTGTACGGCTAATCTCTGAAAAGAAAAGTGAGCCCCCATGGATGCTGGAATGGCGGCTACGCGCATTTCGTCTATGGGAAAAAATGCGAGATGAGGAGCCAGAGTGGGCTAATGTTGAATACCCATCAATAGATTATCAAGACATAATTTATTACGCGTCTCCCCTAACTAAAGACAACGACCGACCTAAAAGCCTCGATGAAGTAGACCCAGAAATGCTGCAAGCATTTGAAAAATTGGGTATCCCATTGAATGAAAGAGAGGCACTAGCGGGGGTCGCGGTAGACGCAGTGATGGATAGTAGTTCAGTAACCACCACATTCAAAGAAAAACTTGAAGAATTAGGGATCATTTTTTGCTCATTTTCAGAAGCTATTCAAAATCACCCTGAATTGATAAAGAAATACTTAGGAACTGTTGTCCCGTACAGTGACAACTTTTTTGCTACTTTGAATTCAGCAGTATTTAGTGATGGCTCGTTTGCATACATTCCACCAGGCGTTCGTTGTCCAATGGAATTAATGACCTATTTTCGAATTAATGAGGCGGACTCGGGACAATTCGAAAGAACTTTGATTATCGCAGACAAAGGAAGCTATGTCAGTTACCTTGAAGGCTGCACCGCACCCATCCGGAAGAAAAGCCAGTTACATGCTGCGGTTGTTGAACTTGTGGCACTTGATGACGCGGAAATTAAATACTCTACACTGCAAAATTGGTACCCGGGCGACAAGGATGGCCAAGGCGGCGTGTATAACTTCGTAACAAAAAGAGGTAAAGCCCAAGGAATAAATTCAAAAATCTCTTGGACTCAAGTGGAAACTGGCTCAGCAATTACGTGGAAATATCCAAGCGTGATCTTACAAGGAGACAACTCATCAGGTGAGTTCTATTCGGTTGCTTTGGTAAATAACCACCAACAAGCTGACACAGGAACAAAGATGACGCATATTGGTAAAAACACTCGTAGCACAATTATCGCAAAGGGCATATCTGCCGGAAAGGCAGAAAATACGTACCGCGGTCTAGTCAAAATAATGCCCTCCGCCGAAGGAGCAAAAAACTTTACCCAATGCGATTCACTTTTGATTGGAGACCAATGCGGTGCTCATACTGTTCCATACATTGAAGTCAAAAACCCCACCGCTCAAATTGAACATGAAGCTACCACTTCTAAGGTAAGCGACGATCAACTCTTTTACTGCATGCAACGCGGAGTCTCAGCTGAAGAATCAAATTACATGATCATCAACGGATTTTGCAGGGACATTTTTAAGGAATTACCATTTGAATTCGCTGTGGAGGCAGGTAATTTACTCAGAGTAAGTCTGGAAGGGACTGTAGGCTAGTTTCGCCATACCAATTTATCACCCATTGACTGGTAAAACGAATACGTGACACAGCCAGGAATAGACTTCACGGTTGGGTAACAAAAAACAAATTCTTTATCTGACACCATCAACCCATGGAAACGATATATGAAACCAAATGCCAAGAAACCTCTTTGTTTTTAGGTAAAAGGAGATAGTAAGAGATGCTAGAAGTGCATGATCTGCACGCGTCAGTCGGTGAAATCAAAATACTGCGCGGTATTAATTTTACAGTTAAGAAGGGCGAAACACACGCCATAATGGGACCAAATGGTTCTGGAAAAAGTACCTTCGCGAATGTACTAGCAGGAAGGCCGGAGTACACGGTTACAAAGGGTGAGGTACTTCTTGATGGAAAAAACCTCTTGTCAATGGAGCCTGACGTAAGAGCGCGAGAAGGGGTTTTTCTCGCCATGCAATACCCCGTAGAACTACCAGGAGTCCGTTACAATCAATTTTTGAAAGCCGCACTTGACGCAATTCGCGAACATAAAGGTGAAGACCAGATAGATATTCGCGCATTCAACCAACTTCTAAAAGAAAAAGGGGACCTCGTAGAAATAAATCCTGATCTCATGCGTCGAAACGTCAACGAAGGATTTTCTGGTGGCGAAAAAAAACGCAGTGAGATTTTGCAAATGGCTCTACTAGAACCACATCTCGCGCTCCTTGATGAAACAGATTCGGGTCTGGATATAGACGCTCTCAAAACCGTTGCTGATGGTGTAAATCGTCTACAAGATCCTGAGAAATCAGTGATACTGGTGACACATTATCAACGCCTTCTTAATTACATATCACCGGATTTTGTCCACGTATTAATCGATGGGAAAATAGCTAAATCAGGAGATCATAAACTGGCTCTAGAATTGGAGAACAAAGGATACGATTGGCTTCGTGAAACCATACCGCCCGTGAGTGAAACAAGTGGAGAAAGTGCAAGTTAAAAATGAGTAAGATCGCCGCATCTGAAATTGCTTTTATCGAACATTTTGATTCTTTTAATAGCATGATGACAAGCACACAACCTAATTGGCTAAACCAGAAACGGGCTGATGCATTTACAAATTATCGCACTAATGGTTTACCCACCGGTCGACGTGGAAATGAGTCATGGAAATATACAGATGTCCGTGATATATCGAACACTGCTTTTGCAAATTCATCAGAAGATCTAATAACGTCAATCACGGAAAAAGACCTCCTTGATTCATCACACCTGAATAAAAATTGGTCCACACTCGTTTTCATAAACGGCGTCTATTCATCATCACTATCTACACAAAATCCAAATGATGGAATTCAGATCACAAACATCAAAGACGCTCTCGGATCACACGGCCAAATTATCGAACGGCATTTAGGTAAATATATTGCCCCTGACGATGATCCGTTTGTCTTGTTAAATACAGCTTTTATCAATGACGGAGCCTTCATCTATATACCCAAAGGGATTGCTTCACAAGATCCAATCCACGTAATCTATTTTTCAACGAGCGAAACGGACCCAACGATTTCTCACCCACGCACATTAATTGTCACAGAAGAATTCAGTGAAACGACACTGATCGAAAGCTACGTCGGAACACCTAAAGCCAAGTACTTCACAAATAATGTCACTGAAATCGTGATCGGTGAAGAATCCCGAGTTGACCATTACCGGCTGTTGCTAGACAACCCTGATTCTTTTCACATAGGCACAACGGTAGTCCACCAAGAAAAAGCGTCGACATTCTCATCAACATCCTTGCAAAAAGGAGCAGCCTTGGGACGCCACAATTTAACCTCAACATTGGCAGCACCTCAATCAACCTGTAACCTCAATGGGCTTTACATGACCACCGGATCCCAACACATTGATAATTACATTAACATTGAGCACATTGAGCCACATACAACCAGTCGCTTGTATTACAAAGGGATTCTTGACGGGAGCTCGAGGGCAATCTTCGGTGGAACAGTGACAGTGCAAAGAGGTGCAATGAAAACAGATGCGCAACAAAAAGACAAAAACCTATTACTGTCACGAGAAGCAGAGGTAGACAGCAAACCAGCGCTCTTTATATATGCAGATGATGTGATATGTGGACATGGAGCAACGGCCGGACACATGGACGACAATTCTGTGTTCTATATGCAAAGTCGTGGCATCGATCTGCTCACTGCACGTCGAATGTTGATTAAAGCATTTGCAAGCGAAATAATTGAGGAAGTTAAGATAGATTCTCTGCGAGAATATCTCGAAGATCTATTCGTGTCTTTTGAAGATGAATTAACCCTTCTACAAGCCTCCAGCATATAACCAAATTTTTCACAAAAATGGTTCTAGTGTCTATCTATATTTAGCAATCAATTGATACCGTGAGCAGAAGAGTAACAATATGCTCGAATCCGAAGTCACGTTCATCATTACATCAGGTAGCGATGATGATGTTTTAGCCAAAATCAAATCACTAAAAAGCATTGGGGAATATCTATTTTCTCCAATCCAGCAACAAAATATAGAGGATATATATCTTGACACTGAGGAATCTTCACTCAATGCCCATCATTTCGCTCTTCGTATCAGGATCCTGAATGATCAAACATTCATCACTCTTAAGGGATTGGATCAGCCAAATCAATGGGGTGGGATCAACCGCATGGAAATCGAAGAGCCATGGTCACAAGCATCTTTGGAAAACATACATTCTAAACTGAAGGATGAGGGAGTCATGATCCCATACGAAAAACATTTCTTCGTACAGGACAACCCTATTGCCACAATCACTAATATGCAGCTTCTGGTAATCCAGAAACGTGACACCCACCGCACAAAAAAAGACATTGCTATTGATACTATCGATGACTCTCCTGGGAAATTTGCCGAACTGGCAATTGATTCCTGCAAATACTACGTCAGAAATAATACAATCAAGCACCTTGAAATAGAATTGGAAATGACCTCAAATTTGTACCAGGCCCACCAAGGCTCCCTTGTCAATAATTTCATGAACAGATACAAATCAATCATGCAAATTTGGCCTCACAATAAACTTTCAACAGGTAAAGCGATAAACCACTTATATTCCACAGGGGAACTCTCAAGCCTTATTCGCGACAACAAAAAACTTGACCCAAAGGCATACACACTGATTGACCAATATCTATCGATCACATGACACGCACCATTTGCCACAAGACTAATTTTGCTGATTTTTGGTTAGTGTTCTATCATTGGTAACAAGATCATGACTGATAATTCTGTTCGTCTGGCCATTCTTGGATCCACCGGCGCGCTTGGGGAAACAGTGCTTAGTGTCGTGCGCTCGTTCCCAGATAAATTAAATGTTGTCGGCCTTGGAGCCGGTACCAATGTTGATTTGCTAGCTCAACAAATTCAAGAGTTTGAACCTTTCATGGCACATATAGGAAAAGGACGATGGCAAGACAGTAACATTGATCTTAAAGATTTCCGATTTGTTACTGATCAAGAAATGGTCAATCACCAGGAGGTCGACACTGTCGTCGTCGCATCAGTTGGTAAAGTCGGCCTCGAACCAACTCTTGGAGCTTTGCGTTCAGGTAAACGGGTCGCCCTTGGCAATCAGGAGACCATGGCCATGGCTGGATCCCTGTTAACTGATGTCGCATCAAAACAAGGATCTGAGATACTTCCCCTTAACGCTGAAACCAGCGCCATATGGCAGTTATTAAAAGGAGAAACAAGCCCGATTTCGCGCTTAATTCTCACCTCCTCGTACGGTCCCGCGAGGCCCCGAGAAGCCGGCCAAGTTCCTTCTATGACTCCTGAGGAAATAGCTGTACACGTCGGCCGGAGAATGGGAAGGAAAAGATCTATTGATGCCACCACACTTATGAGCAAAGCAGTTCAAGTATTGGAGGCACACTATCTGTTCAATATCCCTCTTGATGCAATCACTGTTGTATACCACCCCGAAAACATCATAAGGGCTATCGTAGAGTTTGAAGATGGATCATCAAAAGCGCACTTCGCCCCTTCAGATCCACGTTTAGCAGTTCAAACTGTCCTCCTTTTTCCAGAACGCCTAGAGAATGAACTTGTTTTACGACTCAGCCTAACAACTGCTGGCCAACTAACTTTGCGCCCTTTAGACGAAAGTGACTTTCCCTTATTCGGATTAGCAATAGCAGCCGCCAGAGCAGGAAACACATATCCTGCTGTCATCTCAGCGGCAAATGAGTCCGCCGTGGATCTATTCTTGTCCCAATCAATTGGTTTCACAGATATCGCACCGCTCGTTGAACGCACACTCGCCGCACATCAAGCGACATCACATCCCGTCTTAGAAGACATCATGGATGCCGATCAATGGGCACGCGAGTTTGTATCTCGACAAGTTGCATATTAGATTTCCGAGTCTCCTGTCAGATTAACAAGCGTGCCCTAAATCGACGCGTAACGAAAAGTGGATTTACAGTCCTCGAATGGATCATATTATCGACCTTCCATTAAGCCCAAATGCCTTCACATCGATATAACAAATGATTCTTTACGTTGACGATGGGAGCGTCATTTCCTAGGATGGAACGATGCGGTTATATTTTTTAGCACTCAGCACTTTATTCATTCTATTCTCGCCAATCATGGTGGTCGCGAACAGCGCGGTTTTTGTCGTCAATAGTTCGGCTGTATATGACTATTCAATAAACCAGTACAATGCTGAAGATCGAACAGGGGTCCCAAAAAATCAATTATTTAATGCCAATAAAGAGATCATTAGATATTTTCAAGATTCAAATGAACACCTAGATATCAAAGTGACAAATCTAGAAAATAATTTGATCGAATTATTTAATGCTCGAGAAATCCACCATATGCGTGACGTGAAGACAATCATGCAATGGCTCTACCGCACACAAGCTGTACTCATGGGATTGTGCGTAACTTACTTAGTTTTTGGCATCATGAGCGCGGCCGTTCGTAAAAAATGGTCCCTACCATATTTGGGGCGCACTTTAGCAACAAGCGGAATCCTATCTGGGGGTATAGTTCTTTTCCTCGGTGTGTTCGCTGCAATGGGTGGATTCCGTTACTTGTTCCTCCAATTTCATTTCATTAGTTTCTCAAACGACTTATGGATACTTGACCCGAACCGTGACAAATTAATTCAAATGTTTCCTGAACCATTCTTTTTTGACGCAACAATGCTTATAGCAGGATTGACGCTTGGTCAAATTATTCTTTCGCTGGTAAGTGGTCTCTACGTATTGTTTTGGCACCCACAGCGCTAAGCACACTCATACAAAACAGCTATCACCCCAATGTGACAATAACGATCATTATATTAAGCCCGTTATTTCACACAGCTTTGACAGATAGCGATATCCTTACGTAATATTTATCACAATTGAACATCATTACATCAATTTTCAGGAGAGAGAAGGTATATACATGAACATTTTCTTTGACGTTGATTACACCCTCATATCATTTGAAGGTCGACTACGACCAAATGTCAAAGAAGTATTCCAACAACTCCTAGACGACGGGCACAAAATATACATATGGTCAGGCGTGGGCCTGCGACATGAAATTATCAAAAAGTTTGAACTCGAGCCATTTGTATCAGGCGTTTATTGGAAGCCAATCGAGCATTATGAAGAAAAATTAGTTGAACTGGGAGTAGATATACGACCCGACTTTATCATTGACGATGATTTTGGGATTGTTGAAGCACTGGGTGGTTATCTAATCAAAGCGTATAGTCTACCGAACCCGGACGATAAAGAACTATGGAAAGCATATGAGGCGATCCAAGCGCATTTTCAAGCCTAGATCTTTGGTCATAAACTCAACGTTTATCACCAGCACATAATTGCGTACGAACTATTTGAGTGTCGATCTGTTTTCCCTCCTTGACGCTGCATTGCGCTCAGCGTACACTTCGCGGCGAATAATAAAGGAGCATTAAGAACACTAATGCGTGTTATTGCGGGTTCCGCCCGTGGAAGATCTTTACAAACGATTCGCTCAACCAAACTGAAACCAACAACCGACCGGGTCAAGGGTTCTCTTTTCTCAATGCTTGAATCACTTGATGTTTGCTTCCAGTCTGTACTAGATTTGTACGCCGGAACGGGAGCATTGGGCATTGAAGCAATTAGCCGGGGTGCACATTCAGTCGTTTTTGTTGAAAATAATTACCAGCACTCAGAATTAATTAAAAAGAACCTTCATACCCTAAGCATGTCTGACCAAGCAACTATCCTCACAATGGATGCTGAAAAATCACTACAGAGATTCAAATCACAAGACAAACCATTTACAGTTGTTTTCGCAGATCCTCCCTATGCAAACCAAGAAAGAGTTGCACATATCATGAAGTTTTTAGTAACATCGCCTGCAATGGTGGTTGGAGGTGTATTCGCTGTGGAACACGCGACACAAACGGATCCAATCGCAAATCTCGCCCCTGGATGGATGGAGTTGCGGAAGAGAAAGTATGGAAGCACAAGCATATCCATCTATCAGAAGGAAAGGAACGTGATTTGACAAAAGCTTTGTATGCCGGCAGTTTTGATCCCGTTACTAACGGTCATGCTGACATTGCGATTAGAGCATCTAAGATTTTTGATGAAGTCGCGATTGGAGTTTATGCAACCCCATCAAAAAACTTAATGTTCAATACAGAAGAACGTGTAGATCTGTTTAAAAAAACGGTCGCACACATACCTAACATAGAAGTCATCACCTACACCGGATTAACCGTATCATTTGCCCAGGAAATCGGGGCCAAGGCGCTTATCCGCGGGCTGCGAGCGAGTCCCGATTTTCAAGCAGAATTTGAGCTTGCCTTAATGAATCGGGTGTTGACGACAGATATTGACACTGTTTGCATGATGACAGACCGTGCATTTCAATTCGTCAGTTCCAGTCTACTCAAAGAAGCGGCTCGACTCGGCGGTGATGTTGCTCAGTTAGTCCCAGATCATGTCTGGGAAGCACTGACCGTAAAACTGGCTATCGCGACTTAGTCTGTAGGAGGACATTATCATTAAAACCCTTGAATTACTTGATGATCTTGATGAACTGCTTAAAGACCTCTCGCGAGTACCGCTCGTTGACAAGGTCTTGATGGATCCCGAAATAATTCAGGCTAAGTTAGACAACATCCGTTCCAGTCTTCCATCAGACCTAGAAGAGGCTAACGAAATACGCGAAAAAGGCGATAAGATTCTAAGTGACGCCAGGTCAGCGGCGGAGCGGATTCGTGACACAGCAGAAAAAGAATCTCGCACCAGAATTGAGCAAAACGCAATTGTGCAATCAGCAGAGGCGCGTTCTAAAGAAATCAATCAGCAAGCGGAATTTAAAGCAAAATCTATCATCGAAGATGCTGAAAAAGCGGCTAATCAACGCCGCGAAGAGGCAGATAAATACTCTTTAAACACATTAGAAGAGCTACAAAAGAAGATTGATAACCTTCGCGGGCAAGTCGTAAGAGGTATCGAAGTTTTGCATGCGATGGATCAGTCTAAGCCACAAAAACCCTCAAAATAATTCCATATGCCGAATATAATTTTGAATAGGGCAATCAGATCAAACCTTCAAGAAAAATGAAGCCAGTCCACTTCCAAGGATGGTAATGCTGGTAACAATTACGCCTGCGATCAAAACACCAAGTGCAATCAAAGGTATTGCACGCCGAGGTTGGATTTGAAAAACCCATGCCGCAAGTGCGCCAGTCCATGCACCGGTCCCGGGTAAGGGAATTGCAACAAGCGCAACAAGAGCCACGAATTGATATCTTTCGAATTTGGGCGTCTGTGCGGCTCTGAGTTTGTCCGCGCGCCAACGCAGTATTGACAGGAAGGGATTTGGAAACCGCTCTAAGACCCTTTCTATACGATCAAGGGTACCAACAAGGAAAAAAACAGGTATCATATTACCGCACACACCGAGGATAAAAGCCTCATACCATTGCATTTTATACACATAAACCGCTAGAGGAATGGCTAAACGAAGCTCTCCTACGGGCGTCGCAGCAGCGAGGATGGTACGGAAAATATCAGAAACTTCTATGGAAAAAACCTGCATATCGTCTGACAATCATATCAAACCCATTTAGTAAATTGTTGCCAAAATCTTGAAATAGATTCCTTCACAAAACATTAATAATTGAGAGAGAAGAAAGGGAAAATATGATCTTCCTCGAAAAAATCATCCCACAGAAACCACGAGTAGCATTAGTTGATTTGACTGGTGTCATAGGTGGATCGTTAAAACCACAGCCCTACGTTGATCTCTTGCTTGGACTACGCGAAACAGATTGGGCCCAATCTGTCATTTTAAACATCGATTCTCCTGGCGGTACAACATGGGGATCAGATCACCTCCGAATGGGTGTCCAGCGTCTCGCAGAAGAAAAGCCGGTGGTTGCTTTCATCCGTGGCCTAGGTGCTTCCGGAGGCTACATGGTAGCTGGAGCGGCTCAGAAAATAATTGCGTCTCCTTCAGCGCTAGTTGGGTCAATTGGCGTGATCTCATACCATCCATTAGCGCACGAGCTTTTTCAACGTATTGGAATTGACTTTGAGGTTACCAAAAGTACAAAACTAAAAGATATGGGAGCATTCTATCGAGAATCTACTGAAGAAGAACGCGAAAAGTCACAAGCTCTCGTCGATGAATACCATGAGAGTTTCGTCCAAACTGTTGCTAAAGATAGATCACTCGAACTTGAAGACGCCCATAATTTAGCGACCGGGGAAGTGTTTACTGGGAATCGAGCAGTTGAACTCAAACTGGTTGATGAAGTAGGAGATTTTGAATACGCCAAAGAAATCGCTGCAAATCTTGGTAATGTTCCGCACGGCCAAGTTACAAGGAGCAATCCACCCCGCAGCCTGCGAGAGATGTTTGCCGGCTCATTATCACAAAATTCCGCTCTTAGTGACGCTCAAGTGCTTCTGTCAAATCAAATCCTTTACTTGGCACCTAGCTTCGCACAGGGCTCTCTATTAAAACTACTAAAGTGATATCAGGCTAGGCCTTGACCGCACGCACGACAAGGGCAGGCCAGCTAAAATTGATCAACCCACCATCATGGGGATCAATCATAAATGCCTTTTTAACCGCATCGGACGCGCCCAGAAAGTCTTGCCGTAAGCTTCCAACCTCATCATCCGCTGTTCCGGAACGCTCTACCCAATTATTGAATTCCAACTCTGCCCTCGTAATGGCAGAATCGGTCACCTTCAAGCCTCTGTTCTCGATCGCTTGAATCCACTCAGATGGTGCCCAGTCACGAATATGAGAAGAATCCCGCCGCAATTCAATGTCATTCATCCATGCGGCTATATCGTCTTCTTCAGGTGTTACAGTATCTGACATTACAAAAACCCCTCCAGTTTTTAACACGCGAGAAATCTCATCTAAAAAGAGATCTACGTTTTCAAAATGGTGTGGGGCAGTCCGACATGAAACGATATCCAAGGAATTATCGGAAAAACCTAATGCCTCGGCAACGAAAAAACCTTGCCCAACATTTGCTAATCCACGCTGTTCACCGAGACGCCGTGTTTCTTCTAACATTGACGCCGTTATATCAGTTGCAAGTACATTTTGGCTCTGCTCCGCCAAAAGAAAAGATGTGAAACCCGCTCCGGTCGCAACATCGACAGCATACTCATAGGTCCCTTTTTGAATATACTCTTGAACTACATTTAGGTTATCGCCATGCCGATGAACTGGACTGATTGCATAATAAGACGCTTGCCGACCAAATTGTTCCTGTGATGCCCTACGTGAATCATAAGTCACGAGATCCTCCTATCGAGCCAGCAATAAAATACACCTGAATAACTCTATAATATCTGCTGGCCAATCAGCAATTAAACAATATAGATATTTAATTGTCTCAGACATAGAGTATGCCCATGCCTTAGAAATCCTATAGGAAATGCCGATTTTTCAACGCCCTGCTTAATATTCTGTATAATGAATCGATTTCCCGAAACACGGTGGTAAAAATGGTACAAAAATTTGTTGGAATAGGACTATCGCTATCAATCTTGATCGCGATCGGCGCGTTATTCGCCATTACTCAACCTGCCCTTTCAACCATACGCGATATTGTGATCATCATCTGGGGAGGCTTCGGAACCCTCGTGCTCATCGTCATCCTACTCATTGTCGTCGCCATATACATCAAACTAGGTCCTGTTTTTGAAGCGCTCTATAAGTCCCTTGACACCATGCAAGGAACATTAGGTACAATCCAACGCACTGTGATCTTGGCATCTGATATCGTAATCCGCCCAGTTATTCGTGGAACTAGCTTGTTGGTTGGAATACGCCAAGGACTGCGGGTCACAAAACGTCTATTGAAGTGGAAAAGGAATTTATAACAATGTCTCTAAAAAAAGGTAGCGGGTTCATTCTTGGAGTGCTATTCTCCACCGCTGCAATCTTTATCCTTAATGTGGTCAAGGAACGGGAACGGGACAAAAGATCAGACCCTGCAAATGATCAAGAGGACACATTTATTTCATATTTTTCTGGCACCGTATTGGAACCGCTGATCGAACAAGGCCGTTCGTTCATATCATCCATAAACGATGTCATAAAAGAGGCCATACAAGAAGGCCAAGAAGCAGCTTCCACTAGTCAATATGATATGGAAGAAGCCCTACGGCACGCACACGGTACCAAATCTTCTGGAGCCAAAGACGACCAAGAATAACCTACACGCACATTCCCTTCTTACAAGACCTTTGGTAATCATCATGTTTGTTTGATGTGCATTTTTACTGAAACATCAACCCCATAATTGACCCGATAACCCGTGAATCTTCATCTTGAACTAAAAATAGATCTCATTCAGATAGCATGTTTACAAACTACATTCGCAAACTAATTCAATTCAGATGGCCAATTTTGACCTTCTGGGTTGTATTGCTTATTTGCTCATCTATCTTCGCCCCACGTGTGTTTTCCGTGCTTAAGAGTGGTGGCTTTAACTTAGAGGGCACTGAATCACATACAGCGATCACTAAACTTGAGCACCTCGGACTAAACAAAACAACAATGGAAGTTGTGTTCCACCACAATGATCTCACTTATGATTCTGAAATTTATCAAGAAAAAGTATTCACTACTTTAAGGTCGATCAAGGACCAGTTCCCTCTAGTCAGTGCAGTCTCCTCGCCAAATCAATCCGGAGGCAAGGAACTTGTGTCCCCCAACGGGAAAACTGTCTATACAATTCTTTGGCTTGAAGCTGACTTGAATACAGCTGAACAGATGACCGTTGATGTGCGAAAATCTCTTGATCAATCTAACGGTTTCACCATTCATCTAACAGGATCACCAGCTCTTTTCTACGATATTGAGCACGCGAGTCAAAGTGATCTTGAACGTGCAGAACGAATCACCCTTCCAATTGTTCTCCTTCTTTTGTTATTTGTATTTGGAAGTCTAATCGCAGGATTGCTCCCTGTCGCCACCGGATTTTTTTCCGTTTTGATTACTATGGCGATCCTCTTTTTTATTGGTTCAAGAGTCGAAATGTCAATCTTTACAGTGAATATCGCGAGCTTTCTCGGATTGGGAGTCGCAATTGATTATTCTCTTTTGTTAGTCAATCGTTTCCGGGAAGAACTCACACAGGGTGATACTACAGCAGCAATTCTTAAAACCATGAACACAGCTGGAAAAGCACTGCTATTTTCTGCTTTAACAACGATGATCGGCCTCTCTGGATTATTGATCTTTGATGTAACCCTTCTCCGATCAGTAGGAATAGGAGGAATAACTGTTATTTTAGTCAGCCTAATCACTTCGTTAACGTTAATCCCAATAATTTTGTTTCTCCTAGGTAGTCGCATCAATTCACTGGCAATATTTCCCAATTGGTTACCAAACACTCATGCCCTTTGGGAAAATATCGCGTTGGCCGTGATGCGCCGACCTTGGCCATTGATTGCAGGAACATGTATTTTCTTGTTGTTGCTTGGAATCCCTTTCCTGCATGTCCGACTTGGAGCACCTCCCGCTGGAGTACTCCCCATGACATATGACTCACGCCAAGGATGGGAATTACTTCGGAACGAATTTGGCGCAGGGAAAACTACACCGATTTTGATTGCCGTAGAATCTGAAACGTCTACATTCGATCCAGAAGTTCTCGAAAGATTGAAGAAACTCACAACCGAAATCTCTCGGCAAAAGCACATTGATCGGGTTGAAAGTATTGTAGATATCAATCCCGAATTGAATTTAGGCGATTACATCAGCTTATATGAAAACCGTGAGGCAATTACAAATCCACAAATCACAAGAACTCTTGATCAACTTGTATTCGACAATATCACCTTGATCAGAGTCTTCACAGAATTGGATAGCGACAATCCAATGTCTGAGAAGCTCGTTAATGATATCCGTTCAATCCAACCCAACGACTCCGACATGCAAGCGTGGACAGGCGGCTACACGGCGGGCGTAATGGATTTGAGACACAATCTGTACAGCGAATTCCCCAAAGTCGTACTGCTCATATTTGCCAGCATTTATATCACGTTGTTAATTATGTTCCGCTCAATCATCCTACCGCTAAAGGCAATTCTCATGAATGCAATGAGTATCTTTGCGAGCTTTGGTGCGTTGGTGTATATATTCCAAGATGGCCATTTTGAAGGCCCTCTAAACTTCAGCTCTGTGGGTCAAATTGAAGTGACAGCACCAATTATTTTATTTTGTATTCTGTTTGGACTCAGCATGGACTATGAAGTGTTCTTACTGGCCCGCATCAAAGAAACATACGATAAAACCCATGATAATACTGTGAGCGTCGCAACTGGACTCGCCCACACCGGGAAAATCATCACTAGTGCGGCTCTAGTTGTTATTCTTGTTTTAGCTGGCTTCGGATTTGGGGACCTTGTGTTAATAAAAGCAGTTGGCTTAAGTATGGCAATAGCGATCGCGCTTGATGCAAGCGTCGTTCGCATTATTCTGGTACCAGCTTTGATGAAGGTAATGGGGGATTTCAATTGGTGGGCACCAAAATTTTTGCGTAGTTCGAATCGATCGAATGCAGAATAAGCCTTCTCAGTACCTAGCGAAATAGCTCAGTTCAGTTTGATATAAACGCACTGATCTCATCAAAATATTCGACCCGTCCGACCCAAAGAAGATCATTATGCCCAGCATTTGGTATAGTCACGAGTTTTTTCTGCGTAACCGTTAAAATATTATGGAATTCTTCAGCACGAGTAATTGGGATAAGATCATCATACGCTCCATGAATGATCAAAACAGGCAATTTGATTGACTGGATTTTTGTTAAATGACGAGATGCTAACTCGACCCCCTCATCAGCACGCCCCATTTCTACTAAACGATCAGCGATCCTTTCCATACTGGATGCACCACTTTCAACAATTAATCCTGCAAGGGATTCGGGATAATGAGCAGCCAACTCAACTGCAGAATGCGCACCTAGAGATCTGCCCATGACATAGATTTGCTCAGACAATTGCTGACTGGATAACAGGTCACGAAAAAACGTGTATATGGTATGGGAGTCCTGCATCATATCCGCAAACGTTGGTATGCCATCACTCACACCATACCCACGAAAATCCGCCACAAAAAGATTCAGTCCAATTCCCGAATAAAAAAGACTAATTTCATCATAATCAAAAGTCGCAACTTCGCCATTTCCATGAAAGTAGAGTACCGTTGGCATTTGACGATCAGAGACATAAAAACGACACCCAATATTCACGCCATCACCCATTGGAATCGTTATATCTTCAGCATTCTGCGGTGGAGGCGACCAATCACGGCGCGGGTAAAACATCGTTCCGTCTAATCCAGCTTCGGTCACGATAGAATAGTCTGGAGCGCTAGGTGCTTGATCTTCTGATGCCATTTCACTCGCCTCTTTCTTGCTCTCTTAAATTAGCGTCCGTACTAGTGCCTCACACGTATTTATGAGATGTTGAGCCCACGACGTAATCCTTCTTCGCTTCTCCATTCATCGAACTTTGCCACCACACTTGGATTTGCCCTACGAACATGACTCATTAATCTATTCATCAGAATCTTAAATGCTTTATCATTTGGGCTAACCTCAGCCTCCATCAAATCAAAAATATCGTTTTGCAAATGAACTAACTTTTCCATACCTTCAAACACTGTGCACAATCTACTGATTGCCCCAAACGGAGACTGGAGGAGCATTCACTCCCACAAATGGGTTCGTCTGGATCTCTTTCCCAATGTCACTCTGCGCTCCATGTCCGGGCAAAACAATCGTATTTTCGGGAAGCACAAAGAGTTTGTCCTTGATTGATGAATCCAATTCAGCAGCGGAACCACCCGGAAAATCAAACCTCCCAATCGATCCAGCAAACAACGTATCTCCTGTCATGACCCAGCCGTCAAAATAAAAACAGGTGCTGCCCGGCGTATGCCCTGGAGTTTCTATCACCTTGATATGTGATTCTCCAATAACGATGTCTTCTCCATCGGCAAGAAAGGCATCCGGTTTAGGAGACAACTCCCCACCCATCCAATTTGCAGACGTTAACATCGCTTCGTCTTCTGGATGAATCATTACCTTCGCCCCAGTTTCTTTTTGGAAAAGCGCATTGTTGTACGTATGATCCTGATGACCATGCGTGTTCACCACAAATCCCACATTCAGTGATTCTTGCCGAAGCCATTCCAAGACAAGGTCACTTTCCATCGATGGGTCGATAACCACAGCGTCTTTGGTATTTTCATCAAAGATAACCACTGTATTATTGTCCATTGGTCCAACTTGAAAGCTACGAATAGGCACGTTTTACTCCTCTTCATGCACAGAATTAATCAGAATAAGATTGTACTTGGTCTCAATTTTTTGGAATACCATACACAAAGCGTTCACTCTTCGTCGCCATCAAGTGCGCATTCAATTTCACCGATGACATTATGATCGTGTTCCTGTGCCAAAGCCTCCCGAAGAGATCGTATGGCTGCATCTCCGCCAATGCGTCCCAAAGCCCATGCTGCATGGCAACGAACAAGCGCAGATTCTTCCATCAACGCACGAGTCAAACCTGAAACTGCGCGTTCATCGCCAATGTTTCCCAAAGCAACACACACGTTGCGCTTCATCCCCTCATTTTTTGCACGCCGAATTGGACTGCCACGAAATTGGGCAGCAAATTCCTCATCTGAAAGCGTCAAAAGAGTCAACAGGCGCGGATTCGCTGTATCCATGTCTTTTGCGTAGAATCCGTATTCTTTTGTCAATTCTGCTTTCCGATTCACGGGACAAACATCCTGACAAATATCACATCCAAAAATCCAATCTCCAACAAGTGGTCGTAATTCGCGGGGAATTGCCCCACGCAATTCGATCGTTAAATAAGAAATGCATCGGTTGGAGTCAAGAACATATGGTGCAATCAGTGCGCCTGTCGGACAGGCCTCAATACACAATGTACATGCTCCACATGTTTTCTTCAGAGGAACATCAGGCTGCAACTCCATATCAGTAATCACTTCAGCGAGGAAAACCCAAGAACCTTTTGAGGTCAAAATGTTGGTATTCTTGCCAAACCACCCAACCCCAGCCCTTTCCGCAATAGCACGATCTTGAACTGGACCAGTATCGTTATAAGCTTTTGCACGAACGGTTTCGCCAGCCATCTCTGAAAGACGGGTGATAAAAACCTTCAACTTTTTCCTTAGCAACGCATGATAATCTTGCCCCCATGCATAGTTAGAAACACGTCCGTGAAGATCATCATCGGTTGGCGCATCCGGTGCGACCGAGTAATAACTCATCGCGAGAGAAATTATCGAACGACCCCCTGGCAAAATTGCTGCTGGATCGGATCCACGCTCAATTCGCTCTGGGGTATACCAAGAAAGCTCCCCCATCAAACCATCTTCTAATCTCGCTAGAGCAATTTCCTGATGTTTGGAAAATGGTTCTGCATCTGTAAATCCAATCCCATCAAAACCTAGCTCTTCCGCTAAATCTTTTATACGTTCTTCAATCGTTAGTTTATCCATCGTTCCTAGCATACTTCCTATACCAAAGATGCCTCACGCTTTTGATGACATTCTGCCAAATGCTACTTCATAAAGGATAGCAAATTCACTGCGACCTGATGGACCCAGTAACTGAGTACAGGTGCAAACCGAGTACATTTCAACGTCAATTTCACAACAAGCTCTTCATTCGTGAAACGACTTAAGCTAATCTAGTTTATTATGTCGAACCGTATATTTTTGATCAACGTTGGAGTCAATGCCTCTCACAGTGCCCAAAGCCCGATTTTCCCAGATGGACGATTTGAATTCTTGCCTATACCAGAAGAACGAGAATGGTGGTCGCCGCCGCTTCCTACCTACGCCAAACTCGATTGTTTCAACCAACCTGGTGAACCATTAACCCGCTATACAACTGATCGGCATCGTGGAATACACGTTCACAACGACCCAGAATTCGAAACTTTCACATATGGAGACAATTGTGCGGAAAGCCCCAGAGCCGCTGCGTTAGCCCAAGTTGAACAAGGGGATTATCTTCTTTTCCTAGCTCGTCTTGTGGATCACGTAAACGGGAAATTCACCAAAAATGCCGGGTTTTATTTCATCGGATATATTCGTGTCGAAAATATTTTAAGGAACGTTCGCGCATTTCCATTCGGATCCGACTTCACTATCTTTGGTGCCAACGCACACATTCGGCGAGCAATTTATCACAAGAAAACATTGAATGGTTTCTGTGTCTTTAAAGGCGACGCGTCATCACGCCGTTTTGAATATGCAGTTCCCCTCGATAAAGTGACTGCGAACCGCCTTTTCCGAGACGCGCGCGGGCAACCATGGAGATGGGATACACGGCGCTCAGATTTACAAACTATTGGCTCCTACACCCGTTCATGCCGGTGTGTGTTGGACCCAAACAATGCAGATGAGAGTGAACGCTCTCTCATGCTTTGGGAACACATTAGAGCAAATAACCCCAAGGCCTAGAGATACTTGGTTGCCCTAAAGAATTAGCGGAGTTTCCTCTCTATTCGCCCATTCGCCCATTGACCCATCATAAACACGTACTCTGCTATAGCCGAGCAGTGTCAAAATGAAAGCACCGTGCGCCGCACGGATTCCAGCTTGTCAATATGTAATGATTTGTTTATCAGGTGTTACACCATTTCTCTCGAACAATTCGTGGAGTTCACTCGCAGGTTTGATTATTCGATATCTATCTTGTTGAATGAAATTGAGCCATTCCAAATGAACAGCACCAGGAATCCGACCCGCTCTGTTATTACCACGAGTAGTGTCGCTTCCTTCCCATTCTCCATCTGACCGGACATCAAGAAAAATCGTGTCCGATTTCCCTACCTGCTCTAAAGCGTAATCTAATATACAAACGTTATCTGGATTATTTTCGGGAACAAACGTTTTCGCTACTATATCTGTCGGATCAATAGAAACTGCGCGCTGCTCATCAAACCATTTTGCCCACCCACCATTCAATATTTTCACCTCTGTGTGACCATAATGATTTAACACCCACCACATGCGGGCAGCATACAATCCTCCCGAATGATCATATGCGACCACAACTGTATCCTTATCAATCCCCATTCCGCTCATTAATGCTGCAATATAATCAGGGTCCGCCACAAGAGGATTGTTGAAACGATCATCCAAGTAATTAGGACCTTTAAGGTAATGATGCTCTGAAATTCCCACTGCATTTTTTATATGGGCGCGAACAAAATGTTCGTACTGATCACAGTCAATGATCCGGAGATTCGCATCTTCTAAATGAGCCTCAAGCCAATCGGTTTCAACCAATAAATCTGGACGCGCATAACCGCCATGTGTCATATATCACCCCTTCTTCGTTCATTATACTGGTCTGCAAAGAATGTAGGCTGTTAAACTGGATACGGTCTATTTTCTGATGCAAAAGCGAGGAGAATTTATATGACGATCGCTGAACTACTGGTCCACGACACAGAGCTAGATCAATTTATTGAAGTTATGGATCATAGATTGCCATCTATTGATGCCGTAGAAGAAAAAATCACAGCACTTCACGAATCGTTTTATTTTTTGTTATCCAAGGATTTCATTCCACGAGAATACAAAAAAGACATCCCGGGAATCTTTGCGCAATACCTTTTATATAGGAATGCAGAACGAAACTTGTCACTAATGGCGATGGTCGTTCCACCTAAAATTTCAACACCAATCCATAATCATCTTGCATGGGGATTAGTTGGAGTCTACCAAGGAACACAACGTGAAATAGTATATGAAACGATTGGAGAACCTGACCTCGAACATAACCAAGCACAACTTAGAACTATATCTGAAAACATTCTCGAAATTGGTGATATTACAACGCTGGAGCCTCCACATAATGACATTCATATGATTGAAACAATATCTGAAGAGCCATCGATCTCTTTACACTTACTTGGAAATGATATCGGCTGCCAAGCACGCCATGCTTTCGATCAAGAGTCTAATTCTGTTAGGCAATTTACGTCTGGATATGTTAATGCCGAATGCAATTGAACCGCTTTACCAAATCCAATCCATATTCAGCGTGACATGCTACTTTAGGTGACTTCTGACATTAGTCTTTGCACATGCACAAACAGCTTCATTATATCCCGCACAAAATCAAAAGACATCTGGAAACCGGATGAGTTCACATGCTCGAAGATTGTAAATTCGCTGTATTGTGCAAGAACATTTTGGTCCAATGCTGTAAACATACGACGTGATTCAATGAATGGAATCATCCTATCTCCTGTATCGTGCATCAGAAATACTTTTGTATTGAGATTATTGATGTGCTGGCTAGGAGAAATCGCGTTTAGACGTTTTCGAAGTTGATTTGGAAGTTTTGATCGAGCCACATCAAATTCTGCCAGATTCTCTGCCTGAAGCAACAAAAGAATCGCCTTCCCTTCTTCTGACAACCCGTTTCCATCAATCAATTGAAACTCTTCTGGATTGCGCAAAAAGGAGCCAAGGATTGGCTCGTCTTCGGGATCAGATAGAACATTAAGAACACCACGCATGAAAATATCTTTCGCGCGCGTTTCGGGCCACCACGAAACGATCGATTCATCGCCATGTAACTCGTTCGTAATAACCGCACTCAACACATCGAAAATATCATGATACGCACCAAAAGCATTTACAAAGGCCACCTTGTCACGAAGACGCGAATCAGCTGCTGCTAGAAGTGCCATGGAGCCACCAACAGAAAAACCAACAAAACCGACACGATTTGGATCAACGAAAGGTTGTTCAGAAAGATAGTTGAAAGCATCAACCAGAAGATCAACTTCTTCTGGTCCAACACGCACTTCAGCGAAATCATTCGAATTAGGCAATAAAAGTACTATGCCCGAACGAGCAATCGCTTCAGTCACCCGTATGACATCAGGATCTTGAAAATTGGCATCAACACCCAGGGTAAAAATCATGGCCCCGAATTCACCCGTACGGTTAGGGCGAAGCAATGTGGCAGAACGTACTTGGGATTCTTCAAGATAAGTCACGCTCTCAACAAGAGGAGTATCACTCAAACTCAAAAGAGGCCTAATGGGCACCTCTTGAATAATTTCCGGTAGCATCAGAGTTGTTTTCCAAAATACCCGCCCACTATGCGTACCGCTCATCACGACGCTCACCGATACACCGATCAAAATAAAGACAGCTATGATTTTTTTCATTACATCAAATCACAAAGTGGGAAAAAGTACTTCACCACTAGAAACGATCGATTTTTATGAAAGAAGCGAACCAACATATGAAGTCTACTTTCGGCGCGTGATACCCACGGAAAGAATAGACAACAGGAAGGTAGTAAGAAGCACTAAAACCGAAGCAACTTGGACGAGAGTTATTGTTCGTCCAACTTGCTCAGATGTGATGTCCTCTTTCGGGGGATTTTCAATCCGAACGTTATCTCGATTAGAATCCTTCCTTACGGGCCCAGTTGATGCGCTTGACCGTATTAAAATTTCTGGCCCACGCCCTGAAGACCTCTGTTGGTTTTCTGTACTCAGGTCTTCTTCAATCAACCAGCTTGAGATCGAAATAAAATACCGGCTAATGCGTCGTGGAATGAAATCAGCAGAACCACGGAGCAATTTAATCAACATTCCAACCTCGGTGGGCGTAGGCTGATTCATATTCTTATCCATGATCAGAATCGTCCGATATACGAAAACACCAGGTATACCAAAAAGGACGAAATAGAAGCAAGGTCCAACGCATTTGCTAACCATTGCATCACCAAAAGTTTTGATTGCCTCTAAACGCAGTGCTGGTAACGTAATCTGATTACTTTGATCGCTACCTGATAAATCCGTCAACGCATGCTGGGCTGCACCCACATCCTCTTCTTGCAATGCCCTTTGGAACTTAATTAGGAGCCAATTGGCCTGAATGACTGGAATACTTGATATCAACAGCCATGGACAAACGAACAGACGAGCAAACAAACCGCCCTTCCGCATCATCCACAGGAATAGAGAAGTAACCGAGCCCGCCAAAATTGGTATGGCAACTCCTACAAATGAGCCATAGACCAAACGATCCAACTTGCCTGTTGAAGGCGCTTCTTCTTTCGTGGTCTCAATCGCTCCCTCGATCCAAAGAAACGGGTCCACTTTTTTAAAGGAAGAATCCATAGAATCTTTGACCATAGGTACTCCGCCTTCCAAACTTCGAGCCCATCAATGATTCTTGTCTCAAGATGTGAACTACGGGCAGTCTACAGCGAAAAAGTGACACCCACAATCCTCGCCAAGACATGGAAACCACTACTCATCAAAACTTTGATTTAAATAATTTTGCGTGGTGGTAACGCGAGCAAAGCCGCAACAACGCAACTCAATGGCAACAACAGAAACAAGAGGATTGCTGTCGTATATGAACCTGTAATATCAAAAGTATATGCAAATGGTAGCGGCCCGATAGCAGCAAAACCGACCATGCTCGTAGTTGCTGCACCACGAATGCTCCCTATATAACGACGACCAAAGTAATTTGGCCAAATGACTGCACTTGTGGTCATGATTACCCCCTGAGCAAAACCCATTATCGCTCCGTAAAGAAATGCATGCCAGACAGATGAAATACCAAATATTAATAACATCCCTATCACCATAAGCACTTGACCAGCCGCCAATACGAAACGATTGGGCACCTTGTCAGCGAGAAAACCTGCGACCAAACTGGCCGCGATCGCACAGGGCGCCATCACAGTAAAAACAGAAGCCGCTACCGATGCATCCAAACCTTTCCCAGTGAAAATAGAAACCTGATGAAACACTAAAGCTGTACCGATCAATGCTTGAGACGACCCAGCGAGCAACAACAGCCAAAGGGCTCTTGTCTTGGCAGCTTCACGAAGGGTCCAGTCTACTTCCTGTTCGATGTCTGAATCTTGATCTCCATCCGTCACGTCTGCAGAAACATCATCTCCATCAGGATGCAATCCAACTGATTCTGGGCTCCGCCGAACAAAGGCTATTGTCGGAATCAGTAAAAGACTCCAAATGATAACTGCCAACGCAACCCACGCTCCTCGCCAGCCGAATTCAGCAATCAGAAAATGAATAACCGGAGGAAAAGTCGCTTGACTTATTGAGGTTCCCAGAAATGATATCGCAGTCGCACGACCCCGTAACCGAATAAACCAAACAGCGATCAGTGACGTAGGGATCATGGTAAGAGAGCCTTGGCCCAATGTTCGTATTGCTGCAAACCCGAGGTACAGTTCAAAGGGACTGCCAATCCTACTCATCCACAAAGCCGCCAACCCAAAAAGAATAACGATTATTGAAATTAGGATTCGCGCGCCCCACCGATCAAATAAGCGCCCAATAAAAATCATCGCGCAGGCTGCCGTCAACGAACCTGCTGCATATAACGCGGCGATATCAGTCCGGGTCCAACCTGTTTCCCTAATCAGAGGATCAACAAAAATAGATACCGAATAGGTTTGGCCTGGGCCTGAAGTGAACATCGCGAGACTTGCAATAGCAAGGACTGTCCAGCCGTGAAAGAAAGGGGAGCGACTGGTCCAACTGCCAATCTCTGATGGCGATTTCGTCGAACGCATTAACTGATTATATCCATTATATCGGTCAGACGCTCAAACATTTGTGATAATCATCACTTTTCCCATTGACCAATATAATTTATACTTTTAAAATGTGGCTTGACAGTTTCAGTTCACGGCTCTAACATCTCATGACTTGAATTTGAATTTCTTACGTCACGTGTATCCTGGCCGAAAATTAGAAAGGTTCAGTTATGGCTGAACAGCAATCGGTAGAGTTAGACGAAACAACCTGGGTTCGCCCACAACGAAGTGTGTGGCGGCGCGCCTATGACACATGGAGAAAAAAACCTCTCGGCCTGGTCGGATTGCTTATGGTAATCATACTGTTCTTAGCCGCAATATTCGCAGAGGGTATTGCACCATTCACAGCCCTCGAAATGGATGCTCCGAATCGCTTGTCAGGCTCAAACTCTAAATTCATTTTGGGATCAGATCAATTTGGACGAGATATGTTTAGCCGGCTAATATTCGGATCTCGCATATCTCTCACAATGGGATTCACGGTGGTGATTATCGGCGGAGTTACGGGCCTCATTTGGGGAATTGCTAGTGCCTATATCGGAGGCTACTTCGACCTTATTTCTCAGCGCGTAGCTGATACGCTGCAAGCCTTTCCGTCTCTCATCTTAGCCATGGCAGTTGTTGCTGCGTTGGGATTCGGCATTATGACCACAGCCGTTGCCATCTCAATTCCACGAATCGATTCATTTAATCGAATTGTCCGATCCCAAGCTTTATCAATCGCAAGTAGGGAATACATCATGGCTGCGGAATCAACAGGCGCGTCCACCTTTCACATCCTTCGTCAGCACATGCTACCTAATGTCATGCCACCCTGGCTTATCATTGCAACAGCCGGTTTCGGTGCGGCAATTGTTGCCGAGGCTTCGTTAAGTTTCCTTGGTTTAGGCGTACCACCTCCTCACCCATCATGGGGTGGAATGCTCAGTGGTAACGTCCAGCAATATGCGGAATCAGCTCCACATATGATCATATGGCCGGGAGTATTTCTTAGCTTCGCAGTATTTGGATTTAATCTCTTCGGAGATGCGGTACGAGACGTGATGGATCCCCGTTTGCGTCGGTAGGGCTTTCACACGGATCCGAAGGGATCTAAAGCAAACGGTTAAGGATAAGTAAATGCCGCACCTCTTCGACCCCCTAGAGATACGCGGAGTCGCATTACGTAACAGAATTGGCGTCTCGCCAATGTGCATGTACAGCTCATCCGATGGCTTTGCAAATGAATGGCATATGGTACACCTTGGTGCGCGTGCAATCGGTGGTGCCGCTTTGGTGCTTACAGAAGCGACAGCGGTTGAGCCTCGGGGGCGAATCTCACCTCAAGATCTCGGTATATGGTCCGATAACCATATTCAGCCACTTAAAGAAATCACACAGTTCATATCAGGTCATGGCGCAATTCCGGGCATGCAATTGGCACATGCGGGACGCAAAGCGGGAACCTCACCTCCTTGGGAAGGAAACCAACCGTTAAACGATAATAATGGCGGATGGACGCCTGTAGGACCAAGTAATATTCCCTTCAACAAAAATCACCGAGAGCCGAACGAGCTGAATCTTGAAGAAATTAGCGAAATTACAAGCTCGTTCAGTGATGCAGCGATTCGTGCTAAAGAATCGGGGATGCAATGGCTCGAGCTACATGCCGCTCACGGCTATTTACTCCACCAATTCCTCTCACCAATATCAAACACACGGGACGATCAATATGGCGGCACATTTGAAAACCGCATTCGCCTAACGATTGAAACCGTACAATCGATCAGAAATGTATGGCCTGATAACTACCCACTCGCAATTCGCTTATCGACAACTGATTGGATTGAAGGTGGATGGACCGTTGAAGACACAATCAAACTTGTCCACATCCTGAAAGAATTGGGAGTTGATCTCATCGATTGTAGTTCTGGTGGATCATCACCCAACGCATCAATTCCACGCGGTGCAGGGTTTCAGGTACCCTTCGCAGAAAGGATCCGACGAGAAACAGAGATGACGACGGCTGCTGTTGGTTTCATTACAGAACCAATGCAAGCAGATGAAATCATTCGCAACCAGCGCGCGGACCTCGTCTTACTTGGAAGAGAAATGTTGCGCGACCCCTATTGGCCACAGCGTGCATCACGCGAACTAGATCAACGCGATAATATAGCCATCCCTTCGCAATACAACCAAGCTGAGAAATGAACAACTCAAATCAAAACATTTAAAGCTATATTGTTGCTCATTACATAAAAAACGAATTTGTCGCCAGCCCAATGAGCGCCACCGGTGGCAGTGTAGCGAACCCCCCAGCTTTCACGCGATCTATAACCTCCTCTTGATTCATTAAGAGGATTTCCATTTCCTCGAGATCACCCGAATTCGGTTCTTGCACGAATTGCGCTTCTCGCGCAACAAAAAGATGCGCTCTGCCACATCCATTATTGCTGTTAACAACAAAATTTCCATAGCTTTCCCAGCCGTCTGCGACAAAACCTGTTTCTTCTAACAACTCTCTTTTGGCAGCTACCAGCGGTTCCTCACCAACTTCAATTTGGCCAGCTGGCAGCGTGAAAGTCATATGACGAACCCCATGTTTATATTGACGTTCCACAATAATTTGTCCAGAATCTGTAAATACAAGCATGACAACATAATCAGGAATCCATACTTGGTAGTAATCATCAACGATTCGTTGATTTGGTAATTGAACATTTTGCACTGAAACTTCCAACCAAGGGCGTGCAGAGAACACATTTTGTTCTTCTAAAATCGTCCAATTCTGCGACGAATCTTTATCATCAATCATTCTGAAAAAACCTTTCAAATCGACTGCTCTTGTCACTAAACCCATGCACATCATATTCTTCAAACCAACTGTAATTCACGCGCCTTCCGGGAAAAAATCAAAGTGAGCTCTTCGACATCAATTAGAATATGGTCACCTTCATCAAATTCGCCCTCAAGAAGACTCCTAGACAATGGGTTCTCGATATGTCGTTGAACCGTACGCCGCAAATGCCGTGCACCAAAAACTGCGGAATATCCTTCTTTCGCAAGCCAATGTCGCGCCGTATCTGTTAATTCAGCCGAAATACCTCGATCTGATAATCGTTTGGATACCTCATGAAATTGCAAATCAACAATACTCAGAATATCCTCATCAGTGAGAGGTTCAAAGACAATAATCTCGTCCAAACGATTAAGGAATTCCGGACGGAACGCTCGTTTCAGTGACGTTTCAACTGCGGCATGTAATCGCTGCAAATCGTCTTTGGCTGTACCATCGACCTGAAATCCAATCGTTTCTTGATTTAACTGTTCTGTACCAAGATTACTAGTCATGATAATGACTGTATTCCGAAAATCGACTGTTCGACCATGACCATCCGTAAGGCGACCATCCTCGAGTATCTGTAGAAGGATATTAAACACATCTGGGTGTGCTTTTTCTATCTCATCAAACAAAACAACCTGGAAAGGTCGGCGACGCACCAATTCAGTCAACTGTCCTCCATCATCATAACCGACAAAACCCGGAGGTGCCCCGATCATGCGGGAAATCGTGTGCTTATCCATATACTCGGACATATCGATCCGCACAAGAGCCTCATCTTCATCGAAAAGAAATTCAGATAATGCCTTTGCAAGTTCCGTTTTCCCAACCCCGGTCGGACCAAGAAAAATGAAACTGCCAATAGGCCGATGCGGATCTTTCAGGCCAGAACGGGCTCGTCGCAACGCATCTGCGATCGCAACAACAGCGCGATCTTGCCCAATGATCCTCTCATGGAGCGCGTTTTCCATTTTCATAAGACGCTCGGATTCCTCCTCAAGCATCCTCGTGCTAGGAATACCCGTTGCATCAGCCACGATTGATGTTATATCTTCTACCGTCACAGAATCTTTAATGTTCTTCTCTTTTTTCCATTGATCTAATTCTCTCTGATAATCTTTCTCCAAACCAAGCCTAATTGACCTCGCTTGAGCCGCTTCTTCATAATCCGATCTTTGATTTGCCGCAGTCTCTTCATTCTCCAAATGATTCAACCGTTCTTCTAAATTCTTCAGATGTTCAGGAAGGCTTTCTGCATCAATACGAATCTTACTGCCTGCTTCATCAATCAAATCGATAGCTTTGTCAGGTAAATGTCGATCAGTAATGTACCGTTGACTCAATCTTGCCGCAGCAACTAAAGCATCATGTTCGTACCGTACACGATGATGCGCTTCATACCGTGGTGCTAATGCCTCCAACATCTTGATGGTATCGTCAAGTGATGGTTCATCAAGGTAAACGGGTTGGAATCGTCTCTCCAATGCAGCATCTTTTTCAATACGTTGGCGATATTCATCTAAAGTTGTCGCGCCAACAGCCTGCAATTCGCCTCGTGCAAGAGCAGGTTTCAACATATTTGATGCATCCAACGCACCTTCTGATGCTCCCGCACCGACAACAGTATGTATCTCGTCAATGAATAAAACGATTTCGCCCTTGGCATCTCGTATTTCACTTAGCACAGACTTAAGCCGTTCCTCAAATTCACCCCTGAATTTGGATCCTGCTACTAACGCTCCCATATCTAACGCAAGGACACGACGATCTTGTAAAGACTCGGGAACGTTTCCCGATTGGATCAGTTGAGCCAACCCCTCTGCGATCGCAGTCTTACCAACTCCAGCCTCTCCAATAACAACAGGATTATTCTTTGAACGTCTCGTAAGAATTTGCATGACTCGACGAATTTCGACATCACGGCCTATGACAGGATCTAGTTTCCCTTCCCCCGCTAAAGCGGTCAGATCAACGCTGTATTTCTCCAACGCACGGTATTGACTCTCTGCTGTCGGGCTCTCAATGCGAGACGAGCCGCGTACCTCCTGAAGGGCAGCATAGAGACGTTCCTTATCAATACCAAAATCTTTGAGGATATTAGGAATTTCGCCCTGTTGATCTTGGACAAGCGCAATAAGCAGATGCTCCGCACCGATATACTCATCTAGCAATCGTTCCGCCTCTGCTTTTGCTTGCTGAATCAAAGTCTGGACTCTAGGAGTCGCAAAAATCTGATCCCCTGTCGGTTGAACTGATAGTTTCGGTATTTGATTCAAAGTGAACACAATACGGCTTTCAACAGATTGAATTTCAATGCCCATTTTGGTCAAAACATCTGACGCCAATCCACCTTTGTGGCGTAGAAGCGCCAAGAAAATGTGTTCAACATCCCATTGACTACTCTGAAATTCGGCCACAACCTGTTGAGATTCAGCCAAGATATCCCAGGCTTGTTCAGTAAAATTTTCTTCACGCATCATTTTTCTTCATTCCTCTCTTCTCATCACCCGCTGGTTGAGATAACAGAAACTGTTGCCTCCCCCGCCGTAATCGATACACTTCATCCTCCAAACTCTGGATCTGCTCTTGCAATTTAGCGATACGTTCGGTCGCCTTCATCACCATCTCAACTCCCGCAAGATTCACCCCAGCGTCAAGCAGGCTCTTCACATGCCGAAGTTGCTCAATATCTTCTCGCGAATAGAACCGTCTATTTCCTCGCGAACGCTCTGGTGTGACTAATCCCAAACGTTCATAAGAACGTAACGTTTGGGCATGGAGACCAACCATCCGCGCCGCCACGCTAATTACAAATGCTGGTTCCTGATCTTGATTTTCATAAGTCATGTATCACTCAATCCGCGCGTAAATCGCGCATTTCTTGAAATAATTTTTCTTCACGTTCCGACAGGTTCATCGGAAGAGTAACGTTTAAATGAGCGTAAAGATCACCATATTCATCATTACCATGCGGCATGCCCTGACCAACCAAACGGAAAACTTGTCCATTTTGGCTTTCCGGTGGGATTTTCAATGCCAAATCAACTCCTTTAATTGTTGGAATGACGACTTCACCTCCAAGGACTGCATCAACCATTTCAACAGCGATCTGTGCATGCAAATCATCGCCTTTACGTTCGAAACGTGAATGCTTTACAATCGCGACAATTACGAACATGTCTCCCGGACCGGCCCCAGACGTCCCTCCTCTACCTGCTCCTGATATGCGAATTCGTGCCCCATCACGAACGCCTGTCGGGATAACCACCTCAATACGACGTGATTGTCCATCGGATTCTTGTTCATTCCTCTTTTGTACAGTCCGAACAGTGCCTGTATATGATTCTTCCAACGTTATAGACGTCTTTACTTCAATATCTTCACCCTTACGTGGTTGTCGACGTCCGCCCCCAAACAACCCTCCAAAAATATCGTCAGAACCCAGACCTCCTAAATCAAACTCAAAGTTGTTTCCCATCCTCCCATGCGGGTTGAATCCCCCACCTCGCCGGCGTGCTCCGAATTGATCAGCATTTTTCCATTGATCGCCATATCGATCATATTTTTGCCGACTGTCAGGGTCAGACAGCACTTCATATGCCTCGTTAATCTCTTTGAATTTTTGTTCAGCGCGAGTATCACCTGGGTTCACATCTGGATGATACTCACGGGCAAGACGTCGATACGCTTGGCGAATCACCTTTTGACCGGCTCCTCGCTGTACCCCCAATAGTTGATAGTAATCCCGACTGGTCATCTGATCCTCTTTAGTTCATTCATATTTGCCATACTCAATTCGGATAGGGAGTGTATAACATATAATTATCATTGTCAATGTTAATACATTATATCAAATCATAATACATGATATATTTTCTATCACTATTATTGATATCATATGACTCAACTTATACCACAAACAAACATCCATGGAAGAAACGCGCGCATAGGACAGGTCCTTGACTTAGTTTGATCCATACATTAAAATAGTTCGCCTGGGTGAAGTTTTTTGTAATGGAAACTTTCCGCCCATAACAATGTTTCTGTCATGAGAAGTAATTGCCTTAAAGTGAGCTTCTGTGGAAGCATAATCGCAAGGCGATTGACGACCCACTTCATCGCCCATAATCAGGCGACTATGCAATGACTGCTAAAGGCAACAATCAGTTGTCTGCAATAATGGACAACCGCTCTTGTATTGGAGGAAACGGTGACAAAGAAACAGTCGCCACAATCTCGTCCCGACCTGTTAGCGCGTGTTGCAAACATAATCGAGGAAGTGACGCGAACAGGATCATCTGTCATTGCGAAAGACGCGTTCACAGTTGATCTCACGATGCCACAATTACGAGCATTATTCGTTGTGAAGGAGGAAGAAACGCCACGAATGAGTAGCCTTTCGTCTACTCTTGGAATTTCTCTTTCAACCACAACCGGATTAATGGATCGACTAATCGAGAAAAACCTCGTTGAACGCTGGACCGACCCCGATGATCGACGATCCGTACGCTGCAAGTTGACCGAAGAAGGACAAGACTTATCGGAAAAGCTGCTAGCAGATCGAAGATCGCGATGGGAAGACCGTTTGACACCACTAAGTAAGGAAGAGCTGAAGACTGTGTTTCACGCAATGGAGATCGTACTGGAAGGAGCTCGCAATGCTGCGACCGCGGTCAACAGTAATAACTCCCCAGGCAATACAGAATCAAATGATAAACAAAAGATTGGCATACAAGAAAACTAGAGAAGAAATACAGCAAGTAAATGTATAGAGGCAGTTAATTAATGGCAAATCCAGAAGATGACAATAGCGAGGTAACGACAGGGTCTGCAAGCAGCCCAGAAGAATCTACCACCACTGAGAATTCACTAACAGAAGGTAATGGGGCGAGGCCACCCGCCGCACCCCCCCGCATGGCTGGTATGGGAATGGGTGGCGGCATGGGCGGTGGTGGACTCTCTCTGAGAGATCTGCGAACGTTTACATCGTTTAAGAACTCCGTTTTCCGCCTTTATTACGTTGCAATGCTTGGGCAAATGGGTGCCATGAACATGCAAATGATGGCGAGATCTTTTCTGGTTTACTATTTAACCGGATCCTACATCGCGCTGGGTGTCATGGCTCTCGCGAATTCTGTGCCAATGCTTCTTTTCTCATTATTTGGCGGTGTTATCGCTGACCGCGTCGAAAAGAAAACCGTCCTACTCTGGGGTCAAGCAGCATCTGCAGTTGTCTCAGTTGTAATCGCATTCTTGCTCGCGGTAGATATCATGACTCCAGACATCCCGAATTCCTGGTGGATCCTCATCGCTGCTTCATTAGTTCAAGGCATCATAATGGGCTTGATGATGCCAGCGCGGCAAGCAATCATCCCGGAGATTGTCGGTGAAGAACAGCTCATGAATGCCCTGTCCTTGAACACCATGGGGATGAACGGTCTACGACTGTTTGCCCCCGCAATAGCTGGATTTATGATCGCTGGTTTCGGGTATGAAGCTGTTTATTACACCATGACCGGACTATACGTAGTTGCCGTTATATTCATCGCCTTGATGCCCAAAACAGGGACGATGCGGCTCGAAAGCCGCGGTGCGCTTGGAGATGTTATTGAAGGCTTAAAATATGTTCGAAACCAACATATCATCCTTATGATTCTAGCGCTTACCCTCGTAATGGTATTACTATCGATGCCTTACATGTTCCTTATGCCCGTATTCGCCATCGACATCCTTGACGTTGGGGAAAGTGGAGGCGGACTGTTAATGAGTATTTCGGGTATTGGCGCGATAGCAGGATCCCTGGTGTTGGCGTCTTTGCCGAATAAGAAACGTGGTTTGATGTTTTTGTGCAGTGGTATCGTGCTCGGTATTGCATTAACTGGCTTCTCTTTTTCATCACTATGGTGGTCTTCAGTCGCAATGATCATCTTCGTCGGTGTGGGGCAAACTGGACGCATGACCTTGGCAAACACATTGCTTCAATACTATGTGAAAGATGCATATCGCGGGCGTGTAATGAGTCTTTACATGATGGAATTTGGTTTGACAAGTTTTGGCGTCTTCTTTACAACAATTATAGCCGAACAAGTTGGTGTACAAATGGCGGTGGGTAGCCTGGCGATAGCCTTGGTGATCTGCTCGGTTTTATTCCTGATATTTGTTCCAAGCATCAGGAAGCTTGATTGATGCCAGAAGAGACGACATCTGACACCCAAACGCAATCCAAACCTGAAAGTGCTAGTGCATACACAGGGCATCGTGGAGGATTGAATTTCAAAGGAGCGACCCTTCAAGGTACCTTCGCTTCGCTGAAATATCGTGATTTTACTCTTCTATGGCTTGGACAAATCACGCATGCTGCCGCTTTATGGCTGGAACAAACGGCGAGACCACTACTCATCTTGGCTCTCACAGATTCCGCCATACATCTAGGTATGGTCATCCTCGCCCGTACAATTCCTGCCGTCTTTCTTGGTGTCCTTGCAGGTGTACTCGCAGATAATTTTAATCGACGAACGATTCTCGTTGCAACTAAGGTGATGGTCTTTGTCCTAAGCATCATATTTGCCTTAATAGTTGCGACAGGTATAGTAGAAATTTGGCACATTTACGTGTTCAGTTTCCTCCGAGGCGCTGCAATGGCTTTCGATCAACCTGCCAGACGCGCGATCATACCATCGATAGTGCCTGAAAACTTGGTGGTGAACGCCATGGCGCTAAGCACTGGCAGTATGACGGCCATGCGCATCATCGGAGCTTCAGGTGCAGGACTACTGATGGGCTTTTACGGTTTAGCCGCTCCATTTATCGTAATCGTCTTTGTATACATTTTTGCTCTGATCTTTACATGGATGCTGAATCCTCCTGATCACGAGCGATCCGGTTACCAAGGTGCCCGCCGCATGGGTAGCGACTTGGCAGATGGATTCAGGTACTCAGCAGCAGACCCAACAATCCGCGGTGTTTTGATCATCGGATTAGGCTATTTCCTATTTGGGATGGCATTTATGCAGGTATTCGCACCATTGTTCGCAAAACAAGTTCTAGGAATTGGAGAAACCGGTTTTGGCTTCATGGTCTCCGTAATGGGCATCGGCGGCCTCATTGGTGCCCTCGGTCTTGCGACGTTTAGCCCAACCCGTAACAGGGGAACTCTTATGCTTGGATTCCTTGCAGCTTTTGGTGCCCTACTTATCCTGTTCTCAGGAGTCACATATCTCAACTCTGTAGTACTTGCTTTCATTGTCGTAATTTTCCTAGGCGCTGGGCAATCACTTTTTTTCCCACTTATGAATGCAATTCTCGTAGAATCAGCTCCTGAAGCTATGCGTGGACGAGTAATGGGGGTTTTGAGCCTTGATCGTGCAATGACTGCACTTGGGGGAGCACTTGCCGGTATCGCAGCGGGTGCAATGGGTGTTCAGATTACCCAGATCATATTTGGCGTGGGTTGCCTGGTCACAGCAATATTGATGTATACACTATATCCTGCTTTAAGACGGGTACAATGATCAATTTCCAAGTTTGAAACCGTAGCCCACTTTGGGCCCAGATTACTGTTTGTACAACAGGTGTCTGCGCACGATTAGAGGGCGTTTTCGGGCGCCGCATCTTCTGCAATATCGACATTCTCAGCAATTTGAGAGGTTAACGAAGATACAGGTGATCGATCCTTCTGCCGATCACGTCTCCTAGCAGGAAGATTTTTTATCGCTTCATTCAATCGTTTAATGTCGTCCGCACCGTCCATTTCGTTAAACGAAACAACAACACCTGTCACACCATTGTCATACAATTCTTCCAAAACGCTATCTGTCCATGTATGCGGCAAGTCTACAAGAAAATAATCCCCTGCAAGTGAGCCAATAAAGGTATAGGTTAGCAGGTTCTCCAAAGTAACCTCAGCTTGCACATCCACTTTTGCAAGGACTGCATCAACTACAAGAGTGCCAACTGCCCGTACGGTTCGATCATCAATGTCGGAATCGATTATGAGAACTTTTCCTAAATCTTCATCACGCAGAATAGATACCGATGTCCCCGATAATGGAAAGATAAAGAAATCACACCCTTTTTCTTTTAAAACAGCCACCTTTTCATCAGTTGCTGCATCCAAAAATGCTCCCCACGTCACTTTCTTCAATCCAGCTGGCAATTTCTTCGAACCAATCACGTCATTACCAGGCAATATAAAAAATGTACCACCCGCATCAACTGCTTCTTTTAACGCTTTTGCCGTAACATTCGCGAGGTGAACCAAAGGCAAAACTTTCAGTTCACTATCTTCCAATGCTCTCCCAAATCCCATCGGTGGCTGCCCGCCACCTTCTGAAATATTTTTCAATTTGTTAACGAATTGACTCATTTTTACACTACCTTACGTCGTTATAATAATAGGAAGCTTCATAGCAAAGAATATGGTCCCGCGATGGATGCAAAAACCAGCCTCTTATCCCGTTCAGCGTACCATTCTGTTGAATGCCAAACAACCAAAATGAATAGGTAGTTCCTAGAAAAACATCAGCACCGCAATTTACGGCCCAAAAGTAAATGTGTGTAGCGCGAAATTTTCCGATTCTGGAGCAAGGAGTAATTCATGGGATCCTGGTTTGTCTGAATCTATGATTTGATACATTCGATCATCTTTGACCATCACATAGGTTTTTTGTTTCTCGGCATCCCACAAAACATCTGACCCACGATACTCGCGGGGTATTGGAGATCCATCCAACATGACTTGCACTTTAAAAGTATCGGTGCCTAGGTTTTGCAGAACACTATTTACTTCGCCTGCCAGATATGAAACCAAAATATGATCTTCGAAATCTGGCGATGGCCGAGAATGCACAATACTTTCATCCGTTTGACGCCAGATTCCCTGAAGGTAGAACGACCCTCTTACACGTTTATCAGGAACAACAAATTCTGTGGCATCCACGTTACTTGCTTTGCCGTTTCCCAAGTATGGTGGGAAATTATACGCTGCCCAAAGAGCACCTCCATAAATCTCACGTGTAATCCCTCGATATTCACTGAAATTCGGTTCAATTGGCGCTTCAGCATACAATCGGTCTAAAACATATCCATCTTCTTCAAGTAATGCTCGAATCAGTTTTTCGGTATCGCTATACGCTCCTTCTCCCGCATATCGATGCCGAATCCTCCCATTTTTCCCGATCAGAATCTTAGTTGGCCATGCATGAATCCCATATTCACGCCAAGTGCTTCTCGCATTATCTAATGCGATCGGCCATGGAACATTGAGGCGTCGCACTTCTCTCTTAACATTCGGTAAAGATTTTTCAAAATCAAATTCAGGACTATGTATACCAATAATCATTAACCCATCATCACCGTATCGTTCATACCATGAACGAAGATATGGCAAAGTACGGATACAATTCACACAACTATACGTCCAAAAATCTAGAAGGATCACATTGCCACGTAACTCCTTTAGAGTCATCGGCTGCTCATTCACCCAATCCTCTATATCGCTCAGATTAGACGCAAAAAACTCATTGGAAATCGATTCCAAAGAGCTTTGAGAGGATTGCGATTCAACATCATTGATCATCAGACGAATACCGAAACCAACAGGAATCAGTCCAATCGCCAAAAGAAGAAGAAAAGGGACACCACGTCGCAAATTTAACAAATGAACCTCTAAAACACCGTACGAAGAAATTTACTCAGCACTACTACCCGAAGTGCCAATCCATTCCTCCCCATCTTCCCAAATCTCTTTTTTCCATATGGGAACGCGCGTCTTGATTTGATCAACAATATAACGACATGCTTCAAATGACTCTTTCCTGTGGCCGCTCGCCACAGCAACAACAATACTTACTTCACCTATCTCGAGTCGGCCGGTCCGATGCGACATTGACACTCCCATAGATCCCCATTTCTCCTCTGCTTCGATCGCAATACGCTCCATCTCCGCTTCCGCCATAGGAATGTAAGCATCATAAACAAGATATGCGACTGTTCGTCCCAAATTTTGTTGACGAACAACGCCTTCAAATGTAGTTACAGCACCATATTCTGGTTTGTGTACTGATTGAGTAATGGCCTTTGTATCAAGGATATCTGGGGTGATATGCGCGCGCTGCATTCCACCGCTGACAGGCGGGATAAGAGCTAATTCATCGTTTTCTGTCAAAAAGTAGTTCGCATCAACGTACTCAGTATTCACAGCAAATAACGCGATATCAGCCATTGGACGAAGTGCCGGATATTTCTTCATAAGAATTTGGGCCACTTCAGCCGCCGTCGATCCCTCCTCTACATCCAAAGGAATCTCGTCAAACCCTGCCTTTTCTCTCAACACTGCAAATAAGCGAATTTTTATACGCATAACAAGCCCGTCTTTTTATCCATAGGTTACACTAAGGCCAGATAAGTTTGACTCATGATTTTTCATTTAGCGCATTTTATGCGCTAACCTTCTCATATCAATTAGGCATGCAAAAATACCAACAATAACTACTCCGCGAAACAAAATCATCTCTTGCAAAAGATCGGTCAAAGATCAGATAATCACCAGAGCGTCCTGATTTCTGGACGTTTATAGTTTGCGGAGACTATACTTTATGACAACTTGTGGATGAGAAGGAGTCTGCAATGACAACAGAAATGGCTTTAGAAGGCGTTCGTGTACTTGATCTCACGCACCACTATTCTGGTCCGTTTTGCACAAAACTGCTCGCTGATTATGGTGCTGATGTGATCAAGGTTGAAAAACCAGGGACAGGAGATCCAACTCGATCTATCGGCCCATTCCTTGATGATGACCCTCATCCGGAAAAAAGTGGCCTTTTTTTTCACTTAAACACAAACAAGCGCAGCATCACCCTAAATTTGAAATCGGAGGGTGGAAAACGAATTTTTAAAGACCTCGTGGCTACGGCTGATGTGGTCGTCGAAAGCTTCAGACCACATGTCATGGCTGGCCTCGGGCTCGGCTACGATGAGCTAAAAACAATACGCCCTAATCTGGTCATGACGTCAATAAGTAGTTTCGGCCAAACTGGCCCATACGCCGAATTCAAGGCAACCGAATTGATCATCTATGGTATGGGCGGTGCAATGTACAACGCCGGAGTTCCCGATCGAGAACCCGTAAGCTATGGTATTCCCACCGCCGTTTTCCAAGGCGGTGGTGCAGCAGCAGCCGGAACCATGGGAGCATTATACGGGGCAACATTCAATGATGTCGGGCAACACGTAGATGTTTCAATCATGGAAACGCTTTTGGGAAGCGTAGACCGCCGAATTGCCGCTCTTCTTTCATATGAATATTCAGGAGAAGTCGGAGGGCGCGAATCAATGGGTGGAGGCTTCGCGACAGGATATTTCCCCTGCCAAGATGGATACTTTGTTATGGCGGGAAGTGGGAACATCATGTTCCCACGATTAGTCAAAATGATGGGAGACCCAGAGCCACTTCAGGATCCTGCATTTCTAACACCCGCAGGGGCAAGCGACCCCGACTTACGCGATCTTTTTGAAGCTGTACTGATTGGATGGTCGATGGATCACACTAAACAAGAAATCATTCAACTCGGTGAGGAGAATGGGCTGATTTGTGCAGCAGTCAACGATATGGAGGGCGTGTTTAACGACCGTCATCTGAATGAACGAGGCGTTTTCACCGACATTGATCATCCCGTCATGGGATCCATACGGTCTCTTGGAAGGCCTTTCGTCATGGAACAAACACCGTGGAAGCTTCGGCGACCCGCACCCCTCATCGGACAGCACAATGTAGAGATTTTGAAAGATCTTGGTCACACATCAGAAGCAATCGTTCAATTCAAGCAAAACGGCGTTATTTAATCGGGGAATCCCATGATCCAATTGATCAAACATACGCATAGAAATGAGGCCGAGACATGCCAAAGCTACCACTAGATGGAATCCGTATTATCGATTTCACTGTTGTTATAGCAGGACCAGCCGCAACAGCAAAGCTAGGGGACATGGGAGCTGAAGTCATCAGAATCGAATCTATCCAAGAAATAGGGACAGGTGCGCGAACAACCCGCGCGAAAATAACGAAGGAACAAATGGAAACCTCCCCAATACAAAGGAGAGCCTACCCTGATGGTGACCCTGGAGAAAGGCCATGGAACCGTGGTGCTGGTTTCAATGCACATAGCCGCAACAAACTTTGTATGACAGTAGATCTTAAAAAACCAGAGGGCCTAGAGATTCTAGAAAAGCTGGTCGCACAAAGTGATGTTCTGATTGAAAACCATGCAACAGACTACATGGAACGCAAAGGGATTACATATGATTGGCTAAAGAAGATCAAACCAGACATTATCATGGTGCGGATGCCCGGTTGGGGGACACATGGTCCATACGCATATTGGAGGACTTTTGGATCGACTGCAGAAGGACACATTGGTCGGTCAGCACTTTCCGGATACCAAGACATGGATTCTTCACACATCCCATGGGTCTTCCCGGCAGATGCAAATGCAGGAACAATAGCTGCATTCGCCACAACAGCAGCCCTATATCACCGAAAGAAAACCGGTAAAGGTCAAATGATCGACCTCGCGCTCGCGGAGAATATCCTCAACATCCTTGGAGCCCCATTCCTCGACTACACCATGAACGGGCGCATAACAGAAAATCCAGGCAACCGTCATCCGTCAGCAGCTCCTCACGGAACATATCCGACGAAGGGAGAGGATCGCTGGATTAATATTACGGTCACAAATGATGCTGAATGGAATGGATTTTGCGAAGCAATTGGAAATCCTACTTGGACGCAAAACGAAAACTATGCATCAACTGGATCGCGATGGGAAAATCAGGATTCCTTAGACGAACACATCCAATCATGGACGAAAGAGCAAGATCATTTCGATGCAATGCACTTGCTACAAAGCCATGGAGTACCAGCTGGCCCAGTGATGGACGCAGGAGATGCCGTAAGAGACCCTCACCTTGAAGCAAGAGGATATTTCGAGGCAGTGAACCACTCAGAAATTGGTGTGCATCGATACCCAGGTATGTTCTTCAAATTCTCAGAAACTCCACTCAAAATACGGCGACCTGCGCCTCGCCTCGGCGAAGACAATGAATACGTTTATAAAGAATTGCTCAAATACTCTGATGAGGAATACAGCCAATTCGAGCAAGATGGGCACATTGGTATGGACTATGCTCCTCATGTTCCATGATTTCCAATTCAACTGAAATAACTGTCTGATTTTTTCAGATAAAGGCTAGACTAGTTTCAACAATAGCGCGCATAATGAGTTGCGCGTGGGCCAGAGTGGACGTCGAGAAATGTTCTTACGACACCTTTGGATTCGCCTGTGGATGTAAAACAGGGGCTAAATGATCTTTCAAACCAGCTTCGTAAGATAAAACACTCTCAACGAGAGGAGCCAAGTTTTCTGTACCGCCTTAACACGCTATAAGAGAGGATAAGACACCTGTAATGAAAATCCTGGGAATAGAGTCATCTTGTGATGAAAGTGCCGCCTCCGTAGTTGAGGATGGGCACATTTTACGTTCGAATGTGATCGCCTCGCAGGTCGAAATTCATGCACGATTTGGCGGGATCGTTCCAGAAGTCGCGTCACGCCAACATCTTTTACAATTTCTCCCCGTCATCGAGCAAGCGCTTAGTGAGGCAGACATAGGATGGGACGACCTTGATGCAATCGCAGTAACCCAAGGACCTGGTTTAGCGGGCTCTCTTCTCGTCGGAGTCAATCTAGCAAAATCTATCGCTTTCGCACGTGAGTTACCAATCCTGGGAATTAATCATCTTGAAGGACACATATATGCAAACTGGCTTGCTGAGGGGCAATGGGATGGAGAGAAACGGGAGGACCCGCCGTTCCCGCTTTTAGCACTAATCGCATCCGGCGGGCATACAGATTTGGTGCTAATGAACGATTTTGGCTCGTACCAACTTCTTGGACGCACACGTGACGATGCCGCGGGGGAAGCTTTTGACAAGAGCGCCAGAGTGTTGGGGCTTGGCTTCCCTGGTGGCCCGATTATCGAAAAAACTGCCCGTGAGACGACAAATCCAGCAAAATTGCCACGACCATGGCTCCGGGGAAGCCACGATTTCAGTTTCAGCGGACTGAAAACCGCGGTGCTCAGGATGGCAGAAGCAGAAGGTGAAATTATTCCCGAGCATCGAATAGCAGAAATTGCCGCAGGCTTCCAAGAATCTGTTGTAGAGGTTCTAGTCGGAAAAACGGTTGCAGCTGCACGGGAGGTGCGCGCAAAAGCAATTCTCATTTCAGGCGGTGTTGCCGCTAATGGAGTATTGCGCGAGGAAATGATCCGGCAAGCACCAGTTCCTGTCTATTGCCCCCGTCCTGTCCTGTGTACGGACAATGGTGCAATGATCGCAGCGTGTGCATTCTTTCAATCGAAAGCTGGCGCACCATCGAACATGAGCATGGATGTCAGGCCGAACTTATCTCTTGTCTAAATCCAGCGCCATTATTCGTCCCTAGATTAGGCAATTCTTAACCAGATTCCTTTTCAGTCTAAGGAACAATATGGCATAATCCAATCGTTCCTGACAATCAATCTCAACTGGTTAGGAGATGCCCATGGCAGATATACCACTGACGGGATACCGTGCGCTAGACCTGACAAGTTTATATATGGGACCTTTTTGCACACGAATGCTCGCAGATTATGGTGCCGATGTTATTAAAATCGAGCCGGTTTCAGGTGATCCAGCCCGCGACGAAGGACCTTTTTTTCACGATGAGAATCACCCTGAAAAAAGCGGTCTTTTCCTGCACCTCAATGTCAACAAACGCTCCATGACCACCAATATCGAAACAGCGCAGGGACAAAACATCATACGTGAACTCGCAAAAAGTAGTGACATCGTTGTCGAAAGTTTCAAGCCTGGCTATCTCGAAAATCTGGGCCTTGGCTATGAAGATCTTGTGAAAATTAACCCGAAAATCATCGTCACGTCTGTCACAAATTTCGGCCAAACAGGACCTTATAAAAACTGGGAAGGCACAGACTTAACCTTATACGCAATGGGTGCTTCAATGAAAACGAGCGGCCAAGAGCATAAATATCCATTGAAAATCGCCGGGCGCATCGCGAGCTTCCAAACAGGTAATTTAGCTGCAACGGCAACCGCACTCGCAATTTGGAATCGCGAATTAACTGGTGCACCCGAACATGTGGATGTTTCTTTCTTTGAAACGTGGAAAGGTGCAATCGATCGTAGCACGAACGATCTCGTAGCGTATTCGTACACCAATGAGAGTTCGAAACGTCAATGGAATCCCGGAATGGGTATTGCGAATGGGGTTTTCCGCTGCAAAGATGGCTATTTCCACATCTCCGCCGCAGGAGCCATTCGATTTCCACGATTGATGAAAATGATTGGAAAAGGAAAAGACCTGATTCACCCACCATGGAACAATCCAAATGCTTTGAATCGACCCGAAACGCTTGAACTGTTTGATAGTTTCTTCATTCCTTGGATGTTGGAGCATACAAAAACAGATTTGCGAAACATGTGTCAAGAGCAAGGAGTGCTTGGCGCTCCTATCAACACCATTGAAGATCTGTTAAATGATCCACATTACATCCAAAGAGGTTATTGGCAAGAGATCGAGCACCCTGAAACAGGGTCTGTCAAATATCCTGGTTTTCCTTTCAAACTCCACGCCACACCCAACCCTGAAAGAGTCCGTGCTCCGCTGCTCGGAGAACACACAAATGACATCCTGCAAAATGAACTCAAATATTCAAACGATGAGATCCAAGCACTACAAGCGCAAGGAGTCATTTAGAAAATGAACTCTTTACCGTTGGACGGAATTCGCGTTGTCGCTATAACGAATGCATGGGCTGGCCCATACGCGACACAGCTTTTGGGCGACTGGGGAGCGGAAGTTATTCGGATTGAGAGTATCTTCCGTTCAACTCGATACGTCGCACGCGCTGATGAATCCACTCTTTCAAGAAACAGATCACAAAGAATTTTTTCATGGCCGAACATGGAACCTGGTGAACGTCCATTCAACCGATTAGCTCGAACCAACGCTCATATGCGCAACAAATTAGCGATAACACTGGACATGACTAAACCTGAAGGAATCGAGATCTTTCACAAGCTTATCAAGAAAAGCGATGTATTCATTGAGAACAATGTTCCCATTACCATGGATAAATTTGGGATTTCCTGGGAAACACTTTCACAGACCAATCCAGCCCTGATCATGCTACGCATGCCCGGATATGGTCTAACTGGACCATATCGGGATTTTCGTGGGCTTGGCAGCCACATGGAAGCAATTGCCGGTCATACACTCATCAGATCGTATCCAGATACTGAACCCGGTCAACAACCAGATGTTTTCCCTGCTGATGCGGCAGGGGGCGCTGCGGCTGTTTTCGCAACCATCATGGCATTAATGCATCGGAGAAAGACGGGAGAAGGCCAACTTATCGAATTCGCCACCGCAGAAAATTTTATGCCCCTGATTGGTGATTTTATTTTGGATTACACTATGAATGATCGCCTATGGGCGCAAATGGGAAACACAGATCGATATATGTCTCCACACAACATTTACCCTTGCGATGGAATTGATCGATGGATTGCCATCGCATGTCGAAACGACAAAGATTGGGCGCTCCTATGCAACACAATGCAACGCCAAGATTTAATTCATGACGATCGCTTTAACGACAGCACAAATCGATATAAAAACCGTGACAAATTAGATACGCTAATCACCGAATGGACAAAAACCAAGGTAGACGAAAAACTGATGCATGAATTGCAAGCAGTCGGTGTTCCCGCCGGAATGCTGTTCGATGATCAAAATTCGCTGGAAGATCCACATCTAGCATCCCGGGATTTTTTTCAAGAACTCACACACGCTGAATCCGGAACCCACTTGTATCCCGGAATCCAGTTCAAAATGCAGAATACACCTAACGAGATTCATCGAGCGCCTGCCATGTTTGGTGAACATAACGAATATGTTTATAAGGAACTCCTTGGATACGATGACAAAGAATATGCGCGCTTGGAGCGCGAAGGTCATATCGGCAATGATTTTGACCCATCGGTACCCTAAGAAATACCCGAATAGGCACTATACAACTCTGATTTAAGACCAGGACAGATTCCATAGCGAGATTCCAGAGCGAGGGGTATAATATAAATTGAGATCTAGCATTAGAAAGAGATACATATGAAGCCGTTTGAATATGTAAAACCAAACACGTTGGCAGAGGCAATATCCGCGCTTGACGCTGGAGGGGAAGACGCACGTGCGCTCAGCGGTGGAACTGATTTGATTGTTCAAATGCGAGCAGGGCGAAATGTTGTTGGAAATGTGATTGACGTTAAAGGAGTGACTGAAACGAACGTAATTTCCCATTCCAAGAAAGACGGCCTCACAATTGGATCCTCAGTTCCATGCTACAGAATTTACAACGATGAGGGTATCAAGAAAACGTATGCTGGGCTTGTTGACTCTGTATCGATTATTGGAGGAACCGGCATCCAGGGTCGCGCCTCATTGGGAGGAAATCTTTGCAACGCCGCCCCGAGTGGAGATGGGATTCAGTCCCTCATAATACTGGGAGCCGTCGCAAATGTAGAAGGCCCGAATGGAGCACGACAAATAGCAACAGAGGATTTCTGCACTGCACCTGGGCAAAATGCACTAAATCCTGGTGAATTGCTTGTATCGCTTAGCGTCCCTGAACCAGAATCTAACGCAGGTGCTCATTACCTTCGATTTATTCCCCGTAACGAAATGGACATCGCGGTTGTAGGTGTTGGAGCATCCGTTGTCCTAGATGCAGAGAAAAAATCTATTGTATCCGCTCGTATATCACTTGCATCAGTCGCACCAACACCACTCTTCGTCGAAGCAGCGGGAGATGCACTGAAAGGAACAGAGATCGCATCTGATTCAGTCGAAAAAGCTGCCATTTTTGCACAAGAAGCTGCACGACCAATTGATGATATGCGTGGAACGGCTGATTATCGACTTCATCTCGTCGGAGTATTAACTAAAAGAGCACTCAAAGTCGCGATTGAACGCGCAGAAAACCAATAGGGGCAAACATGGCAAAACTACATGTTGAAACAACGATTAACGGCGAATCCACAGAAATTCTGGTCGACCCTCAACAAAGTCTCCTTGAAACTCTTCGTGATGGATTGATGCTGACAGGCGCAAAAGAGGGCTGTAATGACGGTAATTGTGGAGCGTGCACCGTCATCATGGACGGCAGGACAGTCAACTCATGTTTGGTGCTAGGTGCCGAAGCTCAAGATGCAGATATCACTACAATCGAAGGACTCGCAACACCGAGAGGATTACACCCACTGCAACAAGCATTCCTTGAAAACGCAGCCTTGCAGTGTGGGATATGTACACCAGGATTCCTCATATCGTCCAAATCATTGCTTGATAGCAATCCGAACCCAAGTGAAGAAGAAGTCCGATTCTGGCTAGCAGGGAACCTGTGTCGATGCACGGGATACGACAAAATTGTTCGTGCGGTCCTCGATGCAGCGAAAGAGATGAAAGCAGGGAACTGATGGCGACAACTACGACAGTCGAACAAAAAACAACAGAGAAAGTCATTGGAACGCGTCCGATCCGCCATGATGGCGTAGATAAAGTGACGGGACGGGCGATATATGGTGCAGACATTAATCTGCCAAAAATGTTACACGTCAAAATTCTGCGAAGCCCTCATGCGCATGCCCGGATCGTCTCGATTGACACGAAACAAGCTCTTGATATACCTGGAGTGAAGGCAGTCATAACAGGGGAAGATTTGCCAGAACCACCGTCACAGATGCAAAATCTTGGCGAGGGTGCTGCCAACCTACGCTTTCTAAGCGATAATGCGATGGCACGAACGAAAGCGCTCTATAAAGGACATGCTGTAGCAGCTGTTGCAGCAACTGAGCTATATATTGCTGAAGAAGCACTATCAGCCATTAAGGTTACATGGGAAATTTTGCCAGCGGTTTTGGACACAGAATCTGCAATGGCAGAAGGCGCTCCCCTCGTACACGACGATCTCCCACAAAGACCAATGGAGGGTGATCAAGCCCCACCACCGAATGTAGCTCGATACTTCCGGTTCAATATCGGAGATACCCAGCAAGCCTTTGAGGAATCAGACACCGTTGTAGAACGTGAATTCAGAACCCAAATGGTGCATCAGGGCTATATTGAACCGCAAACCGCGACAGCACTATGGAAAGAAGATGAGAGCCTTACCATTTGGTGTAGCTCTCAGGGCCATTTCAATGTTCGAGACCAGACATCAAACATTCTGCAAATACCTGTTTCTTCGATCAAAGTGATACCACTCGAAATTGGTGGTGGGTTCGGAGGAAAGATTGGATCAACGATTTATCCCGTGATCTCTTTATTGTCGAAAAAGGCTGGGGTACCAGTCAAATATTCAATGACCCGTGCAGAAGTTTTTGAAGGCACCGGACCTGGATCTGGCACTCATATGCGAGTGAAAATAGGAGCCATGAAAACAGGCAAGATAACTGCTGTCGATGTGTCATTATCCTATGAGGCCGGAGCATATCCCGGTTCTTCAGTTGCATCGGGATGCCAAAATATGTTTTCGCCATATGTCATAGAAAACGCGTTTATCGAAGGCTTTGACGTCATTGTGAACAAACCAAAAACTGCAGCGTATCGTGCTCCGGGCACACCACAGGCAGCATATGCCGGGGAAAGCATAATTGATGAAGTTGCCGAGAGCATAGGAATGGACCCCATAGATTTTCGGCTACTAAATGTCGCCGAGGAAGATGACAGTCGAGTTGACGGAACAAAACATCGAGTCATCGGTGCGAAGGAAACTCTGGAAGCGATTAAGAATCACCCTCACTACAAATCACCTCTCAACGGACCGAATCAAGGCCGCGGCGTTGCGATCGGTTATTGGGGAAATGCAGGGATGACTTCAAGCTGTTCATTAATCGTTAATGGAGATGGAACTGTAAACCTTGTTGAAGGATCCGTCGATATCGGTGGGACACGGACAGCAATTGCAATGCACGCCGCAGAGGTCCTTGGCATCCCGGCAGAAGACATTCATCCTGTCGTAGCTGATACTGAATCAGTTGGAATGACCAGCATCACTGCTGGTAGTCGGACTGCATTCGCATCTGGTTGGGCAGCGTATGAGGCAGCCCAGGGCGTATTGAAAGAATTGATCGAACGTGCGGCAACTGTCTTTGAAACTACGCCTGACCAAGTTGTGCATGAAGATGGAACCTTTCGCAGCGTATCCGACAACGATAAAAAATTAACGTTCAAAGAACTTGCAGGGAGACTCCAACGTGTTGGTGGCCCTGTAATTGGGCAAGCAACTATCACACCGCGTGGTGTCGGAACCGCTTTCGGAGCTGATATCGTCGATGTTGAGGTCGATCCTGAGACCGGAAAGGTTCAGGTCCTTCGAGTCACCGCAGCGCAAGATGTAGGCCGAGCGATTCATCCAAGTTATGTTGAAGGGCAAATTCAAGGTGGTGTCGCCCAAGGTATTGGTTGGGCTCTGAACGAAGAATATGTGTTTAATGACGAAGGTGTGATGCAGAATCCCGGTTTTCTTGACTATAGGATGCCCACCTCACTCGATTTGCCCATGATCGAAGCTGTTCTTGTTGAAAAACGAAATCCAGGTCATCCCTATGGTGCTCGCGGTGTTGGTGAAGTCCCAATTGTCCCCGTAATGGCATCTGTCGCGAACGCAGTGTATCGAGCTACCGGCGTCCGCTACCAAGCACTCCCGATGTCACCAGGAAATATAATTGCAGGCCTGACCCAAAAAGATCACTAAGATCTATTACTCAATTTTTAACTACGAGATCTTCAGCAAGAACAAGACACATTACTGCAAAATGGAGACTTCATGGCCACTGTATATATACCAACCCTTTTACGCCATTTAACAGATGGGATCGACCAGATCCAAATCTCTGGGCAAAATATCGGACAAGTGATTGATGGGTTAGATTCCAGATACCCTGGTTTCAAAAAAAGACTGATCGATGGGGATGAAATTCATGCAGAAATCGCTGTCATCATAGACCAAGAAGTTGTCGACAGAGATCTTCTCGAAGTTGTGCATCAAGATTCCGACGTTCATTTTGTTCCATCAGTCAGTGGTGGTAGTGCCAAGAATCAAGAAAGTTTTCGTGTAAATCCCTTGACTTAGATACAACCACACACGTAGCATATTTGTACGAACTTACACGCATGTTCATTAAACGCGGCCCCGTGGTGTAGCGGTTTAACATATTGCCCTGTCACGGCAAAGATCGCCGGTTCAAATCCGGTCGGGGTCGCCACAAAATCAGGCCACGATTTTCGGTTGCCCGCTGAACATTCAATCAACATGTTATCCATTAATAGATTCCTTCTTCAAAAACAGGTAATCCTTTTTACCATTAGCATTCTATTGATTTGCCTGCTTCTCTCCTGTCGTTTTTCAGACACAGAAACCTCAAGCAAGAATCCAACTTTTAATGCACCAGATAAGTCTGATTTAGTTGCAGGATATGTCTCTAACGTAATCAATGGCGACACGATCGAAGTCAAAATCGATAACAAAACCTACCTTGTAAAATACATTGGGATTCAGGCCCCGAAGATTGATAAATATGGGGCACAACCAGAATCTTATAGCTTACAAGCATGGATTGCGAATCAGGAGCTTGTTGACCAAGAAACAATCTACCTCGAGCGGGACAAAGCCAACTTAGATCCTGACGGGACTCTTCTACGTTATGCTTGGACCGAAAATGGAACGCTAATCAATGCTTCGATGGTATCCCTAGGCTTAGCATATGCAACCCCCAACACACCAAATCTAAAATATGCTGCAGGGCTAGATCTTCTACAAAACCATGCTAGGAATACGGGGCAAGGTTTGTGGAAACCCTTCGCGACAGAAACTGCTATTGCAAAAGAAAACCCCTAACAAACATCTTTGAATCTATGGCACACCATGTGAGCCGTTATTGCAGTGAATCCAAAAACGCTCCAGATTGTACTTCGCGCTCAAGAATAGTTTGAATATACCATCGCAACAAACCAGAAAGTGCAGTGCGCGCTTCTTTCGTCATATCTATCTCTTCAACCACTTCCATCTTTCCTCGCTGCAATATTTTCAGAATCATCACTCCTCGCGAAGAAATTTTGCGTGCAGTTCCATCACGACTAGCACAGCTTTCGCACAGCACCCCCCCCCAAACAACACTAAAAGATAATGGAACATTTTGCGGTAATGACTCACCATTCACTGCGCATGTATCCAACTGTGGTCGATACCCCATTAATCCCAACATTTGTATCTCGAAGCGATGGATAATGAGGTGCAGAAGTTCAACGTCCACCCTAGACAACATGTCTAGCGTATCCAATAACAATTGGAACAGTATTGCATTCGGTTCTTCGTCTTCTGTAAATAGATCTACTATTTCAGCAATGTAAAGGCCGTTTGCGATTCGCCCTAAATCATCTCGTATTTGATTGAAGCTCTTGAGGGTTTGTGCTTGACTTACAATGTCCAGGCTGGACCCTCGCGCAAGCAAAAGCGATGAATGTGTAAGAGGCTCCAAATGACCCGCAATTCTACTTGTTGTCTTACGAGTCCCTCGAGCTGAAGCGCGGATTTTTCCAAAATCCTTCGAATAGAGGACAAGTAATCGATCTGCTTCTCCCAACGACATATATCGCAGTACTACAACCTCTGCTTGATATAACGTCGATTTTGGAAGTGATCCTGGCATAATAAAAGCTCACTGCTTCAAACGCTTTTAGGACAAAATCTCTTTCATCTCACAACTCACGACGCCCTTCCAAAGCACGTGAGAGAGTAACTTCATCGGCATACTCTAAGTCACCTCCAGAAGGCAAGCCTCCTGCCAAGCGTGTCGTGCGAACCCCAAGTGGATCGATCGCATCATGCAGGTACATTGCAGTCGCGTCACCTTCAAGAGACAAATTTGTTGCAACCAAAACTTCTGAAATTTTTCCGTCCTTCACACGATCTATCAACTCTTGAATCTTGAGATCCTCAGGACCAACACCATTCATAGGTGAAATGACTCCATGTAATACGTGATAAAGACCTTGATAAACTGACGCACGTTCAATTACAAATAAATCGAGTGGCTCTTCAACCACACACAACAACCCTTGATCGCGATTGGTATTCGCACAAATAGGACAGATCGTGGATTCCGAAATGTTATGGCAGAGAGAACAAAACTGAAGACGGTCCCGCATTTCCAGCAAAGATTTGGCCAACAACTCGGACTCTTCACTCGACGCTCGAATTAGGTGATAGGTTAAGCGTTGTGCGGTCTTAGGACCAATACCAGGGAGTCTACTAAAAGCATCAATTAACCGCGCAACTGATCCGCCTGCAGGCATGAAATTACTTGTCATTGTGCAAACATGATTCGTATATTTTTTGGTTTCTCATAAAGTTGCTTTCTGCCTCAATAATTCAGGTAAACAACAATTGATGATTCTCACCATTTCAAAATGATCGGTCCCGACTCACCGAATCTTGCCGCCTATAGGCCCGGTAGGTTTAGACCACCCGTTATCGATGCCATTTTATCTTCTGCAAGTTTCTTTGATTTCTCGACGGCATCGTTAATCGCACTCAAAACGATATCTTGAAGCATTTCAACTTGCTCCGGATCAACAATTTCTGGCGAAATCTCAATGTCACGAACGTTTTGATGACCATCAATCGTTATCTTGACAACGCTTCCACCCGCGGTGCCCTGGACCGTCAATTCTCCAAGTTCCTCTTGAAGCTTCGCCATGCGGCTTTGCATTTGCTGCATCTGACGCATCATATTCTTATTCATCGTTAGGTTCTCCATTCTCTACAATCGCGTTGTCAGGCGCTTGTTCAACGCGTGCCCCGCGTTCCACAGCTGCTCGCACAGCATGTCCGCTCGAGCTGGGCTTGTCGACAAGAACGCATTCCACTGTATAGTGCGTGCCCATGAATTCGGTAATCCGCCGCTCGACTAAGTATCGATACTTTGGATCCTCTACTTTTTCTTTATGATACTTGTAATAGAAACCGATCACCAACGCATCACCTTTAATTTCCATCGGCATCGATGAGCTCCGCAAGATCGCATCAAGATTTTTATTGGAACCAAAACCCTTCAATGAATTGATGACTTCATTCCAGCGTGCGCGCAACTCTTCTATATCACCAGGATTAATTGGTGCAGTGTCCACATCAGAAACATCCGTGTCCTCACTGGCATCACTCGATTGTCGTGCCGGTGTTGCCGCTACCGGCTCATCCGCGGGGGCAACATCACGTTGTTCAACAGGTCGCTCGTTGTCGCTAGCCAAATCATTTTCGCCTTTGACTGGCTTTGAAATACTAGGTTTTTCTGCCATGTCTTCGGCAGCAGACACATTAGGAAAACCTTTAGGAGTTGGATTTTCCTGTCTCTTACTTGGAACAGAAACTGCGTCAGCTACTGTGCTTACCACCTCCACTTTTTGGCGTTCAAGACAGGCCGCTACAATAGCCATTTCCAGTGGTAGTGGTGGACTACCAGACGGAACGGAAAGCGACGCGAATTTCTCCAACAAGATACGAAGAGACGCGATATCCGTTCCTACCAACATTTCATTCCGCTGCGCTATCTCATGTTCCTGAAGATCAACGACTTGGGGAACACCTGCTTTGATCAATAAACAAATACGCAATTCTTCAACGATCTCTTTTTGCAACTGCCCCAAATCGACGCCTTCTTGATCTAGTTGATTCAAGCTTTGTATCGCCGCGACCATATCGTTGTGTAACAGGCCTTGGATCACCGTCTGGCCGCGTCCAGATCCCGCAAGTCCAAAAAATTCCTGTGTTTCTTGCACTGTTGCAGACGAACCGACGGCCAAGACAAGTTGTTCCAATAGATTCTCTGCGTCACGCAAGCTCCCTGATGCGGCACGCGCTACAACATGTAATGTTTCTGCACTCAACTGAAATCCTTCAGCGTCACCAATTTGTGTCAACTGTTTTGTCATCGCCTCAAGATTAATACGACGAAAATCGAACCGCTGACAGCGTGACATGATCGTCAATGGAATATCTTGTGGCTCGGTCGTTGCAAGGATAAAAACAACATTGCCTGGCGGCTCTTCAAGTGTCTTCAACAAGGCATTAAATGCTGGTTTTGTCAGTTGATGTACTTCATCAATGATGTATGTTTTCCTCCGCGCTTGTGCGGGTGCAAATCCAGCCTTTTCACGCAGCCCCTTGATATCGTCGATACCTCGATTGGAAGCGCCGTCAATTTCCACCAAATCCAAAAATGATCCCTGATCAATTTCTTCACAAACAGCACACGAGTTATCTGGTTCACCACGACCATCGGTTCCCAGGCAATTAATCGCTTTCGCCAAAATCCGTGCCGTACTTGTCTTCCCTGTCCCACGGGGACCCGTAAATAAATACGCATGGGCAACACGGTCCTGCTCCAAAGCTGTAAGCAAAGTCTGGGTAATCGGCTCTTGTCCCATAACTTCAGTGAGCTTTTTCGGCCGCCATTTACGATATAGAACTTGAGAAACCATAACGTTAATAGTTTACTCCAAACTGCTCAAAGAATCACAAAAACAATGCACAAATATTTCGTTACTTTCTCAGAAACCAGTCGTGCACGAAAACGATCTAATCAACCAAAAAGTATTTATGATAGAGTGCCCGCATACATGATCAATTCGTAGTACCAAATTGGACGACAAGAAGGGCAAAGCGCATACATGGCTGTCAAACATACAGATGAGAAATCTCCATCGAACGTTTATTTGTGGGGAGATAGCGACAGAATAGCGCCAAAAGACCTCATCGCTCGCCTCGCCGAATACGAGAACGCCAAAGGGATCAATCAGGATACCTACTCTCTAGGCGGAATTATAGATACACTCGAACATGAAATGGCTTCATTATTGGGAAAAGAAGCCGCAATGTTCATGCCCACAGGCACTCTTGCTAATCATCTTGTCCTCCGCCACCTCTGCACAACTCAACAACGGGTCGTTCTCCCAGAACAAAGCCACATCTACAACGATACGGGAGACGGCTTGGAAAAACTCAGTGGCATCAAACTCATACCACTTGGAAAGAATAAAGCAGGATTTTCATTGAACGAATTCAAAAGCGCCGTTAAACAGAGTCAAGAGGGCAGAGTCCCAACTCCGATTGGGGCTATGGTCATTGAAAGCCCAGTCCGGCGAAAACAAGGAGAGGTAATCGAATTCGAAGACATGAAGAAGATTACCGAATATGCAAAAAGCCAAGGTATAGCGAGTCACTTAGATGGCGCTCGAATATTCATGATGTCAGCGGCAACCGGTATTCCGATAAAAAACTACACTGCACTCTTTGACACCGTCTATGTATCCTTATACAAATATCTCAACGCTCCAGCGGGTGCGATCGTTGCGGGTTCATCCGATCTTATGGAATCAATGGTTGGAACCCGACGGATGTTTGGTGGAGCTCTTGCAGGTGCATACTTATATGGCGCTCTCACTTTGGAAGCATTACAAGACTTCCCAGAGAATTATGCTAAAGCCTTCCAAAAAGCAACCGATTTATTCACTCAATTGAATCCACTGAATGGCATTGATATTCACGCTTTGGAGAAGGGCTCGAACATTTTTTCTCTCCGTTTATCAGACAACATCAATTACGACATGTTCCATCGCCAATTGAATGAGGCAGGAGTTTTCCTCAATCCAAATCATGTTCCTCCAAGTGGTCTCACAATCGCAGTCAATACATCGATCCTCAGACAGACAAATGATCAGATAACAGTGACGTTTGAGAACGCTTTAAAGAAAGCTGTTTCTACCTGAGCAAGGCTCGCTGAGACCAAAGATATCAGTAGGGCAGCGAATACAACCTAGGACAAGCAAGTTAAAGCCAGTCAATCAAGCTGAAGTCATAATCCGTTCCATAAGGTCTTGCTCTTGATTTTGCATTGTTGATCGTTCCGCCTGAACAATATGATCATGACCGAGTAAATGTAAAACGCCATGGACAAGAAGAAAGGCCACTTCTTCCTCAGTTGTACGATCATTCTCCCGTTTTTGCCGTTCCGCTTGCGGAAGAGACACAACAATCTCCCCCAAGGGTATCTGCATCTCTGGTGGCCAAACAAAAGAGTCTTCAATGTTTTCACGTGCCGAAAACGACAAAACATCGGTCGTGCCTTGCTGTCCATGATATAACTCATTTAACTGCGCAATGGTTTGATCATCAGTCACAACGATCTCTAAAACGCCTGGATCATTGAGTTCACGTAATAGATGCAGCGCTAATTCACGCAGCCATACTTCATCAATCTGTTCTTCAAATGGTTCATGCAGTGTGATATAAACAAGTTCCTCTTGTGCAGCGTTATCAACAGGCATCAACGCGGACCTTAGGAATTTGATTGTCCGACCCAACGCGAGATTCAAACACGATGCTTTCTAATCTCCTATGCCTTCCCCTTCGTTACGACATTCAAAAGGAATCGATCTGCAACATAGCGGATATTCGCGACATCCCGATCCTTGATATGCGTTGACACACGATCACTCGCAAATGCCAATTCCCGCACTTCGTCCTCGCTGATGGATGTAGAAACAGCGATCCGATCTCGCACTTTTCCATCAACTTGAATGATCAGCGTCGTATCGGCATCTTGAATCATCTCTTCATTCCAGCTTGGCCACGTCTGATTATGAACGCTATACATACGTCCTGTATTATCCCATAGCTCCTCGGCAAGATGCGGAACGATGGGTGCCAACAACAAAATCAACGTATCGACAGTATCACGCCAGGCAGACGCTGAGATGCCACCCTTGTCCCACAAGCGTGCCATCTCATTCGTAAACTCCATCAGGCCGGCAATCATCGTATTGAATCGCATACGCTCCATATCTTCGGACACGCGCTTAATCGTCTTGTGTGTCACCCGCTCCAACGCTTCCACGTCAGACTCATCACCAGATTCCAAATCTGTGAGATCACGATCCACGACCAAATCCCAGACCCGGTCAAGCCAGCGTGAAATGCCCTGAATGCCTTGATCGCTCCACGAACCGCCTTGATCCCATGGACCGACAAACATGAGAAAAGCGCGGACGGCATCTGCGCCTTGTGTCAAAACATGATCATCAGGATTGACGACATTGCCACGGCTCTTGCTCATTCGTAAATGATCAGGTCCAAGAATCACACCTTGGTTGAAAAGGCGCGTAAAGGGCTCATCAAACGACACCAATCCAGCGTCACGTAGAGCTTTTGTAAAAAATCGTGCATAAAGAAGGTGCATCACCGCATGCTCGGCACCACCCGTATACAAATCGATCGGACACCAACTCTCGATCTCTCCAGAATCGAAAGGCTGGTCAGATTGATTATCAGGACTCGCGTACCGCAAGAAATACCAGGATGAATCGACAAATGTATCCATCGTATCGGTCTCACGTTCCGCTGGCCCACCACACGTGGGGCACGTCGTATGCAAAAATCCTTGATGGTATTTGAGAGGGGATTCGCCAGTCGGGCGAAACTCCGCGTCTTCGGGTAGTACAACGGGCAGTTGATCCTCTGGAACAGGAACGATCCCATCCTTCGGACAGTACACAATTGGAATTGGTGTGCCCCAATATCGCTGACGCGAAATCAACCAATCACGAATTCTGTAGTTGATCGTTGAACTTCCCCAATCATTTTTTGCAAGGTGTTCGACAATTTTCTCTTTCCCCGCATCATTCCTCATGCCATCGAATTCTCCGGAGTTCACCATGGTTCCAGAGCCGGTCCATGCTTCTTCTAATGGCACACCATCCCAATCCGGCGGGGAAACAACAACACGAATCGGAATCCCTTGATCTTGAGCAAATGTAAAATCTCGATCATCGTGCGCAGGAACGCCCATAACAATGCCTGTCCCATAACCCATCAGCACATAATCCGCAATATACAGCGGAATTTTTTCTCCATTCAAATTATTGATACAGTACGTGCCAAGAGGAACACCAGTTTTTTCTCTATCTGCTGACAACCGCTCAATCTCCGTGGAGCGTCTGGATTGCGCCACATACTCCTCGACACGCACCTTGTTCTCCGCAGTCGTGAGTGATGATACAAGCGGATGCTCCGGTGCGAGAACCATAAACGTAATGCCATAGGATGTATCGGGGCGTGTCGTAAACACACGCAGTTCTTTCTCGTCAATGCCAGCAATATCAAGTCCGAAAACAAGTTCAGCCCCCTGGCTCCGTCCAATCCAATTTGTTTGCATGGCCAGAATCTTCTCTGGCCAATCAATTTGGGAATAATCTAATAATTCATCTACATAATCTGTGATCCGAAAAAACCATTGCTCGAGATCTTTCTGATAAACAAGAGTGTCACATCTCTCACAGGTGCCTGCATTGGTCACTTGCTCACGTGCCAACGTTGTCTGGCATGCATCGCACCAATTAACAGGTGCGCGATCGCGATACGCCAGTCCTTTTTCAAAAAACTTTAGGAAAAAATATTGGTTCCAGCGATAGTAATCCGGAAGACAAGTAATAACTTCTCGATCCCAGTCATAAATCGTGCCCATTGATCGCAATTGCGTCCGCATTCGTTCGACATTCTCCATCGTCCGCGTATGTGGATGAATACCCTCTTTAATAGCAGCATTTTCTGCAGGTAAACCAAACGCATCAAAACCCATCGGATGAAGTACATCGTAACCTTGCATACGACGGTATCGCGCATGTGCATCAGCAGGTGCCATCGCATACCAATGCCCAATGTGCAGATCTCCAGATGTATACGGGAACATGGTCAACTCGTACCATTTCTCACGATCAGAATCTCCACCAACCTTGTAGAGTTGATCGTTTTCCCAACGTGTTTGCCATTTTGTGGCAATCTCTTGACCATCAAAATTACGCGGTGTCATTTATTTCCTTTGCTTCTAAGCCACGCGAAACCAGGATTGTATAAAACCAAGTGTAAATAATTCCTTACAGACTTCAACTTCCAACTAAGAAACAGGTGTTGTTTTTCGCGAGTTTAATTTTACCGTGACGGCGATCTCGGGGGTAAACCGCAACGTATTGCCAATTGGGCAGTTATCGGCAATCCGTTCTAATGTATCCTCACGACCCTGAAGAGATTCTTCACCCACCTCGAGTTCGATATCGATATTGACGGCAGACATCCTGCTGGGATTCGTTTCACTGGTCGATTCAAGTGTCGCCGTAACCTTACTCGGAGATATGTCCTCAAAAAGTTCATGCTTCAATAATGTCCCCAAACTGCAATTCCCGAGCGCCATTAATAAAAGCTCACCAGAAGAAAATCCGATTGGACCATCACCACGCGTCTCGCGTACGTTCACAAATGAGCGATCCCGTGACGTAAAGATAATACGCCTCTTATCTTGAAATTCTGCTGCTATCTGCGCCATCTGTCTCCTCCTATACCCACTTAATTGTCGCTCGATGCGCGACAACTATCGTATTACTCTTGTTCTTCTGAACTATTTTTATCATCCTCATCAATAACTTCATACTCACCATCGATTGTTTTGCGATTAGATTTACGCCCACTGCTTGATTGAGATGAACCCATGCGAGGTAACAAGCGAGTCACAAATATAAACATGATCACGCCACCAATCAATAGATCGTCCATGAAGCCAACAGGAAGTGGCAGGCCAAAATCTGGCAGGATATCGCGTGGCATTAAAAAGTAAATCAACGCAGCTGGCATTGCCAAGAAACGAAGCCATCTCGGAATAATCGAAGAACCACCAGAGCGCATGAACATACGCAACGCCGAAACACGTACCATATAAAGAATGATGCGAAGTAAAAAACTGCCCATGAATTCCTCTTTTAGACTATACGACTTCCTCAGAATGCCGATATTATAGTTTTGTGGAGTGAACGTAAACTGTTGGTGGCATCAATAGCAGGATAAAACTCTCATGTTGCACATTTTTCACGGCGAAGACGACTACTCCTTGGAGCAGGCAGTATTAAATCTCAGGTCCACTCTGGGGCCAGAAGATATGGCGTCATTAAACACGACATCGATTGCCGATGAGGACCTCAGGCCAATGAATATCATCACCGCGTGCGATACCGTCCCATTCATGACATCCGCACGACTTGTGATCGTGACGAACCTAATGGGGAAGTGGCAGACTCCACGTGGTCAGCGTAAACAATCGCCTCAAAAAGACACTCCATCAACAGCTGACACATGGAAACCGTTAATCGAATACCTCCCACAAATGCCAGAATCAACAGAACTCGTACTTAAAGAGTCGTCCCTCGCAAAAAACAATCCGCTCTTCAAAGCCCTGCAACCGATGGCAAAAGTACAAGAGTTTCGTCCTCTGACACGTGAGAAAACAGAAGCGTGGATTCGTGCTCGCGCAAAAACTTACAATGCCGACATCGATCCACGCGCCGTTCGTCATCTCGCTGATTCGTTGGGAAGTGACTTAAGGTCACTTGAAAATGAAATCGAAAAGTTGATTCTATTTTCGATTGGACGATTAATTACTGAAGAAGATATTAATTTGCTCGTCAGTTCGGTTAAAGAAGCAAACATCTTTGCCTTCGTTGACAATTTCATTGAGGGGAAATATCCCGCAGCACGAATGCAATTACAACAATTACAAAATGATGGAGTTGGTATCGAACGTATTTTGGCAATGATTTACCGGGGCGTTCGAATGCTTGTACAGGCACGGGATTTGGTCGATCGCCGAGAACCCAAAGACCAAATGAAGCGCCTGTTAGGCACAAATTCAGAGTTCGTCATTAACAAGGTAACCCAGCAGACACGGCGGTATACGAAAGAAGACCTTATGGCGATACACGAAAACCTCGTGGCATATGACCTCGCAATTAAAACAGGGCGCTTATCTGCCGAAGCTGCTATTGAATTATTGATCTCGAGATCACGCTAAACGTAACAATCTGCGAAGTGATCACACTTACTGATCAAGAGGTTCCAACGGATGGTAACATGCCGCGACCTGATCTGCGCCCACCTGTTTTAAAGCAGGGCGTGGAGATGTCCGACACGTCATTGACGGACGATGGCAACGCGAAATGAACGGGCATTCATCTGGCAAATCTGTCAAATCTGGAGGAGATCCAGGTAACGGCCGCAACGGTCCTTCGTCGCTATCAAGTCGTGGTACAGATTGAAGCAAAGCCCACGTATATGGATGTGCAGGGCGACGGAAGATTGTGTCGACATCGCCGCTCTCCACAACCGATCCGGCATACATAACAAGCACGTGATCAGCCATCTGTGCCACGAGACCCATATCATGTGTAATGAGCAGGACAGCAGTATCATGCAACTCTTTTAATGAACGTAAATGCTCCATGATCTCAGCCTGCAATGTCACATCCAAAGCGGACGTTGGTTCATCCGCAATGAGAACTGCTGGTTCCATCATCAAACCAATTGCTAGCATGATGCGCTGAGCCATACCACCACTAAGTTGGAATGGAAAACTCGTCAAAATGCGTTCCGGATCAGACAGTCCAACCTTCTTTATGGCTTCACTGGCCATCTCCCACTTTTCTTCGTTGGAAAGATGTCCACGATGAGCACCAATGACCTCTAGAATCTGATCTCCCACATTCATGACAGGGTTCAACGCGGCAAGAGGGTCTTGAAAAATCATTGCAATTTCTTCACCGCGAATGTATCGCAACTTTTCTTCATCGACCCCAACGAGGTCTTCTCCGCGATACTTGATGGAACCTTGAAAAATACGCCCGGGAAAGGGAACGATATTCAATATTGACAATGCAGTTACAGTCTTGCCACTACCACTTTCGCCAACCAGCGCGACAATCTCACCTGCATTCAAGGAAAACGAGACGCCATTAATGGCTTTAACTACACCTCGCTCACGGGTAAAAAAATGGGTGTAAAGATCGTCTACCTCTAACACCGGGTTTGTCATGACCTTATTCGATGATGAAGTCAGACCACGTTAACGGAATATAGCGCTTGTCATGAGCGAGTGTGAACTTATTGCTGTTAATCGCTTTCTTTATTTCAGGCGGAACCTGCTTACCCACATCAACCGGCCTAAAATTCCCAGCTTTCATCGCATTAATCAAATCACGCTGATCCTTGATTGTGTCAAAGAAAAGTGTCGCACAAACCGCCACATCATTCGGTGCATGTGCATCACTGTTCGCAAGACCCCGGAGTCCAAGATCTTTTGCCAACGCCTGAGCAAACGAATTCTGATCGGGAAAACCACGACCATTCATAACCTCAACAGCATCAGGCAAATTCCAAATAGGCTTATCTCGAATGCGTTCTAATGAACGGACCCATCCTTGTTCCTCAGAATCATCTAGAAGAACTTGTCTCCGATACGGATGAGCCAAAAGCATAGCGCCATCTGCTTCATCAATATATTTCTTCACGCGTGACGTGTGGTGCATCCCAAAAATATATTCCTTCAAACCGAAGCAAATTAGGTGTCCATCATCTGTGTTGATTTCCACACCAGGGACCACAAGAATCCCATTATCATCTCCTAAGCGAACAAGGTCACCTTCATCCAGTGGCGTCAATTTCTTTGTGTTCCAGAAATAATCGTGGTCTGAAACAACAACCCCATCTAATCCCCGCTCGGCTGCCAAGCGCACAAGTTCTTCTACCTTGAGTGTGCTATCGTCCGAACTTGGATCAGTATGGTTATGTAAGTCAATCAGCATAGCCATATTGTTGGTTCTCACTAAGTAGAATATTTGATCCAGTACGATCTACGATTATATCAGGCTGTGCATAAATCTTAAACGGATCTATATCAATACACCCTAACGACCTAAATGACCGATGAAACAGCTGAAATGAGCTTCAGACGTATCCCTTTCATTTGTTATATTTCGCTGATTGGCCTCAAAATTCCACTGAGCGGGCAAAATCGGCTGCGGTCGTACCGTTGACAGTCTGATTATAGCTCTTTAGAGTAGTCTCAAAGGACCGAAGATTCAGCTATGAATCCTTGAGTTCTCCATGCAACGACCTTAAAAGAAGGCAGGTAGCACGGTGGCCGAGATTGAAAAGTATTCTTCAGTTGCTGTGTTTATCCTTGTGGCAGTTGGGCTACCAGCTGCACTGCTCCTTGGTTCATACTTGTTCTCGTTCATACGTATTCGACCTGTTGGCACCGAAGAAGACGGATCAGCAAAGCGCGAATCCTACGAATCCGGTTCAGATCCAATTGGACAGGCGTGGGGCCGCTTCAATATTCGTTATTATTTCTTTGCGCTTTTATACTTGCTCTTCGCGGTAGAAGCAATTTTTCTTTTCCCGTGGGCAATCCGGCTAAAGCATCTTGGATATGAAGCTTTAATTGCAATGTTTGTGTTTCTTGGAATCCAAATTGCTGGATTCATTTATGAATGGAGACGAGGAGGATTAGAGTGGGAATGAAACCGGAAGAGACGTTTCAATATGAAAAAGAAATCCCTCTTTACAACCAAACCCGGCCCATCGACCACGACGAGGGAGTTACGATCGAGACCCTACGGAGTTCGGCAACCGCTCCATATCAGGACGATGCGATTGTCGTCCCAGAGGATCTTCAACGTAACGTTCTCGTTACATCAGTAGATGCACTGGTCAATTGGGGACGGAAATCATCTGTGTGGCCATTAACATTTGGGCTGGCCTGCTGTGCATTTGAAATGATCGCAAGCGCTATGTCACGATTTGACGTCGCCCGATTTGGGATGGAAGTTTTCCGACCAACTCCACGACAAGCGGATTTGATGATTGTCGCGGGAACAGTAACATGGAAAATGGCACCCACAATTCGCAGGATCTACGAACAAATGCCCGAACCCAAATGGGTAGTTTCAATGGGTGTTTGTGCAACAAGCGGTGGCCCCTATTATTACAGTTACAGTGTCGTCCCCGGCGTCAATAGAATTGTCCCGGTGGATGTGTATGTGCCGGGTTGCCCTCCAAGACCCGATGCATTGGTGTACGGCCTTATGCAACTGCAAGAAAAGATAAAAAATGCCTCGATCAGCCAGGAGCCACGCTCGCGAGAGCCAATTCGCCAAGGTGGAGAACAAACCCGTGAAGATCGGAGCGCGCAATGACCACAGCGCTCCAAGGGAATGATGCTGCGCAACATATCTCAGAAGCAGTCCCACAATCCATCTTATCTGTTGAAGAGAACCTGATTTTTGTATCAGCAGATGCAATAGTATCCATTTGTGAATTTCTTAAATCAGACAGCCGCTATGCATTTGATTTTCTTGAAGCGATCAGCGCAGTAGATATGATTGATCATTTTCAAGTGGTCTATCACTTACTTTCACTCTCATTAAATCAAACGTTGGTATTAAAAATTCAACTTTATGGACGCGATGATCTGTCACTCCCATCAATATCAGGTGTTTGGAAGGCGGCAGATTTTCAGGAACGTGAAATATACGACTTGAATGGAATCACTTTTGTGGATCATCCAAACATGAAACGCATCCTCACATGGGACGGTTTTGATGGTCACCCACTTCGGAAAGATTTCCTCTAGGAGCGTCTCTGTGCCACTTAACACTGAACCAATATTGCTCAACTTGGGACCGCACCACCCAAGTACCCACGGCGTGTTTCGGCTGCGCCTTATCATGGATGGCGAAATTATTGAAGATGCCGAACCCGTGATGGGATACATGCACAGAGGCTCTGAAAAGCTCGCAGAAGAAAGAACATACACGCAAATTATTACGCTAACCGACCGGCTCGATTGGTTGTCGGGAATGTCCAATAATCTTGCGTACGTACGAACCGTCGAGAAACTATCTGATGTTGAAGTGCCTGAAAGAGCCCAATACATAAGGGTCATTTCAGTGGAACTGATGCGGATCGCAAGCCATTGCATGGCTTTAGGGTTTTTGATTAACGATCTGGGCGCCTTCGCAACTCCTCTCATGTATATGTTCAGAGAACGTGAAAAAATCCTTGATCTCCTCGAAATGCTTTGCGGAGCAAGAATCACATTTAGCTACATGCGCATTGGTGGCATCAGTCATGATCTCCCCGAGGAATTCCTCCCGGCATTACGTGATTTTGTTGACCAAATGCCCAAACATATCGATGAATATGATGAGTTGCTGACAAAAAATGAAATCATCCAGACGCGCGCGAAAGGTCAAGGGCTCTTGAGTGCACAGAATGCCGTAGACTTTGGTGTCACAGGACCCAATCTACGCGCAAGTGGCGTCAAATGGGATTTACGAAAATCTGATCCATATGAAGTATATGACCGTTTTGAATTCGACATTCCCGTCGGAGACCATGGAGACAACTACGACCGTTATTGGGTCCGACTCCAGGAAATGCGAGAAAGTTTAAAAATCATTTCACAAGCGATGGAGCAAATACCTGGTGGATTAACCCGTGCAAATGTACCGTTTTTCGTTCATCCACCTGCCGGAGAAGCATATTCTCATATTGAGGCACCAAAGGGGCATCTTGGCTTTTATATTGTTAGCGATGGCACGATCTCACCATGGCGCTGCAAAATACGATCGCCGTCGTTCATCAATCTGGGAGCACTGGCCAGTATGATCATTGGATCCAAGTTAGCTGACGTCGTCGTAACGTTTGGCAGCCTTGACACAATCCTAGGAGAGGTAGACCGATAAAGAAACAGGGAAATGTCTAACGAGATAATATCCTTTTTTAACACCTTTTTATCCACATCACAATCTGAAGCGATGGCAACTTTTGTTGGCATATTCTTCCTGATTAATTTTGTGATTATCATTGTCGCCTTTATGACATTATTAGAGCGACGGCTTTTGGGACGCCTCCAAAATCGTATCGGCCCAAACCGGACAGGGCCAAATGGATTACTCCAGCCATTTGCAGATGTAATCAAACTTCTAACCAAGGAAGATATCGTAATCCCTGCAGCAGACAGGTGGCCCTTCAATATCGCACCCTTGCTCGCTCTCATGCCGGCATTATCTGTCTGGATCGTCATTCCCTTTGCGCCAACCTGGATTTTGGCGGATCTGGATATAGGAATCTTGTTCGTTATCGCAATCACTGGCGTGAGCGTCATTGGGGTTTTCATGTCAGGTTGGGCTTCCGCTAATAAGTTTGCCCTTCTCGGATCGATGCGATCCGTCGCATCAATCATCAGCTACGAAGTACCAATGATTCTTGCAATCATTGCGGTTGTCCTGCTCGTGGGATCGATGAGCATGCAGCAAATCGTGCTGTTCCAAAGTATTCCTCTGGTCCTGGTTCAACCAGCGAGTTTCGTTATTTTCTTGCTCGCAATCGTCGCTGAGTTAAACCGATCTCCCTTTGATATCGTCGAAGCTGAATCTGAAATTATCGCGGGGTACCACACGGAATACACTGGAATGAAGTTTGCAACCTTTTTCCTCGCAGAATACACCGCAGCTTTAGCATGGTCAGCAGTCGTCGTCACGCTGTTTTTAAGTGGGTGGCGCATCCCATTCGTCCAAGCAGATATTCACCCATTTATTGATGGGCTTGTCTTTTTGATCAAGACCATTTTTGTTTTTTGTATCTTCGTTTGGTTCCGTGGAACATGGCCACGTTTACGGATCGATCAAATTCTAGGGTTTTCATGGAAAGTGTTGTTCCCCATCGCAACGTTGAACTTAGTTATCACAGCGATTGAAGTCTTGGTGTTTAACGATGTCTTCGCGGTCGCTGAAGGTGAAACGCTTCCTACTATCGCTCTTGTTGCCATGGGCCTCATCAATATAGCGATTTTCATAGTTGTTGGAATCGCCCTAAACAAATTTATAAAACCCATTGACCAAGAACCCCAAAGCTATCCCGTAACGAGGGAAGGTATGACGTTATGACATCTTTTTATGGATTGGGCGCTCTGAAAGGCTTAATCGTCACTTTGCGATATCTCTTCCGCAAACCATTTACGGTTGAATACCCAGATGAAAAGCTTGTCCCGAACCCACGGTTCCGGGGCAATTCGTTTGTGTGGTATGAGGATAGATGCACAGGGAATGGTGCCTGCGCGAAAGCATGCCCACTTGGCATCATACGTATAGTGACACATCCAACATCTCGACCTGACATTGGGAACCTGTATGCAATTGACCGCTTCGACATTGACACTGGTCGATGTATGTTTTGCGCTCTTTGTATTGAAGCCTGTCCCTACGATGCAGTTTTCATGGGAAATGACTTCGAACGCGCAACAAAGACACGAGACGGTCTAGTCATCCACAAAGAGGATTTAGTCACTGGTGCCAAACTTCCGACACAACAGTTCAGACCCCAATTGGAAGCGATGGAATACAAGGGTGAAGAAGAGTTAGATCAACACGAGGCTGGCCGATGGAGTCTGTAACGGGCGCAATAGCATTCTGGATTCTTGCCGTAGCCATTATAGGCTGCGCTGTTCTCGTATTGACTGTACCGAACATATTCCATTCCGCTCTGTTTCTAGTCGGATGCCTCGGCGGCATAGCAGGAATCTATATTTTACTCAACGCTGATTTCCTCGCCGCAGTGCAAATCTTGATTTATATCGGGGCAGTGGCAGTCATGCTTATATTCGGCATCATGCTTACGCAAGATGTCGTCAAAAGTAATGTGAGCAACCACTATCGCATCCCAGCCCTTGGGCTCAGCGGCGCTTTTTTGGTTATCCTCTTGACCGCAATTTTTGGTACAAACTGGCAAACACAATCACCCTCCACAGAGGCAAGTACGGGCAGCATTGCAGACGCCCTCTTCAGCAACTACATATTACCGTTTGAACTCTCGTCTGTTGTGTTATTAACTGCAATTATCGGCGCAATCGTGATTGCGAAGGAACGTTGATCACATGATAGATTTCATGCCAAACCTAAACCATTTCCTCACCCTATCAGCTATTCTCTTCACGATTGGCTTATTTGGTGCTCTTACCAAACGAAATCTAATCGTGATCTTAATGTCGGTCGAGATCATGTTAAACGGCATCAACATTGCGTTGGTCGCGTTTGCGAACTACACCATCGTCGCAATTAGCGGGCATGTCTTCGCCTTATTTGTGATTACCGTAGCTGCAGCAGAAGTCGCGATCGGATTAGCACTCATCATCGCAGTGTTCAGAACGCGAGACACAATAGATTTACGAAACATCAACTTACTGAAGTGGTGATATATGTGGACAGAATATAAACGGGTAGAAGGTCGAATCGTCGCAGAAATGTGGAAATCGCTTTATGAAGGCGAGGGGCTTCCATGCCGTTTGTTACCAGATAAAATCGAAGATTGGGACAATGAGTTCGCGGAGTTCCGTGTCTGCGTACCCGTGGGACGAGAACACGTTGCCGAAGAGATTGAGAGAAAGGTTTGACCCCCTTTATGAAGGGAATTTTCATAACCAATACCCCGAGAATTGCGAGAAACAATGAGTGAACACATGATCTGGCTCATACCAGGATTGCCACTCATAGCATTCCTCGTAAATGGCCTAGTAATTCGTCCATTCGTCAAATCTGACATTCCACGTATCTCTGGGTACATCGGCATTGCCGCCATCATGGGCTCATTAATCCTGTCCATTTTGGCGGGATTAGACGTGTTCGACGCACCGGACCACCGAATTGAATTTGTTGGCTACTCGTTAATCAACATCACGAATTTTTCTCTCACACTGAATATGGGCATCCTACTGGATCCACTAACAGCATTAATGCTCATCGTTGTATCGAGCGTCAGCTTGATGGTTCTCATTTACTCGCAAGGTTATATGTCCGGTGACGCGAATTACACAAGGTATTTTGCATTCATTTCGTTGTTCGCCTCATCAATGCTTGGACTAGTGATAGCGAACAACCTGCTGATTCTTTTCGTGTTCTGGGAACTCGTGGGAATCAGTTCATATTTGTTAATCGGATTTTGGTACAACCGACCCGCCGCCGCCGCAGCGGCAAAAAAGGCGTTCATCGTCACGCGTATTGGCGATTTAGGTTTCTTGATCGCAATTCTTTTCATTTTCAATCAAATCGGTACCTTGGATATCGCAGCGATACATGAAAACGTCAACACTCATGTTCTTTCTGGCGCGGCCCTAACATGGGCTGCTTTGGGCATTTTCGCAGGCGCTGCTGGAAAAAGTGCGCAATTCCCATTACACGTTTGGCTGCCGGATGCAATGGAAGGCCCTACACCCGTTAGCGCCTTGATCCACGCTGCAACGATGGTCGCAGCTGGTGTGTTCTTAGTCGCTCGATTCTTTTTTATGTTTGAAGAATCAGCTGATGCCTTACGAGTCGTTGCCATCATTGGCGCAATAACTGCTGTTGCCGCAGCTCTGCTTGGTGTCGTTATGTTTGATATTAAACGCGTATTGGCGTATTCAACGATCAGTCAATTAGGGTATATGATGATGGCGTTAGGCGTTGGAGCCTATGGAGCGGCAATATTCCACCTGTTTAACCACGCATTTTTCAAGGCGTTATTGTTCCTCGGATCTGGTAGCGTGAACCATGCGACGGGAACCTTTGACATGCGTCAAATGGGCGGCTTGCGGCGATATATGCCATGGACAACGGCCACATTCATTATTGGCACCTTAAGTCTTTCCGGCATTCCTCCATTCGCAGGTTTTTGGAGCAAAGACGAAATTCTCAGCGATGCATTTCACGTAGGAACAAGCATCGGTGACATCGTCTTTTGGTGTGGTTTGATTGGAGCTGGATTGACAGCTTTTTACATGATGCGAGCAACACTCTTAACATTCTTTGGTGACTACAAAGGTGGCGCAAAGGATGAGCATGGATCCCATGAACATCCTCATGAGTCCCCTTGGGTCATGGTCTTCCCCATGATTTTACTGGCGATACCATCGACGTTGTCCTGGTTGGTGAACACCCCATGGTCCCATGACCTGTCCCATTTCCTTGGTGCACATAGCATCAAATTCAACCCAACCGTCGCAGCGCTATCAATTGGCGTCGCATCACTTGGTTTCATAGCAGCCTATGGAGGATACCGTGCAAGTTGGTACTCCCCAGAACGTATATCCAAATCTATCGGCCCCATTTACACGTTTATTTCGCGCAAATATTACATGGATGAACTCTACGAATCTATTTTCGTTAAGAACGTTCTCTATCGCGGAATCGTAACCGGATTAGCTTATTTAGATACCCGGTTTGTTGACCGCATCATCAACAATATTGGTTGGTTCGGTCGAAATATTGGTGAAGCATTCAAACTTGCACAAACAGGTCATACCCAAGCGGCAGCAGCGGTTTTGTCCCTTGGCCTACTTACCATCTATTTAGCATTCTTCGCTTACCGTGACTTCATCATGGGAGGCAATTCATAATGACTGATATTCCGATACTGACCATCTTAGTTTTCCTTCCTGCGGTTGGAGCACTCGCAATTCTTTTGATGGGCAGAACCAATTCAAGTGTACGTTCAATTGCTGCGACGACGGTGTTATTAAACTTCGCACTCTCGATTGGCCTTTGGATCGCCTTTGATGGTTCTGCAAACCATGCAGGCGCCATCGATGGCGTGACATATCAAGCAGATGGTCTGAATTTTGTTGAAAGATTTTCGTGGATTTCAAGAATTGGAGCAGAATATTTTCTTGGCGTAGATGGATTGAGCATGCCACTCGTGGTTCTTACAAACCTCTTAAGCGTGGCGGCGATATTTGCCTCCTGGCGTGTTGAAAATCGTGCACGGGAATACTTTATCTGGCTCTTAATCCTCCAAACTTCTGTTCTTGGAGTCTTTACGTCACTCGATTTCCTCTTGTTCTTCCTTTTCTGGGAACTGGAATTGATTCCTATGTACATGCTTATTTCTGTATGGGGAACTGGGCGGCATGAATATTCTGCGATGAAATTCTTACTCTTCACACTGGGAGCGGGCGCAGCGCTTCTCATCGCCCTACTGGTCCTTTTCTTCTCAAATGGCTCATTCGATATGGTCGGTTTATCGCACTTAGGCGCAAGTGGCGCCCTTGAGTCCTCCATTCTTGCGGGACCTGCGATCTGCGGTCTTCTCTTGTTCGCTTTCGCGATAAAATTACCCATTGTTCCACTGCACACCTGGCTCCCAGATGCACATACAGACGCACCGACCGCGGTGAGCATCATGCTGGCAGGAGTGCTCCTGAAAATGGGAGGTTACGGCCTTCTTCGCTTAAATATTGGATTGTTCCCTGATGTCATGGAATCGTGGGGCTTTGCCCTAAGTATCCTCGCAGCAATCAGTGTCATATATGGGGCGTTGATTACCCTGAAGCAAACGGATCTGAAGCGTTTGGTTGCTTTTAGCTCTGTGAGCCACATGGGATTGGTCACGCTTGGTGTTGCATCCATGAATCAACTTGGGGTAGCGGGTGCATCACTTCAAATGTTTACCCACGGCACAATTACGGGCCTACTATTCCTTTTGGTCGGAATCGTCTACGACAAAGCGCACACACGCCACATACCAGACTTAGGTGGCATTGCCCAGCGAATGCCGTTTACAGCTGCGGTTTTCGTCATCGCAGGCGCAGCATCACTGGGATTACCCGCAACGAGCGGATTCGTCGCTGAAATTACTGTATTCCTTGGCGGCTTTGAAGCATGGAAGATTGCGACCATAGTATCGGCAATCGGAATTGTTTTGGCAGCAGGATATATCCTATGGACATTAGAGCGCGTCCTATTCGGACCACCCAATCAACACTTCGCAAACCTGACCGATGTGAAAGCAATTGATGCTTTCCCGATGATTCTACTGACCGTAGCAATTATAGGCATCGGGATTTACCCGACAATTATTCTGAACATTTTAAATCCAAGCATTGCTAGTTTGTTAGGAAGTTAAACAGCCACCATGATTAATGACGTTAACCTCAATTACTTATCTCCCGAGATAGCGATGGTTGCACTCGCAATCATTATTATCCTTGGAGATCTCGTAATTAAAAACAGGCAACTATTAACGCTCATTACATTTGCTGGCCTCTTGGTTCCCGTGATGCTTACCATTAATCTCTGGGGGACTACAGGCGAAAGTTTTAATGGTGCCCTTGTTGTCGATCAATTTGCTCTGTTCTTTAAGTTTCTTGTTATGTTTGCGGTCTTCATAGTGATTCTTTCTTCGCAAGACTATCTCCACCGTTTCACACGCTACACAGGCGAATATTATGGGCTTATTCTTCTCTCCGCTGCAGGGATGATGCTCGTCGCGGGAACCCGTGAACTAATCTCTATGTATCTCGCATTAGAATTAACGACATTTTCGATCGTCGCGTTAGCAGCGTTCCTCAAGACCAAGGAATCAACAGAATCCGCGATCAAATACCTTGTCCTTAGTGCAGTGACATCAGCCGTCATGCTGTATGGAATCGTATTAGTGTTTGGGTTAACCGGTTCGACCCATTTCCACGGCATCGCCGAATGGATTGGGAATTCCAACGTGTCTTCGACAAGTTTAATCCTCGACTCGGGAACACTCGGAGATGGGGCAATTGGCTTTATCGGTTTTCTTTTCATCCTAGCAGGGTTTGGCTTTAAGGTCGCAACTGTCCCCTTTCATATGTGGGTTCCCGACGTATATGAAGGAGCACCGACCCCAATCACCGCATACCTATCCGTCGCAAGTAAAGCAGCGGGATTTGCCATCCTCTTACGCGTCCTCTATGAAGTATTTCAACCCATTCAGCCAGACTGGCAACTTCTTATTGCAGTTCTTGCGGTTATTTCAATGTTCACTGGAAATCTTCTTGCTATCGTGCAGAGCAACATCAAGCGACTCCTCGGTTACAGCACGATTGCACACGCTGGCTACATCCTCATTGGTGTCACCGTCGGTAACACCCTTGGACAAAGTGGCGTGTTGTTCTATCTCGCCGTCTACACGATTACAAATCTTGGTGCATTTGCCAGTGTTATCGTAATCAGTAACCTAACCAACAGTGAAAAGACCAGTGATTTTATTGGGATTGGGCGCGTTGCTATATTCCCCGCAATCGTATTAACGATCGCACTCATATCCCTGACAGGCGCTCCACCAACAGCCGGATTTATTGGTAAGGTCTATCTTTTCAATGCCGCGGTCCAAAGTGATTACACATGGCTCGCAATCGTCGGTGTTGTGAATAGTGTCATTTCCGCATACTACTACTGGAAAGTCATCCGAATCATGTACCAGTCTTCAGGCGCATCCACTGACACCTCTGGCGACCCCAACGGGAACAGAGTGTCTGCAAGCATGAACATTTCGTTGGGAATCGCTCTTGTAGGAATCCTCATTCTTGGTATCGCCCCAGATTGGATTCTCGGCTTTGTCGAAAATGCTGTCGCGATCGTTCAGACAACGTATCCAACAGCGTAGATACAAAAGATCTCATTGGCTAGGCGCCTCTCAAAGACAATCAACCCACAAAATCGCTGTATAATGCACACAGATTAAAAGACCCACTGATTAATAGGACTTAGTCTTTGAAGGAGAACAACCATGGCATATACAACAAACCGGATTAAAATTGAATACTGCGTACCCTGTGGATACCTTCCACAAGCAAGTGAATTAGCAACCGAATTACTTCAACATTTGCGTCATGATGTTGAAGCGATAGAACTCGTGACAGGGGATAGTGGAGTTTTTGATGTGAAGCTAAACGATGACCTCATTTATTCACATTTTGACACCGGTACATTCCCAACGACTAAAGAAATCTTGACAACCGTGAAAGACAAAGGACAGTAAAACAGTGCCTTAGCTAATCGCCTAGTGGTCATCCTTACTGTACAGAACTGCTAAAACGGTTCTGAAACGATTTTATAGATTGTTGGATGGTAGACTCGCCACAATTTCAGCGATCGCGTCATACCGCCCGAAAGCAGGAACTAGATACGTTCCAGCTATCTTTTCATACGATGCTTGCAAAAGCTCTTGGGCAAGAATCACACCCATCGCAGCGCCCTCGTCTTGAGCATCTTTCATGCGCTTCCGCATCTGTTCAGGAATGACAATCCCAGGAACTTCGTTATGCAAGAATTCTGCATGTCTAAAGCTCCGGAGCGGCAAGACCCCCAACACCAGTGGCAAGGGGAAACCACCCAATTCTTTGTAGGATCGCTCTACTGCTTCCGGATCGAAAACCGATTGCGTCCAAATAAAATCGGCTCCTGCTGCCACTTTACGCTCTAAACTCTCAAATTCCTTACCCATGTCAGGCGCTTCCAAATTTAATGCACATCCCACAAAGAACGATGTTGGTTGATCAATTGGGCGATCAGAAAGATCCAATCCAGTGTTTGCTTGTTTGATCAACTTGATCAGCCCTGACGAGGTCACATCAGAGATACTGGTACTCATGGGATAATCGCCCATCGAAGGTGGATCTCCCATAAAAACAGCCACATTTCTCACGCCAAGTGCGTGGGCACCGAGCAAATCCGATTGAATGGCAAGCAAACTGCGATACCGCGTCCCCATGTGAAAAATCGCCTCAACTCCAAGACGCGTCTGAATCAACGTACTCATTGCCAAAGCACTCAAACGAGCTTGTGCCAACGGAACATCTGTCGCATTAAACGCATCGATCGGCGTCGTTGAAAGAAGTTTGCGGAGATCTTGCATATTCGCCCCAACATCAAATCCGCGGGGAGGATGCACTTCCATCGTCACAACAAACTCGTTCCCCATTTTCTTGGCCAAGTTGGTCGGTTCCACTATGGCTTGTGGCGCCGCCCTTCGCTTACGACTCGCTCGCGTCGATGAACGGGCTGATTGCAATTTTGTCCCACCAGAATGCTGATTCAGAACGCTCCGCATGGCTGCCAGATGATCAGGAGTGGTCCCACAACAACCACCAACGATAATTGCTCCATGATCTAGCATTTGCCCTGTATATTCCGCCATATACGCCGGCGATGACGCATACGCGACACGATCATCAACAGACGATGGAAACCCCGCGTTTGGCATCACTGATAACGGAACTCCTAGATTGGGTCCCAATGCCTCGACAATTCGAAGCATCGACTCTGACCCACCACTGCAATTTGCTCCCAAAGCTGCAAGGTCATACGATTGCAATGCCTCCAAGACGTCCTCTGGCGAATCGCCAGACGGCGTGTGGTCATCCTCAGTAAATGTCAGTTGCGCAACAATCGGTATGTCACTAATACTTTGAACGGCTGTAATCGCTTCGTGTATCTCTTGTAAGGATGGAAATGTTTCAAGGAGAATGAGATCGACTCCACCTTCAAGAAGTGCTTGAACCTGTTCTCGAAACACCTCTTGCGCTTGTTCAGGTTCAATCGTCCCCAGAGGTGAAAGAGGCTTGCCCAACGGCCCAATCGCACCGGCAATCCATACCTCTTGACCAGTCAGATTCCGCGCTTCATGCGCCAAAGCAACTGCTCTCTGGTTAATTTCCTGTACATTTTCAATGCCGTTTTGCTCTAGCTTTATGCGGTTCGCACCAAACGTGTTGGTCTCTATGATCTCGGCTCCTGCCTCGATATATTCCAAGTGCACCTGGCGAACTATGTCAGGATTCGTAACGCTCAGCTCTTCAAAACATATACCGCTCGGAAAATTTCCTCGCCGATATAGTTCGGTCCCAATTGCTCCATCAGCAAGAATCGGGCCATCTTGTAATCTTTGAAGGAAAGTATTTTTTTGATCTGTTTCCTGTGCCATTTTTCTCTATCCCAACGATGCATTCCGTTCCTTTATGACAGCCATATTATGCACTAATCCCAAAAGTTACGACGCACAAGACCTACCTGCATGGAATAATCATTTCATATTATCCTATAGAGATCGCTCCATCGGACGCAGGACTCAGTAATAGGATCAAACTGCTCAATGCAAAACAAATGGGATGAGAAGCAGGTACGGAATGCTTCACTACTTGATCAGCTTGTCTATCAAAGCAAGCTCATCGGGAGCGAAGAAGACCTCGTCTTGTTTGGCGGAGGTAACACCTCAATCAAACGCCACATCCCAGATTTTCGCGATATGGACGTATCTGCGTTGACCGTCAAGGGAAGCGGATCTGACATGCAATTCGCATCACCAGAAAATTTCTCTGACCTTCGCCTAGACGATATTACTCCGCTTTTGAAGCGCACACGTATGGCAGATGACGAAATGATCACATACCTGATGCATTGCCTTCTCAACATCGAGGCACCACGTCCTTCGATCGAAACCCTTTTACATGCGTTTATCCCATCTGCCAGCGTCGTGCATACCCATGCGGATGCAATACTCGCTTTAACAAATAATCGCCTTGGATCACAAGCAGTTTTGGACGCGCTGGAACCGAATACATTGTTCGTCCCTTACAAACGACCCGGTTTCTTGAACGCCAAAGAAGTCGCTTTGCTCGTCCAAAAACACCCAGACTCAAAAGGCCTCGTTCTAATGAATCACGGGTTGTTAACGTGGGCAGATTCAGTCCAAGAAGCCTATGAAAATCACATTGGCCTCGTCTCACAAGCGGAAGACTATCTTGCGTGGAAAAAGAAAGGGCAAACGATTACCGTCATCGAACAAATCAAACCCCTGTCAGAACAAGAACGACATGAAATAGCCCATGAAATAAGCCCTTTCCTACGCGGACTCGTTAGCACAAATGACCATTTCCTAATCCAATTCGATGATTCATCCAAGATCCTGGATTTTACAAGCATGCCCGATGCACCAAAAATTTCGCAAAAAGGGCCCGCCACACCTGACCACATGCTACGCACACGCCGATTGCCCTTATGGGTACCGTTGAACAACGGGAAAAAGCTCCAAAACACACTAAAAACTCGACTGGATACATACGCGGAGAAATATCAGAGGTGGTTTGATAAGTACAAAGATGAGAGCATAGCGCCACTTGATCCTTATCCCCGTGTCGTGTTGATCCCTAGTGTCGGAATGTGGACATTGGGTACGACTCGCACAGGTACAGAGCGAACAAAAAAGATCTATCACCACACCGTCGATATCATGCAAGGTGCCGAAACAATTGATCGATACAAATCTTTGAACGCGAAAGATGCATTTGAGATTGACCATTGGCCCCTTGAACTATACAAACTCACGCTTGCCGGTCCTAAACAAGAACTGGAGGGTCGCGTCGCGTTCATTACCGGTGCTGCCAGTGGGATCGGGTTCGCAATTGCTCAACGCTTAGCACAAGAAGGAGCGACAGTCGCCATATCTGATCTCGATCTCTCCAACATCGAAGAAGCGGCAACGCGCATAAACAATAAAACAGGCACGCAAAACGCGATCGGTTTTCCTTTAGATGTGACAAATGAAGTGCAAGTGAAAGACACGGTGGAAAAACTGGTTTTGATAACAGGTGGGATTGATATTTTAGTTTCCAACGCCGGTATCGCACCAAATGCACCCATTCATTCATTAGACTTAGCAGATTGGGAAAAAAGTTTTGCTGTGAACGCGACAGGGCATTTCCTTGCCGCGAGAGAAGTCGTGCGGGTGATGCAACGTCAAAACATCGGCGGTAGCCTGATTTTCATCGGGACAAAAAACATCCCCGCGCCAGGCCATTCGTTTGGCGCATACAGTGCAGCTAAATCCGCTGAAGCGCAACTCGCAAGGATTCTCGCCTTAGAGGGCGGTGCTTTTGGCATTCGATCGAACATCGTCAATCCAGATGCAATCTTCCAAGGATCACAACTCTGGTCGGCATCACTCAAACAGCAAAGAGCGGAAACGTACGGTATCAAAATTGACGAATTGGAACGGTACTATCATGAACGCAACATATTGAAGAAAGAGATCACGGCTGAAGATGTTGCAGAAACGGCTCTTTTCCTCGCATCGGATCGTTCAAGCAAAACGACAGGGGCCATGTTCCCCGTTGATGGGGGCGTGGCTGAAGCATTTCCTCGATAAAATGTGGCGAGCCACAAGCTCAAGAAACGTAACCACACTAAGAAACTAAATGGCCATCCCGAGCGGCACTTGTAACTTGCATGCGTTCCCTGAACGCATTTTGTGCCGCAGGCACATTCGCCGAATCCCCGTTCCAGATCGTAAGCGGAGTCGCCTGCAAACCACGTCCATAGGAAAAACTCCACTCCCATGGACCGTTATCTGGTACTACATTTATCGCCTGAAGATTCACGGTCGCTTCCTCATCACTTTGACCACCCGAGAGGAAAACAATACCGGGAACGGTCTCTGGAACTGTTCTTTTAAAGCATTCAACCGTTGCCACTGCAACCGAACGCGCATCTGCTCGATCGTCTGCACTCGCTCCAGAAATAACCATATTCGGCTTCAGCAGAATACCATCCAGCTCGACACCTTGATCCGTCAGTTCTTGAAAGACAACTTTGAGAGCCAATTCCGTCACTTCAAAACATCGGTCGATGCCATGATCACCATCCATCAACACTTCTGGTTCCACGATAGGAACCAACCCGGCTTCTTGGCACAAAGCCGCATAACGCGCTAAGGCATGCGCATTCGTGCGCAAACAATATAGCGACGGCAATTCAGGCCCAATGGTGATAACACCTCGCCATTTTGCGAATTCCGCTCCGAGATCTCGATATTCATTCAAACGCTGGCGCAATCCATCAAGACCCTCCGTAATTAACTCGTCAGGTGAACCTGGTAGTCGCACCGTTCCAGCGTCAACCTTAATCCCTACACCGACACCAGCTTGTTTCAGAACATCGACGAATGTAGCTCCCGTACTTGCTTGCTGGCGAATCGTCTCATCATACAAAATGACGCCACTAATATACTGACCAATCTCTTCAGTCGTGAACAATAATTCGCGCCACGCACGTCGATTCTCTTCTGTCGAAGAAACATTAATACTTTCTAAACGCCGCCCCATTGTCCCAGTACTTTCGTCAGCAGCGAGAATGCCTTTCTTTTTTGCAACAAGACGCTTCGCTATCTGTTGTAGGGTTTCTTTAGCCATATCTCTCCTCGATCAATTTCTATTTTGGATATAAACGAGTTGTTAACCACATATTCTCATGCAAATAGACATCGTACTCATTATAAAACTTTCTTGGGAGTTCCGTGACAAATTCACCCCTCCAAGCCTAACGAAACCTCGAGCATACATAGAAACAAATTAAACAGAATCATATGCCCAAATGATATACTCAAAGGGAGAGTGAATGTATTTATTTGGAGGTTATTCTGTGGCCATTAAACCACAACAGACAATTGATCGAAACATAGCGATGGAACTCGTTCGCGTAACAGAAGCAGCAGCGTTAGCTTCTTCTCGTCACATGGGTTTGGGCGATAAAGAATTAGTTGATCAGGCGGCCGTTGACGCCATGCGATCGACATTAAATGCGATTCAAATGCATGGCGTCATCGTCATTGGTGAAGGCGAGAAAGATGAAGCACCAATGCTATTTAATGGCGAAAACATCGGAACCGGATCGCCACCTGAAGTTGACATCGCGGTTGATCCGATTGATGGCACAACACTGCTTTCTAAAGGCTTACCGGGCGCCATCGCAGTCATCGCTCTTTCCTCTCGCGATACCATGAATTGCCCACAAGAAACATTTTATATGAACAAAATAGCCGTTGGGCCAGAGGCAAAAGATGCAATTGATATCACTGCAACCGTAAAAGAGAATCTGAAGTCCGTTGCAAGTGCAAAAGACTGTAGCGTGAAAGATCTGGTTGTCATGGTTTTGGATCGGCCACGCCACGAAACATTGCTAAGGGACATTCGCGAAGCAGGTGCTCGCGTGCGACTGATATCAGACGGAGACGTTGCAGCTGGAATCCACGCGGCAATGCCGACCAGCGATGTAGATATATTGATGGGCATCGGAGGCACGCCAGAGGGGGTTTTAACCGCTGCAGCGATCCGTTGTATTGGGGGTGCGATTCAAGCCCAAGCGTGGCCAAACAATGTTAAGGAACGAGAGGCAGCTGAGACTGCAGGTGTTCTCAATAAAGTCTACGCAACAAATGATCTTGTAAGCGGTGAAGATGTATTTTTTTCCGCAACAGGAGTCAGTACAGGTGACTTGCTTCGAGGTGTAAATTTTTCATTAAAAGAAGCTGAAACACATTCCCTAGTTATGAGATCAAGATCAGGGACAGTACGATGGATTGATTCGATGCACGATTTAACACGCTTAAACAAGATCACTTAGCATCTTAACCGAAATTCCGCCGTATCAAAACGTTAGACTCCTGGTGGTCGTGGTCGTGCTCCCATCGCAGCTTCTAACTGCTCACCAATCATCAGTAAATTCCCATCACTCCATCTCTTCCCAACCAATTGCATGCCAATCGGTAATCCCGTATCAGACAAAGCGAGTGGTAAAACTAAAGATGGGCTCCCCGTCACATTGAAAACAGTACAGTATGCATTCATGAGGGCGTAATCAATCAGTTCTCCATCAATCGGAATCTGTGTCCCCGGTTCGCAATGAGGAAACGCGGGTCCAGGTGCCACTGGGCACAATAAAATATCCCAGTCCGTGAGGAAAGCATCCATGATCGCGATGAGATGTTCTCGTTCTGTCAACACGTCAATATATTCGGCGTACGTCGGTTCCACTGCATCCTGTTCGCGCCGATCAGGAACCATCATACTAACCAAGCGTTCCTGTATATCCCACGCGGCCTGAAAATCAAAATCCTGGGGTAAAACCCTGGTAACGGTCGCACCATTTTGTGATAAGGCTGCGGCAAAGCGTTCAATTGCCTGCCGTGTCTCGCGCGATGCCGGAACACCTGGAAAAGAATCCGCCCAAGCGATCCGTAACTCGCTTAAGGGCTTTTCTTCCACTTGGTTGAGTGGCACTGGCACCGTTTCTGATGTCCGATAGTCCGGACCAGCGATAATGCTTAAAACCATCCGCAAATCGGTAACCGTCCGTGCCATTGGCCCAACAACAGACAAATGTCGAACCAACCGAGGTTGACCCGGAACTGGAGGAATGTGCCCGGCACGCGGAACCAAATGTTCAGTGGGTTTTAATGCGACGACGTTACAAAAATGCGCGGGGATACGTAAGGAGCCACCCAAATCACTACCAACGTCAAGCAGTGTCATCCCCGTTGCCAAAGCCGCTGCTGCCCCACCGGAAGATCCACCTGCGGTCATCTCCAAATTCCATGGGTTATTTGTTCGCCCAAATATCGGGTTATCCGTCTGGATACCGTTTGCCATCGGAGGGACATTGGTTTTCCCAAGAATGATCGCGCCAGCTTCTTTCAATCTGGCAACAACTGTCGCGTCCTGGGCGGGTATATGATCTGCCAGATTTGGATTACCAGCAGTCGTGCGCATACCCTCTGTTTCAAATGTATCCTTGAAAGTTAACGGAATCCCGTGGATTGCGCCTGATCCTTCATCACGAATCAATTTTGCATCTGCTTCACGCGCTTGTCGCCGAATATCATCAATATCCACACCGACAACAGCATTCACTTGTGAATTGTATGCATTGATTCGCTGCAATACGGATTCGACAACATCAGTGGAAGTAATCATCCGTTGCTGAATACCCTGAGCTAGTTCCCAGGCTGGAGAGAATGCCATATCATTTCTCATAGGTTCTGCCTCATATCTAGTTATGTGACTAAAAATTTAACTGGTGAGTACTTTAACTGCATTAGAGAGTACATGACATTATACATTTGAAAATGAAGCCTTTTGTTCAAAAAAACCTTTCTACCCCTATAATGTCCAGATATACCATGATCACATCGAGAAAAAACAAAAAAATCGTTGATATCACAAAACTTCTGCAACGAAAACACCGGCAACGCCAACAACGTTTCGTCGTACAGGGGCTAGATATCATCATGACGGCACTTAACAAAAATCTTGCCCCCATCAATGCTCTTTATTGTTATGAGGAATTCAAGAACGACACATCAGAAGTTATATTACAAAGGCTACATAGTGCAGGCGCAGATCTAATTGAAGTGAGTGATCACGTCATGCAATCATTAAGTTGGCGTGATGAACCTGAAGGAATCATTGTCACTTTTCATTTATACGACACATCTCTCGGCACTCTATCCGACCGATTATCTAACCAAAAAGGACTAATATTTATCCTCGATCATTTGCAAGACCCTGGCAACGTAGGCACATTAATACGGACGGCAGACGGAATTGGTGCAGAGGCAATAATCCTTATCGAACCGTCTGTTGATCCCTTTGACCCCAAAACGCTCGCTGCCTCAGCGGGCTCTCTGTTCAATATTCCTCTCGCACGTACAGGAAATGTTGAAGAACTGTTCCAAAACATTTCTTCCGAGGTTTCAATCATTGGAACCGACGCCCAAAAAGGAACCATCATCTGGGAAAGCGAAAATTTAAGTGGCCCGACAGCTTTGGTATTGGGCAACGAAGCACAAGGAATAAGCACTGAAACTGTTAAATACATAAACGATTGGATCCGTTTACCTATGCCTGGTAACACCGAAAGCTTGAACGTTGGGGTCGCAGGTGGAACATTGGCATATTTCTGGCTAATGGCACAACACAAATAACCTTTTAAACGCCTAAATAGAGGTTTTCAGGATTGTCGTTTCGTTACATATCCGATCATCTCAACCAGGGATCTTTGATAAGTACTCTCGCCCAATTCTTTCAAGGAATGGCGTGCTTTTTCAAGAAATTCGTCTGCAACCGTATATGCATCAGCAATCGCTGAAGAATTCTGGATTTTTTCGGTTATCTCAGCCGCTGAGCCAGGTTCTCTTAAGTCCTTCTCCGATTTGATTATTTCTTGGATGCCGTGCTGCTCAATAAAAATGATCACTGGGAGTGTTAAAACGCCTTGCAACAAATCATTGCCAACAGGTTTGCCAATTTGTTCTTCACTTCCTTCAAAGTCTAAAATGTCATCGACAATTTGAAAGGCCATACCAAGATTTGTGCCGAAATCTCTGCATGCCTCTATCTGACGAGGCGATGCATCTCCCAAAATTGCAGCGCTTTCCGCAGCCGTCGCAAATAATGAAGCCGTCTTGCCATAAATTCGTTTCCAGTACAAATCACGACTCGAGTCTCCGGTAAACGCGACTGACAGCTCTTGTAATTCTCCAGTTGCCAGCTCACGCAATGTATGAGCAAATAGTTCTGTAGCGGCAAGGCTACCGGTGGAGGTTACAAGCTCAGCTGAATTTGCAAACAAGTAATCACCTAACAAGACAGCAACTTTACTGCCCCACAAAGCGTTAATTGTTTCTTCCCCACGACGTGTATCGGCGTCGTCTACTATGTCATCATGAACCAATGTGGCTAAATGAAGCAATTCAACAGCCGCCGCCATTGGAACATGTCGCTCTTCAAAATAAGTGAAATTTTTCCCTACAAGAAGAGTGATTCCAGGGCGCATACGTTTGCCACTTTTCCCTAAAACATGCCCTAGAAGATCCGTTAAATAGGGGAAATCACGCTCACCCGTTTGTTTGATTCTTGTCTCAACCTGTGCAATTTCGGATTCGACAGGCTTAAGAAATGCGATATCCACCACAATACTCCTAACCTTGCGAGGTCTGGTTTAAGCGAAGCGTTTCGCGTTCCACAACTCCTTGCTCATCCAATTTTTGAAAAAGAGGTGTCGGTGGCAACATTTGTTGATTGACTTGTACGGAATTTGGTTGCCAACCAATATCCTCCACCAAACCATCAAATCCCATCATTTCATGTAGCCGTTGGGAGGTGAATGGTAAAAACGGGTACATTAATATCCTTAGGGAAGATATAACGACGAGAGCTGTATAAAGAGTTTTGCCTGTTTCTTTCAAATCTTCGCGTGCCGTTTTCCACGGAGCTTTCTCTTCAAGATATCGATTTACTTCACGTGCCAGTCCCATATTTTCGTTAAGCGCCATACGAAAATGGGCTTCACCAAGATATCCACCAGCACTATCAAAACAATTTTCCGCTAACTGGATCAAATCCTTGGACCTTGAATCTAATTCGTCCGCAGGATCAGGGCATTGACCATCAAAGTGCCGCTGCGTTAAAGATAAAACTCGATGAACTAAATTACCGTAATTGCCCACCAATTCGTTATTGTTTCGTTCTACAAAACCACTCCAAGAAAATCCAGAATCGGAGGTTTCAGGCATCGTCGCAGAAAGATAATATCTGAGCGGATCAGGATCATAACTATCAAGATAATCTGGCAACCAAACCGCCCAGTTACGACTTGTGGAAATCTTTTGTCCTTCAAGATTCATATATTCATTGGCTGGAACATCATAAGGAAGGTTCAGGTTCTCGTACCCCATCAATATTGCGGGCCAAATAATTGTGTGAAAGGGAATATTGTCTTTGCCAATGAAATAATAGGATTTGCATGTTTCTGTCCAAAATTCCTTCCATTTATCTGGCATACCTTGCGTCTGTGCCCATTCTTTACTTGCAGAGAGGTAACCAATAACCGCCTCGAACCAAACATAAATGCGACGATCATCATAATCTTCAACAGGAACCGAAATACCCCAAGATATATCCCGCGTAATTGCTCGATCTATCAATCCCTGTTCGACAAAATTGGTCGTGAAATTGCGCACGTTTTGACGCCAATACGACTTATCTTCATACCATTTTGAAAGCTGGTCTCCAAATGCGCTAAGTTTCAAAAAATGATGCTCACGCTCTCGAAAATCAGGGATTGTCCCGTCGAGGGAACAAAGTGGATCAATCAGATTAACTGGATCAAGTGGCCTGCTACAATTATCACATTGATCACCACGAGCCTGAGTGAAACCGCAATGAGGACACGTGCCATTCACATATCGATCTGGCAAATAACGTTCATCGGTACGGCAATACGGTAAAACCTGTTTTCCAGGATATATAAAGCCTTTTTCTAAAAGAGTGAGGAAGATATCCTGGACGGTATCTTTATGATTTTGAGTCCCTGTTGTCGTAAAAAGATCAAAGCTAATGCCCAGCCTCTCCCAGTTATCACAAAACTCACTATGGTATCGATCAATGATCGTTTGTGGATCAACATTCTCCTGATCCGCTCGAACAGTGATTGGAGTGCCATGCTGATCGCTGCCAGACACCATGAGAACTTCGTTACCGTTCATACGATGAAAGCGAGCAAAGATATCTGCAGGCATGTAAGCACCTGCTATCTGCCCAACATGGAGGGAACCATTAGCATATGGCCACGCGACACCTATTAAAATTCGTTCTGCCATAGTTACTCGGGCCCCATTGTAGCATAGGCATATCGACACCCGGATAAATCCTGACCAGAGAGTGCAGGAGAACAATTTTGAATACCAGAGAAATAGTAAGAACTAACACTCGATTTACCAGAAACCAGCAATTATATAATCCTTCTAGTGTACGGATCCATGCAAGAAGTATCATGTCATGTGAAGTATCAGGGATTTTGATAGAATAAAGTACTGATTACATGTTATCCGTTAGATTCAGGGTTCAGGGGGGACTTTTCATACTATGGTTGCTGAAATAAAGGCCTTTACGCCAGAACAAGTGCAACGCTACAGCCGACACATCATTATGGGACAAATCGGCGGAATAGGGCAACGTAAACTTCTAGATGCAAGCGTATTACTTATTGGCGCAGGCGGATTAGGATCACCAACCGCTCTATACCTAGCAGCCGCTGGTGTTGGCACAATTGGAATCGTTGACTACGACGTTGTCGATATGACAAACCTACAACGCCAGATTCTGCACCGCAACGCAGATGTGGGCAGGCTGAAGGTAGATTCGGCACGAGACACTATCAATGGGATCAACCCCGATATTAATGTCGTACAACATCCAGTCGCTCTTTCATCCGAGAATGTCATGGATATTATCAAAGATTACGACGTAATCGTTGACGGTAGTGATAATTTTCCTACAAGGTATCTGGTAAACGATGCGACTTATTTTGCAGGCAAACCGAATGTCCACGGCAGTATTTTTCTTTTTGAGGGACAAGCGAGCACGTTTGTTCCAGGCAACGGTTGTTATCGATGCCTTTACCCAGCGCCTCCCCCACCAGGAATGGTCCCAAGTTGCTCAGAGGCAGGTGTGCTAGGAGTTCTGCCAGGTATTATTGGATCGATCCAAGCAGTGGAAACTATCAAAATTATTCTGGACCTTGGCGACACATTGACACAAAGGCTTCTCATGTTTGATGCTGAAAGAATGGACTTCCGCACAGTCAAGTTACGACGTGATCCCGAATGCCCACTTTGTGGTGACAATCCGACAGTTTCAACATTGATTGACTATGAAGTTTTTTGTGGAGTAACCGTTGAGGCTGGTGGTTAAAAGAACACCACCACAACATACGAAATTATGCGACATGCATCCCTAGTGGAAGCCATCGGGCACACACCCCTGGTGGAACTTAACCACATGAGTCCCAACCCAGATGTGCGTATCTTTGCCAAACTTGAAGGTCAAAATCCTACAGGGAGTGTTAAAGATCGCATAGCGCGTCATATGATCGAACAAGCAGAAAAGTCCGGTCATTTGACTAGTGCACACACGATTTTGGAGCCAACAAGTGGCAATACAGGCATTTCTCTTGCCATGGTCGGTCGAATCAAAGGATACAAGGTAAAAGTCGTTTTGCCTGACAATGTGACCGAAGAACGACGATCTCTACTAGAAGCCTATGGTGCAGAAATCATATTTAGTGATGGACGCGGCGGTACAAACGGAGCAATCGAACTTGCGCAGGACATTGTCACCAAGGGTGAGGAGAATTACTTCATGCCCTACCAGTACGGCAACGAATCAAATCCAGACGCGCATTATGAAACTACTGGCGCAGAAATCATCAAAGATCTTCCAGAAGTTGACACCTTTATTGCGGGGCTAGGAACCGGTGGTACTCTCATGGGTGTTGGGAAGAGATTGAAAGAACAAAATCCTGATACCCGCATTATAGCAATTGCGCCACACCCAGAAGAAATCATCCAGGGCCTCCGAAGTCTAGAAGATGGATTCGTTCCTCCTATTCTTGACTTGAATCTTTTGTCCGGTCGACAAATGGTACGGAGCCGTGAATCCTTTTACGCAACGAAAGATCTAATGGAAAAAGAAGGTATCTTTGCTGGAATTTCTTCAGGTGCAGTTGTGAGTGGGGCTATCAAAGTTGCAGAAAACATGGATCATGGAAATATTGTGGCCCTTTTAGCAGATGGAGGATGGAAATACCTATCAACAAAACTCTGGACTGAAGACATCGAAGCGATCACTACTCAGATTGGCACAAAGATTTGGTGGTGACATATGAATAGAATTATTTTTTATTTCAAAAGATTTGTTGCGCGACATCCAAAATAAAGGATTTCGTAAATCATTTCATGAATTTGGTTCGTTGATATTGAAGTTGAATATTTTTCCCCTAAAGGAGAATTAAATGCCCAAAGCAAAAAAAGTCACTAAAAAACGTCCTTCAAAAAAGGCGAGTGAAGTCACTCGGATAGCTGAAGAACGGGCGACCACAGTACTAACTCCTGATGGACACAAACTGTTGGTTGAAGAGCTTGAAGAGCTTACAGCACAACGTCCTGAAATATCCGATGAAATTCAACGCGCTGCCGCCGACAAAGATGTAAGAGAAAACGCACCCCTTGAAGCAGCACGTGAGCGCCAAGGAATGGTTGAGGCACGAATTCGTCAACTTGAAGCCATCCTGAGCGAAGCCACGGTCATGGACGAAACCGACAAATCATCAAACGACGCCACCACAATACGAATGGGAAGCAAAATTCAAATTAAAGAGCTTTCAAGTGAACGTGAATTTTCGTATCAAGTCGTAAGTGCACCAGAGGCAAATCCACGGGAAGGAAAACTTTCTGTCGAATCACCAGTAGGGAAGTCTATCTTCGGAAAAGGAGAAGGGGAGGAAGTTGAGGTAGAAACTCCGCGCGGGCTGATGAAATACCTTATCGTCAAAATTGGATAACCTTAAACAGTGATTACGATTTGCTTCGCAAGAAAAGTTTAGATTCGGCGCGATTAACCTTCTTCAAGATCTTTTACTTTAATCCATATCTGTTCTTTTTCGTCCAATGATAAATTCGCAAAGCTCAGATTTGCCTCTTCCGCTATCTTTTCCATCATCTGAAACCGTTGAACAAATTTCGTATTGGCCTGACGAAGCGAACGCTCAACGTCGAAGTTAAGATGGCGACCGAGATTTACGAGGGTAAACAAAACATCCCCAAATTCCAACTCTCGCTCTTTCATTGAAGATGCCTTGATAAATTCCTCAATCTCTTCCCGAATCTTTGTTTCAACGTCTTCAATATGCTCCCAATCAAAACCAATTCCGGATGCACGTTCTTGTACGCGCTGGCCATAAGCTAACGCCGGCAAACTCGGTGGGACCCCTTCCATAAGAGACGCTCCTCCTCTTTCTTGTGTTTTCTGAATTTCCCAATTTGCCAACACCTCTTCCTTCGTATCCACCTGCATATCTCCAAAAACATGAGGGTGTCTTCGTACCAATTTTTCATTAATCGCCAGTATCACATCAGAAATATTGAACCGGTCTACCTCACTCGCAATTTCGCTGTGTAAAACAATTTGTAACAAGACGTCACCAAGCTCGTTTGAAAACTCATCAATGTTTCCTTTATCAAGTTCCTCTAATGCTTCATAAGTCTCTTCAAGAAGATACTGACCGAGGCTTTCATGAGTCTGTTCACGATCCCATGGACATCCGTCTGGTGCTCGCAAATGTTTTACTATACGTCGTAGTGCATCAAAATTCCGAAGATCATTTTCCCAAGAAACAGCCTGCAGAAAAATATATCGGAATTTCCCCAATGGCGCCTCATCAAGTTCGGATAGCATCCACTTTGACATCGATCCAGCATCGTCCACTCCAAGAACCTCACATCCTGGTGGATAGTGTTGTTTAATGGATCGAAGAATGAGATTTATATTTGATTGAGGCAAAACAATAATCGTCGGAGTTTGTGGTTTTAACTCGTGCTCTTTCTTTGTCAACACATAAAGGCCATCAACCAAAGGATCAATCCCCAAGGAATGCACTAAATCTCCCAGCGCTAACATATAAACTCTCCCCTCAAACAACTCAATCAAGAGTCATCCACTAAAAAACATAACAGAAGGCGAGGATCAATCCCGCAATACAATGGTAGTGTCAGACTGTAAGAGGATTTTTGTCGAAATACGCGAGTAAGATCCGAACAGTTTGCGGAAAGCATTCCATCACAATCTCAGCGACCTGTCGAGCCATGCCCCCCATCACCGCGCTCAGTCAAAGATAGTTCATCAACCTCGAGCATCTCTACATCCGGTAGATACCCGATAACGAGCTGGGCTATACGATCCCCATTATGAACCTGATGTTGCTTTTGGGGGTTCGCTACATACATAGTTACAAAAATCTCGCCTCGGTAATCGCTATCGATTGTTCCCAAGGGAACGACAACTCCCTGCAAACTTAACCCAGAACGCGGACGAACTTGCACGTCTAATCCTCTCGGGATTTCAAGAGCAATACCTGTTCCAACTAATTCGGGAGTAGAACCAATCATACGAGATTTCCCGTCGAAACATGCCATTAGATCGAAACCACTTGCTCCAATTGATCCTTGTTCTGGAATATGAGCGTTCGGGGATAAACGCTTCCACTTAATTGTCTGCTTCATCGGCCTAGTCCTCGCACACAAAAAAGGGAGCCTTTAAGGCTCCCTTTTGCTATCAATTTATAGACTAACCTAACTTTGCTCTTCTCTCCTTGGAGATCGCAAGTAATACACTCCTGTGCTTACTAAGACGAATCCAAACACTCCAAGCGCGAACAATACCCATGATGGTGGTGTAATATCACCCACAATTGGTGCCTCAGGTGTCGCCCCTGGTGCTAGTGTTGCTGTTGGGGTCGGCGGAGGCAATGGCGATGCAAGGGAGTACAATCCTTGTCTCCGTGCCAAAGCAGTCACGGTTCGACTGACAGGATCTAAAGATCCGCCAATACTAATCCATTGTTCGACATCAGGGTTCCAACGTACAACCCGAAGCTGTGATTCGCCCATTCCTACCGCAATATCTGCATCGGAGTAAGAAAGAACTAAGTCAACAGACTTACTAAATCTGAAATCGCTCAAAGCAATACCGTCAGCCAACACTTCTAATTCGAATTGCGGACCAACGATGTACATTGACGCAGCCTCGCGCACAGATGAACGGTCAACATCCGTTACCTGGACATCTACGAGCGCTGGCACGCCGCCAACTGGAATATTCACAGTAACGTCATTACTTACCGAAGAAATCGTCGCAGCAGCAGCAGGCGATATCTCAGATCTCTCCTGATCTGCTCCTGGAGGTACAGGAGTTGGGGTTGCCTGAAGAGGCGTATCCAATGCCACCAACGCGAATGTGGATAATCCCTTATCCGAAGTACCTGTGAAACACGCTTGTGTTGAAGTTTCAGATGCAAGAGTTGTCGGCAATGTCTCGCGACGTCCCGCGTCATCCAACCTGAAGATAGCAAACAAGCCTGATGCTAATGCTGCTGATCCACCATTATTGGTGTACCAATTGGATCCTACACACATTGAAACTTCTGAACTAGCAACCATCGCCTGGTCTGCAAGTCCAACCTTCTTGACTGTAATCGCGTAGGCAACATCCTTAATCGTTGTACTTGCATTCGAAGCTGCAAGCTCAAAAGAACTGGCTGCGTTTGCATTTAACTCATCGGAGATAGAAAGGCTTATGTTCGCTGAATCTGGTATATCACTCAAGATAGCAGTTAACTGAACCTCTACATCACCAACATCTGCATTGAAACTAGAGAGATCAACTGCTTGGGGAACCGTTACCAGTGCAAGCTCCTCAACAACAGCTTGAGCAGCAGACCCTGTACCGGTTAAGTCAGTTTTAAGTTGAGCAACAATGTTCGCTTGGGTCGCTCCATCATCACTCTTCACTGGTATCGTTACTTCAACTTTTCCAGTGCTCGCATTTGTGGCAACTGTAACACCACTGGAGGTATCTTCAAATGACTCCAGACTCGTACCGGAGGAAAGCTCCAAAGGAAGCTCTATAGTTATCTCATCACTAGAAGTTGATTTCTCAACACTGATCGAACCACCTGATGTGACCGTAACAGAATTTCCAGCTGCGTCGGTCGCCGTCGAAGTCGTTGACGTAAGAGCAACCTCTATCTCAACAGGTGCCGCATCCACGACCGGAGTGTTAGTGGGCGTCGGTGTCGGCGTCGGCGTCGGAGTTGAAGTCGCCGTTGGCGTCGCGGTCGGAAGTGGTGTACTGGTCGGGGCAGCAGTAGCGGTAGCGGTGGGGACTGTCCCAACTGTTCCTACCGTAACAGTCACAGTCGAGCCACTCGGGGTCGCCGAGACCTCGGACCATGGACCACCTAGGTAACCAAATAATGACACTAAAACTATGCCGAGCATAATGAAAGCGACCCGCATATTCAGTCGCATATTTAGGAGATTTCTAGCCATCTAGTCTTTACCTCTCTTAGTAGAAACGGTTAACTACCTATATCGATAGATATTAAAGATATTAACACATCAAACCTCAGTTCAAAATACCGAACCGAAAATCGACTATTCTGATAATAAAACAAACAAGCTCAAAGAAACAATTTATTGAACCGAGTTCAATTATAAGGTACCCTCGGAAGACCGTCAACCCAACAAAAAAATTTTGTGAAGAGCTCACAAGATTAGTAACACATTATGCGATGTCAGATGAAACATTCATAAGTCGCCCACCACTAGAGAGATCAAACCAAGCACAATGTTTCGAGCAAAAAACGGTGGAATGATAATACACACGTACACGTTTCTAAAACGATGAGAGTAGCAAGAAGAAACTTACGGTTGGGTCACCCTGTATTCATTTCAACGCTGGTAGGTGTAGCGTTACTTACTCTATACCTCATCACCAAATCACCCACAATCACATGGGAGCATAATGGTGCGGACAGTGGGGAACTTGCGGCCGCCGCTATAATCCTTGGAATACCTCATCCGCCCGGCTATCCCCTTTGGATCATCCTAAATCACTGGGCGCTGAAAGTAATACCAGGCACAGATCCTGCAGGCCAATTGGTAATACTTTCATGCATTTGTGCTGCATTGACTGGCAGCTTAGTAACGTATACCAGCATAAAACTAGTCTCTACATTCTTTAAAGACAACCGCGTGAACATCGCGTTGGGAAGTATAACTGCAGGTTTGTTCTGCGGTACGAGTCCGCTGATTTGGTCCCAAGCAACAATCGTTGAGGTATACCCCCTGCTCGCGTTGGTAATCGCATGTGTAATGATCCTAGCCCTGAAATCGTATGATGGACAAAAAGATGAAGGGAAAACGCGATTACCGCTGATCGGTCTGTTAATCGGTCTGGGGACAGGAATTCACCTGACAATTCTCTTCCTGATACCGGCATTTATGCCGCTCTTTTTTAAGCGAATCAGTATCAAGGAGAGCATGAAATTCGTTCTCGGCGTAACAGCTGGGATGAATATATTCTGGGTTTTACCATTCTTCGCTATGAGACATCCCGCTATATCATGGGGTGATGCCACATCATTAAATGGCTTCCTTTGGTTGGTTTCAGGAACCCCATATCAAGACCTGTTTCTAGGGCTTCCTCTACATGAAATGCCGCAACGAGCTTTTGAAATGAGTCGCTTATTGGCACGTCAGTTTGGTGGATTGGGTTGGGCAATCTTCGTGTACGGAGCTGCGATCTTGTGGCAAAAGGATCGCCGCTTAACCCTGAGTCTCGCTTCATTAATGATTGTTTATTGTGGTTATGCATTTTTGTATGGAAGTAACGATTCGATCGTGTACATCATCCCTGCGTTGTTGGCGGGGGGAATTGTAATCGGGATTGGAACAGTTCAATTTCTATCGTGGATCAACATGAAGATCAGGCGACCAACAATAATCCCATTCTTGGCAATATTAGTGTTAGGGCCCTCCTTGTCTGTTTTGGTGAGCTGGGACCGAATCAATCTGTCATCAAATGTTCAAGCTCTTCAATATGCTCAATCAATTTCACTCACTCTTGATTCAGATGACATTTTGCTGGTTGACACTGATCGACACATATTCAGCATGTGGTATTACTGTTTTGGATTGGAAGAGAGCGGTTGCCCAAAGATAATCACCCCTGCCTTGCTCAGATACCAATGGTATCGAAATCAAATTTTTGATAGGTACAATTTAATTGATGAAAACCTGTCCGATTATGATGGTGCGTTAAATGACCTGCTGCACGCTACAAAAAATATACGTATTTACATATCTACTGATACGTATCCACTACCTGAAAATTACGCCGTAAAACAGAAGCAAGAAGGTCTATACGAAATCATTAGACAGGAAAGTCTACGCTAAAACACATGCCAAAAACACAAATATCAATGGTAAACAAAGCGATATACTTAGCGAAATAATCGAAGGGCTAACCCATATATTTCCTAAGAATTTATTTTCTATTGTCCAGAAAAACAAGGAGAGAGATGAAGATTCTCGTAACGGGATCCGCGGGTTACATCGGAAGCGTTGTATGTGAATTACTGATAGAACAAGGCCACAGCGTCGTAGGACTCGATAATTTCGGCAACGGGCATCAGCAAGCAAGCATTCCTGGGACCATGACCTACAACGCTAATGTTAACGATGAAGAACAACTTGACTCCATTTTCACTAACCATGAGCCCGAAGCTGTAATACATCTTGCGGCCAAATCCCTCGTGGGAGAATCTGTGACGAATCCCTCCAAATATTATGGTGCGAATGTGGTTGAAAGTTTGGCACTTTTACAAAAGATGACGGAATACGGAGTGACCAAAATAGTCTTTTCTTCAAGTGCAGCAGTATACGGCGAACCAGAAAAGACACCTATTACCGAAAAACAGGCTCCAAACCCCATAAACCCATATGGCGAAACCAAAAGAGCATTCGAAGAAATCTTAAAATGGTATGAACATGCCTATGGATTGCGTTACATTGCTTTACGTTATTTCAACGCTGCTGGAGCTACCTCTTTATTTGGGGAACACCATACACCCGAAACACACTTGATCCCTATAATTCTTGATGTCGCACTACAACAAGATCGGCCAATGAAAATATTCGGAGATGATTATGAAACACCTGATGGCACATGTATAAGAGATTATGTACACGTCATCGATATAGCCAATGCACACATTGATGCTTTGCGATCTCTCGAAAAAAAACCCAGCGGAATCTACAACATCGGTAATGGTATTGGCTTCTCAAACCGGGAAATATACGAAACCGCCAAACAAATTACGGGTCAAAATATCCCGCTCCAAATAACACCACGAAGAGATGGTGATCCAGCAATTCTTGTCGCCAGCAACGATAAGGCAGGCAACGACTTAGGCTGGAACGCAAAGCATTCTGAATTAGCAGAAATTATTCAAAGTGCATGGGACTGGAAAAAGAAATTTCCGCACGGATATGAATAGGACAAGGAATTTAATGTACTTTGACGCTGGCGCTACATTGAACTATCTAGATGATTGCTCTACACGAACATGGTCAGTATAATCCTCGTTGTACTAAACTAATGAATAAGATCTATCTATTTAACGTTAAACAGAACGGTTGGAGGTAACTATGCTCGAGGCAACTACGCGTCCTGATCGCCAAATTTTGTGGAACGTTGAAGATCCACTGCGCATGATAATGTTAGCTCTCGTTGCATTTACTTTTGTCTACCTCTTCATTAAGGTTCGTGAGCGAATTCGCATTTGGAATATGGGAACGCCAATGACTGAGCAAGCGACCCTTGTTGACAGAGCGAAAATATTCCTACCACTCTTAGCAGCAGAAATTGGCACGCAACGCAAATTTTTCAGCGATCCGTATGCGGGATTTATGCACTTTTCTCTTTTTTGGGGCATCATCATCCTACTGATTGCGACAACCGTTGTTTTTATTGAAGAAATCTTTTTGTTGGGTTTTGGTATCCACTTTCCACCAAACAACTACTTCCTCTACACATCGCTAATTTGGGATTTTGGTGGTTTTCTCGCACTCACGGGCGTTTTGATGGCTATTTTCCGTCGAACTGTTATTAAGAAACCACACTCAGACAGCACCATGGATGATCGCGTAATTCTATCGGTTTTACTTTTTCAGATATTGTCAGGGTTCGCCTTGGAAGGGTTACGCCAGCTCGGCCCTGTTGAGCTACATGGAGAGATAATCCGCGAGTTTTTTGACACAGACTGGTCCATTTGGTCTCCAGGTGGTTATGCTTGGGCGAGTCTATTCAACCTGTTCAACATGTCGGATATGACACTTAAGGTTACGCATTTCGCCCTATGGTGGGTCCACGCAATCGTTAACGCACTCATCCCTGTATATGCCGTCCTACGATTTTCTAAATTCGTACACGTTGCGTTGGGACCAACCGACCTCTTCTTCCGAAACTTACGGTCTCGTGGAACTCTCTATCCAATTCCTAACATCGAAGAAGCAGAAACCTTCGGAGCAGGAAAAATTGAAGATTTCAGTTGGAAGCAATTGATGCAAACCGATGCATGCACGCGGTGTGCTCGCTGCACCGACTCGTGTCCAGCAAATTCCACTGGTAAAGTTCTTTCACCAATGATGGTCGTACAAAAAGTACGTAGCCAAATGAACGAATATGGTCAACAGGTAATTGCTGCTGGAGGAGACACCTCAAAAATCCCGCAGGAAACTATTAAAGTACCAGCCGGGGAAGTCGTGAGCGAAGAAGAATTATGGGATTGTGTAACTTGTGGAGCTTGCATGGAAGCGTGTCCTGTCTTCATAGAGCACATACCCATGATCGTCGACATGCGGCGTAACCTTGTGATGGAACAAGGCAGCTTGCCACAATCAGCTGAAACAGCTTTACGCAGTATTGAAACGAGAGGTAATCCTGGATTCGGAACAACACACGGCCGAACAGATTGGACGGAAGGACGTGATGTTCCAATCGCGGCTGAAATCGGAAGCGAAAATATTGATGTCCTATTCTGGGTAGGATGCGCAGGATCACTTGAGGATCGTAGTATCCGTGTTGCCCAATCAGTAACAAAGATCCTGCAAAAAGCTGGGGTGAAATTTGCCATACTTGGGAACGAGGAAACCTGTACCGGGGATCCTGCCCGACGCCTTGGGAATGAATATCTTTTTCAGCTTCAAGCAATGCAGAATATCGAAACATTTAATGCTTATGACATTAAAAAGATAGTCACAATGTGTCCCCACTGCTTCAACTCGATCGGGAATGAATACCCACTCATCAAAGACGAAAATGGCGTCGCCCTGATGAAAGATCAAGTTGAGGTCGTGCATCATAGCCAATTCTTGAACGAATTGCTATCGACTGGGCAAGTGAAGATCAATCAAGATCGCGATACAGATATTGGCATTGCCACCTACCACGACCCTTGTTACTTAGGACGGCATAACGGCGTTTATGACCCGCCTCGTGAAGCATTAATAAGCGTCATTGGCAATGATCAATTTAAAGAAATGGAACCACATCGAAATAAAGCTTTTTGTTGTGGAGCAGGTGGAGGGCATTATTGGTTCGAAGAAACCGAAGGAACTGAAAAGATCCCATCGCGCCGTACAAGCCACGCAATTGATTCAGGAGCCAAAACGATTGGGACAGCATGTCCCTATTGCACACAAATGTTTGAACTCGGTATCAAAACCCATGATAAAGAAGAAGAAATGCAAGTTTTGGATTTATCAGAAATGATTGTTCAAAGCTTAGACGAACCAGCTACAGAAAACGGGGAAAAATAAAACTGGTGGGGAGATCACTGTTTAAACAACGAGCAAGATATTAGCGAGAACGAAATGGCTAAGAAGAATTTGAATCCTCGGATTTCCGCCGCCGCAAGCACCCATGTAATCGATGAGGACAAAGACAAACTACCTTGTGATCATTCTGCAGAACAGACTCTTGGATCAAGCGGTATCGGAATAGTGTATCTCTGCCCCTCATGCAACCTGTTGCAGTTCCCCAGAGACGAGCAGATACACGGACGATGGGTCACATGCCAATAAACATGTGACCTGAGGAAAATTCTCGCTTACTTCTTAGACCGTTTGTTGCAAAAGCTCATACGTTTATAGTTCTCGGTATTTACCCTCGATAGTTTCGTCATCATCAGAACCACCATCTTGAGGCTCAGTCCCATCGGACTCAGTCCCTTCAGGCGGCTGACCAGCCTCTTCATACATTGCCGCACCAATCTGCTGAATCAAGACCGATAATTCTTCCGTCAGGGGTTGAATCTGCGATGCATCGGTACCAGCAAGAGCTGTTTTTAGTTCCTGAATCTTACCTTCAATTTGTGTCTTAACCTCTTCAGAAACCTTATCACCGTGATCTGCCACCATTTTTTCTGCATTGTAAGTTAATGAGTCAGCATTATTACGTATTTCAACCTCTTCACGACGCTGAGCGTCATCAGCAGCGAACTGCTCTGCCTCTTGCTGCATTCTCTCAACATCTTCGTCAGATAGGCCGCTACCCGCTTGAATCGTGATCTTCTGCTCCTTATTTGTTGCCTTATCCTGTGCACTGACGTTCAAAATGCCATTAGCATCTATATCAAAAGAAACATCAATCTGAGGTGTTCCGCGCGGTGCAGCCGCGATCCCATCTAAAATGAATCGGCCTAATGATTTGTTATCTTGTGCCATTGACCTATCGCCTTGGAGAACGTGTATTTCAACTGTTGATTGACCATCAGCGGCTGTCGAAAACACTTGGCTCTTTGAAGTAGGAATCGTCGTATTACGTTCAATAACACCTGTCGCGACTCCTCCCAAAGTTTCAATCCCTAATGTCAGCGGTGTTACATCCAATAACAAAACATCATTAACCTCACCGCGTAATACACCGGCTTGAATCGCCGCACCTAACCCAACAACCTCGTCAGGATTCACACCTTTATGAGCTTCTTTATTGAATAACGACTGCACCTTTTCTTGCACAGCGGGCATACGAGTCATACCACCAACAAGGACAACTTCATCAATATCTGCAACCGCTACATTCGCATCAGACAGCGTTTGCTGACATGGTGCCACAACACGATCCACCAAATCACTCACAAGCTGTTCCATTTTTGATCTCGCTAATGTCGTCGTAAGATGTTTCGGACCATCTGCATCTGCAGTTATAAATGGAAGATTGATTTCAGTTTGCGCAACAGTGGAGAGTTCGATTTTCGCCTTTTCAGCAGCTTCTTTCAGTCTCTGAACTGCCATCCTATCTTGCAACAAATCAATGCCCTGTTCTTTTTTAAACTCATCTGCAAGCCATTCTATAATGCGCTGATCAAAATCATCTCCACCGAGATGCGTATCTCCATTAGTTGATCTCACCTCAAATGTTCCATCACCCATTTCCAATATCGAGATATCAAAAGTGCCGCCACCCAGATCAAACACTGCAATGGTCGCTTCTTCTTTTTTGTCCATGCCATATGCAAGCGAAGCCGCCGTTGGTTCATTAATAATGCGTAATACATCCAAACCAGCTATTGTGCCTGCATCTTTCGTTGCTTGTCTTTGGCTATCATTAAAATACGCTGGAACTGTAATCACCGCTTCGGTTACTGATTCTCCTAGGTACGCTTCGGCATCAGCTTTCAATTTCTGCAAAATCATGGCGGAAACTTCCGCTGGACGATGTTTTTTTTCGCCAAGGGTCACCTGAACGTCGCCATTCTCTGATTCACTCAATGCATATGGCAATAATTTAGCGTCCTTTTGCACATCACCATCATTATATTTTCGGCCCATGAATCTTTTTATGCTGAAAACCGTATTTTCGGGATTGGTCACCGCTTGCCGTTTCGCAACCTGGCCCGCTAATCGCTCACCCGTTTTTGCCACAGCAACAACCGAAGGGGTTGTTCGCCCGCCCTCGGAGTTTGCAATAACGGAAGGTTCACCACCTTCAATAACTGCTACAACGCTATTTGTTGTACCTAAATCTATACCAATTATTTTTGCCAACTTCTCATCCTCTCAATACATTTATATTTTCTTTTTGGAGTTCGAGGCATTCTTTTCCTCAATCGGTTTCCTCGTTTTGAGATACGCTACTTGAATTGTCTTCGTGCGCCTCTTTTTCCTGTTCTGAACCATCTCCGACTTGTACAAGACTTGGTCGCAAGATTCGGTCATGCATCTTGTAACCCTTTTGCAATTCGGTCACGATAATACCTTCAGGACCCGCAACCTGTGAAATAGCTTGATGTAAATGCGGATCGAACTCTTGACCAGAGGTTTCAATTTCAATCACACCATGGCTTTCCAATGCTCCAACAAGCTTCTTGTAGATAATTGCTATGCCTTCTACCCAGGTCATCGTCAACATTTGTGGAGGAACATTTACAAGAGCACGTTCTATATCGTCAACTACTGACAAAAGACTACCGACAACTGATGCACCACTATATCGAATCAAGTCCGTTCGTTCTTGTTCCATTCTACGCTTGTAGTTCGAAAAATCAGCCTGAGAACGCTGCCAATTATCCAGGTAATCCTCCGCGCGTTTTTTTTCATCTACCGAAGACAGATCTTCCTCATTTTCATTCGAACCATTATCTTCATTTTGTTCTTTCGTTTCCGTTTCTTTGTCACCTTGCATTAAGTTTCTCCTAAGATATCCACGGGTGAATTCATTCGGTTGTGCGTATATACGAATCAGTGGTTGTTTCGAGAGGCTACATCTGTGCTCAATTCTGTCAACAAATCTGAAATGTAACGAATAATCGGTATTGCTTGCCTATAGTCCATACGACGAGGTCCCAAAATACCGAGCGCCCCAACAGCTCCGCTTGTCACACCATATTCCGTCAAAATTAACGCACAGTCATGCATGCCATCAAAGGGATTCTCCGTGCCAATCAAAATCCGTATATCTTGAGGAAAACTATGGCCCCCAAGTAGCGTCGGAAGAAATTTCACGTCTTCCAAAGTTTCAACAATCTCTCGTACTTGATCTGTCAGCGTAAATTCTGGTTGCTTCAACATCTCACTCAAACCATATATATACGGACGTTCCAAATCTGCTATGTCAGCTGCACGCATCATTTCTAACGCAATCTCTAAAACTTGAACACTGACTGCGTCTAATTCAGCTTTACCTCTCTCGAGAACTTCGCTTCGGGTGAGTCCTTGAAAGGACTCATTCAAATAGCTCGCGACATATTCAATTCTTTTTCTATCTGAACTTTCTTGAAGGCTGATCATTTGTTGCCGAACTTGTCCTTCGTGCATCACACAAATCACCATCACAACAGTGTCATCAAACGGAACAACTTCCACACGATGCCATTTGCTTTCTTTATGGCGCGGCAATGTAACTAGCGCGACCGTATGCACAGATTGCGCCATAACAGTCGCCGCTAATCTCGCCCATTGATCCAATTCCAATTCCACTTGATGAAACTGATGTCGTATCATTCGTTGGAAATCTAACGAGATATCACTCGTCTCAGCAGTCGTTTCCACATAATATCTGTATCCGTCATCCGTCGGTATAGCGCCCGCTGATGTATGAGGCCTTGTAATATATCCTTCACCCTCTAGTTCAACCATATCATTCCGAACAGTTGCTGAACTAACCGGCAAATCAAACTTTTGCACAATCGCACGCGACCCAACTGGACTCGCGGTATCGATGTATTCTCGTACCAACAACCGTAGCAAACCTTGTTGACGCTTAGTAATCATCTTTCCTCATTACATCCATTAGCACTCTACCCATTCGACTGCTAACTGAGGGTCAGACTAGCACCGGTATATCTATTTGTCAAGGTTCACCACAGACCAATCAATCGCTTGACCGTTATTTTGCTTGAAAAATGCTGCCAAAAGAAAATCCAGCCGAATTCTTCAACTAAGGAATTTGCACTCTTAAATGACGTTTGCTAAAATTGAACCTAGTTTAAAATTGGAGGTTTTTTTTGCTAATCCAAAATCGAGTGCCAACGCTCTCAGACGCACTCATCCCTAAAACCGGTGTTATACGAGATATTTACCTAATCGTCGGTTTCGCAATATTCGTAACACTAGCTGCGCAGGTATCATTTGAACCACCATCCTGGTACGACAAGTTTTTTGCATCGATCGGGCTACCAATAGATGGCACCCCAGTTCCAATCACTCTTCAAACACTAGCAGTGGCAATAACGGGTGCTACCCTCGGAAGCAAACGAGGTGTTTTCAGTATGGCAGTCTATATGACTGCGGGAATAGTCGGTCTTCCTGTATATGCTGGGGCGATTTCGCAGGTATTATCCCCAGACATGGCTTTCGGATTCACTAATGGCTCCGTATGGAGTGATAAACCATTCTGGGCATGGGGATCGTTCGGCTATATCATTGGTTTTGTCATAGCTTCTTATGTTATCGGTTGGCTCACCGAACGTGGATGGGACCGAACAATTCCTAAAACAGCCATCGCAATTTTTATTGGATCTCTCATCATTTATATGTGTGGCCTTCCTTGGCTTATGGTAGTGTTAGGCGTATCGTGGTCCCAGACTTTGAGCTGGGGTTTGTGGCCTTTCATTGCAGGCGATACTCTAAAATTATTAATAGCAACGGGCATTCTGCCCTCAGCTTGGTTTATTGTAAGAATACGGGATTAATTTATGGAAATAACATGGCTTGGATCGTACTCATTCAGATTACGCGGGCGTACAGCCTCCGTTATCACGGACCCACCGCCATCTGACAGTGGGTATAAGCTACCTCGGTCATCGTCTGCAGACATCGTTTCGCTTACACACGAATATCCCGATCGCAATACCGCGGTCGCTGCCGTTCAAAATACAACCAGAATCCTGTCTGGTCCGGGAGAGTATGAGGTTGCTGGCATCTCGATTGAAGCGCTTTTGACCCAACAAAACGTCCATCCAGAAACAAAGCCCAAAAAAAATATCTCCTATCTAATCGAAATTGATGAAGTGATGATCTGTCACCTTGGAGCGATAGAAAATGTGCCTCGGGCAGAATTGGTTGAAGAGCTTGGTCGAGCCGACGTTTTGCTGATTCCCACAGGCGGCGGCGAAACGCTTGATATCAGTGGTGTTACAGAAACCATTTCACTGCTACAACCTCGGCTAGTTATACCTATGAACTACAAAACCCCTGTGTCGAATCAAGAGTTAGAGCCAATTGATCGATTAATAACCCAAATGGGCCTCTCCGACATTGAACCCGTGGCCCGGCTGAGTGTCACCCCAACGAACATGCCCCTTGATACCCGCGTTGTCATTCTTGAGCCACGTAATTAGGGCTTCTGATACATTATCCGCTGGGACAACGACACAAATCGTCGAATAGCTTCACTGGAGAGAACTAGTTCGACCACGCGCCAAATCCCACCCCACCTTGATGTTGTGTTCCTCTGGCTTTTCCCTTGCCCGAGACCAACAAGCCTCCCATACGCATTGCGCGCTAAATTGATGTCTGAAACCATATGGAACCACGCCACCGATCATCGCCACAACCAATAATAGCGTCGCCCGAAGCATAGTCTCATGGGTTCAGTCTTTCCACTTTGCACATGTCCTCTCTCCTATTCAACGTGTTTTCGAAGCAATCGTTTTGACATCGAACGATTGCGTTTCATTTTTTCTCCTTTACCTTTAATTGCGGAAGCCAATGCGCAATTCCGACAATCGGGGGAAGCAGAACACATAGCCTTCTCACACATCGCTCCCTAAGATCCTCAGGGCATCTGCGCTAAAATACCCTCTTCCCTCGCACACACTCCTCACCAAGGCTTAAAAGACCGAAGGTGTATCCCAGGGCGCAGGTCTCCGCTCTACGCCCCAACCACAACGTTTATCCTTTATTCCGTACAGCATCGGATTGGTTCTCAATTATTCATAGCAAAACACACAAAAAAAGGGGCCCCCAGACGGGAGCCCCTTCTTATCTACTATTTGCGTTCTTTTACGGCGCTAGGTCCACATCGGACTTCACGAATACGAAGTATCCGTTTCCGGCCTTCACAACCGCATCGGTCGTGTCGCCATCACCATTTAAGTCCGTTGTTTCTGTAGCGAATCCGTTTGACGCTACACCGGTGCTGTAAAGCGTTTCCGCTCCGCCCTGGGAGTCATAGCTCCTGAGGGTACTCCACTCGCTGCCTAAGCTAGCGAGGTAGGATGCAGCACTGACTTCGCTCTCAGCGGAAGTCACTCCGATTGCATTCCAACCAGCGTGTAGTTTGTACTGGGGCTGTGACGCCACCGGATCAAACGAGGCACTGACGTATTTAATCGGATCGAATGATTCTGACTTCACCCAATACGCGTTTCCATCAGAAATCTGGGTCAGTGTTCCATCCCAGGCTCCTGTATCCGCATCGTATGTTGCTACATGCCAGACACCACCCTGCAAGCTATACACCTGCGATATGGTTGTCATGCCAGTACCAGTTGATGGGTCAGCAAGAACTGTCTCAATGCTTGCATCCGTTGGGGCTGCAGGCAGTGAAATCAAGTTCCACCCAAGGTTTAACGCGATGGTAGTCGGCTGTCGCTCGATAACCTCGAATGGGAGGGTACCGGTCGAGCTGTTACCAGCGTCATCCGCTGCTGTTACGGACAGCTCATAGAACCCGACTGCCAGGCCCGATGCACCGTACACGTAATCTTTATCGTTGCTGGTCTGGAGATCTGCTACAGCGATTGTCGCTGTGTCAGTCGCCGTACCATCCTTCTCATCCAGAGTCTCTAAGCTTGCCGCCGTAATAGTCGTTGTTGTGTGACCATCCGTACCGACTGAATAAGTCTCAGCACCGTCATTCGCATTGACTGCGAGGTACTGAACATCATCAGACTCAAGCTTAACGTCTGCACTGTCATTGAAGGTTATCGTTGGAGCAACATCATCTGCTTCAAACGTGGCAGTCTTCGTGCCAGCGTTTGGTGTTGCTGCCTTATCGTTACCAGCGGCTGTGATCGTGTACTTCGCAATGTCGCCATCCGCGATAGTGTACGAACCACTCCATGTGTTTGTACCTGTCGATGTAACACCAACAGTTGTGACAGTCGCAGTGTTTATTGTCACCACAGGGGAACCTGCTAAGGCTTCATCAGATGTCACCGTAATGGTTATAACATCCTTTTCCTTACCAAGGCTTGCCGATGTGCTGACACCCAATGTTGGCTTAATCGTATCTGAAGCCGTCTTTTGAGTTGTAGTTGTCGCTGATGTGTCTGTACTGGAAGCATTTCCAGCTTTATCCTTGACTGCCGAGACCAACTTGACCTTCGGTGTCGCATCAGCCGAGAGTGCTGCCACATTTACGTAAACATGGTTTTCCTCGTCATCCACGCCGTTGATCGTCGTCACGTTTAGAACTGAGGTCGCATCACCTGTGTCGATACTAAAGTCTGAAGCAGCAACGCTGGAAGAATCAAGTGCTTCGCTGAACACGAGCTTAATCCACTCGGCGCTGGCCGTTTCTTTGTAATCGGTCGTGCTATCAGTAGTAGAGGTGTCAAGTACGATACCAATACCTGCTGTTGCACTCACGAATGTTGGCTTCGTGTCGTCCACCGTGAAGTTAATCCGGTCTGCAGCAGTGCCACTTGCACCAGTCGTCGTGGAGTTACCAACCTTGTCAGTAACCGTCAACTCCCAGTAGTGGGCAGCCTCAGAAAGCGCTGCGGTGGTGAATTCCACATCAAAGGAATTCAATCCCGCGTCATCCTTCTGGAGCGTTCCTGCATGTGTAGCGTTCGGTACAGCAGAACCATCAACCAGGACTGCTATATCGGACGCGTTAATTCCCGCATCGGCGTCAGTCACATTCGCTGTCAAGCGAGGAGTGGTGTCATCCGTGAATGCATCATCAACCGGGGAAATTCCGCTAATGACTGGTGCAACCATATCCATGGTCGCATCGTCAGAAGCCGAGCTCGCGGAAGCATCCGCATACGTGGCGGTGACGATATCTCCGTGACTCACCGAAAGTGTTCGGTTCAATAATTCATCAATTGCATCTGTCGTTGCTACAGCCGTGGCTCCAGCAGCGCCAGCTTTCCTCAGGTCAGTAACACTGTCGCGAATCCAATCTTCGATGTCAGTATCAACACAACCCCCGCCAGTAGCGAACGCCGTGATCAACGTCGAAATGGTATCTGACGCTGTAGTCAGTGACTGTGAGGACACACACTGTGTAATCGAGTTCAAGTCTGCCACAGGGATGAACGCTACGCGCTCCTCGAAAATTCCAGTTCCCGTTCCAGTTTCAACACCGGTGAGGGAAATACCCGTGGGATTAGTGCCCGAGTTAACAGTTAATGTCTTGGTCGTTGCGCTTGAAGTTACGGTATCTGTGTTGTTGTAATCCTCAAACTGATAGTTCACAACGACGGTATTTGTTTCAGCAATGGTGACTGTTACTGCACCTGCGTACGTCGCACCAGCGTTTGATGTGAAGTCCACATAAATGGCAGTACTACCGGCAGCTGCTGCCGCTCCAACCGTGTCGGTTAGGGCAGTGAAGTAAGCAGTGGAGTACACCGCTGATGCTGCTGCTCCTGCAGTCGCGCTGAATGTTTCAACCTGGCTTGCTGCGGAAACGCCTGTCGTTGGGTTAATCGTCGTACCACCAACGTGGACGTCGACAACACCAGCGGTACCAGCGCTCGCGTCAACAGTTACTTTCAACTGTGTTGCACCCGTCAACTGCGTTACCGCAGCAGCCGTTGTGGCATATCCAGTTGATTCTGATACTGCCTGGCTAAACCGTGAAGTTGCGCCCTCCGCTGGAGCGGCGAAAACCTGTACGGCACCAGATGTTGCGTTCAAGGATACGACCAGTGGTGTATCACCTGATTGCAAGACCCGAAGGTCGATATCAGAGGTATTCGTCTTATTGTCCCCTGTCTGGTCGGCAACTGGGGTATTTCCAAGCGTCCACGATGTGGTCGAGCCATCGGCCCGGCCAACAATCTCGTAGTTGGTACTGGAAATATCTACAGTTGCTGGTATGTCACTTGGGACATCCAAGTCACTGTCTGTAACTTGTATAACAGCTATGTTGTGCGTCGCCGAATCGGAAGCTACTGCTGAATACTTCGACTTGTCGTCGCCAGCCGTATCCAAAAGCTTGATTGTTCCCTGGGCGGCAGAAGCTACCCCCATTGGGATCAACGCAAGCACCAGCAGCAATGCTGCGACTATTCCTACACCTTTACGTCTCACGAGCGGCCCCCTTTCGATTCACGACACACGTTACTTAAATATGTTTTTGTACGTGTTATGGCCATTGGTATTCTATTTGATTCCTTTAATATATATTTTCAATTCCACTTTGCATTCTACGCTTTGGGAATAACATCTGATTCAAGCTGGGCTCTCTCCCTCACTCGCACCTCCTTCATTTCCCATGCGTTTAATACTTAGCTACTATCGGCACGCAACCAGTTTTCACCCGGCTCCGCACGTAATTCAAGCAATCACGGATAGACTATCACAACGTAAATAACCGCCACAAGCGCCATTGTGCTAATTAATCACAATTTATGCACTTGTAAGCAGCCAGTGAAAACGTCTCTTTAGGATAAATCCGCTTTATTGAACTCATCGTGTTGGATTACATTTTGAGGACACAAGTTTGGGATGTCAAGAAGATTTCCGCTCCCTCACAACACTTCAAACTAAAGTCGCCTCATAATTTCGATCCACCACACCTCCAGTGCTATTTTCTTTGGGATCTTGACTCTCCAGATTCTTAACCAAGTTTATGATCAATAAAGAACTCGGTTTCAAACCTCGTTCAATAATAACACTTGGATTAGCGGCGTCAAGGGGGGATTATAAACTAACCAATATTTCGTTTTAATGTCCGTAATAGATATAACCAAGAACCATTATATCTTTAAAAACACACACCGATACTTTTGGAAGATGTTTTTGAGGACTCCAAAAATCCTGACCATCGTTACGAATCGTTATTAAATTCACTTCCGTTCGGCAACCCGCAAGCGTGCGCTCCGACTACGAGGATTTTCCCGAATTTCTATTTCTGATGGAACAATAGGCTTTCTAGTAATTTTCTTTACGGTTGCCTGATGATTACAGACACATTGCAATATCTGCGGTGGGCAAAGACAATTCTTTGATTCCTGGCTAATGGTATTTTTTGCAATCCGATCTTCAAGTGAATGATAACTAATCACAGCGAGACGACCACCCTGTGATAACAAGGAAATTGCTTGCTTTAACCCACTCTCTAGGACAGTCATCTCATCATTGACATGTATCCTAAGCGCCTGGAATGTTTTAGTCGCAGGATGAATTTTCATACCTCGTCGGCGTTTAATAACACGACCAACCATGGACGCCAGTTGTAGGCTCGTATTAAAAGGCCTTTCACGCACAATATTTTTTGCTATGGAACGAGCCCATGACTCTTCTCCATACGTTTTAAGAACATATGTTAACTGCTGTTCATCTGCTTGATTGACAAAATCAGCCGCTTTCAAACCAATTCCTGGGTCAAATCGCATGTCTAATGGGTCATTACTTTTGAAACTAAATCCTCGTCCCCCCTCTTCGATTTGCCTTGAAGAAAACCCAAGGTCAAATAAGATGCCATCGATTCTTGGGAACAAGCTACTGCCCGACATTTCGATCAAGCTTGAAAAACTCCCTTGCACAGAATCGAACCGTTCGCCGTAAGAATCCAACCTCTTACGAGAGTGCGTAATAGCTTCTGGATCCTTGTCTATTCCAAGAACGAAGCCTCCTAAGTCAAGAATCGCTTTAGTGTGTCCTCCATCACCCAGTGTGCAATCAATATAAAATCCCCCCGCAAATACTTGCAAATTTTGAAGGACCTCACTCGTGAGAACGGGCTTGTGAATTGTAGCGTCACTATGATTTTCCATGATCCCTAAATCCAGCTCTGTTATTTCGGAAATCTACCTACATTTTCAAAAAATACATATCACCAACCTACGATATTTTGCTCGTTGTCGTTGAAAACGTCGATATCATCGCATTAATGTGTAAAAAGGCTATTAGTATATTTTCACATAACTGGCTTGATGAATCTCCGCAATTAGCTTCTATACTATAAATGCTCAATAGCAAGACCGTTGCAGGTAATCATTATTGGAAAAGTAGGATTGTGGCAAACGATAACGTCCAAAACCTTATATTGAATTTAGAGAATTTGAAAATCAGCATAACCGCCGAACAGATATTTGCTTTCTCTCAATACTCATCACTCTTGCGCACTTGGAACACTCGAATGAATCTCACATCCAAGCGGGCGCTTGAAAACATCCACTCTGTACATTTTTTAGACTCTTTAACAGCGCTCCCGAGTCTCAACGCGCTCGGGCTAGAAAATCCAAGAATTCTCGATGTTGGTACTGGCGCCGGTTTCCCGGGCGTCCCTCTAAAGATTATGGCGCCAGAGATGCAACTCACTCTTCTGGAAGCAACACGGAAAAAAACAGATTTCTTGCGTGAACTGACAAACAAGTTAGAAATCCAACAAGTAGAGATCATGAATGGTCGCGCAGAAATTGCAGCGCATGATTTAGAAATGCGTGCGACATTTGATGTTGTACTCGCTAGAGCCCTTGGCTCTCTATCCGCCGTATTGGAGCTTTCACTCCCATTTTGCAAGATTAACGGCCATATAATCGCATTCAAAAAGGGGCCGATTAGTGACCTGCAACCTGAAATTGATGAAGCATCGGAAGCGATAGAGGTATTAGGGGGTGAATTTTTCCGTGTGGCGCATATCCCTTTAGATATATTTAACGACGATAGGCTCCTAATAATCCTGAAGAAGGTTGCCGAAACACCGTCAAAATTCCCTCGACGCCCGGGAAGACCGGCACGAACTCCGATTGGTCGAGTAGGGAGGACCCGGACTTGAATAAATCCTTCAGTGAAAATGCGTTGAAGAAACGTATATTCAGCCCTACAACATTTATATCTTTTACCATTGCTGCATTGATTATTAGCTTTTTGCTCACGCGTTTCGATATCGATCTTTCGCAAACGTGGAAACGCATTTATCAAGCTGACCCACAACTTTACCTTGCGGCGGCAATTGTATACTACGTAGGGTTCATTGTACGGGGATATAGATGGCGATTATTAGTACAAAACGCTCATCCGGAAGAAACCAAAAATCCCCTTCCTTCCTTAATGTTTTTCGGCCAATCGATGTTCCTCGGTTGGTTCGTTAATTCAATATCTTGGTTTCGCATGGGAGACGCGTACCGAGCTTATCTTTTGTCAACTAAAGGGCAGTTAAGTTTCTCACGGACGATGGGTTCCGTCCTTGCTGAACGAGTCCTTGATATGCTGATGGTCACGGGACTATTAGCGCTAGCAGCGGGCATGCTCTGGACAAACAAATCTGAAAATATTTCAGGTTTATTAATTATCGCAATTGGTCTGGCGTGTCTGGCTCTAATAGGCCTGCTCGGGATGACAATCATCGGCAAACGCCTCGCACTGCGCCTGCCAGGGCCATTGCGAACAATCTATTTGAATTTCCATGAAGGCACCACCAAAAGTTTTCGCCGTTTACCACTCATCATTCTTGCCTCTGCAATGTCATGGCTCTTTGAAGTCATGCGATTATTCCTCATTGCATATGCACTAAATATAGAGGTCTCAATCCCATTACTTCTATTTACAGCACTTGCCGCTTCGTTGTTGAGTACAGCTCCAATAACACCTGGTGGGGTTGGTATCGTGGAATTTGGGATGACCGGAATTTTTATGATTGCTCTATCAAGAGAAGATGCCATTTCACTGACCCTACTGGACCGATCAATTCAATACCTTAGCGTTATCATCTTAGGCAGTCTTCTTTTCATGGTCCGAGCATTACTAACACGCCAATCAGACGCGGCCAATTCAAAACCTGATCCACAAAGAAAAGTCCCGCCATCAGACGATCAAAATTGACAAAATCAGCCTTCATTTATGATCCGAAAATGACCCGGAATATCCTCAGGGAAGACCATATTCTTAGGCCAATGCGTCTACGCTACGTTTACGAACTCCTTGACGCCTACAACATCTTCACGAAGGATAATGTGCTAATTCAAAGCCCGCGCCTCGCCAATCGTGATGAAATTTCATCTTTCCATCAAACGGACTATGTTGACGCAGTAAAGGATTTCAGCTCGGGTAAAAATTTGGAAAGGCAACATCTCTACAATTTCAGCGATTCTGGAGATAATCCCACAACGACCGGGATGTATGAATCTGCCGCTCTTTCGGTTGGGGCATCACTAGTTGCAGCGGAAACAATCTGGAACCAGAATACGGATGTCGCTTTCAATGCTGGCGGAGGATTTCATCATGCAATGCCAGGTTATGCACATGGTTTCTGCATATTCAATGACATTGTTATCGCAATTCAAGAAATGGTAGCCCAAGGTGCACGTGTTGCATACATCGACATTGATGCCCACCATGGCGACGGTGTCCAGCATGCTTTTTATGATACGGACCAAGTGCTAACAATCTCAATTCACGAATCTGGAGACTACTTGTTCCCGGGTACTGGACAAGTAGAAGAATATGGAAAGCAATCTGGAAGAGGGTATGCAATCAACATACCACTTGCACCTGGCACCTCTGACAAAACATACCTTTGGGCGTTCAAGACAATTGTGCCACCCTTGGTAATGAAATTCGAACCTGATATCCTCGCAACTCAAATTGGGATAGATTCTCATTTCGCTGATCCGCTGACCCACCTTAAAATCACAACTTTTGGATACAAAAAGATAATAGAAGAACTAAAAAGTTTGAGTCCTGGACGCTGGATCGCTTTTGGCGGCGGCGGTTACGACATGAGCGCCGTTGCAAGAAGTTGGGCACTCGCTTTCGCCACTATGTCCGGTGTTGAACTTGGTCCAACTCTACCAAGTGTTTTTACCGAACGATACGGACTGCAACATTTATATGATGTTGAAACAACGACAACAGATCCAGAATCAGATGCGAATCCGATGCATATTGCAAAAAAATCGATTCAGACGATACAAAGAGAAATATTTCCACTGCACAAAATTTAATTCCTTTTAATCATTTGAGATCCGTTAGACAGGTTGAAGTTTAAATAACCCGGTTTACACTATGGAGTCATCGATGTCCTAGAAATCTAAAAAAGTGCAGAAGTGGAGAGAAACCCTAACATGCTCCTATCGCTCCTAGACATTTTAGTGTCAGACCCATTTTTGTTTCTCCGACTTTTCCCAATCATGGTTGGTATCGTCGGTATAAGTGTCCTTACCGCAATCACCATCCATGAATTTTCACACGCTGTCGTAGCATACTTACTCGGAGATTCGGTAGCGCACCACCAAGGACGAGTCTCCCTCAACCCGTTCCACCACCTTGACCGCGCTGGAACATTAATGATTCTTCTCATTGGGTTTGGATGGGGAAAACCGGTGCAGTTCAACCCAAATGAAATCCGCTTCGGCCGAACAGGAATCGCCCTTGTGGCGATGGCAGGGCCAATTAGCAATTTTTTTACGTCCGCGGTGATCGCCTTCCTCGTCAAAACAAACGTTATGTCACTCGACAGCGGGCTCGGAGTCTCCCTTATACGCGTACTTGAGGATCCAACCAATCTTTTAGTATGGATTGTGAGTATCACCACCACCACTTTCTCGATCAGCATACTGCTTGGAATATTCAATCTGCTGCCCATTGCGCCGCTTGATGGATTCCAGGCGTCTCTTGCTATTGCACCGCGCCCCATTGCAATCTTTCTCCAACGATATAATCAGTATGGGATGTTATTGCTGTTTGGTATCATTGGCGCGGACATAATTTTTGGAACAGGATTCCTCAACGCAATCATTCAACCAGTAACCGAGGGCATCACGAATCTACTTATCAAATCATAAGCGCCAGAAATGAGCGATGAAGGGAAAAGGGCAAATAAGATGGAAAAAAGTCAGGTAACCATAGTTGGCTTGGGACAAATCGGATCATCAATTGGCATGGCAATAAAACGAAAACAATCCAAAGAAGTCGAGATAACTGGTATTGACACAGACCCTGAAATCGCGGCCCGAGCGCGAAATCGAGACGCAATCGACAAAATTTCGTATAACTTACAGGAAGCAGTCAGCAATGCATCCATGGTTATTCTTGCAGTTCCAATGAATGCTATGCGTGATGTAATGGGTCTGATGGCTCCAGCACTACGCGACCACGCTATTGTCACGGATACAGGAAGCACCAAAGCAGAGATCCTTCTTTGGGCATCTGAGGTACTGCCAAACGAGGTCAATTTTGTTGGAGGACACCCAATGGCAGGTAATGAGATTCCTGGAATTGATGGAGCAGAGGAAACCCTCTTTGATGGTGCTACCTATTGCGTGATTCCCAGCCCAACTGCACATCCTGACGCAGTCCGTGGAATCACCGAACTAGTGGAGTTCGTAGGCGCAACTCCATATTTCATTGACGCCGATGAACATGATGGTTTGGTCGCAGCCATAAGCCATCTACCAATCGCTATTTCTATCACGCTCATGAACATGGCACGAAACGCCCAATCTTGGCAGGAGATGGCAAAATTGGCTGCCGGAAGCTTCCGAGATGTAAGCCGTCTTGCTTCCGGTGATCCAGAAATGCACGGTGGCATTTTTGCTACCAATTCACAAGAAACTGTTCGTTGGATTGACACCTATATAGAAGAGCTCACAGTTTTGAGGGATAACATTGAAAAACGAGATGATGCGGCGCTCTCTTCAACGCTAAAAAATGCGCAAACTGCTCGCAAACAATGGATGTCAGGTAAACTCGAATCCGCGAACGATGCAGTGGTTGAAGAAATGGATGAAAACTTGAAATTCTCGAGTCAAATGGAATTTATGTTCCTCGGTAGTAAAGCGGCTCGAATCATCCGTGAATTGCGGAGGCCCAAGAAGAGAAAGTAGGAAGTTTATGACACGACTGGTAAGCCCGCCCCAAACACTGCGCGGTGATGTTTCCCTCCCCGGAGACAAGTCAATCGCACATCGTTCTTTAATGCTTAACGCCATGGCAAAGGGCACAGCCCACGTCACGAATTTTCCCAAAGGCGCAGATACCCTCTCTACATTGAGGTGTCTTCAAACCCTCGGCATCCAATTTGATGTGCAACCTGGTGAGAACGACAGCCTCGCTATCGATGTTCACGGTGAAGGTATGGATGGATTCACGGAACCTTCTGATGTCCTTGACGCAGGTAATAGCGGAACAACAATGCGCCTCATAAGTGGCTTGCTCGCCGGTTTGCCATTCTACAGCGTGCTCACTGGTGATGATTCCCTCAGAAACAGGCCGATGGGTCGCATTGTAGAACCCCTATCTCAAATGGGAGCCCATATTTCTGGTAGACAACAAAATAATTACGCGCCTCTCAGCATCTTTGGAGGTACCCTCAAACCCATTGACTATGTTCTCCCAGTCGCAAGCGCGCAAGTCAAATCAGCTGTGCTTATCGCTGGTCTGAATACGAATGGTCGAACAACAATTCATTCTCCTTCGCCTTCTCGTGACCACACGGAATTGATGTTGGCAGCAATGGGTGTGCCAATCGTTTCAGAGTACGGAACCAAGATTCAAGTTGATCCAAAAGAGCCGCGAGCTGTAAACGTCGAAATACCAGGGGACATCAGTTCAGCCGCACCGTGGATTGTAGCAGGACTAATACACCCCAATGCACAAATAACCGTGCGAAATGTGGGGGTCAATCCAACCCGTACAGGCATCCTTGATGTTTTGCAACGTATGGGAGGAACTATTGAATTGCTGAACAAACGAATGCAGGGTGGTGAAGAAGTTGCGGATATTACTAGCCAATCTAGCGATCTGCGCGGAACCGAAATTGCAGGAGACATCATCTCAATTCTCGCCGATGAATTGCCTCTCCTAGCATTGGCTGGAACAGTCGCAACTGGGAAGACAATCATCCGTGATGCACAAGAATTGCGCGTCAAGGAATCTGATCGAATTAAAACAACTGTGACAGGATTAAGTAATTTAGGCGCAAAGATTGAGGAACATGACGACGGTATGGTAGTGTACGGAGGTCACGTTCCAAAAGGGGGGAGTGGAACGAGCTCGGGCGATCATCGGATTGCTATTTTACTGGCAATAGCGGGATTAACCGGATCAGGCGACACCTCAATCGACGACGAGGAAGCGGTGTCCATATCGTATCCATCGTTTTGGGACGACGTTGATCGTCTTAGTGGACGGACAACAAATTAAGCCACGGAGCAAGGAGATCTCTGTATGCAAAGCGGCACTGAACTGGTCCACGTCGGCTTTGGTAATGTAGTTTCAGTTAATCGAGTCATAGCAATCATTTCACCTGGATCTGCGCCGGCAAAGCGCTTAATCCAAGAAGCAAAAACACAAAGTGTTGTAATGGATTTAACAAGTGGGCGACGAACAAAAGCGGTCGTCGTAATGGATAGTGGGCATATAGTCCTCGCGGCAATTACCCCGGAAACCATTGCGGGACGCCTAGGCACACGCCGACGCAATGATTTAAAGGTAGTCAATTTAGATGAAGAGGAAAGTGGGGAGCTCTAATCACTCAGCCTCGGGTTCGGCAGCACTCTTTATGCTGATCTCGGGACCCTCTGGTGTTGGCAAGGATGCGATCCTTGAGCGCCTTGTTGAAAGAAGCCCTTCGATCCATGTCGCTGTGACAGCTACCACCCGACCACCACGATCCGGAGAACAAAATGGGGTAGATTACCATTTTGTATCAACCGAAGAGTTCCAAAAGATGGTTGAAAAGGAACTCTTATTAGAATTCGCTGAAGTATACGGGAATATGTACGGGGTCCCAAAAGGCCCAATCACCGAAGCTTTGAATGATGGAAAAGATGTCGCTCTGCGTACTGATGTCCAAGGCGCAGAGACGATTAAGCGAAAAGTGGAAGATACTATCCTAATTTTTGTTACACCTCCATCACTTACTAGCTTGAAATCTCGCATCGAATCCCGAAAGGCTGAGACTGCCGAGGAGATTAATCGCCGACTTCAAGAAGCGGCATACGAGATTGACCAGGCTCATCGTTTTGATCACATCGTCACAAACGAAGATGGAAAATTAGACGAGTGTGCAGACCAAATTGATGCAATTATCGCTACCGAGCGTAATCGACAAATCACGCGACATTACCCCCTCTAGATCCCACTAAATCCGCAAGCCCGCATCAGGCAAGAACAGCCTTGTAGAAATACGTTATGTTTTTCATGATACAAGTGTCATTCTATATACAGGGCAAACCCAATTGACAAGTTATTGTATTTACGAGAGAATTACGTGAAATTTACGTAACGTTTAGATTAAGCCAGTTTTTTGTTCAATCTATCCGTAGCGTCTTTTTACTTGAGGATTGGAGGAGTTTTACGATGCGTAAACTGATGAGGTATGTAATACCAACAACCATGCTTGTTGCGCTCGGCGTCCTTGTCGCGGCATGCGCCCCGGCAGCGGACCCCACTGCAACAACTGCGCCCCCAACGGCGACAACAGCTCCGGTAGCTACAAAGGCTCCGGCTAAAGCGGCAGCCACGGCGGCCCCAGCGAAAACAACAACGACATCAACAGCGCCGTCAGATGGGAAATATCCCGCGTCTGTTGCCGTGGTAGATACACCAGCACCAAATCCGAATGCACAATCAGGTGGCGTGTTCCGGTGGCTCGACCGCGTTGGCGCATCTGACTGGAGTGGTTGGGAAGGCGCAGCCTCCGAACCACGTTATTCCAGCCCCGCATATGACACACTCTTCGAATTCAACGCTTTTGAGGAATGGGGATCCCAGGAAATCCTTCCGAAGCTCGCCACCGACTGGTGGGTGAATGAAGATGGAACTGAATGGACACTCAAACTCAAGGAAGCAAACTTCGACTGGGATGGAACAACTAAGGCTTTCATCTGTGAAGATGCGAAGTTCATGATCGATACAATCCGTCTCGGCAACGACGACACAGGAGATGAACTCCGTCGCAGCCCACGTGCTGGATACGTCCAACGTGTCAGCGACACAGCATGTGTCGACGATCGCACATTAACCATCTCGACAGATGGTGTCCTTCCATCCCTCCCCGCATCCCTCGCGATGGGATACTTCCAGATCCGCGACAAAGATTACTTCGGAGGGAACCTCGAAAAGATGCTGGATGACATCGGACCAGAAATTGGACCGTACTTGTACGACCGATATCAGCCCGATGAGATCCTCCGGTTCGTTCGAAACCCGAATTACCACAACCAGCCATATCCATACTTGGATGCGGTAGAATTCAAGATTCTCGGTTCCAGTACAGCCCGCGACGCAGCCTTCCGTGTTGGTCGTGGAGAGCACGCTGTTATGGGAACAGGGACTTCGCTACAGGCGAAGGAAGATGGATTCCTAGAACATACAGACTTAATTAACACACACGGCGGACGTTACGTTCAGGCAAACTTCACACGAGAACCATGGAATGATCCTCGGTTCTCCCAGGCCCTCCGCTGTGCTCTTGATTCACAAAAGGCAATCGATACCGGATATGATGGCTTTGGCTTCTATGGTGGTATCTTTAGCGGACTCGAGGCTATCTCCGGTCACTCCAAGTGGCAATTGTCGGACCAAGAAATCTACGACATCTCTTTCTGCCATGACGTTCGAAACCCAATCGAAGAGCGGCAGCAAAAGGCCCGTGACCTCCTGAAAGAGTTAGGATTCGACGAGAATAACCCCGCAGAGCCATACACATACATCTGGACTCCTGCTAGCCCGTCCTACTTCTGGCCATCCATGTTGGACGACCTCGCAAAGGTCAACATTCTTCCTGACTGGGAACCAATGGAGACTGCTCGAGCGTACGACAAGAACTACGCCGGTGAGTTCGACTTCAACTTCTGGAGTTACAGCGTGGCGCGTGCTGATGCGGATACCTGGCTCTTCGAACATTACATCAGCCACTCCGACCGTAACTACGGCAAGTACACCAACCTCGAAACAGACGCAATGATCGACTTGCAATCCCGAACCCTTGATCCGAATGAGCGCATGAAGATCATTAACGACATCGAGACAATCCTGCTCAGAGACAACGCGAAGATCGTCCTGTCTCACTACGGTTCCATGTACTTCTGGGCCCCTTGGGTTCACGACTGGAGATATTCCATTGGAACCACTGGTGCAACACTGTATCGGATGGAACGCGTGTGGATCGATTCCGCTAAGAGGGCAGAACTCGGTAAAGACTAAAATCAACTTATGGATCTCGGTTAAAACATAACCGCTATCCAGTAAGAAACTAAAAGGGGTAGAGCTTCAGGAAGTTCTGCCCCTTTCTATTTCGGTGCAGTTTTCCCAAAAACATGCCCCAGAACTCCCATTCTTCTTTCATCCACATTACACTTGTTATGTTTAGCATCCAGAATCAAAGACCAAATCTACCCACTATCGTTGACTCAAATACACAAGTCATGCTCGCGAAAGTACCTTTTAGGCGCATTAACATAATGCTATTTAATTCCTGAAATATATGTCTTGACACATTGTATAGATCGTGTAAAATCGCCGACAGACTCGCGTATTCTGCTTCAGAAACGCGTACGTAATCTATATAGGGAAAACGGGAGGGATTGGATGCGCAAAATAAAGGTATTATTTAATCCAGTCGTCTTGTTGATTGCGCTCGGCGTCCTTGTCGCGGCATGCGCCCCGGCAGCGGACCCCACTGCAACAACTGCGCCCCCAACGGCGACAACAGCTCCGGTAGCTACAAAGGCTCCGGCTAAAGCGGCAGCCACGGCGGCCCCAGCGAAAACAACAACGACATCAACAGCGCCGTCAGATGGGAAATATCCCGCGTCTGTTGCCGTGGTAGATACACCAGCACCAAATCCGAATGCACAATCAGGTGGCGTGTTCCGGTGGCTCGACCGCGTTGGCGCATCTGACTGGAGTGGTTGGGAAGGCGCAGCCTCCGAACCACGTTATTCCAGCCCCGCATATGACACACTCTTCGAATTCAACGCTTTTGAGGAATGGGGATCCCAGGAAATCCTTCCGAAGCTCGCCACCGACTGGTGGGTGAATGAAGATGGAACTGAATGGACACTCAAACTCAAGGAAGCAAACTTCGACTGGGATGGAACAACTAAGGCTTTCATCTGTGAAGATGCGAAGTTCATGATCGATACAATCCGTCTCGGCAACGACGACACAGGAGATGAACTCCGTCGCAGCCCACGTGCTGGATACGTCCAACGTGTCAGCGACACAGCATGTGTCGACGATCGCACATTAACCATCTCGACAGATGGTGTCCTTCCATCCCTCCCCGCATCCCTCGCGATGGGATACTTCCAGATCCGCGACAAAGATTACTTCGGAGGGAACCTCGAAAAGATGCTGGATGACATCGGACCAGAAATTGGACCGTACTTGTACGACCGATATCAGCCCGATGAGATCCTCCGGTTCGTTCGAAACCCGAATTACCACAACCAGCCATATCCATACTTGGATGCGGTAGAATTCAAGATTCTCGGTTCCAGTACAGCCCGCGACGCAGCCTTCCGTGTTGGTCGTGGAGAGCACGCTGTTATGGGAACAGGGACTTCGCTACAGGCGAAGGAAGATGGATTCCTAGAACATACAGACTTAATTAACACACACGGCGGACGTTACGTTCAGGCAAACTTCACACGAGAACCATGGAATGATCCTCGGTTCTCCCAGGCCCTCCGCTGTGCTCTTGATTCACAAAAGGCAATCGATACCGGATATGATGGCTTTGGCTTCTATGGTGGTATCTTTAGCGGACTCGAGGCTATCTCCGGTCACTCCAAGTGGCAATTGTCGGACCAAGAAATCTACGACATCTCTTTCTGCCATGACGTTCGAAACCCAATCGAAGAGCGGCAGCAAAAGGCCCGTGACCTCCTGAAAGAGTTAGGATTCGACGAGAATAACCCCGCAGAGCCATACACATACATCTGGACTCCTGCTAGCCCGTCCTACTTCTGGCCATCCATGTTGGACGACCTCGCAAAGGTCAACATTCTTCCTGACTGGGAACCAATGGAGACTGCTCGAGCGTACGACAAGAACTACGCCGGTGAGTTCGACTTCAACTTCTGGAGTTACAGCGTGGCGCGTGCTGATGCGGATACCTGGCTCTTCGAACATTACATCAGCCACTCCGACCGTAACTACGGCAAGTACACCAACCTCGAAACAGACGCAATGATCGACTTGCAATCCCGAACCCTTGATCCGAATGAGCGCATGAAGATCATTAACGACATCGAGACAATCCTGCTCAGAGACAACGCGAAGATCGTCCTGTCTCACTACGGTTCCATGTACTTCTGGGCCCCTTGGGTTCACGATTTCCACCAGGCAATCGGCACCACTGGAGCCACGCAGTACCGGATGGAGCGTGTCTGGATTGATGCCGCTAAGAGGGCAGAACTCGGTAAGGACTAACATTCGTACTTCTCGATAGCGTCAGAATCTGGCGAGCAATCGCTTTTTCTGACATATCGGTTAATCGAGAGTCAACGGCCGCCTCACCTGTGAGGCGGCCGTTTTTTTATCTTTTCTTTAACGCATAATTTGTTGACACAAACAAGAACATGTGTTCTAATACGAACATATGTTCTTGTTTGTTTATAGTGTAACGTCAATGAAATCGTTCGAGAAAGGATACCTTACAATGAATCGCAATCCCGTTAAACGCCGAGATGCTTTGCCTGAAGATGCTACATACCGTGACACAGGTTGCGGAGATGGATGTACCCAATCCCTCGAGTGTCCATTTCCACGTTGCCTCCACGATGAGCCACGGCTGTCACTCACAATAAAACAGACCAAACGAGATAGAGAAGTACGCACAGTTCAACAACTAGAAGGCCTTGACATAAAAGAATTATCTCTCCGCTTTGGCGTCAGTTCACGCACTATCCACCGCATCCTAGCTCGTACTCGTTTAAGGCCGACCTAGCTAAAACAAGGTACCATCTAGATTTATTTTGAAAGGCGGCTCTCCATTAAGACGCAAATTGCGTGCAATTTTTCGTCCTGCTGCCCAAGATCCACCCTGAAGAAATTGTCCCATCGTGAGATCTAGTTGTTGATCGCTCGTTAAAAGTTCGACTACTAACGGTCTTAGCCTATCAAGAAACCCAATTGTCAAAGCACGCCACTCAATCACAAATTCAGACGAGATATCCAGCCCCACCTCAGTTGGCGACACTGACTTTACTTTTAGGACGTCACTATCTATGAACAAGCCTCCATTGCGATATTCAGGTAGGCCTGTAAGCCTTTCTACATCAACTACTTCTAAGCCGAAACGCTCTAGAGGCTCCAAAAGAGAATACGTTAACCACTGTAAAATCTTGTGAAAGGGTACTAAACCAAGTGGATTAGTATCAGATTCAACAGCCTTATGCCTCCAAATATCTCCAACAAGAGCGCTATCAGGAGAATTCTCCTTTACCCATAGAGCGCTAAAGCTAGTAACCAATGTTGCAAAAATGTTTTCCGTTGAGACAATATTATTCGCACTCAGAGACACGAGTTCATCTGCTAAGTGTCCTAACCGTCTCATCCCATTTCGCTGAAATAGCGAGTCTGTTTCAACTATTGTTCCTAATTTGTTAACTAATTTGACTCGATTTTCAAAGCCAATCAGCTCATTATCCTCACGGATTTGAAACTCATCTGCTAATGCCTTCTCCGATAGGGCCTGAAGAGTGCGGCCATCTACGTAGCACGGTTTATCAAGAAAAGGGGAATAAAGCCCACCCCGATAACAATTAAAAGAAGCAGCGGCAAGCCCTTCTGATCTTGAATAATGGCTTTTCGTATTGTCGTCGTAGTACGACCAATCTGCTCCAGCGCCACCATCTAAAAACACTGAAGTAATTATGAGCTCAATTTGCTTCCTAAGCTGTTCGATATTTCCTTTGGTCCCATCATCAAAATACGCCTCATACAAATCGGTGTTACTCAACAAAAAATGCCGTATTCTTGAGTGAAGAGGAATATTCAAATCTGGATAGTTTTCTCTTATGACCTCAGCCACAAACGAGGCAGTATGAGATAGTCTTGAGTAGTCTATTTGAAAGTAGTCAGAATACCCATTAGATACAAAATCGAATAGTTTTTCCGACTCTGCTCGTATTGCTGCTAATTCATAATATTGTTTTGTTGTTGCTCTCAAAATATATCCGTCATCTTTATTGTTGAAAATTAATCAACTCAATCATTCCAAAAAACAAATTAGGTTACAATTTTATTGCTATATTACTATCTCGCAACGCCATTTAGATAGGAGTCTTTATCGTGGACGAGTTCAGAAAATTTTGGGACGAAGGGACTCTAGTTGATCAAGTATCTGATCACCATTTCTTTCATGACATCCTGTCAGGTGCCCTAAAGCAAGAGATTTTTCTTCATTATCTGAATTTAGAGTTTGATTTTGTGAAGACGGCTGCCCAAGGAAAAGCGGCATAATAATGACAACATGTTTTGTAATAGGAAATTCCGCAATCGATAAAACATTTGTAATCACCAGTCCTCTAACTTTTGGCGCATCAATCTTATCCCAAACAACCCACGAAAGCGTAGGGGGAAAAGGGCTGAATCAAGCAATTGCTCTATCAAGATGTGACGTCAATACTGAATTTATTTCTGCAATTGGTAACGACCATTCGGGCGAAGTGATTGAGCACGCGTTGCAACAAGAAAACATGAAAAAGCGTTTGGCAAAGTATTCCATTCCATCTGATCAATCAGTCATCATCCTTAACAAGAGTGGAGACAACGCAATAGTAACATCAGCAAATTGTGCGGCTAAATTAGATATTGATTGGATAAGGAATCACGTTAAACACGGTACTACTGGTGATCATATTTTGCTGCAAGGAAATTTCAGTTATGCGCTCAGTCGTGAAATCTTAATTGAAGCAAAGAAAAAAAACATGACAACGATCCTCAATCCCTCCCCAATACAATTTCAGTACGACTCCTTATGGGAATTTATTGATTTTGCCGTGCTCAATGAATATGAATGCCAGGAACTCAGCAAACACGACAATACCTTTCAAGGAATACAGAAATTATCTGAACTTGGAGTGAAGCACGTTATTGTTACACGCTCTGGATCTGATGTGCTACTTTACACGGAAAGTAAATTGCAAACATTTGAGGTGCCTGCCACTAATGTTGTTGATACATCAGGTGCCGGAGACGTCTTCTGCGGGATTCTAGTTGGAGCATTATTGCACAAACTAACGATAAACGAATCTATAGAGGCCGCAATTCGTTGTGCATCTCTTTCAACAACTGCAATGGGCACAGTTTCGTCATATCCAACAGGTACAACAATAAAGTCCATCCTAGGAATCATCTAAGTGGACAACGCAACCTTCAATTACACTACCTCTAGATTTTCAGTGAAATGATGATTACTATTAAGCGAAATACAACTATTTCTTCGGAGGGAAGATATGCCAACAAAGGTAGTTGGTGAGGTCACATGGGCGGTCTTTAGCCTGCCATGGCTTGTCGCACGCGATGAAGGACTTTTCGCGGAACAAGACCTAGATGTCGAGATTGTTGAGGCAGGTAAAGCAATCAAACCTGATGCACCGATCATTAGCCCCACAGATGTCAAATCGATCTTAGGCCACCATCCATACGAAAACAATGTGGTGAATACATATTGTGGCTGAGAGGAAGGACAGGTTCGTCGAGCCTATGATACAAAGCGAGCGGGAAAGATAGTTGGCAAATTGCCCTCGATCGCGGTGCAAGCAATCGTTGTCCCTGGCGATTCAACGATCAACCAGCCTCGAGATCTCCGAAATGAGTTGATTGGAGTCACGTTCCACGCAGGATCGCATTATATGACATTGCGAATGCTAGAAGGATTTATCCAACGTGATGAGATCAATGCAATCCACGTCGGAAGCGACCGATACGAAGCACTTTTGCGGGGAGAAGTTGCGGCAGCAACACTAATGGAACCATGGATTTCACTTGCAGAAAAACAAGGTGGCCGTGTCATTATGGAATCCCATTACCTCAGCTCCGATATTTCTGGACCTGAGCTTGATCAAGAAACGTGGAATGCAATAAACCGAGCAGTTAGAAAAGCAGTAAAGCGAATCAATGATGACAAACGGAAATACATGCACTATCTCATCGACCAGATCCCGCCACACTTAGGCACACTGGAGCCTGATGACATGAACTTCCATCGCTTGCGCTATATTGACCCACAGCCTTACACCGAAACTGAATTTAAGGAATCCTATGACTGGATGCTTAGCTGGGGCTTAGCAGCGCCTGGAGCGCGCTATGAAGAGTTAGTTGAGAACAGGGTATAGCGATCGAAACGTGCTCCCACAAAAAACTTGTTCTAGCGAATGTTAAACAGCCTCTTGCAATACGAACACCATATCGTTTAAGGGGCTCGACTTCACACTCGATGAAATATAGCCCACAAAACGGAAATAATGGATGCACCTGCCTTCATATCTTATTACCGCTCAGTTCGCACTAAAACGAACATATCGCAAATTAATGAATAACATTTTGGCGCCAATCACAAAATTAGCCTTCGTAGTCATTACAATTTTCGCACTCGGATGCAATAGTGATGCAATTCTCACAACCGTGACTTCAGATGATATCTATCCTAAAGAAAATCGTCCAATCAATTTTCATGAGAACGCCGAAAACGCACAACGTGGGAACATCCTAACCCTTGCCAACCGAGGTGATCCTCCAGCAGGGTTTGATCCAATGCGAACGAGTAGTATCGCATTACATCATATAGGGGGATCAATTTTCGGCCCCGGTAATTTGGTCCGAAGATGTCGAACAAATATGTATCTCATTTGTCCCGACCTCGCAAAAAATTGGCGGGCCACTCAAGATTTCAAAGAATGGACATTTTCGATTCGGCATGATGTAACTTGGCACGATGGAACACCCTTCACCGCACAGGACGTAAAATTTTGGTTTGACTTAGCAACAGGAAATACCAACTCTGCAACAGCCATACGTGCACCTGCTTATTTTAAAGGAGAATTAGGCAGGATCGAAAAAACAGAAGTCCTAGAATTCAATCGCGTCAGAATTACTCTCAAAGATCGATCACCGCATTTTCTTGGGGTTCTCGCGAACCCTCGCCTCAAATTCGCACACCCAACTCACTTAATGGAAAACCGCATCAAAAATGGAGCATTGGGGCTGAGCCCATTAGATATTGGTTTAATTGGTACGGGCCCATTCAAATTTGTTTCGTACGCGCCAGGAAGTTTAATACAAGTTCGCCGCAACAATGATTACTGGGAGAAAGATGCCCTTGCCAATCGACTTCCATATCTCGATGGTATTGACTTTGTGATTATGACAAACCCAACATCTATGGACGCAGCAATCCGAACGGGACGTATTGATGGCGGTGCTCGTGGTGAAGGTCATTATCTGTCTGTTGAGCGTAAAAAAGGATACGACAACGACTCAAAAAGCAATGTCTATTATGGAAGAATGCAAGGCGGCTTGTTTCGATTAGCCTTCAATGTGCTCCGACCAGGACCCTGGCAAGATCAAAGAGTACGTACTGCAATCTCCCTTTGGATCGATAAAGAAGCCTCAATCCCTTCAGCACTTGGTGGGTTCGGTTATATCTCGCCAATCCTGAGCCCCAGCAATCCATTTACGAGTTCCGATTTCCAAACTTGGCCCCGTTTCAATCCAGAACTAAAAATGAAAAACCGTATAACGGCAAAGGATTTGATGGCACAGGCTGGATATGAAGATGGATTTACAATGACACATCTATGCCGCGGTCGCATCGCAATCCGCTGTGAATTCCTTCAAGCCCAACTCGCCGGCCTAAACATAAATCTCAAATTGGACATCGTTGACGAAGGCTCTTGGAATCGTTCTCGCATCGCACTAGATCATGATAGCCAGCAAGGTTCCTTTTTTACCACACCGGTCCCAGAAGGGACCGAATCTGTATTCGGTCGATATAGCGCCAATCCCGATGCATACGCAAAACACGAAGATGAAACAATTCAAGCATTGTACCAAAGGATGCGGTCAACCAGTTCTCATACTGAACGCGTTGCACTTTGGCGGACCCTAGAGCGTTATCTCATTTTGGAACAAGTATATGTAGTCCCAATTGCCGGAACCATTCAAATAGTTCCGTTCCGTAGCTCTGTTAAAGGCTTGCCAATACCCCCAGAAGATGGCCACACACACACAGACTTCAGCACAACATGGCTAAGTGAATGACGTTCGGACACAACGAATGGCATTCATGCAAACTAAAAACAAAAGGTGGAGAGCACCAGAACAGCACTCCTCCACCTTTTTAAAAGTCCAAGAAATCAGCGATTACTGATTTATAGATCCATTAACCGCGCCATACGTGCGCGATGATGTACAGCATCACCTAGATAATGCTGGAGGGTACGAGCCTTTTGGGTATACCAAGTAAGGCCATAATCAAGGTCAATTCCAATTCCACCATGTACGTGGTGAGCAGCTTCTGCTGCCTTGAAGTAACCGTTGCTTGATACAACCTTAGCCATCGAAATAGCCTGAGCTGCATCTTCTTTCCCAGCATCGACCTTCCAAAGTCCTTCAAAGGTCGTCCATCGAGCTGATTGCTCAATATTAACACCCATGATTAACCAGTCTTGTACGCGCTGGAACGTTCCAATCGGAACTCCGAACTGTACCCGGTTTTGGCTATACTCAACAGCCATTTCAAGCACCGTACGGCAACCACCAACCATATACGCGGATAGAACGCCTGTAGCTTTATCAAGCACACTATCCAGCACTGGCCAGATACCATTTACAGGACCAATAACATCCGATGCCTTGACGCCATCAAATGTCACTTCGTTCATCTTGTCACCCAACCATCCACTTTGTGTTCGGATAGAAAGGCCCGGTGCGTCCTTGTCAACCAAAAATGCGGTCAATCCATGTTCTTGACCACCTTGGGTTCGCCCAATAACTAATATTTGGTCAGCAATATGCGCATCCGGCACAAACAGCTTCGTTCCATCTAAAGTGTAATTTCCTGCTTCACCACGAGCGGTCAACTGTACTCGCTCGGGTCCCCAACCGTAGTCAGGCTCGGTGAACGCAAATGCTAGTGTTTGCTCTCCATTCGCGATCGCCGGAAGTAAATTTTTCTTCTGATCATCTGAGCCAGCTCCCTCAATCGTCAGGGCACTTAGTACAGCAGATGACAAGTGAGGGCTCGGAGCCAAAGCTGCCCCAAGTTCCTCATACAAAACACCAAGAGTCTGTAAATCTGTGCCTGCTCCTCCATATTCCTCTGGAATGATTAGGCCAGTCCATCCGAGATCGGCCATTTGCTTCCATATATCAGGTGCAAATCCATCCTCTGATTCAAAAAGCTCTCGTACACGTGTCTTCGGCAACTCTGCATTCAAGAATTCAATTGCAGAGTCCTTAAGCATTGTCTGTTCTTCACTTAAACCTAGATCCATTATTGCTCCTCTCGATCGTCATATTCCGTGGCATCCCACCATGCCACACCATCAGAGCGACAATCGCCCTATTTCAACCATCGCAACGCAGATTTAGCTCTTCGCTGTAGATGGAGTCGGCGCTGCTCGCTCACGTGTTCGGCTTACACCAATCCGGCGGGCAATAATCACCTTCTGAACCTCAATGGTTCCACCTGGGTGCGCGCCGACCAGACTTTCACGCTGATGTGTCTCTAATGCCCCACCAAAAGGTGCCTTAGGATCATCTTGATTAAGCAGTGGTGTCAATCCCAAAACCTCGCGAATCGCGTCAGCAGTTCGTAATGCTGATTCTTTTCGCCATAGTGAATTCTGGGATCCGTGATAACTCATTTCTTGTTTCGCTTCGTACATCCAATAGTTCCGCAGGCCGATCAGCCTAAGGATTTGGTTATCGATGTACGCATCCATAAGCGTATGGACGAGATGGGGATGTTGGCCAGCACCTGTGTCGCGCGCAAGCTGAAGCATTTGCTCAACCGCATGATTCCGAGGAACTAGCTGCCCGCCTCCACCATGTTCTAATTCAAGTGTCGTTTGGGCGACCTGCCATCCCTGGGTCTCACCACCGAACAAACGATCATTACCTACTCGAACATTGTCCAGATAAATTTGCTGTTTCCCTTGACCAGACAACAAGTCCATCGTCTGGGTTGTCACTCCTGGAGCGTCACCTGGAATGATGAAGTATCCCATATTCCGATGACGAGGAGCGTCGGGGTCGGTGATCGCCAAGGTGAACATCTCATCGAATTCTTCGTGCACGTCTCCATTGTCATCATCCCCAAGTTTGTACCCAAACTTACTGCCATTGAATACCTTTTCCCCATTGATGAGCCAATCATCACCATCTTTGGTAGCCCGGGTACGCAAAGAAGCGAGGTCGGAACCTGCTCCCGGCTCGGTAAACAACTGCCACAAAGCGATTTCGCCTTGTAAAGTTGGACGCAAAAATTGTTGCTTCTGTTCTTCGGTGCCCCAAACAGCTGCCGCGGCAGGGAACAGCGCACTTGCATCCGTGCCAGGCACGTCTGCTTTTTCCAATTCTTCTTTTATGATGATATCGTGATCACCAGTTAGACCACCGCCACCATACTCAGTTGGCCAAGTTGGATAAAGCCAACCTTTGGCACCTAATTGCTTTCGAAAATCCTTGATCCACAAAAACGTTTCCCGATCAGTGTGTGCGTTGTCTAATGGGTTTGTAATACCCTCTGGCACATTTTCATTTAACCAGTCGCGCACTTCAGTCCGGAAGACTTCTTGCTCAGATGAATATCGATATTCGAAATCCATTTGCCCCCCCTTCTTCGCCTTTTTTTCTTACCTAACTAACTACCGCACTATCCTCAGTCAATTTCATAGATGAAACAGACTCCTCTACAACACGTGGATACTAGCCCAACAGCGCTCAGCCGTCAATACCTATGACGATTTTTGCCTTACAAAAAAACGAGCCGCAACCTACTGATTGCGACTCGTCCGTTTTTCAGCCGGTAAAACTGCCCCCGTTTTCACGGTGAGCGTTTTATTAGCTCGTGATCTTTGCTGTCGAAGGCGTTGGTGCTGCACGCTCCTTCGTTCGGCTTACACCGATTCGTCGCGCGATGATCACCTTCTGCACCTCAATGGTTCCACCTGGGTGGGCACCCACTAAGCTGCTTCGCTGGAAGTACTCAAGCTCACCCTTCGAGCCAGCCTCTTCAGGCTCTCCCTCAGCAAGCAGTGTCTTCAATCCGGCAACCTCGCGAATATCGTCTGCTACGCGAATGTTACCTTCTTTTCGCCACAGGGAATTCTGTGAGCCATGATAGCTCATCTCTTGCTTTGCTTCATACATCCAGTGATTTCGAGTCCCGATAAGGCGCAGGATCTCAGTATCAATGAACGCATCGACTGCTGCATGCTGGGTATGCTCATCAGCGGCATCTTCAGCTTTAACCCAGTCAAGGAAGTTACCAATAATTCTGTTCTTTGGAGGAAGGTCACCGCGACCACCGTGCTCGTGCTCGAGTGTGGTCTGCGCAACCTGCCACCCTTGGCCTGCTCCACCAATCAAGCGATCTTCGCCAATTCGAACGTCATCCATATAGACTTGGTTCTGGCCATTACCGCCCAATAGACCTTGTGGCTGCAAAGTGACTCCATCGTCAGCTGTTGGAACAAGGAAGTAACCCATGTTCCGGTGACGTGGTGCATCAGGGTCTGTGATTGCAAGTGTGAACAAATAATCTGGGGTACGAGGTCGACCTTGACCATGAGATCCACTGACAAAAACCTTCTCACCAGTGATTACCCACTCGTCTCCGTCTTTCTTCGCCCTTGTTCGTAATGAAGCAAGATCTGAACCAGAATTCGGCTCTGTGAAGTTCTGGTAGGAGATTAATTCTCCAGTCAAACGACCACGGAGATACTTCTGCTTCTGCTCCTCTGTCCCCCAAACCGCAAGTGCGGGTAGGTCTAGTGTATTACCCGGGGTCATCGGCACATCTCGCTCCTCGAGCGCAGACGTAATAACGATTGTCTCCTCTGGGGACAATCCGCCACCGCCGTACTCCGTCGGGTAGTCGGGATGCAACCATCCCTTAGCTCCGAGCTTCTTAGTGAACTCGCGCGCCCAGTCAAACAGGTCCGCTGGCAGCTCTTCTGCGCCAACCTTCCGCTTGTCAGCCGGTACGTTCTCGTCGAGCCACTGTTCCACTTCAGCTTTGAAAGCAAGCTGCTCTGGACTATACGTGTACTCAAAATCCATTTGCTTCCCCCTTTTCCCTGAAGACGTTGCCTTATCATGCCCTCAGGAACTCTTCTATTTCTTTCTCTTACCTTAACTCTATATAAAAACCTCTATATAAAAACCCGACTGGCTTCGAGGAAGCCAGGCAACCTGCCTACTCTCAGCCGGTGCTGGAATTGTAACCCGAAGGATCATTCACGTCAACCCCTATGTTTGGCGCCCTTTTCACCCTCAATAGATATGTCCATGTAATTCAAGCATAATCAACCGACTAGACATGTTGGAGTGTGGGCAAATAAATATAGTTGTTTATTTATAACAAACGAGATGAGATTTGTCAAATATATAATACATCAGACCACGTGTTAGCCGCATTGAGTCGTCAATCTTACTTCAGGGTGATTTTAATTCGCTGTCCGGCAGTTAGGTTCAGCATCGCAAACAACATTGCAATATATTTTCCGCCTAGCCCATAGGCGCCCATAATGTTATTCTTTTGACCAATTCACGATTTAACTTTGCACTTACCTTCACACATGGAGTAGAGATGCCTGTAAGCCAGGATTCGTTTCGACAAGCCCTTGGTCGTTTTGTGACCGGTGTAGCAGTGGTAACCAGCCGATACGAAAACGAAGTTCATGGCACAACGATGAATGCTTTTTGCTCAGTTTCCCTAAATCCACCGCTAGCGCTAGTCAGCGTTGATAAAGAAGCAGACAGCCATAATTTGATCGCTTCCGGCGGCATTTTTGCAGTAAATATTCTCGCAGATGACCAGGAGCATTTGTCTGTCACTCTATCTCAAAAAGGAACCGCTGAACTGGACGCCGCGCATCGGTTAACAGGAATTGAGTACACAACACGAAAAACAGGTGCCCCGATTCTCTACGGTATTCACGCATTTTTAGATTGCAAGGTTATAAACGCGATAGATGCAGGAGACCACACCATTTACATCGGGCAAATTGAAGATACTGGATGGGGGGAAGACACTCTTCCACTTCTTTACCACCGAGGAGAATATGGTCACCTCGATCTCCACGATCACTAAACTAAATAGACCCTTCAATGATAGGGAACAAACCCGCGACTGGAAATACAATGGAGCGACTCGCTTTATTTGAAGGAAATCGCCCCATTCGTTTAAACGAACCTAGTCAAACTCAGAAGATTAACTGGCAAAAAATTCCCGAAGTATCTGAACAGTTCCCTCCATATTCTCGCCGTGGAGTCCATGACCTGCTCCAGGAACTTCAATCAAAGAGCCATTGCCATCAGGCATCTTGGCAACCATTTCTTCAGCCATCTCGCGATTTAGAACTGTGCTGACTTCGCCACGTAATACCAAAGTCTTGCAGGAAATCTTACTCACGCTATCCCACAGAAACTCACCCTCCTTCAATGCAGCACGACCATTTAGCCACTGAATTTCAGGATCTGTTTTGGGAATCAAAATGCCATCCCAGTTCGTTCGATAGGTATTTTTCACGAGATCCCACAACTCATCGTCAGCCAATGTTTCATCTGCTTGACGATGCCAATCGAATGCCTGTTCTGGACTAAAAAACCCTTTGGGCCGCTCAGCAGCGGCACCCGAAGCTTGGCGTTTCGCTGCAGTCTCGCGCCCTGCGGGCGACAAGTCTGGCATCGGGCCATAATCCCCTAGAACAAGGTGCTCCACGTATTCACCAAAGTACGCTCCAACCGGCATACCATAGCGAGAGCCTTGAGAATGGCCGTAGTAATCGAATGGATACAAGCCAGTTGCCTTTGCAAATTCACCTACATCGGCCGCATCTTGTTGAACCGAGTAACCGTCTTTAGACCAATCGCTATCACCGCATCCACGTGCATCCATCGCCACAACGTGGTGTGTCTCGGCAAAGTGTGGGGCAAGCTTGTCCCAGGTATGCGCATTGCCTCCAAGCCCGTGCAAGAGTATCAATGGTCGTTTCGTACGATCTCCACCGTAGTCTAAGTAATGAATTCGCAGCCCATTCACCGTTACCCACTTATCTTCTGGGTAGTATGGATTTGTCATGTTTGTGACTCCTAAAGTTTCACCAACAACGCCGACAGTAGAAACGTCAGCATCTGTGAAATTAAATTTTGTGTTTTTTAACTTGCAAGAAATTCTCGGAGGATTTCCAAAGCACCCTCCATGTTCTCACCATGTAAACCGTGCCCTGCCTTGGGAACCTCGCGCATAATTCCGTTTCCGTTAGGAATGGCCTCAGCCATCTTCTCCGCTTGCTCCTTGTCGAGAACAGTACTGATCTCGCCACGCAAAACCAACGTTTTACACGAAATATTTTTGACCGAATGCCACATGAAATCACCCTCTTTAAGAGCAGTGCGGCCATTTTGCCACCACATTTCGGGATCTGTTTTGGGTATTAAAATCCCATCCCAGTTTGTGCGGTATAGATTTTCAACCGCAGCCCAAATTTCACCGTCACTCGAGCCAGCTCGCGGATCATTTTCTTTGTGCCAATCAAAAGCCTGTTGTGGGCTGAAAAATCCCTTGGGTTTTTCCACCCTCGGACCGCCCGCGAGGCGTTTTGCTGCAGTCTCGCGCCCTGCCGGCGATGGGTCAGGCAAAGGTCCGTAGTCGCCTAGAACTAGATGATCTACGTATTGACCATAAAACGCACCTACAGGCATCCCTATACGGGATCCTTGCGATGATCCGTAGTAATCAAATGGGTACAAGCCAGTAACTTCAGCAAATTTTCCGATATCTGCCGCAAAAGCTTGAGCAGAGTAGCCGCCCTCTTTGACCCAATCGCTGTCACCACAGCCACGTTCATCGATCGCTATCACGTGGTGAGTTTCCGTAAAGTGTGGAGCTAACTCATCAAAACTATGAGCATGACCACCAATGCCATGCAGCATATAAAATGGTTTCTTCGTTCTGTCTCCGCCCCAATCCAAATAATGAATTCGGTTGCCATTGACTTCGACGAACTTATCTTCCGGTAATATAGGTGCTGTCGTCATATCCGCCTCCTTTTATTCAAGCCCTCTCTTAATGCTCTTCCTTCACTAAATGCGAGGATAGGGCAGCAAAAATAAAATATCAAGTCAGTCCGTATATCCTAGCTATCAACCGTCAGCAAATTACGATTTCGCAAACTCATTGCCTCCGCGAAGTTGGTCAGAGGGGTAAATTGCTTTGACGGACCATTTCCTATAGATTTCGCGTTCGAGACTATGACCTTTTTAGCTGTCGCCCCACTGGCCGCGATCTCGCAAAACAACATTTTTTTAACTAATACATCAAATATGTCCCCAATGCCTTGACAGTAGTGACCCATGTCATTAGACTGGCGAAGCGCTTTCTCATAAGCGATGGCGCGGTTTTCTGTACTTTAACAACTGCATAGTGGATTGAAAGGGCTCAAACGTTAAATTCGAAATAAATGGCGAGTTTGATCTTGGCTCAGGACGAACGTTGGCGGCGTGCTTTATGCATGCAAGTCGAACGATCTCGCAGCTTCGGCTGCAATGAGATAGTGGCGAACGGCTGAGTAACACGTAAGCAACCTGCCCTTCGGTGGGGGACAACTCCGGGAAACTGGAGCTAATACCGCATAATATGGCTTCTCGTATGGGATGCCATCAAAGCCTTCGGGCGCCGTTGGAGGGGCTTGCGGCCTATCAGCTTGTTGGTGGGGTAACGGCCTACCAAGGCGACGACGGGTAGCTGGTCTGAGAGGATGATCAGTCAGAGGGGGACTGCGACACGGCCCCCACTCCTACGGGAGGCAGCAGCAAGGAATCTTGCGCAATGGGCGAAAGCCTGACGCAGCGACGCCGCGTGGAGGATGAAGGCCCTAGGGTTGTAAACTCCTTTTCTGGGAGAAGAAGTTCTGACGGTATCCCAGGAATAAGCTCCGGCTAACTACGTGCCAGCAGCCGCGGTAATACGTAGGGAGCGA
>VFHL01000003.1 GCA_009392005.1 SAR202 cluster bacterium
ATGTTTCCTCTCTGCTGCTGCAGGCGATTGGGTAGCACGTCTCACCTCTCACGACATCGGCGCACATCACCTCGTCACAACCACAGCTGAGTTACTTGAAAACCCTTGGAACAAACAACACGGCCTCAGTGCAACGCGAGAACATGATGAGCTGGGACAAATCACAACAACAGGCCCCGCTCCACGTCTGTCTCGCACACCCGTCGTCATTGGGCGCCCGGCACCGAAGCCTGGATCTGATGCGCATGATATTCTCTCAGATATCGGAATGGAAAACGAGTTTGATCGCCTTGTCGCCGACAACATTATCCGCATCGACGGCATTGTCCCAGGATGATTTTTTCTCATTAATCCAGAGGTGTCGCAACTGATCCGCGAAAAGAGGCAAACAAAAAATTGCGGATCGTATATATAATCATACAAGTAGAGGAAAGGTAACGAAGGAATATTCACATGACCTGTGGCAAATGCGGGTACTACAACATTGAACCAGACAATTTTTGTGGCGCATGTGGTGCTCCAATGGAAGGGAATTATGGTTCCGGACCAATAGAAAGCCCCTCTATCGAACCAGTTGATGCGGTAAAACGCGCATTCTTAAATTATTTCACGTTCAGCGGTCGTGCGCGCCGATCCGAGTACTGGTGGTTCCAAGGGTTTGCCGCCGTCAATGGTCTTATCGGAATCATCCCTATCATTGGACAGTTGGCTTCTTTTGTTATTTCGCTTGCAATCATCATCCCAACAATTTCTCTTACATCAAGACGGCTCCACGACATTGGAAAAACTGGTTGGTGGCAACTGCCATTTTTCATTCTGGTGGCAATCACATCAACTGCTGCATGGACGCCTGTCTTCTTATGGGGATTTGCACCGGAAAGCCTGCCCTCATGGGGCCTTGGGGTCGCTTTAATCTCCATGGTCACCATGATCGCGATTCTCGCGTTATGGATTATATGGATGGTCCGGAAAGGGGATTTAGGGCCAAACCGGTATGGACCTGACCCACGGCAGGCAGGCAGGCAAGAGACAGAGGATGCTCCGACTGATCCGTCGTGAGATCTACAAAAAGGGTGACTACCGCAAAACAATGATTGGAGAAAAACATGCCTGGTCCTCTCACGAATCTTGTCGTCCTTGATTTAACTCGTGGACTCTCGGGCCCCTACTGCACAATGACCCTCAAGAACCTCGGTGCAGATGTGCTGAAGATCGAGCGCCCCAACGGTGGAGATTTTGTTCGCGGTAACGGTCCATTTGTCGACGACATCAGCGTCTATTTTGAAAGCATCAATCGCGGGAAACAAAGCATCACTTTGAATCTCTCAAATGAGGCTGGAAAAGAAACACTTCTTGCCTTGGCTGACAAAGCCGATATCTTAATTGAAAATTTTCTTCCCGGCACAATGAAGAACCTTGGCTTGGACTATTCCGTTCTGCACGAACGGAATCCTCAGTTAATTTACGCTGCAGTATCGGGATTTGGCCAAACAGGACCATATGCCTCACTTCCATCATTTGACATTATTGTGCAAGGGATGGGCGGCATCATGACGACAACAGGGACAGGAGATGGGGAACCCATTCGCCCTGGTGCGTCGCTCGGCGACATTGATGCCGGGTTGTTCGCAACGATTGGAATTCTTGCAGCCTTGCAAAGCCGAACAATCACGGGAGAAGGGCAAATGGTCGACATATCCATGTTGGATTGCCAAATCGCCGTGCAAGAGAACGCGTTCTCCAGATATTTGATGGCAGACGAAATGCCTGTCGCCACAGGAGCGAGGCACGCAATGACCACACCTTTCCAAGCGTTCAAAACAAAAAATGGTTATGTGACTGTCGCAATCGTCGGCGGCGTAAAAGATCAATGGCCGCTCTTCTGCAGTGCAATCAATCGCATGGATCTAGCGGACGACCCACAATTTGCCACAAGCTATTTACGCAGTGTGCACTATGATGAATTAAATGGCGCCATGTCTCCACCATTTTTAGAAAAAACAACCGATGAGTGGATCGCTATATTCCGAGAATTAGAGATCCCAGTTGGCCCCATAAATACTGTTCCAGATACTGTGCATGATCCCCAAATCAAGGAACGAGACATGATTGTCACTCTCGAACATCCCAAATTAGGTGCTGTCCGAGGTGTAGGGAATCCAATCAAACTCTCCGCGACTCCAGGAGAGATTGCGAATGCGGCGCCACAACTCGGGGTCGATACAGAAGATGTCCTCAAAAATTATTTGAATTACACAAAAGACGAGATCACGAATTTACACAAGCGTGGTGCCTTGTCCGAATAGGACCCAACGTGTCAGCTATGTCCCAGAGAACCCTGCCCCAGAACCTTCATCACGCGCCAACCAAGCGCCTTGATCCACTGCATCAAGAAAATCCTGGATTGAGCGATTGAATAAATCCGACTCCTCGAGATTAATCGTATGTCCTGTCCGTGGAAAGACTGCCAACCCTGCGCGCGGAATATGCTGTTTCATAAGAAGCGCGGGTTCAATACAGGGATCATCCTCATCACCAGTCAAGATAAGAGCCGGAGCTTCCAATTGTTCCAAGCGTGGAAGCAAATCCCCAATCGGGGGCCTACGTGCGAGAACCCCACGAAACGTAAATGCTGCACCCACCGCCGAATGTCGTGAGAAAGCATCCGCAAATCGTTGCCACCCCCCCGGGTCTTTCAACATATACTGGACACGTTGTGGCCCGCGGGTATAATCCTCCATCCCCGCCATCCCATCACGCTCCAACGCGGCCGCAAAATCTTCGAGGCGCTGCCGAAATCCATCCGGATCTATTGAGCCTGATCCCGTACCAGCGATAACAAGAGATGTGACACGATCGGGATATTTCAAAGCGAAATTCAATGCAATGTTTCCACCCATGGAAAACCCAACAAGATGTGCTGCCGAAATATTTAGTGCCTCCATCACAGCACGCAAATCTTCGATTGACGCATCCTGACTGTATGAATCCACAGACTCAGGAACGTCAGATGGAGGGTACCCACGCACATTCCAAGTAACCACTTGATAACGGGACGAAAAATATTCGACCTGTGGCTCCCAACTTTCATAACCACCCGCAAACTCATGGCAAAAAATAATAGGGGCTCCTACCCCTGTCGTCTCGTAATAAATACGAACGTCATTGGACGTAACATATGGCATTACAATTTCTCCTTGAACCTCAGGGTTCTTGTCATTACTTGCACACAGTACCACCTGTTAAATAGTACCTTGCCCCATTGAGAGTGAACATGTATAAAGACATCATGACATGAAACGAAAAGAACCTCTAGAAATCTAAATGTATGAAAGAGAGAACCCGATGGCAGAAGATTTACTGCTCGATATTCACGACGGTATCGCAACTCTGACATTAAATCGCCCGAAACAACGGAACGCATTAAATTACGGAATGTTCGTCGCACTTCGCGATATCTGCCCGGAATTGGAAACGAATCCTGCCATTCGAGTCGTGATCATAACGGGAGCCGGAACAGATGCCTTTTCAGCGGGTGGCGACATCAAAGAATTTGATGAACGCCGAAGCAATAGTGCACAGGCACGTGAATACAGCGAGGTTCTAAACGCTGCACTGCACGGTATTGCAGGCCTTTCAAAACCAACTATTTCTCTCATCAAAGGCTATTGTATTGGCGGCGGCTGTGAACTCGCGTGCTTCACTGATATAAGGATTGCAACACCTGCTTCCCAGTTCGGCATCACCCCGGCTCGATTAAGCATCGCGCTCGGATATAAAGAAATTCGGCGAATCGCTCAACTGGTTGGTCCTGGCAATCTCAGTTACCTCCTTTTATCCGCACGCCTCGTCGACGCTGCTGATGCACTGCAAATGGGCCTCGTTAATAAAGTGATACCCCCAGAGGAGATTGACGAGTACACGACGAAACTTGCAAGTGAAATGGCTGCCTTAGCGCCTGTCTCGCACCGTGCAAACAAAACCATCATAAATACGGTATTAAACAACCCCGAATTGGAGAACCTCACCAAAGAGCAAGAGGCCCTGCCTTTTCAAACTTTTGATTCCGAGGACTTTAAAGAAGGTCGCCGCGCCTTTGTTGAGAAACGACCACCTAAATTTAACGGAAGTTAAATCTCGATCATCCTCATGCAAGCCCTGCGGCTAACGCCACGCCGATGGCAACTAGCAGAACACCCACGATCGTGCGAATCGTGCTCATCGTAATTTTACGCAAGAATTTCGAACTGATATATGTCCCAATAAATGCGGCTACCGTCGCAACCCCAACAAGCTGAATACTGTTCCCCTCGGCAACACTACCAAAGTCTGCAAGAAAAAAGGTCACCCCATACACAATTAAGCGAGAAACATCGACCAAAAAGGCACAGATTGATGTCGTTCCAACGAAGCTTTCGGTACTTAACCCAGCTTTTGCAAGAACCGCTGATCGTAACGCACCTTGATGCCCAGAAAGTCCTCCAAAAAAGCCAGACAAAGCCCCACCAAGCGGGATCCACTGGCGGGGGAATTCGATTTTTTCAAAACGAGGTACCAACTCAAACGCAGCAAACCCAAAGATTAATAGCGCCACAACAAGTTTGAGAAGCGTGACATCAAACGTCCTCCCACCAAGATCGTAGGACATGAGAGGTGCAATCTCAGAGAGTTGCAGGAGAACCACAGCTCCCAAAATTGCTAAAACAGCCGCAGGCAAACCAAACAACCAAACGACGTGCCAATTAGCACGTCGACCAACGAGAACAATTTTAAACACATTGTTTGAAAGATGAACAACCGCTGTTGAAGCAACAGCAACAGGGATGGGGAAAAACAGAGCGAAGACAGGCATTAAAAGAGTCCCAAGGCCAAATCCTGAGTATAAAACTAAGGCTGAAACGACAAGCGCTGCGAGAGCAACCGTAACATAATCCATCTCTTCCACCTCATCTTTCAAGATCGGTGCAACCGATAGTACCTCACGATTTATTATCAATCTTTTGGGTCAACTCGTATAGTATTACATCAGTGCAATGCACCATGCCCAACCGAAGTAGGAGGAAAGATGAACATAGCCGTTTGTATCAAGCAAACCCCTATTCTTTCAAATGCAAAATTTGATGAAGAGACAAAAACGCTGATCCGCGATGGCGTTACGTTAACAATGAGTAGTATTGACCGACGTGCCCTTCTCGAAGGCATTCGGCTCCGAGATGAGGTAGGTGGAAACGTAACGGTCATCACGCTTGGACCACCCCAGGCACGCGCCGTTTTAGAAGAAGCAATGGGTCTTGGAGCTGATTCAGCAGTCCTTGTTAGTGACGCCGTGTTCGCAGGATCCGATACATTGGCAACATCAAAGGCACTAGCGTTAGCACTCAAAAAATTAACACCAGATTTAGTACTGTGCGGTAAATTCACTGTCGATTCTGAAACTGGACAAGTTCCAGGAGAGATTGCCGAAAATCTCGGAGCACCACAAATCACATCAGCCCGTCAAATCAAACCAACATCAAATACAAACATTTTATGGGTTGAACGCGAAACTGACGACGGCTATGAACATTATGAAGTCCCACTGCCTGCAGTCGTTTCCGTCACAGAATTCATCATTGCTCGCCGTAGCGCATCGCCAGAAGAACTGGAACTGGGGCGCTCTAAACCACTCATTGAATGGAACCTGACCGATCTAGGTGGTGACCCAAAGGACTTTGGAAAAGAGGGGTCGCCAACATGGGTTGCTGAACTGCGATCAGCCGAGCTAGAACGACAGGGAACCGTAATCAGTGGAGATAACGTAGATGCCGCCGCGGAACAACTGACAGCCTATCTCGTTAGTAACGGATTGTTTGAAGATTTCAACCAACGTACCGTGAGTTTTCCACGTCCAGCCGTACAAAACAACCCCGATCCCCAAAAAGCAATCTGGACGGTCGTAGATTTGCATGATGGCGAACCGAGCCCTGTGACATACGAACTCCTTGGTCGTGCCCAAGAGCTTGCAAAACCTTTGAACAGTGAAGTCGCTGCTGTATTGATCACAGGTTCAAACGCAAATCGCCATCTGGACAGCCTCGCAGCACACGGAGCCGACAAGATTTATGTGGCCAGCGACGACCGCTTTGGCATATACGATACCGAGATATATACCAACATTCTATCCACTGCCATCATGGAACACAGTCCGTATGCAGTCTTCCTCTCGTCCAGCACAAATGGTCGCGATCTTGGTTCACGAGTTGCCGCACGACTAGAATTAGGATTGACCGGCGACTGTGTGAACATTGAAGTTGATTCTGATGGCCAGATCGCACAAATCAAACCTGCTTTTGGGGGGAATATTGTATCGCCAATCTATTCGAAGACCACTCCCATCATGGCGACAATCCGACCAGGAATGCTGGAACCATGTATCCCTGATTGGAACGTCAAGGCCCAATCAATTTCTTTAACTATACCTGCGAATATTGCAACCCGCGTTAAACTCCTTGGATCTGGCTCAGAACTTCAAGAGGCAGAAGCACGCCTTGAAACAGCGGCAGCCGTTATCGGTATTGGATTGGGATTCGTTGATCCGGAAAATATCCCAGTTGCACGTGAACTTGCCGACGTAATGGATGGGGCTCTTGCCGCTACACTTCCAGCCGCCTCGCGAAAATGGCTTGCTTCCCAAGTCCAACTTGGGCTCACAGGAAAAGCGGTCGCACCACGCTTTTACCTGGCAATCGGGGTATCAGGGCAACCAAATCATCTTGTGGGTGTACGAAAATCTGAACACATTATCGCCATCAACAATGACTCGGAAGCACCGATCTTTAAATCCGCTGACTTCGGCATTGTCGGCGACTGGGCAGAAATCGTACCTGCTTTGACGCGTAAAATTCAGGCGCTAAGAACCGAATAGGACATTAATCGAACCCCACAATAGGGAATGGTAACCAAGGCGGGTTTAGCTTGTACGAAGAGCCTCAGTCGGTGACATATTCGCAGCACGAAGCGCCGGATACAGTCCAGCGATCCCCCCAATAACCAAAGACCCCAGCATCCCGCCAAAAACTGCGTACTCAGGTATAAGAATTGACCATTCTCGAAATGTCGCATAAACGGCGGTGATGATAAGCCCCAGTACAATTCCAGCCAAGCCACCGATACCCGATAGAACCAAAGCTTCGATCAGGAATTGTGCACCCACGTGAAAACGTGTCGCTCCGAGTGCGCGACGCAATCCAATCTCATTACGACGTTCAATGACAGCAATCACCATGACATTTGCGATTCCAATTGCACCCACAAGTAAAGCTACCGCTCCAAGTCCAACAAAAAGGTTCGTAAAAGTATTCCGCGTCGCTGCTCGTGCTTCCAGCACATCAGACGTACGACTAACTTGCACCTCTTCCGGAAACTCAGGATTGACAGTCGCGGCCATCACTTCCCGGACGTCAAGAATATGATTGGGATCGGCACGCACGTAAATCACTTCTGCAATGCCATCATAATCAAACAAATCTTCTGCAATGCCATACCCAATTAAAGCCGCTCGGTCAAGATCAGCTGCGAGGGGAAGTGGATTCAATATCCCAACAACCCGAAACCAATTGTTTCCAAGCCAGATTTGTTTCGGTGTTAAAAGCTCAGAGATCTCTAATCTCTGTGCAGCAACCGATCCCAGGACAACTGCCGGGAATTGTGCCAAAACATCATCAAGATAAACCCCTGCCTGCAGGCTACCCCGCTGAGTCGCAAGCAGATTCAAATCTGTCGCTTTGATCGAAATACCTTGAGTCCGACCATCGCTGATTAAATCATTTCGGTACACTGCTCCCGGTATACTACTGACCGTTGCAACCTCATACACAGGTGTTATTCGTTCAATCATAAACACTGCATCAGCGGGAAGCGATGTGGGGGAGTTACGGAAACCACCGCCAGCTTCAACGCGAAGCAAATTTGTCCCCAATGCATCAAGCTCTTTGATTAAATCTGCACTGCCAGAGGACGACAAACCCAAAACCCCAACCAAGGCCGCAATACCAATCATTATCCCAGTCGCAGACAGGGCCGAACGCAACTTCCGCGTCTTAAGCCCTGAACCACCAACACGTACAAGATCGAAAAAACTAAGGTGGCTTCTCAATACGTCTCTTTGATTTTGAGATCGATCACTCATGTACCACTCCAGACAACATATCTGGATGACCCTCGATACGCCCATCTTTCAATGTCACTTGCCGGGTGGAAATCTGCGCGACTTCAAGATCATGCGTAATCAAGATTATTGTCGTCCCATCTTGATTCAATTTTGTGAACAAATCCATCACAGCTGAGGTGTTCTGAGAATCGAGATTGCCTGACGGTTCGTCAGCCAAAACAAACGCCGGGTCATGGACCAGAGCGCGAGCGATCGCTACTCGCTGTTGTTCTCCTCCTGACATTTCATTCGGACGATGTTCCATTCGATGAGCCAAACCGACACGGTCAAGCATTGCCTTGGCACGCTCTTCCCTCTCCGCCGATGAAACACCAGAATAAAGCAAACCATTCGCAACGTTTTGCACTGCCGAAAATCCTGGCAATAGGAAAAATTCCTGGAAAACAAAACCCACACTTTTTGCACGAAGACCTGAAAGAGCCCGATCAGACAAACCATTGGTGTTGATACTATCGATAAAAACATCCCCATTTGTCGGCTGCGTTAATGTTCCAATAACATGAAGAAGGGTCGATTTGCCACTACCCGATGCTCCAACAATGCCAACAAATTCGCCATGCACCACCGAAAACGAGACATCCGATAGTGCGGCAACGGGAGGCGTCCCTGGATAAATCTTATCCACTTGGCGTAGTTCAACCGCATATCGAATGTTAGATTTTTCGTGTGTCATACCCGTTAGGCTCCGTTTTCACCAATTATGGTGCAATCACTTCGGTACCTACATCCAAACCAGGTCCGCTGATTTCAACCCAACCGCCAGAATAGATGCCAACTTCTACCGGAATTAATTGCGTCCCATCCCCCACGACCATCTCAATAGCGTAACCACCGTCTAGCAAGGCCAAGAGGCTTGTAACCGGAGCTGCCAAAACATCTTGGGCAAGGCTCTTCGTTATTGAAACCGTAACAGGAGCACCACTCCATTCAGGTAGACTAATGCCTGCGGCAATCCCAACTGAAACCGTGAGATAGGGATCGCCCCCTTGGTTCCCTGTCGGAACAATAGCAATGCTACCAATTTCTTTGACAAAACCAGCTACTGCTGACTCATCCGGAAGTTCAATCTCAACTTCCGACCCCAATTCAATCAAATTCTTGTCGCTAATAGAAATTGAGGTCTGCACAGTTTGGAGAGATTCACTAGATGATGAGGCCGCTCCTCCACGCCAACGAGTTATCACTTTTTCTGTCGGAATCAACGAGGCAAGGCTCATATTCATGGGGACACTCATTCCAATATTTGGGAAAGAGGGAGAATATGCCATCAAAGATGTACCAGGTACAAAAACAATATCGCCAAAATCAATTCGTCCAGTGATATTTATATTCAGTTGGTTTTGCATCGTTTTGATAGCCTGCTCGGTCCATTTATCAAATATGCTATCAAGAACGAATGAGGCATTTGAATTGCCGTAACCAAGTACGAAAAGATTTTCCTTCAACTGCCGAATATCTTCACCCGACTCCATACCCATTCTGAATTCCCGCCACATCGGAAGCTGCCCAAACATTACGACCGTTGCCGAAGGTCCTTCTCCTTCAAGCAATTCTTGCGCGTTTTGGAGCACAAGATCTAGTGCAATATTTGCACTTTCAAGTGATGCAGTCGTTTGCTTGATGTCTAAATCACTCGGTGCTTCATTCAAAGCTGCTCGTTGCTCTTGCGCAGCCGTTAATGCATTGGTTCTTTGCTGAAAAATGTGAATATCTGCCGGGTCGTTTAAAGCTTCGCGATTGAGTACAGCCAATTCCCAGCTTTCTTCAAACGCTTCCAACGACCTCAAATTTGAACGGTAATTCTTGTGTTTATCTAACAGATTATTTGCAGACGTGAACAACTCATCAACGGCAAAAATATTATCTTTAAGTACCGCCACAGCCACATCACTCAACACCTCATCTACGACTGGACAAATTGCCTGATCATATATCCATAATGGCGTACTAACGTCGTCCGCTGCTTCACAATATGAACGCCGAGCATTTTTGAACGCAATAAATGAGAGATCACTCGTGGATTTTGCGTTAAGAACATTCTTCTCCGCTTGATTCACAGAAAGATTGGCTGATGTAATTTGTGCCTCGGTGATAGGAGCAGTCAGACTATCCAAGGCCGCCTCCGCTTGAGCAACCACAGCATCTGCTGAAGCAATCTGCCCGACCGTCGCCGATTCATTGAGATTCGCAAGGGTCTTTTCAGCCTGTGCCACTGTAGCCTCACGCGAGGCGATCTGCTGTTTGGAGTTCAATCGATCGCTATCGGATACCGATCGATACAGACGGAAAATAACAGCACCACGATCCAAAGAAGATCCTTCAGACGCGATGTACGTTAAGACACCATTTTTGCTCGAAACAACTTGCACAGCATCACTGTATTCCAACGTTCCATCGATCGTTTCATACGTACTAAGATTTCGACGCTCGATCACTGCAGTTTGGCGGTCAACATCAGCTGTATTATCGACCGTACCTGAGAGATTAAAAATCCCCTGATCTAACAAAAGAAAGAGTGCTCCAACTACTAAAGCAGCCACGCCAATACCGGACAAAGCTATATATCGAGATTTAGTCATAATCGTTTAATGCGCTAAGGCATCCCCCTAGATATACATAGAAATGAATCATCAATGTCGTCAAGAAACCGCAGTCAGGTATTCAATTAGTGTTGCCACCACCCGGCCGACCTCTCATCCCCCCCCCACCGGGAGGTCGAGTCTCATCATTACCAAAAACAGTCTCCCGGCAGGAAAGAACAGCTTCTTGTATCTTGCTATCTGAACCTTGCATAGACTGAATAAGTGGCCGCATCGCCTGACGAGGTCCCTGAGAAAAATCAGGGTCGGGGACATCAAATCCTTCGTCTCGTAAACAATGTGCAAACGCCAAGAGATTATCCTCTAGTTCAATGGGATCTTCTGTCTGACGTTGTTGCGCGAAAGTCGCATCTCTTAATAATGGACCGCACTCACGAAGTGATTCTCGTAATTTCGTTGAGCTAGGATCAAATTTCGGATCTTGAAAGATCGTTTCTCGCATTTTCTGAAAATTTACCGTGCCATCAGCATTGAGCTCCGGATCGGGTATAGTAAAACCCTGCTCCCGCATACAAGTTGCGAACCCGGTTAAAATTTCTTCATCAGAGCGATCATCACTAGCGACTGCGTTTTGAGAAGTGGTCTCTTGCTCAGCCGTTTTCGCCACTGTTGCCTCAACCTCAACCTCTGAACGGCTATCGGCTTTCGCCTGTAGTGCAAGCCTTTGGGACTCATCAATCCTAGCGACACCGCCGTCAGACTCCCCTCCACGCGAACATGCAGAAAGGGACAACACAGCCAACATAATCACCAAATACGCAACCAAAGCATTCTGATATCGCATCAATAACCTTCCATCACAAACGAAGATCGTGTCCATTTAAAGCATCCAATAACAAGAATCTTAATAACTCTACCAGAGAATCCTTAAGAAAAGATTAAGATCGTAGTGCTTAAACCCACGTGATTATGTATAGTTGACCAATCAACTGGATGTTTTCATCGTTTCAACCCTGAACTCCCTGAAGTTAATACAATGGAGAGTTAGCATGACAATGAATGAAGATTCGAACGCTTTATCTCATCTCCGCGTCATAGAATTGGGCGGAGGGCCAGCTTCCTACTGCGCACACTTTCTCGCAGAACTAGGCGCAGATGTCATAAAAATAGAACCTCCGACAGGAGATCCTGAACGCAAAGAGTCACCCTTTTTCCAGGACATTGAAGGCCGAGATCGTAGCCTCTCTTTCATTTACTATAACGCTAACAAACGAGGACTAGTCCTAGATTTTGAACACCAAAAAGATTGTCAGATCCTTCTGGATCTCGTACCACAAGCAGACATTCTGTTGGAATCATTCCCTCCTGGATTCCTTGACGCAAAAGGTATTGGCTATACAGATTTAAATGCAAAGAATCCTGACTTAATTTTGGTTTCTCTCACACCTTTTGGGCAAACTGGTCCATATAAAGACTTTAAAGGAAATAATGCAATTGCAGAAGCAATGGGCGGGGTCATCGCGACCTTAGGTGACGACAATATGTCCCCGAGCGTTTCACCAAACAACATGTCAACCCAAGTGGCTGCACTCCACGGTGCATATGCAGCGCTTGCCGCCTCATTTAACATTCGAAAAGGCGGGACTGGCCAACACATCGACATATCTCTACAAGAAATCGGCACCCACATGCAAACGGGTCTTGCAGAATACGGCTTGCGACGTAACATCCGCCGCCGTCCGGGAACCGGAGCGCTTGGCGGTACAACATCAGTGTACGCGACAAAAGACGACCACATTTTCTTCCAACCGGGACAACCGAATATGTGGCGTGCTTTGGTTGAATGGATGGATGATCCGGTGCTCAGTGGACCCGAATGGGAAGACCGCGATTATCGCAATGAAAACGCAGATATCATTAATTTGCTTGTGAAAGATTGGATCGGCACATTCACAGCTGAAGATTTTTACTGGAAAGCACAAGAAAATGGAATCCCAACAGGACCCGTAAATTCAATCCCGCAACTTGTTAACAGCCTACAGGTGGAAGAATTAGATTCGTTTAAAGAACGGATTCATCCTGAAATCGGCTCATACAAGCAAATGAACTTTCTACGTTTCGCTGCCAGTCCAATAGAATTTGACAAACCAGCACCGATGCTTGGGGAACACCAGGATGAAATAATCTCCTCCCTTGCTTCAGATACCAGAGACCCCAAAACTACGAAACGCAAGAACGTGAAACGTACAAAACCACTTGAAGGGTTACGCATACTTGATTTCACACGTGTTATAGCTGGACCCACTGGGACACAATTTCTTGGTTTCCTTGGTGCCGATATCATAAAAGTCGAATCCGCTGAATTACCCGGGTTGGGCCGCGAGCCCGCAGCTGGATTTCCTGACATGAATCGAGCCAAAAGAAGTATCACTCTTGACGCACGCACCGATGAAGGCAAAGAGTTAGCATTTCAATTAGCGTCGAAAAGTGACATCGTGGTGAACAACTTCAGCGCCCACGTGATGGATCGACTTGGTCTAGGGTACGAAGCTATGTCTAAAATAAAGCCTGATATCATCTCCATCAGCATGCCAGGAATCGGAAGAATTGGCCCGTTAAACAATTGGGTAATATATGGGCAAACGCTACAAGCATATACTGGGCTCGTATACCTTTGGCGTCATCCGGAGTCACCGCTAGAAACAGGAATTAAAGGGCCCGTAGCGGATTACGTCTGCGCCGCAACATTAGATCTTGCGATCTTATCGGCGATCGAGTTTCGTGATCGGACAGGAAAAGGTCAGTTCATTGACATGATTCAGCTAGAAAGTTTGGGCCACACTCTTGGCCCAATATACATGGATCACATGCTAAACGGACGCAATATTCAACCGCGCGGATATCAAGATGATCGCTTCGCTCCACATGGCGCATACCCATGCCGCGGAGAAGATAACTGGTGCGTCATCTCCTGTGAAACAGAAGAAGAATGGGGCACTTTTGTGAATGCGATTGGCTCTCCAGGATGGGCCAACGAAGAACGTTTTTCCTCCAAAGAAACAAGGAAGAGGAACAAAGACGCACTTGATGCCCTAATTAGCGATTGGACCAGAGAATATACACGGCACCAGGTCATGCATATCCTTCAGCAATCGGGTGTCCCAGCCGGAGTCATTCAAGATGCAGAAGACCTGTTTTATGACTACCACCTCCGTGCAAGAGGGCACATCGTGACACCCCAACACGCGAATCCATGGGGCCCATTTGAACACCAAGGAGCTCCTGTAAAATTCTCCAAAACACCAAGTGACGGTAGTCTCCCAACCCCATTCCAAGGCGAACATACAAACGAAGTTTTTTCAGAAATATTAGGGTTGTCACCGTCTGAGCTAAAACGCCTGACCGAACAAAAAATATTGCATTAAACGTTGCAACCTATTTTGGATCTCTTCTGAATCATGCAAACTGAAAAACGCCTCAGATGGCCATGGCTCATATTTGACGCTTTGTTTAGCAAGCGTTATCGTATCTAAATTCGCGCCAGTACATAAGTACTACTATGAAAATGATCCGCACAAGGATCTACGGAAAATTTGGAGGTGGTGATAATGCGTCTACTTTCTTTTGGTGAGAATAGGATCGGAGTCTTGAAAGACAGTAATGTCGTAGACGTAACAGACGCTCTTGACCATTGGGGCGTTAAGCGATTACAAACTAATGTCGAGGAAATGATCGAAGACTTTGCTTACTACAAGCCAAAATTCGAAGCTCTGGTCGCAGATCAAAGTGGAGTTCCCACCGAAACCGTAAAACTTCTGCCTCCTATTCCGCGCCCCTCTAAAATTCTCGCTGCCTACTCGAACTATGTGGACCGAGTCGCCCGTAGTGAACCTGGACCCATCGAATTTTTCTACAAATCACCAACTGGCATTATTGGGCCTGGTGATACGGTTGAACTACCTGACAATCCAGAAGTTGGGGTGTATCACTTTGAAGCTGAACTTGCTTTTGTTATCGGAAAAACGGCGAAACATGTTAATGAATCAAACGCCATGGATTACATTTTTGGGTACATTCCATTTTTTGATGTGTCTGCTCGACCTGCGCCAGGCATTCAGCGACCAACACAATTTATCGGCAAAGGTGAAGATAGATTTGCACCAATCGGTCCGTACATAGTAACTGCCGATGAAGTTCCCGACCCTCACAATTTACGAGTTCAATCTTGGGTCAATGGCGAAGAAAGACAAGATTATACGACCGGAGATATGGCAAATAACATCCCTGCACAAATCGCATGGCTAACACAGTTCGTCACATTGATCCCTGGCGACATCGTCACAACAGGGACCCATCATGCCGGACTACGTGCAATAAATGGTGGGGACAAAGTTGAAATAGAAATCGAAAATCTGGGAAGAATGGCACTCGAAGTCAAAGGCTTCGGTCCCCCAAAAAACACCGAACCGGCGATCTTTGCACGGCGAGAAGAAAGCGAACAGTAAGAACTATAAACTGAGATACCCAACCGCTACTGCATAAACACGTTTCATCCAATACATGACAGCGAGTGACGCGATATCACGAAAAGATCACGGACTTTTGCTGCCCTCGAAACAAAGATAATGATAGGAATTACATGAGGCAATCTAGAAGTCAAAATATCCGCAACATCGCGATAATCGCTCACGTTGACCACGGAAAAACCACCTTAGTTGATGCTCTTTTGAAGCAAAGTCATATCTTCCGAGCAAATCAAGATGTTGGTGAATTAATCATGGACAGCAACCCTCTTGAACGCGAACGCGGTATCACGATTCTTGCAAAAAACACGGCCGTGAATTATGAAGCAACAAAGATAAACATAATTGATACTCCGGGGCATGCCGATTTTAGTGGCGAGGTAGAACGTGTCATTAATATGGCTGATGGATGCCTCTTACTTATTGATGCCGTGGATGGACCAATGCCACAAACACGCTATGTGTTAAAAAAAGCTCTTGCACGAGGCGCCACTCCAATTGTAGTAATCAACAAAATCGACGCTCCAAATGCGCGCCCAGAATTTTCACTTGAAGGCGTCCATGACCTCTTCCTAGATCTGGCGACAGACGCAGACCAACTTGATTTTCCAGTCATCTACACCTCTGCTCGTGACGGATATGCACGATCGACCCCGACAGGCGACGATCAAAGCATGAGTCTATTATTTGAAAGTATTGTGAATCATATCCCAGCGCCAACTGGAGACCCCGACGCACCCTTTCAAATGCTTGTCACACAATTAGCGTACGATAGCCATATTGGGCAGATTGCGATTGGGCGAATATCAAATGGGCAAATTTCTATCGGCGATCCCATTTTCCGCATCGGCATGGATGGAGAACGGACCTCGCACAAAGCAACCCACATGTTTGTATACGAAGGATTAGAACAAAAACCTGTTTCAACCACAGAAGCAGGCGAAATTATTGCGCTTGCGGGAGTCTCTGATATATCAATCGGAGATGTTCTTGCATCTGAAAGTGCTTCAATCGAGTTGCCCAACATCACAATTGATCAACCAACCGTCCGCATGACGTTTGGAGTCAACACATCACCTTTTTCAGGCAATGAAGGCGCTGGAACTACAGCTCGACAATTACATGCGCGGCTGATGCAAGAATTACAAACAAACGTCAGTTTGAAGGTTGATCAAACAGAAAAAGCAGATGAATTCCTTGTCTCAGGCCGCGGAGAACTGCATCTGGCTATTCTTATAGAAACCATGCGCCGGGAAGGATACGAGTTCCAAGTATCTAAACCTGAAGCGATAACGACGATGCAGGACGAAACAGTAATGGAACCATATGAAATGTTGATGCTTGACACTCGAGAGGAATTTATCGGGGCTCTAACAACAGATTTGTCAATGCGTCTTGGTCGAATATCAGACATGAATCCAGATGGCAACGGAAATGTTCGAATGACGTTCCGAATCCCTACTCGTGGCCTCATAGGGTTTAACAGTTTTTTTGTACGAGCAACCCGCGGTCAGGGGACAATGACAAGCATATTTGACGGCTTTGATCCAATGCAAGGTATCATCGAGTCATCTCGAAGTGGCGTTCTCGTAGCATCTCAATCTGGAGTCGCGATTCCCTATGGACTCAACAATGCACAGGATAGAGGTGCAATGTTTATTGGACCAGGAATGGCAATATACGAAGGCATGATCGTCGGGAGCAATTCGCGAACAGACGATATCAATGTCAATGTCTGTAAAGAAAAGAAACTAACCAACATTCGTTCGGCAGGAGCAGATGAAGCAATTCGCTTAACACCACCAGTTCAATTTAGTATCGAAGAAGCCCTAGATTTTATAGCATCGGATGAATTAGTCGAAGTCACGCCAAAAAACATTCGGCTGCGAAAACGAATTCTAGGTACATCGGCCCGGCATCGAGAACAACGGGACAAGTAAACAGTAAGGCTGCGCATCTTTAACGTTTTCCCAATTGAAGCACAACAATAGTAGCGGCAAAACCTCTAGTTATTCCTATAAACACTCCATAAAAAACCTATGAAGTTTCCAAATCTAGAAAAGATGCCCTATTTCACCGAACCAGATATCGCTGGCGGCAGGATTCCCACCATCATCAAGCCAACCACAGATCTTCCAACGATTATCTTTTATCGCTCATTAGCCATACGGCAACTCGTACTAATATTTAAATGATCAAACAGACCTTTAAATATGGGAGAGTGAGATAGCAATTGAAGCAACTGTCTCAGAAACAAAAAACGAGTCCTACGGATATAAGCCGTAGGACTCGTTTAATCCAATGAAATTAAGCGATATTTAGATTCTACTGTTTGCCTGCGGTTGATGGAGTTGTTGCAGCCCGTTCTTTGGTTCGGCTGACACCAAGTCGCCGTGCAACAATAACCTTTTGCACTTCAATAGTTCCACCTGGATGTGCCCACACCAACGAGTCACGCTGGAAATGTTCCAGTTCACCATCGAATTTCACCTTTGGATCATCTAAATCAACCAACGCTTCTAACCCAAGAACATCACGAGTTGCATCCGCTATACGCAGCACCGACTCCTTACGCCACAACATCGCCTGTGATCCGTGATAACTCATCTCTTGTTTTGATTCATACATCCAATAGTTACGCAGGCCAAAAAGCCTTCCTATCTCACTATCAATGTATGCATCCATCATAGTCTGTTGGTAATGTGGATCCTTTGCCCTTCCGGTCTCGCTCGCGAGTTCCAAGAACCGCAAAGTAGGGTGATCTCTTTGCACAATTTGACCGCCACCACCGTGTTCAAGCTCTAAACTTGTTTGGGCAACTTGCCAACCTTGACCTTCGCCGCCAATCAATCGATCATTAGGTACTCGGACGTTATCGAGATAAATTTGGAGTTTGCCCCAGTCAGCGAGCAAATCCAAAGTCTGGTAGGTCACACCAGGTGCATCCCCTGGTATCATAAAATAACCCATGTTCCGATGTCGCGGGGCATCTGGATCAGTGATTGCCAAAGTGAACATCTCATCAACTTCTTCATCTATCTCAGGTTCAGAGTCTGGCCCATTCTTATAACCATGATGAGTGCCAACGAATACCTTCTCACCGTTAATAACCCAATCATCTCCGTCCTTAACTGCACGTGTCTTAAGGGATGCCAAATCAGAACCCGCTCCTGGTTCAGTAAACAGTTGGTACAAGTCTCTTTTCCCTTCAAGGGTGGGAGTAACAAATCGCTGCTTCTGATCTTCATCACCCCAGACCATCACAGCTGCAGGCATTAACTCGCTGGGCCGGAACCCCGGTAGCCTTCGCTTAGATACTTCCTCTTGAATGATCACATCGTGTTCAGCAGTGAGTCCACCACCACCATATTCCTTCGGCCAGGTAGGGAAGAGCCAGCCCTTTTCGCCAAATTTTTGGCGAAATTCTTTGGCCCAACGAAATGTCTCTTTGTCCATATGAGCTGCATCACTAGCGAAGTGTGGCTTCATTCCTTCGGGCACGTTCGCGTCAAGCCAATCATTCACTTCTTTGCGAAACAACTCTTGATCACTCGTATACCGATACTCAAAATCCATTCTGCCTACCTCCTGTTAATCCAAAAGGACAAATCTATATGGTGCTTATCAAATACTCGAAGTTCTTTAAGATTGTTTCCCAGACGTGGCCGGCGTCACAGCCGCGCGTTCTTTCGTCCGACTGACGCCGAGACGTCGAGCAACAATCACTTTCTGAACTTCAATCGTTCCACCCGGATGGGCGCGGACTAAGCTTTCTCGCTGATAATTTTCCAATTCTCCCCAGTAGCGAACCTTCGGATCGTCGACATCAATCAAAGTTTCAAGACCGAGTACGTCACGCATGTTGTCAGCAATTCGTAACATCGACTCTTTCCGCCACAAAGAATTCTGTGATCCCTCGTAACTCATCTCTTGCTTGGATTCATACATCCAATAATTGCGAAGACCAATAAGACGACCAATCTCAGTATCAATGAACGCATCCATTAACGCCTGCTGATCATGAGGGTCACGAATCTTGCCGGTCTCTTTAGCTAATTCTATAAATCTCTCTGTAGCATGCTCGCGCGGAACCACCTGTCCGCCACCGCCATGCTCTAACTCCAAGCTCGTCTGAGCAACCTGCCAACCTTGCCCCTCTCCACCAATTAAACGCTCATTCGGTACACGAACATTATCAAGATAAATCTGTAACTTCCCCCAGTCAGCAAGAAGATCCAACTGTTGGAACGTCACACCTGGTGCGTCGCCAGGAACAATGAAATAACCCATGTTTCGATGCCGAGGAGCATCCGGGTCCGTGATTGCTAAAGTAAACATCTCGTCAACTTGATCTTTAATTTCTAAATCTGCAGGGGGATTATTGCGGTAGCCTCGATGGTCGCCAACAAACACTTTCTCGCCAGTTATAACCCAATCATCCCCATCTTTCACTGCACGAGTTTTGAGTGATGCCAAATCTGAACCCGCACCCGGCTCAGTGAACAATTGGAACAACTCCGTCTGGCCCTTGAGAACGGGCTTCAACAATTTTTCTTTCTGCTCATCAGTGCCCCAAACCATCACCGCTGCAGGCATCAACTCACCGGGCGCGAACCCAGGCAAACGCCTCTTGCCAACTTCTTCTTGAATCACAACATCATGTTCTGCGGACAATCCTCCGCCTCCATACTCGACCGGCCATGTGGGGAACAGCCAACCTTTTTCACCCATTTTCTGACGAAGTTCGCTCGACCATTCATACGCATCCTTGTCAACGTGGGAATTATCCAGGGTGAAATACGGACGGCGCTCGTCAGGTATATTTTCATCCAACCAAGCCGAGACTTCGTTTCGAAACGCATCTTGCTCCGAAGTGTAATGATATTCAAAATCCATTGAATGCCTCCTTATTTCACAACCTAGCTATTCATTTAATCCTTCTTTACCAGGCTCATCCCGCGGGTGAGCAAACAAGATAATCAGGTCTACTACCTTTGGAGAAACTACGCCCACTAGTACCCACATTAAATTCTAGTTGATGAGACTATATATCGTCAATTAATTCGTAACCAGTCACCATATAATTTTGCGCGGAAATATGCTGAAGAAACTTCACGCAAATCCATCATTCCGTTACAATCTCTATCTAAGCCAATGCAAATCGGATTAATATCAGATACACATATAACCGGAGCAGAGCAAAATTTACCGGAACCAATCCTTCGCGCTTTTAGCCGTGTGGACCTTATATTGCACTGCGGAGATTTAGAATCACTTTCTGTTTTAGACGAGATAGAAAAAATCGCACCAGTGAAAGCCGTGAGAGGCCACACAGATCCATTTGAAGATAGCGACCGGCTTCAAGACGGAACGCGCATCGTCACGATCGAAAATATTAACATCGGTATGATCCATGATTTAGAGTGGCCGAATCCAGGGATTCCATACCGAGACAACCAGCTTGTTTTTCCAGATACAGGCCTTGAACAACTTCTTTACAAAAAGTTTGGGCAACTCGTTGATATTGTAGTTTTTGGTGATACTCACGAAGAGATGATACAACGAGAAAAAGACGTGTTATTTATCAATCCAGGAAGCCCAACGCGTCCAAGCATTAGGCGTTTAGGCCACACTTTTGGTACAGTCGTCGTCATGGATATCACTTCGGACACATGTTCTGTTGAAATAGTTGATCTGGAAAGAATAGAAGCCTAAAAATTGCGTATCTCTGGTTGAACTAATACGGAGGCGGTGAAATATGACGAACGAGAATAGCGACAGTCGTACGGTCCCTGTTGTTGTATGGTACGACTACATATGACCTTGGTGTTATATCGGCCTGGCCAGGCTCGACAAGCTCAAAGAAGATTTCACTCTGGAGATTGATTACAAAACCTTCTACCTCCGGCCCGATATCCCGCCGGAAGGACGAGTACGGGATTTTAAGGATGGTGAAAAGGCTGGTGATCCCGTAGGTGGGCGAATGGCTGAAGCCGCTGCTGACGCAGGGGTTATTATGCGCCGCGCACCACTCACACCAAATAGCCGCTTTTCATTCGAGGCTTCAGAATACGCAAAAGATAAAGGGATTTTCGAACCGTTCCATACCCTTTGTTACAAATCATTCTGGGAGGATGGCGCTAACTTGGGCGAAATCTCGGTTCTCCAAGATATTGGGAAAGCAGTGGGATTGGACCCCGATGAATTAAAAAAAGAAATCGATCGTGGCACATATACTGCACGAGCGCAATCCCAGTACGAAGAAGCGACCAAACTTGGAGTCCAAGGAATTCCATCCTTTGTGATTGGACGGTATTTCTTTTCAGGGGCACAACCATACGAATTGTTCAAAGAAGTAGCTGAACGTGTGCTTAAGGAACAAGCAGGCCAAGTAGACGAAACAAACTGACAATCACCTGAAAAAAGACTCCGTAATATCGCCAGACCAATTCAAGAAACAACACGCTAAACCACAGGCGTGTGGATACAGGAAGTCTTGTCAAAAGATACGTAAACGCAATGGGACTCCTCCAATTAGGGTAGATCTAGACATGTAGGCAAAAACTACCTACAATAAGGCCACAATAAATAGACATAAGGTCTTGCGGGAGTCGGGAAAAACCGGCTGAGAGGGCATTCACAAAGTGGCCGACCGCTGAAACCTGCTCTGGTTCACTCCAGCGAAGGGAAAGGCTCAATGAAACGGATCAAAAGCGGCACTTCTATGAAGATTGCCGCTTTCTATTTTCTTCAATCTAAGAAACACCCAAGCACAAGCAGTGGATTTGAGGAGTCGTAATGAATCGCACTATTCATGCATTTTTGCTAGCAACCATATTGATACTAGTCTGTGTCGCATGTCTGAATACAACACCGGAAGCAACAACTGAACCCGAACAGCTAACCATAATAACTCACGACAGTTTTGACGTCGGTGAGGATGTTATTCAAGAATTTGAGGCACAATTTAATGCAAAAATTAACATCCTCAAAGCCGGCGACGCAGGTGAAGTACTCAACAAATCGATCTTGAGTAAAGGGAATCCCCTCGGAGACGTGTTATACGGAATCGACAATACTTTCCTAACTCGCGCACTAGACGAACAAATTTTCCTGCCATACCAATCGCCTGCACTTTCAAATGTCCCGGCTCAATATCATGTTGATGCTACACACCGCGTGATGCCAATCGATTATGGATTCGTCGCGATAAATTATGACAAAAAATGGATGCAAGAACAAAATTTGACCCCTCCCCAAAATCTACAAGAACTAGCCAGCGACAAGTGGTCTGGTAAGCTCGTCGTACAGAACCCCGCAACCTCTTCGCCTGGGCTTGCGTTCTTGCTGACAACCGTTGCACACTTCGGTGAGACAGGAACCTATACATATCTTGATTATTGGCGAGATCTGAAGGACAACCAAACACTGATAAAGAACGGCTGGAGTGATGCTTATTACGGGGATTTCACGCTGTATGGCGGTGATCGCCCTTTAGTTGTAAGTTACACGACGAGCCCAGCTGCAGAAGTGTTTTACTCAGAGGGAGTACATTCTGAACCCCCAACCGGCAATGTCTTGGGCCCCAAAACAGCTTTCCTCCAAATTGAGGGGGCGGGCATCCTCCTGGGTACAAACCACGTTGAGCTTGCGCAACATTTTATTGATTTTGCGATGGGCGTAACTTTCCAACAAGACTTTCCGACAAGAATGTGGGTTTTCCCTGTAAACCCGGAAGCAGTACTTGATAGAACGTTCGCTGAATTTGCTGAAATCCCTTCAAACCCGGCGACGCTTGATCCACATGTCATATCAAAGAATCGCGCAAAATGGATAGATGAATGGGCTAAGATCATGTTGCGGTAAGGGACTATGTAAAAATGAAACCCACCCTATCCGGCGCAGTGAAAGCTCTTCCTTTTGCTTTTTTAAGTGTTCTCTTCGCCTATCCACTAATCATGATCTTGGTCAAAAGCCTCACACATGGCGGCAGTAATCCCATTGAACCCTTCGGTATTTTGCTGTCGGATTCCTTCTATTTACAGAGGATCTGGTTCACGTTTTGGCAAGCGGCAGTCTCTACCATCCTCACCCTTGCTGTTGGGCTACCATCAGCTTTTGTATTTGCAAAGTATCAATTTCCTGGTAAACGCCTATTGCTCTCTTTAACCACTATCCCTTTCGTCATGCCGCCGATTGTCATGGCTCTAGGTTTCATTGCCCTAATTGGCCCATCGGGGGTATTGAATGCATTCTTGTCATCGACCTTTGAATTAGAACGACCCCCGATCGGTATTTTGAACACCGTAGCGGTCGTTTTGATTGCTCACGTTGTATATGAATTCACCATTGTTGTACGTATTGTCTCAACAGCTTGGGAACGGCTTGATTACCGTTTACAAGAATCTGCACGAGTCTTGGGTGCAGGTCCATGGGCTACTTTCCGCTTAGTAACGCTACCACTCTTGTTCCCATCCATTATCGCTGCCGCAACTCTCGTATTCATGTTCACGTTTACAAGCTTTGGAGTTGTTTTGATTTTGGGTGGAAGTCAAAACAGTACGATAGAAGTCACAATTTACACGTTAACAGCCCAACTATTTCAACTACCGCTCGCGGCAACCCTGGCAATTTTTCAAACCCTCATGACGTTCCTCATCATGACATCCTATGCCTGGCTCCAAGAAACGAAAATAGTACAGATAGGATTCCAACCTCACCAAAAAGAGGAAAGGAGTAATGAGGAAAAGAGGAGGCGACTGTTCCTCGGGTCTAATATGATCCTAGTGTTGATCATACTTTCTCCAATGTTAGCGCTCATCGCAAAAACGTTCATAGATGAAAACGGGCTCAATTTTACTTACATAATGTCTATTTTTTCAAATACACAGAATTCGTTTTTCTTTGTCTCACCCTTAAAGGCAATCATGAATTCTGTAATCTTCGCGATCGCAACTGTGACGTTATCGATACCTTTAGGATTAGCGTCAGCATATGCAATCGGCCAACGTCGAGTGTGGTGGAAAAACCCCCTTGACGGCCTATTGATGTTGCCTCTTGGTGTATCCGCTGTAACTCTCAGTTTTGGTTTCCTCGTAACATTCAATCGCGCCCCGTTTGATCTTCGAGGAACTTGGGCCATCATTGTTTTAGCGCATGTTTTAATCGCATATCCTTTCATCTTGCGGATTTTGTTGCCAGCCCTGAGAGCAATGAATCCAGCTTTGCGAGACACCGCCCGAGTTTTAGGAGCATCACCCGCACAAGTATTCCGGAAAATCGACTTGCCAATTTTGTCAGGTGGATTGGTAATAGGCGCTTCGTTTGCCTTCGCGATTTCTCTGGGGGAATTTGGCGCATCTCTACTTTTGAATCGACCAGAGCTCACAACCATTCCCGTTGTAATTTTTCGCTTTTTCGGACAACCCGGGCAAGAAAATCTTGGACAAGCATTAGCGATGAGCACCCTGCTGATGGGTATGTGCGCCATTTCATTCTTTGTTATTGAAAGGACCCGCGGTGAAGACCGATGGACTTTTTAAGGCTACAAGTAACATTTTGGGGGCTCTAAAATTGCTGCTCAAATCTTGCCTCTCACAAACCTCCAAAAGGAGCCAATTAAAGAAATGACTCCTGATGACAGAGACCAAAATCTAGAACCTTTTCTTGAAATCACAAATATCTCAAAAAGATATGGTGATAAAACGGCGGTAGATCAAGTCAATATTCATATTCACCGTGGTGAAATCATATCGCTACTTGGACCAAGCGGTTGTGGCAAATCCACGTTGTTAAAAATCATTGCAGGGCTCGAAGAATTCGATTCTGGAACAGTGTCTCTCACAAACCAATCCCTGGAAGGAGTTGCCCCAGAGGATCGCAATTTCGGCTTAATGCCTCAAGATTTAGTCCTGTTCCCCCACCTAAATGTCTGGGACAACATAGCCTTTGGCTTACGAATGCAACGCCAGTCGCAAATCAATATCCAATCACGGGTTAATGATCTACTAACCCTCGTGGGATTACCGGACCAAGGTGAACGTAACGTCCAGGAGCTATCCGGCGGAGAACAACAACGTGTCGCTCTGGCACGGTCGCTAGCACCGGAACCAAAACTATTGATGCTAGATGAGCCTATGGGAGCATTAGATCGCCGATTGCGTGAAGATCTTTATTTGCATGTAAAAGCAATCCTCAAAGAAGTAGGGGTAACTGCAATCTATGTGACACACGATCATGACGAAGCTTTCGCAGTATCGGATCGAGCAGTTGTGATGCAAAACGGGAAGTTCATACAAATAGGGACACCAGAAAAGTTGTACACAACCCCTTCAAACGCATTTATTGCAAATTTCTTAGGGTTCCGGAACATCTTCCCGGCAACGATCACCTCACAACCTCACTCAAGCAACCTAAAAACACCAATCGGCATATTTGAGGTCGCCCCAAATCAAGTGCCCAGAGCATTTGAAGAAAATGAAGCGACCCTGTTAGTCCCGAACCAATCGATTACAATACAAAATGCAGACAAGCTAACTACCGCAACAAAAACAATCTCCGGAGTAATCGAATCAAAAATCTTCCAACAGGGATATTACCGTATACAGGTGAAGGTGCGCACCGAAACGCTACATCTGTCAGTACCAATGACAACGGATTCGGTCCAATTAGCCCTTGGCAACACGCTAAATCTGGAAATTGACCCCACAAAAATAATGGTCCTGGCTAAGTAGCATAGAATGAGTGCGCAAAATTTACTCAAAAGAACATAAAATAGAAGCCGGATGAAAGTTAACTAAAGTCCCCAGAGGCAGAAACATTAGTAGCGACATTACATAGATACAACCGTAGATAAGAGATCCCTATTCAAATAACATCCACACATGTTTAATGAATTTGCGAGATTGATTTATATGTTTCCACAAAAAAATGCGAAAAGAACTGGTCAAGAGACCCTCAAAAAAAACGTCCCGCGAGGAGTTTGTGGATACCAAAAATGTAGAAGAATCAAGTAAAGAACAAACGAACTCGCGGTCACAAAAACGACTCGCTTTGCCACAACTCAGTTTGCGAGTCCAGATACGGATCTTCGTTTATTTTTCGATTATTACGATTGTTGCGATGCTGATCGGTCGCGAGTACGTGGTCGGCCTAGGTAATTGGGGATACCTTGGCGCATTCGTAATTAGTTTGATTAGCAACGCAAGCATCATATTGCCGACCCCGGGAATTGCTGTCATCGCGATGATGACAAGCGATTTCAACTTGTTATGGCTCGGAGTAAGCGCTGGGATCGGCGGCGCAATTGGAGCGACATCCAGCTACGTCGCAGGCATGATCACTGGTGAGCTCGTGAACAGTACTCGAATTTACCAGGTGTCTTTGAAAGCAATGAATCGATTCGGTGGAACCATAATTTTTGTTGCAACGCTCGCACCTTTTTTACCGATGGACGCAGCAAGTATCTTGGCAGGGGGTATACGATACCCATTCAAACGATATTTTATAATCATGGCGAGCGCTCATACCCTTAAAATGGTTACCACCACATACTTGATCGCAAATTCAACCAATTGGTTAACAGAGTGGATCCGACCCTTTGGATAGAGACTTGTAAACCACTCTCCGCACATCTCCCAAAAACCAAAACGGACCCTATCGTCTATGATTCGTTAACAACAAAACTCTAAAAATCTTTTGACAAAACCATTCTCTCAAAATGATTTTTTAAACGTTATGTCAAAGCCAACATTTTCCGCATGAAACCACAGATTTTATTACGTTAAATTTGCTCTTTTTATCTTGACGATGTTCCTGTTCTCGTGATATTGTGCCGTGGCAGAAAGTCAGAAAAGATTCGCCTATGAACACGGGTCTAGTCTTAGTTGCAATGCGCCTCCTTGGCTTGGGGTGGTATGTTGCTGCGAGCTTGTTAATTTTCATAGTCGGCGGGGTTTGGTTGGACGGTGTTTTCAGCACCAAACCTATTTTAACTTTCATAGGGTTAGGGATCGGAATGATTGTGGCGTTCGGCGGCCTATACCGAATGGTCAAACCAGCTTTAGTGCGCGTAAGAAAAGACGAGAAATAGTCGTAAGGAGGAACTTTGCTGGCATCTCTTTCACGCCCTCGCGTTTTCATACCCTTAGCTATTGCTTTAGTCTTGTTCATACTTGGCTTTATATTTCTTAAGGGCCCTCTAGAGATTCCTGGTTTAAAAATAGAACCACTATTTCGAATAGCCAATTATCCCGTCCGAAATACCGTCATCCAACAATGGCTCGCAATGGCAGTACTCTTAGGCATCGGAATCACTGCTGCGCGAAATCCGGATATGGTCCCAAAACGCTTGCAATCACTAGTTGAAATCGTTGTCGAAGGATTGTTGAATTTATGCCAAACGGCAGCTGGTCGCGAAAATGGCCGCCGGTTCTTTCCTGTGGTCGCGACTATATTTTTATTCGTCCTTTCAGCGAACTGGCTCGGAATAATTCCAGGCGTAGGAACGGTTGGTGTCGTTATACCCGCTGAAGAAGCAATCCACCATGCCGAGGAAGAGGGCAAGCATCTCGAAGACATTCATCTCTTTATGATGACTGAAGGTGGCAACATCCCATTCGGCCTCACTTATACCCTAGAAGAAGGTGGACATGAGCATACAAGCTATTCAATATCTGGGGAAGAATACCACCACTCAGAAGAACACTTAGAACGCCAAGGTTTGACTGCAGGGCATCTTAATGGATTCCTCAGACCAGCAAACACGGATGTAAATACAACTGCTGCACTCGCAATAATCTCTGCGATTTTCGTAGAATTCTGGGGCATCACAGCTCTAGGCTTCTTCACCTACATGGGTAAGTTCTTTAATTTCAAGGCGCTGCTAAAGGGCAACATAGGCATGGGTCTTGTTGACGTCTTTGTAGGCATACTAGAGTTCGTAGGAGAGCTCGTACGATTAATCAGTTTCACATTCCGTCTTTTCGGAAATTCATTCGCGGGCGAGGTTTTGATCCTAATCATAATGTTCCTAGTTCCTGTGATATTCCCGGTGCTTACATACGGCATGGAATTGTTCTTTGGGGCAATACAGGCATTTATATTCGGAATGCTAACCCTTGTCTTCGCGATAATGGCAGTCACTGCGCACGGAGGCGAACACGGGGACGAACACCACTAACTGATTTCAATTAATAAGTATCTTGTATATAGTTTGTTCAGTAGGTAAAAATGGTAACGAGAATTTGTAGTAAATGTATAAGGAGGATACCAGGTGCGAAATTCTATAGTTAGAATGTCTTGGCGTGGAGTACACGTCGCACTTATCGTGGTCGGCTTGATGACAGTAGCGATGGGCACAGCCCTCGCCCAAGGAACAGGTGGACCCGCGATTACCGATGCAGGAGCTCAACAATTAGGTGCTGCTTTAGCAATAGGACTAGGAGCAATGGGACCGGGTATTGGTATCGGTATTGCTGCTTCGAAGGGCCTTGAAGCAATTGGGCGGAACCCTGAAGCCGCGGGCTCGATTCAAACAGTAATGATTTTGGGTCTAGCGTTCGCTGAAGCTATCGCGATCTACGCGTTAGTTGTCGCATTAGTCATCAAGTTCATTTAATTAATCCGCGCGATCACGAAACGCGATTCAACGAGGTGTGTTGTGGAGGCTATTGGATTTAACTTACCAGGGTTGGCGACTCAGCTCGTCAATTTCGTAATACTCCTGGTCTTGCTCCGTATGTTCGTCTACGGGCCTGTTGTGCGAATGCTCGATAACCGATCTGAAAAGATTAGGGAATCTCTTGCAGCGGCAGATCAAGCCCAAGAAGCATCGGAGAAGAGTCAGGAGCAAATACAAGAAGCATTACAAGATGCGCGTGCTCAAGGGCAACAACTCATTGAGCAAGCACGGCAGACCAGCGAACGTTTGGTAAACGAAGCGCGCGAGGAAGCGCGCCGCCAAGGTGAGGAAGAGACCGAGCGCGCAAGAGCCGCGATTGAACGCGAACGTGATGACGCGATTGACAGTGTTCGACAGGAATTCGGTGATCTGGCAATAACGGCGGCAGAAAAAGTGATACAAACCTCATTAGACGGTGATGCCCATAAAGGTCTCATTGAAGAGGTCCTATCAGAAGCCAGCCAGAGTACAGGAAGGAACTAGAAAGTGGCAGGAGCGGCCTCCGCCCGGCGATATGCCCAAGCGGTGTTCGAAATTGCGCAAGAATCAAGCGATGAGCGATCTTGGCTAGATGATCTTGGGCGAATTGCGGACATCTTTGATGATCGTGAGATTCAAAGTTTTCTGGAAAACCCCAAAATCAGTTTCGATCAAAAAAAACAATCGCTTGAGCCACACTTCAGTGGTATGAATGGGTTAGCACAAAATTTTGCATATCTCCTCGTACAAAAAAGACGCGTGGGAATAGCAAGTGACATCGCCCAAGAATATCAACGGTTCTTAGATTCTCTTGAGGATATAGCGCCGGTTGAAGTCACAACAGCAGTCCCCCTAGGAAAAGCCGAACAGGAAGAAATCACCGAAAAGATTCAAAATATTATTGGTAAGAAATTACGTCTGACCGTCAGGGAAGATCCGTCAATTTTGGGTGGATTAATCGCCCGAGTCGGAGATCAAGTCATAGATGGATCAGCCCGTTCTCGCCTAATTTCGCTTCGGGAAAGCTTGCATGGACGAGCAAGATAATCCCCGTAATTTGGAAGGAGCCCCATGGCAACCAGCGGACAAGAAATAGCATCGATACTTAAAGAACAGATTGAACAATTCGGCACGTCGGTCACAATGACCGATGTTGGTACGGTCGTTGAAGTGGGTGATGGTATTGCCCGCGTCCACGGGCTTACGAATTGCCGGTACAATGAATTGCTCGCTTTCCCCAATGGATTGATGGGTCTCGCTATGAACCTCGAAGAGGAGACTGTGGGCGCAACAGTCCTGGGTGACGACAAAGGCGTAAAGGAAGGCGACGAAGTCCGGACTACCGGACGCATAATGCAGATTCCCGTTGGCGACCAATTGTTGGGTAGAGTAGTTGACCCTTTGGGACTGCCCATCGACGGGAAAGGAGCATTGACATCAGACACAACTCGGGACTTGGAGCGAGTTGCACCAAACGTAGTAACCAGAGGCTCTGTAGACACTCCAGTGCAAACGGGAATCAAGGCCATTGATGCCATGATTCCGATTGGACGTGGCCAAAGAGAGTTAATCATTGGTGACCGGTCCACTGGTAAGACTGCCATTGCCTTGGACACCATAATTAATCAAAAAGGACAAGATCTCCTTTGTATCTATGTTGCAATCGGCCAAAAAGCATCAAGAGTCGCAGCTATTCAAGGAACCCTTGAAGAGCATGGCGCGATGGAACACACCGTAATCGTTGCTGCTAATGCTAACGATCCTGCTTCTCTTCAATATCTTGCACCGTACGCCGGATGTGCAATTGGTGAAGAGTTTATGGAACAAGGTAAAGATGCTCTAATTATCTATGACGATCTTTCCAAACATGCGTGGGCCTACCGTCAAATATCCCTTCTTCTCAGGCGCCCACCAGGTCGCGAAGCGTACCCGGGAGACGTCTTTTATCTCCACAGCAGGCTCCTTGAGAGGGCGGCGAAATTGGGCCCTGATTATGGAGGTGGCTCCCTAACTGCGCTACCGATTATTGAGACACAAGCAGGTGACGTATCAGCGTATATCCCAACAAACGTCATTTCCATCACGGACGGTCAAATTTTTCTAGAGGCGGATCTATTCAACTCAGGAATAAGACCTGCAGTGAACGCTGGTTTATCGGTATCACGAGTGGGCGGTGCTGCACAAACACGCGCCGTACGAAAAGTGGCTGGTCCTCTCCGGCTGGCACTTGCGCAATTCCGAGAGCTTGCTGCTTTCGCACAATTTGGAACGTCCGATTTAGATCCAGCCACCCTTGCACAATTAGAGCGGGGGCGAAGATTGACTGAACTCCTTAAACAAGATCAGTATGTACCTATGCCTTTAGCCCAAGAGTCAATGGTTCTATACGCGGCAACCCAAGGCTACATGGATGACATAGCAGTTGAGCGTGTTCAGGCATTTGAGTCAGAATTCCTTGAATATGTAGACTCAAACAACCCAGAAATCGGTCGCTCAATTACCGAGACTGGTGACATCACCGATGAAAATGAAGAAGCGTTGAAAAAAGCGCTAGATGATTTCAAGAATTTATTTGGAGAGTAAATTTCCGAACTAAACTGCGATCATAAGTTAACAGAGTAAGAGAGCAAGATGCCAAGTATCAGACAAATACGTCAAAGGATTCGAAGTGTTGAAAGCACTTCGAAGATTACGAATGCGATGGAGATGATAGCCGCGTCAAAAATGCGACGTGCGCAGCAAAGTGTGCTGGCCTCGCGACCATACGCGACGGCCTTGCTTGATATCCTAAGCGACCTGGCACAGCGTAGTTTGTCTGGAGAAGTTCAAGATGTGAATCCACTTCTTGAAGTTCGTGAGGCAAACACAATTGGAGTTATTGTAGTCACCCCAGATCGAGGACTTGCCGGTGGGCTTAGCAGCAATATGAACCGTGCTGCCGAAGAATTTATTTCCACGCAAACCGCCCCTGTAAAAGTCGTCACAGTTGGCCGCAAAGGTAGCGACTTCATGACTCGTTCACAACAGGACATTGTAGCGACCTTCACTCAAATTTCGGAGTACCCCGCGTTGGATGACGCCCGACCCGTAGCGAAGATTGTGCAGGATGAATATATCGCAGGCACAATGGATCGTGTCCACATCATATATCCCGAATTCGTCAACACCGTTGTACAAACACCGACTATTAGACAACTTTTGCCAATTGAACCATCAGACGATTCATCCACTGACAGCTCTCCAGGAATTGATTTTGCGTATGAACCAGATCCAGGAACAGTCCTCAGCGGATTGTTACCAAGATTAGTTGAAATGTGGGTTTTCCACGCTTTCTTGGAATTGAGCGCTAGTGAACACTCTGCGCGAATGGTTGCAATGAATGCAGCGACAAAAGCAGCACACGAGATGATAGGCGACCTTACACTCGTCTACAACAAAGCGCGCCAAGAAATTATTACCACTGAACTTCTCGATATTGTCAGCGGTGTGGCAGCCTTGGAACAATCATAAAATGAATCTTTTTCAAGCAATCATATTTGATATGGACGGGGTCCTAATTGATAGTGAGCCACTGTTTTTAGATGCAGTCAATTCCCTCGTTCTGCAAGCGGGGAAAGACCCTATAACGAACACTGAAAACCAAAAACACCTCCTGGGGACCACTGTTGAGGAAACATGGCGCCGCGTCATAAAAATGCGGGATCTTCCCCTCACTGTGGAAGAATGTGTATCGCAATATGATCCAATTGTGCGGCAGGTTCTTGAAGACCACTTGGTTCCTCAGCCCGGTGTACGTGATCTAATCCATTCTTTGAAAGAACGAGGACTGCCAAAGGCCGTAGCGTCCTCAGCACTAAGATCGTGGGTCGAACTGAAACTGGATACCATCGGTCTACGGGACGAGTTTGACACCTACTTTGGAGGAGATGACGTTACGTCAGGCAAACCTGCCCCAGATATCTACCTTAAAGCTGCTAAAGCCGTTGGCGTTCATCCAAAGGAATGCATCGCGATAGAGGATTCACCGTTTGGTATTGCAGCTGCCAAAAGCGCAGGCATGTACACCATTGCGGTGCTCACTGAATCCACAAGAGGTCTAGACCTCAGCGAAGCCGACGTTATTCTTGAAACATTAGAAGACTTTCAAATCGATTTACTAGCAAACCACAAACTCATGACGACAAGTCAACAAAACTGACACTAAGAGGTGAATTATGGCAACAGGTAAGGTTGTACAAATTATTGGAACGGTCGTGGACGTTGAATTTCCACCTGATGAATTACCAGCATTGTTCAACGCTGTAAAAACCCAGATCGACGACGAACAATTAATCCTCGAGGTCGAGCAGCACATCGGAAACAACTGGGTACGATGCCTTGCCATGGGAGCAACCGAAGGACTTCAGCGAGGGGTTGATGCTGAGGATTTGGGACAACCGATTGCCGTACCAGTGGGAGAAGCATCTCTAGGTCGCTTGTTTAACGCGTTAGGAGAAGCACTTGATGATGTAGGTGACGTCAACTCCGAAGAAGCGTGGCCAATTCATCGCAATCCGCCATCCTACGAAGATCAAACTACTAGCGTCGAAATGCTTGAAACAGGGTTGAAGGTAATCGACCTCATCACACCGTTTACAAAAGGTGGGAAGATTGGAGCCTACGGAGGAGCTGGTGTTGGCAAAACAGTTGTCATCATGGAGCTTATCAACAATATTGCTAAAGAACATGGAGGCTACTCCGTTTTCGCAGGAGTGGGAGAGCGTTCCCGTGAAGGAAACGACATGTGGAACGAAATGAAAGAATCCGGAGTGCTGGACAAAACAGCATTGGTGTTTGGCCAAATGAATGAGCCGCCAGGAATCCGTGCACGTGTCGCTTTAACCGGTTTAACAATGGCCGAGTACTTCCGAGATCGCGAAGGCCAAGACGTCTTGATTTTTGTGGACAATCTCTATAGGTACATTCTAGCCGGAATGGAAGTATCCGCCCTTTTAGGACGAATGCCATCGGCTGTTGGCTACCAGCCCACCCTAGCCACAGAAATGGGAGCATTACAAGAAAGAATCGCATCCACCAAGCAGGGTTCGATTACATCATTCCAAGCCATCTATGTCCCAGCGGATGACTACACTGATCCAGGAGTAACAACAACGTTCGGACACTTGGATGCGGTTATTGCTCTTGAACGCTCAATTTCGGAGCAAGGACTATACCCAGCGGTGGATCCCCTGACATCCAACTCACGTATCTTGGATCCACTGATCGTGGGAGAGGACCATTACAATGCCGCCCGCGGAGTCCAAGAAGTTTTACAGAGGTACAAAGAGCTACAAGACATTATCGCAATACTTGGATTTGAAGAGCTCTCTGAAGAAGACAAAGTGACAGTCAACCGCGCACGACGGATACAGCGTTTCCTCTCGCAGCCAATGTCTGTGGCTGAAGCATTCACAGGTCAAGAAGGCAAGTACGTCCGCGTGCAAGACACTGTACGGGGATTCCAAGAGATTTTGGACGGCCAACATGATGACTTGCCAGAAGGGGCGTTCTATATGGTTGGATCCATTGAAGAGGCACGTGAGAAAGGCGCAGAGATGACCGCTGGTTAAATGCGTAGTCGACACATTTTTCAAATCAAGAGAATCTAAAGGTATGCTATGTCACCAACAAACTTACAAGTAATCAGCGCCGAGAAAGTCCTGTACGAGGATGACGTTGATATTGTGGTATGCCCAGGAATCGAGGGAGAACTCGGTGTTTTGCCCCAACATGCCCCGATCTTTACTTTATTGCAAACTGGAGAAATCCGCGTAAAGAAAGGTGAACAGGAAGATAGCATTTTTGTTACCGGTGGCTTTCTTCAGATAACGCAAGAAAAAGTCGTCGTTTTGGCTGATGCAGGTGAGCAAGCGCAAGATATCGATGAGGAGCGGGCCTCTCGAGCCAAAGAAAGAGCGGAAGAACGGTTAAACCAACAGGAACAAGATACCGACATCCCCCGTGCTGAAAATGCGTTGCACAGATCCGTTACGCGATTACGCGTAGCTGAACGCAACAAATGAAATGTAGGAACAAATCCAAGACTGAAAGCACCCTTTATTTCTTCAAACGTGTATCCACTGGAATTGGAAACTATTTCCAGCCACCTCGCTCTGAATCCCTCAGATAAAACGTCATTTCTTCCATCGCTAATATCGGATCCAATGAACGAACATAAACACCCCGTGGAACTTCCAAAGGTATTGGTGCGTAACTAAGAAAAGAATGAACTCCGTTGCGAATCAAGTCGTCAGCAACAAGCTGTGCGGCTCGCGCAGGCACAGCCAAAATCGCGATATCGACTCGATTGTTTTGGGTAAAAAGAGGAATATCCGAAGTATGGCGCACAAGTGTACCAGAAATTTCCTGCCCCACAACCTCCGAGTCCGAATCAAATGCCGCTGACAGATTAAATCCTTCAGGACTAAATCCAGGATATCCGATGATTGCCCGACCAAGCCGGCCAACACCAACCAAGATTGTCTCCCATTCACGATCTAATCCAAGAATCTGATCAAGGTCAGTGATTAGAAGTTGAACGTTATAGCCACGGCCTTGTTTACCAAATCGCCCAAAATAACTCAAATCTTTACGAATTTGTGCTGGCGTGACATGCAATCGCTCTCCCAATTGATGAGAACTAACAAAATCAACGTTATCATCTGCCAATTGGCGCAACGCCCTAAGATAGGTCGGCAATCGTCGAACCACAACGTCCGGGATATCAACCGCCATCCGTTCACCTCCAGATAAGCGTACGCAAGAACTGAGTTCTCAATATCAGGATTTTATATTGATAATTGGATTGACGTCAAACGAGGCAGTTTTGGATACGTTTCATACGAAGTGTGATCGTAAAATACTTTATTGAACGCTGAATATAGATTAGGCCGCAATTCGAACAGATCTGTACAATATACTTTGATATAAAATTTTTTCAAGGTGAAACCTATGCCAGTCGGTCTATGCTTAATCGAACTACGATTTCCAAATGCTATGTCCCTAAAAGACAAGAGGCGTATCACTAAATCAATTGTCGATAGAACTCGTCATCGGTTCAATATTTCGATTGCTGAAGTCAACATGCAAGATTCTCTACAAAAAGCGTCACTCGCTATAACAACAGTAAGCAACAGTACTCCACTAACCCAATCAACTTTAACAAATGTGCTAGATTTCATCGAAAGTACGCGATTGGATATTGAGGTTTTGGACTACCACGTCGACATCTCACATCCGTTCTGATTCTCTCAAGGAAACGCAATGGATTGTCTGGATTACACTGAACAATTCATCATCTTAAGAAATGGAGTTTGCATATGGACCTCGGCTTTATAGGTATAGGACGCATGGGCTCAGCAATGGTCGCTCGGTTACTACGCGGTGGCCATCGCGTAATTGTTTATGACAGGGACTCTTCTGCATCAGAAACTGTTGCCGAAAAAGGGGCTATTAAAGCGGATTCAATTGAAAACGTAATCACTGAATTATCCCCTCCTCGTACGGTTTGGGTAATGATTCCATCAGGAACCAACACCGATGAGATCGTTGGTGAAGTTGGAGATAAGCTCTCGCAAGGTGACATCATCATAGATGGAGGGAATTCCTACTACAAAGATACTATCAGGCGAGCTGATTCATTCAAATCAAAAGGTATCGATTTTATAGACGTTGGCGTGAGTGGCGGAATACATGGTGGCGAAAATGGTTATAGTCTAATGATAGGCGCAGATATCAATGTTTATGAGAAAATAAGGCCTATCGTGGAAACACTAGCTCCGGCTAATCAAACTGGATATGGCCGGGTTGGTGCCACAGGAGCCGGTCACTTCACAAAAATGATTCATAACAGTATCGAATATGCATTAATGGAAGCGTATGCAGAAGGTTTCGAACTGTTGCAGGCCAAAGAAGATTTTCAACTGGATTTAGCACAAATCTCAAGCATATGGAACCACGGCAGCATCATCAGCTCGTGGTTATTAGATCTTACTACACAAATACTCGAGGTGGATCCAAAATTTGACTCTATAGCGCCATATGTCGAGGACTCAGGTGAGGGAAGATGGGCAATACAGGAATCTATGGATTTAGAAGTTCCTGCTCCAAATTTAACTCTTGCTTTGCAAAACAGATTCAGATCTCGCCAAAGTAACTCCTTTACCGCTAAATTGCTAGCCGCAATGCGACAAGAATTTGGAGGGCATTCAGTGCGAAAAACTGACCCATGAATCATCCAAAAGCCCTTAACCCAAATCCGAAACGATTTGCGCCCTTTTTATGGATACTTTTGGGGCTATTCCTATTCCGGGTTACCGCCCATTTTCTAGTCATCTATGCCAACGGTGTATCTTGGTTACCACCACAGCAAGAATGGCTATCAGGAGCTGTGAGATACGAATATCTCCTTATTGTTCAGATCGCTATCTCAACGTTATTTCTCAAGATATGTGTTGATTTTACGAGAGCCCGCGGAATATCAATCAAACCAAACCAGATTTTGGCATCTTGGTTGCCTATTTTGGGTTTAACCTACCTCGGTATAATGTTGATACGTTACGCAATGCGGATGGCTTTGTACCCTCCCGAAAGATGGACGGGAGGAGCTATACCAATATTCTTCCACTGCGTCCTCGCTACATTCATCTTAATAATTGCTCTGTACCACGTCAGATATTTTAAACGTTCTTTGAACATAGGATTTAGCAAAAGGATGTGGATCAGCCGTATCATTATTAGTGCATTCGCCACATTTCTCATTCTTACTTGGATCATCCATACTCTTATGCCAACATTCCTCGGACATTATATGGGGATAGGTCCAGCTAAATTTGCAGTGAGTACAGAAAAGAATGTAAGCGTAATCACTTCCGACGGAACAAAGCTTGTAGCAAATATTTATCGCCCTCGTAAAGCGGAACCAAGTCCCACAATATTAGTGAGGGCACCTTTCAACATCCCAAAATTCGATATAAAAGCCCCGTTAAAAAATCGCATTCTCAAGGACAATATCATACGTATATATGCAATAGACCTCATCAGTCGTATGTGGGCTGAACGAGGATACAACGTAGTTTTTCAAGGAACACGTGGCAGAGGAAACTCAGAAGGCATCTATCATCCATTCATTCACGAGCGGGAAGATGGAGTTGAAACACTCAATTGGCTTTTCACACAACCTTGGTTTGATGGAAGATTAGGAATGTGGGGAGCGTCGTACTACGCATATACCCTTTGGGTAATATCAGATGAAACGATACCTGGCCCTTCAACAATGGGGATACAACTCGCGAGCACCGATTGGTATTCAATGTTTTACGTCGGCGGTGCGTTCTCGCTAGAAAGCGCTCTCCACTGGGCATTACTTAGCAGGCCAACTGAGGACGTCTGGGTTTCTCCACAACGAATCCAAGACGCGATAAGTGGCTTCCCTCTTATTCAAGCCGATGAAAGAGCTCTGTACGACATACCATTTTTCAACGATTGGGTTACACACACAGAAAAAGACTCTTTTTGGGAAAAAATGGATGACCATCATAAGATCAACAAATTACAAGGTCCGGTGCATTTGACTGCTGGTTGGTTTGATCCATTTTTACCAGGTCAGCTAAAAGACTTTATGGATATCAAGGAAAAAGCCCCCGCGCACATTGCAAATGAATCTAGATTAGTCATCGGCCCATGGGCACACGCACAAGAGGTAACCCTTCCAGGCAATATAATTGGAGAGCGTTATCGAACTTATAGTTTTGCACCTAGTTTTAATTGGTTTGATAAACATCTAAAACAGTTACCTGTTCCAGAAACTTCACCAGTACGCATTTTCGTTATGGGTGAAAATATCTGGAGAAACGAAAATGAATGGCCATTAGCTCGAACACAATACTCTCCGTATTACCTCAAGAGCACGGACAAAGCTAACACCTTGCATGGTGATGGATCTCTAACAACAAGTTATCCCACCAAACAGAATGGTACGGATACGTTCACATATGATCCTTTTGACCCTGTACCATCCAAAGGTGGCCCCGTGCTTGGACCTCGGGCACACAAAATAGAGACACAAAATCAGGTAGAGATCCGTAATGACGTGTTGATTTACGACTCAAAACCACTCCCTCAAAATCTAGAGGTTACAGGACCGGTTATGCTCGACATCTATGTATCAACGACAGCGCCGAGCACCGATTTTACGGCAAAGTTAGTGGACGTTCACCCAGATGGTTCGGCATATTATGTTTCTGAAGGAATTTTGCGACTACACCTAGATGAAAATGAAACAAATGCAATTAGCGGAATAAGAATCACGTTATGGCCCACCAGTATCGTCTTCAAAAAAGACCACGTAATTCGATTAGAAGTATCAAGCAGCAGCTACCCACGGTTTGACCGCAATCCCAACACAGGAAAGAGTATTCCCCTAGAGAAGAATCCGATCTCTGCTCAGCAAACTATTTATCATGGCAAGACCTATCCCTCCAATCTGATATTACCCATCATCCCACGATGACCCACATTATGACCAAAGCAATGAGTCAGTAGTTACGAAACGTTAACTTCAGAGGGGGTTGGTGGAAAATCGGAACCTTAAGGAATCTAATTCGTTAATGAATCGAGATCATCTCTTCCGCATTCTTCACGTAAAGAATATTGGGTTAACGCATGACCGGAAGTTTATCTTGAACAATGTCCCATGACGATGTTTGGGAAACCACCCATACTTGCGAAGATATTTCTAACTCCATATTCCTAAAAGCCGGCTGGGTGACGTATGACACAATCTGCACACCACAATCTATCGTGATGTCATATCCTGTACCATGGAAACTGATATGCTGGATGCGGCCTTCCATGATGTTCTCTGCACCAATTTTTATTGGCTTCTCAGCAGAAAGAACCACATCTCTTGAGCTGATCCCAAAAAGCAAACTCTCCCCAACTTCAGATTCAACGAATGGCAGTATTAGCGATACCCCATCAGAGATACCAACCATCGTACCGAATTCAGGTTCCAATTTATTGACAACGACTGACAATACATTATCGTGTCTCATCAAATCGGGAAACAAACCAACGTTTGCGCTGCCAAGAATCGACTCAGGGGATCCCCGCACACTTGCCTCACCATTGTCAACAATCTGGACAACATCACCAAGTTTGATCGCGTCTTCATAATCATGGGTAACAAGAATAACCGGTATTTCACTCTCACGAAAAATAGACCGCAATTCATCGCGCATAGATGATCGCGAGTTCTCATCTAACGATGAAAACGGTTCATCCAAAAGTAGCGCCGCTGGTCGAGATGCAAAGGCACGGGCTAGCGATACTCGTTGTTTCTCACCGCCCGAAAGTTCCCAAACCCTACGTTGCTGCAATTCAGTCAATTGGAATTTTTCAATTAAATTCGTAATCATGATGTTTTTATCATCACCTGTTAAAGATTTAAGACCATACTCAACATTTGATCGTACATTTAAGTGCGGGAAAAGAGAAATCGTTTGAGGAACGTAAGCAATGCTTCGCATATGAGGCGCAATCGATATTGTATCTGCGGTGCTGAACAAAACACGCGAATCTAATTGGACATGCCCTTCATCTGGTTGCAACAAACCGGAAATCACCCTTAAAGTCATCGTTTTGCCGGCCCCGGATCGGCCAAAAAGAACAAGCACGCTTCCCGAAGGTATTTCCCAATTCATCTCCAATTTAAAAGAGCCGATTTGATGTCGAGCCCATCCGCGTAACATTAATTATCGTTCTCATTGAATGCAAGTTGATCACCTTGAACTTTGATTTGGTGTGCCTCAAGATGCTCCGGATATGGTTCATTCAAGTGTTCATAGGCAAGACGAGTTGCAAGCCGACCACGTGGGGTACGTTGAATGAATCCAAGTTGTAAAAGATATGGTTCATAGACATCCATAACAGTATCTGCTTCTTCCCCAATGGATGCCGCCAAAGTCTCCAATCCTACAGGACCTCCACTAAATTTTTGCACCAAACCATCCAATAACATTTGATCTATTTCGTCTAACCCCAGACCATCAACACCCAATTTCGATAATGCCTCTTCCGCTACTGTTTTAGTCAAATTACCATCAGAAATAACATCAGCATAATCACGCACACGACGCAAAAGACGATTCGCAATGCGAGGTGTACCGCGAGATCTGCCCGCAATTAGTTGAATCGCCTGATCCTCAAAATCCAAGCTCAAAATACCCGCTGATCGCCGAAGAATTTGGTCGACCTCATTGGCTTTATAGAAATCTAGCCGATAGACAACCCCAAACCGATCACGTAATGGTGCTGTAATTAATGCAACACGCGTCGTCGCAGCTATAATGGTGAATCGAGGTAGGGGTACTCGAACCGAACGGGCACCTGGTCCTCTACCGGTAACGACATCCAAAGCAAAATCTTCCATAGCAGGATACAAGACCTCTTGTACAACCCGGGGCATTCGGTGGAATTCATCAATGAAAAAGATGTCGCCGTCACGAAGACCCATCAATATCGAGACAAGATCACTTGCTCGTTCAATCGCTGGGCCCGAGGAAATCTTGATATTCACGCCCATTTCTGAAGCGACGATGCTAGCAAGTGTTGTTTTTCCGAGACCAGGTGGACCATGTAGCAACAAGTGATCTAAAGATTCCTTACGCATACGAGCGGCTTTCACCGCGATTTGCAAATTCTCAACAACACGCTCTTGACCGATATACTCTTCAATAGTGCGAGGGCGGAGATTAACTTCGGAATGGTCCCCCTCATTAGGGCCAGCCGAAACGATGCGGTCTGTCATTATCTCACGCAACCTCGCATCCTATACCGTAATTAGGGAATCTGCACGCATGATACAGAGGTTCCAGTGTGTTTTTTCACGCGCCTCAATTAACTATACATGTTCGTAACACCACTAATTTGCCTAAAGTGTTACTCCTCGATCACGCAGCTCACCAATGCGAGCCTCGCTATAGCCAAGATCAGTCAATATCTCATCAGTATTCTCACCAAGAGCTGGCGATGAACGTTGAGCTTCTAAAGGTGTCTCGCTCATTTTGAGAGTTGGGCCATACATAGTCATATGTCCTAAAAGAGGATGTTCCAAATCAACAATGTTATCGTTGTCAATCACCTGGTCATGGTCAGGTAATTCTTCAGTGACATAAACTGGGATCACCGGAACCTTAGCATTCCGGAATATTTCGATCCACTCATCGCTGGTTTTTTTCAGTAATTTAGCCTCAGCATCCTGATTTAATTTCGCTCCAAAATCAACCGCTTCCTGGCTAGTTGCATCATAGTCTTCATCCCAACGGATATCATGCAACCCCAAGATTTCAGCCATCCGTTTTTTCGGCTCATCGCTGAGACAACCAACCGTTATGAGACCTGTCTTCGTCTTATATGTACGGTAGTATATATTACCTGGGGGACGGGGTCGAAAATCACGATACGCTTCTTGCATTTCTTCGAAAGACTTCCCCTCACGTCGCATTCCATCCAAGTTCAATAAGAATTCTTCTCGTTGTTCTTTATCAATTGCATCTATAACCATAAAGCGAGCAGACTGCAAAGCAAGTGATGTACCCATTAATGACGCCTCAATTTTCTGCCCCTGACCAGTCTTTTCGCGGTGCAACAGAGCAGCTGTGATACCCCAAGCAATCGTGATTCCAGTCGCGACGTCTGCGACGGGTGTCGCTTGAATGTGAGTCGGTAACCCATCCTGTATGTTGTTGTTTCCGGTGAGTAATCCAGTCATCGCTTGCGTCACGATATCGGATCCCGGCAAAGTCGCCAGTGGGCCATTCAGACCAAAGCCAGAATTTTGGCAATAAATTAATTTTGGATTAATTGCAGCCAAAGTATCATAGTCAATACCAAGTTTTACCGGTACATCTGGCCGGTAATTGATCAGAACAACATCAAGGTCAGGAACCATTTTGTGCACAATTTCTTGCGCTTCAGGTGTTGACATATCTAATGGCAAACTGCGCTTCCCTCTGTTCAATGAGACAAAGCCGCGCCCTTCCATCGGTACCATTTGCTGCGTGAGCCTAGTAGGATCCCCCCTCAAAGGCTCAACCTTAATAGTCTGCGCACCCATATCCGTCAATAATGATCCGCCAAATGGTCCAGCAACAATCTGCGTGAATTCCAGAATCTTTACTCCGTCTAAAGGTCCAGGCATTTAACACCCCTCCGTATAAATACCGCTAGTACACTATATATACGGGCAAGGATAGCACCATCACTAACTGTGCTTCAAGACGAAATATTTATGAAAATCAGCCCTGAATGTATATATATAACAATTTCGCTAGGCCATCGGAAATGGCCTCATGAAGATTGCTGGGGATATTTGTTTTAATGACCAGACATATTCATTATGACAATAGAACCATCGCCTCGTTCAACACGTACCATTGACAGTCATTCACCCCCCCACCTAATATGACGACGCACTAATTCATAAAAATGGAGCGCTGCGGTGCAAGACGGCCAACAAAGTTTAAACGAAAATAGCCCCGTTAAAGGATTCAACCGCCGACTCATAATTGGCGCTTTTGTTATTGTGCTCGCAATCGCTTACCTAACGGTTAATGGCCTGCGAGATAATGCAACATACTATCTTGAGATTAACGAAGTACTCGCTAAATCATCTGATTTGGATGAACAAAGGATCAGGATGGGCGGGAAAGTGCTGCCAGGATCAATATCAATCGATACACAAAACTTAATTTATGACTTCCAAATCCATCAAGATGGTCAATCAGTAACAGTCCATTACCAAGGAACGACCCCTGATATTTTCGGTGATGACATCCACGTGATAATTGAAGGTAAGATGCAAGATAACGGCATATTTCATGCAGATATCCTCACCGCACAATGCCCATCGAAAATGGTCGCTCGAGTTGAGCAAACTAACCTTGAAAAACCTCCCCATAAATAGGACTGATTGAATGGCTTATTCCGATATCGGATATGTCTCTCTCGTCGTTGCGCTCGTAATGTCTATATACACAGGGATCGCTTCAATAACGGCGGTGCGTTTCTATTATGCTCCCCTACTCCTAAGTGCACGAAACGGGGTTTGGATAATAAGCTGTTTGATGCTTATTGCTTCAGGGACATTAATCTATGGGTTCATGACTCATGACTTTGGCCTGAGGTATGTGGTACTGCATTCAAGCGTAGACATGCCGTGGTATTACATCTCATCCGCTTTGTGGGGTGGGCAAGAAGGTTCTTTGCTTTATTGGGCAACCACCTTAAGTGTCCTAGCGGGTGTCGCTACATTGAGAAACAGAAATCGGTATGGACAACTCATGCCATACGTTATAGCCACAATCATGATTGTCATAGCATTTTTCTTAACTGTCCTTATTTTTGCAACCAATCCATTCGAGCGCTTACCGTTCTCAATGCCAGATGGACGCGGATTGAATCCACTACTCAGAGATCCGGGCATGGTCATTCATCCGCCAATGTTACTTCTAGGGTATGTGAGTTGGACTATCCCATTCGCATTCGTTATTGCGGCTCTGATAACAGGACGTTTGGGCACAGAATGGGTTCGTGCGATTAGGAGGTGGACGCTATTAGCTTGGTCTATCCAAAGCATTGGGTTATTGCTTGGAGCTTGGTGGGCATACCATGTCCTCGGATGGGGTGGTTATTGGGGATGGGATCCGGTTGAAAACGTAGCGTTCCTTCCCTGGATCACTGGGACTGCGAGCCTCCATTCAGTCATGGTGGTAGAACGACGCGGGAAGCTTAAAGTGTGGACCATTAGTCTCGTCATACTGTCTTTTCTTCTTGCCATTTTTGGAACATTTGTAGTACGGTCAGGCATTCTTTCATCAGTACACTCCTTTGCAGAATCAGATATTGGACACCTATTTCTGACCTTCTTTTCCCTTGCACTTGTTGGATCACTTGCCCTTTTACTTTTTCGTTTACCGCAAATCAAAGATGAAGAGGGGTTTGAATCACCAATTTCTCGCGAATCTGGATTCCTTTTTAACAATCTGCTTCTCATCGGCATCGGTTTCGCAACGTTTTGGGGGACAATTTATCCGATAATAACCGAAGCATTCACAGGAGACAAAATAACAGTCGGACCACCTTTCTTCCAGCAAGTCAACGGACCATTATTTTTTGTATTACTTCTACTAATGGGCGTTGGGCCATTGTTGGCCTGGAGACAAACATCAATGCGCGCTTTGGTGAAAAGCATGTCGCTACCCCTGGTATTAGGCTTCTCCGCATTAATCATGTCCCAATTAATCACACAAAAACCTTTTGTTGCACTTAGCATAGGAGCCTTAGTCTTTGTCACTGCAACAATTCTTTTAGAATACAAAAGAGGCCTGATAATAAGAAAACGCAACACAGGAGAAATTTACCCATTAGCATTAACACGTCTCGTTTCTCGTAATAAACAAAGGTACGGTGGTTATATCGTTCATATTGGAATCATATTGATTGCGATCGGAATCATTGGTTCCACTGCTTTCCAAACAAATAGGGAAGTAAATATGAAAAAAGGTGAGTCGGTCGCCATTGGACGCTACGTACTAACATACGAGGAAAGTTTTTCTAGGATAGATCCGGAAAAAGAAATCCTTGGATCAATCTTAACAATAAATCGTGGCGGAAAGAACATTGGCACGATGGTGCCCAGCACTGAGTTCTACAATAAATTCCAAGGACAACCAAGTAGCAAAATTGCGATCTCAACTACCCTGCTAGATGACCTTTATATTTTTCAGGCATCTCGACCAACCGATAATGACGTCACTCTTTCAATATTTGTTAACCCTCTCGTCATGTGGATCTGGATTGGTGGCACCGTATTGATTTTGGGCATCCTAATTGCTGCATGGCCAGAAAAACGAACAATGTGGACTAGTTTGACACAAACCGCGAAGATTTAAGATGCACACTCAGATGACGCAATATATCAAATGGGATCGCAATACCCCTTTTCTAAGCACCTTAGTTGGGCTCTCGGTAATGATCTCTCTTTTCCTCACCACAATATCTTTCCCAAGCACCATCTATGCTGTTGACGATGTCCTTACAAGTGAACAACGAGCGATTGCGCTAAAGATCCAATGCCCTGTGTGCTCCGGAGAATCTATAGCAGAATCACAAGCCGATGTAGCAAGAAATATGCTCGCAAAGCTAATAGAACTTTCGAACGCAAACAAAACCGAGCAAGAAATCTTAGATTATTTTGTAGATCGCTATGGACTTATAGTCCTTAGAAGCCCACCAAAAGCTGGATTCACAATGGGGTTATGGCTATTCCCACCTGGCGTCTTAATCATTGGCCTGAGCATGTTGATATATTTCCTCCGTTCACAAAAAATTGCAGATAAATATCCTGTTCCATCTAAAGAGCTGCAGGAGGACATTCAATACCAAGATCTAATTGAAGAGCAGGTACGCCAAGCGAAGGATGATACATGATTCCGACTCTGATATCGATATCAATTATTATCTTCGTCTTTGGGTTAATCCTATATCCCTTCGCTCGAAACAAAAAAGGAATGGCGTGGCTGGAAGAATCACAGGGCACACAGCTAATCCGACTTTATGACCTTAAAAACGCGCTCGTAGGTTCTATTTCCCAATTAGATTTCGACAACGACCTAGGCACCATCAATGTTGATGACTACCAAAGATTACGGAAAGAATATGTAGAGAGAGCAGCCACAATTCTCCGTGAAATTAGCAGGATTGAAGAAACCAGCGCACACGAAATGGAACGCGAGATAGAAAATTTAATACAGAAGCAAAACAATCAAGGGTGAAAAAACATAGAAGTAATCAATCGTAATGACTCTCAAAATACACCCAAAAAACATCGCACTAACCGCTAGCGCTTTATTCTTGTTTGTTTGTGCCACTTTTGTCCTGTCCCAACAGGAAACCCACGCACAAAACACAAAGATAGATATCATCGGAAATGTGGTGAATGGTAGCGCAAATAACCTTGCAGTTATAGATATCACTGTTTCCCTCCAAGCTCTGAGGGAGAATGGTGATACTGCGATGGCAGTCACCACTAATACAGACGAGAAAGGGATGTTTTATTTCAACGGTATTCTGATGGAGCAAGGGATGTTGTATAGAGTAGCTGTGGAGTATCAAAATGCCCGCTATTTCAGTGATGGATACACAGCGTTAAACATACCTCAGGAACCACTAACCGTAGCCGTATACGAAACCACCGAGAATGACTCTCATATAAAATTCGACCAGCAAACTATGATAGTTACAGAAATAGATGCTGAAGCTGGATTTTTAAGAATTATTGAGGATACGACAGTTTTGAACAATGGTCAGAAGGCATATATAGGAATGCGAGATGCCAATGGGCAGATTTCGACTGTACGTATACCTCTACCACTATTTGCTTTTGATGTCTTACCAGGAATTGGGTTTGGGGCGAATGGATTCCTCGTTACGCAAGGTGGCTTGGCAGATATCAGCCCGCTCTTACCCGGTAAACGTGATCTTTTGTACGGATACAGTATCCCATATCCCACTAACTCAGTCTCACTGAATCGCTCATACCAATATCCAATCGATGTGGTAAGAATCCTAACACCCGTAGAAGTTGAATCTAACCCTAATGGGATGGATTTTTTGGACACCGTAAGCATTGCAGACCGCAAATATAATGCGTTTATCTCCACAAATGTGACTGCAGGTGAATCAATTGGCGTGTCATTGATCAACCTACCGAAAAGTACGGGGCAAAAAAGTCGAGGTCTGGAATCAACTTTAAAATGGTACGCTTTGGCTACAATAGCGGGAATGCTATTCTTGTTAGCAATTCTTGCGACATACAAGCACAAAAAGCGGCAGCAAGAGTCTAGTCTGACTTTTGCAAGCTTACAAGAGGAATCAGCAAGTGAAATCATCCAGCTGAGAGAAGCCTATCTATCTGGATCAATGAATGAACAAGAATATAACGCTCGACGCGCCGAGATAATCAACCAACTAAGAAGGAACCGCGAACACCAGCCGAAAGAGTAAATATATGGATGGTACAAATCTGACGGCAATTAATTTGGGAAAAAAATTTCATCAGCACCAGTTTGTACTCCGCCATTTAGATCTACATGTAAAACCAAATCAGCGTGTCGGCATCTTTGGACCCAACGGAGCTGGTAAAACAACACTTTTGAAATTAATGACAGGACTTTTTCGGCCTACTGAAGGAACTATAGAAATTGATGGGATATCTCCTTTTTCTGGTGCGGAAGGGGCTCGCATCAGATCGAGCCTTGGATTTGTTTCGCATCAAACTTATCTTTATAACGAAATGACAGTTCTTGAAAATTTGGATTTGCATGGAAAATTACATGGAATTAAGGAGCGGAGAACTAGAATAATCACTTCACTCGAAAATGTCGGAATGACCGACCACATGAACCGTCCAGTGGGACAATTGTCACGCGGTATGCAGCAAAGAATCGCGCTCGCAAGATCAACGCTACACGAACCAGAACTAATTGTTTTCGATGAACCTGACACAGGACTAGACGACTTCGCCCGCGAAAAGTTGCAAGGCTTTATGCAAACAGGATTATCAGAACGGACAATGATCATTACAACACACAACCTAGAGCTAGGAATGGCTGTCACAGATAGATGGATTATTCTATTGAATGGTGTAATCGCATACGACATTGATTCCGTCGCGACAACGAATGAAGATTTCAGTTATACCTACAAACAAATCATGTCATCGACACCTTAACGCAAGAGATGAAAAAAAGAGCGTTTGGAAAAGATCTCCCCGGATTAATTCAACAAACATGGCTCCTTCTCAAGAAGGATGCACTAGTTGAGTTACGGTCAAAAGAATCGATTCCATTAATGATCGTGTTTTGCATTGTCTCACTCGTGATTTTTAATTTCACATTTGACCTCCGTACCAGTAACGTCACTCTACTGGCTCCGGGAATTCTTTGGGTATCATTCATATTTTCTGGGCTTCTAGGATTGGGACGATCCTTTACTCGTGAAACCGAGCGAGAAACGCTCGCTGGAATACGCCTAGCACCTGTAGATCCAGCGGCAATTTACTTGAGCAAAATGCTCGCTTGCTTTTTTTCTGTCACAATCCTTCAATTATTGCTGACTTTTTTAATGGTTGTCTTTTTTGATGTCAACCTGGCTAAACCCTTCGTTGCTGTTGCTCTTCCCTTAGGAAGTCTAGGATTCGCAGCAATCGGCACTCCGTTCGCAGCGATGACGATGAACACGCGAGCCAGGGAGGCTTTACTACCTGTATTACTCCTACCGGTTCTACTACCACTAGTCTTAGCAGTAGTTAGCAGCACAGCACTGGCGATGGACAATGTGGAATGGAATGAGATTAGCTTATGGATTCATTTTTTGATTGGCTATGATGTTTTATTTTTAACAATTAGTTTTTTAGGATTTCAAATTATAGTAGAAGAATAAAATCTACGATATAATCAGGGCCGATACAGAAGATTAGTGAAGGATTTAACAATCAACTCTACACCTCAAAAACAATACCGCCCCGGAACATCACTTGTGATCACCGCGATTGCATCTACGGTGGCACTTTCCGTTGGGTTTTATATGGCGCTCATATATGCGCCAGAGGAAGCTCTCCAAGGCGGTGCTCAAAGAATTTTCTACCTTCATGTTCCTGCTTTGTGGGTAGGTGCATTAGCATTTTTAGTGGTATTCATCAGTAGCTTAGGGTACCTCTTTTCGCGCAATACGATTTGGGACATTATCGCCCGTTCGTCAGCAGAGATGGGTGTTATTTTCTTAACGCTGGGGATTGTAGCTGGAGCAATTTGGGCTAGGCCGATTTGGGGCATTTGGTATAGCTTTGACCCGAGAGGGACAACCACGCTCGTTTTGTGGTTAACATACGTTTCGTACATTATGTTAAGGTCCATCGTCGGATCAGGGCCCCGAACATCTAGGCTAAGTGCGTTTTTGGGAATTGTAGGGTTTATCAATGTACCACTAGTGTTTATGGCAACACGATGGTGGCGAACATTACACCCCGCTCCAACAATTGTCACATCGGATTCTGAGTCAGGAATGCCACAAGAAATGTTCCTCGCATTTTTAGTATGCCTTGGAGCGTTCACAATATTTTATGCTTTCCTAATGATCTATCGTGTACAACTGGAACAAATCGTTGAGCGTGTCCAAACAGCTCGTTCAACGCTCGGGCTATTTTGAGTACTTCACAAAAATGAACAATTGAAGAGGTTATTATGAATAACGCTATTTTCGCCTTTATCGCGTATGCATTGCTTTGGGCAATGTTGATTGCATATATAGTAATTTTAGCTAAGCGGCAATCAGAAATGCGAGGACAACTAGATGAAATTGAACACGCTCTCACGACACAAGACACGAAACAAGAATAACTACCTAGAATTTTGAAGGTGAAGAGATTACCCCTTTGCCAAAACGAACTTTCATCGTCAATGGGCTTGGAATAGCTCTTCTAATAATCGCATTGGCGATCATATACATTTCATCATTCCTCCGACAAGAGCCGGGTGGGTTCCAAGGTAATCAGTTAGACCCCCCAAGATCATCACTTGATTTCGAATTAACCAATCAAAACGGTATTAAAACAAGATGGTCTGATTATCGCGGGAAGTATCTTGTTTTGACCTTCCTCTACACTAATTGCCGCGAACTTTGCCCGGTAATCGCAAATAAAATCCAACAGACCCAAACAGCCATAAGTGAAAAAACGGATCAAGTACGCTTTGTAGCAATATCTCTTGATCCAGAAAGAGATACCCCTGATTCAATAAGAGAATTTATGATGAGATGGAACTTGAATTCTTGGGATTACCTTGTCGGATCCGAAGATCTTCTCGAGCCATTATGGCAGCACTATTGGGTTGGAACGTTGTTTCAAGAATCAATCGAGAATACTGCTACCAGTAATAGAGCGTATGGGGAATATGCAATAAATCATGCCTCACCAGTGCACTTGATTGATCAGAATGGATACGCCCATGTTGCTTACAGTAGTCTTTTCGAATCCCATGAACTCACAAATGACATTTTGTATTTGGTCAAAATAAACGAACGATGAAAGTAGTCCAGCATCATTAAAGGCCATGAATTCCCGAGGCACCGAGCAAGCTTAAATAAGTGCCCTCTTTAGAAACTTTTTAACTTCCAGAATAAATACTCGCTAACCTTGACACTCATACGTCATCTTGGGTACACTCCCACGGCAAACAGTTAGTGGAACGTACCCAGGGGAAAACACCTTGGGTCCGAATCTCTCTCAGTGGCCCTACTCACGGGTAGAGACTCATTTGTGAGTTTCTTGTAACCAGGTAGATGGCCCGGGGGAGATTTTGTGGTGTAAACATGTGTTTAAAGACATTTTTTTGGGAGGCATCATGCCAACAGTAAATCAGTTGGTTCGACGTGGTCGAACCCCGAAGAAAAAGAAGCCGACGGCACCAGCAATGCGAGTTAATTACAATTCGCTTAAAGGCGCTGTGTCACGTGACGCGTATTCACCTCAAAAAAGGGGTGTGTGCACCCAGGTCCGGACCGCAACCCCGAAGAAGCCGAATTCAGCTCTCCGGAAAGTCGCAAGAGTGCGGTTAACCAACCAGCAGGAAGTAACAGCTTACATACCTGGCGAGGGGCACAATCTGCAAGAACACTCAACGGTCCTAATCCGTGGAGGTAGAGTTAAGGATTTACCAGGCGTTCGATACCATATCATCCGAGGAACGCTTGACACCGATGGTGTAAGTGGAAGAACCAGGGGACGTAGCAAGTACGGAACGAAAAAAGGGTAGGAGAATTTAATGCCACGTAGACGGGCAGCAGAACCAAGGATTATAGAACCTGATCCGCGTTATAACAGCGAGAATGTTGCTCGATTTATTAACAAGGTGATGGAACGAGGCAAGAAAAGCGTGGCCCGGCAGATCGTATATCGATCGTTTGAAATCGTCCAAGAGGAAATGGGTCGTGATCCTCTAGATGTGTTTGATGTTGCCATAAGGACCGCGACACCTCAGGTTCAAGTGAGGCCACGGCGCGTTGGAGGCGCAACATATCAAGTACCTGTTGAAGTTCACTCCCGAAAAGGTACGACATACGCAATGCGCTGGATTGTTGAGTCTGCACGAGCTCGTACGGGATCACCAATGCGACAAAAACTCGCAGAAGAGTTGATGGAAGCCTCGCGTGGACAAGGGGCAGCCGTCCGCCGACGTGAAAACTTGCACCGCATGGCTGAAGCCAATCAGGCATTCGCACACTACCGGTGGTAAAAATTACTAAGTAAATCTAGAACCAAATATCTAATTGATCAGAAGAGAAAAATGAGCCGCTCAACAGAAATAGAAAATATTCGAAATATAGGCTTCATAGCCCACATTGACGCAGGAAAGACAACCGTCACAGAACGAGTTCTTTTCTACACCGGCCGCACGTATAAAATAGGCGAGGTTCACGAAGGAACCGCAGTCATGGACTGGATGTCGCAAGAACAGGAACGCGGGATTACCATTGTATCCGCGGCGACGACCGCCGAATGGGCAGGCCACCAAGTGAACATTATTGACACACCAGGCCACGTAGACTTTACTGCTGAAGTGGAGCGCAGTTTGAGAGTTCTCGATGGCGGTGTAGTGGTTTTTGATGGTGTTGCAGGCGTTGAACCCCAATCTGAGACAGTATGGCGGCAAGCAGATCGTTATGAAGTGCCAAGAATTTGCTTTGTAAACAAAATGGATCGAGTCGGTGCCGATTTCACTAAAGTACTTGAAAGCATCCATGATCGTCTCAAAGCGCCTGCGGTCCCAATACAACTGCCGATGGGTAGTGAGGACGCATTTCACGGCGTTATTGATTTGGTCGACTTAAAGGCACTCGACTATTCAGGGGACGAGCTAGAACCAAAAGCAGGTCCTATTCCGGACGAGTATCAAGATCGTGTAGCGGAAATGAGAGCTACTCTAACCGAGAGAGTTGCAGAAAACGATGATGACCTCATGTTGAAGTACCTTGAAGGTCAAGAACTAACCAATGAAGAAATTAAACATGGCCTGCGTCGAGCTACCATAAAAGGAAAAATTTACCCTGTTCTTTGTGGTACTGCTCTCAAGAACAAAGGTATCCAGCCATTGCTAGACGCTGTAATTGCATACCTGCCGGCACCCAATGAAATTCCTTCGCTTGTAGGAACAGTGCCTGGGTCGGAAGAGGAAACAACACGTGCACTCAAAGATGATGAGCCATTCAGTGCACTTGCGTTCAAAGTAATGACCGATCCATACGCCGGAAGGCTTGTGTTTTTCCGCGTCTATTCTGGCAGGGCGGAAGCAGGATCTGCCATCGCCAACACAACACAGGACGAAAAGGAACGCATGGGTCGCCTACTGCGCATGCATGCGGCCGACCGCGAGGAGATTGAAGAAGTAGGTGCAGGCGACATTGCAGCTGCCTTAGGACTCAGGAACACATCCACTGGAGACACTTTGAGCGCGGATGATTTCCCTATAATTCTTGAGAAAATCAGTTTCCCGGAACCAGTAATAACAATTGCCGTAGAGCCTAAAAGCCAAGAAGACGAAGAAAAGCTTGGCGACGCACTAACAAAACTCGCTGAAGAAGATCCGACATTCCAACGCCGATATGATCAAGAGACCGGTCAAACAGTCGTTTCGGGTATGGGAGAGCTTCACTTAGAAGTTCTGATGGAACGGGCTAAACGAGAATTCAATGTTGAAGCACGCATAAGTAAGCCTCAAGTTGCATACAGGGAAACGATCACGCAACCTGCGAGAGCAGAGGGGCGGTATGTGAGACAAACAGGAGGCCGTGGACAATATGGCCACGTTTGGCTCGAAATTGAACCCCTAGATCCAGGCGAAGGTTTTCTGTTTGAAAACAAGATTGTTGGTGGATCAGTCCCAAGAGAATATATTAACCCAGTTCAACAAGGTATTAAGGAAGCACTCGAGACCGGAGTCTTAGCCAATTTCCCAATAGTTGATGTCGCTGTACGGCTCGTGGATGGTAGTTTCCATCCTGTGGACTCATCAGAAATGGCATTCAAAATGGCCGGGTCCATCGGTTTCAAAGAAGCTGTCCGAAAAGCGCGTCCCGCCCTACTCGAACCGATTATGGCAATTGACGTGACTACTCCACAGGATTTTATGGGAAATATTCTTGGAGATCTAAATTCTAGACGTGCCCAGATGCGTGATATGGAAACCCGTGGCGACACTCAAGTAATTCAAGCATACGTTCCATTAGGCGAAATGTTCGGGTACGCAACGTTCTTACGTTCAATGAGCCAGGGGCGAGCGGTTTTCACCATGGAATTTCACCATTATGACCATGTGCCTCGAAACATCGCAGAAGAAATAGGAGGGCGGAGCCGCTAACACGGCTATCTTCAAAATGACTACTCCAAAGCAAACGATCAGGATAAAATTACGCGCATATGAGCACCGCGCCTTAGATATATCCGCGCGGCAAATTGTAGAAGCTGCCGAACAAACAGGAGCAGTCGTGACTGGTCCGATTCCGTTGCCAACACATATTCGTAAATTCACTGTCATCCGTGGACCACATGTCGATAAAGATTCACGCGAACAGTTTGAAATGAGAACACATAAACGCCTAATCGATATTACAGAAATATCATCACGAACCATAGATTCGCTAACACACCTGACTCTACCCGCTGGTGTTGATATAGAAATACAATCATAATCATGTTACTAGGAACACTCGGAAAAAAACTGGGTATGACCCAAATGATCAGCGAAGACGGCATAGTAAATGCCGTGACCGCAGTTGACGTTACACCTAGTACTATCGTTCAGATTAAGACACTAGATCGGGATGGGTACGAAAAAATCCAATTAGGTTATGGGGAGGCGAACAAGATATCGAAACCTCTTCAGGGACACATGAAAGATCTCGGAGAGTTCCGATATTTACGAGAGGTACCCGTAAAAGATTCAAGCGATCATTCTCTTGGAGACATCGTTACCGCTGACGTTTTTTCTGTTGGCGACAAAATATCAATAACAGGCACCTCAAAAGGCAAGGGCTTTGCAGGACCAATTAAACGCTATCACTTCAAAGGTGGACCCAAAAGTCATGGACAAAAGGATAAACACCGAGCGCCAGGTTCGATAGGAGCGGGTACAACCCCGGGCCGCGTCTGGAAGGGCCAGCGAATGGCAGGCCACATGGGAATGGAGAAAGTTACCGTTCGCAATCTTCAGATAGCTGCGATCGATCTTGAGAGCAACATTATCCTCGTCAAAGGTGCTGTGCCTGGCCCACCCGGTAATCTCCTGATCCTCCGTAAGAAGGCTGAGAGGACCTTATAGCATGCACGTAAATGTATATGACCCTCAAGGAGAAATTGCAGGCGAAGTCCAAATCAGTGACGAACTATTCGATACGCCAATGAACCTGGGACTCGTTCATCAAGCATACATACGCCAACGGGCAAACGCCCGGGCGGGTACAGCTTCGACGAAACAACGAGGTGAAGTTCGAGGTGGCGGCCGGAAACCATGGAGACAAAAGGGTACCGGTCGGGCGCGAGCTGGTACTATCCGTAGCCCGCTTTGGCGGGGTGGGGGGGTAACGTTTGGCCCTAAACCTAGAAGTTACAGACAGGACATGCCAAAAAAAATGCGCCGCTTAGCTTTGAGGTGTTCTCTATCTGACAAGCAGGCGAGCAGCAAGCTCACAATTATTGATGGACTAAACATTGAAAACCCGAGCACTAAAACTCTAGCAGGAATATTGCGGGCGCTTAATCTGAACCGATCCACATTATTAGTGACAGATGAAACACAAAGTTCGATCGTCCTGTCAGCACGCAACATCCCAAAGGTAAAAACTCTACCCGTATCGCACTTAAATGTTAATGACCTAATTCGACATGACCATTTATTAATAACGCTAAAAGCGGTTCGTAAAGCAGAATCAATTTGGGCCGAATTAGAGGAAGAATATTCGCCGTTAGTCGTGGAAAACAATAATACTTCACCGGAAAAGAACGCTAAACGTTCTTCAACTCCCAAAAAAGCTTCCCGACGGAGCAAAAATGCTGCGGAAAAGGAAACAACCGCAGAAAGTGATTCAGGCGAGACTGAAATGGAAGAGGCCAAATAGATGCACCCATTAGAAGTATTGCGCCGGCCAGTAGTAACCGAGAAAAGTGTTCTCATGGCTGAAGAAGGAAAATACGTTTTCCAGACGCATCCAAACGCGAACAAGATGCAAATCAAAGAAGCCGTGACACAAGCATTTGAAGTCACTGTGTTAAAGGTGAACACCTTGACTATGCCAGGGAAAAGACGTCGATCTCGCCAACGTGGTGGATGGGAAAGTCGTAGTAAGGCATGGAAAAAGGCGATCGTCACATTGGCACCCGGTGAGAGAATAGAACTGTTTGAAAGCCCATAGCTACAGAAATAAGAGACTAAACTATGACAACTAAAACATTTAAACCAAGCTCGCCTGGTAGGCGCCACCGCATCGGCATTGATTTTAGTGACCTGACAAAATCCAAGCCAGAAAAGAAGCTTACCCAACCGCTCCGCAAGAAAGCCGGGCGCAATAATCGTGGGAAAATCACGGTACGCCACAGGGGTGGCGGCGCTAAGAGACGAATACGGATCATCGATTTCAAACGCAATAAACATGACGTCGTAGGACGGGTCGCTGCAATCGAATATGATCCAAATCGATCAGCCAATATCGCTCTGATATTTTACGAAGACGGTGAAAAACGGTACATACTTGCCCCCATTGGTTTAGAGGTTGGTCAAGTGATCGCCTCAGGAGAAAATGCAGAGATAAGTTTAGGCAATGCCTTGCCACTGAATCGCATTCCTTCTGGAACGATGATTCACAACATAGAGCTACATCCAGGAAAAGGTGGCCAAATGATTAGAGGAGCCGGTACAGCAGCGCAGCTCCTCGCACGTGAGGAAAAATACACCCTGATCCGTCTTCCTTCTGGGGAAATCAGGCGCGTACTCAGCACGTGCATGGCAACCATTGGTCAGGTCGGTAATCCCGAACATAAAAACCAACAATCAGGTAAAGCAGGAAGAACAAGATGGCTTGGTCGACGACCACAAGTGCGTGGATCAGCAATGAACCCGAACGACCACCCCCATGGGGGTGGCGAAGGTCGGTCACCGATTGGGCATCCAGGTCCGAAATCACCTTGGGGCAAACCAACTCTAGGTAAAAAGACACGCGGGAAAAAGATTACAGATCGTCTCATAGTCCGGCGAAGGAAGTAAAGATATGTCAAGATCCAGGAAAAAGGGCCCATACGTACATCCTAAGTTGATGAAAAAAGTCCTAATGGCACAAAATGATGGTGGCCGAACGGTCATACAAACTTGGGCACGGGCATCTACCGTGATGCCTGAAATGCTCGGATTAACCATCGCTGTACATAACGGAAGACGTCACGTTCCCATATTTATTACTGAGAATATGGTTGGGCACAAACTTGGCGAATTCGTCCCCACCAGGACATTCAGAGGGCACATAGCTGGTGCCCGGACAGAACGCGTAGCCCAGAGAATATAAGGCAATATAAGGCATAGAATCAATGAACGTTACCGCGACGGCAAAACAAATATCTCATTCACCGCAAAAACTGCGCATTATTGGCCGCGCCATAAAGGGCCTAACCGTCGAAGAGGCTTTGATCGTTTTACGATACCACCCTAGTCCATGGGCACGCGTAGTTTCTAAAGTCGTGCAGTCTGCAACTGCAAATGCGGAAAACAATTATCAACTAGACCCACAAGAATTACATGTGGCTGATGTCAATATCGGTGACGGAGTACCATTAAAACGATTTAGGCCACGAGCTCGTGGCCGTGTTGCGCAAATCAAGAAACGCCATAGTCACATAACCGTCACTGTGAACGATGAGAGGAACTAGAGATGGGACATAAGGTTCATCCCAACGGCTTCCGCCTCGGAATAATCCGAGATTGGCAAGCGAAATGGTACGCTCACAAAAAGCCTTTATATCGCGAATTGCTCCAAGAGGATATCAAGCTTCGCACCGCGATACTAACGAAGAGGCGCGACGCAGCGATCTCCCGCGTTGAAATAGAACGTGCGGCGACTGAAATCACAACAACTCTACACAGTGCGCGACCAGGAATAATCATCGGTCGAGGTGGTCAGCGGGTGGAGGAACTGAGACGTGACTTAGAAGAGCTCACCGGAAAACGAATACGGATAAACATAAATGAAATTCGACAACCGGAACTTGATGCAACTCTAGTAGCTCAAAACCTCGCAGAACAAATTTCAAGACGTATACAAGTCCGACGCGGAGTCAAGCAAGCAATGGGCCGTACAATGCAAGCTGGAGCACAAGGCGTCCGAATTGAAGTTTCGGGTCGCCTCGGAGGCGCCGAGATTGCTCGCAAAGAAAAAGGGATGGAAGGGCGTGTACCACTTCATACCCTCCGGGCAGATATTGATTACGGCTTTGCCGAAGCTGCAACCGCTATGGGAAGATTAGGTATAAAAGTCTGGGTATACAAAGGAGATATATTAACCACTCCTGAAATACAAGAACCAGCTCAGGCAAATGCGCCAACTGAATCTTCTAACGCACCTGAATCACCAACCCAACCAGAGGAGGATTCACAAAGTGCTTCAACCCCGTAAAGTAAAATTCAGAAAAATGCATCGGGGAAGGCGTAAAGGAAAGGCCCAGCGAGGTAATTCCCTAGCGTTCGGTGATCTTGGAATCCAAGCGCTAGAACCCGTGTGGATGAGTGCTCAACAAATTGAAGCTGCCAGGCGGGCGATGACACGTCATGTAAGTCGTGGGGGGCAAATATGGATTCGTGTATTTCCAGACAAGTCCATTACTAAACGCCCTGTAGATACGCGAATGGGTAAAGGAAAAGGTAATCCAGAAGGATGGGCCGCCGTGGTCAAACCAGGGCGTATGCTGTTTGAAATAGCTGGTATTGAAGAGGGTATCGCGCGAGAGGCACTAAGACTCGCGGGATCAAAACTGCCAATAAAAACACAAATTGTTGCACGTGAGGGGCTATAAATGCGAGCCGAAGAAATAAGAGCACTTGACGATACTGAAATTACGCAAGAACTAGAAGATGCACACAGAGAACTCTTTAATCTCAGATTTCGTCATGCGAGTCGACAGCTCGAAGATCCTAACCAGCTTCGCTCAATGCGAAAAACAATAGCACGAATTAAAACTATTATCAGAGAACGAAACGCGGCAGAGGGAGACGACTAGATGGGTAATCGGAAGGTTGAAGTTGGCCGCGTGGTCAGTAACATAATGGACAAAACTGTAGTCGTCACTGTTCAGCGACGATCAGTCCATCGCATATACAAAAAAGCGATACTACGGCAAAAACGATTTAAGGTCCATGATGAAAACAATACGTGCCAAATTGGTGACGTTGTTGAAATTGAGGAAACTCGACCACTTTCGAAAAGCAAGCGTTGGCGTGTTGCAAAAGTCCTAATTGGAGGATATGGAGCGGAAACAGCGCCCACAACCGCCGAAGAGGTACAAGACATCAGTAGCAGTTTGGAAAATGCCGTAGAAGAAACAACTGAGGAAGACCAAACGACCGAAACTGAGAACGCAAGTACCGAGGAAGAAGTCTCAGCATGATCCAATCAAATAGTCGGTTGAGTGTGTCAGACAATTCAGGTGCTCGCGAAATCATGTGCATTAATGTCCCCGGTGGTACACGTCGCCGATATGCGAGTGTTGGAGACGTAATCATTGCATCTGTGAAGGAAACAGGACGTGGCAGCCAAATCCGCCGAGGCGAGGTCGTGCGTGCAGTGGTTGTACGAGTCGCACAGCCATATCGACGACAAGATGGATCATATATCCGATTTGATGAAAATGCAGCCGTCTTGTTGAATGATCGAAATGAACCACGTGGTACACGGGTTTTCGGTCCTGTTGCACGAGAGTTACGGGAGAAGAACTTCATGCGAATTGTCTCTCTAGCACCGGAGGTTTTATAACAATGCCAAGCAAGATTCGACGAGACGACACAGTCATTGTAACTGCGGGAAAGAACAAAGGCACTCAGGGAAACGTAAGGCGATCTATTCCTGATAAAAACCGGGTAATAGTTGAAGGCGTGAATATCATCAAGAGACATTTACGAAATGACCCTGGATTGGCACAATCTGGGATCGTGGAACAAGAAGCGGCAATCCATGTATCCAATGTGCAACTGATATGTACCGAATGCAACGAACCAACACGTGTAGGATTCCGATCCCTAGAAGACGGACGTAAAGTGAGGATTTGCAAGAAATGCAACGAGACGATCGACTAGAAGAAACGACTGAAGAACTAGCAGCAGATAATGTTGCCGATTCTGAAGAGACTTCTGGCAGTAAGAGCAAAACACGGAAACGAAAGGCCGCAACAACGTTGACGGTCCGAGTTCCACCTATGCTCGGCAAGTTCAGAGAAACAGTGATCCCAACAATGATGGATGATTTCGGCTATGAGAACGTTATGCAGGTCCCACGTTTAAGCAAAGCAGTGATTAACGTGGGTGTAGGTGATGCCAAAGATAATGCTCGGGCTATGGAAATGGCACAAGCTGACGTTACAATGATCACAGGACAAAAGCCGGTAACAACTAGGGCAAAAACATCTGTCGCAGGATTTAAGCTACGCGAAGGAATGCCAATAGGTACAATGGTTACACTCCGACGCCATAAGATGTATGATTTTCTTGACAAACTAATGAATGCCGCTCTTCCAAGAGTCCGCGATTTTCGTGGAGTATCGGATCGCGGATTTGATGGACATGGTAATTACACACTAGGTATTCAAGAGCAAATAATATTTCCCGAAGTTGATTATGGTGAAGTTGATAGAATTCGAGGACTGCAAATATCCATAGTTACAACGGCTAATACAGATGAAGAAGGACGTAAGCTTCTTGAACACCTTGGCATGCCGTTTGCCAGACCGGCATAGGAGGACACGTGGCTAAAGAATCAAAAATCGCTAAATGGCGACGAGAGCCAAAATACAAAGTAAGGCATCATAATCGATGTGAAGTTTGCGGGCGACCTCGCGGATATTATAGGTATTTTGGTCTTTGTAGGATATGTCTCCGAGAGCGAGCACTCCGGGGAGAATTACCCGGGATAACAAAATCAAGTTGGTAGATGGTGAGAGGAATAAACTTTGAGTGTGACTGACCCGATAGCAGATATGTTGACACGCATACGTAATGCTTTAATGGCACGCCACGATTCAGTGATCGTCCCAACCTCAAAAACCAAGGAAGCTATTGCACGGCTATTGAAGGACGAGCAATACATAAGTAGTTATGAATTGTTGCGAACAGCAACCCCACAACGGGCAATACGGATTCAATTATCTTATAAAGAGGATGGAGCACCTTCAATCGAGGGCCTTAAACGTATAAGTAAGCCTGGCCTGCGAGTTTATGTACAACATGGGGAGATACCGCGGGTGTTTGGTGGCTTAGGTATCGCCATAATCTCAACATCACAAGGCATCATGACCGGCACACAAGCATGGCGAAATAAGACTGGAGGAGAACTCCTGTGTTACGTATGGTAGCAAAGGAAGTTAAAGTGATATGTCTCGTATAGGTAAAATGCCAATTCAAATCCCACAAGGGGTCACAGTAACAATCTCCGAAAAGACCATTACTGTGAAAGGCCCGAAAGGGGAATTAACGAAAACCTTTTCTCCCAAAATATCCTTTGAAGAAAATGATGGTTCAATCACAGTTACCCGTGCATCAGATGATAGGGAGGACCGATCTCTTCACGGACTCACCAGAGCACTAGTAAACAATATGGTGATTGGCGTGACAGAGGGTTTTACGAAGAGTCTTGAATTACAAGGAGTGGGATATCGTGTCCAAGAAGAAAGATCCGGTATAACACTGCAGGTAGGTTTCTCTCACCCAGTCCCTGTTGTACCGCACGATGGAATTACTTTCAGAGTCGAAGATAACGACCAGATACACGTTGATGGAATTGACAAACAAGTTGTTGGCGAAGTCGCTGCCCGACTAAGAGCAATCAGGCCTCCCAATGTTTACACTGGCAAAGGAATTCGGTACTTAGGGGAACAAGTGCGACGCAAAGCTGGTAAGGCCGGCGCTGGTGGAGGTACAGAGTAAATGGCAAAAACCACGAGTGGTCTCAATCAGCGCAAGCGGCGACACATCCGCGTCCGCAAGAAGGTGGCTGGAACGTCGGATCGTCCACGACTTAGCGTTTTCCGTAGTGCAAACCATATATACGCACAAGTCATAGATGATGATAATGGTAATACAATCGCGTCTGCCTCAACGGTAGAAGCGGATATTAATCAACAAAAGGATGGAAAAACCAAAGTAGAAATAGCTGCGATCGTAGGAAAACTAGCTGGAGAGCGCGCGACAGAAAAAGGCGTGAACAAGGTCGTTTTTGACCGCGCAGGTTTCAAATATCACGGTCGAGTGAAAGCATTAGCGGAAGGCGCGCGTAAAGCAGGCCTTGACTTTTAAATAAAGCGCAAAGGACCTAAAATGCAACGACAACAACGCGGACAAAGAGATCGCAACCGCGATCGAGAACAAGAATCTAACGAGATAGAAAGCGTCGTTAACATTCGACGAGTCGCAAAAACTGTGGCTGGCGGTAGGCGGTTCACCTTCAACGCTCTAATGGTCGTCGGTGACGGGGATGGTCGCGTTGGTATGGGGCAAGGCAGAGCCGGAGAAGTGCCTGACGCGATCCGGAAAGGTTCATCCAACGCCAAAAGAAACATGATCTCAGTACCTCGAAATGGTACAACGATCCCACAGCAAATTGTTTCGAAATATGATGGTGCAAAGGTTTTATTAAAGCCAGCCGCGCCTGGCACAGGAGTGAGGGCAGGAGCAGCTGTCCGAGCTGTAATAGAAGCTGCTGGAATTAAAGACATCTTGACGAAATCACTTGGGAGCGCGAATCACACTAATATCGTCCGCGCAACATTAAAAGGACTCCAACAAATGAGGGCCCTCCCAGAACGAAACCCAAAAGGGAACTCAGCCTCAAAAGATGAGGCCCCAAAAGATGAGACATTAGGAGATCAAACGTCCGATGCGAGTCAAGAGGAGGCTCAATAATGTCTAAAGTCCGTATAACTCTTAGAAAAAGCCCCATAGGGTATTCAGATGACCAGAAAAAAACTGTGAAAGCACTGGGATTGAGTCGGTTAGGATCTTCTGTGGAACATGATTTTTCACGATCTATCCGCGGAATGATTATCAAAATAGAGCACCTTATAGAGTACGAAGAAAGAGAAGACAGCGTTTCAGGGGATCAAGAAGATGCGTGAGAATGAACTTGCCGCGAGTCGCGGCGCCCGACGCAAATCTCGGAGAATTGGACGAGGTAATGGTTCTGGACATGGCACGTACTCTGGTAGAGGGTTAAAAGGCCAAAATGCACGTTCAGGGGGTGGAGTTCGTCCGTTTTTCGAAGGAGGACAGCTTCCACTTGTCAAGCGATTACCTCATAAACGAGGATTTACAAACCATTTTCGAGTCGAGTATACAGGCGTCAACGTGGGTCGTTTAGAGATATTTCCAGAAGGTACAGAAATCACCTCAAAGGAATTACTAGAAGCAGGAATAATTCGAAAAAAGGACCGCCCGGTAAAAATCTTAGGAGGGGGCGATTGCACTCGTCCACTTACCATCCGAGTTGACAAAGTAACGTCTGCCGCTCAAGCAAAAATTGAAGCGGCCGGCGGACGGGTTGAATAAGAGTAATGCGATCTACTAGCAACCGTAATACAGGCCGTCCCCAGCTGATTCAAGCTGTTATGGACGCTGTTCGGGTCCCTGACCTCCGTAAACGTCTCCTTTTCACTTTTGGCCTGTTAGTCATTTTTCGGTTCATCGCACACGTTCCAATGCCAGGAGTTGATTTGCTCGCTCTTGACCGCCTATTCCAAAGTAACCAATTACTAGGTTTATTGGACTTGTTTAGCGGTGGCGCTATGAGAAATCTTAGTGTTGCCGCCCTTGGAGTGTACCCTTATATTACGGCATCAATCATTATGCAATTAATGATTCCGGTTTTTCCTGGGCTAAGTGGACTGGCTCAAGAAGGAGAGGCCGGCAGGGCAAAAATTAGCCAATACACACATTGGGCAACCATTCCCCTCGCTCTAGCGCAAGGGTATGCGCAACTAGTTCTATTGAGTAGCGCAGGCACGCTAGATCCTCTTTTCCCATACCCTGGAGGGTCATTCCTTCAAACCCTAGCCATGGTTATATCTTTAGCTGCAGGCACGATGTTGTTAGTATGGATTGGAGAACTCATCACCGAAAACGGAATCGGTAACGGAATCTCATTGATCATATTTGGTGGTATCGTTGCTGGTTTGCCAGGCATGGCTGGACAAGGATTGCTAGTAGGCGATCCAACAGGGTTGCTTCTTTTTGGCATCATTGGTTTTGCAATGTTGTACGTAATTGTTGTTTTCACCGAAGCCCAACGCCGCATCCCAGTCCAATACGGCCGAAGCGTCCAAAGAGGAGGCCGGCTTGAGAGGCAAGGAAGCCAAACACACATCCCCCTACGGGTCAATTCAGCAGGAATGATCCCACTAATATTCTCTTTTTCTATCATGATATTTCCTGGCACAGTAGCAGGCTATTTTGTAAACGCCGACAACAATGTCGTTTCTGGCGTCGCAGATTTTATGCAACGCCTATTTTTCACGACTAGCCCTGTTTATTGGATACTCCTATTTTTGCTAACAGTAGGCTTCGCATTTTTCTATACACTGATTACTTTTCAGCAACAAAATCTCGCAGAGAATTTACAACAAAGTGGTGGTTTTATACCTGGAATAAGGCCGGGGCCGCCAACTGCACAATATCTAAATCGAGTAATAATGCGCATTACGTGGGGTGGAGCAATTTTCTTAGGAGCAATAGCCGTCGTACCATTCATCGCTACACTTATTACCAATGTTGAAACACTGACATTGAGTAGCACCGCTCTTTTAATCGTGGTCGGAGTGACCTTAGATACAATGCGCCAATTGGAAGCACAATTGTTAATGCGACAGTACGAAGGTTTTATTTAATTAGCGAAACGGAATAGAAAGTAGGTCGAGAAATTGCAAGTGGTTCTTCTTGGGGCGCCTGGTGCCGGTAAAGGGACTCAAGCCGAAGCGTTATCAGCACATTTGAACGTACCCCATATTGCAACAGGGGACTTGTTCCGCGCGGCCCGTCAAAGCGGCACAGAGATAGGAAACATAGCTGCTGGTTACATGGACCGTGGAGAGCTTGTACCCGATGAAGTGGTTGTGCGAATGCTTTTGGAACGGATATCTCTGCCTGATGCCCAAAATGGATACCTTCTAGACGGTTTTCCTCGCACCCTTGATCAAGCCAAATCTCTCGGTGATGCTTTAGGCAAGAATGATAGTACGTTAGACGCTGTACTATATCTGAATGTTTCAAATGAAGAGCTTGTTTCAAGATTATCAGGAAGATGGATATGCCGTAAGTGCCAAGCACCGTATCATGCAATATCAGCACCACCTCAAAAAGACGGAACATGTGATCGTTGTGACGGAGAATTATATCAACGCGAAGACGATCAGGAAGCAACTGTACGTACCCGATTAGGTGTATTCGAAAAAGACACCGCTCCACTTATTGAATATTATCGTTCTCAAGGCATATTGAGTGAAATTCCTGGTGAAGGAAACGTTAAGGAAATTGAGAATAAAATGATCTCAACTCTTTCATAATTATGTTCAGCTTAGGGAACAATAAAGGGATAACAATAAAATCCCCTGAAGAAATTGATCTGATGCGCAAATCAGGCCAAATTGTAGCTCAAACAATGCAAAAACTTATCTTGGCAGCAAAACCCGGAATAACTACGATGGAGTTAGATCAAATCGCCGAAGATGATATCCGCTCACAAAATGCAGTTCCCTCCTTCAAGGGCTACCTAAATTATCCCGCTACAATATGCACCTCAATTAATAACGAACTCGTACATGGGATACCAAGCGATAGAAAAATACAGGATGGTGACATTCTTTCAATTGATGCAGGAGCAATCTACAAAGGGTTCCACTCAGATCACGCAATGACAATACCCGTAGGCACCATACCTGAATCAATCAATGACCTAATAAATGTGACTAGGGAGTCACTGCTCGTCGGCATCAAAAACGCTGTACGAGGAGCACGAATTGGTGATATTTCACACAGTATTCAAGAGTATATTGAATCCAATAATTATGGAGTCGTTCGAGAGTACGTTGGCCATGGCATTGGACGAAATTTACATGAAGATCCACCCGTCCCAAATTTTGGGGAAAATGGTCGAGGACTAGAACTGAAAAAGGGTCTAGTTTTGGCCATCGAACCAATGGTTACAGTCGGAGATTGGCATACTAAATTACACGAAGACGAATGGACCGTTTCCACACTAGATGGGAACCTATGCGCGCATTTTGAGCACACTATTGTGATTACTGATAATGACGCGGAAATTCTTACAATAAACCAGCCTTTATAGAGAACAATTTGGAAAAGGATGCGCGAAGCACACGGACAAAAACAATTCAATCAAAAACAAATATGGAAACTGTAGGAAGAGTGTGGCATACTATGCTGGCCCCACTTTGATATAGTCGTCGGTATTGGAGAACTGTGGCAAAAAAAGAAGCTATTGAAGTAGAAGGAACCATAAAAGAGGCACTCCCAAATGGAATGTTTCGGGTAGAGCTTGCAAATGATCATAAAGTGCTAGCACATGTGTCGGGAAAGATTAGACTTAACTTCATCCGTATTTTACCCGGTGACAAGGTTCTGGTTGACCTGTCACCCTACGACCTGACCCGAGGGCGTATAACTTACAGGTTCAGATAGGAGCATAATGCGTGTATCAGCATCCGTAACTCGCCGGTGCGCAAAATGCAAGGTGATTCGTAGAAAAGGAGTGGTGCGAGTGATTTGCTCGACACCCAAGCATAAGCAGCGACAAGGATAATTATAGGAGGATTCGTATGGCCCGGGTGGGCGGTGTAGACATACCAAATGACAAGAAAGTTCCCTTCTCAATCCGATACATCTATGGTATTGGCCCGACACTAGCGGCTGAGATCGTCGATAAAGCGAATCTAGACCCGAATACCAAAGTCGGCGATATGAATGAAGCAGAACTATCGCGTTTGCGAGATGTTGTAGAACGCGGGGGTTACTTAATTGAAGGAGATCTCAAACGAGAGATCGGATTAAACATCCGTCGACTGGTGGACATAGGTAGCTATAGAGGGCTCCGTCACCGACAAGGATTACCAGTTAGGGGGCAAAGGACAAAGACCAATGCCCGCTCACGAAAAGGTAAGGCCAAGACCGTAGCGGGCCGTCGTCGCGTAACTACACGATAGAATAAAAGAAAGATTATAGTATATGACGACTCGAGGACGACGACAGCGCGTTAGAAGACGAGAACGGAAATCCGTTCCTGTTGGGCGCGCGTACATCAGATCCACATTCAACAATACTGTGGTGACTTTAACTGACTCAAATGGTAATACTCTCGCTTGGGGTTCTTCAGGAACAGCGGGGTTTAGTGGTTCACGAAAAGGAACAGCATTCGCCGCGCAAAAAGCCGCTGATGAAGCGGCAAAAAGTGCAATGGAACATGGGCTACGGCAAATAGACATTCACGTGCGAGGACCAGGTAGTGGTCGTGAAGCAGCGATACGAGCTCTGCAAGCAGCTGGGCTCACAATAACAAGTATTCGCGATGTGACGCCAATTCCACATAATGGAACGCGAGCTCCAAAAAGACGTCGCGTATAGGAGGATTTGTTGGCAAGATATACTGGACCAGTTTGTCGTCAATGCAGGCGCGCTGGACAAAAATTATTTATAAAAGGTGAACGTTGTTTAACCCCAAAGTGCGCGATTGAGCGCAGGCGAAGCACGCCTGGTGAGCAACCAACGAGAAGAAGACGGTTGTCAGAATGGGGCACGCAACTGCGGGAAAAGCAGAAAGCACGCCAAATGTACGGGGTGCTGGAGAAGCAGTTCCGAAAACACTATGATGAGGCCAAACGGCGAACTGGTCTGACAGGCGAAAACCTCCTTCAGATACTTGAAAGCCGACTGGACAACACCGTTTATCGATTAGGATTTGCGGATTCCCGAGCGCAAGCACGGCAGTTGGTTCGTCACGGACATATCAGTGTCGATGGACGAAAAACGAACATCCCATCATACTTGGTTCAGCCAGGCCAAGTCCTCGCTTGGACTGAACGCGGCCAAAGAAGTGAATATTACAGTATCGTTACCCAGGAGATCCAAAAGCGTACCCCCGCATCATGGGTTACACTCGACCCATCAGCTATGCAAGGGAAGGTCGTTGGACTTCCGGAACGCTCAGAAATCGATAGTAGAATTGACGAACGACTAATCGTTGAATTCTACTCTCGATAAGAGACGAGGAAAAGTTTTGACAGAATCATTATTACCGGAGATTGAAGTTGTCGAGTTGACGCCTGACTATGGGAAATTTATATTTCAGCCATTAGGACGTGGGTTTGGTTCAACACTTGGAAATGCCTTGCGCCGGGTTTTATTGGGTGCACTTCCAGGTTACGCTGTTACATCCGTAAAAATCGATGGCGTACAACACGAATACTCAACAATAGAACATATGAAGGAAGACGTAATCGAGTTCCTTTTGAACGTCAAAGGAATCAGATTCCGCCCGGTTGCACCGCAAGAAGCACCGGTGTCTATGACATTAGATTGGACTGGCGAAGGGACAGTAAAAGCCGGGGATATTCAAAAAGCCGGTGAATATGAAATTGTGAACCCTGGCCTCCACCTTGCGACTTTGGATAGCAAAGATGCTAGCCTTTCAGCTGAATTTCAAGTGATGCAAGGGGTTGGCTACAAGTCTCCAAGTGAAGAAAACGAAGAGGCTATGATCGGTGAAATACCAGTAGATGCAGTGTTCACACCAATTCGCAATGTGAATTATGAAGTACAGCATACCCGCGTAGGACAAATAACTGACTACGATCGTTTAGTCATGGAAATCCATACAGATGAGACTATTGGTCCTAAAGAAGCGGCTTCAGAAGCCGCACGCATATTAGCGGGATATTTGTCGCTCATCACTAGTATGGGTGACCCCGTACCAGTCCCAGAGCCAGATCAGCAACGCCCAAAGGAAACATCTGAACTACCAGATGAGTTGTACAACCTCTCAATTGAGGATCTGAAACTTTCCGCACGAACTTCAAACTGCCTTCGCCGAGGCAACATCAACACCGTAGGCGAGGTTTTAGAAAGAAGTGATACTGAACTTCTCGCACTGCGCAATTTTGGAGAACGCTCTCTAAAAGAATTAAAGGAACATTTAACTCAAATCGGCGCCATCCAAACTTCAGGTGATCAAGAAGGCTATCCGGATGGTGCAGATACAGCTACAGAAGTATTGACTTCCTACTCGACAACCGGGGAGGAAGACACATCAGAAATAGAACCCGTCCCACCAACCACTGGACGGACTTTCTTACCAGATTAAGTGACGGAGGAATAGCAATGCGACATAGAAAAGCTGGTAGGAAGCTCGGCTTGAAAACTGCGCCTAGACTGTCGATGCTTCGAAATCTTACAACTGACCTCTTAAATCATGAAGAATTGACGACAACGGAGCCAAAAGCAAAAGAAATTCGTCGTTTAACAGAAAAGATGATCACATTAGGAAAAAAAGGACATCGAGCCGCCGTCGAGGCAGAACAAAAAAGTGATTCGGAAAAGCAACAATTACTGGCAACGAGTCTGCATCACAGACGAGAGGCATTAAAATTCATCGTATCTAACGAGACCGTCAAAAAAACTTTCGAAAGCTTGGCGGAGCGATATGAAGACCGCCCCGGCGGATATACTCGAATCGTCAAACTAGGACCTCGGCGTGGTGATGGTGCACCGATGGCGATGATCCAGCTAGTCTAAAAAATCATTAACAGAAATGCGAAAACCTGGTACAAATGGTTTCAACTATCAGCGAGACCAATTGTACCAATGAGACACTCAACCTATTCATGAGCAAAGTACTTCTAGTTTTGGAATATGAAGGCACCAGGTACTCTGGCTTCCAATTGCAGCAAGAATCGACCCAAACGATACAAGGCTGCATAGAAAACGCTATCTTCATGCTTACAAACGAACGAACAAGATTAATCGGAGCAAGCAGAACTGACGCAGGGGTGCACGCAGAGGGACAGGTGGCCACTTTCCAAACGAACACATCTTTTTCTTCAGACAAATACCGTAGCGGGCTAAACCATTACCTTCCATCAGATATTACTGTCCGCAAAGCTGCTTTCGTTAATGACCATTTCAACCCAAGACGAGATGCACGAAGCCGGACTTATAGATATTCAATTCTTAATCGCCATGCACCCTCAGCGATCCACAGAAATTTCACCCTCCACTGGAGATCCAAACTGAACGTGTCCTTGATGCAAAAAGCCGCTGGGAATCTCGTTGGGGAACACGATATGCTGTCTTTTATATCTAACCCCACCGACGAAATCACAACCATACGCAAATTTTCCTGCGCAAATGTATGGGAAGAAAATGAAATGGTTATCATAGAGATGGAAGCAAATGGATTCTTGCCTCAACAAATCAGGCGCACCACAGGCGCTCTAATACGAGTTGGTGAAGAAAAACTCTCTATAGAAGAATTCGCGCAGATGATACAATGCCCTAGGCGAGGAGCCGCTCCTTGGTCGCTACCCTCAAACGGCCTCTCCTTAATTAAAGTAAATTATTGCCACGAAAGACTGGACGAAAACATTTATGAAAACGTATAGCACAAAACCTTCAGACATCAAACGTGACTGGCACGTCATTGATGCCGAAGGCGAAACCCTTGGGCGCCTTGCCTCTAAAATAGCTCAACTGCTAAAGGGCAAGCATAAACCCGAATACGTGCCGCATCTCGACACGGGCGACCATGTAATTGTCGTTAACGCAGAAAAAATCCGAGTGACAGGGAAAAAAATCGTCGACAAAACATATTACCGCCACTCTGGATATCCAGGCGGACTACATGAAACTAAACTTGGCAAGATGCTAGATACGCATCCCACAAGGGTCATTGAACTCGCTGTCCGCGGCATGCTTCCACATAATGCCCTTGGAAGGCAAATGTTCCGTAAACTTAATGTTTATGCGGGACCGGACCACCCACATGTAGCTCAAATAAACTGGGGGGAAGGCAAATCCCCAACACCCAAAAAGAATGCCCGCAAACGTCGAAGGCTTAAAGAACGCCTCGCGAATGAAGCGATGGGAGAAGCTGTAACAGAAGAAGCACCATCCGCTGTTGAGGAAACTGCGGAAGCACAGCCATCAAGTGACGAAAAACCGCTTGATGCTGACAACACCACTGAAGCTAACACTGAAGATAGTTCAGACGAATCTAAGACGAATTAAATTCGCGTAATTGCCCAAATAGGAGAAACCTAATGGCCCAACAGACTTATCATTATGGAACTGGTCGTCGCAAAACGGCGATAGCTCGTGTTCGCCTGTATCCTGGGACAGGCCAGAATTTTATCATCAATGGCAAACCTCTTATAGAAAGTTTTCCTCTTGAAGTGCATCGCCGCAGTATTTTGTCGCCCCTCCTGCTCGTCAATGCCGCTGATAAATTTGACGCTTCTATCAAAGTAACTGGAGGCGGCATAACTGGCCGAGCAGAAGCAATCAGACACGGGGTCGCGAGGGCATTACTAAGTTCGGATTCCAATTTAAGACCATCAATCAAAAAAGCTGGTTATTTAACAAGAGACTCGCGTGCTAAAGAACGAAACAAATACGGCTTTGTACGAGCACGTAAAAGGAAACAATACACCAAGCGTTAGTATACGGAGATTGATTCTATCCCACGACGGCAATTTGTTTCACAACATCATCGCAACAAAACCTCCAATCCCTAATACAAGCGGCCAATCTGGACAACAAGTGGCATGCTAAAAATCCCTGTAAATCGCCGGCCGAACATATTCTATGGTTGGTGGATTGTACTGCTCGCTGTCTTCTTAAATATTTATCAAGGAGGCATCCTGTTTTATGGGTTTACATTGCTAATCACGCCTATGCGTGAAGAAATGAACTGGTCATATACAGCAATTTCGTCCGTCTACCTTTTCATGGGTGCGATTCATATGATAGTCGCCCCAGCTTTGGGTTATTCTTTCGATAAAATTGGTCCGCGACCTCTGATGGCAGGTGGCATTTTCTTGATGGGTCTAGGTCTTTTGCTGCTCGGATTTACCCAAACGTTATGGGGTTTCTACTTCACGTTCATATTGGCAAATCTTGGAGCGAGCGGCATGTGGAATGCAACGGGAGCAGCCGTTCCAAACTGGTTTATACAAAAGCGTGGCCGAGCATTAGGAACTCAAAGCTTAGGGTATGCTCTCGCTGGAATAATGACAGTCCCATTCCTATTCTTCATTGACTCTTATGGATGGAGAACCGCGGTCATGGTAGCAGGAATTGTCACTTGGTTTCTAATCATCCCGGCAACTGCGATAGTGCGCAAACGTCCCGAAGATTATGGCTTATGGCCTGATGGAATCAAACCCTCAAAAACCCCCGAAGATTCTAATGAAATCACCGAGATCAATATAGGCGTTCGGGACGCCGTACAAACCCAGGCATTTTGGTTCCTAGCTCTTGGATTCAGCATGGGATTCCTTGCGATTTCTGCAATCCAAGTGTACGAAACACCATTTATGCAAAGTGTTGGGTATTCTCGGCGAGCAGCAGCTCTCTTACTTACTGTAATACCACTCTCAACAATATTTGGGAGATTAGGTTTCGGTTACCTCGCCGATTACTGGGATAAGCAAAAAGCCGCGGCCATCGCTCTTTTCCTGCAATCAATTGCAGTCATCATACTCGCCTTTTTTGACTCTTCCCGTGTTTGGTTAATCCCTATTTTCTTAATCTTTTGGGGCCTTGGCTTTGGAGGAACTGTGGTGCTTCGACCCGCATTGCAAGGCGACTTATTCGGCCGCAAGTCATTTGGGACGATTCAAGGAGTTCTCTCAACAACAGGTGAAATCGGTTTTATGTTCGCTCCAGTTGTAGCCGGCATTACCTTTGATGTTCTAGGAAGTTTTCAACCAGTTTTCATTGCCTTCGCGATATTAACTTTAACAGCTGCCCCAATCGTTCTTACAATCCGGAAGCCGCGGCCAAATCTAGGTGAACCCTAAGTCTTTCCATAGAAAATGATCTGTTGAGTAGATAACAAATCACCTTGAAATTCGAAATGTTTTCACCAAAAAGCCTAATCCAGTCAAACAAAGTTTGTCAGTCAAATTTACTGATACGATCGACTTCAGATTGATCTAGCCTTTTTATCACTGCAACAACCAAAGCAATCGCATTATCAAAATCACTGCGGTGAATCACGCCGTTGTGGCTATGAAGATATCGAGTTGGGACAGAAATATTAATAGCAGGTATACCGCTACGTGATCTTTGCATCTGTGCTCCATCTTCGCCATAACCACTAAGGATTTCGTATTGAACTGGTATAGATTCCTCTTTCGCTACCTCGACAATAAAGTCACGAAGTTTTAGATTCGGTAACATTGATGCATCATGAAGAAAAATACCGGGACCATCACCTAATTTTTCTTGTGCTTCGTCCTGGGTAATACCTGGGTAATCTGCTGCCACACCTGACTCAAGATTAATCCCGATATCAGGAGATACAAGAGTAGAACTTGTTTGCGCACCCCTTAGGCCAACCTCCTCTTGCACGGTGGCAACACCATAAAGTGCATTGCGTAACGTTGTCTCCTTCAATGAACGAAATATCTCAATCATTGCAGCAACGCCAATACGGTCATCCCAGGCCTTGCCCAAATACAAGGGGCTGTCATTCAAGACTTGGAATTTGCTATCAGGAGCTATTGGATCCCCTGGTTGAATTCCAAGGCGCTGTTCAGCATCTTCTTTGTCTGTCGCTCCAACATCAATAAACATCTCTTCGCGTTTAAAGATCTTGCCTCGTGCATCAGCTGGAATTACGTGTGGCGTTTTGATACCAGTCAGCCCGTGCACGTGTCCATTCTTTGTGGCAATAACCCACCGTTGATTTATTAGGCTTTGATCCAACCAGCCACCTAATGTTTGAAATTTCACATACCCATCTAAAGTAATGTATTTAACCATCAGGCCGACTTCATCCATATGGCCCGCCAACATGATTTTTGGCACCCCATCCAGTTGACTCTGCCTGGCAACCACAGAACCCAGTCCATCTGTCTCAACTGAATGCGCCAATGGTACAATCTCTCTTCGGAAAATTTCTCTCACTGGAGCTTCAAATCCTGTAGGCGCGTAAGCATTACTTAGCTCTTCTAATAACCTTTGCACTCTCGCCATTTCATGACCTCCAAATTTTTCAACACTATAAATGATTCCAGGCCGTCGTCCTTCAATGAAACGCGCAGAAAAAACAAGAGATGCAAATTAACTACCATTCCGATTGAATGATCCTTGTCGCACCCAAATTAATCATCCTCAAGCGTCGATATGTCACCTTCTGGCAATCCCAGTTCTCTAGCTTTCAGCAGACGACGCATAATTTTCCCACTTCGTGTTTTCGGTAATGAATCTACGAACTCTATTTCCCTAGGCGCAACTGCAGATGAAAGTTTCGTACGAGCAAACCGGTTAAGATCTCGTCGAAGTTCATCTGTCACTTCATATCCTTCTTTTAACGCTACAAATGCCTTAACAACTTCCATAGCAATTGGATCTGGTTTACCGATAACACCTGCCTCAGCAACCGCAGGATGTTCAATAAGCGCACTTTCAACCTCAAAAGGTCCAACAAGATGTCCAGCCGTATTGATGACATCATCAGCGCGCCCCATGAACCAAAAATATCCATCTTCATCTTGACGAGCTTTGTCTCCGGTGATATACCACCCCTTCAGGAATCGTGAATTATAACGCTCAGGAGCTTGCCAATAAGAATGGAACTGGGATGGCCAACCAGATCGTATCGCTAAGTGCCCATCTTGGCCCGGTGGCAATTCATTATACTCATCATCCAAAATACCCACACGGATTCCAGGAATCGGACGCCCCATTGAACCCGGTCGAACCGGCATCCAAGCATAATTAGCAATCAAAATAGCGCCCGTCTCAGTTTGCCACCAATTATCATGAATCGGTTGACCAAAAACACCTTGTCCCCATACAACAGCTTCCGGATTGAGAGGCTCTCCCACACTATTGATATGGCGTAGCGATGAAAGGTCATATCTTGCAGGAATATCCTCACCAGCCTTCATCAACATACGCACTGCCGTAGGAGCTGTGTACCAAACTGTCACTTTATGACGCTGGATCATCTCATACCACCGACTCGCGCTGAATCCACTTTCATCAATTAGCTGTGTAACACCGTTACTCCATGGTGCAAACATCCCATATGACGTACCTGTAACCCAACCTGGGTCTGCTGTGCACCAGTACAAATCATCCTCTTGTAAGTCAAGAACCCATTTCCCTGTTGCGTATTGTTGAACAATAGCTAAATGTCGATGTACAGCTCCTTTTGGCTTACCGGTAGTGCCAGAGGTATAGTGCATCACGGAATAATCGTACATCGTCGTATTTTCAATCGTAAATTCATCAGAAGCTGCGCCTACAATGGTCTCATAAGAAACATCCTTGGATCCCATGGGAGGGTTTTCATGCCGACCATCTTTATTAATAACAATTACATGCTTCAGTGCAGGTAAATCATCTATTATAGTGGCAACTCGTTCCCGCAAATCTGGAGATGTAAGAAGAGCGACCGCACCTGCATCTTCAAGACGATCTCGCACTGGATCAGGGCCAAAAGCAGAAAACAATGGACCTGCGATAGCTCCAATTTTTAAAATTCCAAAAAAGGAAAAATACAATTCTGGAATCCGCTCCAAAAAAAGGAAAACGCGATCACCTTTCTTAATCCCAATTTCGTTCAACGCATTCGCCACCTTATTCGTTTCTCTTCGAAGCTCTTGAAACGTGTAGGTTTCCTGCTCTCCGTTCTTTCCTTCCCAAATTAATGCAGGCTTATTTCGTTTCGGTCCTTCCGCATGACGATCAATACATTCGTAAGCCTTATTTAAGCCTCCACCTGGGAGCCAATCGAGCTCGCTGTACATATCCTCCCATTCAAAGGTCGCAGTCATCTCCTGATAATTATCCAGATTTGGTCTAACACTCATCTCATCTACAGTTGGTTTTGCAATCTCTTCTTCAAGATCCATGATCCACCACCTCATTCTCAGCTAGCCTTAACGCACATTTGTACGCTTTGGATGACTGTATTAGACACAAGACATCACTGTCAAACGCCAAAGAGTATCTGTTTATCATGCTCGTAAAGTAATTCTGGATATTTTTTCCATTACCAAACAACACGATCAAAAATGTTTTTCTAAAGGGAAAAGCATCAGAGATATTTCTCCCATGTTATACTCCCGTCACATTTACATAGGAAAATGGAATGAGCCAGTTTCGTATCGGTCTCGCCCAAATAAACTCAACCGTCGGAGATTTAGACGGCAATTCTCAAAAAATAATCGAATATATACATGCTGCACGCGATAAGGGAATTGATCTAATCGCCTTTCCTGAGCTCGCCCTAATTGGTTACCCTCCCGAAGATCTTTTACTCAAGCCTAGTTTCTTGGCTGAAGCAAAGTCATACCTTGAAAAAATCATCGAAAACTCTACAGGTATTGCTGCAGTTGTCGGATGCGTTGAAAGAATTGATACTGACATCTTTAACGGAGCAGCTATATTCAGTAACAGAAATTTAATCAACATCTATCACAAAATCCTACTCCCCAACTATGGAGTATTTGACGAAGAACGGTATTTTGAAGCAGGTGCGGAATACCCAGTTTTCACGGTACGAGGAATAAGAATAGGAGTAAATATCTGCGAAGACATCTGGTTTGAAGATGGACCAACGTCGGACCAATGTGCGGCAGGAGCAGAAATCATTGTCAACATTAATGGATCTCCTTATCACCGCAACAAACGAAATGACCGATACAAAATGCTGAAGAAACGAGCACAAGATAACAACGTCATCGTAACCTATACAAACCTGGTTGGTGGCCAAGACGAATTAGTTTTCGATGGATCTAGTATGATTCTTGATCACAATGGACTTCTTCTCGGTGAAGCAAAACAATTTGAAGAAGACCTTCTCATAATGGATTTCGATACCGAAACCTTGCAGCAAAAACGCATAGATCCTACGAATGCTACCTCAAAAGTCATCCACTACAGCATCCCTGACGACAATCCAGAAATGTCTACAAAACCCAAACTAGAATCCCAAGAGCGATGGACACCGCTTGACTCAGTTGAAGAGGTACATCACGCCCTTGTTATAGGAACACGTGACTACGTTACAAAGAGTGGGTTTCAAAAAGTCTTGATTGGGATGTCAGGGGGAATAGATTCAGCGTTAACCATGGTACTTGCAGTGGAAGCACTCGGCGCAGAAAATGTCACCGGGATCACAATGCCAACACGTTTTTCATCAGAAGGTAGTGTAAATGATTCAATTCAATTAGCTAAAAACCTGGGAGTAAATATTCAGACAATTCCGATTGAAACAACTTTCAACACTTTACTTTCAACACTAGAACCGGTGTTCGCGGATACAAAGCCAAATACTGCTGAAGAGAATTTACAAGCTCGTATTCGCGGAAACATTCTTATGGCTGTCTCAAATAAGTTCGGTTGGCTTGTACTCACCACTGGAAACAAGAGCGAAATGGCAACGGGTTATGCGACCCTATATGGAGACATGGCAGGTGGTTTTGCAGTCATCAAAGATGTCCCCAAAACCCTCGTCTACGAATTGTCAGAACGAATCAACGAAAGTGCCGAATTCGAGTTGATCCCCCGAGAAATTATTGACAAGGAACCCTCGGCAGAACTCAGAGAAAACCAGAAAGACATTGACAGCCTTCCTCCATATTCAACTTTAGATCCAATCCTAGAAGCCTATGTTGAAAAAGACCGTAGTATCGAAGATATGGTAGAAATGGGTTTTGATCTCGAATTAGTAAAACAGGCGGTTGCGCTAGTGGATAAAAGTGAATACAAGCGGCGGCAAGCACCTCCAGGCGTTAAAATCACGCCTCGTGCCTTCGGAAGAGATCGCCGTCTCCCAATTGTGAATAAATATAATCCACTTGCAACGCTATGAATCATTTGGAGATCCAATAACATATCAAATGTTATGCAAAAATACTTGTACAATAAAAACAGTCTCGTAGTATAATTCCAAAGAAATATTGGAAGAGACTCACTGAACTGCTTGAAATTTGAATTTGAAGAGGAGATTTTATGACCTTCGTAATCGCGGAACCATGCATTGACCTAAAAGATGCCGGATGCGTTGAAGTTTGCCCAGTCGACTGCATTGCTACAACAGACGACGACAATATGTACTTCATCAACCCAGTCGAATGTATTGATTGTGCAGCATGTGAGCCAGTTTGCCCTGTAACAGCAATCTTTGATGAGCCAGACCTACCTGAGCAATGGAGTTCCTACTCGAAACTAAACGCTGACTGGTTTGAAAACCATCCTGACGCATAGAGGAATCACACCTTAAGCTTTAAGCAAGCGATATCTTAGGACTAAGCTAATTTAAAACGCCGCGGATTTATCCCCGCGGCGTTTTTATTCTGATTCAAACGTACCCTCGAATTAGAGAGCTTTCATACTCTATTCATCAGAATGGCTTCGTAGAACGAAGTGATATAAGGACCCTGCTGCGAGTGCACCTGTAATAGGACCAAGCCAATAGAGAAGAATGTGATCTTGCCAACTGCCACTAATTAACGCAGGGCCAAATGCTCGAGCGGGATTCATAGCCGCACCTGTTAAAGGTCCACCCATAAAAATATCGAGCATAACCACGCACCCAATACCAAACCCGGCTATACCTTTCGGTCCCATTGGATCAACTGCCGTCCCAAATATTACGAAGACCAAGAAAAACGTTAACACTGCTTCAACAGCAATAGCAGTGCCCACATTAATGTTTGCAACGCCGGGGGTCCCAAGATTCACGGCTTGCCATTGCTCCTGAGAAAAAATAGTAGCAAGAAAAAGAGCAGCAAGACTCGCTCCAATAATCTGAGCCACAATGTAAAGTGCCCCAGTCAAAGGAGGAATACGGCGTGTCGCCAAAAACGCGATCGTGACCGCCGGATTGATGTGGCCTCCAGAGATATATCCGATTGCAGAAACCATTGTCGCAACAGTAAGTCCATGCGCCAAAGCGATCCCAACGATCCCAATTTGCCCTCCAGTCACATGATCAGTAATAATCGCCCCAGCACCAATGAATATAAGAGCAAAAGTCCCCACAAACTCTGCAACAAATTTATTAACGTTAGCTGTCATACGCACCTCTCATATCTCTCGATTTTCTTCGCCTCACAATATAATAATCAACAGACTTCCATCCCAACGCTCTATCAATAATCATCCTAATACACGTTGTATATTTTTAAAAGTTGCCTCCTTGATTTCATCCATTGAGACGCTCTTCACTTTAGCCAGACACTCTGCCACCTGAATCAGATGATGCGGTTCAGTCCAGGTTTCACGATTTTTTTTGTACGGCTGGGGAAAAGAATCAGTTTCAATAACAATTTGATCCAAAGGGCAAAGACCAGCAATTTCCTGCAAGCCTTGATCTCGTAATAATGGCTTCGCAAACGATAACAAAACCCCTTGCTCTAGACACGCTTCGGCGTATGCAATTGACCCCTGGAAGTAATGCGCAATCACCCCTACGTTCTCAGCTCCTTCTTCCTTAAGCATACGTAGTGGTTCCAGACCAGCTTCCCGATTGTGGAAAATAATTGGCTTGTTTACTTCCAGCGCGATACGAATTTGAAGGCGGAAAGCCTCCTCTTGCCAAACTTTATCCGGGCGGCCTTCCATGTAATCCAAACCAATCTCACTTATGGCAACAACTGCTGGAAGTAACGCCAATTCACGCAATTCACCAAACATCTCGGCGTTCAGACGGCCTTTCAGATCCATCGGATGCACACCAACACATGCTTCCACAAGCGGAACTTCATCAGCAAGGGAAACACAGCTCTTTGACGATTCAATTGTCGTACCCGCTGCGAGAATTAGGCCAACCCCAGATATTTTAGCCCGTTCGACAATCGATGAGATTTCATCTGTATCAAATTGATTGATATGAGTATGACTATCAACGAAAAAGGGCTGCACTAGACTAGTTCACACAAAGCAGGAAAATGTATAACTGCTGGTTTGACCGTTATATCAATCGTTTTTCGGCTGCCGAAGAAGGTTAACCATCTCCAGTGCTCCCGAAGCCGCATCCGCTCCACGATTCCCCTGCCCTCCACCTGAACGCTCCATTGCCTGTTCAACAGTATCTGTCGTCAGAACACCAAAAAGAACCGGCTTACCGTGCTGAATTCCCAGGTCTGCAAGGCTTCGCGCGACAGCATGCGCAATATAATCAAAGTGTAACGTCTCGCCACGGATCACCGCACCGAGGCACAAAACTGCATCATAATCCCTTTGTACCAACACACCAGCCATTGTTGACAATTCAAATGCACCAGGGACCCAGAAAACATCATGATCACTACCAGAGGTCTCAAAAACCTGTTTTGCACCCTGCAGTAAACGAGATGTAACCTCATCGTTAAATCTAGAGACTGCGACCCCTATACGAATGTTACGATTTTCGCTTACTAACCTACCCGCTTGATCACCATGCCATTCAATTCCTGCCATCAGTTCCTTCTTTAGGGGCTGTTTGATCTCTATCATCCTGATCAGGTGACTCAAGATTTGTTAACAGGTGCCCCATTTTTCCTTTTTTCGTTTCTAGATAACGCCTGTTAAATGGCGTAACCTTTGCCTGAATCGGAACTATCTCATCCACTTCAATCCCAAAACCTTCAAGGCCGGCAAGCTTGCGAGGGTTATTTGTCATAATTTTCATCCTCTTCACGCCCAGATCTAGCAGAATCTGAACTCCTACGCCATAATCACGAAGATCCGGAAGAAATCCTAGTTCTTCATTCGCTTCTACGGTATCCAATCCTTGGTCTTGAAGCGCGTAAGCGCGCAATTTATTGTGCAACCCAACCCCTCGACCTTCTTGACGTAGATACATAAAAATACCACTTCCTTCAGCTGCTATCCGCTGTAAGGCAAGTTCTACCTGATCACCACAATCACAACGACTACTTCCCAAAACATCTCCAGTTGCACATTCGCTGTGCGCCCGAACCAACGTCGGGGTTTCAGGATCAATATCACCCATTACCAAGACAATATGTTCATTAAAATCAATCGAGCTTTTATATCCATGGGTTACAAACATCCCATGTTTCGTTGGAAGTTGTGCAGTCGCAACTCGCTCCACCAGGCTTTCACGTGCATGACGATACGCGATGATCTGCGCTACTGTCACAATTGGAATATCAAACTCATCCGAAAACACCTGAAGATCAGGCATACGTGCCATTGTCCCATCCTCTTTCATGATCTCACAGATCACTCCAGATGGATGTAATCCAGCAAGTACAGCCAGATCAATAATTGCTTCTGTCTGCCCCGCACGCATTAGCACTCCTCCTTCACGGTAACGCAAGGGGAAGATATGCCCGGGACGAGCAAGATCATCTGACTTGCTATCGGGATCTATAAGCGCTTTAATTGTTGCTGATCGGTCCGCTGCAGATATACCTGTAGACACTCCAAATTTTGATGTGGCATCAACGGTAACAGTAAACGCTGTCGATAAAGGTGCCGTGTTATTTTCAACCATCAGTGGCAGCTGTAAATTTTCAAGTTGTTCAGCTTTTATCGGAGCACAGATCAGCCCACGAGCATGATTCGCCATGAAAGCAATTTTTTCTGGAGTTACTTTTTCAGCAGCAAACGCAAGATCTCCTTCATTTTCACGGTCTTCATCATCAACAATAATGACAAAGTTTCCCTTCGCTATCTCGTCGATAGCTGTTTGCACATCACTTACCACTGGCATTTCATTATGATCCTCTCTTAAACGCGTTACGAATCAGTCGATGTAGGAATATTGCGGTCTTCCAGCATCCGTTCAACATACTTAGCAATCATATCAACTTCTAAATTCAATTTTGCCCCAATTGGAAGTTTGGCCAAAGTTGTGGCATTTTGTGTGTACTCTACTAATGAAATTTTAAATACGGCTTCGTTAATCGAAATGATCGTTAGGCTTGCACCTTCAACTGTAATAAAACCTTTTTCCACTATATATGGGGTTAACGCTGAAGGAGCCTTAATTCCAATCACTAACGCATCGCCATCAGGGTCACGTGACACTAGTTCTCCCGTAGCATCTACATGCCCTTGCATCAAATGCCCACCAATCTGCCCACCATACACAAGGGCACTCTCCAAATTAACGGCATCGCCAACCGTCAATCGGCCCAAGGACGTTCGCCTTAAGGTCTCTGGCATCAAACCAAACCGCACATTGCCGCCTTCAACATTAGTAACGGTAAGGCACGCTCCATTAACCGACAAGCTATCGCCTTCGTGCAATTTCTCAACAATATCAGTCGCATCAACCACTAGTTGAGCACCATCTATTTCAACAACACTGCCTGTACTTTCGACGATTCCACTAAACATGAGGGAATTATAGCATTGGGAGTTCTACTGCCAAAATACAACCGCTCCTGTCGTTCATGACACGATAACAAGACGAGGAGCTGCATCAGACTTATCGGGCTATAAAACCCATGAACCAAACATCACTGCCAACGCTTTCAATACGAACGCGTTGCATACGATTAGCATCTGCAAGCATTTCAACTCCAGCGCCCCTCACCGGGCTCGGGGCATTGGCTCCCCCAACAATAACTGGAGCAATACAACCGATCACCTCATCCACTAAATCTTCATCAAAAAGCGCCCCCAGTAAAGTCCCGCCGCCTTCAACCATAAGATTCACAACATCTCTCTCTGCCAAGGCAGCCAGCAGGTTGCGGACAGACACACGGTTGTCCGAACCAGGCATAACGAGAATAGTGACGTCTTGGTCAAGTTTTTTAGAGAGTCGCTGCGCCGCATCTTGATTAGCAACCGCGATTAAAACTGGCGCGCGATTTTGAAACATCTTCGCGTCGCTTGGAATTCGGCCCTCACTATCAACAACGACACGCAACGGTTGTTCTTCAAAAGCAAATTTAGTTTCGGGACGAGCGGTCAATTCAGGATCATCTGCAAGAACCGTTCCTATCCCTACCATCACTGCATCAGAACTAGCACGGATTTCATGTACTCTAGCCCGAGACTCTTCACCTGTAATCCACCGGGAATCTCCAGTCCGAGTTGCTATTTTCCCATCAATACTCATTGCATACTTCGCAAGGACCCACGGCATACCATGACTCGCAAATTTCACGTAAGCCGCGTTCAAATCAATTGAAGGTTGATGGTCACCATGTATTACAGTTCGAATGCCCGCTTGTTCAAGTTCTTCAATTCCCTTGCCACTTGACCACGGAGCGAGATCCAATGCAGAAAAATGTACCTCTTTTACACCTGACTTAACGATCGCCTGTGTGCAAGGCGGAGTTCTTCCATAATGGGAGCAAGGTTCCAAAGTCACATACAATGTGGCATCAACAGCAGCATCTCCTGCTCGTTCAAGCGCCACAATTTCTGCGTGCGATCCTCCGGGAGGCTGGGTGAATCCTTCACCCACAATGATATCTTCCCGTACAATCACCGCTCCAACAGCAGGGTTCGGGCTCACCCTACCGACAGCGCGTTGAGCTAGATCAACGGCCCTACTCAAATAAGGCACACTCGATTCCATCAGGGAGATTTGAAATCTTGATAAATCTTGCTTGCAGTCGGATCAGTTTGGCCTTGATACTTACTACCCAATTCAGGACTGCCATACAACCGCTCTGCAGCACTTGTTAGACGCAAAAAAGAAATCTGTCCAATTCGCATGCCGTGATAAAGAGTGATCGGTAAATTCGCCACGTTACTGAGCTCAAGGGTAAGGTTCCCTTGCCAACCAGGATCGACAAAGCCTGCAGTCGAATGAATAAGCAAACCAATTCTCCCTAGTGAGCTCTTGCCTTCTAAACGGGCTACCAAATCTCCCGGCAAACCAATTGATTCAACAGTACTCCCTAACACAAACTCACCCGGGTGAAGAATTAATGGGACTTTATCTTGAATCTCTACCATTTCGGTTAAGTCATCTAGGCTTTCATGAATGTCAATAAATGGTCGCCGAGAATTACGAAAAACCAATATCTTGCGATCAAGGTGCAAATCTACACTCGCCGGCTGAATACAAGATTCATCAAAAGGACTGATCGTAATCCGCCTATTATTAATCTCTTCTCGTATATCTCTGTCACTGAGTATCACTGCATATTCCTTTGCTGAAGATTCTCAAGTTGAATTTTACCAGAGGACGATCAGACGTAATAGACTCTTCACTCCAACATTATTTTGGAGAGCCTCCACGGGAATGTTTATGTTTGCAACACGCACATAGAGATGCGTAGAATAGCGAACGATCGATCACAAAATAAAACACCCTTTAAGCAAATCGATCAACAAAAGAAACCAGCATTTGTACGATTAGGAGGGAACAATGAGAATCGTATTGTATGGTGAAGATTTCAAGCTCGGAGTGTTGAAAAACGAGATGGTGATCGACGCATCAGAAATTTCTGATGGGATCCCGCACAACACACCTCAGCAAATGATCAGCAGCGTGATTGAAAATTTCGATAGCCACCGCGCTGCCCTAGAAAACCTAGCTTCAAAGAATCAAGGCTCACCGGTAAGTGATATCAGACTACGAGCCCCGCTACCAAGACCCGGGCGATTGGTATGTATGGCAGTGAATTATATGGAAAACGGAACACGCTCTGAACCAGCACCCATAGGAGCATTCAATAAATCAACAAGCAGCATTATTGGTAACGGCGATACAATCGTCCTACCTGATTCAGGAGCATCAATTTACGAACATGAAGCCGAATTGGCATTTGTAATTGGGAAAAAAGCCGAACGCATCAAAGCAGAAGATGCTTATGACTATATCTTTGGATACACGAATATCGTAGATGTATCCCATCGTGGGAATCGAGAGGACACGAGCCAACGATCGAATTTTTTCAATGGCAAATCACCACATACGTTTGGACCCCTTGGACCATCCATTGTCACCGCTGATGAAGTTGCAGAACCTTTGAATCTACCCGTTAAATTATGGGTACAAGGAGATCTGCGCCAAGACTACAACACAAGTGATATGGCTCACAAAATCCCAGAAGCACTCGAGTGGATCACCTGGATTATGACTTTGGAACCAGGAGATGTGGTAGCGACGGGCACAAACCATCAAGGGTTAGGGGCACTCCAAGACGGCGATACAATGGAAATTGAAATTTCAAATTTCGGCAAACTGACTAACCATGTTTCTGATCCCCTAAAACGCACATGGTCTCGCGAAACCCGTGCCCAAAAAGCACAAAATAATTCATAACTACACTTTAATTGCACCGATAGAAAGCAGGATAAAATGAAACTCGTACTATTCGATGAGGATTTCAAACTCGGAGTTCTCAAAAATGGAAACATTGTGGATGTATCTGCATCTACGAGTAACCTCGCATATTACTCACCGCAAGAGATGATGAACCAAGTTATTGAAAATTTCGATTCTATGCGCGGAGAAATTGAAACCATTGTATCGGGAAGTGAAGGTGTGCCAAGAGATGACATCCGCTTACGAGCTCCACTCCCCAAACCGACTCGCCTAGTCTGCATGGCAGGCAATTATATGGAGAGCGGAACACGCTCAGAACCAGGTCCAATCGCAGCTTTCAACAAATCGAATAACAGTGTGATAGGAAATGGTGACACGATAATGTTACCTAATGCACCCGCAACAGTCTTTGAACATGAAGCAGAATTTGCCATTGTCATTGGAAAAACATCCACAAACGTACAACCAAATGAAGCGTTTAACCACATATTCGGATACACGAATTTCATTGACGTTTCTTGTCGAGGTATCGGCCCAGCCGGTGCAGACAATTTCTTCATCGGCAAATCATGGCATACGTTCGGACCAATGGGACCCGCCCTTGTCACATCTGATGAAATCGCGAATGCACAAGAATTACCAATCAAATTGTGGGTTCAAGGTGTGCTTCGTCAAGATTACAACACCAATGACATGGCTCACAAAATCCCTGAATTAATTGCATGGGTCACATCAATCACCACACTTGAAGCAGGCGATGTCATTGCATGTGGTACAAATCATCGCGGACTCGGTCCTCTACAAAACGGTGACACCGTTGAAATCGAAATCGGTGATTTCGGCAAATTAACGAACCAAGTGATTGATACGGTTACACCAGCCCGAGAATGGGTCCGAGAAACACGAGCACAAAAAGAAGCTCGTGAATCATCGTAATTCAGTTCACGTACGGCAGGTACAGGCTGCACCTCTGCCTGCCGTCGTGTCCTATTGCTGCGACTTAAATTACAAAAATGCTAGTCCCGGTGCTTGGGGGGATGCGCAGCCAATACGAATAAAGCACCCAGCGCAACGAAGCCCGCGACAATTTGAAATCCCAATCGATAATCCCAAACATCCGCTATATAACCCACGAAAACCGGTGACGCAACAGTAACAGGCAAGTCAAAAAACTGGAGCAAACCACCAATCGTCCCAAAGGATTCTCGACCAAAAAAATACCCTTGAATAGTAGGCCGTAACGGGATGCTACCACCATATGCTGGCGCCATCACCAATATGTACAAAAGTATTTGCCAATTACTATGAACAGTTGACATCAGTAACATGCCCACACCCATCAAAACGTATAATATCGCCAGCAAGTAACGTGGATTAATGTAGTCACTGATCCATCCAACAGAAACGCGGCCAAACAAACTCACAAATGAGAAAGCTGAAACCCATAACCCTGCCTCTGAGTATGAAATACCAACCTCTTCTTGCAAAAATGCGAATTGATGCACCGACAATGTAGGTGGCAAAATGGACCACGCCCCATAAACTAGCACTAGCATCCAAAACGCCCGTGTTTTTAATGCTTGGCGCGCTGTGAAGTTTTCCTCAAGATCGACTTCAGTCTCAGAGATGTTTTCCCTGTTGCCATTTAACTCTTTGCTTTGATCCACATTCGGTGAATTTGGTTGCTCACCATCCGGCAAGAGGCCCATATCTTCAGGCTTATGCCGCACAAGTAAGGACAAAGGCAAACCAACAACCCAAATTGTCACCCCAGAAATTACCGCTGCAGACCTCCAACCAAATGTGTCGATAAGCCACGCTACAACAAAAACCAAACTCCCGCCGATGCCAAACCCCGTCATCAATAAACCCATAACGCGTCCACGACGGCGTATAAACCAATTAGCTAATGCTACTTGCACCGGACGCGCTGAGCCAAAGCTCGAACCTGTAGCCATTACCACAAAAACCGCGTATAGCATAAACAAATTGCTGGCCCGGCTTAACAATACGAACCCAAGACCCATCATGCTCAAACCAAACAACATCAACCGTCTTGGACCATATTTATCAATGAGAAATCCTGCGACTGGAGCAATAAGGCCACCCTCAAGACGAGTGAGGCTCAAGACCCCCGCAACCTGTGCACGTGTCGCGCCAAAGCTGTTTAGAAATGGCGTGTAGAAAGCACCAAACCCGTAAACATAAAGACCACCTTGAAGTACCGTTATAACCAAACCTGACGCGACAATATACCAACCATAAAAAATATTCTGGGGCTTGAGTTTCATAGGTCAGCTCGTTTAATTTCCAGCAAATACATGGCCCATATCACATCCCAACATTAGGAACCTACACCTACTCGAACGCACACGCTAATTTGATGCCAGATGACCTCTAACTATTCTTGAAAAGTCTCACCGCTTGCGTGTATTCAGCTGGTGTATTCAAATCCATTAGAACGATTGGCGATTCGACGCTCAACTCTGCAATTTCAGCATCCCATTTCTTCAAAACTTGCCTCAACCCCAATGACTCTTCTTGAATCTCATTTATATCATCCAATAAATCCTGGCGAAAAAGTAATGGATGTCCTCTGGCATCATTATGCACTGGAACTGTGATTGGTGCTGATGTACTTTGATGATACCCAATGAGATCTCTAATCACGCGACTAGGGCGTGGCTGGTCGACACCAATGACCAAAATATCGTTTATCCTTTTTCCCATCGCTCGTACGCCTATTTTTATTGATGTAGTTTTCCCATTCTTGAAGTTCGGATTAAATACGGTGCGAGCGGATCGGAACTTATTGACAAAGGGAGTGATTTTTTCATAAGAGGCCCCCACAACAACAATCACCTCAACTACCCCACCAGATAATAACTCCGCAATTTGGAATTCAATCAGAACACCATTTTCCCAAGGCATTAACGCCTTCAACTGTCCCATACGCGTTGACTCACCAGCCGCGAGTAAAATTGCTGTGACAGAATTATTTTGCACACTGTTTACCATAAATTTTCTTTCTACAATACGCCCCTGAATACAAGACTATAGTGCCTGACATAGAACCATGTGCACAATCAGCCCCGATTGAATTACTACTTTGGAAGAGACACTACACAATATTTCAATTACAATTACGTTGTTCAACCAATCATGCAATTAAGGAATATTTGATGCTTGGTGCACCAAAGCACCGCTATGAACCTACGCAAACTAACGTAGGGGTGAGCACAATCCGTTGGTTCAAATTAATTTTCCGGCACCCTGAGCTGGTAATGCTTGACATCGCATATGAAAAACCAGTTTATCGATCTATTGGCATTTTGATTGGTCTATACCTCCTAAACGTGGCTGCGATCCTCACTTTACGTAGTTATGGGATGATTACAATCACTGGAGACACCACCGCCAACCATCTACAATCTATTGGATTTGGTTTCATTATCATCTTTGCCGCAATTTTTATGTATGGAACCATCACATACATATTTTCCCGCATTTTGTCAGGAACAGGATCCTACCGAGCCACGCTTGGCGGAGCCACTTTTGCTCTCATGCCATTCTCCCTAAACGCTACCGCAACCTTTCTATTTGCCACTCCACTCCTCTTAAATGTAGCAAATATACTGCAATTCATTAGTATAATGATTGCATTAGCATGGTCCGCATTTCTCTACTCAATTGCGCTACGCACCAACCATGAATTCACTGATATTCAAGCCATGATGGCAATGCTGTTACCACCAGCGATCTTGACGCTAGCGGTCGGTGTCGGAATAACGGTGGTATACCTGTTCGCAATCTTAGTAACTTAACCGCAGTGTATCCAAAACACTCACTCACCATCAGGTTTAATCAGGTTTAATGGTGATATCTTGATCCGAAGATTCAGCAGGTTCGCGTCCTAAATCAACCGAGGGTACTAATGGCTCGTGCCGATCAATTTCACGGGTTACTATTTCTCGAGTTAAATCAGCGGTGTTCGCACGCAAATTCCGTGTGATACGACCAAAGGAACTCGCAACATCCGCAACTCGTTCAGGACCAAGAAATATAAACGCAATAACTAAAACAACCACTATCTCTAATGGACTTGCGTTAAGAAATTCCATTATTGAAAACTCTTTTGTGTGAACAGGATACTTCCACTTTTAAACATTGCTCTCCCTTAGGGCGGCCAGAACCTTTTCTGCCGTAATGGGAAGGCTGTATACCCGCACGCCAATCGCATCTTCCACGGCATTCGCTATCGCAGCTGCAACAGCCGTATTAGTATTTTCCCCAATGCCTTTAATATTATAAGGACCAACACCATTCTTCGACTGCACTAGTACAGTTCTCAGTTCAGGTATATCAGCCATTGTTGGAATCTTGTAATCACCAAATGTTACATTTGACACGCGCCCATCTTCAACCTCTAATTCTTCCATCAAAGCGTATCCAATCCCCTGCACCACACCGCCATTAATTTGACCTTGATGGCCAATAGGATTTAAGACTTGCCCAACATCGTGTGCTGAAGTGAATCGCAGCAACTTTATCTGCCCAGTCTCCACGTCTACTGCAACTTCGGCGATCTGGGCACAAAATGCAGTCACAGTGAGCTGCTCCCTGTCTTCAATTCCTGAGGTCCCTTGGATATCAAATCCACAATTCTGAACAACAAAGTCAAAATCAATATAATCTTCTGTATTCCCTTTATAAACCTTATTATCTTTCAGAACCAAATTAGACGGATCCCATCCACGTATTTCCGATGCTGCGCGAAGCAACTCTTGCTTTGCATTTTGAGCTGCTGCATAAGCGGCTTGTGATGCAACACGTGTCCCTCGGCTTCCACCAATCCCAGTGTCAAATGACACCGCATCGGTGTTCCACGGGATTATTTGGACCTTATCAGACGACAATCCTAATTCTTCAGCAACCACTTGATTGACGGTCGTATACGTTCCCGTACCCTGATCAAGAATAGGAGTCCGTGCAACAACAGTACCGTCTTTTTGGAAAATAACGCCTACATGGGTTTCACCGCCGCCTGGTGCTCGCGCTCCCATAGCCATACCACGACCGACATTCATAGCCAGTGGTGAGCCATAGCGAGCGGCCATAGAAGCTGCCTCAAGCGTTTCTTTCGCTTTAACATCTCTGTAAAGACTTCCCGTCGCTGTTACATCACCCTCGCCAACAAGATTTTTCAATCTGAATTCCAGAGGATCTATTCCAAGAATACGTGCAATTTCATCCAAATGTGATTCCCCCGCGAATATACCTTGTGGTTCGCCAGGTCCTCTCATATGCCCACCAGGGACAGAATTGGTGTAAACCTGAATAGCTTCAACAAACGTATGAGGGATTTTGTATGGGCCAGCTACATCTCTCGCCCCCCCCAAATTAACACCTGGCTTGAATCCACCATATGCTCCACTGTTAAAAATAATGCGTGCTTCCCAGGCCGTCAGCGTACCATCATTTAAAACTCCAGATCGGACAGTTGTTACCGATGGATGACGGGGATTTGCAGCCGTAAATTCTTCAACATAATCCATCACCATACGAACCGGTCGTTTACTGTGTAGGGCTAGAAAATAAACCAAGGGGACATCCATTGGAGATCCCTTACCGCCAAAATCACCACCAATATATGTCGGGTTCAAACGAATTCTGTCCTCATCGACTCCGATAGCCGCAGCTAATTGTTGGCGCAAAGCGAAGGGTGCTTTATTAGCAGCCCAAATCTGGATGCGCTGATCTTCATCAATGAACACGACACATGAGTGGGGCTCAAGATACGCTTGATGAACAAGAGGTGTGGTATAAGTGCGCTCAAGGATATGATCGGCTTGGGCAAACCCCGTATCTAGCTCGCCTTTACCCCAAGTATTTGTGACAAAAACATTGGAGACTTTTTCCAGTTTCTTTGGCAACCCAACGTAATCATTCACATCAGGATGCAAAAGAAATGCATCACCCTTCATAGACTCTAATGGATCTGCGATCGCTGGCAGGGGATCATATTCGACTTCAATCAGGTCAATCGCATTTTGAGCTATTTCCATGCTCTCGGCAGCGACAGCAGCAACTCTCTCGCCTGCAAATAACACACGCTCCTCTGCTAGTGGTGGAACATCAAACAGGCGGCGGCCATACCGTACACCTCGCGTATCATCACCTGTCAGAACAGCATGGACACCCGGCAGTCCCACCGCACGCGAAGTGTCAACACGAATAATACGTGCATGAGCAAACGGACTCCTTAATACCTTCCCCCAAAGCATCCCTGGCAGTTTGAGATCACCGGTGTATTGCGCTCTCCCAGTGACTTTTTCAAATCCATCAGAGCGAACGATTGGTTGACCAATCACATTGTAGGAGATCATATCCCTCCTCTTGTGGGCTACAGCAACGTAGGATAACATTCCTTTAATGCTCAGCAGAGTGAGGATAGCAGATGACTAAACAAGATGCACTTCATCCATTACAGTTAAGAATCAATGGAGAAAACTACCAATTAAACGTCCCCGCGAACAGAACTCTAGTTGATGTGCTGCGTCATGACATTGGCTTAACGGGTACCAAAGAAACATGCAGCGTTGGAGTGTGTGGGGCATGCACCGTTTTAGTAGATGGCGAGATGATCGCCTCATGCATAACACTTGCCGTGACTGTCTTCAATGCAGAGATTACTACTATTGAGGGACTAGACAAAGACGGTCCGCTACACCCTGTTCAAGAAAGTTTTATCAATAATGGTGGCTTCCAATGTGGTGCATGCACATCCGGGCAGGTATTGGCAGCCAAATCCCTGTTGGATCACAATCCCACACCAAGTGAAATTGAAATTAAAGAATGGATGATGGGAAACCTCTGCCGTTGCACAGGCTACTATCAAATCATCGAATCTGTCGTAAAGGCCGTTGCATCAACAAGACACCACGATAATCCCAATGCATGATTTCACAGTTCACCACCCACAAAGTCTACAAGAAACCCTCATACTCTTAGATCGTTTTGGTGACGCGGCACAATTGATCGCTGGTGGCACCGCCTTAATGAATTTTATGAAACAATCGTTGTTACTTCCTGAGCACATTATCAATTTACAGCGCGTGCAAGGTTTACAACATATTCAGTCAACAAAAGACGAGGTCAGAATAGGCGCGATGGTTAAACACCGCGAAATCGAAAAATCCAATTTGATACAAAATGAAGTGCCCATTCTTGCTTCAACATATCGTCGCGTCGCGACCATACGAATCCGCAATATGGCAACAATCGGTGGTGGTCTAGCTCATGCTGACCCTGCTCAGGACCCTCCCTCTACCCTTGTAGCATTAAATGCCCGTATTCGAATTGCATCGATTAGTGGTGAAAGAACGATCTCCATAATGGATCTATTTCAAAATTACTACGAAAATTCTTTGATGCCTGGAGAAATGATTACCGAAGTAATTATTCCAAGTATGCATTCAGACACCAAATCAACATACCTTAAATTTTTACCCCGAACAGCGGATGATTACGCAACTGTATCAGTCTCCCTGATCGCGACACTTAATGAGAACATCGTTCGCGACGTGCGTATTGGACTTGGTGCCGTAGCACCAACACCAATACGAGCAACCATCGCTGAAGAAACGTTAAAAGGTCATGCGATTTCGGATGAATTAATCCAACAGGCGTCAAATAGTGTAGCGCAGCAAGTTGACCCTCTAGATGATTTCCGAGGATCAGCAGATTACAAACGCGATATGGCAATCGTTTTTACGAAACGTGCACTGCAACAAGTGTTACAAGGACCATCATGAAATTTGCCCACGAGGTCCTTATTGATGGCTCCATTGACGCAATTTGGAATGTTTTAGATGACATACCTCGAGCTGCATCTTGTATGCCAGGGGTAACAGAGGTTATCCATACTCAAGACGACGAGTATCAAGGGGTCATCCAAGTACAAGTAGGTCCTATGAAATTCCAACTCACAGGAACCGTAGATGTACAACGGGCCCCTGACACAAAAAGCTGGACAATGAAAGCACGTGCGCAAGACAACCGGGTTAACGGAGGCGTTCAGGCGACGATTAATGCCATGCTCACTGAACAATCATCTAACGTGGCTAATCTCAATGTAACAGCGGATGTTCAATTTCTGGGGCGCATAGGTACACTTGGACAACCTCTTATCAAACGTAAAGCAGATCAAATGATTGAGGCCTTCACAAAAAACTTGCAAGCAGCTGTTGAATTGGAAACATAGTTTTCTCGTACCAATAGAAACACGACAGATATCACAATCATCATGATCAAAAAAATGCGCTAATGCTCATCAATTCATACGAACATCTACGTACGGTCATAATAAAACAGAGCCAGGCGGCCCATACTATCTAATGTAAATCCTAAAACTCTAGGTAGGTAGTTCAGGAGATAAAAAATGAATATCGATAATATTCGAAACCAAATCCCAACAATCCAAAGTAGCGTTTACATGAATACTGGCTGGCAAGGACCACCCCCAAATTCAGTAACGGCTGCCATACAAGCTCGCCTCGAATATGAAAGTACCACTGCAGCCACATCCCCGGAAGTTTTAGAGAGTGGGAAAGAAATAAAGCTCAGTGCTAGAGAAGCAGTTGCGAATTTAATTAATGCCTCTACAGACGAAATTGCATTAACACAAAATACAACTCATGGACTAGCAATTGTCCTCGCTGGACTCCCGTGGGAAGCGGGTGACGAAGTAATAACATTTGATATTGAGCACAACGCAGTACTCCTACCCGCGCTAAATCTCGGACGGAGATTCGGAGTAAAAACAAATGTACTCTCACTTGCTCCAAACGAGGCGCCTGAAACCATCGTTGATAAGGTTGAGCAGGCAATTACAGATCGCACTAGGCTAGTATTCTTCAGTCACATTCAATACGCCACCGGTTTGCGAATGCCAGTTGAAGCCATACGCGATGTAACTAACCAAAATGGAGTTTGGATGTTGCTCGACGGAGCACAAACACCCGGACATATCAAGCTAGACATGCAAGAATTAGGAGTTGATTTTTACTCTATTCCAGGCCAAAAATGGCTCCTTGGACCGCAAGGAACCGGCGCCTTATACATACGAGAAAGTGCTATTCCTCTAGTTGAGCCGGTACTCGCAGCCAGCCAGTTCTTGGCGACCGATGAAGATCATGGAGAACTTGAAGAACCCAACCACACCCTCATTACCAAATTCAACCTCGGAACGACTAGCCCCGCTCTTGCCGCTGGGTTTGAAGCAGGGATTAAATTTATCCAGGAAATTGGAGCTACTGAGATAGAAGAACGTAATAAAAAATTGGCCCTAGACTTGAAAATACGCCTTTCAAATATGCATGGAATAACTGTCTATTCACCCTTCAACCCAGATACTAGTTCTGGCTTAGTAACATTTTCGATCGATGGAAGTGATCCTGAATCAAGCGTTGAGAAACTATGGAATAACAACCGCATCGTTGGAAGAAAAGTTGCTAAGCCAGCGGGTATTAGATTAGCTCTAGATTTTTTCAACACTGAAGAAGAAATTGAAATTGTGTGCGAAGCGATCCGAGAACTTAGTCAAGGGCGATAAAAAAACGCATGTCTTTCGACGAGAAACGCCCAAATATTGAAATCGATTCGATTAGTGCAGGACCAGCGATCGAAGGGGAGGTATCTGCTAAAAGTATCGTCCTAAATAGTTCTGTTGGAAAGATCGAATGCTTATATCATACCGTCTCAACGAAACAACATGCCGTTGTTTGGGTTTGGGGTTATGCAGGAGGATATGGTGGCCCTGCAGACAATCTCTATCAATCCATGGGAGAAGATCTCGTTTCAGAGGGAATCGCATCTTTACGCGTCAATTATAGGGAACCAGGGAATCTGGAAGAAGCCATTTTAGATACCATTGCAGCAGCGCAATTCTTAAGCGACGAGGGTTATACAAATATCGCACTTGTTGGCCATTCTTTTGGTGGAGCAGTTGTGATTTCGGCAGCTCCGCAAGCACCCAATGTAATCGCTGTTATAGGTCTCGCGAGCCAAACTTATGGAGCTACTGGTGCAGCTGCAATCGCACCTCGAAAACTTCTACTAGTGCATGGGACAAACGATCAAAGATTAAACTGCTATTGCTCTGAACAAATCTACCTCTGGGCACAGAAACCGAAGGAATTAGTTCTGTATCCGGGAGCAGGTCACGGGCTACGAGAAGTGAAAACTGAATTAAGACAATTGCTCCACGGATGGCTTAAGAATAATTTGATCACTTAACAGAGAATATCCCTCCAGTCAGCCTTCCTTTTTCCGGATCTTTTGCACTACAAATTCATGTTGAGTTGCGACAAATGAGCCGACAATTATAAGAAGAACCCCTATTACAAATGGCCAGGTAACCTGCTCCCCCAAAACCGGCACTGCAAACATGGTCGTTACAACTGGGCCAAGGTAAAGAACGACCCCGGCCGCAAAAGCAGTCGTCAATTGCAATCCAATTTGATAAGCGATAAATGCAATGAATGAGGCCACGGCCCCCTGGTACACTACCCCAAGTACACCACCAAGAGTCACAGTATGAACCCAATCCAAGCCGATTTGCATATTTTCCCAAACGGCAAGCGGAATAAATGACAATCCTCCAAAAATAAATACAAATCCAGTCAATGTAAATGGCGAATATCGCTCTGAAAGGTTCTTTGACATAAGAATGTATGCCACCCACATCAGAAGTGAAATAAAAACAAGACTGTTACCAAATAAGCTGCCATCTTCAAAATTACCTGTCTCAAAAAATGCTCGTAGCGCAATAAATAATGACCCAACTAGACCAACCACAACACCGACAACCTGTAATACTTGAATCCGTTCTTTCAAAAACACATATGCAAATATCGCAGTGAAAACAGGTGTCGCAGTAAAAATTGCTTGCGCTGTCATCGCCGTCGTGTGGCGAAGCCCAAACAAGAAGAATGCCATGTTCAATGACGATCCAAATAAACCTATTAAAATAAATACGGGAATATCGTTACTCTTAATTCTTAGATACCCTCGAGGAACAAAAAATATCGCCGCAATCACAGCAGCAAATGCTAACCGAAAAAAACCCAGCGAGAGTGGTGGTATCTGCTGTAGCGTGATAACCGTAATGACTGGATTGGGACCCCAGAGCAAAACTGCTAAGAGAAGGAGCATGATGCCACGATCTTTTGACGTCAAATCGTCCTACCACACATATAATATTTCGCCAAAAATAAGAACCCGTCCAGACTCACATTAAAACACACAAGCTGCACTACAGGGCAATCGACTATCAATGATTGCATCCTCCCAACAAAGGCAGACGCAAACTTATCGAATAGCGCCGGATTCAACAGCCGCCATTAGCTCTTCTGGTGAAAGTCCTATTATATTTTGAAAAACAAACGTGTTGTCGTCGCCAATCCAAGGTGTTGGTCCAATAGCATCAGCCCTAGACAAAGAAGGAATTCCAGGAAGGCCTTGATGAGCTAATTCCCCCCACGGTGGTTGATTGACATCAACAATATGCCCACGACTGCGTAGATGCATGTCAGAATAAAGATCTTCACTATTCATGATCACTCCAGCTGGCACGCCTCCTGCTTGCAAAATCCTCATGGCCTGAAACGGAGTAAATTCTTGAGTCCATTCACTGATCAATTGATTCAACACGTCCTCGTTATTTTTCCGTGCCGCCGCATCAAAAAATCTTTCATCCTGAACCCATGCCGGTTGACCGAGAACCTCAACCAATTTACGCCATTGATCATCACTTTCACAAGCTATCACAATCCACGTGTCAGGGGCATTACACGGATATGCGCCAAACGGCGCGCTCATTCCTCGCATCGGGTCGGAATATCCGGAAGCATCCCACGCCCTTTGATTAATCGTATAATCAAGAATAGCTGGCCCTAAAAGCGAGCCCATCCCATCGATCATACAATTTTCAATGAATTGACCGTGACCTGTCTGGTCACGATATTCAATCGCTGCCAGGGATCCTAAAGCGAAAAATGCGGCGCCTACAAAATCGGGTAAAACTCCCTTAGCATGGGCATCCATCGGACTATCCTTATACCCCCAAAGATGCGATAACCCCGTATACCCTTGAAGTTGGTTGCCGTACGAGACCCAAGAACTCAAGGGGCCCGTTGATCCCATGCCAGGCATCCCAACTTGAATAATATCTGATTTGATTTCAACCACATCGGTATAGCCAAAACCAAGGCGACCCATAACCGAGGCACTAAAATTTTCAACCAATATGTCGCTTTCCTTAATTAACCGTTTCATCAAGTCTTTACCCTGATCATTTCGCAAATCGATCGTGCTGCTAAGCTTATTTCTGTTCATGTCGGGATATAGTGGTCGATCTGGGTCTCGATTCACGGTTAGATCCGCTGACTCAACTTTTACGACTTGCGCCCCATAATATCCAAGAAACATCGTGCCGATTGGTCCAACAAAAACTCGTGTGATATCAGCAAGACGCACACCATCCAACATAGGTGCGTGTTGGTCAGCCCCACCCGCCATTTCCTCTAGATTTTTCTTGTGCGGTACCTTCCCTCTCAAACCCTCCAATATTTCACTTCGATGTTGATCGAGTAGTGGAGCTGGTCGCCCAAACCTGTAGGGAGTCAGTCCCATATTGAATGGTGCCCCCGCTATTTGATATGTCCCAACAACCGGATGAGTACTTTCGCTAAACCACGAACGGGCATCCATATGTTCACTGTTAATAAATCCCTCTAGGGTATTCACCGGCCCACATGCAATTCCACGTTCTTGACACGCCTTTATAAATTCTTCTGACGTGAATTTGGAGATAAAATCACCAATCAAAACCTGGGCTATATCTTGGTTATCAGTTCGGTATTGGGCGTTATCCCAATCGGGTTCCGACAATATCGGATCTTGCATCCATTCTTTCGTAAGAACAGACCAATGGGTCGCGAAAAAAATTGCAAGCATGATATATTTGCCATCTTTGCATTTGTATATGTTAGCTGCTCCCCCACGATTCCCTGGCCTGAGGACAATCTCACTACGCTGACTATACCTCGCTACAGCAGCAGAACCAGTATATGTAAGAGCCTCTTGAAGAGACAAATCAATGTGTTGCCCTTGACCAGTTCGCCTCACATGCCGTATCCCGGCCAAACCCAAATATGCCCCATGGATACCGGCCAACTGCGTACCAATTTCGGTTGGGGGCATAACAGGTGGAAAGGCGTCATCTCCTTGACTTGCAGACAATCCAGACATAGCCGAAATGATCGCATCATTAGCCAAATAATCCTTATAGGGACCAGACTGCCCAAATGGAGTAAGGGAAACCCTCACCAATCCTTGATTAAGATGAAATAGATCTTCATTAGATAAGCCTAGTGACGCTAACTCGCCAGGGACAGTGCCATCAATAAATAAATCTGCATGCTTGAGAAGATCTTTGAACACATCAAGATCTCTTCCTTCATCAAGGTCCAGCACAATACTCCGCTTTCCAATATTCGCGTTCAAAAATGGGATGCTGCGTTCTAAATCGCCAATATCTCCGGCGAACGGACCTCGATGACGATTAGGGTCCCCTCCAGGTGGTTCAACTTTAATAACATCTGCTCCAAGGCCCGCTAAATATTTCGCACAATACGCAGAGGCTATAGAACCAAGTTCTACAACTTGGAGATGACCCAAAGCTGTAGGTGCGCCCATTTCATTTCGTAACAATTCAGACATGCGTACCCCCTTAAGATCCTTACCAAACTATCGAACCACAACTCGATGTAAATTATGTCTTTTATTTTGTGATGGTCAACTCTAACCTTGAAGGGTAAAAAATAGCACCACAATATTTGTTCCTTGGGCATACGGTCCCAATTTCCTAAATCTGCAAACAAGTATAATCAATTAGAAAACAACGTGATGAGGCCACATAATCGATGATTTCAACCATAAAGCTGCCCACAGTCATTCCTGGGAAAATAAGTGTTAGTAGCATGCCTGGGAGATATTCGACAATTTCTGCTTTCAAAAACTACTTAGAAGACAATATGGTTAGTAAAATCGTTTCCTTAACACCTTGTGAAGAGATCCAGATAAAGTCTCCTGAGTACTGGAACGCGATAATCAAACAGGAACTTCGCGCTGAAATTCAACACCTGCCAATTGAAGATTATGGTGTCCCTGACGACTGGAGCGCCTTTTATGCCCTTGTTGCTGATATGGCAGAGAGCGTTAAAAAAGGGGATCATGTTCTCGTGCATTGTGGTGGTGGTATTGGCAGAGCTGGGACATTTTCAGCCAGTATGTTGCTTCACTTAAGAATTCCAAGGGTAACCGCAATAAAATTAGTACATCAGGTTGGTTCCTCTCCCCAGACACCGAAACAAAGAGCGCTTGTCGACTGGGTCGCGGCACAAGTACCGTAAGTAACCGTAGTTTTATCTTCACTAAGCGACCCGCCAACTTTGCTTAACCGAAACAATGATAGGATTCTTGCTGTATCCTATTGGACATGAATTCCAACCTGAAAACTATCCTCTGATGCAAGAAGGCTATATCTCGTATGGGAATGAAGCAGTTGCATGGGTGCAAAGCTTTAGGTCAGATGTTTTAGATAGCGTTTTTAAAACTATTAGCTACGTAGCAGACGCGGAACTTTTAATAATCATCGCGGCATGTATTTATTGGATCATTGAAAAACGCGTCGGATTTTCTCTTATGTTACTCTTCTTGTTCGGAAGTTACCTGAATCTAGCCGTAAAAGGCCTGCTAGAAATGCCACGTCCATCAGGTCCCGAAATTAAGCAACTCAGTTTATTTACCGGATATTCTTTGCCCAGCGCTCATGCCCAAAATGCGACAACATTCGGTTTAATAACAGCCAGGACATTTCGAAATCAACTTTTTTGGATCTTTACAATTATCCTAGTCCTATCGATCGGACTATCTCGAGTTTATATGGGCGCACATTACCCCACTGATGTCGTTCTAGGGATGCTAGCCGGGATCGCTTTAGTAGCAACATATTCATACTTATTGAGATTCTTGGAATCACGCATCGCCAAATTGTCATTTTCAAAGCAAATTCTAATTGTTGTCACTACAATGACTCCATGCTTTTTTGGGGCCCCAACTCCCAAAGCGGCCGTAGCTGTGATGATGCTTTCCAGTTTTTGCATTGGCTGGATATTTGAGAATAGATATTTGCACTCCGCCTCTTTAGGCACCTTCAAAGCAAGATCTTTACAAGTCTTGATCGGAATCACTGGCCTTGGCCTCATTGTTCTTTTAGGCCTCTTATTAGAGTTTCTCCCTGGACATGATCTCCTAATAGCTACCGCCCTCGGATTTTGGATCACTTTAGGAGCTCCGAGTCTTTTTCTGATCTCTGGAATAGCGGAACATAGAACACTTGCAATAAGCTCCTGAAATGAGAGCATAAAGGGAATATGAAGATTAGGTTTTACAGATTGTGACTCTACACCCAAAGATGCTTAAGACTTGATCGAAAAATATTACATCGCTTAAGTACGAGAAAGACGTAAAGAAACTAGTACTAATATGGAATCCAAAAAAATCAGCACCAAAAGGGCCAAAGTCACACAGCTAGCGGCATCCCTAAAGCATCGTAATTTCCGAATCTATTGGTTAGGCCAAATCGCATTTGTTCTTGGATTTCAGATATTGCAGGTCACCCAACTGTGGCTTGTATACGATTTGACAGGATCATATCTTAAACTGGGGCTTGTTGGTGCGAGTTCCGCGATTCCAACCATACTTCTCTCCCTTTTTGGCGGTGTGATTGCTGACAGGATTGACCGAAAACGCCTCTTGATCGTTAGCCAAACTTTGATTTCTATATCGGTCTTAATCACAACCGCGTTAATATACCTTGACCTAATTCGTTATGAACACTTAATTGCAATGGCTGTGATGAATGGCTCTATGGCTGGCATCAGTGCCCCATCTCAACAAGCACTTCTACCATACCTTATAGACCGTAAAGACATGATGAATGCTGTTGCCTTAAATTCTGCTGTCTGGCAAGGAACACGAATCATTGGCCCGGGTATTGGGGGAATAATCGTTGATCTTGTAGGTGCAGGGACGAGCTTTTTGATAACTAGTATAGGTTTCATTGGTTTCATCATTGCCCTTGGACTTTTACGAATAAAACCCATTAATATTCCTGCAAACAACGAAGCATTCTTCACTGAAATGTCGAAAGGGATACAATTCATTGCCAACAATTCTCTTTTCTCCTCCTTAATTGGAATGAGTTTCTTCAATGCTTTTTTTGGTTTCGCCTACGTCGGAATTATGGCTGGATTCGCACAAGATATTCTGGGAGTTGGAGCAAGTGGACTTGGTTTATTGATGGGAGCCTCCGGTTTTGGAGCATTAACTGGAACTTTAATCCAAGGGACATTAGGCACATTCAAACAACGCGGACTTATAATAGTGTGTGGATCTATCATGTTCGGACTCGCTTTAATTCTCTTCTCGCTTAGCAGATTTTTCCCGTTATCGATCATACTCTTGCTTTTTGTTGGCGCTGCAAATTCTACATACATGATCCCCTTGATGACACAACTCCAAATTTCCGTTCCGGACGAATTACGTGGCCGAGTGATGGGGATATTCACTATGACCTATAGCATGATGCCACTCGGCAGCTTACCGATGGGAGCCATTGCTGGAATTATGGGAGCCCCTTTCGCTGTGGCCGCAGGGGGTGGCATGGTAATCATGTCAACACTCGGCATCGCTTTCAGGAGCTCAACGTTGCGTAAACTTACCGCAAGCGACGATTAAGAAGGTTCTACAGACACCCTCCCAAGGCGTCCGCCACAACGCCAACGGGCTCTATTTACATAACTTATTTTGTTGTATAGTGTCAGTGAACGGTGTGATGGAGGGTGTAACATGAGTTCTTGGTCATTCATGACAAATCATGCAGGGGTTTTATGCTTTATTGCGAATCATCCTAGAGCTACAACAAAACAAATGGCAGCAACATTAGGAATAACTGAACGTTCTGTCTTACGCATAATCTCTGATCTCGAATATGGAGGGTACCTGAAACGGAAACGAGACGGCCGTTCCAACCGTTACAATCTAAATCTAAATCAACTCCTTACGATGCCCAATGAGGTAGAAGAAAAAAGCGTTGCCGCATTTGTTGAACTTATATCAACAAAATAAAACACCTTTGGAACGTATTTTATAAAAGCACATCGATCATAAAAGGGGAGTCGCGCTTCAGTGAAGCACGACTCCCCTTTTTATCAATCAGGCTTTATCTGTTGTCTTATTATTTTTTCACGACAACAATAGCTGCGCCGCGCTGCGGTCGTAGGGCGTCCTCACCCTCGCGCTCCAAATACACATCGATTTCATATCGAATTTCACTATCATCTTCTGTTTTATCTGTAACCATTGCCGACGCTGTATGCTTGGTCTCTTGAAAAGTAGGAGCCCTGAAAACTACATCGAGTTTTTCAATTCTTCCGTCAGGGAGCCATTCTTGAACTGCACGCGCTATAACGGCGAGGCCCAAACGTCCGGGAATGATTGCATTCCCGCCAAATCCTTCTTTCTCGGCTTGTTCTCGATTTGTAAATCGACTGTTTGCAGAATCAACTCTACCGTTCCATGCACCAAGAAAACCCTTAACCTGGTCCAAGTTGAAATTAACCTCAATACCAGGAGCTTCATCTCCTATGTCAATCGCATCGTAATCTACGCTGTTAGCCATTTATCTAAATCTCCCTATCAAATTAAGCGGTTATACTACTTTTATGGTCGCGAAACCATGGAATCGGCTACCTTACCGACCATAGTTCCATCTTCCCGAATGAATTCATTCTCATGTACTACGAATCCCATGGGACCAGACCTACCAGTTTTTGTATAAACATCTGTCAGCTTACTTCTTACAGTAAGTTTGTCACCAGCTTTGATATCTGCATAGTTAAATATCGAGCTACCACCATGAGCACCGGTCTTCGCAAACGGAAATTTCACTTCCACTCGACCAGTTGGGGTCTGTAAAACCGTCAAAATACCTGGATGTGCGATGAGATCCGGTCCTGCCTTGGTATATTTGGGATCTTGCTCTCCAATCGCATTCGCGTACCGAAGCATTGCATCTTCCGTCACCGTAATTTGTATCTCTTCAATTGGTTGTCCGAGCTTGCTCTTGTCGTATATGCCTTCTATCTTTTCGACTTCCTCAGCCATGACTTACCCTCCTCATATTGCTGCTCCTACCGCCACCCTTATTGGACAGTTTCTTCAATTAATACTCCGTGAAAATTACCCTCATGTAACGCTCCAACCAAATCTTTTTCGTCGCGAATACCATCGGGAAATTGTGTCATCCCTTTCGCGATGCCACTAGTAAAGTGTGCGTCACTTCCACCAATCCCAAGATACCCGAGTTCTTCCGCAACCTTGTCTGCTTTTTCTTGTTCTTCAGGTCGATTTCCAGCGTTCACTCGTTCAACCACCTTAAGATCCGGAAATTCGATCCCCTTAGCCTGCCATTCAACAAGGCCTATTCCAGAACGTCCCGGATGCGCAGGCACACCAAAAGCTCCCGTTCGCGCCGCCTCAGCTAACAATTCATGGGTATCCATTGTCACATCATTAAATGGAATTGCCTTAGTTAACTGTTCCGTCACACCATAAACCAAAACATGACCGTATCGAGTGTCCAGTTCTGATCCCTTGAATACCAAAACATCATATTGTTTTGCCAAATCAGAATAGTCACTTTCCGCATCAAATTGCCGATGTTCTGTTAAAACGATCCCATCAATCTGAAAACCTTTTTTGCGTTGAGCATTGATCCATTTCAGATACTGCTCCACCGTAGCACGTGAATCATCAGATGCTACTGAATGTGAATGCATATCTATATACATAATAAAGTCGAATTCCTTCTATCGGTCTAGTTACGTTTATTACTTGCCCCAGCATACGTACCGAGCGCACAAGCAGCGAGAATAATGTTAGCAATCTTTCAGTTCAGACGCAAATTTATACCCCTCTCCACTCCCTAAGAAGGGTATCTAAATCTTTGGCGCAACTGATTGATGCTAAATGTGAAGAGGTCCCATGAGAAGAAACTGCACTGTTGAACTAAGTTAGCCCTTCAACATGCCAACAACGCTCTTTAAGAATTATCTGTCGACATTGTTTCAGGAGTCATTTGAAGGCCTAACACGAAAAGCGCTCCAACGCCATTCAGGAGACCTAAGATGACAAAAGCTCCCGTATAAGACGAAAATGTATCAAAGGCCCACCCTGCGAACAACGGAGAAATCACCACACTAAAGCTGCTTATCGGATCCATTAATCCCGCTAACCGGGAGAAATTGGTCGGGCCAAAGACATCACCGCGCAAAACGGTAAGAAGGGTACCACGTGCGCCGAAGGAGATCCCAAATATGATCGCGAAAAGATAAACGTGTATGGTATTAGTAGCATATCCTAACAACACAACGGCTGCGGCCTGTCCCAAAAGTGCTGAAACGAGTACCTTACGACGGCCAATCGCATCACCGAGGAAACCGCCAATCAAGCGGCCTCCACCTGCAATAATCAAGGTCACGGTCAAAATGAACGCACCCATTTGCTCAGTTAAACCCATGTCAGACAATGCCGGAATCAAATGAACTTGTAACGCTCCCCATCCAGTTAAAGATGCAGAATGAGATAGGCCTAGCAACCAGAAATTGCGATGGAGCAATGCCTGCCGAACAGAAAGCTGGGACTCAGTCGCACCCTTAACACCATCGGGTGGATCACCTTCTCGAATTGGCACACCATCCGGGTAGTATCCCTTGTCCTCGGGTTTTGGAACCATCACAGCCGCTAAAGGAACGCCAATAATCACCACCAAGATCCCAATAATGAAAGTGGTTGGTCGCCAACCAACAGTTAGAACAGACCATGCGAAGACAGGGATCAGTACAGCACCAAAACTATTACCCAATTGATACATGGCAATCGCACGCCCACGATATCGCTGAAACCAGTTAACCAAAACGGTGACAATTGGTAAGAAACCAGAAATACTTTGTCCAAGTGTAACCAACAAAAATCCAGCGTAAAAATGATAGATGTTTTGTGAAAACGAGACTGCAATAAATCCGAGTCCAAAAATCACCCAACCAACCATCATATAAAGTCGCGGTCCAACCCAATGAATGAGATAACCTTCAATTGGACCAGTTAACCCGCCTTCTAACCTTCGCAGAGCAAATGCAACGCTAATAGCGGTTCGCGTTGTATCAAACTCGCGAACTAGGGGTAAAACCAATGTTTGTGCGCCTGCGTTGAATACAGCAGTTTGGATTGTGCTAACGAGGACTGCACTTGCAACGATCCACCATCCGTAAAAGACCTCGGATGGTTTCCGTACGATTGTTTCTAGGGCACCACGAGAAAGAGCGCCACCAGGGTTCGGATCTTCATCACTAACGTTCATTGCTTGGTGAAATATATCCTTTCAACAAAAGAATATGTGATAAATACCATCTTATATCAATTTCTCATACAAGTAACTTCTAAATGGTTCCTAGCCATTTGAACTACCAGCAACCGCTGCAGTGCGCTCAGGTAAATCAATATAAAACAATAAGAAAGCACCAGAAGCATTCAGCCCCGCTATCACAAGAAAGGCAACCGAATAATTTCCAAGGGTATCATATGCTATAGCAGCAAACATCGGTGCAATAACGACCCCGAACATTGTGAGCAAATCCATCAGACCTGACAACCTTGCGAAACTATCTCGCCCAAATATTTCGCCACGGAGCATAATCAAAAGAGTCCCACGGGCACCAAAAGCGACACCAAAAATCAGTGCTGCTACTCCTGAAAAAATGAAACTAGACGCTAAGGCAAAAAGCACAACAGAAAATGCTTGTGCAAGGAAAGCAGTAACCAATAACTTCTTAGCACCAATCATGTCACCGAGGAAACCTCCAATGAGACGTCCGCCGCCCGACACGACCATGCTAAAAGCGAGCATACTTGCCGCTACTTGCTCAGACAAACCAGAATCCACCAACGCTGGAATCATGTGTACGCGCAATGCTCCCCACCCAGCAAGAGAAGCGGAGTGGGCTGTACCTAACATCCAAAAACCCCTACTGCGAAATATATGCCACGTTTCGGAGTGCACAATTGATTGCCTCAACGCTTTCGATGCTGCTAACACACCACTTTCGGAATAAACTTGGCGAACAGAAGGATTTGAACCTTTTTTTGAGCTGCTTAGCTCATCATTTTCAGCGGTAGGAGCCGAATTCCGCGTGAGAGAAGCACCATCAGGAGCATATCCATAATCTTCGGGGCGATAGCGCATTAAAGCTGATAAAGGAACACCAACGAGCATCACGAACACCCCGGAGCCAATCATTGTTTGGCGCCAACCAATATTCAATACAAGCCATGCAAAACCAGTTATGAAGAGAGCACCGACGCTCATGCCAATTTGAAACAATGCGATCGCTTTCCCTCGTTTGCGATCAAACCAATTCACCAAAACAGTCATGATTGGCAAAAATCCTGAAGTCATTTGTCCCAGAGTTGCTAAAAGGAACGCCAAGTAGAACTGTAAAACGGTTTCCGATAAACCAATCCCAATTAGCCCAAAACCAAAAATGATCCACCCCGCGATAATGTAGCGGCGCGGACCAATCCAGTGAATTAAGAATCCTTCGATCGGGCCAGCGAGCCCACCTTCGAGCCGGGAAAGAGCGAATGCCCCAGAAATCACCGTACGGCTGGTACCAAATTCATTTGCAACTGGCAAAAAAATTGTCGATGCACCAAGGTTGTAAACTACCGTGTGCAGAACACTAGTAACGGTCCCAGCCGCAACAATCCACCATCCGAAAAAAATTCGACTGCTACTAGATTGATTCTCACTAGGTCCATTATCATGAATTGCTTTAGAAGAATCTGATTTTTCTGATATTTTCCCCAATTATGGCACCAAAATACTACGGGATTGTATGCGCAATGACTTAATGTCTCCTTCAGTCAAATAGATCTCACCGCTGGTCTAGCAATAAAAACACAGTATAATGGATGTCTGAATTCAGAGTAAGAATAAAAGGCCACCTCTGTATAACAAACAGCGAGCCTCTATAGATCTAGACCACCATTACGAATTGGTACTTATCCATCACTAAGCTCTAGTTTCCTTATCCGACTAAAATACCCAAGGCAACATCTGTAATGTCTATATCCTAGCTAGCTCATGCTTGACACATATTCAATGCTTTGGTAGCGTCCAAATCGTGTAGGCTTGCAGATAAAGATATATGAGTCCTTTTTGACATATCCGTCAACCGATGAAGAGAGGTTAAAACACTTGGGCTACGCTTCGGTCCTACAATGCAAAGAATGTGGTCGTGAATATCCACTTGAGCCCACAAATGTGTGCGAGTTCTGCTTTGGCCCTTTGGAGGTTCAATACGACTACAAAAATATCGCCAAGGTAATGACCAAAGAGAGCATCCAAAATGGACCGAACTCAATGTGGCGATATAAGGAATTGTTACCAGTTGCAGGGGACGATATAGTCAACATCAATTCAGGATTCACCCCACTCATTAAAGCGAATCGACTGGGCGAGGAATTGGGCCTGACAAATCTTTATTTGAAAAACGACTGCGTTAACCCAACCCACTCATTCAAGGACCGAGTTGTGACTGTCGCCGCCACCAAAGCAAAAGAATTTGGATTTGATACGATTGCATGTGCATCAACCGGTAATCTTGCGGGATCTGTCGCGGCACACGCCGCCAGGGCTGGCATGAGGTGCTTCGTTTTTATCCCAGCAGATTTGGAGACAGGAAAAATTATCGGAGCCGCTGTGTATGGCCCAACTTTAGTTGCTGTCAAGGGTAGCTATGACGAAGTAAATCGGCTGTGCAGCGAAGTTGCTGATCGCCACGGATGGGCATTCGTCAACATTAATATTCGCCCTTACTATTCAGAGGGAAGCAAAAGCTTAGGATACGAGGTCGTCGAACAACTAGGGTGGAAAACTCCCGTCCATGCGGTAGTACCGGCAGCATCAGGTTCGTTATACACAAAAATCTGGAAGGGTTTCAAAGAATTCAACCAACTAGGTTTCATTGATACCCCGACAACCCAAATGCATTTGGCGACGTATACGGGTTCACCAATCGTAACCGCCTATGACGAGGGAACGAAGGACGTCCGACCAGTCAAACCAAAAACTATTGCAAAATCTTTAGCAATAGGCAATCCAGCAGATGGGTACTATGCGTTGAATACAATAGAAGAAACCCAGGGATCTGCAACAGCCGTTAGTGACGAAGAAGTCGTTGATGGCATGCTATTGTTGGCCCAGACAGAAGGAATCTTCGGTGAAACAGCAGGTGGAGTCACAATCGCATCATTGAAACGACTCGTTAAACAAGGAAAAATCAACCAAGATGATTTAACCGTCGCATACATCACTGGATCAGGTTTGAAGACGCAGGAAGCAGTTGAAAAAGTGGTGCAACCATTACATGTAGAACCCACCCTCAATTCATTCGAAGATGCGCTAAAAGCTACGCGCTAACCTATTTGGAGGCAATATTATGGCACAAGCCAAATTTAGATTTACCTTCCCTCAAGATCTCGTTACAGAACCAATAATCTACAATCTTGGACGGAATTTTGAATTAATCACAAATATACGCCGAGCAAATGTCACCGATGACCAAGGCTGGGTTATTCTTGAACTTGAAGGTGACCAAGATGAGATTGAACGCGGCATCGCTTGGGTGACAGAAAATAAAGTTAGAGTTGATCCAATATCGGGAGATGTTATTGAAGGATAACTATTTATTTCGTTTATCATAGAAATTTACACCCGACAAAACCATAAAAAACCTAAATAATTTCGGAGGAACTAGATGGCAATAACGGTACGAATCCCAACTCCACTTCGCCGGTTAACTGATGGAGCAGATAGCGTTGAAACAGATAGCGCAGACGTCCAAAATGCGATTGAAAATCTTGAGGGGCAATTCCCAGGTATCCGTGAACGCCTCATTGATGATTCAGGAGAATTGCATCGATTTGTCAACATCTATGTAAACGGTGAGGACATCCGATTCGTGGACGGCCTCAAGACAAACATAAAAGATGGTGACGAAGTGAGTATTGTCCCAGCGGTCGCAGGGGGATAAATTCACAATATATCGCGTACTTCGCCGTCCACTAGCAAACGCAGCAACTAAAGTTTTGAACTTTTAACCACGACGGGCGGATGCCCATTTCGCTTTCTGGGCAATTCTCGTCTGCTCATCGGTGGGCTTGTACGTTTGAAGAAACGCCTCCTTGTAAGCGTTGAATTCATTTGCTCTAATAGCAACCCGTACTTCTTCCAACAGCCGGAGAATAAATCGCAAATTATGAATGCTAGCCAAGCGAAGGCTCAACAGTTCTTGTGTTTTGAACAAATGATGCAAATAAGACGTTGAGTAGTTAGTACACGTAACACAATCACATCCAGGATATATTGGCCCACTCTGATTTTTGAAGCGGGCATTTAAAATATTGATCCTACCTTCAGGTGTAAAAAGCGAGCCATTACGTGCAATGCGAGTTGGCAAAGCTGAGTCAAACAAATCAACGCCACGCGCGATCGCCTCTAACAAATCTTCGGGAGAGCCCACCCCCAATAAATGCCTAGGTTTATTTATAGGTAACAATTCACAGGAACTATCCAAAGTGGCATACATGGATTGTTTCGGCTCACCAACACTTAGCCCCCCAATCGCATAGCCCGGAAAGTCCATTGCAACCAGCTCTTTCGCAGATTTTTCTCGTTCCTCAGGGAAAACACCTCCCTGTATAATTCCAAAAAGCATAGCCTTTCCTGACCATGCTTCTCGACAACGACGAGCCCACAATGTCGTCCGCCTAACCCCCATTTGTACCGCTTCAATTTCATTGGTAAACGGAACACATTGGTCTAAAGACATCATCAAATCAACGCCTAATCTTTCCTGATTTTGAATAGCCTCTTCAGGCGTCAGTGAATGCAATGAGCCATCAATATGAGACTTAAACGTTAAGCGATCATCGTCCACTTGTAACATATGCCCAAGGCTAAATATTTGGAACCCACCGCTATCTGTCGCAATTGGATGCATCCAGCTCATAAAAGAATGAATCCCACCTAATTCTTCAATCAAATCAATACCTGGTCGCATCAAAAGGTGATATGAATTCGCTATTATGGTTGAGACACCTAGATCCTCTAACTCTGCGCTCGAAATCGCTTTTACGGTTGCCTGAGTCGCAACCGGATTGAAAGCAGGTGTTAAAATTTTTCCGTGTGTAGTGGTTAGCTGTCCAACGCGCGGTGCAAGCGGCGACAATGGTTGGTTCAGCAATACAAAATCATTTGTCATCGAAAATCAAAAGTTAGGAACCCTGCTCAACCGCGTGCTCAGCTTCTTTTTCTTGCATTTGACGTGGCATTCTCAAAATCAAACAAAGCGGAATCGCCAAAACAACTACCACAGCAATGATTAGTAGTGCAGGGACATACGTTCCATACCAATCAAATATGGCCCCAAAAAGAATCGGGGAAATAAACCCACCAACCATTGATCCACTTTGAGTCAACCCATTAATAAACCCAAATTGCTTTCTCCCAAAATAACGGCTCACAAGCACCCCGCGGACTGGAATCATACCCCCAAAAGCAAGTCCATGAAAGAATGAGAATGGCACGGTATGCCAATAAACGGAAACGTTGGCAAGCATAACAACAGCAATCGCTTGACTAAATAGCAATGCGGCCAAAACATAACGATTATCCACATAATCCGTTATCCAGCCACCACCCAAGCGGCCAATCGCACTTAACAACGTAAAACTACCTAAAACCGAAGCCGCAACGACAGTGCTGAATTGTACATCCGGACCTTCCAGATACGGTATAAGATGCACGATCAACCCATTCACCGGCATTGTTTGTGCTCCGAATATCGTTATCAACAGCCAGAATGTTGGTGTTTTCAAGGCTTCTTTCCCGGTAAGCCCTGTCAAAGGAACCTGTGTTTTATTTTTAGTGTCACCATCACTTGGATCTGGTTGATCACCGTCAGGCAACAACCCATAATCTTCAGGCTTGTTTCTATAGACGAACGCGAGAGGGATAACAATAATCCATGTCGCAATACCCAAAACAGTAAATGAGTCTCTCCAACCAAAAGTGGACACAAGCCATACAACAATGATAAGCAACGGGCCACTAATAACCGCTCCAGATGAACCTATTCCCATGACTCGACCGCGCATCCTAGTAAACCATTGAACAATGGCCCACATACGAGGCACGCCAACAGCAGCACTAGTACCTGCTGAAACAACAAGAGTCCCAACGTAAAACATCCATAGACTGTTTATACGACTGAGCATGATAAATCCCACACCAACCAAGATGCCTCCTGCGAGTACAACTGGTCGGGGGCCAATCCGATCAACAATATAGCCCTCAATCGGGGTGAGGATACTGCCTTCCAGTCTCTGAAGGGCAAAAGCGCCAGACATCATGGCCCGACTCCAACCAAAAGCTTCAGTTAGTGGTGTAAAAAAAACTTGCATCCCATAGACCCAACATATACTCATCCACAAATGAATCGTCATGCCCGCACCAACGATCCACCAACCATAGAATACTCGAGGGCGCGATTTGACTTGTTCAGCGTCTAGATCGGATACATCTTGATTAGACATAAGTCCTTTTCTCAGCCAAAAATGGAATTGAATGCTCTGGTCTGAAATTGATTAATTACCTATAAAAATTATAGCATGCAGACACGATGCTTATTGGATTGGCCTATGACAGGCAACAGCTTTATATGATGGTTCAGACACTGATTTTTTGTGGCAAATCCTTGCCATCAAGAAAATCGACAATCAATTCAGAAACTATTTGGGGTTGTTCCATATATATATTGTGACCGACTCCTTCAAAGAGAACGATTGAAGCATCTTGCATTTCTGTCGACACTCTTCGCAATACATCTATTGATTTCTCGTCACGACCTGCACTCATCAAGAAGCAAGTAGGGACACTGCAACCAGGCAACGTTTCATGAAGATCATAGAGGTCATCTTTACGTTCATCAAAATTAAACGTTTGTGGTGCCCACAGACTTTCCACTTGTCCACCATCTACGACTCGAACTTCATGTGCAGCAACATCTGCAATCACTTCAGCATCCCATATTTTTGTAGCACGATGCCACTTTAAATACTCAAGGAATTCCTCTTGGCTTGGCCAAAACCGCCGGACATCTGTTTCACGACGTGATGCTTGTTCTTGAAAGCGCTCATCGAGAACAAGAAGCGTTTCAATCAAAAACATCTTATTTATCAGACGTGGTTCAAGAAGTGCAACATGTGCAACTACACCCGCTCCTGTTGAATGAGCTACCACCATTGAATCAGACAAATTCACAGCATCCATGAAAGCAATGAGATCATACACTCTGTCTTTGGTGTTATAACCGCGAGGAGACCACTCGCTCTCACCATGCCCTCTTGCATCCAAAGCTATGATCCTGAACTGGTCGTGAAGCCTACGGGCAACTGCATCCCAACTCCGGCTCGTTCGTTGGTCTCCATGAAATAACAAGACTGGTGGGCCATCTCCTTCCCAATCAACATAGTGTAAACGGACACCTTGAACATCAACGTATTTCTTTTTGGGAATCATTCGTTTAATTACCTCAATCTCATTTGTCAAAAACCAACCTGTTTTTTTATATCTATAATAAGATAGTAATCAATAATCTCACGATATAGGCCTGCTTAACTAGACAAAATCTTGATTCCATCAATGTAACCGATTTGGAGATGGCAAGAATCATGCCAGAACTGCCTGAAGTTGAATCACTGAAAAATTACCTGTCAGGCCAAGTTATCGGTCGAACAATCACTTCATTTAATTCAACCTGGCCCAAAGCGATTGGTTCCCACTCGCTAAGTGATTTCACCGAAATAATCAACCAACAAGTAATTTCAGATATCAAAAGACATGGCAAATATCTTGTACTCCAATTGCTTTCCGGACAAAACTTGTTGATCCATCTCCGATTGACCGGTCATCTAGATTTCACCCTAAATTCTACGACACCTCTAAGATACACTCGGCACACATTCGGCGTAGATAACGAATTCGAAATGAGATTGCGAGATGTGAGGAAATTTGCAACTATTTCTTTGACAGAAAACCCGATGGATATGTTGAAGAATATTGGCAAGGATCCACTGAATACCTTGTTTACTACGGCCTATTTAGAGGAATTGCTAGGCAATCACGACATCCCAATCAAATCATTTCTCCTTAACCAATCGATCATCGCCGGTATCGGTAATATTTACAGTGACGAAATCCTGTTCGCTAGCAAAATACATCCCTCTACTCCTTCGTCATCAATACCTAAAACCATGGTGAAAATACTACACAAAACGATGAAGACAATCTTAATCAACGCAACCGAATCCTTAACGACACAAATTTTCCGTGATCAAGAGCAGCCCGAATGGAACGCTTCATCTCCGTCATTTGTAGTTCCTAGAAAAGCAGGATTGCCATGCCCCCAATGCAAAAAACCCATAGAAAAAATCACTCTAGGTGGCCGATCCGCCTATTTTTGCGCTCCCTGCCAACCGATCAACGAATCAGCGCACTGCTGACAATCCTTTGAGCCGAACCGCTTCATTTGCGCGTTGAACAAAAAATCAATACCATTATCATGTAATTAACTGCAAGATTGAAGAATGTATGCCCCTTTGGGAAGAATTAAATGAGTATTTCAAACGAAAACGTAGATCATGTTGAACCTATTTCAGAGTTCCGAACTGCCGTTTCCCGATGGCTTGATGCAAATGCAACAATCCCAGAAAAGATTGATGTACCGGGCAGAGGGCGCCCCATGTCCCAGGCACTGAAGGATTGGGCGGTCGAATTTCGGTTGAAACTCGGAGCCAAAGGTTGGATCGCGCCTAATTGGCCACGAGAGTATGGCGGCGGTGGATTGAGCAACAACCACGCAGCAATCATCAACCAAGAACTAAGCAAACGTCGGTTACCACCTTTACAAGTTTCAATAATGCATGCGTCACCATTCCGAGTGTATGGGACAGAAGACCAGAAAAAAACATTTTTGCGCTCAATACTCCGAGGGGAAATTACAGTAGCAAACACCTTTACTGAGGTTGCTCATGGTTCTGACCTGCAATCAACAGAAGCGACTGCAATAAAAGATGGTGATGAATATGTAATCAACGCCAAAAAAGCGTATATAACCAGTCCTCTACGACCAGATCTTTTCCTTTGTCTCGCTGCCACAAATCCTGAAGCCCCACCCGAATACCGGTACAGTGTGATCATCGTTGATGCGCACACCCCAGGTATTGAAATTAAAGCACAGAGCTTACTGACACCGGGGAGAGAGCATACGGTTTTTTACACAAATGCTCATGCGCCTCGCACCCAAATTCTAGGCGAAGAAGGACAAGGGCTTGAAATAGCCGGGATGATGGTCGAAATCGAGCGAGGCGGCATAAGTGTACCCCTCCAAAAACAACTCGAAATTGAGGAAAGTGAAGCAAACGAAAAGGATCCACACTAAACATTTTCAAAAGATCCGCTTTGGCGCTCAATAGACACATCTCTAAATTCCAACTCGAAAACTGAAATTTACCAGTGTGGAACGCGCCGGCAAAGAAATCTAGGGCATTTCGGAACCACAACGACTATTACATACCTAAAACAGCTTGAGCCGCTGCTAGCCGTGCGATCGGCACCCGAAATGGAGAAGCGCTGACATAATCCAAACCGGTTTGGTGACAGAACTCAATGCTAGACGGGTCACCGCCATGTTCTCCACATATGCCTACTTCAAGATCTTGATATGTGCTACGCCCTCTTTCGACTGCAGTCTGAATAAGCTGTCCTACACCATCCCGATCTAAAACCTGAAATGGATTCTCTTCTAGTATTCCTCTTTTCACATAATCCAAAAGGAAACTGGATTCCGCATCATCCCGACTATACCCAAAAGTGGTCTGTGTTAAATCGTTAGTTCCAAAACTGAAGAATTGAGCGTGTTCCGCAATTTGATCTGCTGTGAGTGCTGCTCTCGGCAGTTCGATCATAGTCCCAATCTTGACCGCTACCTGCGCACCAAGTTTTTCTTGCACAGCCTCACCAATAGCCTCAATCTCTAACCGAACTAGTCGAAGCTCGTTTACATGACCAACCAACGGCACCATGATTTCAGGCTTTGGGTTAAAACCTTCTAATACTAGTTCCACAGACGCTGTGAAAATTGCTTTCGCTTGCATCTCATTAATTGCCCCGTACATCAGACCTAATCGACAGCCCCGTAAACCTAGCATCGGATTAATTTCTTGCATTTCCTCGATCATCGCTAAAAGATGCTCTTTCGCTTCTAATTCATCGCTAGGGCCGCTTGCCAACCTAAGCTTTGTCACATCGACCAACAACTCATCATAAGGCGGCAAGAATTCGTGCAGTGGCGGATCAAGAAGACGAATAATGACGGGTTTACCATCCATTACTTTTAGTATCCCTTTAAAATCCTCTACCTGAAATTCCAATAATTTTGACAAAGCGTCATGGTAGTCCTGCACATCGGCAGACTCTTCAATTTCCTTACGCTTCTTTAGAATTTCTGCTTCATCTGTAGTTGAAGTATTCGTTGCCTGGTCTTGTCTTTCAATTTCTTGCTGCAATTCTTGTTCCAAACGTGTCGCTTTACCTGCTGCTAGAATCATTCTCTGTACGATGGGGCGTCGCTCTTCTTCGAAAAACATATGCTCGGTTCTACATAAACCAATTCCTTCCGCTCCGAAATCCAAAGCACGTTGCGCATCACGCGGGTAATCAGCATTTGCCCAAACTCCCAAATTTCTTACCTCGTCAGCCCACCCAAGGAGGGTTACGAGATCCTTTTCCTCAGAAAAATTCGGATCGATCGTCGGCAATCTTTTGGCGTATATTTGTCCCGTACCACCATCAATGCTGATTTCTTCGCCTGCTTCGACCTTACGATCACCAATTACAAAAAAACCCTGCTCCACATTAACGTCAAGTTCCTCAACACCTGCAACGCAAGGCTTACCAAGTCCACGCGCGACAACAGCAGCATGACTTGTCGCTCCACCACGCGAAGTCAGTACTCCTTTAGCATGAATCATGCCATGAACATCTTCAGGAGCAGTTTCTGGTCGCACCAGGATTACACTGTTCCCTTCTTCCCCCAATTTCTCTGCCTGGTCTGGATCAAAAACGACTACACCACTAGCAGCTCCGGGAGAGGCATTCAACCCAGAACCCAATAAGTCACCAAGTCCTTCAGCCTCCTCCCGTGCACGATCATCAAACCGAGGAAGAAGTAATTGATTGATCTGGTTGGGTTCTATACGCCGTAACGCCTCTTCTTTAGAAATAATGTTTTCCTGAACCATATCTACTGCTATTTTCACTGCCGCCTGAGCAGTCCGTTTAGCCGAACGAGTCTGCAACATGTAGAGTTTCCCGTTTTCAATAGTAAACTCTAAGTCTTGCGCATCTTTATAATAGTTTTCAAGGCGTTCCGCTATACTCAAAAATTCGGCATACTGTTCAGGCATAACCCTTTTGAGTTCAGCAATCCTACTTGGTGTTCGAATACCGGCAACGACATCCTCACCTTGCGCATCTATAAGGTATTCACCATACAAAGTTTTCTCACCTGTCGAAGGATCACGGGTGAAAGCTACTCCTGTGCCACTACTATCTCCCATATTCCCAAAAACCATGGCAACAACGTTTACTGCAGTTCCCAAATCATGCGGTATCTTGTAAAAGTTTCGATAATCGATAGCTCTTTTTCCGCTCCAACTTGAAAACACAGCTTTCGTAGCCAATTCCAACTGTTGATACGGGTCTTGAGGAAACTCGGCTCCAGTTTCATTCTCTACGATTTCCAAAAATGTCGCGACAATATCACGTAGGTGTTCAGATGTAAGATCCGTATCCGAATTCGCCCCACAATCTCGTTTATAGTTTTCAAATGCGCTATCAAAATGCTCGCCATCAATATCCAAAACGATTCTCCCAAACATCTGCACAAAACGCCGATAGGCATCATAGGCGAACCGCTCATTACCACTGCTACGAGCAATACCATCAGTCGTCATATGATTTAGACCAAGATTTAATACCGTATCCATCATTCCTGGCATTGATATGCTCGCACCAGAACGTACTGAGACCAACAAGGGGTTTTCAGCATTTCCGAAACCTTTTTGGGTTTTACGCTCGACGACCTTCAGAGCATCCATCAACTGATCCCACAAGCCATCAGGGAATTGTTTCTCCGCCGCGTAAGCATTACAAGCCTCAGTTGTTACGGTAAAACCAGGTGGGACCGGAAGCTGCGCTTGAGTCATTTCAGCCAACCCGGCGCCTTTCCCACCAAGAAGATCACGCATTTCAGCAGTACCTTCTTCAAATAAATAAACCCACTTTTGATCAATCGAATGTTGAACCGTCATTATCAAACCTCAATAGGAAATTAACATTAAACCGCGCTAAGAATTATACCATTAGACAAAACACAAGACTCACAAGAAAACCGCTGACCAATGAAAGAGCGTATTTATAGTGACGACAAGCAATCAAAACAATACCCCATGACCGCATGCATGCTCACCAATAAGTTTTGACCGCACTACAAAATGATTAGGTTGTCATCAATGCGAACTCGGTCCAATATATCTTCATGATATTACTAGGATTTTATCAATGAATTTTCTCTTCCGAAAAAAAATGATGACCTCTGTGGCTATGACAGCCGTCGCGACTATGATTATCATTGTTCCATGGGATAACCCTCGCGGAAATGACCCGCTAGAGATCATGGCACAACACCAACAATTCAGTTTACCTTCTTGGACAATCCGAGCGTTGAGCCAGAAATTTTCTCCCATATATGGCACGATAGGATTATCGGACGAAAATGTTTTGGATTCCTACTTCAATCTAATAAAACAAAAAACAACCAGTAACCAAAATATAGGGGATTCATCCACTGACATCCAAACTCTGAGGATTGCCGCCGAGAATATCATCGCAAGAAAAATAATGAAGTACTTCAAGAACAATTCGGTGGGAACATATGTCTTCGGAGATCTTTTCCCACCTTTATTATTCAAATTTGAAGAGCCCCCCTATGTTCTAATCATTTCGCCTAGAAACAGTATTGAGATACAAAAAACAAAATTACTGAAACAAGATCTCGATTTATCCCAAATTGAACATTTAGAAAAGATAGGCGCCGATCAAAATCTATCGGTTTTCATCACAAGAGTCGGAGGCATCGCAACCTTTCCAAGTTTTATTGCACCACCCATGAATCTCCATCAAGCAATGACATTAGTAATCCATGAATGGGTCCATCACTACCTGTTTTTTCAACCACTAGGGAAAAATTACTGGGCGTCACCTGAAATGACTACATTAAACGAAAGTGCAGCTGACCTAATTAGTCATGAAATTGCTGCCCTCATTCAACCGAAAACCAGTGCTACCACACCAATTCAAACGACTACCCGAGTCGATTACAACCGCATGAATGTACCAAGAATTTTACGACAGACAAGGCTTAAAACTGAAAACCTTCTCGCCGAATCACGAATAGAGGAAGCAGAAGCCTTTATGGAGAAACAACGACAATTTCTCAATGCCAATGGTGTTCCTATCAGAAAATTAAACCAAGCATTCTTTGCTTTCAATGGTTCATATGCCATGGGTCCCGAATCGACAAGTCCAATTGGTAGAGAATTACTAATGATCAGAAACAAAAGTGATTCAATTGCAGATTTCCTTGAAAAAATAAGAGGCGTTGATTCAATAGAGAATTTCAACCAACTAGTAGAAGCAAAATGACCTCAAAATCATTACTCATACAAATCGTTCTATCAATAAACCGTTGATTTTTCTTAAACATGGGATTAGCGAGCATTGAAGATTGTTCATACAAGATAATGTGATTGAGATACCAGAAAATCTGATCGTGCTAAAACTTCATACCACATGATAGAATTCGTCCTAGATTTACTGTGCAGTGCACCTAAGTATCAAATACAACCTATTTCCTATGAAGAGTATAAAAAACACATTTTCCACCACAAGATCAGAAAACCGGCCTGCTCTAATTGTGTATCTGACAGTTGGGCACCCTTCAATAAAAGACACACCTTCTTTGGTAAAAGCCGCAATCAGCGGCGGAGCGGATATTATTGAGTTAGGAATCCCTTTCAGTGATCCCCTTGCAGAGGGGCCAACAATTCAGAGCTCAAGTGCAGCGGCGCTCACATTAGGGGTCACTCCAGAAACATGCCTTGAGACCTGTGCAACCTTGCGTAATGACGGAATCGAAACGCCAATCATATTGATGGGTTACTACAATCCAATATTGGCATATGGCGTGGAAAGTTTTATAACGAAAGCCGCTCAGGTAGGTGTCAATGGTCTGATAATCGTAGACTTACCTCCTGAAGAAGGTGAGGCTGTCAAGAGAAAATGCGCTGAAAATGATTTGGACCTAGTTATGTTATTAACTCCAACTAGCACAAATGAACGGATTGAACTTATCAGTTCGCAAGCAAGTGGGTTTATTTACTGTGTTAGCATTACAGGAGTCACTGGTGCAAGATCTTCGTTGCCGGCAACCCTACCAAATTTAGTCCAGAGTATACGCGAACATACGGATTTGCCGATAGCAATTGGATTCGGCATTTCCCAACGTGAACATATTGAATCACTTGCAAAATATGCTGATGGTGCCGTAATTGGCAGTGCAATCATTGATGCGATCAACGAAGCCACGCCCAAAGAACGTGTATCGAGGGTTCAGAATTTTGTCAAAACCTTATCGCTACAATAACGAAAACAATTCGAGGAAATGACATGAAAGTTCGAGGAATTCGCGGCGCAACCACAGTTGAAGATAATGATAGGGAAGAAATCTTGAGGGCAACCCAAGAAGTTTTACAAGATATGATCTCTAAGAACGATGTGGATGAGGATGATATTAGTGCGATATTCTTCACAACAACGAAAGATTTAAACGCCGAATTTCCCGCCGCCGCTGCGAGAATCCACATGGGATGGACAAATGCAGCTCTGATGTCCGGCCACGAGATGGAAGTACCTGACAGCCCTCAAAAATGTATCCGTGTATTAATGCTGGTTAATACCGAAAAGGGAGCAGGCCAGATCGGTCACGTATACCTACGCGGAGCAGCCAACTTGCGTTCGCGAGGGGTAGACAAAAAAAACTAGCTCAAACCAATTTTTTGAAAGCAGCTAAAAGAAGTTCTTCCGTTTGATCCCAGCCCAAGCAAGAATCTGTTATTGAAATACCATATTCCAACGCCTCTGGTTGATTTTCATCCAGGCTTTGATTTCCTGAATGTAAATGGCTTTCAATCATAGAACCGACAATATTGTCATTACCCGCTATCCTTTGATCCAAAACATTATCAAAAACACCTGGCTCAAGCTCGTATTTCTTTTCCGAATTCGCATGCGAGCAATCAATAACCAATTTGGTCTTTACGTTAGATTTTTGCAACAATGCAACCGCAGTCTCAATTGAATTTTCATCATAATTGGGCCCACTAGACCCACCCCTAAGTACCAAATGTGAATTGGGATTACCATTCGTGATCACGATAGAAGCATTTCCGTTTTCGTCAACACCAAGAAACCCATGCTTAGCATTCGCCGCCACTATGGCATCAGCTGCAAGTTGAACACTACCACCTGTACCATTTTTGATCCCAACTGGCATGCTTAATCCACTCGCCATCTGTCGATGAGTTTGACTCTCAGCCGTTCTAGCACCAATCGCCGCCCATGATACGAAATCCGCTATATATTGAGGAGTAATCGGATCAACAAATTCAGTTGCACAAAGAATTCCCATATCGGAAACATCACTAAGGAATTGTCGAGCCCGCCGCAAGCCTTCCTTAATGTCTAGACTGCCATTAAGATGCGGATCGTAAATTAATCCTTTCCATCCAACTGTTGTTCTTGGTTTTTCAAAATAAACTCGCATTACAACCAAGATCTTTGAATCAATCGTCTTAGCGAGATCACGCAATCTCGCTGCATAATCTGCCCCAGCAGCCGTATCATGGATGGAACATGGCCCCACAATAACCATGAATCTATTGTCATTCCCAGAAAGGACATTATTAATCGCTTCTCTGCCTCGATATATAAAGTTTTTCTGTTCATCCGATATAGGTATGTCAAACTCATATTGAGCAGGCGTTGGCAGACGCTGAATTTCAGCTATATTAATATCTCGGACAGTTTTATTATTCATCATTCCCATGCACAGCTAATTCACCGAAGATCGGGCGCACCAACCCACGGCAAAAACCTTCCCGTTGATAATGATCAGACCACAACTACAACTACAATGTAATCTGTATACTACAGTTGCCGCAAAATATCAAAACCTATATAGCTATTATTCTTGAGAACGCGAACCTGATTTTGGGTTGATTTTCCCGCTAGGTGACTGGAAGATTCGTAATCCGCACCCATTTTCTCTTCCCAATCTTGAATATGGAGCCCTCAGCAACAATTGATGTTAGTTCTTCCACCCGCACCCCATCGATCGTAACAGCACCCTGAGCGATCAATCTCCGACCTTCGCTGCTGCTATCGATAAACCCAGCAGCTGAGAATAAGCTTGGTAGATTTGCAACAAATTTCCCATCTTGAAAATGAAGCGATTCTTTGAAATCATTTGCGTTCAAGTTTGGAATATCTGCTGGGGTTTCACGTGATTGAACGACTCGCTCGAAATACGATTGTGCTTCGTTTGCTGAATCAGCATCATGAAATTGCCGTACAAGATACAGCCCTAACTGCTTCTTTAACTCGATCGGATTAACTGTCTCTTCAGCCATCTGTTGACGCATTTCGCCAATTTCGGTGTCGGTAACATCAGTTAAAAGATCAAAGTAATCGACGATCGCGCTATCCGGTAACGACATGGTTTTCCCAAACATATCTCGGGGGGCATCTTTTAATGCGATATAATTACCGAGACTCTTACTCATCTTCTGTACACCATCTGTACCAACCAATATAGGCATCAAAACAAGCTGCTGCGGTTGTTCACCCATCATCCCCTGAAGATCTCTACCCACCAAAAGATTGAATTTTTGATCCATCCCACCAAATTCAATATCTGAATTTATTGCAACTGAATCATACGCTTGGAGTAGCGGATATAACAGCTCAGTTATTGCAATCGGTTGGTTACTTTGAAACCTCTTCGCAAAATCTTCGCGCGCTAGAAATTGCGCGACGGTGAATCTACTAGTTAGGTCGAGCAAATCCGCTAAGGAAAAGTCCCCAAACCATTCACTTTGCCAACGTACCTCGGTCTTCTGCTTATCAACAACATCAAAAAATTGTGCCATATAAGTTTCGGCATTGTCCTTAACCTCTTGAGCAGATAGCATTTTTCGGGTCTGGGACCTCCCACTAGGATCACCGATCTGTGCTGTCCAATCTCCTACGATCAATACAACTTTATGACCCATTTCCTGAAATTCTCTTAATTTACGAAGCCCGACAACATGACCTAAATGAATATCTGGGCCACTCGGGTCAAATCCCATTTTCAATCTGGCTGGCTTATCAGATTGCAACAATTCGAGAAGCTCTGACTCAACAATGGTTTCAGAGACTCCACGTCTTAAAGCTTTTATTAGTTCACTTGTATCAGTCATACGTACTCTCAAGAATCGCTCTCGCATCACTCACATCGTCATGCATCTGGGACACAAGAGATTCGACGGAATCAAACTTGATTTCTTCCCGCAAACGTCGGATAAACTCTATTCTCAGATCTGCTCCGTATATATCCTCTGTGAAATCCAAAATGTGAACTTCAATGTACCGTTCCTCATCACCAAAAGTCGGATTATCTCCAACATTAGTGACAGAAAAATATTGTTTAGCATTCAAAAAGGCACGAGTTACATAAACCCCATCTTGGGGAATCGCTCGTTCCTTCGCAAAATCAATATTCGCGGTTGGAAAACCTAAATCTTTACCTCGTTTATGACCCTCATAGACAACTCCGGATAGGGAATAGGAACGCCCTAGGAAATCGTTCGCCTGATCTATAGCACCCTGCTCTATCATTTCCCTAACTTTTGTACTACGAATAGTCTGTGACTTAGCACCGACGTATGGCTCTAACATTTCGACGGTATAGCCAAGGTCTTCACCAAGTTCCTGCAACTTCTCAAAAGTGCCCGCTCGATTGCGCCCTAATGCAAAACCCGGACCAATCATCAAATGCTTCAGATGCAAATTCTTAACAACCGCGCTCATGAATTGTTCCGCAGTCAGTTGCGACAACTCACTTGTAAACGCCACCGTAACTACTGTATCAACACCGAGAGATCGTAGTAAGCTCAAACGGTCAGGCAAGGTGGTAAGGTATGGAACAACAATGTCGGGCCTTATAACTGTGCGTGGAATCTTATCAAAGGTTAAAACAACACTCTTCAGACCGAGATCACCAGCACGACGACACAATTGCTCAACAAGCCATCGGTGACCCTTATGTACCCCATCGAAGGTGCCAATCGTGAGAACTGAGCCTTGGTCCGACCGATATCGAGCCAAATCCTCTTCGAGCGACATAGTATGTAATGGGTCCCCCCTGAATAGTGCCAGTATGCTAACATGCAGCTATAAGAGGGTCAAGAAAGTCAATATTCACGGTGCAACCAGGATAAAATCATCAGGTATGATGTATAAAATCTGGATTTAAAATTCGACTAACCGCTTAAAAAAGTACCGAATTTAGCGAGAAGGCTTTGGGTCTACATATCCAAACTTAACGTCTTCGGAAAGTGAAACAATGTCCAATCTTTATCGATACTCTACCTTTGACGGCACACAAGATCCATTTGCGCTCAGCGACGAACAATTGATGGATGAACTGTCAGACGAACTAATGCAACACGGGGACGTGCAACGTGCAATGCGACGATTGCTCCAGAGAGGTATGCGTGGTCAGGACAACCAACAAGACCTAATGGGGTTGCGAGACATGATGCGTAAATTAAGGGAGAATCGACAGCAGCACCTTGATAAATACGACCTCTCAAGTGTAATGAATGAATTAAAAGATAAGCTCCAAGAGGCCGTTGACATTGAGAAGGATGGATTACAAAAAAGAATCCCCACAGAGCAAACAAATCCATCCGACACCAAAAATCAGTCCCCCAATAACGCCAAAGAGGATCAACCGCCTGAAGATTTTGCGGATTTGGCAAAAAATATAGCGCAGAGAAAATTGGAAGCGCTCAACAACCTGCCAGAAGATATGGGTGGTGCGATTCGCCAACTAAGTGACTACGAATTCATGGAAAATGATGCTCGCAATAAATTCAATGAGCTTTTGGAGATGCTTAAACAACGGGCGAGCGAATCCTTGATGCAAAACATGAGTGAGCAAATGCAAAACACGACACCTGATCAAATGAACGCCATGAAAAATATGTTGCATGACCTAAATGAAATGTTACAAGACAAAATGGAAGGGCTAGATCCAGAGTTTGACAAATTTATGGATAAATGGGGGCAAATGTTCGGACCCAATCAACCGGGTAATCTTGATGAGTTGATGGAAATGTTACAGAGCCAGATGGGCAATATGCAGTCTTTGTTGGACAGCCTACCACCTGACATGCGAAATGACCTAATGGAATCAATGAACCAAGCGCTTAAAGATCCAGAACTACAGGATCAAATGGCACAGCTAGCTAGTTTGATGGATTATATGTATCCGTTAGACGATTTTCGCCAAGAATACCCTTTTATGGGAGAGGAGAATATCTCGTTTTCTCAAGCAATGCGTGTAATGGATGAACTCCAGAAACTAGATCAAGTTGATGCACAGGTACGTGCGGCTGAACGCCAATCAAATCTTGATCTTATTGATGAAGAGAGTTTAGAGAACGCGCTTGGAGAAGATGCTAGGCAGAGTCTAGAAAGATTACGAGAGCTTCAAAAAGAACTTGAAAACTCCGGGTATATTCGACAACAAGGGGACAAGATGGAGTTAACGCCCCGGGGGATTAGAAAAATAGGACAAAAAGCCCTTAAAGATATTTTTCACCAGCTAAAAAAACAACGATTAGGCTTGCATGATGTTCACACCCAAGGTTTGTTCGGTGACCTGACAGAGGATGACACAAAAATTTACGAATTTGGTGATCCATTCCATCTCAACATGGTACGCACAGTTAAGAATTCCGTCCTCCGCGAAGGGCTCGGTACCCCACTACAACTCAAACCAGACGATTTTGAAGTAGTGCGTGAAGAACAGATGACTCAATCAGCGACAGTTATCATGTTGGACCAGAGCAGATCGATGGCAGTAAGTGGATCTTTCGACGCAGCGAAAAAAGTTTCTCTTGCTCTACACACATTGATTAAGTCCCAATTTCCTCGAGATCATCTATATGTTGTCGGTTTTGCTGATAATGCATGGGAATTAAAAGGGGAAGAACTCTTGAAGGCTACTTGGGGAGGGTATTCACCTGGAACAAACATGCAACAAGCGCTCCAACTAGCGCGGTCTCTGCTGGCAAAACACCGAGTCGGAACAAGACAAGTAATAATGGTTACTGATGGCGAGCCAACCGCGCACTCTGAAGCGGGTGTTCCATTCTTTAGTTATCCGCCAAGCGCGAGGACAATTGATGAAACTCTTAAGGAAGTGAAGCGATGCACTAAACAGAATATAACAATCAACGTATTCATGTTAGAGATGGCTTACTACCTAGTACATTTTGTAAGGCAAATAACACAGTTGAATCGTGGGCGCGCTTTCTTTACCACACCAGACAAACTTGGGGAATACATGCTGGTTGATTACATGTCCAACAAACGGTGAAGTACCCATAACAAATTTGTGGAGCAAAGAATGTGAACCTCACGTATCTCGGTTCCGCAAAGTAGGGAACAAAATCGATTCCCTTATCGATTCCTGACCAGTTATTAACATTGTAAGTCGGTCTATACCCATACCGAGCCCACCTGTAGGTGGCATCCCATGCTCGATCGCAACTAAGAAATCTTCGTCAAGGCGATCAAAATCCTCGTTGGCGTACATCTTGCGCGCTTCTTCTTGCGCAACCATACGTGCCCTTTGTTCTAATGGATCATTCAATTCCGTAAATGCATTTGCTATTTCCATCCCTCCAGCAAAAGCTTCAAATCTTTCAACCAAACTAGGTTCACCCTTTTTTTTCTTAGCTAGAGGTGACATTTCAGTCGGATAATCAACCAAAAATGTTGGTTGTTGCAACTGCGGCTCAACACGATCTGAAATTAACTTATCGGCCAGCTGAGACCAGCTAACCCCTGGTTGCGGAGTCATATTTTGTTCTTCCATCTTGCGCCGCAAACCATCTACGGTGCTACATTCTTCTGAAAGAATATCGATCCCTGTTGCATCTTTCACCGACTGCCTAAGATCTAACCGGCGCCACGGTGGTTTAAAGTCAATTTCGGTATCCTTGAATTTAACCGTGTAAGACCCCAACAGATCAAGAGCTAAACCTGAAACCATTTCTTCTACCATACTCATCACATCTTGATAATCTGCATACGCTTCATAACTCTCTAGCGTAGTAAATTCAGGATTGTGCTTCGTATCAATTCCTTCATTCCTAAAGATGCGTCCAATCTCATAAACTTTATCGAATCCACCAACTATTAAACGTTTCAAATGAAGCTCCGTCGCGATACGTAGAAACAAAGTTTCATCTAACGTATTGTGGTGGGTTGAAAACGGCTGCGCCATAGCGCCCGCTGGAATTGGTAAAAGCATAGGCGTTTCCATTTCAAGAAAACCACGATTATCCAAAAAATGACGCACGTAAGAGACAATACGGCTCCGTGCCTCAAATATATTCCTTACTTCCAAATTTGCAGCTAGATCCAAATATCTTTGTCGATATCGTTGTTCTATATTCTGTAATCCATGCCATTTCTCAGGTAGTGGCCGAAGAGCCTTTGATAGTACTGTCAATTGCTCAATTTGAAGGGTTATTTCCTCGGTCCTCGTTCGAAACAAATGCCCCTTAACGCCGATAAAATCGCCCAAATCAAGCTCTCTTAATAGAGCGAATTGCTTGTCGCCAGCATTTTCTTGGCGAATACTCAGTTGAATCCGCCCCGAACCATCTTGAATATCAAGAAATGCGAGTTTCCCCATCAAACGCTGAGCGACTAACCGACCTGCCAATCGCCTTTTTGGATCAGTCTTATAGCCCCCATACCCTTCACGCTTGGTAAAAAGCGTGATTGCTTTCTCGATATCATGTGTTCGATCAAATCTACCGGGGTAGGGATCAATGCCTTGGGAACGTAAGCGCTCAGTCTTAATTTTCCGTTGCTCAATCTGTCCTTCAAGTCCCTCAACGCGACTTTCTGTCATTCGACTTTAACCACTGATATCTTACGGATACCGGCCGGAGCAACCACTTCAATGGTATCCCCTTCACTATGCCCAAGAAGAGCACGCCCTACTGGCGATTCATTAGAAATCAATCCTTCCTTGGCATTCACTTCTGCACTGCCCACAATCTTGTATTGTGATTCCCGATCATTCTCCATCATTATTGTTACCTTAGAGCCAATTCTTATTGTCTCCGAAGGCTGTGCATTATCAGGAATTATTTCAGCATTCTTTAAAACATCTTCAACCTCAATGATTCTTCCTTCAACAAATGCTTGTTCATTCTTGGCATCTTCATATTCATTATCTTCCGTGTTGCCAAGCTCCCTTGCGGCTTCAACACGTTCAGCCGCGGCAGGTCGCCTAGTCGTTATCAACTGATTCAATTCAGCCTGCAACTTCTGCAGCCCTTCCTCAGTCAACAAATTCCTACCTGTCGACATTCTAATCTCCTTGATAGCGATCTCTTTATCTTCAGTAGTTATCTATTCTGCTGGCTCAAATTTGACACCACAAAGCTAACACTAAAGATCTCTCCGAATCCAGTTGCAATACCCACTGTTGAGACAGTCTACGGTTTTATTGCGCTAATGGCTACTCCCGAATAAATACAACTCAATCCACGCCACCAATATCGATCAAAACTAACGTTAATTCAGATCCTAGCGGCATAAACCAATTGTAGCTCTGCGATTTCGTTGATAATGTATACTAGTGCTAAGCGTTTGATATACCCCAGCCCCCTGGGGATGGGTAGAAAGCAATATTTAAGACAATGGATACTGATATTCAAAATGACGCCTTGAAGCGCCTAAAATATATTGAGGGACACATAAAAGGCGTGACAAAGATGGTAATGGACGACAAGTATTGTGTTGATGTAATAAAGCAATCATATGCGATACGCAAATCTCTTGAGAAAGTGGAAGCGGTCCTGATAGCAGGGCACATGCGAACGCACGTAATTCCCGGAATCCGCGACGGTCATGAAAACCAACAAATCGACGAGTTAGTCGAATTATATGGCTTATCAAACAAGTAAGAAAATTAGGACTCAATGAAACTAGAATCACCTCCAAAAATCACCCTATCAGTCCAAGGAATGACGTGTGCTGCATGTGTAGGCCATGTAGAAGAAGCACTTGATTCGGTTGAAGGTGTGTCATCAGTGAAGGTGAATCTCGCAACAGAAAAAGCGACAGTTGAAATCACAGAGCGAGACTTAAATTTACAAAATCTTATAACAGCGATCCAAGAAGCCGGATACGAAGCGCGTGTCTATCACACGAAGCTTCTTATCGCCAAAAATGGCCCATTAACAGATCAAGATGTTTTCCCGATTTTCGATGATAACCCCGGGATTCGAAATGTTGCAGTTGACGCGACCGAACACAGTGTTGCAATTGACTACCTAGCATCAGTTACGGACAGAGAAGAAATTCGGGGGATGATCGAGAGTGCCGGGTATAACGTAACTGGCTACGATGAGCCTGAGGATTTCGATCAATTTGCCCTTGACAAGGAAAATGAATCCGCGGTGCTAAAAGGAAAATTTCTAGTATCCATCATTGGTGCGGGATCTATCATGGCTTTTGGATTGTTGCAAAATCTATTAGGCGTGTCATTCATATCGAGCCAACTAACACACTTTATAGCATTTGCAATAGCAACACCAATCCAATTTTGGGCGGGGGCACAATTCCATCGAGGCGCATGGATTGCGATCCGCCACAAAAAATCCAACATGAACACTCTAATCACAATTGGGACGTTCGCGGCATATCTTTATAGCACTATCGCGACTTTTGTACCCAACCTGTTTACTAGTTCCGGATTTAATGCGAGCGTGTACTTTGACACATGCACCACAATTATTGCATTAATTCTACTTGGTCGTTTTTTGGAAACCCGTGCCCGTAGACACGCATCAGACGCAATCCAAAAATTGATGGAATACCGCCCGAAAACAGCACGAGTAATCAGGAACCAGATAGAAGATGTCATTAACGTGGATCAAGTCGTGCCAGGAGACACAGTTTTGATCGCCCCAGGGGAAAAGATTCCTGTTGATGGAACAATCGTTGATGGTTTGTCTCATGTTGACCAGTCAATGTTAACTGGCGAGAGCATCCCTATTGAGAAAATACCTGGAGACGCAGTAATTGGTGGAACAATCAATCTCAGTGGGGCTTTCAAATTTGTTGCGGAGAAAGTAGGAAAGGAAACAGTTTTAGCACAAATTGTACAAATGATTGAGGAGGCACAAAGCTCAAAAGCACCAATCCAAAAACTGGCGGATGCAGTCGCCAACATATTTGTTCCGCTTGTCCTCATTATTGCCATGTTCACGTTTACTCTATGGTCGATCTTCGGACCTAGTCCATCTTTCACTATCGCAATGCTGAACTGTGTAGCAGTTCTAATTATCGCTTGCCCTTGTGCACTTGGCCTTGCGACGCCCACAGCAATCATGGTAGGTACAGGAAAAGGCGCAGAGAACGGAATCATCATTCGGGGTGGCGATGCATTAGAAGAAGCACACAAAATAAACACTTTGATTTTAGATAAGACAGGAACAATAACTATTGGCAAACCAGTTGTAACCGATGTAATCGCTGCAAATAAAGGTCAAGAGAATGAGGTGATCAGAATTGCAGCAATAGCAGAGCGGTTTTCCGAGCACTCTCTAAAAGAAGCCATTTTAGATAAAGCGAAAGAACTTGATATTTTAGTCGACGAACCAGAAGAGTTCCAGTCACACTCAGGACTAGGCATTACAGCGAAAATTGACGGCAAAAGTGTTTTGATTGGTAACCAAGCTCTTCTAGACAAACATAAAATTTCCTTGAATGAATTTGAAAAAATGGCCGTCAACTATCAACAACAAGGTAAGACTACAATGTTCATTGTGGCCGAAGAGGCTGTCACCGGTTTGATTGCTACACATGATCCAGTGAAGAACAATGCACCTGAAACAATTGCACAATTGCAAAATATGGGGCTGGAAGTGCACATACTCAGCGGCGACAATAAAAAAACAGTTGATTCTATCGGGCAAAGCATCGGCATAAAGTCAGTATTCGCTAATCTGTTACCAGAGGATAAGGCACACCAAGTTGCCATCATCCAAGCGCAGGGACGCAAAGTTGCCATGGTCGGTGACGGTATCAATGATGGACCTGCACTTGCCCAAGCTGATATTGGCATAGCGATTGGTACTGGAACAGACGTTGCGATAGAGGCATCTGATATCACTTTAATCGATGGTGATCTCAATGGTATCGTTACAGCCCTGAAATTATCTCAACGCACGATGCGAACAATCAAGCAAAATCTTTTCTGGGCTTTCTTTTATAACGTTGCCTTGATTCCGATAGCTGCGGGAATTCTCTACCCGCTCTTTACAACAATAGCACCACCCGCATTTATATCTCCAATCCTTGGTGAATCTGGGTTCTTAAACCCTATGATGGCTGCAGCCGCGATGGCCATCAGTAGCGTTACTGTCGTCAGCAATTCTCTTCGATTAAAAAATTTCAGCGCACCAAATTAAGGAGATTAAAATGGTTGGAAAATTCATTGGGTTCTTAACAAAGCCAGAACCAGCGATCGACCCAGTTTGTCACATGAACGTCGATACAAAAAATCCACCCGGTGGCATCCACGATCATGAAGGCGTGACGTATTATTTTTGTGGGCCCGGATGTCGAGTCAAATTCAGTAAGGAACCCGAACCGTATTTATCTGGTGAAAAAGGTGGCCACATGTAACAAAGAGCTGCACTGAAATGATTAACCATAAAAAACGTACCTATCCCCATTTTGTAAAATGGTGAACCTCTTTCACTACCACGTTCAGTTCCGAATAAATATGGCCCGCATCATACTTCTGATAATGATGGCAGGGCTCATTTTGCATGTGAACATCTCTGAGGTGAGCGGTGAAAGTAAATTAGGTGATGTCTTAGAAATAGGCGGCATTTCCGGTCCTTATGAACTTAAAGCTTTTGTCAGTCCTGCTATTCCTACATTGGGTAGCGCTAAAGCATTTGTTCGCGTTACAAATTTGCAGACTGGATCTCCAGTTGCAGACGCGGACGTCCGCATCACGATCACTGGAGCAAACACCAATAGTTCTGGATGGGTAATAGCTTTGAACTCGCCTGACACTCCAGAGACCTATTCAAGCGAAATTGATTTTCAACATCCTGGCAAATGGTTCCTCAACTTTCAAGTCACCAGCGAAATTGGTGTCGGCCATTTAGATACTGAAATTGAGGTCCCGCCCTCGCCTCGAGTAGGTTCCGGGGTTTTTATTTGGGTGTTAGTATTGATCGTGATAGGAGCGATAACACTTCGTATCTGGTGGGGGACCAGGACAACAGCCCGCGCTCGAAGACAAACATAATTTGGAGAATCCACCTAACGACAACCAAATCTATATATAGTATTCCATCTATGATTCTTATTTTAGCCACTAATACTTCAAAACTCTGCCTTACACTTTCACAAAGTGTTGAATACATGTAGAATAACGAAACGTACGTAGGAAGAAAATACCGCTTAGCGCAAGAGCGTTTTGCGAAGTTATGAAGGAGCATCTGATGATTACAGTCACACCAGCGGCTGCAGCTAAAATCGGCGATCTGTTCCGTGAACAAGACACAGAGGGAGCATCGCTGAGAGTCTTTGTTCGATCTAATGGCACTGAACAACCGCAGGTTGGAATGGCAATTGAACCCGAACCCACTGATCGAGATGAAATGGTTGAAACCGAAGGCATTAAAGTAGTTGTTGATGCAGAGAGTCTTCCATTCGTAATCGGATCTGAAATTGACTACCTTGATTCAATGGTACAAGCAGGATTTACAATCCGTAACCCGAATCTTGCGGGCGGTGGATGTGCATGTGGTGGTGGTGGTGCATGTGGCTGCGGAGGTGGCGCACAAGCAGAAGCCGGTGCCGGTGCATGTGCATGCGGCGGCGGTGGAGCATGTGCCTGCGGAGCGGGCGCACAAGCCCAGGCTGGTGCCTGTGCATGTGGAGCCGATCACGGACACGCTCATTAGTCCCCCTTGTTTTTTCGACATGAAAAAGAGAGGTTGGAGCAGCTGCTCCAACCTTTTTTTTTTAGATCAACCTCTTTTTTGGGAAATCTAGACTCAATCTATAGTAAACGACTTGAATAGAATGACCCATACTCTTCGAGAATCGACATGAGATTTTTCTTGTTCTCCAGTGCTGACCCCGCCGAGAGTGAGAAAGGCCGTATAACTCGCCTTGCGAGAGTCCGCGAAGCTGTTTTTGGTGCTCAAGACGGCCTCATAAGCACTGTCGCTTTAGTATCTTCGGTATTTGGTGCCGCTACAGATAATTTTTTGATAATCGTAGCGGGACTTGCAGGCGCTTTAGGTGGAATGATTTCAATGGCTGCAGGCAGTTTCTTATCCTCACGAGCGCAACGAGAATTATACGAAAAAGAAATTAGAGATGCCGAAAAAAAGCTTGAGAAAGATCCCCAAGAACGTATCAATAAACTTACTTCCTTGTACGTCGAGGAAGGGCTTAATGAAAGTGACGCGACCTCAATTTCAACTCGACTTGCATCGGATCATCAAGTGTTTCTCAATACGCTTATTGAAAAAGAATTAGGATTAAGCCCTGAACTACCGGGTAGTCCCATTAAAGATGCGGTTACAATGGGCACTGCTTTTGTCGGTGCCGCTTTTGTACCAATTGCACCATATTTTTTTCTACAGGGATTCTCAGCTTTTGTTACTTCAATCGTTGCAGCTGGGCTTGCACTCTTTTTTGTCGGTGTAGGTAAAAGTCGCATTACAAACCGCCCTGCAATTCGATCTGGTCTTGAAATTTTGTTCATTGGGGCGACTGCTGGAAACATTGGGTATGCGTTGGGCACTATAGTTCCCAATCTCCTACAGTGATAGCAAGTCACCAATCGAGATTTAACTGTACAATCATGCCAGTCTTTATTTCATATTTCTGAGTCAATCCTCCGTTCATTTCCAATGCAAATTTTGCTGGCTTTTTAGAAGTATAACGAATCAAGTCTTTTTCCAAAGCCCCAATCTGTGGAACCATTGTCTTTATATCAATGATCTCAAGAGTATGATCAAGGAACAAAATATCTAAAGGAATCAACGTATCTTTCATCCAAAAAGTCAGGATCGCCTCCTCTGAAAAAACGAATAACATCGCATTATCAGGAGGTAAAGTCTTTCGATTCATCAGACCGTTGGCCCTCTTCAAATTCGTGTCAGCAACCTCTAGAAAGAAGACATGCCCATTAATCACGGCAAGGTTTTCGGACTTGTTCTTTTCGGCATCATCGACAGCGGACTGATGTGCCTGAATATCTCGATCTACTTGCACGCGGGTAGAAGTCACTGAATCCGGCTCCAAAGCCGCCCGATTACAACCAGCACTAAACAAAAGAAAAACGAAACCCATCGCACAAAAGACAAACTTCTTATAGCGCTCGAAGAGGACTGCGGCTATTTTGTTATGCCTTTATCTTGCAGCATAGTTTCGACGGTCGCGCCAATATCACCCGGTGTTTCTGATACATAGCATCCGGCATTCCGTAGTGCTTCTTTTTTCGCATCAGCAGTACCCTGAGCACCAGTGATAATTGCCCCAGCATGCCCCATCCGACGACCAGGAGGAGCAGTCGCTCCCGCTATGAATCCCGTCACAGGCTTTTCCATTCTATCGCGAATAAAATCTGCCGCCTCTTGCTCGGCAGTGCCACCGATCTCACCAATTAAAACAACGGCATCAGTTTCGGAGTCCTCTTCAAAGAGCTCCAGTATATCCGTGAACCGGGTCCCCACAATTGGGTCGCCCCCAATCCCAACACAAGTACTTTGTCCTATACCACGACGTGTTAATTGCACAGTTGCTTCATATGTTAATGTGCCTGATCGGGACACCACACCAACACGTCCAAATTCATGAATATTATTTGGAATAATGCCTGCTTTGGCTTGTTCTCCTGGTGACGTCAAACCCGGGCAGTTTGGTCCGATAAGACGAGTTTTGGTATTTTGCAGATAAGTCTTCACCTTAACCATGTCCAATGTAGGCAAACCATCGGTTATGCAGACAATTAAATCAATACCAGCATCAGCAGATTCTAAAATCGCATCTGTTGCAAATGCTGCTGGAACAAAGATAAGTGAAGTGTTAGCGCCTTCTTTATTCACGCTTTCAGCAACAGAATCAAAAATAGGACGATCAAGATGTGTCGTACCACCACGACCTGGAGTCACTCCCCCAACAATCGTGGTTCCGAATTCAATACACCGCTCCGCATGAATGGTCCCTTCCCGACCAGTCATCCCTTGAATTATCACACGTGAATCTTTATTTAAAAGAATACTCATCTATCACCTTCTAATTTAAGCGTTACGTACAGCGTCTGGAACTTCTTCAAGGTCATTCACTATCGCACATTTAATGCCGGAATCACGCAAAATCTGCTGCCCATCCTCCCAGTTGGTCCCAGTCATTCTAATTACTAATGGGATATCAATGGAACCATCCTTGTAGGCAGCCACAATGCCATTCGCAAGCACATCACAACGCAATATCCCGCCAAAAATATTTACTAGTACTTTTTTAACGCTGGGATCAGACACAATCAACTGGTAAGCAGCTGTAATTTGTTCCTCCGACGCACCACCACCGACATCCAAGAAGTTCGCCGGAGACAGTCCTGCAGCCTGCGTCAAATCCATGGTCGCCATAGCTAATCCCGCTCCATTAACCATACAACCGACATCCCCATCAAGCTTAATATACTGAATGCCTTGGTCATTCGCTTGGCGCTCTAAAGGATCCTCTTGATCCCCGTCACGTAATTCACTGTTCTCACTTTGCCGGAAAATACCGTTATCATCAAAATTAACTTTCGCATCGGCCGCTAGCAAGCGACCGTCCTTTGTAATTACAAGTGGATTGATTTCAATCATGGAACAGTCACGTGACGAAAAAGCACTCAACAGATTCGCAAGCAAAGCAGAAAACGCTCGAGATTCCGCCGTATTTAATTCCATATCCGTCGCGAGAGCACGTCCCTGAAAAGGTTGATAGCCAATTATAGGATCTAAAACCGCTTGATGAATCTTCTCTGGTGTCTCAGCAGCAACTTCTTCAATTTCCATGCCACCTGATTCGCTAGCGATTATAATAGTCCGCCCAATACTGCCATCAATAATTACACTTAAATAGAGTTCACGTTCCAGTTCCAAGATTTCTTCCACAAGCACACTCTTCACCGGTGCACCCGCAGGCCCTGTTTGCAACGTAACAATATTATTCCCAATCAACTCCTCGGCAGCCGCTTCGGCTTCCTCCGGGGATTCTACCAATCGCACGCCTCCAGCCTTTCCACGACCTCCCGCATGCACTTGAACCTTCACAACCGCGGAACCACCCAAATCTTCGGTAGCAGCGCGAGCCTCCGCAGAGGTATATGCGACCCCTCCCTTTGGTACTGCAACACCAAAAGAACCAAGCAATTCTTTAGCTTGGTATTCATGGATTTTCATTGAACCTTCTCCCTATTTTTATAGAGCTCCTATCAATTCTGAAAGACGCCCTAACTGCACTCTAAAGAACGAGTAATTAAATTAATACAAACATATTGTAACAGCGCATACTTCAGGAACTCAGCAGCGGGAGCATTATAGTGAAAACTAGACACGACTGTCCAATTAAAAATGCTCTAAATGATTCGGGGTTTCAAAAATCTCGTCATGAAAACCACCTCCATCAACTTGTTTCGCCGAATGATTGAGATATCATATGCATGTACTTGAGGAAGGAACGAACGCAATGGATGTAAATCTGGCTGTCCTGTTCATCGCTGGAATAATAGCAGCGTCTTTAGGCAGCCTGGTGGGTGCAGGGGGTGGATTTTTATTAATACCGCTTCTGCTTTTTCTTTTGCCATCGAATACAAGTGCTGGAATTATTGGTGGTATGTCATTATCCCTCGCTCTTACAAACGGATTGATTTCCTCGGTAGGATACAGAAAACAGCGTCGAATCCACTATAAATGGGGGTTGATATTTGCTTCTGGAAGCATCACCGGAGCGATCATTGGCGCAACCGTCGTGCAATTCATATCACGTGACATATATCAGATTATATTTGGAACGATTCTTATTCTCCTAACACTGTATTTACTCGTTCGACCTGCACCTCAAACAGGTTCGTCTTCAACAACTGCAGATGAAGGTGCCCCGCCACCCCGAATAGTACCCGGCGTTCTCCTTGGACTTCCAATCGGTTTTATTGCTGGGCTTGTTGGAATTGGCGGAGGCATAGTCCTCGTTCCCGCAATCGTATACGCATTCCGATTCGTACCCCATATCGCAACAGCTACCTCTGTTTTTACCATTATTTTCACTAGTCTCGCGGCAATCCTTGTAAGGACAATAACGCTCAACCTTGAAGCGCACCTGATAGGTATAATGGTTGTCGTAGCGGGGGCATTAATTGGAGGCAGAATCGGCCCCGTGCTCTCTCAGAAAATATCAGGGCAATGGCTTATGCGGGTCTTATCTGTGGCCTTGGGCATAACAGGGGCGACTCTAACCATGAGAGGTCTTGGAGTTATAACAATGTGACTCCGAGATGATTAGATTTCAAGTTGTAGCTACGATATAGGTTCATAAAAATAGAGCAGATTCACAAACGTTCCGATTATTATACGGAGGAAAATAAGATGCCCTCAAAAGGAAAAGAAAGAACTTCAACCCGATCCACAAAAAAATCGGAGCGCGCATCTGCCGTCGCCGAGAACTATCTTTTGTCCATGTACGGTTTTTGGGAAGATCAGAAAAAACCCACTCTCGCCGTTTTAGCGGAATCATTAAAACGCATGCCGGAAAGTGAGGGACTGGGAACGTCACTACCATCAGTCACAGGTATGGTACGGCGTATGCAGAAAGAAAATCTCCTTGAGGTAAATTCCCAAAAGGAAATCCTCTTGACACGAGAAGGGTTTCGGCGCGCAGAGGATATTACAAAAAGACACCGCTTAGCTGAACTTATGGTTGTTGACTTGTTTGATATTGGCCTCCCACGCGCCCATCTTGAGGCTCACCGCCTTGAACATGCCATATCATCAGAACTCATGCAAAACATTATCAAGCGACTAGGTGATCCTGCTTTATCTCCATTCGGTCGTCCTATACCTGGACTTTTTGATGATAAGAACGGACCTGAAGTTATTTCCTTAGAACAAACAACCGAGGGAAGCACATATCTCATTCAGCGTATCCCTGAAGATAATGAAGATTTAGTGCAATTCCTTGTAGATGCCGATATCCTCCCAGGGAATACAGTCACGATCGAAG
>VFHL01000004.1 GCA_009392005.1 SAR202 cluster bacterium
ATGATTTAGGATCATGTGCCGCAAGGCGTAGGAGTTCGAGTCTCCTCTTCCCCATTGTTTTGACAGGCAGTAAAGAAAACGGCAGGAGGCAGTATTGACTACGGAACAAGTACAGAAGATGCGGTCCGAGAAGAAGAAACTGCTGGAAGTTAAAGACTTGGCGACATCTTTTTTCACTGCTGACGGCGAAGTCAAGGCAGTTGATGGCATCAGCTATGATGTTCACGAAGGTGAAATCGTTGGGATCGTTGGCGAAAGTGGTTGTGGGAAAAGTGTTGGCGTGATGTCAGTTATGCGACTGATACCGTGGCCTCCTGGAAGGGTCGTTAATGGTGAGGCTGTGTTCGAAGGTCAAAATCTTCTTGATAAGACCGAGACAGAAATGCTTGAGATTCGCGGTAATGATATGGCTATGATTTTCCAAGAGCCAATGACATCCATGAATCCAGTGCTGACAGTTGGTAAACAGATGACCGAATCCATTGAACTTCACATGGGATTGGATAAGGTTGCTGCAGAAAATCGCGCTGCTGAATTATTTGATCTTGTAGGTATTCCCGATGCACATGAGCGTTTGCGGGATTATCCTCACCAATTCAGTGGTGGGCAAAGGCAGCGAATTATGATTGCGATGGCTCTCAGTTGTGATCCTAAACTTTTGATTGCTGATGAGCCTACTACCGCGTTGGATGTGACGATTCAAGCTCAGATCTTAGAGCTGATGCAGAAGTTAAACAAAGAACTGGGTACTGCAGTAATTATCATTACCCACAATCTGGGTGTGGTTGCACGGTACGCAGATTGGGTGAATGTAATGTATGCGGGTCGTATCATCGAATCAGGACCTGCTCATGAGATCTATGGAAACCCAATGCACCCTTACACTCGTGGCCTCCTTGCCTCTGTGCCGAGGCTTGATGAAGAGACGAAAGCAAAACTGGTACCGATTGAAGGTATTCCACCAGATTTGATTTATCCGCCCGACGGTTGCTACTTCCGACCCCGATGCACGTATGCGGTTGATCAATGCCGCGAGTCGTATCCGCCGATGGAGCAGGTGGGTCCCATGCAACACAAGGCATGTTTTGTGACTGGTACAGACGTGGAGGTGAAAGCATGACTACTGAAATTGGCGAGACACTTTTGGATGTTGATGGCCTGAAGCAGTACTTTCCGGTAATGTCAAAAGGAATCATCCCGCGTCATGTTGCTGACATTAAAGCGGTGGATGATGTTTCTTTTACTGTGAGACGAGGCGAGACATTCGGTTTGGTTGGTGAGAGTGGTTGTGGGAAAACAACTACGGGCCGAGCGGTCATGCGTTTATACGAACCGACTGCTGGGACTGTAACCCTTGACGGTGTCAACATCTCTGCACTTGATAATAAAGGCATGCGCGAAATGCGTCGGCGCATGGCGATGATTTTCCAAGACCCTTATGGATCGTTGGATCCACGTATGAAGTGCGGAGATATTATCGGTGAGCCGCTGGTGGTACACGGTCTGACAAATAGCAGAACGGAATACCGAGATCAAGTACAAGAATTGCTAAGGGTTGTTGGACTAAGCCCGTACATGTATGACAGATTCCCACACGAATTTAGTGGTGGACAACGCCAACGTATCGGTGTTGCGCGTGCACTTGCATCGCGCCCCGACTTGATCGTCGCGGATGAACCTGTCTCAGCTTTGGATGTGTCAATTCAAGCACAGATAATTAATTTGTTGGAAGAACTTCAAGAAGAATTTGATTTGACATATATATTTGTGGCGCATGATCTTTCGGTTGTTCGTCATATGAGTGATCGAATCGCTGTTATGTATCTGGGCCGAATTGTTGAAATCGCGACGAAAGCTGATTTGTATGAGAACCCCATGCATCCGTATACAAAAGCGCTTCTATCAGCGGTCCCAATTCCTGACCCAGTTGTTGAAAGAGAGAGGGAGCGGATCGTGTTGCTCGGAGAAGTGCCTAGCGCGATGCGAATTCCAGGAGCATGTCGTTTCCACACTCGATGTCCGATCGCGATTGATGTATGTCGTGAGGATGATCTGGGTCTTGAGGAGAAAGGACCTGATCACTGGGTTGCTTGTCACCGTGTGTAGTTGAGGTTAAAAAAGTAACTATTGGAAGAGCCCTTGTCAGATGCTGGCATGGGCTCTTTTCTTTGACATTTAGGACAGTGTTGCTTCATTTTTTCGGTCCGTTCACCGAAAGTTCAGCTTATTGCCGGTTTGCGTGACGAAGAGGCATGTTAAATATGAAAAGCCAGATTTTAAATCAAGTATTTGTCTCTTTGGACCTAGAAACTACAGGGCTTAATTTAGATAATGATGAAATTATCGAAATTGGTGCCATTAAGTTTCAAAATGAAAAAGTTCTGGGGACATTTAAATCATTTGTTAAGCCCCCTCGCATGATTCCTGCTTTTGTGTCTTTGATGACAGGTATCACGAATGATGACGTAAATGATGCTCCTGAATTAGACGAAATATCAGCTGACCTCACTGCGTTTGTTGGAGATTCTGCGATTGTAGGGCAGAACATTTCGTTTGATCTTTCCTTTTTACAAAAACGGGGCATTCTCTTTCGAGGGCCAGCATACGATACGCTTGAAATGTCACTTATTCTCTGCCCACGATTTCCTGAACATAATTTGTCGGCTCTAGCTCGGGAATTAGGCATAAATGTTAGTAGTGCGCATCGTGCTCTTGACGATGCGGATACAACGATGCAAGTTTTTAACAGACTGCTTAATAGGGTTGAATCCCTGCAAGAAGAAACGGTACACGCAATGGCTCCATTGGTTCAGGACCAACTCTGGCCATTTGGAATGTTGCTTCGGTCACGGATTGACTCTCATCTTGCAACAGATTCAGACCAATTTTCCAAACATTTCGTACAAATAATTTCAGAGCGTATGGATGAGAGTTTTGCCACTCACCCGCGTATTGTTCCGAATTCCACAAGGGAACCGGTAAGTCTTGATGATTTAGGTGCAATTTTCGACGGGGACAGCAAATTCGCGTCTGCTCGTCAAAACTATGAAATGCGCCCACAACAGAAGAAGATGGCTGTGTCTGTCGGAGAAAGCATCAATGATTCTACAAAATTAGTTATTGAAGCTGGGGCTGGTACAGGTAAATCATTGGCATATCTGGTTCCCGCATTATCATATGCCCTGAAAAATGATGAGACTGTCGTTGTGTCTACATCTACCCGTGGTTTACAAGAGCAGTTAATGACAAAAGACGTTCCTGACGCATTGCTTGCGCTCGGCAAAACCGAAGCGGATGCTCACGTAATCACGATAAAAGGGCAAGGTAATTATCTATGCCTCCAAAGATTGATCGAACGTATTCAGGCGATGGTGCAGAGTTATTCTTCAGAGGAAGCAAAATTTTTGATTCGTTTGATTGTTTGGTTGGAAGAATCAATCACTGGTGACCAAGGGGAATTAACGCTGTGGGCCCACGAACGAAAATTATGGGACGCAGTTTCAGCCTGGGATTCAGAAAAGGGAGAGGATTGCTTGTTCCGGCGTCAGGGCAGATGTTTTGTCGATGTAGCTCGTAGACATACTCGTAGTGCACACTTAGTTCTAACCAACCATGCTTTTCTCCTCGCTGATGCGGCACGGAATAGCGGTTTTTTGGCGCATAGCAGCCATCTAATTGTCGATGAAGCTCATAAATTGGAAGATGAGGCAACGAATCAGTTTGGTGGAACCTTGGACCACAACGATTTAAGCGAATTGTTTTCTCCTTTTCTACCGCAAACACAAAAAAGAGACTCTTTTGGAGACCGCATTCAGCACAACATAAAAGGTAACGAGAATTTATCATTGCGTTTAATGGATGTTCAAAAGAGTATTACATCGATAATTGCGTTAGCGGAACGGGGAAACAATAATTTGGATGTATTGTTTGACGGTCTCGCAAAATCGCTGAAATTACAAGCAAAAGAAAGTAATAATTATCAGCAACGTCTTCGGATTACAAGTGCCACTCATAATCGTGATGAGTGGCATGGGATTGTGAGCACGGTTGAAGACCTAGCTATTCAGTTCAGTGGTCTTCATACTGAACTAGAACGTCTTGAGCGTATTATGGTCGGTGATGGCATGGCAGATGTTAACGCCGAAATTGTTTCGTTGCGACAGCAAATTGTAACGAAGCAAGAGATCCTCGTTCGCGTATTGATTCACACGACAGTAGAAGACATTCGTTGGATCTCCCAAAATCCACGTGGCGGATTGAGCTTGAATTATGCTCCACTTGACGTTGGGCCAACGTTAAATGAAAAAGTGTTTTCACAAAACAAGAGCACGGTTTTCACTAGTGCGACTATAAGTCTCGGCAGGACATTTGATTACTTTAAGGGACGATTAGGATTAGATGATGCGCAGTCGATTTTACTAGATGAATCTTTTGATTATCGCGATGCAGCGGCTGTATTCATTCCTCGCGATATGCCGGATATGGATACATCGGAATATGATAATTCTTTGGGTAATGCTGTGATTGATCTTGTTGAAGCATCGCAAGGTCATGCTTTAATGTTATTTACGTCTCATGCAGCGCTAAGGCGCGTGCACAAAGTGGTTGCACCTTCGTTGCAAGAGCTAGGTTTTGATGTACTTGCGCAAGGAATTGATGGAAGGCCGGGACAATTAGTTGCGATTTTTCGTGAAAGTGAAAAAACCTTGCTATTAGGAACAGGAACTTTTTGGGAAGGCGTTGATTTTGCTGGAGATGCTTTGCAATTGTTGATGATGGCTCGTTTGCCTTTTCGAGTCCCTAATGATCCGATATTTGCAGCGCGATCAGAGATTTATGAAGATCCTTTTAACGAAATGGCTATCCCTGAATCGATCTTGCGTTTCCGCCAAGGATTTGGACGATTGATCCGTACTAATAAAGATCACGGGGCCGTGGTGCTTTTTGATAACCGCTTGATTAATAGGCCATACGGGCAATTGTTTCTTGATGCCTTGCCTGAGACAAATATACAGATGCCAACACTTGATGATCTCCCTGATTTCGTAGGTGGATGGATTCATGACTCAACCGGTTAAGTTTATTCATTTTGTATTATGATGATTAGTCTTCACCATCCGCTTGATTTAAAGCTGTCCCTTGACAGTGGACAAGCGTTCCGTTGGCGTGAAATTGACGGATGGTGGTGGGGAACTATGGGCAATGCAGCAGTTAAGATGCGTGTCTTTAGAAATAAGCTTGAAATATTTTCTGATCATGTTGACCAGGTGCAGCTAGGTACTATGGCGACGAATTATTTCTCTCTTGATGAGGACCATTCAGGGATTATTCAATCCTTTGGTAACGATCCATATTTGGTTCGTATTATCGATCAGTTTGCCGGGCTGCGTATCTTGCGACAAGATTTTTGGGAATGTTTGATCTCCTTTTTGTGTTCCGCCGAATCCTCTGTGGCGCGTATTCGCCGTATGACTGAGGATATGTCCCGTGTCTTTGGCAAGGAGGTGCGGCTCGATGGTCACACACTTTGGACATTTCCTGAAATAAATGTACTGGCAAATGCTAGTGAGCAGGAATTACGTGATTTAGGCCTTGGGTTCCGTGCCCCCAATATTGTGGAGGCGGCTGAGCGAGTTGTTAATGGGGACATCAATAAAGCAAAATTTCAGAACATGACTCATTCTGAAGCCATGGGGGAGTTGATGAAATTCAAAGGGATTGGTCCCAAAATCGCTTCTTGTATCCTGTTATTTTCAATTGGTAAGGATGAAGCATTTCCTGTGGATCGATGGGTACGCCGTAGTCTTGAAAGGGTTTATGGGTTGCCCGAAAAAATGTCTCATACAGCGATCGAAGATTGGGCCCAAAATCGTTTTGGTCGCAATGCAGGTTTAGCCCAGCAATTCCTCTTCCATGCTGAACGAGATGGGGTGAATTAGTTCTTGTGTCGAAGAAGGTAGGCCTTATGGGAACTAGATTTTGCAGCAAGCACATCGATTTTACGGTGCGGTTACCGCTTCTCTTATAACTGCGCCCCCTAGCACTCTGTCTTTATGATAAAAAACGACTGCTTGGCCAGGAGTAATCGCACGTTGTGGTTCTGAGAAATCTACCCGGATATCACCATTTTCTTGTGCTTTGATGATTGCTGGTTCTTCGCTAGCCTTATATCGAACTTTAACAGTTGCTTCGATTGGATCTTCTGGAATAGTACCAGAGACAAAATTCGCTCTATCAGCCACTAGTGATGAGTGATATAAGTCTTCGTCACTTCCAATAGTCACAGTCGCCAGTTCTGGGTTGATATCAATGACATAGACTGGCTTACCTTGGGCTGGGATCCCAAGATTGCGTCGTTGCCCGATAGTGTAATCGCTAACCCCCTGATGCATTCCGAGAATTTTCCCATCAGCATTCATAATCGCCCCAGGCCTTTGATCGGTTCTTGAAGATAAGAATTCACGGTAATCGCCTGTGGGGACAAAGCATATATCTTGACTGTCCGGCTTGTCCGCAACAGGCAGGTCCAATTCTCTAGCGATTCTTCTTATATCTGATTTGTGGAAATCACCCATTGGAAATAGTACCTGAGACAACTCTTCTTGTCCCATTCCGTAAAGCACGTATGTTTGGTCCTTATCATCATCGACTGCTTTTTCAAGGTAATGCTCACCTTTATTGGTGGTGACCTTACGCGCATAATGTCCGGTCGCAATAAAATCTGCTTCTAAAGCCTGTGCACGACGAAGGAAAAATGCGAATTTCATTTTGTCATTACAAGCAATACATGGGTGGGGTGTTCGCCCCTTGGCATATTCACTTATGAAATAATCGATAACGTGTTTTTTGAATTCCTTTTCAAAGTTCAGTGTGTAATGGGGGATGCCTAACAATTGACAGACACGTTTAGCATCTAGCGCATCTTCAATAGAACAGCAAGATTTATTGTGTTTGGAAGCGTAAGGGTCCTCGGTACTAAACAATCGCATTGTTATTCCGATGACTTGATATCCCTGTTCTTGCAATAGATAGGCCGCAAGTGAGGAATCAACACCACCGCTCATAGCGACGACGACTCTTTTTTTCTCATTCATAGTGATTTCAGGATAGCAGGAACCTACGGAATCTCCAACTTTTATATATCAGCATCATAAATATGATCGGTTTTTTCAAACGTTTTATATACAAGCAGGCCATCCCTCAAGAGCAAGGATGGCCTGCTTATTGTCGTGCGAGTATCGTAACCTAATTAGCTGTCCACTGGTTTAAATACGGGGACGCTGATTGCATCAGTACGATCCTCAAAAGCGACTTCAACTGCCATGCCATGTGTTATGTGCGCAGCCATTTTTTCTGGATCCGGATCTTTTGGTATACCAACTAGATTTGTCGGTATTCGACATCCTTCTTCAAGATCAACAATAGCAAGTACAAAAGGGGCATCTTCTCGAAATGCGGGTGTCGGTGGTCGTACAGTTATACCCCATGTATAGAGTGTTCCCTTGCCACTGGCCTTAATCCATTCAGTGTTTCTGCTGAAGCAGCAAGGACTGATATCGCGTGGATAGAAATAGACTTCGTTACAGTCCGAACATTTTCGGAGCCACAGTTCGTGCGCTTTGGCTTTCTCCCAGTAAAATTCATTGTCTTGCTGTGGTATAGGAGTCGGCTTTGGTGGTGGTGTTGATTGTTGTTGACTCATTGTTTAATCTCCTTCATGCTTTGTTGTTGTAATTTTTCTTTAGTCAATGCCGAGAAGGGTAGTTCCACCCGACGACAATGATCCACCCGTCCCGTGAACCAAGGCTGTGTTGCACACGTCCAATTGCCGGTCGCCTGCTTCGCCTCTTAGCTGCGTGACGGCCTCAACAACAAGGAACATGCCATACATGCCTGAGTGGGTGTAAGAAAGCCCGCCACCACTTGTGTTCATTGCAAAGTCGCCGCCTGGACCAAGCGTCTTTGATTTGATGAAATCGGGGCCTTCCCCTTTACCACAAAAGCCAAGGTCTTCAAGGGTTAACAAGACCGTATATGTAAATGAATCGTAGATCATTCGCAAGTCAAGATCGTCATGTGTGATTCCAGCCATGTCGAAGGCCTGTTTGTGCGTTTCCCTTGCAATTAATGAGGTCACACTTGGCATCTGGCTAATAATGCCATGATCGTGTCCTTCGCCGAATCCAAGTACCTTCACGGGTTTCTTAGGAAGGTCGCGTGCTCGGTCAAGTGACGTGATGACGAAGGCGCCTCCTGCATCGGTAACGACGCAGCAATCAAAGAGATGAAATGGATACGTAATCCATCGAGAGGCATCGTAATCCTCCCGAGTCATATCACCTCGTTGGTAAGCTCGTGGGTTTAGTTGAGCCCATTTTCTTGTCGACATTGCTATTTCTGCCCATGCATCTCGTGTTCGTTCTTGTCCAAACTCGTGCATGTAGCGATTGCCTGCCAAAGCATAATTTTGAGGAGCGCCGATGAATCCGTATGGTGATTCGTATTGAGTTCCCATGGCTGTGGGGTCGCCCCCGGCTCGTCCTCGGCTTGATTGCCCAGCCTGACCGTGCGTGACAAGCGCGACGTCAATAAGGCCGTTAGCGATTGCGCTTACCGCATGACCGATGTGGATTACAAAGGATGATCCCCCAACAGATGTTGAATCCGTGAATCTTGGATGGATTCCCAAGTACTCTGCTAACTGTAAAGTTCCAGGTCCTGCGGTGAAAACTGCGTCAACGTCGTCTTTTGTTAACCCTGCGTCTTTTAGCGCATTATGCGCCGCTTCCGCATGATGTTGCATTGACGATTTGTGTGGCACTTTCCCCATTTCGTCTGACAGTGCTGCTCCTACTATAGCAGCAGCATTTTTCAGCTCAGCCATCTTGCCCTCCTAATATGCCGTTAGAAACGACCAATTTGTTTGCTAAATACTCTGTTCACGCAACGTGATTGTAACATGCCCGTAGTGCCAGAGGTGACGGTTGGATGTATTACGAAAATTTTTAGAGTAGACTCGCATGCTACGGAAGATTAAACTGTTTCATAAATAAAGTGACACAAAATCTGCTTAAGGAGAGTCCTCTGGATTCACTAGATCTCGCTCACAAACTCGTTGAAATTGCATCTGATAGACAAGCATCGGATGTGAAATTGCTTGATGTTCGAGATATTTCTAGTTTTGCTGACTATTTCGTTATTTTGACAACGTTGTCGGCGAGGCAATCTGAAAGTGTTGTGGACCAGATTGTTAAATATCTCAAGGGCTCAGAGCTATCACTCATGCATCGTGAAGGCGATAATAATTCCGGTTGGATTTTGATGGATTTTGGAGATATTATTGTCCACGTTTTCGCAGCTGAAGAAAGAATGTTCTATCGCTTGGAGGAATTGTGGAGTGATGCGCCGACGCTGGTTACGATTCAGTGATCCAGCGCTGTCCATCTCTTGGATAACTGACCAACTCGTCTTCGTCAAAGAATAGCGCTAATTCGGTCGCGGCATTCTCTTGAGAATCAGAACCATGAACTAAGTTCCGTCCAATATCCAAACCAAAATCGCCTCTAATTGTACCGGGGCTTGCCTCCAGTGGATTGGTAGAACCCATTGTCTGTCTCGCTGCTTCAATCGCATCTTTTCCTTCAACCGCGAGAGCAATTATTGGGGAGGAGGTAATAAAATCGACTAACCCCTGGAAAAAGGGTTTGTCTTTATGAACACCGTAATGCTGGTGAGCTAATTCATTAGATACTTTGAGCATCTTGGCACCAATGATTTGCAGTCCGCGCCGCTCGAGCCGCGTTATGATTTCGCCAGATAACGCGCGTTGTACTCCATCCGGTTTTACGAGAATCAACGTTCTTTCCATGACAACTCCTGTGAAAAATTTCGTCTAGATAGTGTATCCGAATACGTTCTCATAATGAAGTCTGAAGGATGACGGATGCTTCAACAGAGTGTTTTTCAATCTCCAACAGGTGGTTTTCGAACGTATATTGGAGCGAGACTCGATGCATCTTCCGTTACTCCGGCTTTGATTTTTGCGTATCCGATGTAAGCGAGATCGCTAGCGTTTCGATATGGCAATGGGCCTCTAGGGAAAAGTGCTAAATCACCTAAGTGTGATTTGATGAGGTTAAGCATATCTGACGATATTGTTCCGCAGAAATTGGTTGGGGTGCTGATTCGGTCTGGTAGCACATCGGGGGAAAGCAGTTCAGGTTCAATTCTTGAATTAACGATGGAATGATCTTGATGGAAAATGACCGTCGCGATTTCTCCTCTTCCCATTTCGATTACGGAACATACATCATTGCCGGTGTTGAGGTAAGGGAAGGCATGGATTTCTAAGGAAGTCGCACTAATGATGTCAATGTTCAAAGTGAGTGCGAGCCCTTTTGCGACGCTCATTCCGACTCGTATTCCGTTGAAACTTCCCGGTCCTTTTGCGACGGCAATTCCTTTTAGATCGGTTTTCTGCACATCATGCTTCTCAAGGAGATACCCTAATGATGGTGTCAATTCACTTGTTTGATTTCTACCTGCTATCCATATAGATTCACCGACAGTGCGCTCACCGTCGAAGAGGGCGATGCCGGCAGTTTCGGTACACGTGTCTATCGCGAGGTACATTCAGTCAAAGCTCATTTCTTTTAGTTTATTTACAATAGTTATCGATCTTTGTCCTTCACCAATAATCCGGAATCGTCTCTCAGTATCTGATCCTGAATCTAGCTCTACGATTAGTCGATCATCAGGGTAAATGCGCGGTGCGCGGTCTGCCCATTCGATCACGGAGACCCCATTTCCAGTCAGATATTCTTCTATTCCAATATCCCAAGCTTCGAGGTCACCTTCGATACGATAAAGGTCTATATGGTTCAGATGGAGGCGCCCTTGGTATTCATGGACAAGAACGAAGGTCGGACTTTTTGTGTATTCTTCGATCCCGAGTCCCTTCGCGATACCCTGGGTCAGCGTTGTTTTGCCTGTACCTAACTCTCCGATTAATAGAACCGCTTCGCCACCTGATAAAATGCCTCCAATTGATTTCCCTAGTTTCTGCGTTTCCTCAGGTTTGTTTGTATTTAATTCTAGTATTGATTGATTCAAAAGTGTGTCCATCCCATATTTGATATCTCGAGTTCCTGATCATTTGCCCCGATCAATAATATTCGTTTTTCTGTCTTATTAATCAACTCTCCGACTACTGTAACAGGACAATTGATTTTGGTCTCGATAATTGAAATCAAATCTGACCGTGCGGTGAACAACAGTTCATAATCTTCACCACCGTTTAGAGCTAGATCCATCCCAGTGTGTGGGAAATGGTGCTTAATTTTTGGATTCAAGGGGACTTGTTCAACAAAAATTCGTGCACTTAAGTCACTTGCTTGGGTGAGGCGCTCAGTGTCGATTAACAGGCCATCACTAATATCCATTCCAGTTCGTATACCAGATTCAATCAGCAGATGAGCGGCATCTACCCGACTGGGCGGATTGAGGAATAGTTGAATTAAATCCGATCCTAGATCCACTTCTTCTTCATCAAACAAAAGTGATCTTCCCGCAGCCGCACCGCCCAGGGTTCCCGTGACTAATATTTTGTCTCCTACCTGTCCTGTATTACGTTGAAGCGTTTGTTGTTTCTGGCCGCCTGATTCGATGGACTCCCCAATCATTGTTACCGCAATTGTGTGTTGCGTTGATTTGCTGACATCACCACCTACTATTGCAACGCCAGCTTCGTGGCATATTGCCCCAATCCCTCTATAGAGGTCTGCGATCCAATCTATGGGGGTCTCTGGTGGGCATGAGAGAGCGATTACTGCATATTTTGGCGTACCGGCCATTGCTGCAATGTCACTGATATTAATCGCCATCGTACGCCAACCCAAATTGAAAGCAGGAATTCTGTCGATTAAAAAATGGACATTCTCAATAGCTTGATCGGTTGTTATCAATATGTCTCCTGGAGGTTGATGCAGTATTGAGGCATCGTCCCCTATTCCAGTAATGACATCCGGGAGTGCGCCTTGCGCCCCTGAATCAATAAGGATCTGTTTGATCACATTGATTAACTCTATTTCACCCCAATCGGATAATTTCATGCAATTTAGTATACCTATTGGAAATCAACAGTCACAGCTGTAGCGAATTTTTTTAGAATAAAATCGCGTCTCATTTCAAATGCAATTTGTTCATCTTCGTATTTCATTTGTAATGCGCTGCTATTGTATTCTTGTCCGCGGAATTAATTTGTTGAGTTATACCAGATGTTTTCCTGATGGAATTCGGCGACCTAGAGCAGTAAGGTAAAGTATGCGTTACTTAGTGGTGTCAGATATCCATAGCAACATAGTTGCGTTTGAAGCGGTGTTAGAAGACACCCGGCGTCATGGTGGTTTTGATAGGATTCTGTGCTTAGGAGACATCATTGGATATGGGCCCTGGCCGAATGAGTGCATTGGGCTTTTGCGAGAGATTGACCATATTGCGGTTGCTGGTAATCATGATTGGGCCGCAATAAATAAGATTTCTGTTAACTCCTTTCACTCCGATGCAGCAGCGGCGTGCCTATGGAATGGGTCGCAATTGCAAACCGAACATGTTTCATATTTGTTTAATTTGCCTCTTACAGCCATTGAGGGTGATTTTACCCTTGTACATGGCAGTTTAAGGGATCCTCTCTGGGAATATTTGCTAGGTCCCAAATCGGCAAAGGACAATCTTGACTTGCTTAAGACATCATTTTTACTTGTTGGGCATTCCCATTTGCCAATGCTTTTTTCTGAAAAAACCAATGGTGGTGATCTGACAGAATTATCTTTTCAACCAGGTTCTTCATTCGAAGTTGATCAAAAGCGAACGGTCCTCAATCCTGGAAGTGTGGGGCAGCCACGGGATGGTGATCCCAGGGCTTCATATGTTTTGTACGATAGCGAACTCCGCATTGCGAATCTTTATCGGGCAGAGTATTCAATAGATCTTGTTCAACATGAGATGGTTCGTGTTGGACTTCCGTCTCGGATGTCTGAAAGATTGCGTGAAGGATGGTAATTTGAAAGCGGTAGGTTTTGGGAGTTCACGAGGGCTAGCTGAAGAGACGAGATGTTAGATCGTATTAAGATTTGACATATGTGGGTTCTCAAGACGGCCGGGATTTAGGAGGATGTTTTTTCGAAAAGACGGTCTGTTTTTGCGGCCATTATGAAGTCGTTTCGGTGTAAATCATTGATGGCATGTGTCCACCAACTTACAGTCACTTTTCCCCACTCAATTACTATCTTTGGGTGGTGGCCTTCCTCGTTCGCAAATTCACCAATGTTTTGGGTAAAACTAAGTGCTGACGTGTATTTTCTGATCTTGAAAACCCTTTCGAGGGTAGGAACATTGTTTCCTGTCTCGATCTTCCATAAGGGGATTTGGGGTTTAAGGGTCTCAATTTCATCCCTTGTTGCTCGGGGAGAATCGGCGTGGCATGCGACACATCTTTCAGCATCCAACGATTCCATGATAAATTCTTTTATCCGAGTTCCATAGGGATAGGGACAGCTTTTGAGAGGTTCAGGTGTTTTTCAACGAGGCTAACCGCTTGTTTGACTTTGTCTGGATGCATTTTGCCACGTCCAAATGCGCCATTTAATTTGTCCGCAATCGCAATTGTACCTTCGTCGACGATAATGACAGGAATTTCATGTTCTTGGACGCGATGCTCCATGTACGGAATTGGTCCTTCGCCGCCTGTTAAGATAAATCCTTTTGTATCGGTTTCTAGAGCGGCATTTTGTAGGTCAGGCCTATCCCAGCGCGTGATTACTAGTTTGTTTGGCTTTTGTTCGAAATAGTACACCCCACCGTCGAGCGCAAGGGCTCCAATCATGATGTTTTCGATTAAATCATTTGATTTCTCTGGAAAGTACCGTAGTTCTCCATCCAAGTGTTTTGTAATTTCGCCGATTGTCGGAGCATCTAGTACTCGATCTTGGGGAAGGATTCCAAGCAACTCAATGTCGCGCTCTTGTAATTTTTGTGTGATGGTAATTTCAGCCTCGTGCATCCGTAATTGCGAGACGCCATTAACGACGACGCCCCCGAAAAATTTGTTGTACGCTGCCGCTTTTTGAGCAATCAGTTCAATGTCGGCATCATCTTGATACCAAGCCACGAGGATCACTTTCGGTTCCAAATCTTGTATGGATTCAACTTCTTTAGGATTGTTGGGGGTACTGCCTTCAATGATTAGGAGATCGGTGTTCTCGCGTAACGAATTTGCCAACGGATCTAAGCCATTAGTCTTATCAGTGATTTTATCGATGCCTAAAGCTTTACTGACAAACTCATTGTCAGCATTTTCGTTATCGCCAGCAGGTTTGACGTAAGCAACACGCTTACCGTGGCTTAACGCTAATTGTCCAAAGGCGGTTGCGAGCAAGGTCTTGCCAGACTGCGGCTCAATTGAGGTGAGATAGAGGGTTTGCACTCAATAAACTCCCTGAAATATTCTGGACCGTATTGTAGCATATGGCGTCTTTGTATTTACCCTCTTTTGGGATAATCAGCTGATTTAATGAGCCATATTGACAGATACTTGATCGGAGTTACTTATTCACGGAATACAAGATACGCGGTGGCTTAATAAAGTTCACTCTTATGGTGCTGCAGTTGACACCGTGACTCTCGCGTAACTAATATGACATGATGAGAGCCGAGGTAGCTCAGGTGGTAGAGCACGCGACTGAAAATCGCGGTGTCGGCAGTTCAACTCTGCCCCTCGGCACCTCATGTAGAGGTGCGAACCTTAACGGTTTGCAGATCGAGCGGAAGTAGCTCAGCGGTGGAGCGTCTCCTTGCCAAGGAGAAGGTCGCGGGTTCAAATCCCGTCTTCCGCTCCATGTTTTCGCCGGCCGAAGTGGCGGAATTGGCAGACGCGCCGGTCTCAAAAACCGGTGAGGGTTCCCTCGTGTGGGTTCGAATCCCACCTTCGGCACCACATGCTAGCGGAACACGTTGATCACGCCGTGTTCGTATGGATCTTGAACGCGATTCGTTTGAGAATGCGAACAATGATTGCAGATATTTAGCTACCTTAGTGTTTTAAATGTTTGTCTGATCGTAAATATCCAGATAGGACAGGAAGTTAAGAATAATGCCAAACTATTTCCTGGCCCAGATGAGCGGTCTGTTATCCATCCGTCCATCGGATGTTCTAGTATCGCTGTTTCAGTATTTTGATTAGATTGCTCCGTGGTTTGTTCTTTTGGTGCATCAATTTCGATGATGGTGGTATCTGATTCTTGTACTATAAACTGGACTGCACTAGGGATTGTTGCTGTCAAAGACGAGAGCGCGACAAGCGAGAACACTAATAAACCCAGTAATGAGAAAACGCCCACAAAATGTTCTGTTACTTCAGGGGCGATTGTTGCGAGTTTTCGTGCACCAAAGAGATGTCCACTCCATATAAGTAGTCCAACAATTGATAATGTGATGCCAATAACCAATGATGCACTTGGTGATCCATCAACAACTATTCTTCGTGCGCCAGAGTAATATTCTTCATGTGAGCTGTAACTGAATTCCGGTCCGAAAACGAGCGAAAATACTGCTTGCACTAATGGGGTTAACCCACCAATTATCAAAATAAGAAGCCCGATCAGGGCGAATGTCCGAAAATATATCCAGAACAAAGATTTGACTGATAGGGTTTGGTCATGACGAAGATATCGTATAAAGCACGTGAATATCACAATCAGAACGATAAAAACACAAAGTGCAACTAACCAACCCATGTTTTCCTCCTGAGCGTCCCATTCCCGCGGGCTTTACTCTCTGCTGTCATTCTTCGTCATTGATGAGGATGTATTTAACAATTCTGTCTTAGATGCTATCGGGAACACCATTTTATTTACCAATTTGACGTACCTTAAGTTCAATTGATCGTATCTTGGTTCATTAACAAATTTGCTGTATTTTCGAAATATTCGTTCAATGATTTTGCATCCTCTGGTGTGATGCTCATTGATTTCGCGGCATTCGTCATGTGCGTGACCCATGCATCACGTTCGCGTTTCCCGATCGAAAAGCGCATATGTCTGTTGCGCAAGCGAGGATGCCCTCTTTCGTCGGAATATTGGGGAGGCCCGCCCCAATATTGAGCAAGGAAATAGGCCAGGTGCTTTTTGCCTGGACCAAGGTCTTCGGGATACAAATGGCGAATTAAAGGCTCGTTTTCTACGTATGTGTAAAAGCGATCAACGAGTTCCACAAAAAATGCAGTGCCACCGACCCGTTCATACAGGTTCGTGATATCAATGTCAAAATCTTTACCATCTTCTTGCATTATTTGTATCCGTTATTCTCGAGGGCTAATCAGTTAGTCATCTTCATAAATTAATGGAGGCAAATCATATTTAGACAAATCTGTAATTCCTTCTTCGCTTAGTACTTCGATATCTGTCACACTATTTCCGGTATACACCTTTGTGTCTCTAGAGATCATCGTAGATATGGCGTCCGCGAATCTTTGGGGATCATGGCCATCACGGGGTGCCATCTTCATCGCTACCATCCCCTCTGTCCGTAATTTGGAATCAGCTGGCCAAATTGTGTTTACCGCTATGCTGTATTCTTTGAATTCTTCTGCCATGTTTAACGCTAGCATTGTTGCAGCTTGTTTTGATAATCCATAGGGCCCTCCGAATGTTTGGGATATTTGTGGTGACACGTTGATGATGTGCCCTTCCCCGGCTGCTTTCATTGATGGCAGGACTGCTTTCGTTAATGCCGCTAGTCCACGTAGATTAAGTCCCATCAAGATGTCCCATCTTTTCAAATCAGTTTCTTCTAATCCGCCCCTAGAAATCGCGGCTGCGGGGTGAACAAGGATGTCAATGCGGCCGAATTCATCTAAGGTGTTTTTTATCATGTTCTCAATGTCATCATCTGAGGCGACATTGCATCGAATTGGAAGTGCAATCCCACCCTCTGCTTGGATCTCTTGGGCAGTTTGTTTGATTGTGCCACCAATACGTGGATGCGGTTCCTCGGTTCTTGCTGCGATTGTGACTTTGGCACCCGATCGTGCAAATTGTTTTGCAACCGCCTTTCCAAGACCTCGGCTACTACCTGTCACTATCGCAACTTTTCCATCCAAATCCATGAAAGCCTCCCTGATTATGACGTAAACGAATGCAAGTAGATTTATTCTAATCAGTTTACTTCAAAAGACCGAATACGCAACGAAGGGTGAAACGTATTTGTTTCATTGAACAATAAACAATGATTTCGATTCACGTACAATGGGTTATGTGCATTGTCAAAGGTTAAAGAATAAGGAGTTCGTTTTGGATTTTACGACATCGTTTCGATATCTCAATCCTGGTGCTCGTATGTATGCTGGAAAAGGGATCATATCTCAAATTGACCGCGAAGTGCAGCGGCAGGGTGCGAAACGGGCATTTATTGTGATGAGTCCGACTGTGAATCGTGAAACGGACTTGTTAGAAAAAATCAAACGCTCCTTAGGCGATCTTTATGGGGGTGTGTATGATGGAGCGAATCGAGAAACACTCATTCCGACGGTAGATGCAGGTGTTGATGCTGCACGTGACGCAGCAGCAGATGTGATCATTGCTGTTGGGGGGGGGAGTGCTGTTTGTACTGCTCGTGCGATTACGATCATGCTCGCCGAAGACGGATCATACCAAGACCTCAGTACTAAGCATATCGATGGCAAAGGTTTAACAAGTCCGCGTTTGATTCAGCCTAAATTACCCAATATTTTGATTCTTACGACTCCGACCACTGCTGCGGACAGGGCGGGGGTTGCCGTGCGAGACAATAAGCGCCCATTCAGGCTCGAATTATACGATCCAAAAGTGCGACCGCAAGCAATTTTCTTGGATGAGGATGCGCTGCTGACCGCTCCGGCTTCGCTGTTTCTTGATACATCAGCCCATACTTTAGCTGGTCTGATTAAACGATTCGTTAAGCCGAAAAATAATGGGTTCAATTTTGCAGATATACGGCAAGCGCTTGAATTATCCATTGTGTACATGCCTCAGTTGATTCAAAATCCAGCAGATCCGACGCCACGGATCCAACTAGGTCTCGCAGCGTTATTGGCGAATCGTGCTGAAGATGCTCCGAACGTAGACACTGATCGCGATGGAAACGCCTTTTACCTCCAATTGTGTTTTCACTATGAGCATGTTGGTATGGGCATGTCTAGAACCGCGCTTTTAGGGTCTGAAATGCGTAGGTTGGGTAACAATATAACGGATGGAAAGATGCGATTGCTTCAAGTGTTTGAAAGTCTTGGGCAGGATGTTCAAGGCAAAGACTGTAGCGAAGTAATTGCAGATTTCCTTGGATCACTTGGATTACCGACAAGATTACAAGAGTTGGGTATCCCTGAATCTGATTTTCAGTTACTTGCTGAAGAAGAAGCTGCTGAACCTTCAGTGGATGCTGGTCCTGATAGGATGCGGGATGTTGGTGAATTAATAGAGGTATTGAAAGAGGCTTGGTAAGGGGTGCGGAACAATTGCATGTGCAAAAGATGATCAGCGGTTGGGGAATCGAAAGGCCAAGAGATTGGATTTTTGATTCTTTCCGTTTGCTTAGTGTCCCCAGTGGAGTAAATGGGCGAGTATTCCATGGGAAAACCTTCGAATGCTGATTCGTACACGCGGATACTTTGGTCGCAGTCTTTCTTCACTTTCTCATCGGGATTTTCGATATTTGGCGATTTCAACGATTGCTTTAGGTTTTGGACAGTGGTTCCAGATGATTGGGCTCGGATGGCTTGTATATGAAGTGACTGGATCAGCCATTCAGTTAGCCATGATTACATCTGTTCGGGGTATTCTGTCGACGGCGGGTGCCCCTTTAGGCGGAATATTATCAGATAGATTCCGCCGAAAAAATGTCATGGTAATCAGTATTGGTTTGGCATGCACCCAAGCAACAGCGCTTTCAGCCCTGGTGTTTTTCGGCGAGATAAGTCTATGGCATCTTTATGTTTTTGCCGCACTAGAGGGCCTCGCTGCAGGACTATATCTTCCGGCCAGCCAAGCGCTGGTTTTCAATGTTGTTCCTGAAGAATCTATTAGCAACGCAGTCGCACTGAATTCAATATCGCAAAATCTGGCTCGTATTTTAGGTCCAGCTATAGCCGGCGCTATCATTGGGCTGACAGGATCCGCTAGTGCGGCATTTCTCATGGTTTCTGTATTTAAATTGAGTGCGGCGTTGATTAGCACTCAAATAGGCATGGTTAATGAGCAAATAATTACCACAAAGGGCGAATCAGCGATTGGGAGTTTGGTTTCCGGGGTCAAATATAGTTTCCGAGATCGAACAATTTTAGCGCTCCTTATTATTGGTATTGTTCCATCTCTACTCGTTTATCCTTATGTCCAGATGTTGCCTTTTTTTGCTGAAGATGTTTTGGGAAGAGGCGCAAATGGATATGGATTGCTTGCTACAGCAGTGGGGTGGGGCGCCCTTGTGGGTCTTGCATGGCTTGTGTTCGCGGGAGATGTCCAACGCAAGGGTAAGATTGTTTTAATCACGTTATTCTTTTACGTGGTTTTTGTCGCTGCCTTTTCCCAGTCAAGAATTCTTGAGTTGTCAATGGCGTTCTTAATCGTTGCCGGGGTTTTCCACTCAGTCTCAATGGCATTGACTAATACCCTGTTCCATCTTTTTGTCACAGATGAATTCCGTGGGCGGGTATTATCTCTTTACACAATGAGTCATGGGATTCAACCATTAGGGGCATTACCGATGGGAATTGCGATTGAAGCGTGGGGTCCTCCGAATGCGATTTCCTTATTTATGATGATCGCATGCATAGTTATTGTGGGTGTAGGAGTTTTCGCTCCCGCACTAAGGAGAGCATAATGTGCTCAACATCATTGCGTACTCGGTGGGGTTAATATTGGTTTTTGTTCACGCACTACAGATCCATAAACGCGATAGAAATGTTTTAAAAAGTTTTGTCTCTGATAAATTTGTTGGCCAGCGTTTAATCAGGTCATTTCAGGTTGATTCGTCCACCACTTGTAGATCTTGTAAAAGCGCCGAATAATCAATACTGCAACTATAGCTAAGATGAGAAAATACACCTTAAATCCAAAAATTGTGAACTCTTTAATGTCATCTAGATCCCACCCCAGAAAATAGGCGACTGCTAGTATTGAAATGCCATGTAACGCTCGAAGAAAAATGAAGAAAAGAACCGTGCGAACAATTTGTTTCCGTCCATGTTTGATTTTTGATAGGAATCTATTTGAATTCACCATGTGCCACTATTTTCAGTTGTCATTCTAATTAATGATTAACATCGATTGAGGCTTTATATTTTAAAACGTTTGGCTTTTGAGTGGTGTTCATTTACGTTTAACTACAATCTTTGCGTACACAGCATTTTCACGATTCTTGGATAAACTTCCTATGTAGATAAGTATAAAAACTATCAACCCATTTAGTGTTGGCATTGAGCGCCGGAATCAACTTCAAGGAATCTCCACCAGCATCAACAAAATATTCGTTATTTCTGATTGCAATTTCTTCTAATGTTTCTAGGCAATCAAAAACAAAGGCGGGGCAGATTACTGAGATTTTCTTGATATTTTGGTTAGGGAGTTTTTCGATCACGTCAGTGGTGTTCGGTTGAATCCATGGATCAAATCCAAATCTACTTTGGAAAGATAAGCGAAATGGTTTTTTGGTTTTAACTCTTTCCATTATTTTTCTTGTTGTTTCGTGGCAATGAAATTTGTAACACATAGTGTTGTATTCGGACGGAGTGGCACAGCAATCATTTTGTCGGAGACAGTACTCTTGTGATTCGTCCATCTTTTTGATTTGTCTTTCAGGTAGTCCATGGAAGCTAAAAAGAAGTAATTCACTTTCATGGTAGTCAGCGTTATTCTCAATGGACTCGGCTAGGCTATCGATATAAAAATCTTCTTGGTAAAAATAATCATTTATCATGTATGGGATTGGAATTCTTCTAGCCTCTATGATTTCGATTGCTTTTCGTACACAAGACCCAGATGTTGCTTGAGCATACTGAGGAAACATTGGCGAAAGAACTATTTTGTCGACACCTTCTTTTTGCAATTTTATTAGGCCCTCTTCAATTGAAGGGCTTCCATATCTCATACCTATCTCAAATATCACATCAGGATTTTTGGTTGAGATTTTCTCAGCAAATCTAGTTGAGTAAGCTAAAAGGGGTGAACCTTCCTCCATCCAGATGCTTTTATACTGCGGTAATACTGTTCTCGGTCTGAACGGAACCACGAATAGATTCACAATAATCCAGCGTAATATAGGGTTTACATCTATAACATCTGGGTCAGACAAGAACTCCTTCAAATAAGTTCTCAATCCTTTCACCGTTGGTTCCGATGGAGTACCTATATTCAAGAGCAAAACGCCGGTTTTTTTAGGATTCAATATACTCAATATCGACTTTTCTATATAGATTGCTTCAATGGAGTTGGAAAAAGTATATCGCAAATAGGGCCGCAATCAGAATTTTCCAAACATAATCTACCCTATTACATTAGTTGACGATGACATCCTTACTTACTAAATATGATATGCAAGGTGGGTGGTATGTCATGGATTTGAAGTTGATGAGAACGGAAGTTTGGTTAGATCTAGTATGTTGTTGATATGGATTCAATTGACCCTGTCACGAGAGATCATCGATCATCCTAGCGGATCAATTTCGCCGCCAAATCGGGGTATGTTTCGGATTCGATCATGTGTGGTTTTACGACCTGCCTCAATGTAGTGACTTCTTGTTCAGTGACCGGTGGCGTTTCAGGTATAGAACTTGAGATATCTAGGTCAAAACCGGTGTTTTCTTGAACTTCCTGTGGCGTATATTTTTCGTGTATAGATTCTAACTCTAAAAGGCGGGTTTCTTGATTTAAAACTAAAATGCACATTGGTGTTATCACTCGGACTTCTCGTGTTCTGCGAGCGATGCCTTCTGGTGATGTGCCTGCTCCGGATTTATAGCTCACCGTTTCAGGAAAGCTTCTAGGGGTATGCTCAGTTCGAAACATTTGAATTCGTGGTACAGCGTAATACAGCATGCCAGTTCCGTATTGGCCAGGCATGAGGACATCAGGGTTGTCACGGTCTCCTATAACATGGAGGTTGAAGTTACCATAACCGTCAATCTCAATCCCACTGATGTGGAATAGGTCTAGCTGTCCTCGCTGGGCATGGTAATGAAAATCTTTACCGGTAGAAAAAGGCGAATAATCGCGACTACCCAGTATGATAATCTCCGCCATGGGTGCATGTGTGTGCTGTGCCAAAAGCATTCCTGCGGCTGGTATAAAAGAAAGTGCACCGCACGCAGACGTTTCAAAATCTCTAATACCGCGAGACAAGAGGATCGCGAGATGCTCCTCCAAAGTGAGGTCAAATAGTTCTGTCACGCGTTGATAAGCTCAGGGGTTAGTGTCAAATTCATTAACTTAAGAAACTCTTCGTGGTTTAATACGTTGTGTACATATTTGTTTATATAATTCTTGAAGGTTTCTTCTGATTGTGCTGCATCGACATATTCTTGGAGTTGGTCATTATCGGCTGAGTAGTAGCCCGGCGCTGCAGTTGGGTAAGCACCGAAGGGAGCATGAACCACTGCTGTAATATGTATAGATGGTATCACCCATCCATCAGTATCATCCGGGTCAACTGTATCGACTATTTCTTCAACGGTGACGATGACTTTTCGAGCTGATTGAGCGAGCATTAATTCGTCGCCGCCTTTACGAACAACTACATTACCAAACTTATCTGCCTTCAAACCATGGAAAATTCCGATATCTGGATTGATTGCTTTTGCTACAACATACGTCTCATGCTGTTCAAACGGATTCCGTTCGATTTTAAACGTATCAGAGCGTCTTTCAATGATATCGGTACCTGAAAATCCTCTAACAGGTACATATGGAACTCCCATTGATCCAGCCTGGACCATTGAGTAGAGGATTCCTCAGGTGTTATCCAGCATCTTAATCTGGTTGCTTTTTTGATATCGTTCATAATTTGGTGCGACTCGCGAGAAACTGCCGAAGTCTAGGCTACATGTCTCCATTTGGCCGGTGGATCCTGAGCCGATCAGGAAATCCATGTTCATGGCTCCGCCAACGACCGCCATCGTGTAGACATCCTTGATCCCTTTGCGGACAAGTTCTCGAAGCATCGCCATGGGTGTCCAGTTCATGCCACCGTTAAAGATGATTTGATCACCATCGCGCACAATCGTTGCTGCTTGATCCAAGGTAATCTGTTTATTTCGCATGAGAGACCCCTCCAATAATCCAATGGAACTCTTATCATTGTGGCCACTGCGTTATGGTAACTTTATTCACTTCTCGTGTCAAAGCTGTTCTAATCAGATGGAGCAATTAATCCAACTAAATTTCATTGAATTCAGTTGCTTGCTTTAGACGCGATCTCCTCCTACTGCATTGAACGGCCATGTACCTGCATTTGGCTGATCTTTCATTGACTCTCTTCGGGCGGTAAGTACTTCTGGCTGACGAAGATCATGTGGATCCCATGACCTCTTTAATGCATCTTCAACATGATTTGTTGTACGACCAATTGATTCAATTTCGATCGTTGTCGTATCTCCATCTTGAAGTGGCCCAAGGTGACTGTGGTTTGTTCCCCCGATAAGCAAATCACCTGGCTTCAAGGTCATTACGTGTGAAAGGGTTGCAATGGTGTATGCGATGCTATGCTCCATGTCATTTGTGTTGTAATTTTGGCGGAGTTCTCCATTCACCCAGTATTGGATTTGAAGGTTGTTCGGATTTTCAATTTCATCGGCAGTTGTAATAGCGGGGCCGATTGGTAGAAACGTGTCAAAACTCTTCCCATAATGAGCGTCCACCGTTCCCGGGAGGTCGGCTTCTCCTTCTTCGGGTGCCCGTGCAGAGACATCAACCCCTGTTGTGTATCCAAAAACATGGTCCAAAGCCTCATGTTCTTGAATTTTGTTTGCTTCTTTTCCAATGACAACTGCTAATTCTGCTTCGTGGTTAAATATCGTGGGCCGAAATGCGGGGAGGGTAATTGTGTCCCCTGGTCCTATGATTGCTTCTGGCGATTTGAAAAACGATTGCAGTGGTCGAGCTGGCTCGATTTTGACGCCTTCCATGTAATTCCCTTGACCCGCTAATATTTTTCCGGGGCGTGGGAGTGGTGGCCGTAGTCGCACTTGGTCTAACGGTATGGTGGTGCCTTGGTCGCTGATCTTTTGGATTTCCTGTTGCAAATCTCCAAAGTTGACGATGATTCGCTGCATCAATATTTGCGGTGACGATATTTGGAGGTGTGACACTATCTCAGAAAGATCTACTACGCCGTTTTCTTTTACTACGCAAGGTCGGAATTCATCATAAAATCCGATTTTCATCTTCTAGCTCTTTTCTTTGGCGGTTCTTTGGTTTTGTTTGTTTCGTGTGAACGAAAAGTTGGTTTGCCTCTTCGGTGCTTTCGTGCTTTATGATTCGCCACCGAATTTTTGAAATGGCCATGTTCCAGTATTCGGTTGGGTTTTCTGTGCTTCACGTCGCGCAACCAACACTTCGGGTTGCCTGAGATCATGCGGATCCCACGACCGTTTCAAGCTATCTTGGACATGGTTCCCGTTGCGACCGATCGACTCGATTTCGATTTCTGCAAAGTCCCCATCTTGCAATGGGCCTAAATGACTGTGATTAGTTCCGGCTAAGATCAAGTCACCGGGCATTAGCGTCATCACATGTGACAATGCCGCGATTGTGTATGCGACGCTGTGTTCCATGTCATCGGTATTGTAATCTTGGCGCAGTTCTCCATTGACCCAGTAACGAACTTGTAAATTATTTGGGTTCGAGATCTCATCTGCCGTGGTAATAGCAGGCCCAATTGGCAAGAACGTGTCAAAACTCTTCCCATATCCACCCGGAAGGCCAGCTTCACCGTCTTCGGGCGCACGGGCAGATACATCGACACCCGTTGTATACCCGAAAACATGGCCTAATGCTTGATCTTCTTGAAGGTTCTTGGCTTGCTTCCCTATCACGATAGCAAGTTCAGCCTCATGGTTGAAGATTGTTGGTCGGAATTTGGGTAACGAAATAGTATCACCGGGTCCAATAACAGCATCAGGCGACTTGAAAAATGTTCGTAGTGGTCGTGGCGGATCGATTGGTACGTATTCCTTGTAGTTCGTGTTACCACAGAGAACTTTTCCTGGCCGCGGAAGAGGAGCCCTCAGTTGCACTTGGTCTAGCGGTGTTGCTTGTGAATTGCTTACGGCTGTTTCTAAACTGGGTCGTAAGGAATCAAACGAGCTAATGAGTCTTTCCATCAATAGCTGAGGTTCGCCCTCGTTAATATTTGCGACGATATCACTTATATCAATAACCCCATCGGTCGTTATGAGACACGGGATGAAATTGTTGTAAAAACCTATCTTCATGGAACCCTCCATCAGCATAAAGTTAGTATCTCGTATTACAACAGTATACGCCGGTTAGATCACAGTTCCAAAGATTCATCCTGAGGCCCTAATGAATTCACAGCTAGTGAAGGGCTCACAATTTTACGCCTCTTTTTTCAGGGTTATTCAGTGCGTAACGCTTCGGCTGGATAAATTCTTGACGCTTGGCGTGCAGGAATGTATGCACTCACGATAGAGCAAATTGAGGTAAGTATGATTAAGGCAAGGACGTTCCGCCACGGGACGGTAAACTGCAATCCTTGAACTTCCTTTGAGATCTCTGTGTATATATTCCATGATGTCAGAGTACCCAAGCCCATACCGATGACAACTCCCATGAGTGTGATAAACACCGCTTCCATTAGGAATTGCGCCTGGATCATTCGAGGCGTGTATCCAATCGCTCGGAGCGTGGCAATCGACGTTCTTCGTTCTACGACCGCACGAATTGCGAGAACACCAATTGCCGCTATGCCGACGATGAGACCAAGCCCTGTGAAACCTTGGAAAAGTTTGTTAAAAGCCTCCCCGGATTCCAAAGATTCATTGATTTGTTCTGACAGGCTCACAGCGTCAAGACCATTTTCTAAGAAAACCGTCTCCAAGAGGGGAATAATCTCGTTTGTCATACTGGGATCGGACAGTTTGATGCTATACGTGTCAAATATTGGGGGCGTCCCAGTTAGCTCTGTTAGCATATCCTCTTTGGTCACCAGGTATGTTGGGGATTCCCAATCACTTTGATCTACGACAGAGTCTAAAATGCCGATTACTTTACGTTTGATCGTTTGATCACTATCTCTTAGTGGGCGTAATTCTACTGAAATTGTCTTCCACTCGAGATCTCCTCCGCTTTGATCGAATCCTTCTACTGCAAAACCGCTACTTGGGCCCGAGAATGGGTCGCCTGTAGATATTGCAGCGTGGCTCAATACAGCGAGGTTTGGATTGTTGCGTAATTGGTCCCAGATTTCTCGTTCATTCGTGCCATATGATTTATCGAATGTGCTAAATTCATGTGTAGTGGTGGAAAAGTATGCATCATCCGCAATTTTTACCGTTAGGCGTTTAAAAACGCGTGCCTCAGCACCATCTTGCCTAGCAATCAAAGAGAAATTTGTTGACCTGCCAACTGCAATGAAATCATCCTGCTTCAGAATGTTTGATGCCGCAACAGATTGGTCGAAGTCGTTAATGGGGAGATCTTCACTTGTTGTAGCTACAATATCAAATCCACCGGTAATTCTGTCTGGGTCACTTCGTCCAACATTGTCCAAATTGCTTAATACCATATTGATCATTAGGGTGAAAATCACCATTGAGAACATAGCTATGGTTAAACCTGTCCGCAGACGCGCACCGAACGGATACGCGATCGCTACTTTGAAGACCGCTCGGAGTTTCGTGATGCGACCTAACGTGAAATTCAAAACGGATAAAATGATTTGTGTGTTGTGCATAACGAGCCATACGGAAGCGCCGACCATACTCGCCCCACTCAAAACAAAAACTTCTGGGCCAAAACTTAATTCACCTGTTAGTGGTTCAAGGGTATCAAATGGCATCCCCCAGAAAACCATCAAGGTTCCTCCTTCAAATGATCCTGCAATCCTTGACTGGGTTGTGCGTTGTAATTTCGTTCGTTGAAGGACCTTCCGTAGTAAGAGGCCTAAGCCAATGATTGATAACATTACGCCAATGCTGAAGGTTGATCCGACGTCGTTCTGCAACCCTCGTTGGCAGAAGGCGACACCTGCTATCGCTACGGGCCAGCCCTGTACTACATATCGTTTCGTAGAGAGGATTAATATTCTGATCAGTCGAAATATTATTCTGAATACATAGATTGGAGGGATCGTTACGGCAATAGCTTTAATAATTGTACGAACGGATATTGGAAGGCGTGTTTGATTTCCGACTGTATCTGAGGATTTTTCGCGCAAGCCACTGCGAATTACTGTGATGGGTCCACCTAGTGTTCCTATGAGTGTTCGGAATTCAGAAGACCAATCTGTTGTTGATTCACGAGCGAGTTCTTCGTTCAGGCCGCGGATTGCAACCACGATATTTAGGCGAGAAATCCGCGCCGCTGAAACAACAATAGTTAATAACGTTAAAAGAAAACCGACACCAAAAGTTATTACAATTGATTGCGGGGTAAAAGTTGTATAGATTTGAAAGCTGTCGACATTGATCGCGCGCCGTAGTAATTCGACGAGTACGAAACTTATTAAGAATCCCACCAATGTCCCAATCGCAGATGCACCAGCAGCGTATACCCATCCTTCAAGAGCGAACATTTCTGTAAGGAGGGATCTTCTAAATCCTATTGCTCGGACCATTCCCATCTCTGTTGATCTAGCTGCTGCAAGCAATACCATTACCAGGAAAATTAATAAGAGACCAACAAGAATCGAGAAAGATCCAAAAATGGTCAAAAACAATGTTGTTCCTTGCCCCGCGCCCTCCGCAAGTCGAACAAGGTCATTCTTGATATCATTTACGTTGAATGAACTGAGGTTTCGTCTTAAAACTCCTAATTGGGCTTGGGATTCTCCTTCGTTGACAGAGTCAATTGATGATGAGATGGCGCGGAATATTTCTGGATCAGCAATGAGCGTGGTGAATGCACTATTAAGTTCTCCAGTTTCCAGAGCGGACACAATAGTTGTTAGATTGTCTTTCATCTCATCTGACATTGCGATGGCTTGATCATCCGAAATCTTGGCGTTCAAAAGGTCAATCACGTCAGACGTCGCAAGAAGTTGATAGATTTGGGTGGCTGTATCTTTATTTGTTAAAGCTAAACGAAAATACTTGGTTACTTCTTCCGAGTGCTCCAAACCGGTCTCTACGCCTCCGGCGTTCGAAATGAGGATCTCGTCAACTGCATCGTTTCGATTCGTAATGGTTTGCATCAAATCTTGAGACAAGAAAATTGAGCTGCTACCATCTCCAATGCCTAAACCACTCTTTTCTATTATTCCTTTAACAATTACGATCTGCTGACCGGTTGGTGTAAGGAGTGTTAAGGGGGTACCTGTACTGGCATTGAGCGTTTCAGTTGCTTTCCGGTTGAGTAACGCGTCATTACCCTGCAGATCCGATATCTGTGTTCCAGTGCCATCAGCAAGTGTCGCGATCGTGATATTAGAACCAATGAAGTTCTTGATCCCATATGCATTCATACGGGCTTCAGAGCGTGAATTCGCTTCATTTATTGTAGGGAAGACTGATTCAACAGCTGTGGTGAAACCATCTACAAGGTCATTTTCTTGTGCCAACAGGAGAATCTCATTGACTTGTTCGCTTGTTAAATAATTCTCGCCGAAGAAACGAGACCCTTGTGGGGTGATGACTTCATCGGTTAGCGCAATACCATCAATTGCAGCTTTTCGAATAGAGTGTGTTACGGTATCGCCTACACCAAGGGACGCGCCAATTATTGCTGTGCTTAGCATCAATCCAAACATAATTAATGCGCTTTGGGTTGGGTAGCGAATTATGCTGCGGAAGCTGATCCGCAAGATGATCTGCTTTCTAATCGCCAGTATCGCTAAATACAAGAACGCAAGCGTTGTTAATGATGCGACCCAAATGAGAAGGGTTTCAGTGTGGAGGCCAAATATTTTATCCATTTTTTTATGTTTGTCTTTGAAGAGCTATTCGATTTAGTTGATGATCTCACCGTCTTGCATGCGAACGATGCGATCTGCACGTGCTCCCACTTCTTCAGAATGGGTAACGAGCATAATTGTTTGTTTTGTCTCTTTATTTAATTGGAGAATCAAATCCATGACTTCGTTTTCAGTTTGACTGTCTAGATTACCCGTGGGCTCATCTGCCCATATGATAGCTGGGTCATTAACGAGGGCTCTTGCTATTGCGACGCGTTGTCGTTGTCCAACAGATAATTCAGCAGGTTTGTGTGCAGCCCGGTCAGGAAGTCCAATGAATTCAAGTTGTCGAAAAGCTTTTTCAGCGGCTTCTTTTGGAGAAACTCCGGATACAAGGAGAGGCATCTCTACGTTTTCTTGAGCTGTCAAAACAGGTAAAAGGTTGAATGTTTGGAAAACAAATCCCATAAAGCGTGCACGAAAATCACTCATCTGGTCATCCGATAGTGTTTGTATTTCGCGATCATCGATAAAAACTTCTCCCGCATCGATGCTATCAAGCCCAGATAAGCAGTTCAATAGTGTGGTTTTACCACACCCCGATGGTCCCATGATTGCTACCATTTCGCCTTCGTTAACCTCAATAGAGACACTATTCAGTGCGTGTACTTCTAGGGTGCCAGCGCCATACGTTTTATGAACTCCATGTGCTTTTATCATTTCGCCCCTTTTTCGTCTGCATCAATATTGTCTTCTCTTTGGAATAATGAATCACTCTCTGGAGCGATATACCAGGGACCTGCGATGTTTCCACGTACATCATTTTTAATCGCTCTTCCTTGTCCTCCGTTGTGCACCATAATTCCCCCGCCGTTACCGAAAATCGTGTTTGAGATTAGTTCTGGACTTCCCCCAGTCTTGATTTCGATGCCGCTGAACTGGTTGTTTGAGATGTTATTGCCTTCAATCCTCCCAAGTGCGTTGTCAAATATGACGATTCCTGCTTCTTTTCCCTGGGTAATGGTATTACTTATGATAATCGGATTTGCTTTATTTTGAATAGCAATTCCACTTGAGTAATTTCCGGTTAGGTCATTATTTTCGATTAGACCTGATGCGTTTTGGTGAATGAGAATTCCTGCCTGCCTGCCTTCACTAATCTTGTTGTTTCGCACGATTGGATTTCCATGCTCGCGGATTTCAATTCCTGAGAGGCGATTTTGATAGATATCATTCCCAGTAATTGTACCTTTTGCTTGACGCCACACTAATATTCCAGCTTCTTGCCCGTTGTAGATTTGGTTGTCTTGAATAGTTGGATCAGCCCCATCTTTCACTTCAATGCCTGCATATTGATTTGAGAAAATTGAACAATTTTGAATTATCGCTTTACCAGTAATCAACACGCCTGCATTTATGCAGTCTTGGATTGTACAGGCATTAATTGTTGCGAAAGATGACTCTCCAATAAAAATGCCGGGAAGGGTAGCTCCCCGTACAATGCAATCTTTTATCGTTGGGTTACCTGACGTGATTGATATACCATTTCCAGGTTCGGCCAATATTTTTTCCACAGTGATGTTTTCGATGACGGGTTCGCCGCCGGTGCATTGAATAACCGTACCTAGACGGGATTGAATGATGACATCTTCAGGTTGTCCCAAACCAACAAGTGTGATTGATGAACTTAAGGTGATCTCTTCGGCATAAATTCCAGGTTGGATCAATACGCGATCACCTGATTTAGCATCTGCGATGGCCTCACTAATTGTTTGGTAGCTTGTCTCGCCGGGTATCTTTACTATTTTGCCGCTAGGTGATTGTTCAGTCATTTTTTTGCCTCTTTCAAACATTGGAGGGGATGTTGCATTTTAGGAATCGATTTTACTTGCACTGACAATATTAACGGGGTCTGTCGGATTTTGATCTCTTTGAGTAAAATCCCATGCTTTGGGTGGTGTCCAGCTCCCTGAATATGAGAAATAGGAAGCGATTAAGCTTGCTCTTTGTGTCATATCTAGTGACTTCCAAATAGCGATAGATTTAGTAGGGAACATCCTGTTTGAGTAGATGATATGGAAAGATGATCCCGGCTCTAAAATCCGGTTTGTTTCCCGAAAAATTTCAATTGGATGGGTCACGTATTGGATGGAAACGGTGAGGATAGCGGCATTAAATTGCTCGCTTTCAAATGGTAATTGAGGATTTTGGTTTAAGTCATGGATAACCCATTCGTCTAAATCAGGATTGTCCTTCATCTCCTCTGCATTCAACCCTAATCCGATGGTTTGATTATTTCTATAATCATCAGGTAGGTGAGAACGCCAGCTGCTCATCAGGTCAAGAATGGTTCCATTTTTGGGTAACACTTGGCTCAAATATTGTTTGATCGCATTGATTGCCTTGTTATCTACATGGGTCACAAATCGAGGTTCAGCATAGAAGGTTTGATCGTTTGATTCATCATCTCGATCAAAAAATGATGATGGATGCTCGTTGCTGTCAAACTTTGATTTTTCCATACTTATGTTGACCTTGATATGTTTGGTTTTTCTGAACCGATTGTTGAAGGCCACCAGGTCCATTTCTTTAGCAAAAGGACAACACTTGGAACAAGCAGTGCTCGAACTATAAATGTATCAAGCAAGATGCCTACTGCGACTGCAAATCCTAGTTGGAAGAGATCTCGCAGTGGAAGAGTTGTGAATACAGAGAAGGTTCCTGCGAGAATTAGTCCTGCAGATGTTATGACTCCTCCAGTTTGACTGATTGCCTCGCGAGTTCCGTCGATAAGACCGAAACGCCTAATTTCCTCCCGAACACGTGACATGATGTAGATATTGTAATCAACACCAAGCGCAACTAAGAAGATAAACATCCAGGGTAATAAAGAATACGCTACTCCTTGATGACCAAGTAATCCTTGAAAAACAAGAACTGATAATCCGAGAGCTGCTAGAAAACTGATGAGAACGCTGACCACCAAAAACGTAGGAGCTACTAAGCTACGGAGGAGCAAAACCAATATTATCCATATGGCTAGAATAATTAGTGGTGCGACAAAGAGAATGTCACGATTGATTGATGCACGGGTGTCCGTGTTTACGGCTGTTTCGCCGCCGATTACGATCTCATAAGAACTCAAGGTTGTTTGTGCTATCGCTGTATTCGTTGTCTTGCGCAGATCACTGATAATGTCCATCGCGGCAGTGCTGTATGGATCTGTATCTAGAATAACCTGTAATTTTGCGGTTGTTTGGTCTTGTGAGACAAAAGTTTGACCTGCCATGTATATGCCCAGTGCTGCTTGTTGTTCTGGCGAGCTTTTGTGTTTGGGGTTTTCCTGTCCCTTGGCCTCAATGGCAAGTAATATTGCTTTACCAATAGGCGAAAAATCAGTTGATAGTGGTGCACCTTGTGGTCGTGTTGGGCCATTCACTTGAACAACCCTGGGTTGTTCGGCAAGAACGTTTGAAAGATATTCGATTGCTTCAAGCTGATTATAGATAGAACTGTTCTCACGTGTAATAAGCACATCGGTTGGAGCTAATTCACCCGGTACAAAATCTTTTTGTAACAACTCGAAGCCACGTCGAGAATCAGTATCTTGTGGGAAACTGTCAAGGAAATTGAAACTCGGCTTCATTGATGGTAGACCAGATGTGAAAATGAGTAACATGCTTAAGGTGACAATCATTATTGCGCCGGGTTTGCGGGCAACAAGGTCACTAACCTTTTTCCAGAATCTTCCGCTTTGATCTTTAGGCTTATCGATTTTGAATGGCCAGAAGGCGGCTTTGCCCAATAACACCGTTAATACGGGTATGACTGTCAATCCAAAAGCAAGCATGACTAGAATCGCAACCGCAAGCATGGGGCCCATTGCTTTAAAGCTTCCATTTTGAGAAAGGATTAAAGCGAGCATCGCGATGAATGTCGTCCCGGCGCTGGATGTGATAGCGGGTCCGATGTTTTGCATCGTGGTTTGCATCGATTGCCTCGTGGGAAATCCTTTAGTCAATTCTTCTCGATATCGCGAAACAATGAATAATGTGAAATCTGTTCCAACGCCAAACATTAAGACGGACATGATCGATACCACTTGATCATTAAGAGCTAGGTCAAAGTGCTTTGTGAGTAAAGCGGCAATGGCATGCGCTGCTATCAGTGCCCAACTGACTCCAATGATTGGAAGTATCGCGAGAATTGGCGATCGATAGATCAATAATAAAAGAGTTAAAACCAGCAAAATTGTTATTGACGTTACTTTAAAATCAATATCGGAAAAAACATCTGTTAGATCTGTGGCGATTCCGGCTGGACCCGTAACAGAGACTTCTATTGTCGTATTTACCACTTCTTTTTGCGCTGCAGAACGAATCCAATTTACGGTTTCATGTACAGCACCATCTGCGAAGGCACCAGAAATCGAGATTACAAACATCGTTGAATGCTGGTTTTTGGATAACAAGGTGTCCTTCGCTTCAGGATAGGAGAAGAGAGACAAAACGTTTTGGATTGTCGAGGGAGCTTCTTCACTTTGTAACAGTGCGTCAATGTTTCTGAGCACGTCATAGTCGTTGTCCGTGAAAGAAGTTTCTTTATGAACGACAAGAAGAGCCGGGATGCCTTGAGAGGAAGGGAATTTAGCTTGGACGAGTTCTATCGCACGAACTGAATCCACACCACGAGGAAGGAAATCCTCCTGTTGGTTCGTTGTCACGTCGCTTAGAGCTGGGGCATTTAAACGCAATAAGACAACAAAGATTATGGCTAACGCAATAATCGCTGCATTTCCACGTTTTGATGAAACTAGGCGGGCGAGTAGGTGAAACAAAACAAGCTCCTAATTTTGTAGTTTTTCACAATAATGGTTCATCGGAAGACTTTTCTGGCGAGTTTCTTGTACTCAGAATTTCGGCTAATTTTTGTGCGCGATATTGAAAAATCTTGTGAATATCTCCGATCACAAATAAGTAGTTAATTAAACGGTCTCCCCAAACGGCATACTTGAGTTCATCTCGGGCCAGTGTGCCACCATTTTGTTCGATAAAATGATGAGTATGAATCCAATGGCGATAAGGTCCTTTTCTTTGAACATCGACGAATACATTTGGAGGATCCCAAAGTGTTATTTCGCTACGCCAATTGATCGGTATGCCATGCAAGCGCAGTTTGTAATCAATTTCGGCACCGACATGCATTGTAATGGGTGTCGGGGTAACGATCGAAAAATGTAACCAAGGCGGAGTGATCGTCTCTAGGTTTTCGGCGTTCGCGAAAAATTCAAACACATCAGTAATTGGTTCAGGTACCCAAACCTGTTTTTCGAATGTAAACCATCGCATTTCAGGACACCGCTATCGGACTTGAAGGTTTTTTCTGCAGGATGTCATAAATCGCTTCGTTAAAGAACGGGAATTGTAGGTCATAATTCGCTTTTTCCATCCTGACCGATGTGACGCGACGACTATTCAGGAATTCGGTGGCCATTTCACCCAACAGGCTTGTCAATATGAATCGCGGGACAGGCATGAAGCTTGGCCGGCCCATGATTTTTCCTAATCGTGCCATCAATTCACGCTGTTGCAGCGGCTCTCGGGATACCAAATTTAGTGGGCCCTCAAATGGTTCATTGAGGAGGTGCCCAATGCAATTGAGGACATCGTCTATATGAATCCATGGCCACCATTGTGCCCCAGATCCTAATGCCCCGCCCAAACCGAGATTTGTTACTTTGATTAGTGGGACCAGCGATCCGCCAGTGCTTCCGAATACTAAACCAAGACGTAATGTCGTAACCCGGGCACCCAATCTCTCAGCCCCTCGGGCGGCTTGCTCCCAGCCTTCACATACGTCAGTTAAATATCCGAAACCTTTGCTGGATTCTTCCGTGAGAGTTTCTTGTCCTCGGTCACCATAGTACCCGACCGCACTCGCAGAAATGAAAACCTGGGGAGCTGTATTAGAAGCTTCTAGAGTTTCTATAAGATGGTTTGTTCCTAGAATTCTTGACTCGGAAATAGATACTCTTTTCCGTGAGGTCCACAGACCAATCACAGGTTCACCAGCTAGGTGTATGATCGCATCTGTATTTTCAATACCGGGTATTCTTGATGGTCTTGCCGTTGGATCCCAATCAAACACATGATTGACACGGAGTGTTCGTTTCAAATCATCTAAATCTTGATGGACACCTCTTCGAGTCAATATGGATGTCGAGTGACCAGCGTCAACAAGGGATTTTATTAATTGCCGTCCAATGAAACCTGTGGCGCCGGTTACTAGGATTTTCATATGTGTTTGCTTTCAAAGTGTAAGTTGCGCAATGTTTCTTCGTCGTTACTCTTGTTTCGTCATTGAATGCCAACTAAGGATATTGTATTTAAATAAAGATTCCCATAAATAATCAGTTACCGTGATGCCGAACTTGCGGTAAAATCACACCCAACATTGATGGATATACAATACAACTGATGGTGGCAGATGTCAACTATAATCCTCATAAACTCGTCAAGGGGTAGATTATATGGAACAAAAGGTGGGTGGAACATTGGCGATGCTCGTAGAGCGATATTTGATTGGGGTTCTGAGTGGAGACGTGCAATTGGTGGATGACGTTGTTGATGATTGTTATAGGTCATCTCAAAATGTGTTGGATGTTTACTTTAGATTGATTTCCACCGCCCAACAGCGGATTGGTGAAATGTGGCATGAAGGTGAGATTGGTATTGCACAAGAACACTTGTCCACTGAAATCGCTCTTAATCAAATGGAACGATTACGGGCACGACTACCGGTGGCGGAAATGAATGGTTTTTCGGTAACTGTAACAACTGTTGAAGGTGAACATCATTTTATTGGTGCTCGCATGATTGCCGATTTACTTCAATCGATTGGTTGGGAAGTGCATTATCTAGGCCCGGAAACCCCTCGACATTCTCTTGTCGAGTATGTGGGTAAAAAAAATATTGATCTGGTATTGCTTTCATTTACACGATATGAAGCATTGTTGGAACTCCAAGAAACCATTCGTTTGTTACGGCAGTCGGATTCGTCTTTGCCAATTGTTGTTGGCGGAGCGGCGTCGAATTCATCAGAAGAGCAAATTCGTGAATCTGGAGCTGATGTCATTGCTGATCCCATCGCATTGATGATTCATGCGCGAGAAATAGTCGGTGATTCCTTTGATGATTATTCTTTGAATAGACATCTCGAAAAGATTGGTGAGCGTATCCAAAGAATGAGGAAGAATAATGAATGGAGTCAACAAGAACTCGCCGAAAATTCAAGACTTGATCGAACATATATTAGTGGATTGGAAAATGGTCACCAAAATTTGACCTTGGGTGCGTTATTAAAAATAACGAATGCATTTGGTGTGTCGATTGATTCCATTATTTCTGAATCATTTGAGAATTACATTGAATAAAAAAACGTTTTGGCAGTTGTCTTTTATAACGAGCGTTTTAAATCCTTTAGTGCAATAGGATCTGTGTCCATCATGAAAAGGGCGGAACATCTATAGATTCCGCCCTGTTAAACCAATTTATGTAATTGCTCGACTTCAGTTTCAGCTAATCGGATAAATGTTTTTGAAAGAAATCCAGTGTCTTATTCCATGAATCCATTGCTGCTTCTGGTCTGTATGCGGGCCGGTCATGGTACCAAAATCCGTGTCCAGCTCCGTCATATCGATGGAACTCATAATTTTTGCCATGCTTTTTCAACTCTTCTTCATGTTGCTCCACTTGTTCAGGGGGAGGATTTTGATCTTCATTTCCGAAGATACCTAACAGAGGACTGTTTAGATCCTTCGTGAGGTCAATTGGTGAAATTGGAGTTCGTTCATTCAACGCATCTGGCGCCATGACGACTCGTCCACCCCACAAATCAACTGTCGCGTCGAATCCCGAAACGCTGCATGAAACGAGGAATGCGTGTCGTCCACCCGAGCAAGGACCCGCAATTCCAACTTTCCCATTGCTGTTTGGGAGTCTTTTGATCGCTTGCATGGCGGCTTCACAGTCAGCAATGACAGAGGCGTCTTCTAATCCACCAGCACCTCGCGCCGCTGCTGCGACATCATCAGGAGCTCCTTGTCCGTAACGTTCAAAAATGTTTGGGCTTAGTGTGATAAAACCGTGATGCGCAAATCTCCGCGCGAATTCTCGCGTGATTTCGTCCCATCCAGGCATGTGAGGAATGAAGACAATACCAGGGAACGGTCCTGGACCGAGGGGCCGTGCAAGGTATCCCTTGACATCATCACCATTGTATCCAGTTATCACAGTGGTTTCTGCAATCATTCCTTCATAATCGCTTGTATTGAAACTATTCCACATATTCGCCTCCTTAATTTCTGGGGAGTTCGCGTATCAATTACCAGTTTACACTTTACATTGGTGAGCTCGCCTAGTCTACAATACTAGGTAATCTGAGTAGAGGAATTACGGGCAGACTCAGGTGTTTATATATAATAAGAGATGAAAATCATGTTTGGATGGAGGGCCTATATGCCAGAATTGAGTTCTTACGCGATTGCTGTGGCCGAACTGTTAAAGGCAAGAGGAGAGAGTGTCGCTGTAGCCGAGTCTTCTGCGGGAGGATTGATTTCAGCTGCGCTTGTATCAATTGAAGGTGCGTCAAAATATTATGTTGGTGGAACCGTATCTTATACGAGAGGTGCGGGCCAAAATCTGCTCGCAATTTCTGATTCGAAGTTGGAAAATATTCGGGCGAGCACCGAACCATATGCTTTAGTAAATGCTCGAGAAGTGAAAGAGAAGTTAGGGACAACCTGGGGACTTAGCGAAACAGGAGCGACGGGCCCGACGGGGAACCGTTATGGTGACGCTGCAGGCCACGCATGTTTAGCTGTGGCTGGCCCGGTTGAAAAATCTATTACCGTCGAAACAGGTGATGCGGATCGGGAAGCAAATATGTGGGTGTTTGCCGCCGCCGCTTTGAGCTTACTTGAGGAGACCCTCAAAGAAGCTGAGTAGAATATGCTCTAAGGGATTCAGTAGTTAGGCAGTTGTGCAATCGCTGGCATTTCGTTCGGTTCCCGTGTAAAGGTACGGCAAGTTTTGGTGAATGTTGTATGCTTTGCTAAATCAACTCTGACTTTAGCATCACAATGAGGAGGGTACCCCGTGACGAGTGATCAAATTTCTTTGCTTCCAACTGGAGTGAATCCCCAAAGGTATGATTTGACCTTGGCTCCTGACCTGAAAACCTTCACCTTTCAAGGTGAGGCGCAGATACATTTAGAAATCCAAGATGCCGTGGATCAAATCACGTTGAATGCGGTGGAAATTGAGATCAAAACAGCAGAGATTACCGCCGATCAGGAGAACCTAATTGCGTCAAACGTGACATATGATGAGAACGCGCAAACTGCAACGTTTAAGTTTGATGAAAAATTGCAAACAGGGAATGCAGTCTTGCACATAGAGTTTTCAGGGATTTTAAATGATCAACTCCATGGTTTTTATCGTAGTAGTTATGTAGACGTTGATGGTCAAGAAAAGTGGATGGCCACAACTCAGTTAGAAGCAACTGATGCGCGCCGTGCTTTCCCGTCATGGGATGAACCTTCTTATAAGTCTACGTTTAACGTGACCCTGATTATCCCACAGGATCTTGTGGCGATTTCCAACATGACGATTGCCGATGAGGTGTCCGTAGATGGTGAAACAAAAAAAGTGGTTTTTAATGAGACACCGCGAATGTCAACGTACCTTCTTGCATTTATAGTGGGTGATTTTGAATCGATAGAAGCGCAAGGAGATAATGATACAGTTGTACGTGTGTGGGCTACTCGTGGGAAATCAGAGCAAGGCCGTTTTGCGTTAGAAACCTCTGTCCGGTTGTTGGAATATTTCAACGGGTATTTTGGGATTCCATACCCTCTGGAAAAGCTTGACCATATCGCAATACCGGATTTTGCGGCAGGTGCTATGGAGAATTGGGGAGCGGTTACCTATCGAGAAATCGCACTGCTAGCTGATCCAGCGAACTCAGCGGCGGGTACTCGGCAGCGTATTGCAGAAATTATATCCCACGAAATGGCGCATATGTGGTTTGGTGATTTGGTAACGATGGAATGGTGGAACGATTTATGGTTGAACGAGAGTTTCGCGTCATGGATGGGAGATAAAGCGATTGATGCGTTGTTCCCAGAGTGGGATATGTGGACGCAGTTTATTGTGAATGATACAAATGCTGGACTCGGTTTAGACGGCTTGAAAAATTCTCACCCAATTGAAGCGGATGTTCGTGATCCGGCTCAGATTCAGGAACTCTTTGATGCGATTAGTTATAGCAAAGGTGGAGCTATACTTCGTATGTTGGAGCAGTATTTGGGTGAAAGTGTGTTCCAAAGTGGAATTCATGATTACCTTGATTCCCATTCTTATGAAAATGCGAAGACTACCGATTTATGGGATGCATTAGAAAAAGCCTCTGGACAACCGGTTACCTCAATTATGGGGACATGGACACAGCAGATGGGTTATCCAGTCCTTTCGACTGAGATTGATCGTGATAGTGATCGTGTTGACGTGAAGGTGTCTCAACGCCGTTTTGTTTACGATCAAACTGATGGTGATGTTGAAGATTCTTCTTTATGGCAAGTGCCTGTGAGTGTTGTTGGAGCCGGGGGGGACGGAATAGATCGGTCGCTATTAACTGAGAAAGATGGCGTTATCCACCTGCAAGAAGCAGGTGTGAATCTTACTTCAGAGGGATGGGTCAAGTTAAATGCTGGTACTACTGGCTTTTACCGAGTGAATTACACAGAGAATGAATGGGAGAAGTTTATTCCTGCGATCGAGAATCTTGAATTGTCAGCAAGTGACCGTCTCGGCCTTCAAGGCGATGCATATGCATTAGCCCGTTCTGGAATTTTACCAGCGACAAAGTATCTATCGATGGCAGGGGCATTCACAAATGAGCAAGAATATGCGATTTGGGCGGATCTTGCAGGCAATTTACGACAAATGGAATCATTGTTAGGGCAAGAGGAATATCTTGAGGATTTCAGGTCTTTTGGAAGAGCTCTTTTTGGAACGATTGCCCGGCAAGTTGGTTGGGACCCCAAGGCCGATGAAGGGCATCTTCGTGTTCTTCTCCGATCTGTTGTTTTGGGGCAATCAGGTGGTTATGGTGATGAAGCAGTGATTGCTGAAGCTCAAAGCAGGTTCAATGAATATTTGAAAGATCCGGAAAAATTGGATCCGAATCTACGCGCGATCGTATATGGGATTGTTGCACAAAATGGTGATGAAAGAGTCTTTGATACGATTCGCGATTTAGCAAACCAGGCTACCCTTCATGAAGAAAAACTTCGGCTCCAAGGCTCTTTGAGCCGCTTCGAAGACCCTTTAGTTATTTCCAAGGGATTAAATCTGACACTTTCTGATGAGGTTAGATCGCAAGATACAGTGATGTTACTCACAGCTTTCGCTGGTAATAGCAAAGCACGAGATCTTACTTGGAAATTCATCAAGGATAATTGGTCTGAATTTGATAGGCGCTATGGAGGTGGAGGTTTCGCAATTATGCGGCTAGTTTCAGTAACCGGTGCCTTCACCCATGAATCTGACCGGCAAGATGTAGAGAGTTTCTTCGCTAAACATCCGGCACCAGCGGCTGAAAGAACAATCCAACAATCCCTGGAAAGAATCAACTTGAATATTCGGTGGATCAACAGGAATAGAGAAGAACTTTCAGGCTGGTTGAGGGACCGTACTGGTTAAGGCAAGAGTGCTCTTAATCCCTTCTAGTTCATTAAGATTCTCAGTGTAATTTGAAGAAGATATACTTAGATAGATGAGCGACATTACTTCCATAAAAGATGTGTTTAGGCAAACTGAAGGGATGTTGCGGGGCGTAGGAATTGACGATGCATTTACGGAAGCGCGTATCCTTCTCCAACATGTACTTGATGTTGATGGAGCAGGATTCTTGCTTCGTTTGGATGATTCTTTAGATCCTAGGGTGAAAAATACCATAGATGAGGTTGTGCGACGACGGTTGCGTCGTGAGCCTCTCGCTTACATTGTTGGGCACATAGAGTTTTACGATATTGATGTGATCGTGGATAGTCGAGTTTTAATACCCCGACCCGAAACGGAAATTCTTGTGGAGACTGCACTGGATTGGTTACGTGAAAGGCATGGCAATCCTTATATTGTCGACGTAGGGACGGGAAGCGGATGTGTTGCTGTGACAATTGCTAGGCATTGTCCGCAAGCGAATATTGTTGCGATTGATACCTCTCGGGATGCTTTGGAAGTCGCTATGCAAAATATAGATCATTATGAATTGGGTGGGCGGATCATTGTGCGGCACGATGATCTGTTGAGGAACCACGAATTACCTATTGATCTGTTGGTAGCCAATCTACCTTATATCCCAACAGAAGATATTCATGGTCTTATGCCGGAAGTACGTGATTATGAACCACGAAGTGCTTTAGATGGAGGATCAGGTGGTTTACACATCATCCAAAATATTCTTCTGCAAGCACGGGATTTTATCAGCTCTACCGGCGCATTGATTTTTGAAATCGGTTTTGGTCAGGCAGCTGAAGCAAAGGCGTTAGCGCTTAGACATTTTCCATTTGCTGAAATAAGGCTAATTAACGATTTTGCGGGCGTTGAAAGAATTCTTGCTATTCATTTAGTAGACGATGAAAACCCATGAGTGTAATTTATTTGGATGTGTAGGAGCAATCTCTTATGGGTATTCCGATTTATATGATGCTGTATGGAATCAGATGGATTCAAAAAGACATCTTGGTTTCATGATACAAATTACTTTGTTGAATGTTGCAATTATGGAGGGGATATGAATATTTTTGTTTTTGGTTCTCTTGCATATGATCCGATAATGACATTTCCTGGCAGATTTGCCGATAATATTTTGGTTGATAAGATCGATAATTTGAATGTGGCTTTCATGGTTGACAGTTTTGTGGAAAGACCTGGTGGTACAGCTGGAAACATTGCATATAGCCTCATGTTGCATGGTCAGAAACCCAAAATTGTCGGTACGATTGGCTATGATTACCAAGAATATTTTGCATGGCTTGATCAAAATCAAATGATACGGGAACATGTGGAAATTATTCCTACAGATCCGACGGCCCGGGCGTATGTTATTACGGATCAAGATGAAAACCAAATTACGATCTTTAATCCAGGTGCGATGCAGCACGCGACTCATTTTGGCCTGGAGATATACGATAGTACTGAAAGCATTGCGATCATATCACCCACTAATTTGGAGGATATGAAAATATATAGTCAGCGCTGTAAAGATCTAGAAATACGATACATCTTCGATCCCGGACAATCATTACCAGCATGGGAAGCGAGTGATCTGACCCATGCGATTAATGGCGCAGAGGTTTTGATTGCGAACGAATATGAAATCGAGTTGATTCAAAACAAAACAGGACGTGGAATCAAAGATTTGGCGGTTGATGTTGGGGCGATAATTGTGACGATGGGAGAGCGTGGGGCTTTGCTTTTTCAGGAACAGGACATGTCAGGAAGAGCTGTTCCCGTGACCCATCCAACTAAGGTTACTGACCCGACGGGAGCAGGTGATGCATTCCGCGGCGGCCTCCTGGCAGGCTTGGTTAATGGCATAGACTTGTATGGATCGTCCTTAATGGGCAGCGCTACGGCCTCTTTTGCAGTTGAAGTTATGGGCACCCAAGAATATCGATTTACCATGAGTCAATTTCAAAAACGACTTGCACAACTCGAAAAAGAGTAATTCAGTAATTCATTGGTCTGTGTTTTTATCACAATCGACATAATTGACTCCTGCGAGTGTTGTACCTTATCGTTACGTTGGTCCAAACGTTCACATTGATTTAATTTCGTAAGATTCTGATACACCTTGGTTTGGGTCTTGCGCTCGGTTTATGATGCGTCCCTTTGAAATTTTGCCCGGCATTTTTTATGTGAAAAAGAGATAACAGTGAAGATATTTCGTGGTTGGTATGTCGTTACTGCAGCTGCACTCATAAATGTTTATGGTGCAGGGGTATGGTTCTATGGGTTTCCTATCCTCTATCCGGCGCTCTTAGATGAATTTGGATGGACTGCTGCAGGGGGCGCAGCGATCGCATCTCTCTCGCGTTTGGAAGGTAGCTTGGAAGGACCAATCGTTGGTTGGTTGGTTGATCGATATGGTCCGCGAAGACTAGCTATCATTGGTGCTATTATTTTCGGATTTGGGTATATGGTAATGAGCCAAATCAGTGGTGATGGCTACGGTATTGGGCCGTTACAAATGACTGCGTTTAGTGCTTTCGTTCTTCTCTATGCAGGCTGGATGTCCATCGGTTACAACACCGGTTTTGGTCATGCCAGCCAAGCAGCTGTAAATGCATGGTTCATAAAGAAGAGGTCTCGGGCATTTATGCTGTTTTCTTTAGGCGCAGGTGGAAGCGGACTCACAGTTTTAGCTTTTGGTTGGGGCATCGCAAATTATGGTTGGCGGCCGACCGTGTTTTTGTCTGGTGTTGGGATATTTCTCATAATAATTCCCTTGTCTCTCGTTCTAGTCCATAAACCTGAACAGGTGGGACTGTTGCCGGATGGTGAAAGCCCAGAGGACCTGAAGGTCCAACCGAGCGATAGTGAATCTGCAATCGATTCTACAACCGATGGTGATGTCATTGAAAATGAGTATGACTTTGGCGTTATTGAAGCAATAAAAACATTTTCCTTCTGGATGATTATTGTTGGTACGGGGTCACGGTCTGTAGCGATGACATCTGTGATTATTCATCAGGTGAAATATTTGACCGATATTAGAGAGATATCTGATATACAGGCGAGTGCGGCTTTAGGAGCGACTGTGACTATTAGTGTTGTTGGGAGGACTATTTTTGGTTGGCTTGGTGATTACATTGATAAGCGATATCTTTTAATTGCCGCGACTTTGCTCCAAGCCTTTGGAATATTCATTTTGGCAAATGCAACGAATATGGCTCTAGTTTGGGTATATGCTGCCATGTATGGAATAGCATATGGAGGCGGGATCCCAGTATATATGGCTATCGTTGGGGACTACTTCGGTCGGAAGAATTACGCGACGATTCGTGGATTTATGCAAATGTTCCAGATCCCCGCAACGGTAACAGGACCTATTTTTGCGGGGTGGGTGTTTGACACAACTGGTAATTATCAAATTGCATTCACTACGTTCATTGGATCAATGCTTGTTGGAATAGTTTTCTTGTTTCTTGCGAAACGACCCCGGATTCCCACAGGGACTCCGCAAGGAAATATTGCTGAGATGACTGGGTAAAAGGTAAACATATCTGTATGGATTTTGATAATCAATCTGTTGGGTATAACTATCGGACAAATCAAATCTAGTTTGTACTAAGTAATGAGATGATATTAGGAGAAGCCCATGGACGAAATCGAAGTGATATTGCAACAATTCGATTCACGTGATGAAATAAAGATTTTTGATAAAGGTTCATATGAAACGGTAATAATAAATAATATGATAATGGGAGAGCGACCTATGAGCCAGGTTGGAAATGGTCAGAGCACGTAGGTCCTTCGATCGGGAAAGAATTTTGTGATGTAGAGCACGTTGGGATGGTTATCTCTGGTGTTTGTACAGCCGCATTTCCAGATGGAGAAGTTGCCACTATGAAACCCGGCGATATCTTTTTCGTGCCATCACGCCCCCATGATAGTTGGGTTGTTGGAAATGAGCCGTATGTTTCTGTTCATTTGCTAGGTGCTGATAACTATACGAAGTGAATGATGCTCATCAATTTGTGTGAGAAAGTCGCAAGGCCTTCCGTATTGCTTCAGCAGATGGTAGTCGACCTAATGCGCGCAATATTTCACTACCGTTTTGGTCTAGTAAGAGATATGTGGGCACGCCAACAACATTGGAATTTCGCATGAAATTTTGGCCATTGATTGTTCTGCTATCAACTCGCGTCACTGTGACTCTGCCTGCCAGTTCAGCCTCTAGCCTGTCAACGAAAGGCTTAGCCGCAAGGCATACAGCTCAGTAGTTCGAATACACTACAACGAGGCTAGGTTCTTGCATGCTATTGGTGGTTTCAGGATACAGGGGCGGTTCTAATCCTTGTTGGGAATTTGTGGATATAACTTGAAAGATCAATAGGACAAATATTGTGCAAGCCGTTCCAATTAAACCAGCCTTTAAGCCAAGTCTACTTTGCGCAATTAGGAATACGGTGGTTGCAATAAACATTGCAATTATGACAAATGAGTAAGTATTAAGAAACTTTTCCACTGAGTGGTGTCCAGCCTTATGAACGGTGATTGGTAGCCCATACGGGATTCGAACCCGTGATCTCCGCCTTGAGAGGGCGGTGTCCTTGGCCGCTAGACGAATGGGCCACATTTATCCCTGGAACGTGTTTTAGCTACATTAATTGGTTGTATTTCCCTTGGTTTGCTTTGTGAAGTCATCTTCTGGGACACTTGAAGCAGATGGTTGTTTTATCAACATCGCGCCGGTACCAACCGACCAAGAGTCTTAGAAACATAGCCTCAAGTTACTAACTTTCTAGAAATGCGCTCTCTTTATCCCACGGGTGGTCTCCGTCGCACGCTCCGCAAAACTTGAGGATGTGATCAAAAATCTCATTTTCATCATAAGATTTTTGATCTGGAGAAGACATCCCGGTTGCAACGTCTTGGCCTGTGGTAGGGCATTTAATCATGATGCGTGGCATAAATCTCTACCTCCGTATTCTCGTAAATTGGTTACTGAATCTGTTTTAAGTTTAACATGTCGTAGATATTCAGGGGCTTCAATGACATGTGGGGTTTGGTGATTAATCAAGTAACGCGATCGCTTGCGATATTCTCTGTAAAGATTTCTCTCGCCCCAAGATCTTCATTGAAGGAAATAGAGGAGGTGAGACTACACCGCCGGTAATTGCTACTCGTAAAGCACCAAAAAGTTGTCGCGGCTTGGTTCCTAAATTAGAGATTACTATTTGCAATGATTCTTCCATTGCCTCATCTTCCCATTCATTCAGTTGTTCCAAAGTATTAAGAGATACGCTTAGCCAATTTCTTACCTCAGGAGCATTTTCTGGTATTTCGATATGAGTACCATCTCTTTCCGCCCGTTGAGCTTTCTTATCCCCCATTCCTGACCACAACCGAATTGGTGGGTACTCAATATCGCCTTCCAAAAAAGAGATTTGGTTCCATACTTCATTAAGTTTCTTGGTTCTTTCTTGCACTAAAGGAGCGATTGCTTCTAAATGAGAGGAGGAAAATGAATTCGGTGTCTGGTCTGTCTGCCAAAAAGACGAAAGTTTTTCAATGAAATCACCATTCGATAAATTGCGAATGTACATGCCGTTAAACCATTCAAGTTTATCTACGTTAAAGATAGCGGGGGAAGAACCAATCCGTTCGATCGTGAATGATTCGATCAATTCAGGTAGTGAGATCAATTCAGTACGGTCATCTAAGGACCAACCTAAAAGAGCCAAGAAATTTATCATTGCTTCGGCAAGAAAACCTTGGTCTTTGTATTCAAAAACTGAAGCCGCTCCGTGTCTTTTCGATAGCTTGCTTTTATCAGTTCCCAAGATTATTGGCAGGTGTACGAAGATGGGTTTTTCATACTCTAGTGCATTGTATATTTGCCAATGCCGGGGTAGGGATGCGAGCCATTCGTCTCCACGGAGAACGTGGCTGATTTCCATTGCGTGGTCATCCACGACACTTGCAAGATGATATGTTGGGAAGCCGTCTGATTTTACCATCACGAAGTCATCGAGGAGTTGATTTTCCCATGCAATTTCTCCACGGATGATGTCATGCGCTGTTGTGACTCCTTCAAGTGGCATTTTGAACCGGATGACTCCGTTTTTTGTCGAACCTTCAAATTGGGTGAAATCGCCGTTAGCGCCGAAATCCATGTCTCGGCAATGGTTGTCGTATCCGGGTGGTTCCTTACGTGCTTGTTGCGCCTTGCGGACTTCTCCCAACCTTTCTGAAGAGCAATAGCAATAGTATGCACGGCCGTCTTTCACCAACTGAATCGCGGCTTCGCTATACAAATCAAGTCTTTTTGATTGGTGATAGGGTCCGTATTGTCCTCCAACATCTGGTCCTTCATCTTGATTCAGTCCTAACCAGTTCAAGCTATCGATGATAGCCCTTTCAGCGTCAGCATCGTAACGTGCTTGGTCAGTGTCTTCTATGCGGACAATAAAATCTCCATTGTTATGGCGTGCATATAGCCAAGCGAATAAAGCGGAGCGGATATTTCCAATGTGGGGTATCCCAGTCGGGCTTGGAGCGTATCTTGTTCGTATTTTTGAGGGCATCTAAATTATCCTATCAGTCATTTGGTGAATCAATCGCAAATCAACTATCCCGAAAAGAATTCTAGAGTACTTTTCATGTGTTATTCAACCAAGTATCGGGTTCAGCTTGTGCAATCAGGTCTAATGCTTCACGCAAGTCATTTGGGATGTCAGCTGTTAGAGCAACGGTGTCGTTTGTTCTCGGGTGGGTAAAAGATATCTTGTGTGCATGTAAGAATTGGCGGTTAATAAGAGCTGATTTTCCACCGTATGCGCGGTCACCTATTATTGGGTGTCCGATCGATGCCATATGGACCCTAATTTGGTGGGTCCGGCCAGTGTCTAAATAGACCTCAAGCAGAGATTGTTTTGTCGATTGTTGAAGAGTTTTGTAACTCGTTCGGGCGTATTTGCCATTTGACACGATGGCCATACGTTTCCTATTGCGTGGGTCTCGTCCTATTGGCCCCTCAATAACTCCAGTGATGGATTTTGGTTGGCCAAATACCAATGCGAGGTATATTTTCTCCAACTTCCGGTCTTTAAATTGTTTACTTAGGTGATGGTGAGCGTAATCATTTTTTGCCACTAAAATGATCCCGGACGTATCTTTATCTAAACGGTGCACAATTCCTGGTCGCTCGATCCCCCCGATCTCAGAAAGATCTGAAATTTGGGCAAGTAATCCATTGACTAAAGTTCCACGCCGATTGCCACCAGAAGGATGGACAGATATACCTGCTGGTTTATTCACTACTACAATGTCTTGGTCCTCATACAAAAATTCAAGGTCTAGCCAATCTGGTTCAAGATCCAATGGTTCGGGAGCCGGAATCTCGACTGTTATGGTATCTCCCTGAACGAGCCGATTGCTTGCTTTCACGGCTCCTCCATTTTTCAACACGTTCCCTGTCTTGATGAGTCTTTGAGCTGTAACGCGGGATATACTCGAGATGTGTAGTGGCAAAAATGCGTCAATACGAATACCACTATTGTTAACAACGAACTGATATTTCCTTGATTGGGCGGGTAGCATTTTATTTTCCTGCGGTTTGGTAAGATCTTATCTTTTGCGAATGGTACATTGAACAGGTACAATCACACAATGAAACGAACATGGATTGAAATCCTCGCATGCCCCGTGTGTAAAACGGAATTAAATATTACTGTTGATGAGGAAAAAGACTCGGAAATCATCACTGGGAACCTGACCTGTCCGGATTGTGGTGATCTGTATCCAATCGTCGATTCGATACCAAATTTGTTACCGAAGTCACTTCGTGAAACGGAATAAGTGATCCGGTAATTTATCGGGTAACGCGCTCCCTTAAGAGCCCGTAAATTTCGGAGCTCGTTTCTCAAGTCTAAAGTTGCGAGATTCTGCTGCATCGTTAGTTGCGCGACGCGAAATACTAAGCCCTTGTGATTCAAACCTAAGTTGGTCTTCGAGCGACGAATTCATGCTGTGTTGCAAAACACGCTTTGCCATTTGGGTTGCTACTGGGGGCCATGCCGACATCTCTTTAGCTAGCTTAATGCTATCCTCTACCAGAGTTTCTTCTGGGTAGACTCGGTCAATCAAGCCAATTCGATATGCTTCTTCGCTCTCAACCCATCGTGAGGAGTAAATTAGATCCAATGCACGGCTGTAACCGACAATTCGCGGAAGGAAATACGACATTCCTGAATCAGTGCTTATGTTTCGTTCTAAAAATACGGTCTTAAATCTTGTCAACGCTGATCCCGTTCTTAAATCGCAAGCGACTGATAAAGAGTACCCTGCTCCGGCCGCTGGCCCGTTTACTGCGGCAATCGTTGGTTTGTCCAGTCGTTTGTATATTGTTAAGGCTTGACGACCAATTTTCCCATATTCATCAAGCAATTCATCCCGCGTTAAACTTGGTTCATCAGCCGCTTCATCGCTATTTTCTGGACGCGGTGTAACGTCCGCACCTGAACAGAAGCCCCGTCCCGCTCCAGTAAAGACTACTGCTCTAACATCATCATCCGCACGCATTTCTTCGGCGACTTCACATATTTCGTCCCACAAAACTGAGTTGAGTGCGTTAAGTCGTTCTGGGCGATTGAGAGTTACGATCGCTACATGTTCATCACGATCGACAAGTATATGTTGGTATGGCAATTCAGTACTCCTTTATTGGCGCGCGGTAAGTTTTATTGTTAACAGCCTGATTGTAGCGCAGAGTTTATGGAAGTAAAGCATTCACCATAATCATATTGGAGTAAAAAACCAACATTCAGGGTGTTTTCGGGGGGGAGTGGTGCCAATGGACTTCATCCGTTCCATCCCAAGCACGCGCTATTTCCGCTGCAGGTTTGGATGCTCCCGGAATAATCAAGAGTGGAGCTATCTCAGCGAGAGGAATCATCACGAATGCTCGTTCTAACATTCTTGGATGAGGAATCACTAAGTTAGGAGATGTGAATTGTTTATCTCCATACAAAAGAATGTCGATGTCAATGATTCTTGGTCCGTATCGTATGGTGTTTTCGCGCCCGAGTTGCGCCTCAACCAATTTTGCTTTCTCTAATAAATCGTGAATGTCTAAATCTGTACGTGCTCTGATAACCATATTTAAAAAATCCGGTTGGTCGAGATGTCCTACTGGTTTTGTTTCAAACATAGATGACATTTGGTCAATGGATATTTCAGGCTGTAGCTGTATGACTGTGTCACACAGATTGTTTTTTCGATCGCCGATATTTGTTCCGAGCCCTAGAAATATATTGGTCATGGTGTGAGATCTTTCCTAGTGGAAAATACTAAATAGTTGATCATATTTCCGTTTTTCAGTTTGTATGGTGATAGGCTGTCTAGGGATCAATAAGGCTTTCCGGAGTGTGTCGGACGATCGCATCTGCGACCTTGGCAACACGTTGCATTTCACGGACGTCGTGCACACGGATCATATCAGCTCCGTTTGCTATTCCTATTGCGACAGTTGCAGCAGTTCCTTCGACCCGTTCATCGGTTGGTAAATTCAATATATATCCGATTGTTCCTTTCCGAGAAGTTCCAAGCAAAATTGGGTGTCCGAGTACTTGTAGCAGGTTCAATTCTCTGAGTAGAGCGAGATTCTGAGCCGCTGTTTTACCAAAGCCGAATCCGGGGTCAATGATAATCTTGTTCTGCTCAACACCCATTGTACGAGCTTGGTTGATACTGATTTCTAGACTTTTTATGATGTTAGGTAGAAGAGAATCATAGTGAGTGTTTTCTTGGTTATGCATTAAAACGAGAGCTGCCTCGTGGTTTGCAGTGATCCGCGCTATTTCGGGGTTTTTTTTGAGGCCCCACACATCGTTTACGATTGTTGCTCCTGATTGAAGTGCGGCTTCGACGACCTCTGGTTTGTAACTATCTATGCTGATCGGAACCGACACGATTTTAGATAGCGATTGGATGACCGGTACGACACGTGCAATCTCTTCATCTGGAGAAAGTTCTACTACAGGGGAGGGATTCGTGCCGAATTGGGCCGATTCTTTTTCAGCCGTCGTTGGTGGACGCGTGGATTGCCCCCCAATGTCAAGAATGTCTGCGCCATCCGTGACGAGTTGTTTGCCGTTCTGAATGGCGAGTTCGATATTAGTTATGCCGTCCCCTGAGAAAGACTCAGGGCTCGTATTTAAGATACCCATGATGTAAGTTCTTGATCCCCAATGGAAATCTTTGCCATTCACATAAGTTGTTTCTTTGATTTGTTTAATCTCCCGTTGCATGCTGATGTTTCACCTTCCCTATTTACACTGCGTGTAATCATGATCAAACGTACCACTGTGAATTCCTAGAGAATGATTCGATTTGTGTTTTTATGGTCGTCCAGGGATCATTTGATAGTGTTAGTTCGTTTGACGACATTTCAGGGATTGTTTTTTTTACGTTTGGGAAATAATGCAAAGAGGAAGTCCAGAGGCCATCAGGTGCGTGCCCATTAGGTTTCGGCAGGATGTAGCCCATCACGCTTTTGGCTGTCCATACGTTGACGAGTTCACCATTCTTGGCGATCGCGACTGATTCGATCCATGCTGCACGACGTTGCTCTTTGACCAAATTGCTCATCAAGGATAGCAAGAAATGAACCTTTTCTAGTCCCGATGTGTTGTCTCCAGCCGCTCTATTAGTTTTGGTGCTATCCCATTTGTTTTTTAAAGCAGGGATTAAAAGCCCGCCATCGCTCGATATCGCGAAACCATTTGCTACTTTTGACCAATAGCGAGCTTTTACGATTGCGATAGTATGATGATCGTCTCCTTCTTCAATTGGTGATGGCGCACTCTGGTCGGGTTCAATCGGTTCTAATTCTTTGCGCAAATTATCAAAAAGTGAGCGTAACAATGTCTGTTTCTCACGATTTTTGCTACCAATTAAGATTGGTTGACTCAAACCTTTGGCCTTCCTTCGGTTTAAAATAGAGCCATCTAATATGGATTGTTGAAATGATTTCAACCATCAAAGTACTGGTGGTATTTTCAATTCATGTTGAAGTTATTTATGAATCGGTTACATTGCCCTCATTGTCAATATATTTGATGGGTATACTTAGGTCTTTGATCTGGGGTTCAATTGTTCGCAAATCTCCAACAACGATAACGGTTAGTTGTTCTAATTTGATCTGTTCTTTTGCAACGCGTGTGGTGTCTTCGAGTGTGACGTTCTCGATCTGATCTCCATATTCGGAAAAATAGGATAGAGGTAGGTCGAAGTGAACCAATTCACCAAGTTGGCCGAGAATTTGGTCTGTGGTCGCAAATGATTCTGGGAGGCTACGAATAATGCCTTCCTTGGCATATTTGAGTTCTTCCGCTGTGACGGGATGGTCGTTGGCGATGTTATTTAATTCTAAGATTGTTTCTCTTATTGCATCACCTGTGTTAGGTGTTTGAACACCACCTCCTGAGATGAACAGTGATGCGGGGTTTTGCCATTCTATCCACGAACGATATCCGTATGTATACCCTTTGTCCTCTCGGAGATTCTTGTTTAACCGTGAAGAAAAATGGCCACCCAAACTATATACAATTAGTGACATTGTGAAGTAATCAGGGTGGCTTCGTGGGATTGATTGATGCCCAATACGAAGTACCGATTGTGGAGCACCAGGTTTGTCTAGAAGTAGGATGCTTTGTTCTGGTTGAGAATGATTAACTATAGGTGGTATTTCTTTAGCTGTTTTGGAATTCGAATTCTTTGAACGCCATTTACCAAAGAGGTTTTCAATCTGTGTGTTTACGTCTGAAGCTTTAACATCACCCACCACTACAAGAGTAGCTACATCTGGTGAATATATTGATTCGTATTGCTGGGTCAGATCCGCCTGCTGGAGATTCTCGAGGCCTATTTTTGTGCCTGAGACTGGGTGGCCATATGGTGTGTTTGCACCGTATAGCGCCATGGGAGTCACTCGATCTGCCAAAGAAGTGGGGTCATCTTGGATACGTTCGATGTCGGTCAAGTGCTCTCTCAGTACTCTGGTTAGTTCCTTTGATGCGAATGTTGGATGCAAAACTATGTCAGCTGTTAAATTTAGGGCGTCGGACCAATGCTTCGTTAAGCTCTCCGAGTTTACCGTGGTGATTTCTCGGCGCGTTCCTGTGAATATCTGTGTTCCAAGTGATTCGAATTCTTCAGCAATTTGTTGGCTAGATCGCGTCTGGGTACCTTCAGTTAACATAGAAGCTGTCATGTAAGACAGGCCAGGCTGTAATTTTGGGTCAGATATCGCACCATTTTTTAGAAGTAAACCAAAAGTGATTACTGGTAACTCGTTCTTCTCGATCACTATTGTTTTCATACCGTTTTCTAAGGTGGTTTCGACTGCGCTTGGAGGAACGAATCTTGGTAGTCCTTGCGGTTTTGGCATGATAGATCTATCCAAATTTGACACCGCGGCACTCAACTCTGCTTGAGGATTCACTGTCAATTCGACATGATTGTCTCCTAGAACTGAGTTTGCCACATCTTGTATTTGGTTGGCAGAAACCTCTAAATAGCGAGTTGTCTCGCTGTTTAGGAGATCGGGGTTCCCGGCAAGGACGTTGTATCGATTTAGCTGGTCAGCTCGCCCACCGAATCCACCAATACGTTGTAGTCTACGAACAAAACGGCTTTCAAATCGATTCTTTGCCTTTTCCAGTTCATCATTCGTGACAAGAGTGGTTTGCACGGTTCTAATTTCTTCTAAAACGGCCTCTCTCAAGGCATTTGGTTCGTTTCCTGGCGCAGCCGTCACAGTTATATAGAATTCACCAGCGATTTCGCTCGGCATAAAAACCGCGTTTACATCCTGCGCAATTTGTTTTTCATATACAAGAGATTGGTACAAGCGAGAACTTTTCCCATCTCCAATAATTGATGCTAAAAGAGACAGGGCAGGAGTATCCGAATCACGCCACGGTACTGTCGGCCAAGCGAAATAAAGGCGAGGGAGTGATACTTTGTCATTAATGGAAAGGATTATTTGAGCCGAGAGGCTAGAGTCTTGCCGGTGCATCCTTGGAAGTGGCTCACCAGGCGGAATGTCCTCAAAGTATTTCCGCACGAGTGCTTCAACATTGTTTCGGTCAAAATTCCCGGCAATACTTAGGCTGCAGTTGGAAGGAGAGTAATAGCGTTTAAAAAAGGCTTCAATGTCTTCAATACTTGCAGCATCAAGGTCTTCTTGAGAACCGATCGTGAGCCAATTATAAGGGTGGGGTAGGGGAAATAAGGCCTCTTGGATATGAGCTATGGCCATTCCATACGGACGATTTTCATAACTTTGTCGCCGTTCATTTTTGACCACGTCCCGTTGGACACGAAACCGTTCTTCGTCAAGAGTTTCAAGCAGGAATCCCATACGGTCAGATTCAAGCCAAAGCGCTAATTCAAGCGCATCTGATGGGATGTTCTCCCAATAATTTGTTCTGTCCGGATCTGTGGAACCATTGAGGTTCCCACCGACTTTCCACAAAGGTTCAAAAAAATCATGGTTGTGGTTTTTCGAACCCTCGAACATGACATGTTCGAAAAGGTGGGCAAATCCAGTCCGGCCGGGCTCTTCATTTTTCGATCCGACGTGATACCACAAATTCACGGCGGTAACCGGTAGAGACATGTCTTGGTGCAAGATGACTTGCAAACCATTTAGTAGAGTGAATTTATCAAAATCTATTTGCGTCAATTAATCCCTCGCTCTAATCAAAATATTCTTTGGTACACGGTAATTGTAGCAGAGCGATGGTGGCAATTGACTGCTACGAATGGAGTCATGCATACATCCTAAATATGAGCGATCCGAGCATGATTGTGTAAAGCCCCATGAATTTACGATGTGAAGCGCTAGTTGACCAGTCATGCCATGTTTACATCTTAAAAACTTTATAATAGTCAATTAGTGGGAGGTAAATATGAATAGCAATCCAACTATGATTCACTTGATCAAGAACAATACTTTAAATTCAGAAATGGCTTCAACCTTGTGGTCATTTATATCTGCAGGTACATCATTCATTAGTTCAGCTGTACCCAGGTTGGCTGGTAAGACAACTATCGCAAATGCAGCTCTTAGTTTATTAGGTGAAAATGTGTCAATCGAAAAATTGGATGGGTCAATCGAACATATGTTGTCGTATAAGAATAAACAGCCGAATGGTTATCTGACCATTAGTGAGATAAGTCAAGGACCATTTCAAGATTATATTTGGGGTAATGAAGTTCGTGAATTATTCAAAGTATTGCGTGTTGGCTACTCGCTAATGGCGACAATGCACGCGAGTGATGTTAGGGATGTATTCAAACAAATTTGTTTTGACAACGATATTGAAGATCAAGATGCCCGGCGGATCGGACTGGTTGTTTGTATAAAGAGATTTGGTGATAATGACAGCAATTACTGGCGTCGGGTCTCCGAGATATATCAAATTCATGGAGTCACAAATGGGATTCCAAAGACTTCTTTGTTGTTTCGTTGGGATGCTGGTGGGGATCAATTCGAAAGGGTATCAGAACCTATTAGTGCAAACTTTAATACGAACCAAAGCGAAATTATTCGGCGTGCTGAGAATTTAGAAACGTTGGCGGAGCAGGCCATTGGTAGAGATGACGAATGGTACTCGAAAATGACTGAACAGTTAGTGACTGCAGATTTGAAATATCAAGCAGACAATTATTGAAGCGTTATCGAATTGGAGGTTCGTAATGAAAATTGTAAGGTTCTTGGCAACAAACGATTCCGATGACTCTCTTGCCCACATTGGCATCTCTAAGGATGAGGGTATTGTTGATATTGATGAGATTGTGGGTGACTTGAGAGGGGATGCTCCACAACTCCAGATGGAGCGGTTAATCAATAGATTTGAAGATTTACGGCCAGCGATTTCGCAATTGGTGGACGCTACACCTCCGATGTCGGGTGATAAATACCGTCTTCTCCCACCTTTACCGAGACCGAGCAAAATTTTGTGTTGTATCGGAAATTATTGGGAACACATGGAGCGTACTCCAAGGCCCCTGAACCTATTTCTGAAATCCCCCGATTCCGTGGTTGGTCCTGGGGATACGATTCGTCTTCCAGCTTACACAGATCCATATGTGTTCCATCACGAAGCTGAGTTAGGTATCGTCGCGAGGGGCCCAGCCAAAAATATTGCTGAGGATAATTATCTGGAAGCGATATTTGGTTATACATGTATGATTGATGTGTCAGCTAGGGCAGAAGAGCGCAGGACCTGGAGGTCTGGCAGTTGGATGGGCAAATCATTTGACACATTTGGACCGATCGGCCCATGCATTGTCACTGCGGACGAAATCCCTGATCCAAATGATCTAAACGTCAAATTCTGGAATAATGGTGATCTTCGCCATGACTACAATACCGATGATATGGAACACCGTGTGCCAGAAATTATAGCTTTTGCAACAAACATTATGACCCTTAATTCAGGAGATTTGCTGGCTTGTGGTACAAATCATGAGGGTATTGGCCCTTTGCAAGATGGGGAAAATGTTGAGATGGAAATAGTGGGAATTGGCAAAATGCAACTCGACGTTGCAGATCCGCTGAAAAGAACGTGGGAGCGTGGTGTTTATATGGGACCTAATTCAACCAATCCTGCGGCAAGAACACAGCAGCCAAATACTTAGGCGGTATTGTAACCTTGAGGGATTGTGCGAAAATGTCGAGATTTGTTTGGTAACTGGGTAATGACTCGAATTCGCCGTCACGCGGTATAGATATCAAGGATTGGTGGATATAGGGTCAATATCCTTCTAAGAATGGATTTCTATTTATTCAATCAACAAAGATTGGTGTGGAGCAGTATAACTTTTCCAGTCGTATCGTTGATAAAAAGACTTAGTTGTAGATTCATTGGCTATCAACCATTCGGAGGTGCGCTAGATGGCAGAGAATTCGGCTCGGGTTAATTCGTCGATTCAAATCACTAATACGCAGCGCGTTCTACTTTTGATTACTACGGTTTTTGGTCACTGCATTAAGCATGCATTTAGTGCGGCGTTTTTTATTTTGATCCCTGAAATCAAAACAAGCCTTGGATTTACGAATTCTGAAGTTGGAGGGCTATCTGCAATTCGTAATGTTTTAGGAGGGCTTGCCAATTTACCTGGTGGGTTCCTTGCGGATCGATTTAGCCAGAGCCGCGCATTGATTTTGGGTGTCTCATTTGCTTGTATCGGAATATTCGCGTTTTTTCTCGGATTATCAACAACTTTCTGGCAAATTGCGATCAGTTCCTCTTTCATGATTATCGCTATAACATTTTGGCATCCGGCCGCACTTTCTGCTTTGTCGGTGAGATTTGCTGATCGCAGGGGATTTGCGATATCCCTGCATGGTACGGGTGGTAGCATCGGTGAAGCTATCGGTCCAATTGTGACTGGATTATTACTTGCTTCATTCGCGTGGGTGGCTGTTGCCCAGGGCATGATTGTCCCTTCAATTGTATTAGGCGTATTCTTCTGGTTGGTGCTACGTAAACTTCCTATGCAAAGCGACGTTCCGATAACGACCAACGAATACGTTAGCTCTTTAATCGAATTGTTTGCGAATAGGCGACTGTTAATTGTTCTGGGATTGGCTGGTGGATACGCGGCGGGTCAGAGCGTTTTTTTCACCTTTTTCCCTATATATATGAGAGAAGATATTGGTTCATCGACAGTTGAGGTAGGCATCTTTATTTCATTGGCACAAGTAGCGGGAATCGTAGCACAGCCCCTAATGGGTTACCTCTCGGACCGGCTAGGAAGAAAAGCGATACTAACGCCGAGTTTTTTGATTATGGGTGTTTCCCTTTTTGGTCTTTATGTTGTGCCTGCTTCTAATGGTGTTCTTTTTCTCATTGTTATTGTTATATTGGGGACCGTGTTGTTTTCGACGATGGCAATCTTGCTTGCAGCGGCAGGTGATTTGGTGAGTAGTGAGGTCCAAGGCACAACAATATCGCTGGTTTTTGGAACTAGTATTATTGTTGCAGCGTTGTCTCCGTACATTGGAGGAATATTTGCTGATTGGTATGGCGTGAAGACCTCTTTTCTCTGGGCATCCGGGATTGTGATGTTTACCGCGATTACGGCGTTTTTCACGAAGTGGGATAAATAAATATGTGTTCAACAAAAACAAAAGTGGGTTTGGGTTAATGTTCGGTCGAGATAGATTATTCATTATCTTGGCATCATTCGCGGCAGTGGCGATTCTTGGTGGTTCTGCAATTATATTGAGCGAGCCCCTCTTTGGTTGGTTACTTGCGGCCTTTTTATTTTTGATGGTACTCGGATTTTCACTGACTGGCGGCCTTAAGAGGCGCTATTTTGTTCTTGCGTTGGGTATAGAGATGTTGATAGCGGGTACTGTTGGGGGAATAATGTATCAGGAAGATATCGTTTATACCCTTAGCGCGGAGCGCCGAGCAGTACAAACTGTTTACAATATGTTGGAAGCCTGTACGCATCCCGTTCCAGAGCGTTCGGATATTTCGGCCAAACCTGAAACGAGAGATCGTACGACCCATGTCGTGGCGATAGCGTCTCAGGTTTATAACTACGGTCTTTGGTATGTTCATGCGGACAAACGCCAAATTTACCCAGCCGATAGCTTTGCTGAAGATTTAATGATGGGCGACAATGGATGCAAGCCTCTTGATCCCAGTGATTGATAGCTTAAACTAATAGCCGTTCACAAGTTTTTGAGAATTCGTTGCCCGTTTCGCACCAAAATGGATTCCATTTCCAAAGGTGTGAGTTCAGCGTTTTCTAAGTGGTCAAAAACTTTTTCATACGGCATTAGGGGATAATCGGATCCAAACAAGATTCTTTCGACACCGACAATATTTATCATAGTTCTATATATTTTGGTGTCGTAAAGATATGGCGTAGCCGCTATGTCAAAATACACATTTTTCAAAAGCCGTCTAATTTCTGGCATATGTTTGAAGAGTGGTAGACCGCCACCCCAATGCGCCAATATCACGTTTAGTTCCGTATGTGAAGATAAAAAATATTCAAGTTCTTGAGGGTAGGTTGTTCCCTTTCCAGGGTATTGGTGGCCCAAAGGTTCGGAACTATGCATTAGTAGTGCAAGGTTGTTGCGCTCGATCACTTCGGTGAAGTCACTATATTCAAGGGGGGTTCTCAAGTTCCACTCTTGATTATCAGGCCGCATTTCCCCTAGGCCTTTGAGGCCCGCTTCAATGCATCGGTGCATTTCGTTGATTGTCTCCGCTTCATTTGAAGGTAGAACAGTAAAAAAGCCAATGAGTCTTTCGGGATATCTTTGGACTGCATCAATGATCGTGTCGTTATGCTTTATGCATAATTCATTAGAAGACCATCCGAAACCACAGATGACAGCGCGCTTGATTTCCGCACGATCCAAAGCGTCTATTAGGTCATCAGCGCCAATAATGCGTGCATCACTTAGGGAGTAGATTCCGTCAAAACCAGAGTCCAGTTTCTGGTATGAATCCACGTTTTCGTGGACATCTGGCGGGAAGATATGTGTGTGGAAATCAACAGTCATTCCTGTTACAGTATATCATGCATGGGGTAGCGATCTCTGTGGATGATCATCGTGAAATAACTAGTATTTCAGCGATCAACAGGGCGCCAACCCGGTCGTGGTTTGTGGCGAACAATGGAATGCACTGTTGTTAGTCGATACTCGATTTACTAGGAGTGACCTTCGCAGCATGTTGACTGATAACGTCACAGTCAAGAACCTTGAAGCTGTAGCGAAGCAAGTGCGTCGTAATATTGTTCGCATGTTAACTAAGTCACAAAGCGGTCACCCCGGTGGATCTCTTTCAGCAGTTGAGCTTTTAGTTGCTCTATATTTTTCTGTTCTAAAGTACGATCCCGATAATCCTGAATGGCCTGATAGAGATCGGTTTATATTGTCCAAAGGTCACGCCACTCCAGTTTTGTATTCGGTATTGGCTGAGTCGGGTTATTTTCCCGCTGACGAATTGATGACCTTCCGGCAGTTGGGTAGCCGGCTTCAGGGTCACGTTGATCGAGATTCCACACCTGGTGTTGAAATGTCGGGTGGATCTCTTGGTATGGGGTTATCCTTTGGCCTTGGGGTTGCGTTAGCAGCTCGTTTTGACGCAAAGGATTTTAATGTTTTCGTCATGATGGGAGATGGTGAATGTGAGGAAGGCCAAGTTTGGGAAGCGGCGATGGCAGCGGCACATTTTAACTTGAATCGCGTAACTGCAATCATTGACCACAACAAGATACAAAATGATGGATATGTGAAAGACATCATGAATGTTGCTCCCCTAGCACCTAAGTGGAGCGCATTTGGTTGGCACACTATTGAAATCAACGGTCACCGGTTTGATGAGATCTTGGACGCCTACGATGAAGCAATGAAAACTGAAGATCGACCAAGTGTCATCATCGCTCATACTGTTAAGGGTAAAAGCATCAGTTTTATGGAGAACAACCCGGATTATCACGGTAAAGCGCCAACTGCTGAACAAGCTGAACAAGCGATTCGTGAGATTGATGAATCTTAAAGCATAGCGACTGGCACAGGAGAAAACAGTTGATGACAACTGAACAAGAAATAGCTTCGACTCGTGTCGCTTATGGCCAAGCGCTCGCCGAAATTGGCTATACAAACCCAAATATCATTGTTCTTGACGCCGATTTGGCGAAATCAACACAAACAATTCTCTTTGGGAAAGAACATCCAGACCGGTTTTTTTATGTGGGGATTTCAGAACAGAATATGATGAGTATGGCTGCAGGCTTGGCAGCAAATGGCAAGACTGTTTTTGCATCGACGTTCGCGGTATTTGCAACTGGAAGAGCTTTTGACCAAGTGCGGGTTGGAATATCGTGGCCAAATTTGAACGTCAAAATAGTTGCAAGCCATGGAGGGATTTCGGTTGGAGAGGACGGAGCGTCAGCCCAGTCCATTGAAGATTATGCTCTTATGGCATCGCTACCAAGTTTCACTGTGGTGATTCCTGCGGATGCATACGCGGTCAAGAAGGCGATTCCATTAGTGGCAGAAGCAAAAGGACCGTTCTATGTTCGCACCCATAGGCCAGCGACTCCAGTTGTTTATAGTAGTGATGATTGTCCTTTCGAGATTGGTAAGGCGAATATGTTGCGCGATGGTACAGATGCGACAATTATTGCCGTCGGGATTCTGGTGCATGAAGCTGTTGCAGCAGCTGAAATGTTGCAAGAGGAGGAGGGGATCTCTTGTAGAGTCCTCGACATGCATACTTTGAAACCGATGGATGTTGATGCAGTAATATCTGCGGCGCAGGATACAGGAGCAATAGTGACTGCAGAGGACCATCAAGTTCAAGGCGGATTAGGTAGTGGAGTAGCGCGAATTCTCGCTGAGAATTACCCGGTACCTGTCGAATATCTTGCTCTAGATGGTTATGGTACGTCTGGTCCATATCTTGAGTTAATGACGCATTTCGATTTCACACCAGAAGCAATCCGTGAAAAAGTGAAAAATGTAATCGCGCGTAAAGTAGGTTGAGATGGCCCAGATAGCGGTAAGTTCCCGGGAAGATTCAGAGACCCAATCCAGTCGCGCTAAGGTGGCTGTACTCTATACAAAGCCTGAAACGGTTCTTGATGATATAGGTCGATTAATGCGGCTCGCCGATTATCAATCCACGTTGAAGGATGACCTCGAAACGATTCTTAAGATCAATATTTCATGGCAGGTATTTTACCCTGCCGTCTCATCGACGCCGTGGCAACTTGAAGGGGTGATTCGTACATTGCGCATGGATGGATTCAGGGATTTGTTGCCTAGCCATAATGGAACAGTTGTCGTGGATGCACACGAAGGTGCGATAAAGAACAAGCATCATAGTGTCACCGAACGTTATGGCCTTCCGAGTGTTTATCTTGAGGAAGTACCATGGTCCCAGTATGTTCCCAAGGCAGAGATGATGGTGCTCGATGATATTTTTCCTGATGGAATCACTATTCCAGAGATGTTTCCAGGGAGAAATATTATTCACTTACCAACGATGAAAACCCATGTTTTCACGACAATAACTGGGGCGATGAAAAATGCTTTTGGTGGATTGCTGAATCATAAACGACATTGGACCCATTCAGTGATTCATGAAACTTTAGTAGATTTGCTGGCGATTCAAAAGGAAATCCATCCAGGAATATTTGCAGTAATGGACGGGACATTTGCGGGTGATGGTCCTGGACCACGCGCAATGCGATGGCACGAAAAAAATGTGATTTTAGCATCTTCTGATCAAGTGGCGATTGATGCTATTGCAGCCAAGATGATGGGTATCGATCCTATGTCGGTAAAGTTCATTCGATTGGCGCACGAACGAGGGTTGGGAGTTGGGGACCCTCGAGATATTGAAGTTGTAGGTGAAGATATAGAAGAGGTTAATTGGAATATGCAAGCTAGCGAAGAAACTTTTGCTAGCCGAGGGCAAAAATTGATCTATTGGGGGCCTTTGAAGCGTCTAGAGACCCTGCTATTGAGAACAGTCCTCGCTCCATGGAGTTATGCAGCATCAAACATATATCACAATGGATATTGGTACAATTTTGTTGGACGCCGCAGAGTGAAGGCGGCGTTACAAACCCCCTGGGGACGTTTGTTTCAGAAATATTGAATGTTTCATTCCAATCAGATGTGTTGTTTTTAAATTTGATATCGGGATTCAACAGATTTCGCTGGAGTAATTTTTAGGATGCCAACAGCACAAGTAGGGCAAAAAGTTTTGGTTGATACACCTGAATTGCAGGAGCCAGGAACATTAGTGGGCGGTAACGTAGTTGTGAACGGAATGGTGACAGAAGTCGACCCAAATAACCGTCTTGCAACGATACGTCTATCTCCGGCATTCTCTATCGGTGTTACTGGAACGATCAAGAATGTCAATGAAAGTACCGATATGGTGACTGTAGAACTTGATGAACCATTGGATGGCCAGGAAACAATTGTTGTCACAGCGGAGAGAGTAGCTGTTATTCAGTAGGTGATTTGAAAAGAGTTTCCCACTCTTCGGGATCCGCTTGGTCATCGGTTCCAACTGGAGGAAATGCTTTATATGAATCACTGGAGCCGTATTCTCTAGTTTGAATGACAATTGGCATCGGCACGCCATGTCCAAAGATCAGAGCCTGCTGTTTGCTCTCGAGGCGAGATAGTACTCGACGCAATTCGGTTCGCGCCGCATTTCCTGATAAAACAGCATCGATATCCCGTTCATCATCAAGAAGGCAGGAGAACCGTGTTCCTAATTGGGACATAACATCGTCATCGATACCGCTTGGTCTTTGATCTACGACGAGCAAAGTGACTTTATTTTTGCGATCTTCCCGGGCGATTGTACCGAAGATACTTCTTGAACCGACATCAGTGTTTAGAAATTTATGTGCTTCTTCGATTGTGATTATGAGTGGTTTTTGCTGAGAGTCATCATCCATGTCTGCGTAATTCGCATGTATTCGGCGAGTCAACAAATTAGCAACTAACATATAAGCTGCGAGGTCACGACTATATTGCCCGAACTCTAGAACGACGGTCTTGCCAATTTTCAAGGCATTAAGCACGCGTTGAATGGATTCATTTCCTTGTCCGTCACGCATGAATTTGAATCGCTTTACGTTTTGTAGACGTCTCCACAAAGCCTGGAGGGCACCTGGATGTGCATTGAATTCATCGGCAAGTTCTTCAAAGCTAGTGGTTTCACTTTTGTCGAAAAATGTACTTAACCAGCTATTGCCCCACCTGCCTTGAAGCAGATATGTTGTTTCCACGCCAATTTCAGTGATGTTAAAGGTTTCACCAAGGACCGCGATGTCACTCGCAGTGATATCGTCGAATCCGATCTCAACGACGTGATCTATTTGATGGCGATGTTTAACGGAATAATTTTGGTCCAAGGTAAATACTTCGACGCGATTAGGGTAAATCTGTTTGAGACCTTTGACTGGGTGGCCTGCTTCGCTGGACCCTTGCCAGCCATATTCGTTGTCCATATCGAAAACTAAGTTAGCTGCGATTTGCTTTTGTGCAATTCCCAACAGGATTAAGCGGGTCAAGAATGTTTTGCCAGTTCCACTCTTTCCGAACACACCGCTGCTGCGCATGACAAGGTTTTCAAGGTCTAAGTGGATTCGAATTTCCATGTCTAATGGTGAACCAACATGAAAATGCTGTTTGTCTTCCTCACCAAACACTGCATTTATGTCTTCGTCAGAAGCGACTGTAACCTTGGTGAAATGGCTAGGGACGGTTTTGACCGGTTGGGGAGCATTTGTCACTGGCTGATTTTCAATTGTTAGCATTGGGCGGACATCGAGAGAACCGAAGAACGTCGTTCCGGATAGGGAAGATTCGATTAATGGATTGCTCATATCAGGCGGTATTTGGCTCAATGATTGATCAATCATTTCAAGTCGGACGTCGGTGATCATACCCAAGAATCGGCGTTCAGTCCCATGGATGGTGACGTATGTGCCGACCTTAATTTCCTCAAGGTTAGAAGATTTGTCTAGCTTGATATCTAGACCACGATCCAGTGATCCACCTACAACTAACCCGAGATGTGATTGATTGTGTAACATGCTCATTACAATTGCATGATAAATGATTCTTGTTGTGGAATCACTATTGCGACCTGAGGCGAAATGGTTAAGCTTTTGTTGAATAGAGTATTTGGGTATTGATGGAGTGGCTTAGATTGTGTACTGGAAATAGGATTTACAGGCGCTTACATACTCTGGTGGATGACACACAACAAAGGTAATAATATTAGGATTGTGAGTTCCAATTGGAAAAGGCGTGTTGTTTAGTCTACAAATTAACCTAAATATATGTATTATGGTGTACATACAATTCGGAGAGCGCCACCCCCCCGCTAATCGAAACAAATTAATTACCATCAGAAACCAGGAATAGCATGTATTTAATCAATGACCAATCACCATATAGATCAGTTCTCGATTCATACGTGGCAGAACAGATTCCCAAGTTGAAGACAGTGCAAGAATCAGATCTTGAGTCCATGTTTGAAAATTTCAAACCTGAAGATTTGATTTCGTATTCGAATGTTAGTGCTAATGAGTTAATTGAAACATTCCGATTGTCCTTGATTACTGAGTCTTTGACTGACCAATATGCCGATACCTATATTACTGGGGCGAAGTTGGCGGACGCTGAATGGCTAGGGGAATACATTACAAAGTTTTGGGTTCCCGATGAGCTCGGGCATGCGGATCCTTTCAAAAATATATTGCTCGATTTTGGTTTCAGCCAAAAATCATTGGACAGTGATATCAAAGAGGCAAAAGAAACAACAGAGTATTTAGATGCGCATGAATCAGGTTTGCATCCAATTGCTTTAACAACTTATGGAATGCTTCAAGAGTGTATTACGGATTATTGGTATGAACTTCAGGGGCAATTTTTCCCAAGGACGAGTAATACATCAAAGGTGATCAGTAAGGTGAAGGGTCGGGAAGCGTTGCATACAGTGCAATTTAGGCATTTGACAGCGCTGCAATTAGAAGCCGATCCCTCGCTCATCACAGAAGTGATTCATGCGGTGAACAAATTTCAAATGCCATCGAATCACATTCCTTTGGTAAAAGAGATTGAAGAGAAAACTCAGGAAATGATTCCCCGCATGAATGGTGAGGTCATTACACTTTTGAGGCGGATTATTCGGCACCTAAACGTTGCTTTGAATGATAAAGATATGCTTGGCAAACTTTTGGCTGAATACGCAACGTCACGAGAGCAACGATTCATCTCTCTCTTACCAAACTATGTAGTGATGGAGGCATTAAATCGCATAACCGGTGGTTATGGGTTGATTGGTGAAATCGTTTTGGATGCATTGGGTTTGACCGCAAATGAGGCTGAGGCGGAAACAACAAGGATTGAACGCGTACAGAACTATTTCCGCAATATCATTAAGAGATGGTTGAGAGAACGCTTGGAATTAGAGGGGTTTCTTGCGAGCAAATAAAGTGGGCAAAAGAATGGGTTTAACAAATATCGCAAGAAAAATATTACAACGTCAAATCAACCTCTTAGGATGGCTTTTACATTTCGTTTTGCTGAGGCGTATTCGCAATGACAGGGTTTCGGTTGGACTCCCAAGAGCAGTCGAAACTAACAGTAATTCAAATCCAAAAAAATTGGTTCATTTGAACGTAAATGAGTGGTCTTTTTTCTTAGACCTCATTTTCGGCTATGATCTCGGTTTTGCCGAATCCTATATGCAAGGTAAATGGGACACCGAAGATTTAACCGCACTTTTTAGAAATTTAAGGGCGCATTCGGATAAGAAGTCCAAGTCATCAATCGGCAACTATGCGCCCCTGAAGTTATATTCCAAATTTTGGCAACGTTTACGAGTCAGGAACACTCCCTATTGGTCGAAGAAAAATATCCATGGCCATTATGATTTTAGCAATCAATTTTTCGCAAACTTTCTCGATAAAGGCATGACATATTCTTGTGCAAGGTTCGATGAAGATAATGCGACGCTTGAAGATGCACAAGAATACAAGATTGCTTCGCTTTTCAAGGATAGTGGACTAAAGCGGAATGACAGGATTCTTGATATCGGTTGTGGTTGGGGACGTTTAGCGATCAAAGCGGCTGAGGAATATGACTGCGAAGTTCTTGGTGTTACATTGTCTGAAGATCAATACGAATATGGATTGGAACGTGTTCGCGAACGTGGTTTAGAAGACCGCGTGGAAATTCTCTTGCAAGATTACAGATCTGTAACAGGAGAATTTGATCATGTGTATTCCATTGAAATGCTCGAAGCCGTGGGTGAAAAAGGTCTCGAGGAATTTCTGATGCGGAGTCGTTCCTTACTCGTTCCAGGTGGGACATTAAATCTACAAGTGATAACCATTCCTAATGATCGTTATGATGAATACAAGAGCAACTGTGATTTCATCCAGCGATACATTTTCCCGGGTGGTTTGTTGCCGTCGCTAGAGAAAATCAATGAAGCAATTGATCAAACAGGCCAGTTTGAGCTCGAGGCTGAAAGATCAATAGGTCGACACTACGCACGTACACTTAGATTTTGGAAAGAGAATCTTTTGCAGAATCTTCCTGTGGTGAAAGAACTGGGTTTTCATGATCGCGATATACGGCGATTTTTGTACTACTTTAGTTATTGTGAAGCAGGTTTTTTGGATCAATTGATTGACGATTATCAACTGCGCCTTAGGCGGACATAAATGTGGTACGAAAGCCTGATTGATCGTGGGATTCTGCCTCGTGTTGTTTTGCGTTACGCCATTAAATATGGATTAGGCCGCTATGCTCGCATTGTAGAGCGGTTAACAGAGGAGGGCGTTGAACGACAACAGTTTAAATTTCGAGCAGATTGTTTAAGCAAACCTATTGCAATTGATGTCGAAATAGCGAATTTACAGCACTATGAACTACCGGATGAACTCACTCGCTCTGTTCTCGGGTCACATTTGAAATATAGCGGCTCATTTTGGAATGAACCTACACAATCCCTGAATCAAATTGAGTTTGCGACATTAGAACAATATGACATGCGGGCAGAAGTTAAATCTGGGCAAAGCATATTAGATATAGGTGCTGGTTGGGGCGCGCTTACCCTTTATCTTGCAAAAAAATACCCGGAATCTGTTATAACAGCACTGACCAATTCGTTGACGCAGAAAAATTATATTGAGAAAGCGGCTGTTGAACGGAATCTTCACAATATAAAGGTGGTGAAGGAAGATATTGCTAGGATTGATTTTGAAAAGAAATTCGATCGGATTTTCGCTATCGAAATTTTTGAACATACACGCAACGCTAAGTCATTGTTTGAGAAGATATCCAGTTGGATGAATCCAGAAAGCAAACTGTTTTTTCAAGTTTTTTCGCATAAAAAATACCCCCAAATATTCGATGATGTTGCAACCTCTTGGATGGCGAAGCACTATTTCACTTCTGGTATGATGCCCTATGTTGGTTTTTATGATGATATTCAAAACGTATTCAGGCAAGAAAGGCAATGGTATGAAAGTGGTATCCATTATCATAAAACGCTTGAATTTTGGTTGAAGAATCTTGATCAAAAAAAACCACAGTTATTGAAACGGGTAACCAACAATGAAGCAAAGCGATCAATGAATGTTCAAATTAATCGCTTTGAACTTTTTATACTCATTTGCTCAGAGTTGTTTCGCTACAATTCTGGCCAAGACTGGCACTTAATGAACTATTTGTACGCTCCACGTCAGATCACGGACGAAGAAAAATGAAAATTGGGATCGTTGGTGCGGGTATTTCCGGTATGTCCGCTGCATACGAATTACAGAATAGTCACTCTGTGACGTTATTGGAGGCGCATGACCGTATAGGAGGCCATGCGAATACCATAGATGTGATTGATCCAAATGGTGAAAGGGTGTCGATTGACACTGGATTCATTGTATTCAATAGAACAAACTATCCGGAATTTTGTGCATTTTTGGAAAACATTGGAACTAAATTTGTAGATTCGGATATGTCGTTTTCATATTCGAATTATGGATCCGGATATGAATACGCTGGGACGATAAAAGGTTTGTTACCACGGTTGAAGTTTTTTGATGTTGTCAATCAGATTCGATTTCTCATGAACGTGTACAGGTATTCCAAATTATTGGCTGATCGTCGTGAGCAAATTGAGAGAAGAGGAATGACGCTCGGAGAGGCGCTCAAGCTCTTGAATTGCCCGGATTCAAGTATTGAAAACTATTTTTTGCCGATCGCGTCTACGATCTGGTCATGTAAAGATGATGAATCTCGAGGTATGCCAGCGACGTCATTCATTGATTTTTTCTCGAATCATGGATTGCTCCAGTTACGCAACCGACCCCAATGGTTGACGATCTTAGGGGGTAGTAAAGAATACTTAGCAGATTTCAAATCAAAATTTCATGGTGATATTAAAATGGGCTTCCGGGTGAAGAAACTTATAGTTGACGACAATAAAACAGTCGTAACTTCAGAGAAGAATGAAAAGATGGAATTTGATTGTATAGTACTTGCTATACATGCTGATGATGTATTGGATATCGACGCAAACATTTCAGATGCTAACAAAAAAATTTTGGAGAGTTACGAGTATTCTTCGAACTCAATTTACGTTCATAAAGATGTCCGTCTAATGCCTCGGAATCGAAATGTATGGGCGTCTTGGAATTGCATTAGATCTGATGATAATTCACGCTTAACTTCAAATAAGATTGCTGGTCATACGACGTATTATATGAATCGATTGCAAGCAATCAATTCTCCAGATGATTACTTTGTGACATTGAATCCGACAGCTGAACCGGCGATGAATAAGTTGATCTATAAAACACACTATTCCCATCCTGTTTTGAAGCATAGTGTGGAAACCCAGACGCATAATTTTAATGTACTGAATGATAACCGAAGCGTGTTTTTTTGCGGAGCACACTTTGGGTATGGTTTCCATGAAGATGGCTTCAAATCCGGAAATATTGTGGCTGATTTGATAACCTCATTTGGAGATTAGGATTATGCGATCAGCTGTTTTAAGAGGCGCACTGACCCACCAACGACACCAGCCGTTTAAGCATGATTTTGTATATTCTCATTCGATGCTCTTAATTGAAATCAGCGACTTAGAGGACACACGGCGATTATCCAGGTTGCTTGGTTACAATAAGTGGAGAGTCTTTTCAATTTATGATAAATATCATCTCGCCGACAGCTCTGCAAAAGACCTTAAATCAAAAGTAGCGGAGATATTCTTCGAGCATTCTCTTCACACGTCCAAAAACGAGACGTATGTATTAACCACTCCCAGTTTTTTTGGGTACACCTTTAACCCTGCGACATTCTATTTTCATGTAGCAAGTGACGGGGCATTTCTAGCGGCGGCTGTAGAAGTAAGTAACACGTTTGGAGAAACTCATCTTTATAAACTTGATAAATTAGTCAGTAATGAATCTGATCGGTTTGTATTTGAACATAAAAAAGAGTTTCACGTTTCACCATTTATTCAACGACATGGTGATTACCGATTTGTGTTTGAGTTAAATCAAGATGGAATTTCGTTACAACTTGACTTGATACAACAAGATGAAGTTGTGATTTCTACTTGTTTTCGTGCGAAAAGATTCAGTTTGAATAGCTTAGAGTTGGTTAAATCTAGTATCGCTATTTCGCGAGTGATCCTGTTCACTGAAGCGCGGATATTGTTTCAGGCTTTTAAGCTGTTATTTGTCCGAAAGGCGCGATTTTATACTAAACCAGATCCGTTGAACGGCACGTCGATATCACCGGTTCCGTCTTTGATAAAAAAGCTGATTTTTCCATTCAAATCAAAAAATGATTATGAACGTTCATAAACGTACCTATTATGGTTGCAACTGTAGAGGAAATAACATGGTATTTTGATCGGTGGGATCACGTTTCCTCGCTGCGTCTATATAGCGATTGGCGTCTTCTTGAAGAATGTAACCACCTTGTAGCAGGTCATCAACTGCATCAGTAATTGCTTGGATGTATCCATGATGATTTCCGTATCTTTCTTCAATGGATAACCGCGGATCATTTTTCTTGATACGCTCAGAACTAGTCCTTGGGAAAGGTATGAAGCTTCCTGTTAGGTTGGCAAGTTCATTTTTCGCAAAACCCTGTTTCCTTAAGCTCCAACCTGTATGGGTTCCAATTGGTACTTGGATGTCAGGTGATCTCAGTCCGGCTGTGTCATTACCATCCTCATCAATATTGGGAACGTAAAGAGTGTATTGCTTGCCTGTGTCCTTTGGAGGGTGATTCGATATGATCCCTTTATCGAAATCCCTTCCGTAATCATATAGTGGTAATTGACTTGCGTTAGCAGGAGTATTGGTGTCAGGAATTGATGGAAAGCCAGCCAGCGCTTCTTTTGGTGTTATGAGGGAGTGATCTTTGAGCTTAGGTATCTTGTTGGCTGGAGGGGAAACACCCTGTGAAACCCATGCATCCAATGCTGTTAAACAGGCCCGCATGAATGGTGAGGTTGCGTTAGTATTGGGTATTTCTTGAGAAATGGTACCTATGCCACTTGCTCCCCCATGCTGCGCGCTTGCAAGAAAATACATTCTAACATTCTCAGGGATTGCAAGATCAGTTAGAGTCGATGGGTCAATGTGGCCAGTTGATGCATGACGCTGCCAGTATTCGGTCGCGGTATGGGTGTGAATGACTAGAGGATCAGAAGCCGGGCGTTTCAAAACACTGTCTTTATTGGGTTGGAACGGGTCTGTAGTTTCTGAGTATGCGAATGGATATCGTTCTGATGGCCACTGATGCTCTTCGTGTTGCCGGGGAAATCGTCCGACTTGAGCAAATCTTGTGTTCATAAATAGGCGGCCACCGCCTGAAACGTGGGGATAGATGCCATCGAATACCTTGCGTGATTTTGCGTCGATATTAAAACCATCATAAACGAACTGGCGCAGAACACGTGCGCAAAGTGACGATCCAAAACCGTATGCATTATCGATGTAACTTGATAGAGGATTCGTTGTCCCCGAAGCGTCGTGAGACTCATAGCGTAAGGTCGAAATAAGACTACGGATCGCTTCCATTCCAAGTCCCATTACACGAGATCCTTCTGCTTCATAAATGAGTTCGTAAATCCACCCAGGGGAGAAACCATCAGCTAAATAGATGTCAGTTGCCGACGGAACAATCGATAAACGCCCGGTTTCAGAGTTAACGCTTGCACGGGCGAATTGCCAATCAGTGGGCGGGACTAGCAATCTTGGATCAGCCTCATTTTGCCTCCGGGTAAGGGTGGCTTGTTCAGTATCTAGACTGATTGTTTCATATGACCGAACACTTGTGTTGCCACTTAAGGGCAGGGAAATGACGCCTTCTTCGTCAGCTATGAACTCGGAGCGTATTCTCCCTCTTATTCGCTTACCATTCTGATATGCCTCCGGAAGCTCAATAGATAACTGGTCCTTAGACGGGAGAATATCTCCTTGCCATCCCGACCAAATAATGGTGTAACCCTGACGCATTAAAAAGCCATTGCCCGCATGCTCGACACTTAACGGGTCAGCAGATGCAGGAGCATCATTGAAATTCCGTAAGACGGTCCTTTTCCCGCGGTTATTGACATCGTAAAGGAGTCGGTGATTGCCTCGGGCAAGATCTACGGGCTTCAAGATATCTATATCTCCATGGAATTCTATTAACCCTTTGGAGTTCACCTTAGCCTTATCACTATCGACAATCTGTTTAGCTTGGGAATCTTCAGGATCCATTTCATAAATGGCTTTGCCAATTAAACGTTCATAAGGTCCAGTTTGTTCGAAATTGATATTGTCTGCAAAGATCTTCTTTTCTGTAAATTGCAGGTGGACTTTAGAAGGCATTCCATTCTCCCAAATCAAGTAATTCTAGTTACACGCCTATACACGTGTGTTGTGGTTTTCTGCAATGACTATTTTTGATCTGACTTGAAAGTATAGGTCGCTTTATATCGATAATTCGCGAGGCAGCGGAAAAAAAACATCTTCAGTAGAATCACGTATGATTTCAAATGATTCGACTCCGTTTTGTTTGAAATACTCACATACTTCTTCAACTAAATAGTCGGGTGTAGATGCTCCGGATGTAACGCCAACTCGGTGAGCGTTGTCGAACCAATTCGAATCAATTTTTGTTGCACTGTCAATCAAATAACTTGTGCAGTTGTATTCCTCAGATACCTCTTGAAGGCGTAATGAGTTAGAGCTGTTGTCAGCTCCAATAACGAGTATCAAATCAACGCTTTCAGTCATTTTTTTGACTGCATTCTGTCGATTTTGTGTAGCGAAACAGATATCAGATTTTGTAGGAACAACCAAATTAGGAAATCTGCGGCGTAAGACATCAATGATTGACGTCGTATCATCTAAGCTTAAGGTGGTTTGTGTAATGACCGCGACTTTGTCGGGATCGGGAATAGAGACATCTTCAGCTTGTTGTAAATCACTGACCAATTGCGTAGCATGGGGGGCTTCGCCAATTGTTCCGATAACTTCATCATGGCCATCATGACCAACCAATATGATTGAATATCCCTCGCGGGCGAATTTCACTGCTTCGAGATGGACCTTCGTGACGAGTGGGCACGTCGCATCAATGATATTCAGATTGTTTTTGTCTGCAATGCTTCTAACTTCGGGCGAAACGCCATGGGCGCTAAAAATTGTTAGAGATCCATCTGGAACTTCGTCCAGTTCATCGACAAAAAAGACACCCTTGTCGCGCAACCCTTGTACGACGAAAGAATTGTGCACAATTTCCCGCCGCACATAAACTGGTGGGCCAAACACCTCTAATGCTTTTTCAGCGATGTCTACTGCACGCACGACCCCGGCGCAGAACCCTCTTGGTTCGGCTAGGAAAACTTTTTGTATATTCTTCATAATTCTCTCAACACATTGTCGCCCTTGAATTATTTCTAGTCAACGCTTCATTAACTTAATGCTTAAAACAGAGGACATAGTGGTTGATAGAAAGGGTGACTGCCACCGGGGAAAATATGCTTGTTGGGGCGTTTTTTTTAAGTGAACATGGTAACCTTTTTGCTGTGGATAAAAACTGAGGTAGGTATTTTTGCACATTGGAGGAGCGATATGGGTTTTACGCGGATAGATCATGTTGGAATTCTCGTTGACGATCTCGAGATCGGACGGCACGTTTATTGTGACGGATGGGGTTTGGATGTTGATGAACATCGCTCTCCTTGGCCAAATGGTCGCCCCGGAACATTTGATGATGTAACGAGTATAGAGATACCAATTGGGGAAATGTACATAGAGGTTAGCAAACCTAATGATCCAAATTCCCCGGCTGGCCAGTTTGTGGCCAACAGACCAGGAATGTATTACGTTTCCTTGGCATCAGACAACTTTGAGAATGACGTTAGTGTGTTGGAATCAAAGGGAATTGGTATAGAGAGCCGTTCATCTGATGGTGATTCGGTGATGCTAGAGCCTAGCAACACGTTAGGGGTTCGGTTCCAGGTTGTACGCGAAGATAACTACTACGCACACCCGTATTATAAAGGGGACGGTACATTGCAAGGGATGGCGCATATCGGTCTCGCTGCAAGGAGCGCGGAAGAAGTGCGACATCTTTTTGTTGATTTGCTTGGATTTAATGAAGATGCCTCTCAAGAACGTGGGCAAGATGGTCCCGGTGAAGATCGCGACCGTGGGCGTGCAGCAAGCGACCCTGTACATTTGATTGAGTTTCCAATTGGTGGTTCAGTTATTGAAATCAGCATTCCAACTACTGACGATAGCGGGACAGCGAAATTAGTCGCACAACGTGCGACCCAAGGGGCAACATTCCATCACATTTGCCCATTCGCAAAGGATGTCCACAGATCCATCGAGACCGGAGTCGCAGCTGGTTTGCAGCAGATCGGTAGTATTCCTGAGAAGGGCCAAGCTGAAACGTTTGTTGCTTGGTTTCACCCGCGAACCTGCGCTGGAGTTCTTACCGAGATATGGAATCGGACACCCGGCGGAGAACATGCGCAACATACCCATGGAATGCATCCCGGACCCGACAACGATTAGGATATATCTCGTCGATTAGCCCATAAATTCATCTCATCTATTTTGGAGCTGTTCTTTGAAGTCAAGATATCTTAGGACATCTTGACTTTGGAGGATTCCAACTAAATAGCCGTCCTGCACGACAAAGAGTTGTTTATATTCGTTCGTGGTAAAGATGTTTAACGCTGTTAACGTTGACTCATCTGGATGTATCGTGATTGGAGCAGAGCTTTTCATTATTGATCTGACGAGTGTTACATCCCATTCAGTTGGCGGAATCCGAATAATATCGGTCAACTCTACAAAACCTTGAAACACATCGTTTTCTACGACTGCTATCAATGTTTCGCCAGATTCGACAAAAAATCCATCCAAAAGATTTTTGATAGACGAGGTCGGCGAAGTGGTTTTTGGTGCTCGATACATGAGTTGTGATACAGATATTGGGCTTAAATCATTTTCGGTGCTTTTAGATTTCCATTCATGCGTTGCGGCAAGCAAAAGGAACCAACCGAAGAATGTAAGCCACAACCCACTAATATAAGACGAATGCAATAATTGGAACAATCCAAAACAGACGAATAACCAGCCAGAAATTTGGCCGACTCTTACTGAGATGTTGTTTGCACCGATCATGCTATTCGTGCTGCGCGATATAAGAGAGCGAAGAATTTGCCCGCCATCAAGGGGGCTGCCGGGGATGAGATTAATTATCACGATGAATCCATTGGCGATTCCAGTAAAAGCTAGAATTGCTCCAAGTGCCGAATTTTCTCCCGTCTCATTAAGATATGCGAGGGAGAAAAGTAAGGGGATGGAAACACACAAACTCGCGAAGGGTCCTGCAACCATGATAAAGATATGCTCTTGCAATTTTATTGTTCTGTCGCGAATGTATGTGACGCCGCCGAATATAAACAAAGTGATCTGCAGAACCTGATGTCCACGGGATTTTGCAGCAAAAGAATGTGCTAATTCATGGATCAAGACCGAGATCAGTAGCAGCATTGCGGATATTGATGAGGTAAACCAATACTTTGTTGGAGACCATCCTGGATAGAATGTTGGGAAGACGCTGTCCGCAAGGAACCAAGCAACTAACCCGAATCCAATTAAAGATGAATAGTGAATAGCAACATTAGTATCGTTGATTTGCCCTATGTGGAAAGGTCCTGGCACTTCAATCACTCCATTTCGTCGATTCACCTGTGCAATTAATTTGAGTTTTAACTACGCTGTCGTTCGTTCGCTGTTAATGCTGTGTGGATTTGTGTTTAACTATATGATACACAACAGACTTGTACGCTTGGGAGACTCTACAGATATTTTGTTGGATGATTTGAATATTTAGAATAGTTCTGGATTGCCGACTAGAATATCCCTTGCTTGTGTCTATAGTCTAACTTTATTACGATCTACACATAACTTATAATTGCTTTGATGGTGGTTAATATGAGTACGAAGAACATGAAAAAAACAATAATTGCGATAGATGGGCCGGTAGCGTCAGGGAAGAGTTCTGTCGGAGAGAAGGTGGCGGCCAGAGTCGGTTGTAAATTTCTTGACACTGGTTTGATGTATAGAGCTGTAGCCTGGTTATCTGGCGAACTTGGCGTTGAAACTTCCGATGCCCGTGGATTGAAAGACCTCGCTGCGGACATGGAGATCACGATTCGTGGAGCACGAATTTTGGTTGACGGAGAGGACGTTAGCACGCTTCTTCGGCGTAAGACTGTTGAGGCTAGATCGTCATTGGTGGCAACGATTCCTGATGTTCGGAAAACATTGGTTGCGAAGCAACAAGCGATGGCAGCAGGCGGTGGTATTGTTATGGTGGGGCGTGATATCGGAACAGTTGTTTTACCGAATGCTCCGTTAAAGATATATTTAGACGCACCGATCTCAGAGCGGGCCCGTCGTAGGCATCAAGAATTAGTGGAACGAACCCCGAATGTTTTAGAGCAGGATGTCTTCCGCGATCTTGAAGAACGAGATAAAACTGATTCAGAACGCAAGGCATCACCATTGCAGCCAGCCGATGACGCGATTGTGATTGATACGGGAGAGCTTAGTTTGGATAATGTGGTTGACATTGTTGTGGATCTTATACCTGATGAGAGCTAGTTGGTTCTATAGTTTTGCGACAACGTCACTCGCCTTCCTCTTCCCACTTTTGACCCGTTGGAATGTCGAATTTCGCGGTCCGTTACCTAGTGGACCTTTAATCGTGATGGTGAATCATAGCGGTTTTTTGGACCCTGCTCTCGTGAATAATAGCTTGAAGCGAAGAGTTATCTTTCTTGCGAAACAAGAGTTGTTTGACAAAAACCGCGTGGCTAGCTGGATCACCCAGCATTACGGTGGAATTCGGCTTAATCGTGGGCGTTTAAATCGAGATAGTTTACGTTTGGCGGAAAGTGTTCTCGGCCAGGGTGGTGCAATTGGCGTGTTTCCAGAGGGGACCCGGAGCCATTCGGGTGTGTTACAAAGAGGACAACGCGGAGCAGCTCTTCTGGCGATACAATCGAGAGTACCAATCGTTCCTGTCGCACTTGTGGGAACAGAAAAATTGAATCGTTGGTATCACCTTTTTTTGCGACCGTCGATTGACGTCATTGTTGGAGAAGCATTTGTTTTACCAATCGGTACAGAAGATTCGAGGAAAGCTCAAACGTCTAATGCCACAACTATGATTATGGAGAAAATAGCTTCACTACTTCCGGAACATCGTCGGGGGGCATATATTGGATGTGTACCATCCACTCATTAACGTCGGTACAATGGAATATATGAAGCAGGTTTTATTATCGTCTTGAAGGGTGCGAGTTGTGTGTGGAATTGTTGGATATATAAGCAATGAATCAGAAGCGACACCGTTTCTATTACAAGGCCTGTCATCTCTAGAATATCGCGGTTATGACAGTGCCGGTATTGCCGTAATAGGGGCGGAGGGTTATATCGGTGTCCACAAATCTGCTGGCCGTTTGGAGACACTTCGAGAGAAGATAAAAAAGTCAGATCTTCGAGGTACAGTTGGTATAGGGCATACGCGTTGGGCGACCCATGGGCGGCCGACGGTTGATAATGCTCATCCTCATTTTGATTGCCAAGAAGAGATCGCAGTTGTTCATAATGGTATTGTTGAAAACTTTCCAGCTCTTCGCCAACGACTAGAGGAGAATGGTCATCATTTCTCTTCACAAACTGACACCGAAATCATTTCTCATATGGTTGAAGATGAAATAAAACAAGGTCTGACTTTAGAAGCGGCGACAAGGGCGACATTGGCTCGCCTCGAGGGAGCGATGTCAGTATTGATCGGGTCAACACATGATCCGGACAACTTGGTGGCGTTCAGAAAAGGGAATGCTGGTGGGTTAGTCGTCGGTTACGGTGATGGCGAAATGTTTATCACAAGCGATATGCCGGCTTTACCTGCTTCTACAATCCAAGTTGTACACCTTAGGAATGGCGAAGGTGTAACTCTTTCTTCTGAAGAAGCACGTTTCTGGGACATTGATGGTCAATCTATTTTTCAAGAACCTCGGCGTGTGTCGCAAGATCCGGTCGCTGTTGCTAAGAATGGTTACAAACACTTTATGTTGAAGGAAATGTTTGAGCAATCAAATGTTGTTGCAGATGTAATGAGCGGTCGCGTAGATCTTGACGTGGCAGACCTCAAACTGGAGGAATTAGCGTCCTTAAATGACAAGCTGAGTGATATCGAGCGGGTCGTTCTCACTGCTTGTGGTAGTAGCTTGCATGCCGCTATGGTGGGACAGCGGTATATAGAAAGCATCAGCGGTATTCATGCTGAGGTGGAATTGGCATCCGAATTACGCTACCGAGACATACAGTTAGGTCCAAAGACGCTCGTAGTGTCGGTGACGCAATCAGGTGAGACTGTTGACACATTAGCTGCGATGGATCTAGCTCAACAGGCGCACGCCCTTCAAATAACATTAACGAACGCTATGGAGAGCCAATCCGCACGTATTGCTGATGGGATCATCGATCTGCGCGCCGGCCTCGAAATAGGAGTCGCTTCAACAAAAACATTTGTATCATCATTAGTATCTCTTTATCTTCTAGCAATTCACCTTGGTCGTTTAAAGGGTACGTTGACAAAAAATCAGGTGAATTCTCTAACTCAAGATCTGGCTCACCTTCCAGCCTTGGTGAGTTCCATCCAGGACCATGCAAGAGAGTACGAGGAAATCGCCCGATTTTTTGCGCGATCAAATGCATTCACTTTCATCGGTCGAGGGTACTCGTATCCAATTGCCTTAGAAGGTGCTTTGAAGCTGAAAGAATTAGCGTATATTCAGGCAGAAGGTTATGCCGGCGGTGAAATGAAACATGGACCAATTGCTTTGGTGGATGAAAATATGCCGACATTTGCTATCGCTCTTCGCGGTAGACTATTTAGCAAAATGTTAAGCAATATAGAAGAGATTCTCGCACGAGATGGTAAAGTTATAGCGTTGGTGTGTGAAGGTGACGAAAGATTGGTGAACAAGGTGGATCATGTGATATCTATTCCAGATCTATCGACACATCTTTCTCCCATTCTTGCGTCAATACCACTGCAATTATTTGCGTATCATATAGGTGTTCTCCGTGGTTCTGATGTGGATCAGCCAAGGAATTTAGCGAAGTCAGTTACGGTGGAATGATTTTGTATTGTGAAGTTTTGGATTTCAAAAAGCGTATCTCACAAAAATAATCCATCCAAGTTGCAACGTTTAACAGGTCATTTTCTCAGCAAGTTGGAAAATAACTGACGAATGACGATGGTGCTATACTTGTAGGAGTATAGTATCAAGTCAAATAAGTCGTTTTGCTGTTGGTTATAGGTAATTCAATAAGAGGTATTTAAATATTGCCGACGAAAGCGTTTGTTTTAATCGAAACAGCTGTTGGGAAAACAAGAGACGTAGCAGGTAGCTTGGAGTCTCTTGGGGCCATGGATTCAGTCGATGTAGTGACAGGACCATATGACATCATTGCGGTCGTCAGTGCATCGGATTTGAGTTCGGTGGGAGATTCGGTAGCAACGAACGTTCATAGCATCGAAGGGGTCGTGAGAACAGTCACTTGTCTGTCAGTGGAGGTATAGAGTTTGTTTCTCCATATGGTTTTTGGATGTGTTAGGAACGAGCTGAATAATCATAATATTATAGTAGCAATTGAGGCCACTTTAGATTAGGTTTTAAGGTGACGGTAAAGATTGTAGGGTTTGGAAGAAATTAATACAGGAGATCTTGGCCAAGATGCCAAAAAGAACATATCAACCGAAGCGTATTCCACGGAAAAGGAAACACGGATTCAGGAAACGAATGTCGACACAGGACGGCCGGGCCGTGTTGCATCGACGTCGAACAAAACAGCGGAGCCGACTGGCGATCTAAAAAGTCATTTTCTACCACGGAAGCGGCGATTAACAGGGCGCCAAGATTTTACTCGTGTGATGAACTATGGCGGGGTTTACACAAACAAGCTGGTTGTACTGCGTTGTCACCCAAATGAATACGGACATCCACGATTAGGGTTCTCCACAGGTCGGAAGATTGGGAATGCTGTTCGACGTAATAGGGTTAAACGGATGCTTCGTGAAGCTACAAGAGTAGTACCTTTGTCAGGTCCATGGGACATTGTGATTATTGCGCGAGCGTCGGTGCCGAAAAATATTGATATCAAGGTGTTGAAGCGAGCAGTGGAGTCTGCCTTAGGTGATTCTCCTGTGACATAGGAAGATACTTGGAGTAAATATTAAGAGATGGTGAGCCGTATAACTATTAAGCTTATTGATGTATATAAAGTAGCCATTTCACCACTTTTACCCTCGAGCTGCCGATTCGAACCGACGTGTTCAATGTATATGCGAGATGGAATCGAGTTACATGGTGCCCTGATAGGGACCATAATGGGTGTTCGGAGAATTCTTCGATGCCATCCATGGAGCGTTGGTGGGTTCGATCCTGTTCCGATGAAAAGTAGATATTCGAAAAAATGACAACTTGCAGATTAGACGAAAGTTTTCAAAGAAATAATGGGTATCAGCAACAATAATCAAAACCGGTTTCTTTTGTTCGCACTAGTAGGTCTATTGACGTTGATGACTGGATGTACTGGTCAACTTTTCAATGAGACGTCTTGGTCTTCTGCGGTGTTAAATGGTGAGACGGATTCTATTGTTTATGGATCTCCTTTCGGAGGTATCGTTTCTTTTGATTCGGTGACGAAGCGTAAATTATGGCAATTCCCGGAAAAAGATGATCCGGATTTGAATCCTGTATATGCAACACCACTTAGTGCGAATGGTTTGTTATATTTTGGTGATTCCAATGGGACTTTTTGGGCTGTTAATGCCCAAGGAAAAGACCAATGGGAATTTTTTCTGGACGGGTCTATTTTTGGGAACGCAGTGATCGATTCTGGTGGTGACACTTTATTTATTGGGTCCACGACTGGCTTCCTCTATGCATTGAATGCCGATAGTGGTTCCCCCCTTTGGCGGTTTCCTACGGACGATGTTGGCGCGATCCAAGGGGGCATATGGGGGACTCCAGCAATTGATCAAGATACATTGTATGTTCCTGGGATGGATAAATATCTATATGCTGTTGATATTGCTACAGGCACATTGAAGTGGAGATTTGAAACGGCTGGTCAAATCGCAGGGACTCCACTTGTAGAAGGAAATAGCATATATTTTGGCTCATTTGATCACAACCTCTACTCAGTAGATCGCAGGAATGGTGAAGAGAAATGGAGATTTACCAGTGAGAATTGGTTTTGGACATGGCCCGCGTTAATTGGAGATACTCTCTATGCCGGTGGATTGGATCATAGTTTGTACGCATTGGATCCAAATACTGGTCAGCTGGAGTGGCGCTTTCAATCCACGGGACCAATCCGCACGACCGTCACTCCCATTGAAGACGGTCTAGTTTTTGGTACTGAAGACCGAATGGTATACGCCGTTGGCTTGGTGGGTAACGAGTTGTGGAAACAAGATTTAGGATCTTCTGTTTACTCGCATATTTCTTTGATTGATGATTCTTTATTCGTAGTTGGACAAGATGGCCGGGTTCACATCTTGGAGACAAATAGAGGTTCCGTACTGTGGGACTTCGATAGCAGGGCTGAATAAGAATGGAATTGATCTCAACAATTGGTACGATTGTGGTTGTTGAACCATTACTGAATCTATTGATTGTCTTCTATAACCTTTTATTCGACAATATTGCGTTGAGCATTATTGCGATCACCATTCTGATTCGGTTAGCTACATATCCTTTAACGGTGCGCCAAGTGCGCATGACTCGTGCGCAATCGGATATCGCTCCGAAACTGCGTGTAATTAATGAACGATTCAAAGGTGATCCGCAAAGGCGTAGTCAAGAAACGATGCGTCTCTATCGTGAATCTGGAATAAGTCCAGTTGGTTGTATCGGTCCAATGGTCATTCAATTTCCGATATGGATCGGCCTTTATTGGGCGATCATCAAAGGGATTGGTGATACCCCGGGCGCAATGATCTATTTATCCCAACATTTATATGGGTGGATACCAGGCATTTTAGACACCCTGCCAATCAACGTTTTTGTGCTCGGTATTGATTTGACTGAAAGGCCCGGGGATTCAGGGGTTGCAGCTTTGGGTATAGTGATCCCATTTCTTGTTGGTGCATCTATGTTTGTTGTTCAAAAAATGACGATGCAGAATAATGCCGGGAACCCACAAGCTCAATCAACTAGTACGATGATGTTGTATATGTTCCCCATCTTTTTCGGATGGCTGACAGTTCAATTTCCTACAGGTTTGGCATTGTATTGGTTAATATCAAATGTGGTAACAATTGGCATGCAATATTTCATCATTGGCTGGGGTGGGCTCCGACCGAGTCGGAATACCAGCGAAGAAGTGAACCGATCTGCGCATGAGGAGGGCACTGATGACAGAGAAGGAACAACTGGAAATAACAGCCAAAACAGTGGACGAAGCGATTCAAATCGGCCTAAGCGAACTCGACGTCGATCTGGACGAGGTCGAGGTCGACGTCCTCGGTCGCGGTAAAGCCGGAATTCTTGGTATTGGATCCGAACCAGCGCGGATTCGGTTAACAATCCGTGGAAACGATGGTGCTGCGATCGCGCGGGAGATGACATTAACCGTGATGGAAGCGATGGGTGTTGAAGTTGACGTCTATATTGTATCGCCTGAGGGTGAGCAACCTATTTCATTAGATATACGGGGCGAAGATGCTGGGTTGTTGATAGGACGACAAGGCCGAACTCTAAGTGATATTCAAATGATAATTGCACTACTTGTGAGTAAAAAGCTGGAGCAATATACGTCAGTAACGCTTGATGTTGAAGACTATAAAAGTCGCCGTTTTGAACAAATCCGACAGGTGGCTCGGAACGCGGCAATTCAGGTAGACAAATATGGGGATCCTGTGACGTTAGAAAATATGAATTCTGCTGAACGCCGCATCGTACATATAACCCTTGCAGAAGACCCAACGGTTGAAACCCAGAGCGACGGACGTGGGTCAGACCGTCGCGTTACAATTTACCCGAGCTAGGGAGCAAATTGTGGGTACGACTTTTGTTACGATCGGTCACGTAACTAAAGATATAACGCCAACTGGCACTCAGGTTGGAGGGCCAGGACTCTATTCTGCTATGACCATAGCAAAATTAGGGCACTCCGTTTCGCTGATCACCCGGATTGGTCGGGATTATTCGATTGGTAGTGTCGATTCGTTAATCGATATGATTGATCTAGAAGCAGATGTCACAACGACTTTTCAAAATGAAGAGACCGACCTTGGCCGGCAACAAACCATTATTGATGTCGCACCACCAATTAGCACCGCAGAAATCCCATGGGAGCTTCTAGACTCACCTGTTGTTTTATTGGCGCCAGTGGCCGGTGAAATCGAACCGAATTTTACCGCGAAATTCCCTAAGTCATTGGTTGGAGCAGGGATTCAAGGCTGGTTGCGTCGCTGGGATACGACTGGGAAAGTTCGCGCGAGGTCTCCGAAAGAAGCTATCGGGGCGCTGCCTCCGTTGGGAGCGGTATTTGTTTCAGCAGAAGATTGGTCTGGTTCTATTGCCGATATGGAAGAGGTTGCTGCTGCATCCCCTATATTGGTGGTGACACAATCAGCGGCTGGAGCTCGTATGAAGCTTGGTGATTCATGGCACGAAATACCACCAACCAAGGTGAATAGTGTTGATCCAACCGGAGCGGGTGACGTGTACGCGGCATCGTTTCTGGTGCGTTTATATGAAACAAGAGATCCATTAGAGTCCGCTCATTTCGCTGCATGCGCGGCCGCGCTTTCGATTGAGGGCATTGGAGTGACTCGAATACCGACGCGTGAACAAATAGAAAACAAGAGGAATGGAGAACCCGCTAAATCATGATGATTTGGAAGTCGAGGGAACCCACGTTAAAATGGGTCTTCATGTTCCATTTATAATTATGTGATTGATTTGGAATATGGCGAATGGTACCAAGCGAACTATTCATTGGTTTGATCAGTACATAGATAAAATAACCGAGGAGTGGAAAAAATGGGCGAAACGATGTTCGATAAAATTTGGGATGGCCATGTTGTGCACCGGGAACCTGGTCAAGCAGATCTGATTTATGTAGATTTGCACTTAGTTCATGAGGTGACTTCTCCCCAGGCATTTGAGGGGCTCCGAATGAATGGACGTACGGTGAGAAGGCCAGATTTAACAATCGCAACTGTAGATCACAACGTTCCGACAACTGATAGAACGCTGCCGATTGAAGACCCAATATCTAAAAAACAGATTGACACGTTGTCTGACAACGTAGAAGAATTTGGTATCCCTTATTATGGGATGCACAGTAAAGGCCAGGGCATAGTACACGTTATTGGTCCAGAACAAGGCTATACACAACCTGGCAAAGTAATCGTTTGTGGAGATAGCCATACATCGACTCATGGTGCGTTCGGGGCAGTTGCGATGGCTATTGGTACTTCGCAAGTAGAACATGTATTGGCTACGCAAACGCTAGTGATGCCAAAGATGAAAACTATGGAAATTCGTGTAAATAACCAACTTCCAGTAGGTGTCACAGCAAAAGACCTCATTCTCGGTATTATCGGAAAAATTGGTGTGAACGGTGGAGTCGGATATGCTATCGAATTCACAGGTGAAGCAATCCGATCATTGTCGATGGCTGGTCGAATGACGGTATGCAATATGACTATTGAAGGCGGCTCTCGCGTTGGAATGATTGCTCCAGATGAAACTACGTTTGAGTGGATGCGCGGCCGGCCAAATGTTCCTGAAGGTGCTGAATTTGAAGCGATTGTTGAGGAATGGAAGGATCTTGTGACTGATGAAGACGCTGTGTATGACAAGGTCATTGAAATAGATGCCACAGAATTGACCCCATATGTGACTTGGGGAACCAATCCAGGAATGGTCGTTCCAGTTACCGATAACGTGCCTGACCCATCATCATTCGCAACAGAATTAGAGCAAGAATCGGCAACTCGCGCGTTGGCGTACATGGGACTAGAGCCCGGTGTTGCAATGAAAGATATTTTGATAGACCGTGTGTTTATAGGATCATGTACTAATTCACGGATAGAGGATCTGCGTAATGCAGCCGCGGTTATAAAGGGAAGACGTGTTAGCCCTGCTGTTCAAGCCATGGTCGTACCCGGATCATTTGTAGTAAAAATGCAAGCTGAGTCAGAAGGTATAGACAAGACGTTTGAAGAGGCGGGGTTTGAATGGAGAGAAGCAGGTTGTTCTATGTGCTTAGGGATGAATCCAGATACATTATCGCCACAGGAACGATGCGCTTCGACCTCGAATCGGAACTTTGAAGGTCGCCAAGGAAAAGAAGGAAGAACACATCTTGTAAGCCCGGAAATGGCTGCCGCCGCTGCGATTGAAGGTCACTTCGTTGATATTAGGGATTGGAAATAAAAAGCCGCGGGACACGATAAAGTTTGCAGATGAATTGAAATAGATAGGATAGTAGCATGGAACCTTTTAAAACAATGACGGCAAAAGTAGCTCCGATGAATCGCGTCAACGTAGATACGGATGCGATCGTACCAGCTAGATATCTTAAAAGGATAGAGCGGACAGGTTGGGGAGAATTTCTGTTCTATGACTGGGCACATAACTCTGATGGGAAATTGAATGGAGATTTTGTGCTAAACAAACCTGAATATAAAGATGCGAAGATTATGGTCGTCGGAGAAAATTTTGGTAGCGGATCATCACGAGAACATGCTGTCTGGGCGATTGCTCAAGCAGGATACAGGGCACTTGTTACATCAAGCCTTGCTGATATTTTTCACAACAATTGTTTTGAAAATGGAGTGGTTCCGGTTTTGGTGGATGAGGACACACTCAACATGATTATGGAGAACACCGAGACGATTCCTGGGTATGAACTGACAGTTGATCTTGAATCCGGTGAAATTTATGATTCAGAAGGTCTTCAAGCACATATTGGTGTTGATAAAGAACCAGAGGAGAAAGACATTTCGTCTTCAGACCAACAGGGAGCAGGGATCTATTCCGAATTTGTTGTACATCGCGATAATGAGGCACATCAGTTCCGCAGCTATACACTTCAAAAAGGACTCGATGAGATAGGTCGGACACTCCAACAAGAGGATAAAATAGATGAGTTCGAAACCAAAGTTCGTGGAGATTTGAAATAAACAAAGATCATATGCATAAAGACAAATGTGATGGCACCCCATGGTTTTTAGGTATCACGTAATGAATCATTACATTAACAGGAGATGATTGGATCTAATGAAATACACAATTGCGGTTCTTCCAGGTGATGGTATTGGGCCTGAGGTAACGACTGAAGGAAAACACGCACTCGATGCTATAGGCCAGGTTTTTTCACATCAGTTTGAATTTGTTGAAGGTTTGGTAGGTGGGATCGCAATCGATGAAACTGGCATTGCTTTACCAGAAGAGACAATTGAGATCTCACGACGAGCAGATTCTGTCTTATTCGGCGCTGTTGGCGGACCAAAATGGGATGATCCTAGCGCATCGGTGCGCCCTGAGGATGGCATTATTGGTATTCGAAAAGCTCTTCGCCTGTATGCCAATTTAAGGCCTGTTGTTGCACAAAAAGATCTTCTTAAAGCGTCTCCTCTTAAAGAAGAAAATCTTATCGGTGTCGACTTCGTTGTTATCCGGGAGCTGACTGGCGGCTTATATTTTGCTAAGCCCAAAAAGCGGTGGACAAATCGAAACGGTCGAATGGCGGTTGATACCTTAACGTATTCGGAGAAGGAAGTAAGACGCATTCTTAAAGTTGCGTATGATTTAGCGAGGACACGTCGTCATCGTGTCGCCTCAGTTGATAAATTTAATGTGTTGGAGTCAGGCCGACTCTGGCGCGAGATTGCTATCGAGATGGCTGCCGAATACCCTGATGTTGAAACAACACATATTCTTGTAGACGCTTGTGCAATGAAGCTGATTCAAGACCCAGGTAGTTTTGACGTCATTGTTACAGAGAACATGTTTGGTGATATTTTGACTGATGAAGCATCCGTTTTAGCGGGCAGCATGGGTCTTTTACCATCAGCCAGTTTGGGCTTGAAGAAAGTTAATAAAGCTGGTGGGGGACAATTTGGATTATACGAGCCGATCCATGGGAGCGCACCGGATATAGCTGGAAAAAATGCAGCGAACCCACTTGGTTCTATTCTCAGCGCGGCGATGTTACTGCGGCTTTCATTCGGGCTCGAACAAGAGGCCGAACATTTAGAGCAGGCTGTTGCTCGAGTCATCTCCGATGGCCATCGGACTCCAGATATCGCTACGGCTGGAGATACGGTTGTTACGACGACCGAGATGGGCAAATTGGTTGTCGATCATGTTAATAATCCGTAGCGGTTACGTGGGATGTTCTAGAGGGTTGATGTAAGGGTTTAGATTTCTGATCTGGCCAGCCGATGCCCTTCAAAGGTTGGTTTTGCATGCGCCGACGCAACAGACAAAATTTACCCTCATTTCGAACTGCGGTGGGCCGTGGGGATTATGCCCGAATCTTGTCATATTTTGGTCCATACAGAAACCAGGGCGTTTTGATGTTGTTGTCAACGGTATTGGTGTCGATCCTTGGATTGATTCCAGCAATACTGGTAAAAAATCTTATCGATTTCGCGATTCCCAATTCTGATTACACTCTGCTTACTAGTTTGGCGTTAGCTATGGTTTTCACTGCACTTGCTTCTGGTTTCCTATCGGTGGGACAAAGTTACTTGAATTCTCTGGTAGGGCAAGGTGTCATGTTTGATTTGAGAAACGAAATGTATACGCATTTACAGAGGATGTCATTGAGTTTTTATTCGAAAACACGTACTGGTGAGATCATGTCGCGTATAAATGATGATGTTGGCGGGATTCAGAACGTCGTAACGGGGACTTTAGTTACAATCTTGACCGATCTCATCGTTGTGATCAGTACACTTGTACTAATCGCAATCCTTGACTGGCGTTTAACGATTGTTGGTGCGGCACTACTTCCTTTGTTTATCTGGCCATCGAAAAAGGCAGGTAATTTACGACGGGAGATACGCACGACGGTTCAAACTAAGCGAGCGCAAAGATCCGTCTATATGCAAGAAACCTTGAACATAAGTGGATTCCTCCTGGTCAGATCGTTTGCCAAGGAGCAATTTGAAGCCTTCCGCTTCAGTCGTATTTCAGAAGAATTGACTCGTCTTAACATACGACTAGCAATGGTTGGTAGATGGTTCTTCATGTTATTAGGGCTTTATGGTGCAATAGGTCCAGCGATTGTTTACTGGTACGGTGGACGTCTGATAATTCAAGATGAACTATCAATTGGTACGCTAGTGGCCTTTACCGTACTATTAACGCGGTTGTTCGGTCCTGCGTCATCGTTGGCAAGTGTTCATGTCGATTTAACGACTTCGTTAGCCCTTTTCGAGCGGATATTTGCCTATCTCGATTTGGAACCAGAAGTCAAACAACGTCCCAAAGCGATGGCACTGGAAAATGTCGATGGTCACGTTCATTTCCGTAATGTTTCATTCTCTTACGAGAACGATCAAAAGGTTTTCAATGGTATCAATGTTAACATTCACGCCGGAGATTTAGTTGCGCTTGTCGGACCGAGTGGTGCTGGAAAGACCACGTTTACATATCTGCTTACAAGATTATATGATCCAGAAACGGGGGTTATTACAATTGATGGACATGACATTCGGAATGTAACTCTTCAATCATTGAACTCCCAGATAGGTACCGTCCCGCAAGATCCATTTTTGTTTCATGATACCGTTTATTACAACGTTGCATATGGAGTAAAAGAGACATCATTAGAGGCTGTTGAACAAGCATGTAAGGCTGCCCAAATTCACGACGTGATCGTAGCGCTTCCAAATGGCTATGACACGTTGGTTGGGGAACGTGGACATCGATTATCAGGTGGAGAGATACAACGATTGGCGATTGCACGTATCCTGATTAAGGACCCTCGAATTTTGATCTTTGATGAAGCAACATCTGCAATTGATTCAATTGCCGAGGCACAAATTCAAAAGGCCGTTCAAAGTTTAACGAAAGATCGAACAACAATCGCTATCGCTCATCGTCTATCAACGATTCTTGCAGCGGACCAAATATTAGTTCTCGATAGTGGCAGGATTGTCGAATCAGGCGTCCATTCAGACCTGATCAACAGCGACGGATTATACGCCAAGATATACAAAGAGCAATTCAGCCCTGAGGGCGTTCGCTAATTGGGAAAAGTAATCAACCCGATAAATGTTCCAGCACCAGTCGTAGAGCTCGATCGGTCGTTTTGAGCATGTTCCCATACCGGTCAGGAGAGTCCCAGTTTTCTTGAACCACAATTTCTGTGCCATCACGTTCTACTAGTGCGATGTATACCATGCCAACAGGTCGCCCTGACCGCCCTCCCGTCGGGCCAGTAATACCTGATTGAGCAATTGTAATATCTGCGTCAGACAAAGCTCGGACTTTGTGAGCTAATGTGGTTGCGACCTCTGCACTGACCGCCCCTTTTTCTTCAAGAAGGCTTTGGGGAATTTGTACGACTTCACGCATCAACGTACCGCCGTAACAGATTATCCCGCCTTTAAAGAAACGAGTGGCTCCCGGTACTGCCATCAAACGGCTCCCAATGAGCCCGCCAGTGTCAATCTCTCCGACGCTGATTGTCATTTCACGTTCAGCTAAAGTTTCCCCTAACCTTACGGCAACATCTTGGATTTCTGTCATAGTATTCTAACCTCTGTTATTCTCAATGCGTATTCCATTTCCGGATTATGGAGCTATCTTCTCAAATAGTACTGTAGAAATTCAATCCCTGCTTAGATTGGTGTCATTTTTGATACTCCATTCACTATGATTTGGTTATTGTGTGAAACGAGGTAGACACCCACAACCATGGTTCTTGGTCTTTAACAAAATGCTGTCCACATCGGCTTATGTCGGAACCCGAAATGGAGTTGTTGGCACGGTATTTGTCCTGCTGATAGTAATGTATTCGGTACTGTACGTCGGCACCGGTTTGAACTATTTAAAATGTTCATTTTAATCAATGTTGATGGAAAGGTAGTTGTTCAAAATGCAAATTCAGTTCGAGGCAGATGGTTTTTCGCTTGAAGGTGAACTATCGTTGCCGATTAGTAACTCCCAATGCCCTGGGGTAGTGATCTGTCATCCTCATCCTCAATATGGCGGGAATATGCTAAACAATGTTGTACAAACAGTACGAAATACCCTTATTCAGAAAGACATTGCTGTTCTTACGTTTAACTTTCGTGGCGTTGGCAAAAGTCAAGGCACTTATTCCGGCGGTGAAGGTGAGGATAAAGATGCGATCGCAGCATTAGATTATTTGAAAACTGTTGATCAGATAGCACAGGGGCCGATTGGTTTGTGTGGCTATTCTTTTGGTGCTGGTGTTGCATCTCGAGTTGCTATGCAGTACCAAGGTTTAACGGCGCTCGGGTTGATTTCTGGATCTGTGCAACCTGAATGGGTCAACCTCCCATCAATAGCGAAGTTATTTATCTCGGGAGATCGAGACGAATATGTTTCTAACAAAGATGTTGAATCTCTGGAAAGTAATCTGCCGCATCCCCGTGAAATTATTATGGTGCCTGGGGTGGACCATTTTTGGTCGTCTGGAGAAGATGTACTCAACACGCATATCGGAAACTTTTTCGAACGAGAATTGTCTTCATTGTGAATGACCTATTGATGGTGATTCAAAAACAAGCGACGGTGTACCCCTAATTTATGTCTAGCAACATTCGACCTCAACCTCGATATGCTTGGATAGTCATGGGTGTCCTTTGGGGGATGGATCTTGCCAATGTCTTCGTGTTCCAATCGCTGGGTGTGTTATTACCACTGTGGGAAGAAGAATTGGGCGTAACAACATTTCAAGCAGGTTTGTTAGGTTCTGCTGGGTTTTTGGGGTTTGGTCTCATGGCTTTGCCTGCCAGTATTTGGCTTACAAAATACAATTCCAAATTGATGGTGTTGCTGCTTGCAGGCGGTATGGCCGTAACCGTTTTTTTACAAGGCATTACGTCGGTAGTTAATTTGCTTATATTAGGTCGGTTCTTATTTCTTATGTGTTCGGTAAGCCGCATACAAATGCAAGTCTTATTTATTCAGCAGTGGTTTCAACCTCGGTTATACGCAACGATCAACAGTCTAGATTTTGGAAACCGATCCATTGGGCAAACATTAGCGCTTATGGTCACTCCGCTACTCATCACGTTGTTTGGAAGCTGGCGATTGGTTTATTGGGGCGTTGCTGTCTGGTTGTTTATACTTATTGTCATCTGGGTTTTCGTTGGTAAGGAGAATAAAACATTAAATCCGGCTCCTGATGATGAAATTGAGATTGGTAGCCCTATCAAAGTGTTGCAACGACATAAGGTTCTCTGGCTTGTATCGGGCGCTCAAGTGGGGCTCGCATTTACGTTTGGTGCGTTTGCTACATTTTATCCGATCTATGTGATAGACAAACTAGGATTTTCACTTTCGACGGTTGGTATTTTATTCGGATTCATGCCGATCGGTTCAATTGTGGGTTCGATTTCCGCTGGTCCATTGTCCCAATTGATCAGGAAAAGGAAGCCGTTCATATGGATACCAGGAATATTCCTTCCTATAATCTATTTTGCCCTTGTCTATGCGACATCTGAAATATTTATTGCACTTTTGTTTTTTGCATCTGGATACTTGGCTATGTCGGTGCCGCCAATTGTATCGACAATCCCATTCGATATGAAATTATCTCCTCGCGAAATTACCGTTGCTCTTGGGTTGAATAGGACACTTTTTCCATTTGCGGCAGCGATCGGGCCGTTTTTGGTCGGAATTATTGGAGAAAGCTCTGGGTCGCTTGCATTGGGTCTTGTTGTTACATCACCACTCTCTGTAACTCTTTTGGTTTGCGGTATTTTGATTCCAGAAACGGGTAATCCTGATAGGACAGAATGAAGGTTCTAGTTCTACTCAAGTTATTTTGATGAAACACCTTATCTGTTTTTGCATCCTAAGCTAAAATCAAATGATGAACCGATCTCAAAAATATATGGCCTCTGTGTTCCGGGATCACTGGTCTTTTATCTTAATCGCGGTTGTAACCATTGTTCTTGATCAGATAACAAAAATACTGATTGTAAGTAATATCGCTCTTTATCATTCAATACCCGCAGAAGGCATCATTCGTCTCACACATATTGTGAATACCGGTAGCGCCTTTGGCTTATTCCAAAACCAAACGACGTCTCTCATCATGGCGAGCGTTGTGGGTATTTTTGCGATTGTTTTTTATTACACGACGATATCAAAAACACGATCTTTCCGATGGGCAATGGGACTCCTCTTAGGTGGTGCCATTGGCAACTTGATTGATCGAGTTATTCGTGGAAAAGTAATTGATTTTGTCGATGTCGAGTTATGGCCAGGATTCCATTTCCCGGCGTTTAATGTTGCTGATGCTTCTATTAACATTGGGTTTTTTATGATCCTATTCCTCGTTTTGAAATCGCAAATTGGTAAAAACAGAGATGACCCGTCGCCAGTAGATGATTAGTGATTTGTGATGCCAGCATATTCTGTTCTGATAACCGGGCTTATCAGTATCTCATCTGCCAGTGTGCTTATTCGTCTCGCCGAAGCCCCCATTGTAATAATAGCTGCTTCCCGACTAACTATTGCTGCACTAATTGTTGGACCGCCGAGTTTGGGAATCTATCGAAAAGATTTACCAAAATTATCGTGGCCTTTTTTCATGACGTGTGTCGTTGCGGGGGCTTTCCTCGCCTTCCATTTCTTGTTCTGGATAGCGTCTCTTAATCTAACATCAGTACTTAGTTCGGCGGTTTTTGTCACATCACACCCAATTCTGATTGCTTTTTTGGGTCCAGTTTTTATTAGGCGCGAAACTTTTTCTTGGCGCGTGTGTATTTATGCCTTGTTAGCGGTTCTGGGCGCAGCAATATTGACGATTGGAGATGCAGCGAAACTAGGGCAAGCGTTGTTTGGAGACATGCTCGCATTCCTAGGCGCGGTGATGATGTCAGGTTATCTATTGGTCGGTAGGCGTTTAACGAAACACATACCACTACCGCTTTATTTGACGATCGTGTATTCATCAGCGAGTATTATTTTGATTGGGTTAGTCGTGACTCTTGACGCACCAGTATTTGGTTACACAAATAACACTTACCTGTATTTGCTGTCGATTGCAATCTTCCCGCAAGTCATCGGACATTCTTTGATTAACTGGGCTTTGCGGCGCTGGTCAGCTATCTTTGTTTCGGTGACAATCGTTTCTGAGCCCGTGATAGCGTCAATATTGGCGGCTGTTTTCTTAGGTGAGGTCCCATCGTTGATAGCAGTTTTTGGTGGAATCATCATCCTTACGGCAATATATCTGACTGGAGCGTTCGAGACTCGTAATCAACGTAAACATTTTCTTGAATGAAATGCATAAATCATAAATTTGGTGCCATCATTTCTCTAAATGGATGATGCCATTCGTACCATCGATGGTGATGGTTTGGCCATTATTGATCATATTCGTCCCGTTTTGGGTCTGTATTACGCAAGGGATTTGATACTCTCGCATAAGTATTGGGGCGTGAGAAGCGATTTCACCATAATCTAAAACAAGAGCATCTATGCTGGGTAATAGTGGAATCCACATTGGTCCAGCATTTTTAGTAACAATGATGTCGCTAGAGTCAATCATTGGGATCGAATCTGTTGAATCGATAACCCTGGCACGGCCAGTCGTAATGCCTGCTGATGCCGGTACACCCTTTAGCGAAAACTTCGAGGATGAGATGTTTGTCTCATTCTCTTGTATTTTGGCGGAAGAGGCGTCAAGGCGCTTCGGAGGTGTGATTTCAGCTTGGTTTTCATGTTCCGTTCGATTTGTTTCAATTATCCGTGTCAAATCCGGAACCGTAACACCAGAGATCACTGCCATTACTTGTTCAAGATTCAAGAAAAATATATCGTCTTTAGTCGTTAACGTGTCGTTGTTAACCAGTCGATCGGCTAATTCTGTTAAGCATATTCGGATATATCCATTTGTCATCTGTTCGATGAAAAAATTATGGTTTTCTCGGTTGGTGGCATTGTTTCGGGCAAGGTCTAGGGCAGTAAGAAATTGGTTTCGGTCTGTATCGTTTTTTAGAGTTTCCATAATCTCGTTCTGGAAGGATTCACGTTTTTCTCTTAGAGCACTGGCATTCTCAGCGAATTTTGCGATCTCAGTATCCAGGTAAGGATGCAAAATTGCTAATACCTGAGCAGGTTCTTCTAACCAAGTTGGTGTACGCCACGAAAATGGAGAGCCAAAACCGTGTCCAGTTCGCAACCCAAAATCTGCAATGAAATCGAGTAGATTCTTCAGAAACGCAAACCCATCATCTGTTGTCGTTAATATCGCTAGTGCTTCTTCTGGTGGATGAGAACGGATGGCGCTTCTCACATCACCCGGGGTTTGAATAAATTTTGCGAGGTCAGTAATTCCTGTGAGAAGTTCTTCTGTCAGATTCGATGTTCCTGTTAGAAGGATCTCTGTTTGAAGAGTGTATGGTTGGTCACATAATTCTTGATATGTGTCTATCCAATACGATCTTATTGAAGGAAACTGGAATTGCTCGTGTAACTCCCAATGCCTGTGATAAATTTCTAGCAAATAGGTGAAATGCTGGCTTAGTTCTGAGAGATTGGATTCTTTGAAAATGACCTGCCGCATCGGTTTCAAATTTGATTGTATCTCTGGCAAGTATGTATTCCTCCATGCGCTCTCCTTACCCATCATTTCGGCGCTATTCGCGTTGGGATTTACGTTCAAGCGATCTTTATCTTCTTCGGCGTGTGTATAAAGGTATCCATCTACAAAATTGTATGCATTGGGTGTCGACTGAACGTCTGTTGATACTCCACCGTAATTCATGCTAATTGCAATGAGATCTTGTTCAAGAGGCGTGAACACTTGAGGAGAAAATTGGTTGTCCAATAACCAAAAGTTTTGTTCGTTGACCAAAAAGAAACCTCCTTTCTTTTAGATCCCATATTAGCGCTCCGAGGCCATCTCTTCAAAAAACGGGTGTTTATGGAACCGTTTTTTTAATCACCCTTGTGTATGGCGTTCATTGTATGATTGCTACTGAAATATAAAACATGGACTTTGGTTGTTTGAACAGCAAATAATGATACATTTCCGCCGGGTTTTGGCAACAATTATTGGTATTGCTTTTCTTTTCGTGTTTTTTGCCACGCTTGGCGTCTGGCAGGTGAACGGAATTGTCCGTGATACAAGCTTCTTCCAAAAGCATATTCGCGAAGCCGAATTGTTTGATGATATCTACCCTGTCATAGTGTCGGACGCGCTCGAACGGTATTTTACCGAAGATAATGTAGCTGGTTTTGAACTTCCCTACGTCGTGGACAATGCAAGCGCACTCGCGGAAACAGTTCTAGCACCGGAATGGATTGAAGAACAGGTCGCTCATGTTATAGGTGAAGTTCATCCGTACCTTATTGGTACTAATGATTCATTCAACGTCAAAATTGAAATTTCCGATCGCGTAAGCCAATTAGCGGAGGTGATTCAAGAACCTGAACATCAAAATTTTTTGCATGCGCTATTTATTCAAGAATTCTTGGCTCCATTAGTTGTTGACTCGCTTCAGGAACTTTTGGATATGGAAATCACTTCGGACAAAGTTATCAATGCTATCGAAAGATCCATTCCATCAGACGCACTTTTGGGACAAACAGCGGAAATAACTGAACAGATCGTCAAGAATGCAGCGATTCCTGATGAAGAGGAGTTATTTCGCCTTGAAATCAAAGAGCTTGTATATTCGAGCTTAATTGGGTCCGATGCGCCGCTTAAAGTGATGTTGAAAGACACTGGTGCTTACGAGGCTGCGGTTGATATGTTGATTCCATTGATCGTTGAGGAATTGAACGCATCAAATACGAGCAGTATTGCACACAACTCGTTAGATGGATCTGTAATCAAAATAAAAATAGGGGAGAATCTGTCCATCGAGCTCACCTCTGAAGAGATTCAGAGTTTTCTAGAAGATTCATTGGCTGAAATGTTTCGTGGGCACGCCAGAATCGATCAAATTTTTGATCCGCTGATTCTATATTTCGTTGGAGAGAACGATGCTTTTTCGATCGCGTTAGATTCAAGTGATTTGTCAAATCTTTTTACTGGATTTGTTAACGAAAAATTCCTCACTACCTTTGAAATGAAATATCGCGAACTGCCAGAATGTGATCCGAAAACAGCGATTCTATTTGCGCAAAGACAATCCACTCAAGAACTGCCAAATTGCCGTGTCGTAGGATTGTCGGTTGAACAGATTCAAATCGCTGCGGGTTTGCCCATATTTCCTTCTTTAACTCGCAGCCAGGTTGAGCACGCCTGTAGCTGCTCAATCGATTCTATCCTAAGTGGTTTGGATACAAACCAGATGCTTGAAGTTATTGGTTTCACTAGTGGAATTAGCGACAGTGACTATAAAAATATGTTTCCTGATCAAATAATGTTTGGAAACATGGAAATGATAGCCATGTTTGGCGAAAGCGGGCACGAAATAGTGAATAACGTTAGGACTTTTGTGCAAAATGGGTATGTTGTTCGAAAAACCGATACCTTATTTGGTTCGGACCCGCTACACGAGTTGTTAATTTACAAATATGTATCTGAAGGGATCAAATTCAATGAATCTGACTTCGCTTTATGGATGGAAAGCGATTCAGACGACCAGAGACCGGCGGAAGTGGATAAGGACCCCATGGAGGATCGACTTAAGGACATTCATGTGGCCCTTTCGACTTTGGAGCGTGTCACATACCCATTGATAGCTTTGTCGGTTCTACTCCTCGTTATTGTAAGTATTTTGGGTGGCCGGGGATGGCGTGGAAGATTGCAATGGTTTGGAACCTGGGGATTGGTCGCATCTAGTTTACTGATCACCCTGACCGGACCTATCTATCATTACGGTATTGCTCCGGCCTTAATTAACGGACGCCTGGTTCCTATTAACGCTCTAGATATGGGGCAGGCTGGAGCAGCCAATAGATTACTCATCGATAGAATGCTATCTTTGATGGAATCAATGATTGGCGCAATGGTTCTACCGATATTGGTTGCTTGTCTAATGGTTGCAGTTGGTGCTATTTTGCTCTTGGTTTTCGTGCGCTTTTATCATCGTGGTAAACATAATTATAGTGGTTGAAAAATTTAAAATTGGGTTGAAAACTGCTTAAGATACACATCTAATTAGACGCTTCGAGTATCCTTTCCGCGTATAGATCCGCCGCTGCACTTGTTGGAATTCCTTCGGTCTTTGATAGATCAATTACCTCAGTCATTGTATCGAAAATCTTTGTGGTACGGTTAAAGGCCCATTCACGGTTGTATGATTGCTTAATTTCAAATGAGAGATTGATCACTCCTCCCGCATTTGAGATGTAATCGGGTCCATACAAGATGCTCCGTTGCTGAATCAGTTCACCATCACTTTCTTTCAAAAGTTGATTGTTTGCAGCGCCACAGATTATGGATGTCTTTAATTGAGGAATGGATGTCTCATTTAATCCGCCCCCGAGTGCACATGGCGCGAGAATGTCGCATTCCATACTCATTGCATCGGCAAGTTCAACAGGAGTTAATTGGAACTTTGACTGGGCATACTTGATGGCATCATCTGAGATATCACTGCCAAATAAGATTGCTCCCGCGCGGTGAAGATGTTCGGCGAGATAAGTGCCGACTTTGCCCAGACCCACGATCACAATCCGTCGACCTGACAAATCATCCGTCCCGAACGCTTCATTCGCGCAAGCGCGAATTGCATGGAATATGCCCCATCCTGTCGCAGGCGATGGATCTCCGCTTCCGCCAGAATCTATAGGCAGTCCAACGATATGTTGGGTACCTGCGGCAATTTGGCGCATGTCAGCTTCAGTAGTTCCAACGTCCTCTGTGGTAATATATCGGCCGTTCAAGCGTTCAACTTGTTGACCGAAGTTACGAAAAAACTCTTGGGATTTATCTGTAGACGGATCTCCCCACACAATTGCTTTTCCACCACCTAATGCTAATCCGGCAGCGGCGTTTTTATAGGTCATTGCTCGGCTGAGGCGCAATACGTCGGTGATCGCATCATTTTCTGTTGAATAATTCCACATGCGACACCCCCCAAGAGCTGGACCAAGCGTTGTGTCGTGGATTGCAATTGCACCCTTAAGTCCAACAGCCTGATCTGCGAACAAAACGAGTTGCTCATGTGAAAATTCAGAAATATGCTCGAGATAGTCTGAGTCTGTTTGCATAATTGACCGTCTAATCCTCTTCAGAAACGGCCTGTACTAACTTGTTTAACGAATCCTTCGCATCACCAAAAAGCATCATCGTATTATCCTTATAGAACAATTCATTATCCACGCCTGCGAACCCTGGATTCATACTTCTTTTCAAAAAGAGAACACTTTTTGAATGATCGACATTTAGTATTGGCATTCCATAAATTGGGCTACCTACCGTCTCTCTTGCCGCTGGATTTACTACGTCGTTCGCTCCTACAACTACGGTAACATCAGTTTGAGAAAAATCTGAATTGATTTGTTCTAAATCAAACAATTTATCGTAAGCGACATCCGCTTCTGCAAGCAGCACGTTCATGTGCCCAGGCATTCGACCCGCAACCGGATGGATGGCGTATTTTACCTGAACTCCTCGCGATTCAAGAAGGTTGGCCAGTTGCTTGATTTGGTGTTGGGCTTGTGCCACAGCGAGTCCATATCCTGGAACGAATATCACGGTGTCAGCATACGCAAGGCCGACTGCCGCGTCTTCAGCAGTGACCTCTCGGGCTGGTTCACGGGCATCACCCTCGGAAATGTCTTTCGATTCGGATGTTCCACCAACCCCTCCAAACATAACGTTCCGTAACGACCGATTCATCGCTTTGGTCATAATGCGGGTTAAGATAAGCCCAGCCGCTCCCACGAGGGACCCAGCAACAATAAGAACCGTATTTTCCAGAACAAAACCTGCGGCAGCCGCAGCCAGCCCCGAGTATGAATTCAAGAGAGAAATAACGACAGGCATATCCGCTCCGCCAATGGGAATAACCAGTAGAATGCCGAGAGCCAAACAAGCGGCTATTAGAACAAAGAAAACAGTTTCATTTGGTGTAATAACTAAAGATGAACCAACTGCGGCGATTAGAATAACAAATAGTAGTGATATCCAACGATGCAGGGGGAATTGTATCGGTCGTCCAGAAACGATACCTTGCAATTTTCCGAATGCTACCAAGCTACCAGAAAGTGTAACGATTCCTATAAGGATGCTGAGAACAATTGTAATAGACAACGTCATCGTGAAAGTGTCTGGTGCTTCGTTTAAACGCATGAATTCAGATATAGCAATTAATCCGGATGCGCCGCCACCCAGGCCGTTGAATATAGCGACCGCTTGAGGCATCGCAGTCATTTGAATCGCCCTTGCGAATGATGCCCCGATGATCGATCCAATAATGATGCCTGTAGCAATTAAGGTGTAGTTCACAATCCCTGCATCAAGTAGGGTTGCGACAATTGCGATAAGCATTCCGACGCTTGCCAAACGATTGCCATTTCTAGCAGTCGCCGGAGAATTCATCAAATGCAATCCATAAATGAACAATATGATCGTAATCAAGTAAACGGCACTAATTCCATCAGTCATGGTAAAAGTCATATCACTCATTGGTCACGCTTCTTTTCTTTCCGGAACATTTGGAGCATTCGGTCAGTGACCATAAAGCCTCCAACTACATTGATTGTGGCCAGAATAATTGCAATCAACCCGACTGCCGTGGGCAATGTTAGACCCATAGGGCCGGAAACAATTAAAGCTCCTACTAGTGCGATACCAGAAATCGCGTTCGCTCCTGACATTAGTGGAGTGTGGAGGGTTGGCGGGACTTTGGTGATCACTTCGAATCCAGCGAAAAGCGCTAGAACAAAAACGTACATAGCGATCAAGAAACTGTTATCAAGCATCTTTTTCCTTACTTTTCCCGAACGAAACCGAGTTTGATTGTCTTTAGATTCGTTCTTGGGTCTATCCTTTGAAAGTTTGTCGTGTTACTTCGTGAATGATGCTGCCTTCGTGGGTAATACATGATCCACCGACAATCTCATCATCAAAATTAAGATTGATCTTCTCATCCACGATTATCTCTTCTAGCAAACTTGAGATGTTGCGGGCGTACATATTGCTGGCGTGTATTGGCAGCGATGCAGGAATATTGATCGGCCCGTGAATCGTTACGCCATCTTTTTCTACGACGGAACCAGGAATTGTAGCCTCACAATTTCCACCAGTTTCTGCCGCAATGTCAACAATTACAGATCCACTACGCATGCTCGATACCATTTCATTGGTGATTAAAGTGGGAGCAGGGCGACCAGGTATTAACGCCGTCGTGATAACAAAATCCATTTCTTTGATGCGATCTTCGAGCATCCTTCTTTGCCGATCTTGAGATTCTTTGGAGAGCTCTCTGGCATATCCACCTGAATCTTCTACATCATCTGATAGATTTTCTGCTTCAAGGAAGATTGCTCCTAGGCTTTGAACTTGCTCTTTTACAACCGGCCGAACATCGTACCCGAACATCATAGCGCCAAGCCTTCGTCCTGTGGCGAGTGCTTGAAGCCCGGCAACGCCAGCGCCCAATATCAGTCCTTTAGCAGGAGCGTATGTTCCAGCTGCGGTCATCATCAATGGTAAAAGCCGTCCCATCGTATCAGCCGCTATCAAAACAGCTTTGTAGCCTGAAAGAGAACTCATTGAAGTCAAAGCATCGCATTTTTGTGCTCGGGCGATTCGAGGGATTGCATCCATACTGAAGCTCGTGATGTTCTGGTCCAAGCATCGTTGCACAAGGTCATGATTAACCAATGGTTGCATAAATGAAATAAGGGTCGCTCCGTTTCGCATGAGATTTACTTCGTGTACCCCAAGTTCCTTATTCTCTATTGGTGGTTGTACTTTCAATACCATGTCTGATTCTTGGAAAAGTGTCTTAGGATCATCAATAATACGCGCCCCGGCATCAACGTAGTTTTGATCGGATTCATATGCATCTTTCCCAGCGTTGGCTTGGACAAGCACTTCAATTGAGGGTGTGATTATTTTGGAAACAACCTCGGGTGTCACTGAAACACGTGTTTCATCAGTGGTGATTTCGGTCGGGATTCCTATTTTCAATTTGGCCTCTTTATGCAGAATTAATAGCGTTGCTTAAACGATCCGGATCTACCATTGTAATGGGTCGAGAATATTTTCACAAACACTTCCCACGAGTATATACAAGACCGTCGGGCCCCGATACCGGCTCTGTTACGTGAACAATCACATATGTACTTTAAAGACGGTTATCGGAACTGTTCGTGACCAGTTAATTTACGTGTGGAGCGTAGTCCATCCCAATATGTCCGGCTTTTTCTAATGCTGCGTATTCGGTGTCCGATTTCCCTAAGAGTTCCTTGTACACATATTCGTTGTGTTCTCCGAGAAGCGGTGTATGTCGAACAATACTCAACGGCGTCTCAGAGAATTGGAAAAACATTCCAGGGTAGAGATGTGTACCTGCCTCAGGATGTTCCACTTTTTCAAAATAGCCACGTTCTTGTAAATGAGGGTCATTGTAGCAATCTGCGACATCCATAACTGGCCCTGCTGGCACCCCATGTTTTTGCAAGAGATGCATTATCTCATAATGATCATGTTGGGCGGCCCACTGAGCAACGTGTTGATCTAGTGGATCTTGATTTTCAAGGCGAAGGGCGGCACTACTGAATCGATCTTCCTGTGTCCATTCAGGGTTTCCAAGCGCATTACAGAAACCTGTCCATTCTTCATCGTTAAGGACAGTAATATTAACCCATCGGTCCTCTCCGTTACTTTGATAGCACCCGTGAGGCGCTCCATATGCATGGCGGTTACCAAGGTTTTCTGCAACCCGACCATTCATCTGATAGTCAAGAAAAGCTGGACCAACAAAACCTAAAATATTTTCTGAAAGACCCATATCAATAAGCTGGCCTTTACCTGTACGATTACGGTAATGAAGGGCAACGATTGCAGCAAAGGCGGCTGTTGCGCCGTGTACTGGATCGGCAGGATTTCGCCAAGGAATTTCAGAAGCGGCCATATCAGTATAACCGTTTAATAATGCACGCCCTGCTTGAGCCTCGGCAGAAATACCGAAACTTCGCCAATATGCGTTCGGTCCAGTCGTTCCATAGCCAGGCATCCTTATCATGATCATATCTTTTTTGATATCCGTTAACCAATCGTATGAAATACCTCTGCGTTCCATAAAGTCCGTCGCATGATTCTCAATTACCAAATCACTTACAGCGACCAACTCAGAAAGAATTTCCATGCCCTCGGGTTTATGTAAATCAACAGTCATACTGTATTTATTCCTGCTGTGAGCATTAAAATTCGCACCACGATTCCATGGTCGTTCGCCTGGGTCGCCATCCGGGTAACTTCGCCGTTGAATTGGAGCGTGCTGCACCTGTTCTTTTGTTATTTTTGCGCTGTTGACGCGCCCGCCAGCTCCTATTTCTTGGATTGTTTCAACACGAATAACCTCTGCGCCCATATCAGCAAGTTTTGCCGTTGCAGCGGGCCCTGCAATAACAACCGTAAAATCTATGATTCTTATACCTTCAAGTGGTAAATTTGGCATTTCAAAGTATCCCTTTCGCTGAGTCATCCCATGTACCATGATTTGTTATTGTTAACATCAAATTAAATTACCCCGTTAGACCTTAACTGAACCAATTGCTCTTTAGTAAAACCCATGTCTCCATAAATCTCTTCATTGTGTTCTCCGAGGCGAGGAGCTGTCCGCTCAATACTCCAGGGTGACTCGTGCATAATGAAGGGTCGTCCAATTGTACGGATCTTACCAAGGTCAGGGTGTTCTACCTCGACAAAAACATCTCTTTCATTAAAATGTGGATCGGTGTCAACTTCCGCAATAGTGTTAAGCGCACCACAAATCAAACCGTTTTCCGCACCTATTTGGGCGATTTCCCGTTTCGAATGTTCCATCGTCCAACCAATGAGAACGGCTTCAAAAAGGTCACGTAAGTCCGGGTCTCGTTTGCCCTCTGGTGTTAGATATCTTGGATCTAAAAGCGGCTCTGGATCGCCCATCATTTTAACTAATCGTGGAAACATACGATTGTCGCTGGCTGCCATTACAAAGTAACCATCTTGACATGGGAATACCCCATTGGCGAACCCTCCTGCGGCATTGTCGCGATCAGTAACCTCACCAGAATATTGGTATGCCAGTAAGACTCCGATTCGACCATCAACGCTTCCTAAGACAGCCTCCATTAAAGAAACATCTACATGTTGACCAACATTTTGATACCTAGCTCCGAAGAATGCACCCATTGCTCCAGCCGCCGCCACGGAACCTCCATGGTAAAGCGCTGTAGGTAGGCCTAGGCTAACTGGCTCACGGTCAGGATTCCCTTTGTTGTACATTGGCCCACCCATTCCATATAAAACCATTTCAGATGATTTGTATTCTGCATATGGTCCAGTTTGTCCAAAGTTTGTAATAGATGTTAAGACAATGTTCGGTTTGATTTCCTTAAGAGTGTCGTATGACAAGCCAAGGTCACGCATGACATGCGGCCTGAAGCTTTCTACCACCATGTCTGCATCACGTACCAAATCTTTGAAAATCTCTTTACCGCTGTCTGATTTTAGATTCAAAGTGACACTACGTTTATTGAGATTCAAGTGAAAAAAGGTTCCACTCTTCTCAAGATGTGGTTCATCATTGGGAAATGGTCCCATGTTGCGAGCGGGATCGCCGGAACCAGGCTTCTCAATCTTGATTACATCCGCACCGTAAGTAGAGAGCAATTTAGTGCAGTACGGGCCCGCTAAATATTGAGTCAAATCTAAAACACGCATATCACTCAAAGCTGTATCTTGCATAGAGCCACCCCATTCCGAAATGTTTGGCGCCAGTATATCCTCATACGATTTAAACACGCAATGAGGATGACGTATGGGAGGCAATATTTGTTTTTGCGACACCGGCTGCAAGAAGTTTCAATTGGTTGCAGGACATTTTTGGAGATATATATCATTGGAGACCACAAAAATTCTGGCTTGAGATTGCCCTTAATAGTATTCTGATATTTGAATATTCGATCCTATAGTAGAAGGATTAAATCATTGGTTAACCTTTTAGTCTGGGTTGTCGTTTTAGAAATTGTGGGTATTATTGCCTTTCCCATTGGATATCCATTGTTTAAACAACTCAGTGATGCTGGCTTCGCAATTTCAAAAGTTTTGGGGATTTTATTAGGTTCCTACATATTTTGGATCATGGCGATTCTTGGCATTTTCCCAAATAGCTATCCAGGGATAGTTATAGCGTTTACGCTTTTGGCCTTGTTGGGTTGGTACTCATACCAACGTCATCGGGAAGACATTCATGACTTTTTCCGAAACAATCAGCGAAATATATTGACTATTGAGGCAATTTTTTTCACAACATTCATTCTCTATGGCCTTGTGCGTTCTTTGAACCCGGCCATTAATTTATCAACATTCGATACCATAACAACTGAGCAACCGATGGACCTTATGTTGCTCAAAGCAACAATGACAAGTAGTTCGTATCCTCCACATGATAGTTGGCTAAGTGGATCTGTGATCAGATATTACTATTTTGGGTATTTGGCAATTGGTTGGGTAGGTAGGTTATCTTTATCTTCTGCGCCATTCGTATACAACTTTGGACTCATCACCATTTTCGCGCTCACTTTTACGACGGTTTATGGAACCGTATTTAATGTAGTGACACTCGTTAACGATAAAACCCAAATATCACAGCGACATGGTTTTCTGGCAGGAATTTTAGGGGGAATGCTCGTCCTTGTACTTGGTAACCTAGTTGGGTTTTTAGCGATTATTCGCCACTGGGGATTTGGGGGTGGTGCTTTTTGGAAATGGTTGAACATTCCCGGTCTGCTGTCTCCAGTAACCAACCTGTCAATTTTACCGAGAGACAATTCATGGTGGTGGAGGGCAACACGAATTATTACAGATGGGCCCGGAGCAAACCCCATCGACGAGTTCCCTGCCTTCAGTTTCTTATTAGGAGATCTTCATCCCCATTTAATGTCGCTACCATTTGTAATGTTGGCGATCACCACTGCATTTGCTCTTTTTAAGCGCAATGGATCAATAAATATATTATGGTTTTACAAACACCCAATATCGACTCTTTTGATCGGTCTTATTATCGGTGCACTTGGTTTCGTGAATAGTTGGGATTTACCAACTTACGGTTTCCTGATTTTAAGTACGCTTACGTTAAAACTCCTGTTAAATAACAAGCACAATAGGATGTCTTTCGTTAGAGATACGTTAGTAATGCTATTGGGTTTCGTTATCATGATTGGTCTCCTGTTCGCGCCGTTTTTCCTGTCATTCGATAGCCAGGTACAGGGAGTCTTACCAGTTGCGCAAACAGGTACACGAGTAGTGCACTATATTCTCTTATGGGGATTGTTCCTAGGTATTTTACTAGGCGTAAATGGATTTGTTTTCGTTGTGGAAAAAGGTAGGTTTCCAAAGGCTGGAGTTATCACCGCAACCGTCATCGGTATCGGCCCCATTGTTATTTGGAGTATCTTAATGACCTTTTTGACACTTCTCTCAAGTTTGGATTTTTTCTCGGATATGGGCGTTCTTACCGAAAGTTTGATAACTGCAAGCAATAAAAATCTAATTTGGACCCCCGACGAGCTATTGGGAGGTGTCGCTGGAAGATGGATCCTTCTGAGCCCACTTATAATTCTCAATATAGTTACCGTATTGAATGTTGGTCGTTTGGTGACAAATAACGGTGACCAGCGATTGATATTCGGCTTGATATTGGGTGTGTTGGGTTTATTGGTGGCCATTACGGCGGAGCTGTTTTTTGTACTGGATCTGTTTGGTACACGAATGAACACTGTCTTCAAATTACATTATCAAGTGTGGTTATTACTTAGTGTTGGCAGTGCAATATGCTTAGGCTCAATTTGGTCTTCGCGAGAACAGAAGAAAAAAGCCCAAAGTAACTGGAGATCTATCCAGTATGTTTTAATGATTTTAGTCGGGTGTTTCTCGTTGTACTCAATAGTGGCATCTGTTACCCAAATAACAAATTCAACGACAGGACCGACATTAGATGGATTGGCATTTCATCGTCAAAATTTGGGAGCTGAAACTGATGCGATTATTTGGCTCGGAAAACATGTAACAGGTAGTTCTGTCGTGCTTGAAGCTCAGGGAAATGACTACACGGATTCTGCCAGAGTATCAACGATCAGTGGGATTCCAACTGTTCTGGGATGGCTTGGTCATGAGCAGCAATGGGGCCATCCTTATAACAATTTGATTCAAAGGAGGCAAGATGTTGATACTATTTACCAATCGGAGGATTTTTCTGTCATTCGTAGGCTATTAGCAAACTATGATGTTTCGCATATCTTCATTGGCCGGTTAGAACGTGCTCGATATGGCCTCGATGTTGACGCAAGAATGTCCGAAATGTTTCCAATTGTGTATCGTAATGAAAGCGTGACTATATATTCGACCGGCTCTTAGCATATTTATAAAAATGGAACTTAGCAAAAACATTTCTACATACTCCAAACGTTTTCGATCGTTACTTCCGCGGGGCACTACGCTTGACCCCACTAAATGGGAATTAGCGTCATATACCACTTTATTGATTCTTGCTTTGATATTTCGGTTTTGGGATCTGGATGTACGGGCCTATCATCATGATGAAAGTCTTCATGTCTATTATAGTTACATTTACGCTAATGGAGGCTCATTTCAACACAATCCATTAATGCATGGTCCTCTCCAGTTTGAAGCCACCGCGTTCATGTTTAAGTTGTTTGGGGATACTGATTATGTTGGCCGCGTAATTCCAGCGCTCATTGGTGTGGTGGTTGTATTGACACCGCTTATGTTCCGTAACTACATCGGGCGCATTGGAGCAGTTGCGACAAGTGTTTTACTAACTATCTCTCCAACAATGTTGTACTACAGTCGTTTCGCTCGGAATGATATTTATATTGTGCTGTGGGATATCCTCTTGGTATATGCCGCTTTCCAGTTTTTAAGGAACAAACAAAATCGATACCTCTACATGGCTGCAGCGGTAATAGCCTTGGGTGTAGCTACCAAAGAGGTTTTCTTTATGCATTTGTTCATCGTTGCAAGTTTTCTTTTTATCATCAGTATTCCGGATTTGTTGGGATGGGTACGTCGAAGAATCACACGATCTCAGGTGGCCCAGCGAACAGCAATGCTCGCTCTTGTTATTACATTAACAATTCCACAAATACCCGCCATATCGGTATTTGTTCAAGGATCTTTAGGTGTCACTCTTGTTAATGAAGATTGGGCAGCAGGGATTATTGGGGCCCCTATCAATGCGAAACCTGGCTATACAAATAATGTTCTTGATTGGTTATCGTCTTCTTCGGGAATACGAACTCCTGCCATAGATCAATTGAACGCACCGGTGGGTGTTCAGCCTCATGGGTCGCTTGAGGTCGGGCCTTTGGTATTGGAGGCCGTTGATGTTGCTGTAATCATAACCCTAATATTTATCATCTTGTCTGTAACGTTAGGGCTGTGGTGGGGAGGAAAGCCGTGGGCGATTGCAGCTGGAATATTTTGGATAATTTACCTGGCCCTTTTCACAACTTTTTTCTCAAATATGCAAGGGGTTGCTAGTGGATTGTGGCAGTCGTTGGGATATTGGTTAGCACAGCATGACGTGCGTAGAGGCAATCAGCCTTGGTATTACTATATTTTAATGCTTTCAACCTACGAATATCTTCCTCTTATTTCGGCCTTTTCATTTACTGTTTGGTATTTTGTGCGAGGGGCAGCGTTAAAATTCAGCCAGCAACAATTTTTGTTGTTTCTGGTCTACTGGAGCTGCCTCAATTTCCTTTTCCTTTCCTATTCCGGCGAGAAAATGCCTTGGCTTACCGTTCATCTCGCCTTGCCATTAATTTTCTTGACTGGTTTCGGATTCCAACAGATTACACAGAGATTGATTCCGAGGGCAAATGAAAATATGGATGATACGAACCCCACTTCAACGAATTCTCTCCCGCGACAAGGACAATCTGGTCTGGGGAACATGTTGTTGGCAAAACCTGGTCATTTTGTTCTTATCGGTTTGGTGATTGTACTCTTTGTGCTTACGATCCGGACAAGCTTCACTGCAAGCTACAAAAACATTGATGTGCCACGAGAGATGCTAATATACACGCAAACGTCCCCCACCATTCCTCAGCTTCGAGATCGTTTAGCGATGATGGAGGATCCCGCATATCCTGGGAACACCCCGATTTTGGTGGATATTTCTGACGCCTTTGGCTGGCCATGGTACTGGTATCTCCGGCGTTACACGAATGTGCGGTATGTTGATTTGAGCAGTACCACTGCAGACGCTGATGGAAGAGTGTTGTTCGTCAGGATGGGCAACGAAGATAAAGTACAAGGAATCGATGAAACTTATCAACCTAGTGAAAGATACGCGTTCAGACAATGGTTCCAAGAGATATACAAGAAATCAGGTGGGCCACTGAATGGACAAGACTTCATTGACGGTGTATCTGACCCATCTACATTGAAAACTTTATGGAAATATTGGCTTTATAAAACACCGCCCAGAGAAGTCGGTAGCATTGATGGAGTGGCATATTTCCCTAAATTGAAATGATTGTTGATGACCGGTGTTACACGGTTACGCGGGAAACACATATGAGCCCATTATGGAGTGATTTGTGTTTGTGATTTAGGTCACGGCGGTGTGGTGCTGACATTTATACAGCCTTGGTGTGAACTTTTTGTTACGGATTCATTCGATATTTTCGGTCAGATTACGCTGGCGAAAATGGTCCCATAAGAAGTTGGTGTGCGGCATTTAATTTGCAGAAAGGAACATTGTTAGTATTGAAGGGCGTTAAAGAGCGATTTGGTGGAAAAATCTATTATGGTTGGGTAATTGTAGCCACCATGGCGATCGCCAATATAGCCCAAACCGCTGAGTTCAATCCAGTTATAGGTGTTTTTTTGAAGCCTATTACTGAGGAATTTGGTTGGTCACGGGCTATGTATGCGGGTGCAATCACTCTAGGTTCCTTTTTAGGAGGATTAGTCGCTGTCGTCGCCGGGCCTTTACTCGATCGATTTGGGCCAAGGAAAATTCTATTTGCAGCGTTTCTAGTTCTCGGGGCCGTAATTATCGGGTTGGGATTGTTCAAAACATTGTGGCAATTTTATATCGTCATGTCGACTAGTCGAGCGATCGTCCAAGGCGTAATTGCGATTTCCACGGGAGTCGTAATTTCTAAATGGTTTATTCAAAAACGTGGAAGAGCGATTGCAATTTCAACTGCAGGTACAAGAGTGGGGAACGCGATTATCCCACTTGGAGTTCAAATAATCATCTCATCTTTTGGATGGCGTGTCGCAGCGATCGCCCTCGGGGCATTTACTTGGGCGATCACCCTTGTTCCAATTGCCCTTTTTCTCAGACGATCTCCGGAAGACATTGGTCTACTACCTGATGGTGAAGAACGTCATTCTCGTAGCAATACTCGAGAGACGTTAGACGATGTCAACGAACCAACAACACAAAAAGAGGTGTCATTTACACCACGTGAAGCTATGCGTAGCAGGGCATTTTACCTTGTTCTATTTGCGTCGTCAGCGGCTTTTTTTAATGGTGCTGGGGTCAATTTCAATATGTTTGCATACTTTACTGATCAAGGAATCCCTGATGATAAAGCTATCATTGTTTTGACAGTTTGGTCTGTACTCGGTTTTTTTGGCGGGATGTTTACCGGATTCTTGACTGAGAAGATTCACGTACGATGGATGATGATGGTAGTCTTTTTGCTGATTAGTGTCGGTGTATTTGTAATGAGTCTGATTAATGATTTGCGGACAGCTTATATATTTGCGATTGTCCACGGCTTATGTTTTGGTGGAATGCCCATGCTCCAACAGATCGTATGGGCGGATTATTTTGGACGCGAATCTCAGGGTGCAATTCGGGGGATCGTCACTCCCATTCAAATGCTTTGTAATGCCCTAGGTCCGCTAGCTGCAACCTTAGTATTTGATAACACAGGAAGTTACATATCCATCTTTTATGTATTTATAATAATCTACATCATCGCTGCGCTTGCTATGGCATTTGCTCGGTCCCCACAATACAAAAACGTTTCTCAAGAAGAATAATCCCATTCTGATTTTACGGACATTCGATGTCATATATTTGCTGATTTTTTGTAAACGAAACCACAAAACACAAGAGGCGCGATACAATAGCGTGGTGGGGAGAAAGTTTTGATTAAATTTACTTGTCTTCGATTTCTCGATTTGTGATAAAAGGAGGATTCCGTTATGCAGTTTCCAGCGAGAGTGGATGTTCAGCTCATCGACGAAAATGAGCAAAACGTCAACAGTGAAAAGATCATTTTGTTCATGGAATTTTACCAAGATGGAAATCAGCGATACACGTTTATGGCGGGGTTGTCTAATGAGGATGGACGTATAACGCTGAATCCTGAAGCGCTGAATAATCAGTTGGAATACAATCGTGCGCAGGATCCGGAAGGATTTGACACTACGCTGGAGGATTGTGACGACATCTTTTCACTACTAGTTGTGCCAGGCCAATATATAGATGACATTGTTGAACAACTGCAAAATGTTTCCACTAATGAAGAAGTTTCGAGTGCAATGCAAATGTACCGAGAATCAACAAACTTTAGATACAACGAAGCCCGTATGGTATTCAATCTCTCTGAGGTTCCCGGTGATCAAAATGTGGTTTTGCAATTGCCTATCGAACGTATTTCTTTTGGCAATCCATCCACAGACTAAGTGCCGAATGGTTGTATCACTTTCAAAGCATGAGAAAAGCAATGCTCGGACCAATACCCGTAATGTATTCAGCTTTGAAAGCGGGCAAGGGAAGTGCTAAAGAAGAAACGCATCTGGCTGGGTGCCGTAATCAGTTTGATCTTTCTAGGTCTAATCTTCCGGCAAATGTCGCTATCCGATTTGCAACACGCCCTTGGAGAAGCTCAATACGGTTATCTTGTTCCTGCGATCCTTATCTATTTTATATCTCTTGGCTTTCGTGCAATTAGATGTCACTTTTTGTTGAGACACCTGAAGCCCCTTAGTTTCAGCACTCTCTTTGGGCTTCTCTCAATTGGATACATGGTCAATAATATATCGCCCCTGCGTCTAGGTGATTTTGCTCGCTCCTATTTGCTGGGAGAACGAGAGGATATTAGTAAAGCATCGGCATTAGGAAACATAGCGGTTGAACGCACTCTAGATGGCATTGTTTTAGTCCTCTTCATGGCAGTGGCAGGTATAAGCTTATCCTTGACACCATTTCTGACACAGTTGGGGTATTGGGCGGCTATCGCGTTCATCAGTGTCCTCTTGGCAATGGTTGTGATTGTACTGTTCCCTCGGTATATGCTTCGCTTTGTTGGGTGGTTCATCAAATTCCTTCCGGGCAATCTAGGGAAGAAAATGCATGAACTAGCGCTTCTTATAATTGATGGATTTAATGTGTTTCGCCGTCCTAAATTACTTGCTGCATCAGTCTTGCTCAGCGTGCCAATTTGGTTATGTGAGGCATGGATGTATTATGTCGTGGGCTTGGGTTTTCAATTACAATTATCTCTTGAGATTGTTATCATGATTACCGCCGCTTCAAACTTAGCGGTTAGTATTCCCTCATCGCAAGGAGGCGTTGGTCCCTTCGAGTTTTTCGCAGCACAAACCGTAATGCTCACAGATGTGGCGCCGGAGTTAGCAGCCGCGTATGCACTGGTTTTGCATATAACTCTGTTGCTTCCAGTCACGCTACTCGGTATTTTTTATTTAGGGCGATACAAATTAGCTTTGCGAGAACTCCTAACAATGGATTTACGGCAAAAAGCTGACTAGTTGTAACATAATCGATTTTGACAACATCTAATGAACGAGATCATAGGATAAGCAAATGTTTCCGAAAATATCACAACGTTTTGGATTAATCTCCAACAACAGAGAGAAAAGAGGATCCTTGTGAGGGTTGGCATCATTGGTGGCGGTGTTGGTGGGTTAGGCGCTGCATACGATTTGCTGAAATCCGGTCATGAAGTCGAGCTTTATGAACGAGCGCCATTTCTCGGTGGATTAGCATCTACATTCGATGTAGGCGGCGGACAGCTTGAGCGTTTTTATCATCACCTATTCACTAGTGACACAACAATCATCGAGCTTCTTCAGGAACTTGGCCTTGATGATCGGTTGATTTGGGAAGATTCCAAGGTTGGCTGGTTTGCTGATGGAAAGATTTACCCCTTTTCGACTCCCTTTGATCTTTTGAAGTTTTCCCGGGTTAGTATTTTTGATCGAATACGAATGGGCCTTGTAACATTGTATCTCCAGCGGTACAAAAATTGGAAGAATTTGGAAAACATTACCGCAGCAGAATGGATGCGTAAATGGGCTGGTAAGCGCAATTGGGAAATGATATGGGAACCATTGATGATGGGCAAATTCACTGTTTATAGAGAACAGATTGCGATGCCTTGGCTTTGGAGCAAATTTGTTACACGATCATCATCAAGGCAACATCTCCTAGGGAAAGAGAAGCTAGGGTATATCAGGGGCAGCTGGGGTACTCTTGTTGATGAACTACAACAAAGAATTACAAATATGAATGGTATTTTGAAACCAAACACTCTCGTGACCCAAATTGTTTCGCAAGAGAATCGCATCACTGGACTAAAGATTAGAAATGCAGATGGGGAAGAAAAATTACGCCCTTTTGATGTTGTTATTTCAACCGTGCCTACATTCCTTCTTCCCAACCTGATTGATCTTCCAAAGGAATATGCAGATCAATGTACAAGTGTTGAGTATGAAGGAGCGATAGCAGTCATATGGGTTTTAAAGAAACCGTTATCGAACATATACTGGCTCAACGTCGCAGATCGAGACATCCCATTTCTCCTTGCTCTTGAACAAACAAATCTTGTGCCGCCCTCCGAATATGGTGGAAAGCATATTGTTTATACCGCGAACTATGTACCGAAAGATGATTACCGATGGCCATTGGATGAATCAGACATCGTGGCAGATTACATTCCTCATCTGAAGAAGATTAATCCCTCATTTGAGGAATCCTGGATTGAAAAAACCTACCTTCATAAAGAGGCAGCCGCACAACCGATTATGACAACAAATTACTCGCAAAAAATGCCTTCCGTGAAAACACCTATTAACGGCCTTTGGACTGCTGCCATGAGTCAGGTTTACCCAATGGATCGCGGGACGAATTACAGTATTCAACTAGGAATCGACGTTGCGCGGAGGGCTGTTAAAGAGTAATGCTATTCTTGGGCAATAAGGATTCGTTGTTTTTGAATTATCGTTGGTATTAGCAATACAATGCCCGCTATTAAAATGCCGCCTAAGACTGTATTTATCACTGCTGCTTGGATCAAACCAACTTGTGTGATCAGTGCGCCAGTAATCAGACTGCCAATTGGTAAAGTGTAAACGGCCAATGATCTCAATCCCATCACTCGCCCTCGAAAGTCTGGTACGGCAATCCCTAGAAGTATTGAAGCTACGAGAACAAGGCTCATTGATTGCATAATCCCAGCAATCATAATCAAGCCGAAAGAAAGCTCAAAAATTGGGGAGAGGATGACGATTGTAGTCATGATATGCCAGCCAATCAAGGCGATGATTCCTATTCTTCCTGCGTTTTCGATTGAACGCATTGATGCGACCACAATTGATCCTATAAATGCACCGATCCCAATTCCAGATAAGAGAAGGCCCAGCCCTGAAGATCCGCTGTTCAGTGTTTCCCTTGCATAAACGGGCATCAAAGCATAGTTGAAAGGAAATGCGGTTAAGTTGGCAACTGCAGCCATCAACAGTGCTGCCAATAGCGTTTTATTGTTTCTAACATAATTAATGCCTTGGACTAGTGTGGTCCAAAATGAATTGGTATATCCAATCGGCGATGAAGATTTGATTTTTATAAATGTAATTGACATTGCGCTTGCAATATAAACAAACCCGAGAACGAGATAAGATCCTGCAGGACCAACGATCGAAAAAAGAATTCCACCCGTAACCGGTGCTGCTATCTGCATCAGGTTTCTTCCAGAATTATTCAAAGCAACTGCATTCGATACTTTCTCTACGGGAACACTGTCTGCCACAAGAGCTTGCCTCGCAGGCATATCAAAAATGCGGGCAAGACCCGTCATCGCGGTAGCCACAAAAATATGCCAAGTTTGAACATTTTCAGAAAGGACCAAGAGTGTCATTACAAATGCTAAAGACGCCATAAACCCTTGCGCAGAAATCACAATTCCTGTTCTTGAGAAGCGGTCAGCAATGGCGCCGGTAAAAGCACCAAACAACGTTGCCGCTTGCCGCGAGGTTGTAACAAACCCGACCAATAAAGGTGAATCTGTCAAGGTGAGGACATACCATGCCAAGACCACGGCCTCCATTTGTTGAGCAAATCCGGAAAAGATCGATGATAGCCAAATCAACCGGAAATTTTTTTCATGGAAGGTTATAAAAATCTGCAAAAAGTTCATCTTTATCAAATTTCAGTCGTGCTGTGGTTATAATGTCCTAATGAGTAACTATAGTATTGTAGAGTTAACGCCAGATAACGAACAGCAATTCGTTGAAATTCTGAGCGAATTGCGCGAAGGTCTGATCTTAGAAGAGTTCCAAGATATTATAGCGCGGGCGCGGGAGAATCGCGAAAATTACCGCTTTGTTGGCGCTGAGTTGGATGGCGAGATTGTAGCGGTGACGGGTTATAGAGTAGAGCACAACCTCAAGAATGGTGGAATGCTTTTCTTCGTGGAGGATTTGGTCACTCGTTCAAGTTTTCGTTCTAAAGGGGCAGGGAAATTCCTGCTGTCTTATGTCGAGGATGAGGCGAGAAGATACGGCTCCCGAACCATCGAACTCAACAGCGGGACATGGAGAAAAGACGCCCATAGGTTCTACTTACGTGAGCGTTATACGATAGATGAGTTCAGGTTTCGTAAGATTCTCTAAAAAACGATATATGATTAGATCCAATCGTGAGCAATTCGTGTTAGGTGAGTTCTTATAGTGCACCACAAAACGTATCTTTCGGCTTTATTGTAAGTAAAGATTAAACACACGAAGTGCATATCACCTCGAGGGAAGAATGAACCAAGCGAATAAGGATAGCCGTCTAGGTATGTTGTCCGCATTGAGACACGGCAACTTCAAGGCTTTCTGGATTGGCCTTGTAGTGTCTGTTTCTGGTATGCAAATGTTTTACGTCATTCAAGTATGGCTTGTTTATCACCTCACTGAATCTGCATTGCAACTCGGTATGTTGGGATTAGCGCGAGCTGTACCTTCGATCATTCTAGGCCTTGCTGGCGGAGTCGCAGCGGACAAGATTGATCAACGCAAATTGTTAATGTTTACGTCAATTTTCATCTTCATCTCTTACACAATTCTCGCTACACTGACCCTTACCGGGAGCGTTAAGGTTTGGCATATCCTAATCACCGTGTTTGTTGTAGGGGGGTTCCAAGCATTTGACCAAGCATCGAGGCAGGCAATTTTTCCTCATTTGATTCCTCGATCCGAAATGCTGAAAGCGGTCGCATTGAACTCTACCGTTCATCCAGGATCCCGAATATATGCGCCACTTATAGGCGGATTCTTTATTGATTATGTTGGCACACCTATCATTGGGGCATCAATTGCTATATATGTGATTGCATTAACGTACGTATTTTTCTGTTTCCAACTATCTAGAGTTCGAATGCCAGCGATACCACGATCTGCAGAAGGGAATGGCTTTCAAGAAATCGTCAACGGTTTAAAATACATCTCTTTCAGGCCGATATTTCGATTGTTGATTGCAACCTCATTCATAAATGCATTCTTCGGAATGTCTCATTTAATTTTAGCGCCTATTCTTGTGGGGTCTTTTTTTGGAAATGCCTCTGGTTCTGCTGTGGCCATGCTATTCTCTATGGAAGGATTAGGTGGGGTTGTAGGGGCAATCGTTGGTGGGAATTTAAGTGCTTCGGGCCACTTTAAGATCCATAATATAATAGTGCTCGGTGCCGCATTTTACGGGGTATTCCTTGTTGGCATAGCTATTTCTCCAATATATGCAATAGTCGCCATTTTGGAATTATTGTCCTCAACATCAAACAATCTTTTTTCAGTTATTGCTCAGACCACATTACAAACGCAAGTGACCGACGAATTTAGAGGACGTGTCATGGGTATTTGGAGCATGACATATTCGATTATGAGACCGTTTGGACAGCTCGGTATGGGAGCGATTGGAAATACTTTGAATGCACCGCTCGCTATTGGTGGTGGTGGCTTAGTAGTATTTGTGATTGCGCTTCTTGGTTGTGGTCGTAGTAATGAATTGCGATCATTAAAGAATTCTTGAAGCTAAGCCATTCAATGGGTTAGATTCTAAATCTGCAATGATGGTTTACGGCAAATGAAATATGCAACTGCAGATACAGCATAAACGACGACGAAAGTGATTATCGCGATGTTGTAGTTGCCAAAGTAATCAAATACACCACCAGTAAAAATAGGTCCTGCGGCAGCTAACGGAGTCGTAGCCATACTAAGAATCCCCCATATCTTCGCATAATGATCTTGGCCAAAATATTCACCGAGAATCGCTCGATTTAACGCATGGGCTCCACCGCCAAAACCGTATATTAGTACAAAAACATACACTTGCCACGCTGACGTTGCTAGGAAAAGCAAGGCTAATGCCAATGTTTCAAAGAGAACGATAATTGCCATGACCCGGCGTCTCTCATATCTATCGCTTACCCATCCACCCAAGATGGCACCACCAATTCCCATAAAAGCTAACAAACCCACTGTGCTGCCCGCCATAATTGCTGAAAAGCCACGATCTTGGAGAAGCGGAGAAAAATGAAAAATCATACCTGATTGCCCAAACTGGCGTAAACCCATAGCTAGATTCAATATCCAAAAGGCAGGTATCCGAACAACTTGCTGAACCGTAAAATGGGTAATACCTGCAATTGTTGACTGCCCTGAAGTAATTGCTGGTGAGTTTCCCTCTAAGGGATCTCCATCAGGCAGTAAACCCATATCGGATGGCCGCGTACGAATCATCATTGCAAATGGGAGAACAACCAATAAGAGCGCAATACCAGCAATGATTGCTGCAACCCGCCATCCAACGTTTGAAATCAATATTGCAACTAATGGAGCGAGCAAAACGCCTCCCGCTGCTTGAGCCGCCATACCGAAACCCATCGCCCGCCCTTTTTTACGATTAAACCAGTTGTTTATCATTGCCCAATTAGGTGCAAACCCACCAATATTCGTACCAACGGAAACCATAAATGTCCAAGTCAATATGAATAGGAGGAATGAATTCGTAAACAAACCGAATAATATGAGTCCAATTCCAGCCATTGTCATACCGAATATGATCGGCCTTTTGGGTCCTAATCGATCAATAAAATACCCAACAATTGGCGCCAGCAGAAAATTCTCGGCTCGTGCAAGGGAAAAAGCAACAGACATAGTTGTTCTGTTCAAGCCTAGAGCTGTAGAAACTGGAATAAAAAATACCGTAGCACTGTAAGTTATGATTCCACTCGAAAAACCCATAATCACACATGATGCGACAAGGAGACGCCATCCATAAAAGGATTTTGCGGACCAAGGCAATGACAAGTATCTCAATAAATGCATAGGGTAGGCATCATCAGGCTTGAAGGACAAGCAGTGTCAAGAGGGAAGACACATTAAACATATATAGATAGCTTTCGATTATGCAATATTTCCAATTAACCCTTCCCCATGTTTCGCGCCAGGAAAATTCGCCACGCGACGACGACATTTGTCAAAACAGCAAGAATTGTTAGAGTCCAGAACATTTGACCAAGGATCGATCCAATTACCATCAGGAATAAGCGAGTGTCCCTAGACGCTATAATAGCCGCCTGTCCAGAAAATCCTTCACCAAGGCTCGCCTCTGCCCGTGCACGCGAATAACTAATGTTTAGTGATCCAGCGATGGCAAGGAGGCCAACCCCTGCTACTAATTCCGGCAACATCAGGTTTTCATAGAGGAGCGACCAATAAATCATGCCGCTCAACATTCCAATATCCGCATAACGATCTAAAACGGCATCAAAAAATGCGCCGAAATTACTCGTCATATTTTTCGCACGCGCTAAATCACCATCTGTACTGTCAAGAACCATTGAAAATAGAGCAACCATGGCAGCTGCAATGTTCAAGCCAAGAACAAAAAGTCCCAACGCAATTGATGCACACACGAATGCAGCGAATGATACATGGTTGGGTGTTACCGGGGTCGGAACTAGAGCTCGCGCAAGAGGTCGTGAAAATCGACGAAAAATGTATTCCGATATGAATCCTTCATTTAAAACAGCCATATTTTAATAAATCCTTACCCAACAAGATCAAACGATTTTTCAGCCAAGTTGCCAACATACTCTCCAATTGCGAGAGAGGAGGTTGCTGCAGGAGACGGCGCATTACGAATGTGTATTGCATTTCGCGTTTCATTAATACTGAAATCGCTAAGCAAGTTGCCCTTACGATCCAACGCTTGAGCCCTGACACCAGTATGGCCAGGAACCAAATCGCTCTCTGTGATTTCTGGCATCAATTTCTGAAGGGCTTTCACAAACGCACGTTTGCTCGCTGATCGATAAAATTCACCAGCACCCATCTTCCAATATTTCCGCGTCATCGCCCAAAATCCAGGGAACCGAAATGTGCCTGCCATATCAGACATGTTAAATGTTGTTCGAGTGTATCCTTCTCGGGCGAATGCGAGCACAGCATTTGGGCCCGCTTCTCGTTCTCCATGGATCGTTCTTGTAAAGTGAACGCCAAGAAACGGAAACGCAGGGTCTGGTACAGGATATATCAGATTGTTAACAAGATGCTCGCGATCCTCCCGAAGCATATAATATTCACCACGAAAAGGAATAATCTTGATATCAACAGGGACTCCCAGCATTCTTGCGATGACATCTACGTGAAGGCCGGCGGCATTTATCAGATGTTTGGCTTCGATATCTCCGGCTGTTGTATTTAGTACAAGGCCTTCAGCTCTAGTTTCAATATCAAGCACTTCTGCGTCAGTATTGATCTCACTACCATGTTCTTGAATTTCGGTCGCGTACGATGAAGCGACCAATTGGTAATCAACGATGCCCGTCGTTGGTACCACAATAGCCTTCAACCCTGTTGTATGCGGCTCATATTCACCAATCTGCTCTTTTTCGATCATTTCGATTCCTTGAACGCCATTCGCAATTCCGCGTTCAAACAAGTTTTGTAGCCGAGGCAACTCTTCTTCATCTGTCGCTACAACCAGTTTGCCACAGACATCGAATTCAATACCGTGTTCAGTACAATATTGCTTCATTCGTTCCGCACCATCTACACAAAACTGCGCTTTGAAAGAACCTGGTTGGTAATAAAGACCAGAATGGATTACACCGCTATTATGTCCGGTTTGATGTTGGCCAATTTCCGATTCCTTTTCGACGAGGCCAACAACCATTTTAGGAAACCGCTGCGACAATTCCCTTGCTATAGCCAAACCAACAATTCCACCACCAACCACAGCAACATCATATGATTTAAAAGTCATGGCGATCTCCTCCCAGAAATTGATCGTGACGGATTGCAATCAAACTGAAGCCACTCCAGCAAACTGTATTACCACCACCAACTCCACAACATCTTATTAACAGTATATCGATACGCCTCAATTTTAAATCAAACAGCTATGAGGGCCGACACGTTATCCTTATCGGGCGCCGATAAGATCAATGTATCAATGGTAACGACTGCTATTGTTTGAACCTTAACTTGGTAAAGTGAGTACGTTGCCTTCTGGCCGTTCTGGCCGCCAATCTTCCGGCATGAGGAATTCGCCTGGCACATCGTCTAGTTTCTCTGCTTTGAATTTCTGGCCATTTCGTGCATAGCCTTCAGCTGTGCCTCGTATCATCTTATGGTGGCGCTCTTCTGTCTCTCTCCGCGCTTCCGCAGGAGCTCCCACGCAAAAAGAATTTGGCGGGAAGACGACGCGCTCTAAAACAGTTGACCCAGCGGCGACAATAGATTTTTCATTGATGATCGCCTCACCGTTCACAACTGCACCATTCCCTATAAGACAATGTGTCTCAACAGTTTTCGCATGGCACATCACGTGATGACCCAACGTCACGTATTCTCCAAACCATGCATTACTGTCCGAATGGATCATACAATTGTCTTGTATATCAACATATGCCTCAAGAACAATCTTGTGAGCGTTCGCTCGAATAATAGTCCCCGGCCAAATACTGCACATGGGACCAATTTCAACGTCCCCTACAATGTAGGCATCTTCGCTTATGAATGCACTCGGGTGAATTTTGGGCGTTTTTCCATCAAAACTGCGAATCATGATCTTTCCTCCTTATTTTTCTTTCGGTCAACTACTAATCATTTCCGGGACCAGGATGAGTACCGTGTTCGTGATGTGCACCACCAGCTGGTCGATTCCAAATTTCGATTAATGTACCAACGCATGTACGAGGATGAAACCAAGCCACGACCTGTTTCGTTTCCTCACGAGGCGGGATGCTCCCTATTTGTTGTAATCCCGCTGCTTTCCCATCATCAACGGCCTGATGAGTGTCAAACGCAAACGGGCAGATGTGATGGAATGTTGCACCTTGTGCCGCACGTTGCGCAACTAGTTTGGCAGTTCCGCTATCAGGAGTGGTTGGAATGCTTATTTCGATCACGCTACCGCCAACCGGATATTCAAGTAAATGTACCGGGTCCGATGCCGCCCGACTTAGGTCACGATCTTCTGACGGGCCATCTTGGCCTCGTTCCATCGTTTTATCTTCTCTGAACCCAAAAACACCCCCCCATAAGCCCCGTACCTCTTCGGCATTCCGCGCTGCTAATCCAATATGTGCCATACCCTGAAGTAACCCGTTCCCCTTGTAAAAGGGATGCGCAAAGTAATGTTCTTCGGGTGTAATTTGAATGCGGATCCCCAAAGTGCTATCAGGATCTAACATCACCGGGCTTGTACCATCCCAAGCGCCATCTAACTTTACGCCTTTTGTTTGTAGAGCAGCGACATCAGTTTTGATGTCGTTAGATGCAAAAGATATGTAATAGAGGCCAGCTCGACGCTCTTCAACAAACTTTCCAGCAGGAGAGTTAGGGTCGTTCGGTTTGCTGATCTCAATATACATTTCACCAATAGGCATTTCTATACTCGTCACGTCATCGAACGTGCCTGACCTACCTTCTGGCCATGGGCTTCGATGTTCATCCACAGAAAGCCCCCAACCATCTCCAAATACGTGTCGTCCATCTTCTAGTTCACCAGCGAGAATCCCAACATGATCTATTCTTGTAATTGACATGCTTGCCCCAATCCTTGTATGTGAAAATCAGTTTGTGTCGGAGTACGAATAATGACTAGCGAAGTTTGAACGGGATCTCAAACTCGTGGCATATATCCTCGAACCAGTCTATCACCTCAGGATGAAGAGGTATTCCTGTTTCAGCTCGCAAGGCCTCTGCTTCTTCCTCCTCTTGCCCAGGTGTCATTACACGTTCATGTCCAGGGGCTGGGGGAGTCGCTTCCATAAACTCAAGCCACTGATCCATCATATCCTTAAATTCATCAACGTCTGTGAAAGCATCGATATCATATGCTGCGACATAGTGTTTCGCAGACCGACCTTCTTGTGGAAGGGCTCCGGGGATACCGGCGGAGAGTATGGTACACATAATCTCTACCACCATAGCGAATCCATATCCCTTGTGAGAGCCAAGTTCACGTGTTCCCCCGAAAGGGATATTCAAATAGCCTTCAGGTAATTGACCTTCAGATGTCGTCGGTGTCCCGCTTGCGTCAGCAACCATACCCGGAGGCAACACTGCCCCCAAACGGTTGGCAAGTTGTAGTTTATTTGAAGCCACCATACTAGTTGCAACATCAAAAACGAATGGATGCATGTTCCGAGCTGGTGCCGCTACAGCAATGGGATTAGTACCAAGTCGACCCTCCGCTCCGAAGGTTGGTAGTACCCCAGCACCCACAGCGGTCATTGCCATCCCTATCATATTATGCTCTAGTGCCATCATTGCGTGATAAGAAGCCATACCCATATGACCACCATTGCGCATGGTGACGACACCGACACCTGTTTCTTTCGCTTTCGCGATCGCGATTTTCATAGCTTTAGGACCAATGATGATTCCCAGGCCACCGTCAGAATCAATGGTTGCAGTAGAAGCACGTTCTCGAACAATTTTCCAATCTGGTGTCGGGTTCAATCGACCTTCGTTGTATCCCGCTACATAACTCCTGAGCATATTTGATACACCATGGCTATCAACCCCGCGCAAGTCAGCCTTAAGCAATACGTCACTCGCGAGTTCTGAGTCCTCTTTCGGTACGTTCATCTTTCCGAAAACCGCCTCTGTCGTGGCCCTCAAATCCCCTTCGTCTACATAAACTGCATCGTCCTCAGAAACCTTGAATTGGTCAAGTGGCATGAGTTGCTCCTTGTCATTTGTCGATAGCCTTACACATTGATGTGGAAAATATTACGGTACAGTAGGCAGCATGTCCATTCCAACGTGGCCCTCTTTAGCCAACCGTTGATACTCCTCTTCATCAAACCCCAAAAGCCCTTTATACACATATTCATTATGTTCGCCCAATAACGGCGGAGCAGTTCGTAATGCATTCGGTGTTTTTGACATTCTCCATAGCGGGCCATGGTACATCAAAGGGCCCATTTCCTGATGATCCAAAGTTTCAAAATATTTTCGTTCAATCAAGTGTGGATCCTCTAATAACTGCAACTCATTCAAAACAGGGCCGCCAGGAACACCATGTTCTTGAAATATTGTCAGAAGTTCCCGGTGGTCTCGTTGCTGTGACCAATCCGAAATTATTTCATCTAGTTCAGCATGATTTGCATGGCGTGCATTAGAATCTACAAATCTCGGGTCATTTTGAAGCTGTTCTTTACGCATAACCTTTGTTAGACCAATCCACTCATCATTATTACTTACCGCGATGACAATCCAATTGTCATCGCCAAGACATGGATACACCCCATGCGGTGCACGGCGTTTGTCCAAATTTCCGATCGTTGTAGGAACTCGATTCGTCATTTCAAATTCCAGCAATGGTTCAGCAAGCATCGGAATATAGTTTTCGGCTAAGGCCATTTCAATTAGTTGCCCATCTCCACTTTTATTACGGTGCCATAGAGCCACGAGGATTGCGAATGCAGCGGCCATGCCGGCGGCTGCGTCAGGAGCAACGGTGTCACCCCGACGCGAATGCGGCTCATCTGGATGCCCCTTAATTTCAGAGAGACCTGTTACTCCGTCGACATGCAGACCAAGGCTGCGATAATTCATGTACGGACCGGACAAACCATAGGCGGGCATGCGCACCATCACAATATTCGGTTTGATCTCCTTTAGCCATTCATATGAAATATCAAGTTTTACCATCGTTTGCGGAACGTTATTTTCGATGAACACGTCAGCTTCTTTTATTAATTGACCTAACAAGTCATGTCCCTCAGCTTTTGTTAAATCGATGGTTACACTTTTTTTATTCCGACCCGTTGAGGTGAAACCCGCATGTCTGTTCCAAGGGCGTGGACCGGGGTCCCAATTGGGAAATGCAAGCAACATCGAATTCTCTTTTTTTGCTTGCTCTGCCAAATCAGGAGGGACAACCGCATATTGGCCTCGAGTACCGGGTCGCATCGTCGTAATATTTTCGACACGAATCACCTCTGCACCCCAATCCGCTAGATTCATCGTGGCATAAGGCCCAGCGTATATTTGCGTCAGTTCAATTACCCTAATGCCTTCTAATGGTAGTTTAGCCATATATGACCCCCAAGGATTCAGGATGTTTAAATCTATTCTGCATGTTCCTAGACCACTCCTGAATTGTGCAATTCAGTGAGTTCTTTCGACGTAAAACCCAGTTCATCAACATATACTTCATGATTGTGCTGCCCTAGAGTTGGTGCCGGCCTCCGAAGAGCCCAAGGGGTTTCAGACATAATCATTGGTCTTCCAGGCATCTTAACTTTGCCCGCCACTGGATGGTCAACTTCGACAAACATACCTCGATCGCCAAAATGATCGTCTGTCATAACATCTCCGGCGTTAAATATTGGACCTGAAAGGATGTGGTGCTCCTGAGCCAATGACCAAACTTCTCGCATCGTCCTTTGCATCAACCATGGAAGAAGATATTCATCATGGAATATCGCTGCGTTGGCGGCATCTTGACGTGCAGTAGGTGTCGCAAAACGGGAATCTTCAAGTAGATCTATCCTACCAATCATCGCCAGACACAACTCAAAACGAGTGCCGCCGGCCGTTATATTGATGTAACCATCTTTGCAAGGAAAAATACCTGTCGCCATGATTGCCCCTGGTGTCCTTCTAGGAAACACTGTTTTAACAAATTGCGATGCCATTAGCGCTGGGGCACGCCTATCTTGACTTCCTGCTTGTGTTTCAAAAATAGAAATGTCTACATGTTCACCAGTTCCTCGCACCGTTTTCGCGAAGAGAGCAACCATTGTCGCTGTCGCGGAAACAATTCCAGCTTGGCGCAGAGCGAGATCCGTACCATACTTCGTTGGTGCGCGGTCAGGTGCGCCAAGAAAACGGAGATTCCCTCCCATACCGTGAAGTACCGCTTCACTTGCTTTGTAATCTCTGTAAGGGCCTGTCTGCCCGAAGTTCGATATCGACACAAGGATCATTTCCGGATTCACTTGAGAAAGGGAGTCATAACTCAGGCCTAACGATGGCAGAGTGCTCGGCTTGAAGTTTTCAATTAGTACGTCTGACGTTTGAACAAGCTTCAACAAGATACTCTTACCGATATCAGTCTTGAGATTTAGGGTTATACCACGTTTATTAGTATTGAGATGCAGAAACAACCCGCTTTTTTCATGATGTGGAATATCATCAGGAAATGGCCCTAAATTCCGTCCGATGTCACCACCATTCGGTCTTTCAACCTTAAGGACATTCGCACCATAGTCAGCCAGCATTTTTGAGCCATACGGGCCTGATATGTGATGAGTTAGGTCCAAAACCCGAAGGTCCGCCAAAGCCTGTGTTAGCATGACATACGTGCCCTCCATCATGATGTAGCATAGCAACAGACGATACATTTGAAGTATAACATTGAACTAACTGATACCAACCCATTAGAAATCTAACTGAATGATAGGAACCGAAAAATGAAGATAGGGCTTATATCCGATACACACATACCGGATTATCACGATGAACCACCAGAGCAAATTAAGGATGCCTTCGCAGGAGTAGAATTAATATTGCATGCTGGAGACATTTACGAATCTTCGTGTCTTGACTGGCTTGAAACCATCGCTCCCGTAGTGCCATGTGAAGGGAATGGGGATTACCTCCGAAGCATCGAAGATGGCCGCATAAAGCGCAGCCAAGTTTTGGAATTAGAAGGTTTCAAAATTGGCTTGACCCACGCCATCCCGATTCCAGAGATTGAACCGTACGCTACCCTCGAAAAGACTATGGAGCGAGAATTCGATGGCCCTGTTGACATCATTGTGTATGGCGACACCCATGTCGAAGAGATTGTTTGGTTAAAGGGGGTTTTGTTGATTAATCCAGGCAGCCCAACATTGCCACACAACCTGACACATTTGTTAGGAACTGTTGGGATCCTTGAAATTACCGATGGAACTGTAGAAGCAAAAATTTTGCGCATCGATCCGTTTGAAGAACTAGACATGGAAAACAAGAAGCAGTGGTGGTCTGTTCGCTAATGCGATTTGCGAACAATTCCCATCGCTATTTATAATACTAAAAACACAAGTCGCACTTAGGGATTGTTTGATTGAATAGCAGATAAATAATGACAAGCACTAACAAACGAGATTATTACGAAGTTCTTGGCGTTGGACGTGATGCAACTGACGAAGATATAAAGAAGGCGTTTCGGAAGCTTGCCTTTGAGTACCATCCTGATCGAAATAAATCAGGCGACGCGGAAGAGAAATTTAAGGAAATCAATGAAGCCTATGAGATCCTAAGAGACCCCGACAAACGCTCTGCATATGACCGGTTTGGGCATCAGGGCGCTAATTTCGAAGGCGGCACTGGATTTGATGGTTCACAAGGATTCGGTGGTTTTGGTGATATTTTTGACGCCTTTTTCGGAGGCACATCAAATCGAAGTCAGAACGGTCCAAGAAGAGGTGGGGATTTAGAGCAAGCAATTGAAATTGCGTTCGAAGACGCAGTCTTCGGATCCACACGAGAGTTGCAAGTAAGGCGAGCTCAAGTTTGCAACAAATGTAACGGCAATCGAAGTGAACCAGGATCAACACCAACCACCTGCCAGATATGTGGTGGACGAGGAGAAATCAGGAGAGCGGAGAAGAGCATATTCGGCCAGTTCGTTAATTTGAGTACATGTGACACGTGCCAGGGAGAAGGAAAAATCATAGTAAATCCCTGCACCCAATGTGACGGCCAAGGTCGAGAAGCGAAAAATGTTCGTATCGAAATAAACATCCCTGCTGGTATTGACGATGGCGTCCAAATTCGCTTATCGGGTGAAGGACATGCGGGGGCCAAAGGGGGACCCACTGGCGACCTTTTTGTTCTGGTACATGTTCAAGAGCATGAACAATTTGTGCGGCGCGAATTGAATCTACATATGGATCTACCACTTAATTTTGCGCAAGCCGCACTCGGTACCGAAGTGCTAGTTCCTACCCTTGAAGGTGAAGAACCGATTCAGGTCCCCAGCGGTGTGCAAACTGGTCAAACCTACCGCTTAAAGGGCAAGGGTGTCCCAGAACTACGTGGCAGGAGGCGAGGTGATCAGATCATCCGTTTTTGGGTTATGACTCCTGATAAAATTACCACCGATCAAAAAAACCTACTAGAACAACTAGGCGAAACACTACCTGACTATACGCGAGACACTCCAACGGAGAAGAAGGGATTATTCACCAGATTCAAAGATGCACTAGGGAACTAATTTTAATTAACACGATTATTGTTCCAATTGAATGTTGAATCAAACCCATTGTTTACGAAAACCAGCGCATCCAAGTATGAAATTTGTTTAATTTATCGTATGGTTCAATTAATATTTACGCAATAATTGTATCTGCTATTTCCTGAACCGAAGCATTATATCAAGAATCTCTTGAAAGGGTTTTAATGAACTGGGTCGAGTTTAGCATTGAAGTTGATCGCGAAAGCGCTGAGGCGGTGACTGAAATATTTCATCGTTTTGGATGGGGCGGCGTGGCAATCGAGGAGGTAGATGTTGGGGGCTATGGAAATGATCCCGAAATCAATCATGAAAACCCAGTGATTGTGAAGGTCTACGTACCTGAAGATGAAAACATCATGGACAAACGGGAACATATTACCCAGTCGATCAGCTATTTATCAATGATTCGGCCTTTATCAAATCTTGTTGAAAAGACCGTTCCCCAAGAAGATTGGGAACAGTCTTGGAAGAAGCAATTTAACGTTCATCAACCAGGAGCGCAAACCGTTATAGTGCCAAGTTGGCAAGATTATCACCCCACTGAATCCGAAATTGTGATTAAGTTAGATCCTGGGATGGCATTTGGGACTGGGCTACATCCAACGACACAACTTTGCATTCGAGAATTGGAAAAATGGGTAAAGCCCAACATGTATTTATTAGATATTGGGACTGGATCTGGCATCTTAGCAATATTGTCAGCCAAACTTGGAGCTCACAAAATCGTTGCTCTCGACACTGATCCAATAGCAGTAGAACGCGCTTTAGAAAATTCATCAATGAATTCGGTTGAGGATGTCATTGAAATTGCTGAAGGAACGCTACCCCTCGCGAATCAGGATTTCTTGGGGATTGACCGTGAAAGATGGGCGTCAGGAACATTTGATATTGTAGTCGCAAATATATTAGCGCATGTCATCGCTGAATTAGCACCCGCTATAATGACGGCGTTAAAACCGAACGGGGTTGCAATATGTTCTGGGATAATCACCGATGGTTTTTCTCATGCACTAACAGCATTGACTGAGCATGGTGCAACGCTAGTAGACGCAACCTCTCAGGGCGATTGGAGAGCGCTAATAGTAACCAAAGATAGTTAGATTTTCGCTCAAATTCAGAAACGAAGTAGCTTGTAAACGAACAAGATATCCAATATCTTACACAGAAATTCAGGATGGCGAGGCTGACAGGTTAATCGAGTCGTGTCAAAAATATTTACCAACACAACCATTGTAACCGTTGACCCAGGTAATACCGTTTATTATGGAGCTGCTTTGGTGGTCGACGGTGATTCAATAGAAGCCATCGGCCCAACCAACGATATTTTGACAAAATATCCAGATGGTGAAGTCGTAAATTGTGAAGGCAAGGTGCTTTTCCCTGGTTTAATTAATTGCCATGCTCACATCACAGCGACTCTAAACCGAGGAATCACCGAAGATTTTGGATTTCCTCCGGATCTCGGGTTACCAATCCAAACACAAAGTCTGCTCAGCGATGAAGAATTGACGATTATGGCGTTGCTCGGAGCGTTAGAGGCGATTAAATCTGGCACCACTACGCCAGTACAAAACGGTGCAGGGATAGCAACGTATGCACAAGAATTGGCAAAAACAGGACTTCGCTGGATCTTTGCTGAAAGCGGAAGAGATGCAATGACACCGCCCGGGTGGCGACCCGGTGAAGATGTCCATGAATTTTCAGACGACCTACGACAAGAAGTACTTCAACGGATTAATGACATTTTTTCTGAGTGGCATGGAGCAGAAGACGGTTTGATCACCTGCTTCCCATCAGCCGCCCTGACAGAAACCTCATCCCCAGAATTACTCCGATCGATAAGAGACATGGCTGAGAAACATGATGTCGGGTACACTATCCACCTTGCACAAAGCCGCCTCGAAATTGAATCCATGATGCGCCTGAGGGGAATCCGTCCCGCTTTTTACCTTTACAAGAATGAATTTCTCGGTGAACGCCTTTTCGCTGCTCACTGTAGGTATGTTGATCCATCGGAAATCGCATTGCTTGGCCAAACCAAAAGCATTATTACGCATCAGCCTGCGATGGCAGCCAATCGCGGCGTCATCCCTCCTATTCCAGCGCTTCGAGCCGCCGGGAGCCCCATTGCAATGGGAACCGATAACAATACTCAAGACATGGTTGAGGTCATGCGCATCGGTTTGGTGACTGAACGAATAATGAGGGATGACGGCAAGAATCCTCAACCCGAAGACATTTTGCGAGAAACAACCATGGGTGGCGCGCATGCAGTTCGCAAAACTACCGAAATCGGATCACTAGAAGTAGGCAAGAAGGCTGACCTGCTAATAGTCAATGCTCTCCAGCCTCATTTAGTGCCAACCACACGTATCGTTTCATCATTCATCCACAATGGGCAACCTCAAGATATTGAATCAGTGATGGTGAATGGGGAATTCGTGATGCGCAACCACAAAGTATTGACGATCGATGAAGCCCAGATCGTTCGAGAAGCTGATGCGATTGGTAAACGTGCATGGAACGAAGTAATCAAGCGCTACCCCAACGCAGGATTTCCAACGTCTGTTGCGCCTTCTTCACGAAACCAATCGATTCAAGGTTAAACTTATAGTCCCATCTGAAACACAAGGAAAAGACCGATCACATAGATCAGGATTAAGGCAATAGGTGAGGGCGTCCTCAATGAAAATAACTGCATGGGACGACGCTGAACTAGCTGAGTCAATGCGAGGGACATTAGAAGAATCGCAAACGCCCCGGCTACTAAATGACTAGAATCCAAACTAGCAAACAATGATCCCTGAGTGTAAAAAAGATCAGCAACACCTAAAGCCGCTATGTTGAAAGCGTTGCTCCCAAAAAGAGCCCCGACTCCCAAATCTGGAGAGCCTATACGAAATGACGTCACTGCCGAGGTTAATTCAGGAAGCGTGGTAACAATTGCCACCGCTAACACACCAACAAACCCTTGAGATATGCCTGTGATATCAGCGATTCTATCTGAGCTGAATGCTAAAAGAGGTGCCGAGACAAAAATAATTGTTGCGGATATTGCAAAAATGATCCAATTTTTCTTTAATGATCCAGAAGAATTGTTTTCTACTGATTCGTCTTCATCCGAAGATCCACTAGGGACTTCATTGACCTCCAAGCTCTTCCCATAAAGAAAACGAGAAGAAACTACATATGCACCAATGATGATAATTCCCACGGGCGCAAGTCCGAATAATTTCTCGGTTGGACCGATAAATGTCGCAGCGACTGCGATGATTGTCATGATGAGTGCGACGCCAGCAACCCATTTGTGCAGTGGCATCAATTTAGTAAAAATAGCTGTGCCACCGAGGACAATAACAAGGGTCGAGAACGTTGCCATATTAAGCATATTTGCTCCGAAAATGTTTCCGGCAGCAAGAGAAGGCGCATCAAGCCGAACAGCACTTATGTTGGTCACTAACTCAGGCAGAGATGTAGCACCAGCGACGAGAAGCGAGCCAACCCACACTTGTCCTAAACCTGACTCATCCGCAATCACATCACCTGATTTCGCGAGGAATACGCCGCTAGAAACGACCAATATAGCCGCGAGAAAAAAAAGGCCTAATGCTACAAATAGCGTTACTTCCATTTGTGTGGTTTCTTCCAATAACAATAGTTTGCGCATGCTTTATTCAAAGAGGTCCTCTTTCAACACCATGTCCATTTGGCGTAATTGCGACAAGTTTTGGATTGCGAGTTCTAAAAAGTGGTACCCCCAGCGGGATTTGAACCCGCGATCTTCACCTTGAAAGGGTGACGTCCTTGGCCGCTAGACTATGGGGGCGTAAACTTACGATTCTAAGTATATGGAGACAAACACTAATTACGCAACGGTTTTTTCCAGAAGTCAAATCTCGTTAGATAAAAATATGGGCAAGATATTATGCGCTGATGAAACAACCCGCTCAAATCATTCACCAAAGAAATATTCCTGGGGATTTTGATAAACCAATTTCTCGATGGATGTTGCATCAACGCCCAACTCTTTAAGGCGAGGCAGCACATTACGGGAAACGAAAAGATATCCATCAGGATTAAAGGCCTGCCGATCCCCATACGCGGCTCTTGTCGCTATCGTAGTGGAAGTGGAGTGATCATGGGATAGCATTAATTTGTCACCAATCCCCGCGTCAACTAAATCCTTCAGTATCCGTGTCCGTTCTTGCCAATCAATTGAACCAGCTACCCGCCCTCCAGGATAATGATCCAAGCCAATGTAGTAACCTTTTTCAGCCATTCCGATTAAATAGTTTCTATCAGTTGTATCGTTACTGTGACCAATACAAATATGAGAGGGGGACACCCCCTCTTCTTCAAATATCGCTATTTGCTTTTCACCCATACGCTCTATTGAATTCGTATGAGTGGAGATTCGCACTCCGGTTTTTATACTTGCACGTGCGGCAGCGCGGAGAATGATTTCTCCTTGTGGAGTTACACCCTCCAGATCAGTTGCGACCTTGATGACGCCTGCCTTAATACTCGTGTTTTCGATCCCAAGCTCAATCTCGCGAACGTATAGATCAGCAATCATATCTGGTGTCGCCGACCAAAAAACCCGTGGAATATCAAGCCATGTTCCAGTGCAGGGAATGATATTCACTTTCGTTCGTTGTGAAACTTCTTCGAGCAGCTTAATATCTCGTCCTAAATCAATAGTGGTTACATCAACAATGGTTCGCAAACCTTCGTCGTACGCTTCAGACAGTTGAGCAACAGCTCGCTCTATAGTTTCGCTTCGATCGATGAATTCTGGGTACAATTGCTGAATCCCGGCGGACGCAACAAGCACGTGCTCATGGCTTAAGGTTGCACCTAATTCTGATTTTTGAATTGGGCCAAGAACTGTATTCACCGTACTCATCAGTCAAACTCCTCTGCTCATGTGCTCAAAATTTAACACGCTTTCACACAACTAATCATGGTCATCGTCATCATGATCATGACCTTCATGCGCGATATCAGGATCAAATTGCAACAACAAACTTGGGGCTCTATCGCCCCATTTCCGCAAGACACGGTTGAAATTCTTTTGGCTTTGTTTCACAACTTCTCCCTCGGGAATACTAACGAATAATTTGTGCTCAAATCGCTCGACGTTAAGTTCAGGTAGGGCTAATACTCGAAAGCCGTGTGAGCGAAACTGCATACTAAGATCAATATCCAGATTTCGATAAAACCTAAATTTTTCATCAAATAAACCAACCCGTTTTATGTCTTCACGCCGAAACGCGTAACAATATGCCTGCATCGCATCCACTTCGCCCGATTCATTCTCATCAAAATGCCGCAAATCGTAGCTACGCAATCCCCATCGTCCAACTAATCCAATTGACGGATCTTGAAGTGTACCAATAACCTGAGAAAACAAATCGCCGGTGGGGGCCACACTTAAATCCAAACCGACAATATATTTACCGGTCGCACTCTTTAGGGCAGTATTCTTACCCGCGCCTTCACCAAGTGCATGGTCAACGTGGAGAACCTCTAGTCTTTGATCCTTTTTCTGCAAGTCATCTAACCAGATTGACAAGCCACTCGTTGTCCCATTCTCTACCACGATGACTTCAGCTTGAGTATCGGGGAGGTTCTTCAACGTATTTGTCACACATCTCTGGACGTCTTCCGGATAATCGTGAGCAAGAATAATTACTGAAATTTCCTTCGTACTAGGCTGTGCCAGCCGTGATTCAACGCTATCAGGACCAGAGATAGCACGCGCGAGTGATTTAAGTTTTGCTGAATCGGTAGGTTGCAATTGTCGAATCGTCGTACCATCTTTAGTGTCTTCTACCTCATAACCTTGCTGATGAACCTGTGCACGTAGATCATCCGCTATCAAATAATCCTTCTTCTGCCTGAGAACATTTCTTTCGTGCACTGTCTCGTTAATCATGGTCGGTATGCTAATCGCGACGTTATTCTGCTCGACGAGTTCGAGACCTAGCAAGCGATCAAAATCCTCGAGTAACTCTAATTTGGTACTTGAGTTTAATTTTGATTGAGCCATCTGCCACATCGTTGCGACAGCACGTGGCATGTTTAAATCATCATCAACATATCCCCAAAATCTCGATCTCCACACTTTAGCCTCTTCATCATCAGCTTCCACAGATTGATCTGTCCATTGAATGACCAAATTCCGTAATCGGTCCAAAGCACTCTGCGCAGCGATTAACCCTGGAAATGTGAAATTCATTCGGTTTCGATAATGCGTCAAAAAACAAAGGTACCTAAAAGCCAACGGATCAAAGCCTCTATCCTCAATCTCGCTCAAGGTATAGGAATTACCGGTCGATTTCGCCATTTTCAATCCATCAACGAGTAAATGTTGACTATGAGTCCAGTAACGAACTACTTCGTGACCAAGTGCTCCTTCACTCTGAGCAATCTCACCCTCATGATGAGGGAAAATGTTATCTACACCGCCCGTATGGATGTCAAATGTCTCACCGAGGTACCGTGTCGACATCGCCGAGCATTCGATATGCCACCCAGGAAACCCCTCACCCCAAGGACTATTCCACTTCATCTCTCGGCCATCCTCCGCCAATTTCCACAAGGTGAAATCAATCTGATTCTTTTTCAGCGGATCAGGATCAATACGGACCCCTTCCAACAAAGTTTCCAACGCATTGCCAGACAATTTTCCATAGTTTGAATACCGCTCTACATCAAAATACACATTACCTTCTACGACATAGGCCAAATTACGAATAATTAGCTGCTCAACCATATTGATCATATCTGGTACATGATCGGTCGCTTTCGGAAAAAATTGAGCGGGCAGAATGTTCATTGCGTCTTCATCACGACGAAACGCTTCCGTATAATATTCCGCTATCTGCGCTGATGTTTTACCTTCAGCCAATGCAGCCAAAATCATCTTGTCGCCGCCTTGCTCAAGGGCTTCTTGGCGCATATGGCCAACATCGGTAATGTTCTTGATGTGTTCGACCTCAAAGCCATTGGCTGCAAGACTTCTTCGTAGTAAATCAGCGGTTAAGAACGCTCGAAGGTTGCCAATATGAATGTAACGATAGACGGTCGGTCCGCACGTGTAGATGCTAACTTTACCTGGAGTTATTGAATGGAATTCTTCCTTCTTGCGATTTAATGTGTTGTACAGTTCCATAGGCTTCCTCTAGTGATCAGTAATAACACTCAAACCAAACTCAAAATTTGGGCCTCAATCCACCAATTCTTTTCGGTCCCTCTTAACGTAAACATAGTACAATCGACCCACAACAGAGACAATCAAAACATCAATATTCTCCATCTTTAAGTCCAAATTCGTTGTTCTCTTACGTGATTTTTATCAACATATCTTTAATTCTTCATACCGGTTTTTGAACCCTCTAATAATTTCTTGCAAGCGTATAAGAAAGTTTAGGAGTCAGACTGTTCTTCGACGGACTCATCTGGGTCGTCAAACAGTGGGCCCCTATCCATCAACTTCATAGGATCACTAAACGTCTCTATTTGTTCCAAAGATTCAGTCGCCACTTGTTTTATAGAGGCATCTTGATGATTCAGTAATTTCCGAAGTATTTCGACCGCGTGCCCCCCACCGATGGTCCCTAAAGCGGTAACTGCCATCCATTGAACTTCAGAATCAACATCTTCAACCAAATTCGCCAACTCAGGCACAACTTCCTCGCTACCCAATTCGGCAGCTGCATGCGCTGATTCGTAACGCAACAACGGAGAAGGGTTCGACATCTCATCGATAATAAAGTCAAGCCAACTTTCATCTCCACTCAATCCCATCGCGTACAACGCGCTCCCTTTTAACCGTTCATCTTCATCATCATAAAAATCGCGAATGATGTCGTACACTTCGGATTTGCTGACAGGGCCCAAAGCCTCTACAACCCGGCGCCTGACCTCCAAAGTTTCTTCTGGATCATAAATGGACTCCATCAATCCGTTGATTACTAAATCTTGATCAACAGGCAACAGTTTTCCCAGTTCCCCCTGTAAAGCGAATTTACCCACTAATTGCGTTGCAACACTTCTAACTTCTTCTTCTTCATCCGTCCTCATCAATTGTATGATTGGCGCGATGATAGTGCGGTCCTCACAGTCCCAAAGTCCTTTGATTGATGCTTTTCTGATTTGCGCATCAACATCACTGAGTGATAATCGGAACACCGATTCATATTCCAACTCCGGGTTGTCGTCAGCGAGTTCAACCAGAGTTTCACTCAATTCCGCTCGCCGATCTGTTGATATGGAGCTCCAAATTTGTTGGAGTAAATTTGTCTTCTCAAGATCCAGTCCTGACAGCAGATTCATGCCGTCAGATTCAAGTTTCTCGGTTCCTTCTACTAGCAACGTCAAATATGTTTCAAATTCGTCCACTTGATCATGTGCTCCTACAAATGCAATATGTAACGGGTTCCATGCAGGGGAGAGAGATATCGCCGGCAACCTGCTCATGTTAGAATCATCACACACTTTTAGCCTTCAAGTAAACTACGGAGCGAGAATGCCCTTAAGCACCACGCCAGTTCTCCAGATCCTCCTTGAGAATTATGGAATCCGTGAATGGTATGCTCGCCGCGACCCGGTTAGCGAACTCGTCTTCACTATCTTGACGCAAAATACCTCTGACGCGAATGCTTTCAGAGCGTTTGACAGTTTAACTAGTAGTTTCAAGAATTGGACTGAAATAGCTAACGCAGACGAGGCTGATATTGCCAAATTGATTAAGTTTGGCGGCCTTTCAAACGTAAAAGCTCCTAGGATCAAAAAGATTCTCCAGCAATTACCTGAAAACGAAGGGAGGATCAGCTTATCCTTCCTTGAGGAAATGCAGTTGGAAGAAGCCAAAATATGGCTAACATCACTTGATGGAGTAGGGCCGAAAACAGCCGCTTGCGTCTTGCTTTTTTCGTTTGGTAAACCTGCTATGCCTGTCGATACCCATGTGTTCCGTGTCGCGAAACGGCTAAACTTAATTGATGAAAACGTAACAGTAGATCAAGCACATCCCCTGCTTGAACAAGCTGTTGGACCAGAAAATGTTTACAATTTCCACATTTCGATGATCGAGCATGGCCGCCGAATTTGTCATGCTCGAACCCCAAATTGCACCCAATGCTTTCTAAACAATATCTGCCCATCAAAAAGGAGTAATCAAAGGTCTGTTCGAGAATCATCTTAGCTGCGTGTCGATATGAACTTATTCAGCGATGCTTGATATATAATCATTCTGAAGTATTAAATAGATAACATCTACATAGCGGAAAAGGAGGTCTGGTGTAACCATGGAAATAGGTGCTTTCAAGCTTGAAGACTTTCCAGATGAAATACGACAGCCCCATCTGTTTTTAACTCTCCGACCATGGATTGATGTCGGTTCTGTTGGTACAAGATCATTAAATTTCTTAGAACAGTATCTTTCATCCGAATCATTGGGGCGTCTCGAAAAACCAGGAAACTTTTATGATTTCACGCGATACCGTCCCCAATTGAGAAGAGTGTCCGGTGTTCGACAAGTTGATTTACCGAACACAACATTAAGATATGCCAAGGGGCCAGGAGATCATGATTTCATATTCGTTCATGCGCTAGAACCACACAACCAAGCAGAGACGTTCATAGAATCTTTAATAGAACTTATCACACGGTTTAAAACATCACGCTACATTCAGATTGGAAGTATGTATGGTTCATCCCCTCACACACGCCCCCTATCTGTAACGGGCCAAGCAACTGAAAAAATTGTTCAAGATCAATTAGACGGTTTGATGGCGATTCGTCCAAGTCGATATGAAGGCCCGACCAGTATCATCGCTTTGTTAACAGAACAATTGCAAAGTTTGGATGTCGACACGTTGAGTATGATGGTTCAGCTACCACCCTATATCGGCCTAGAAGAAGATCGTAAGGGGCAGGAAACCGTCCTGAAGTTATTAGATGTTTTGTACAAATTTTCTTATGATCTCAGTGACGTTCACAGGCAAGGTAACATGCAGTACAGAGAGATAGAGAAGGCTGTACAAGCCGACCCCCAAACTCAGAGCATGGTTCAGCGGCTAGAAGAAGCCTATGACGCAAATACCGCATCAAGCTCAAGTGGGACATCTGACCTCGAAGAATCCTCACTATCACCGGAGGTAGAGCAATTCCTAAAGGATTTAGAGCAAACCCGTGGTGAAGATGACACACAAAGGTCCGGAATGTAGTGCTGATTTGTGGTTTAAAGCGATAGTGGCTACCATAGTACTCCTATTAGCAATCCAACATGTTAGAAACCGTGAACAAATTAACGGAATTTTAAGATCCGATAAAGGCGAGGTGCGTGAATCATGATCAGAGCTGGAATCATAAATGTAACGGGTTACGCTGGTATTGAATTAGCACGTATATTAAAGAATCATGGGGAGATCAACCTCGTGGGTGTTACCGGGAGAAGCATGGCAGGCCAAAACCTAGATGAGGCTTTCCCATTCTTGGACAGCATGAACATGCCAATCCTTGAGGAAGACGCTTTGGAAGGCGTTGACATAATTTTCTCAGCGCTTCCGCATAAAGCCAGCGCTGAGGCATGCGTGCGCCACTTGGAGCAAGGATCGCGTGTTGTTGATATTTCAGCCGACTTTCGACTAAAGAATGTCGACGAGTATGAAGAGTGGTACCAACCCCATCCTGCTCCAACATACCTGGAGGAAGCAGTGTATGGACTAACTGAATTGCATCGGAAAGAGCTCACAGATGCCAAGTTAGTCGCAAACCCAGGTTGCTACCCAACTGGAGCAGTGCTTGGACTCGCACCACTAGCACAAGCAGGTCTCATCCAATCTGATGTGATCGTTGATTCCAAATCCGGAGTTTCGGGTGCAGGAAGAACTTTGAGTTTAACAGTGCATTATTCGGAAGTTAATGAAAATGTTTCCGCATACGGCTTGGATGGTCATCGACACTACCCAGAGATAGTTCAAGAATTGCGCGATGCTTCACCAGAGACACCATGGAGAGTAACTTTTACACCACATTTGATCCCTATGACGCGAGGCATCCTTTCGACCATTTATCTGACACCAAATGATGGAGAATTTAGTTTCGATGAAAGCGGCAAGAAACGGTTACAAGAGTTGTATCAAGAACATTATCGAAATGAGCCCTTTGTTCGGGTCGCATCCTCACCACCACAAACTAAGCAGGTTTATGGTAGTAATATGACACTTGTCTACCCGACAATGGATTTCAGAGCAGGAAGAATTGTCGTTGTCACGGTATTGGATAATTTGGTCAAAGGAGCGGCTGGCCAAGCAATTCAAAACATGAATGTGATGTACGGCCTACCTGAAAACCAAGGACTTGAAGGCCTAGCCATTTATCCATAAAAAAACCATCTTTATTCTTGTTATTTGATGATTGAATGGATGGCTCGAATGCGTAGGTTGTCGTTCTGAATTTCGACGATATTAAACCCTGAATTTAACAGGACCAGGACCGCTAGGGTCTTGATTCAGATTCAGCCAGATTGTGAATCCCCGAAAAAACCAAACGGATCAATTTATCATATTGTGAAACATTTCGGCCCTCTTTAGGTTCGCTTCGATCCCAATACAACAAAATCACCACGCCGAAAATATCGTCGGCGATGACACCATGCACATCTCCAGGATATTTTTTCGATACTCCGCTAACAACAACCTTTTCACAAGAACGGTTCATCTGTCGGCAATCGGATTGATGGTAGTTCATCGGAAGAAAACCTTCATTGACATGGAAACGGTGAGCGGCGCTTCTGCCCGGGCGCCCACATGTAGTGCGTTGTGCCGCGACGGGGTACAATATATTGACAAGCCACAACATACAGTGTTAGATTACACCAACTATACGTACTGGGTGCACTTTGGACTATGCAATTAAAGGTGTTGAACACACGCTCCGGAATACAGGTCAGGTGAACCACTGTGCTATGTCCATATTGTGGCGTCCAAGACTCCAAAGTCCTCGATTCCAGGAACAGCGAAGCTGCTGTCCGCAGGCGCAGGGAGTGCATAAGTTGCTCAAGAAGGTTTACAACCTACGAACGGCCCCAAAGCAATTCACTCTTCGTGATCAAACAAGATGGCCGAAGAGAGCCGTTTTCCCGCGAAAAATTACTGGATGGTTTGCTGAAGGCGTGTGCGAAACGCCCGTTACCTACGGGGAAAATCGAATCAATAGTGACCGAAATCGAATTGGACTCATTGAGACAAGGACGAGGAGAAATACCGAGCGTCCAAATTGGAGAGCTTGTTATGAATAAACTCCGAGACATGGACCGCGTGGCTTACATTCGTTTTGCCAGCGTGTACCGAGACTTTTCAGAAATAGACGACTTCCGAGTGGCTGCAGAAGCCCTCTTACACGAGGAGGGAGAGCGGGTACCCTCCGCCCAGCTCCCCCTTCTATTTCCTGAAGTCCCGGCCTCGAGGCGCACTAAACGGGGCCGGGCAGGGAAAAGTAGATGATTACACCGAAGAACAATATCTTTCAAAAAGACGGATGATTAGTACCGTAAGTGGTAGGTAGAGAAAGGAGACGGAGATGCCAAGAGGAGTAGTAAAAAGAGTGATTGACGGGGAAACTGTTCAATTGCGGAACGGGGAAAAGGTAAAAGTCGCAGGCTTACAAGCTCCGCAGATCAATCAAACGGGTGGGCAGGCCGCTAAGCGACGATTACAGTCAGTTCTTAGGCGAGGCACATCAATAGGATTATCTGATCCACAAGATCGTTCTGCCGAAAATTCAATCAGAACTGTGACAAAAGAAGGTAGAAACATCGTCAAACTAGTGGCTCCAGCACGCACATCTCGCGTGTAAAAGTTCCACGACTGGCAGATAACAGAGCGGTTTATCTCGACCAGAAAATCGAGATAAGCCCTCTGGCTGTGTTTTTGCTCATAATTCAACGAATTGGTTGATTATGAACTAATCCTCAGCTAAATTTTACCTGTTGATCAGCATAATTGGTGAGATAGAAAAAAACTCGTTCATTGAGAATAACCCAGTGATTGGAGACCCCCATCATGGCGATTGGTGATAATAACGAACCGGCCCCGCTGGACCTAACCGCTTCGAATTGGAACAGCATCCGTGAAATGACTAGTGCAAATTTAGAGAAACGCGGTGACGTGCCCGCGAGCAGCATTGATGACATTACGAATCGTGTCATCGATAGGCTGACTGATACCAATGTACTCCTGCCCGGTTTAGAGCCGATCAGTTCAGATTCTCCTGGTGGAGCAGTATCACCAAATGAAACGGTTTCCGAAATAATTGATGAAGAGATTGTTCTCGACCGTACAGTGAACCCTGATCAGACTGAAAAAGCTGCAATACAAGCGGATACCAAGGCCAGCAGAGGACAAAAAAAGCGGGGCGAACCGCAATGGAATCCTGCTGATGAGCCAGAGATGGACAACCTAGCACCAAATGCAGATTCTGTGCTTAGAAATCGCTACTTATCACGCGACGAGAGTGGCACAGTGATTGAAACCCCAAAGGATCTTTTCCTCCGCGTTGCCAGTGCAGTCGCACAGGGCGAAAAGCATTTCAAAGCGAAAAATTCCGAGGTGCTGAATTGGACGCATAAATTCTATAATCTAATGTCATCATTAAAATTCTTGCCGAATTCGCCCACCATGGTGAACGCCGGGAAAGACGGCAAGGGCTCACTTAGCGCATGCTTTGTAACGTCCCCCGAGGACTCCATGGATTCAATCATGCAGGTAGCTTACGATGCCGCTATGATAGAAAAATGGGGAGGAGGTATCGGATTTGGTTTCTCCAACCTCCGCCCAAAGGGTGACCCGATAGCGACAACACACGGTATGGCATGTGGACCGGTCGCCGTAATGAAACTTTACTCCGCTGTTGGTGCGACCCTAACACAAGGAGCGTTCCGTTTAGGTGCTCACATGGGCCAGCTAAATATTAGCCATCCAGACATTCGGGAATTTATTCATGCCAAGGATGATGACGCAACTGTACAAAATTTCAATATTTCAGTACAAGTGACGGATGAATTCATGATCGCTGTACGCGATGACAAAGACTGGGATTTGATCACCCCCCGTACTGGTGAAGTGATTGAAACGGTCAAAGCAAGAGAGTTATGGCAAGAGATATGTGAATCGGCGTGGAAAACCGGTGACCCTGGAATAGTCTTCATGGACCGCGTCTGGGAGACGGCGCCAAACCCACAAATGGGGCTGATTCAAACGAGCAATCCCTGTGGTGAAGAATTTCTTGAAGACTACGGCAACTGCTGCTTGGGTTCAATTGACCTTGGTAAACATTTGCTATTTTCTGACACGGACAATGGATTCGCTCCAGATTTTGATTGGAATGCTTTAGAGGATACCGTCCGACTAGGAGTCCGTTTTTTGGATGACGTTATTGAAGTTAATACGTTTCCGATTGAGAAATTACGGGAAGTTAATCTAGCAACGCGACGGATAGGTCTTGGCGTGATGGGTTGGGCTGATGCTCTTGTCAGCTTAGGCATCCCATATGATTCAGAAGAGGCGATCGCCCTCGCCAGCCGAGTCGGGAAATTTATCAAAGATACCGCGTGGTCCGAATCAGCCAAACTAGCTGATATACGTGGAACATTTCCAGAATACGAGCGATCTGGCTTGAAAGAAAGAGGCCTACCACCAGTTCGACATTCCAGTGTCGTCACAATCGCGCCTACAGGATCCATATCTCGAATTGCTGATTGCTCTTCAGGGATCGAACCCCACTTTGCACTTGCGTGGTGGTCCAATATCCTTTGGGAAGATCACGAAGGGACAAGTGCCCGATTCTTGGATGCACCAATTCCTGTACGTAAGGCATTGATTACTGAAATGGGGGAGGAGAAAGCAGAAGCGATTCTTGAACAATTAGCTGAAGACCCAGGCAGTATTGATGACAATATACGTACAGTTTTAGATACACACGGCGTGCGGACATCCATGGTGATAGAGCCAGAATGGCATGTGCGTATGCAAGCCGCGTGGCAAGATAATGTCACTAATTCAGTATCGAAAACCATTAACTTACCCAATGATGCTTCTGTTGCAGATATCGAAAAATCTTTCTTATTGGCTTGGGAAACAGACTGTAAAGCAATAACCGTATACCGCGACGGCTCGAAAAATATGCAAGTTCTGGAGACTGGAGCATCTTCTGTCGAAGAGGATAGTGCGCAGGCTGATCTCGTCAGCCCGATTCCGCGTGAGCGACCCTCCGTTATCAACGGCGTGACTGAGAAGATCCGGACCGGGCATGGAAGTATGTACATCACAATCAACTTTGACCAAGCGGGGAGTCCGTTCGAGATATTCTCGGCTCTTGGAAAAGCCGGTGGATGTGATTCAGCATATCTTGAAGCAATCTCAAGACTAGCGTCACTATCGCTAAGGTCTGGTGTCAACGAATCAGAGGTTATCGACCAATTAAGGGGTATAACCTGCTGCCCGACATGGGATCAGGGTGTTATGGTGAGCTCATCACCAGATGCCGTTGCACTTGCTCTAATGCGCCATCAACTAGCGCATGCCAATGACGGAGAAATTGCGATCGCGCCAGAAGCGCAGCAAAACAGCCTCTTTGGGTCTCAAGAAACAAATGTTGTTCCTCTCGTAGCGTCTGATCCTGTTGATTCAGAGCCGACCACAGGTCGAATGGGAGGCTTACGTGCGAACCAATGCCCTGAATGTTATGGAACTGTTACATTTGAAGAGGGCTGCTTGAAATGCTATTCATGTGGGTACAGTAAATGTTAATCAACACTGCTCAGATAAACTGCAAAAGGTGAATTCAATATCCAAGCGACGCGCAATCCACTAACCGCCAAAATTATTGTGCTCGTAGTAGTACGATCGCACCTTCACTAACACATGTAGATTTATGGTACTGTAGCTGCTGTCAAATATCTAAATTGGTCTCAAGAGGGCGACATGAAAATAGGTTTAATTGGCGGCGGCGCAATGTCAGAAGCGATTATTCGCGGAGTACTGGCTAGTTCCGTCACAAAACCTGAAAATATAACCGTGTCTGATCCAGTTGACCAACGCCGGAAAACCCTGAGAGACATGTATTCCGTTGCCGCCACTAGTGCGAATGATGAGGTGGTAAAAAATGCTGACACAATCATTATTGCTGTCAAACCACAAACATTAGACGAAGCGTTGAAGCCTCTTTCTGGACATCTAAATGCTAAAAAAGTTGTCGTATCCATAGCTGCCGGTATCCGTATTGAAAGAGTGCGAAACATATTAAAACATGACCAAGTGATTAGGGTCATGCCAAATACACCCGCACAAATAGGAATGGGCATGAGTGTTTGGACTGCAGCAACAGATACGACTGAAGGCCAAAAACATCAAGCACAGACTATCTTGGCTGCGCTCGGAAAAGAAATGTATGTCGACACTGAACGTTTTATTGATATGGCAACAGCGGTATCCGGAAGTGGGCCTGCATATGTTTTGCTATTCATCGAGAGTTTTATTGACGCGGCAGTCAATGTTGGCTTGCCACGGGAACAAGCGCACAAAATGGTTCTCCAAACTTTATCTGGAACAACAGAACTCCTTGCTCAATCGAACGAGCATCCGGCCAACCTAAGAAACATGGTTACCTCACCGGGTGGTACGACCGCTGATGCTCTACAAGCGCTAGAAGAAGGTGGCATGAGGGCGTCGTTAACAATTGCAGTTCAAAGAGCATTCGAAAAGTCTCTTTCGTTAGGCTAAGTGCACGTGCTAATTAACTTTGTACGAATATTCATAGACGTCATAACATACGCAATTATCTTGCGTGCGATACTGTCTTGGGTAGGAATCGTGATGGGCCGCCCTCCGAATCAAACGGTTGTTTCGCTCCTAGATCAAATTACCGAACCAATTCTGGCGCCGATCCGCCGCATTCTTCCGCAAGTCGGAATGATGGATTTCTCACCAATCGTGGCAATATTGGCTTTGCAATTTATTGGAGGCTGGGTAACAACAGCATTATCAGCGTAGTAAATACCCCTTTGGAATTAGGGACTCCACAAGTAATAATGCCAACAACGATTCATTCCATGTCTTTTCAACGTCTTCGCGTTTCAAACGTTAAGCGGATTCAGGTATAACACTTATGGTTTTAAACATTATTGCTTTGATCACAACATATTTATTTGCGTCGATCCCGTTTATCTATCTATTGGGGGCATCCAAAGGGATAAATATATATAAATCTGGGACGAACAATCCAGGATCAAGTAACCTCATCCAGCAAGCAGGATTCGTGACGGGTATTATTGGTGTCCTAGCCGACCTACTAAAAGGAACGCTACCTGTTGTATTGACCACATGGCTCGGATTTGATTTGTGGATTATCTCACTGGCCTCTGTTTTAGCAGTATCGGGTCAAATGTGGCCAGCATTATTGCTCATCAAAGGGGGCCGAGGCAACGTGACAACAGTTGGTGCAACTCTGACCATCGTGCCTTGGGCTTTGCTTATAAGTTTTATTCCACCGTTAATTGGTTTTCTTTGGAAAGAATCGACACAAAAAGCCCATGCAAAACAGCAAGGCACGCAAGGAGAATTCTTGCAAGGTCCTCAATCAAAAATTGCTCCATTAGGAGTGTTAATGGGTATCGTCATCTTTCCCATTGCTACGTGGTTTACTAACTATCCACAAGAATTGGTATTCGGCATCACAGCTATCACATGCTTAATCATCATCCGTCGTTTAACAGCAAGTTTGCAAACCGATAGGCAATCTAAAGAGAGAAATCTGTTATCGATATTGATAAGCCGGCTCCTTTTTGACCGTCCAATCCCGTGAATGTCTCCGTTTATCTGGCGAAACAACACCTTGCAAGAATATAATAGGGGGGGATTCCCGACTAAACATTCGTGAAAGAATAAGAGAGGTCATTCAATGAACATTCAACTGGACGAGGGGAAGCTTTCGAAGATCAAGGCTGACGCGATTCTACTACATGTTTTTCAGGATGAAGCACACTTCGATGAACATGGCATTGAGATAGACAAAGCGCTTGATGGATATTTATCGGAGCTAATTGACGATGGAGAGATCACTGGCAAAAGCGGAGAGATCAATTTATTGCATGCGATGGGTCGTATTCCAACTGAACGCATTGTTTTAGTTGGGCATGGACACACTGCTGACTTAACTCTGGATATTTTCCGTGCGAATTGTGCCGAAGTCGCACGGTTTCTTCGAAGAAAAAAAGTGAAGCATGTTACTTCCACTCCGTACTCGAATCAAGATGTCGGGTTCTCCCATGCCGATGCTATTGAAGCAATAACTGAAGGTACGCTTCTAGGACTCTATAAATTCTTGAAACGTAAAGGGAATCGTGACAATGATTCATCCGAGGACGAAGACGATGACTTTAACACACTAACCCTTGTTCACGATTGGACTGACAAAGAAGGAGAAACCCGGATCGAGGCGCAGAAAGGCATCACTAAGGGAACAATAATTGCCGAATCCACTATGCTCGCACGTGATTTAATCAATGAACCCGGTAATCATTTAACGCCAACCGATATGGCGGCAGCGGCACAGACATCAGCAGATAACAGTGCCTTAAAATGCAATGTATTGGAACAACCAGAGATGGAGTCACTCGGGATGGGAGCACTTCTCGGTGTCGCGAGAGGAAGCCATCAACCACCTAAATTCATTATCTTGACATACAAAGGTGATCCGGATAGCGATCAAACAATCTGCTTTTTGGGGAAAGGGATAACTTTTGATACTGGAGGGATCTCCTTAAAACCAGCCGCGAACATGGGAGCCATGAAAGGCGACATGGGGGGAGGCGCAGCGGTAATCGGTGCACTTACAGCGATAGGGAAATTGGAACCGAAGATCAATGTTACAGGAATTGTCGCAGCGACAGAAAACATGCCTGGCGGTAATGCGACCAAGCCCGGAGACGTATTAACGGCTATGAATGGCAAGACCATCGAAGTAGAAAATACGGATGCTGAAGGACGTCTTGTTTTAGCAGATGCGTTAAGTTATGCACAAACAAAAAACTATTCCCCATTAATCGATGTTGCGACCCTAACGGGTGCAGCACGAGTCGCATTAGGAACCGTATGCAGCGCGATTATGGGCAACGATCAATCCTTAATTGACGAAGTTATCTCTGCAGGGGATAGGGTAGGGGAGATTTATTGGCAATTACCACTATTTGAGGACTATAAAGAACAGATAAAGAGCCAAACAGCCGATATAAAAAACACAGGAGGAGCACCAGCAGGAGCGATAACCGCGGGCAAATTCTTAGAAGAATTTGCTGAGAAAACGCCCTGGGCACATCTCGATATTGCCGCCACATCCATGAGTAGCCAAGATAAAGGAATCCGAGTAAAAGGTGCAACCGGCGTTGCTGTACGAACGTTAACCAATTTCGCATTAAACCGAGCGGATAACTAACCGCAAAATACCGTCGATATTTACATCGAGCACTAGTTTCTTCTAGAAGACCCTTTGAGGCTGTGAGGTTATTACATGAAAGCAATTCAATTGATTGGTCCACAGAAAATGGATCTAGTAAATAGCCCGACACCAACGATTGATGATGATCACGTAATTCTCAAAACCGAAAGGATCTCGATTTGTGGATCAGATATGGTGCGCTATCGAGAAGTTGCTCCTGAAGAGGAATATCCGTTTAAAGCTGGCGCTCCTTGTCATGAAACGATCGGGATCATTCAAGAAAGCCGAGTGGAAGGGATTAAAACAGGTGACCGAGCAATCGTTCTATCGCCCCCAGGTAATTATGGCGGTGGTGTTGAATTCGCTCACATCCCTGCTAACAGGATTATTCCTGTTAGCAATAGTGGCGACCCATCAGTTCAACTCATGGCACAACCATTCGGAACAGTGATGCACGCGTTCAAACTCATCCCACCAGTTATCGGGCAAACAGTAGCCATTGTCGGACAGGGCCCAATTGGACTTTCATTTACTCAAGCAGCATCTAAGTTAGGTGCAACATCAATTATAGGGGTCGAGAGTATCGATTTTCGGCGCCAATGGGCGTTAAGGCAGGGTGCGAAGGCTGTATTGCATCCTGATGAGGATCCCGTCAAAGAACTAAGATCAATGACCAGTGGTGAATTAGCCGACCTCGTGATCGAAGCCTCGGGGACTCCCGAAGGGATTAATCTAGCACTCGAATTGGTGAAATTTGGCGGCAATCTGCTGGCATTTGGAATTACGGACGAACAGGTTATTCCAATCAATTATTCGTCTTTCACAAGACGCGAAATAAAAATAATCCCCTCAAGAAGCGCAGCGTCAACAGACCCCACCCAATCAATAAAGGAGATCGTAACGTTAATCGAGCAGGGCTGGATTGATCTATCATGGATGATCACCCATCAACGAAATGTATCTGAAGTCGATGAGGCTTATAGCATGTATGCTAATCAAACAAACGATTCATTGAAAATCGTTATGGATATCTAACTGATGCTCCCGTAGCTCAAGCGATGCCGTCATCGAATTAGCTTAACTTTTGTAGCGCATCCCCGTATCATGCTTATCTTTATTCAGCTTCCGATTTAAGTGGAGGCCCTCTAATATGAATTCAATCGCCGATGCAATTGTAGCTGGTGATGTTTTGGAACCCAACCTCTCAACGGCTTGATCTAATCCTTGTAATGCTGCATTCTCTCCCGCGTAATCAGTGCTCGCCATCATATCCGAGACATCAACAGCTAATCCTTCATCGAATTTAATAAGGAAATCATCAAATTCTTGGATGTTAAAGCGACGGTTGAAAACGTTCAAAACTGACTTCTTGGTCAAATCTTCGATAAGATGGTTTTCCCGTCCATCTTCCAAACTCTCGAGTTCGATTTTTCCCATCGTTGATGTCGTTAAATATGCCAAATCACTGACCCGCGGTGCAGCAGTTGATTCATTTATACGAATCGCTCTTCTTTCAGCGTTCGAGATCAGCGTCTCAAAATTATCAATCGACACCCGCACGCTTACTCCTGAACGCTGATTTACGTCGGGACTATGTCTCGCGAGATTGGAAAATTCGGCAACTATTTCTTTCATGAAATCGGGGACTTCTACGCTCAAATCTTCCACTTCACCGAACACCAACCGCTCTTGATCCATAATTTTAATCTCTTCTTCAATCTCTTGTGGATAATGTGTTCGAATCTGTGATCCATATCGATCCTTCAGTGGTGTAATGATCCGGCCCCGATTTGTATAGTCTTCTGGATTTGCGCTTGCAACAAGATATACATCAAGTGGAAGTCGAACCTTGTACCCCTTAATTTGTACGTCTCGCTCTTCCATGATATTCAAAAGCCCAACTTGAATGCGCTCAGAAAGGTCTGGAAGTTCGTTAATACAAAACACTCCTCGATGTGAGCGTGGGACAAGCCCATAATGAATCGTGAATTCGTCCGATAGATAGCGCCCTTCAGCAACTTTGATAGGGTCAACCTCGCCGATAAGATCGGCAATCGTTATGTCAGGGGTAGCTAGTTTCTCTCCGTAACGAAGATCCCTTGCCATCCATTCAATTGCAACCTTATCTCCTTCTTTCTCAATCGCTTCCTTGCAACTCGAACAAATAGGGGCAAATGGATCATCATTAATCTCGCAATTCGCAACCACAGGGATTTCTTCGTCAAGAAGGCTCACAAGGCCTCGTATCATCCTGCTCTTCGCTTGACCACGTTCTCCAAGGAATATAATGTCTTGGCCGGCAAGAATTGCGTTTTCGATTTGTGGAATCACAGTTTTTTCGAACCCAAGAATACCGGGAAATAATTTTTCCCCGTTACGCATCTTACGAATCAAATTGTTGCGTATTTCCTCTTTTATTGGCAGGCTCTTGTAACCACTTTTTTTTAGTGCCCCTATGGTTTTTTGTTTTGCCATCATTACCCTCACGTTATTTCCACTATTTTTATCGGATCCTAAGCATACTCGGAACTGTTAGAAAACCATTCGATGAAATACTCTTCGTGCTCGCGTTCGAGCCGTCAAAATTGCAATTTCAAATCTAGTTCCAAACAAAGCGAATACACGTTACAAATCCTACTCACAACTATAACAAAATTATGTTCAAAGAATCACATATGAAATTCATTTCTGCTTTGCTACCATTGTTACAAACATAAACGCGGAGGTAGAGCAGAATGGCTCTTTTTATTTCAAACGAGGAAGTTCAAGAACTTGTAACCATGCCGGAAGCATTACAAGCTGTTGATGAAGCGTTTCAACATTTTGGAGATGGAACTGCTGTGAACCACCCACGTAGGCGATTAGCGACGCCGTCTGGAGGTATGCAGATTATGCCGGCTATGGATACCGCAACAGGTATCGGAGGTCACAAAACATATTTCGGACGCGGCGGTGGTTTATGCCTGATTTTTGATATCGCATCTGCGAATGTGCTAGCCCTGATACAAGTATCTCGTCTCGGCCAATTACGTACAGGTGCTGCAAGTGGAGTCGCAACAAAATATATGGCGCGTAAATCATCGGTCAGTTTAGGGGTCATTGGAGCTGGTTTTCAGGCCGAAACACAAATTGAAGCAGTTTGCGCTGTCCGAGATATTAAACATATCCGAATCTACAGCCGTACACCTGATCGTCGAAAACAATTTGCAGAGCGAATTGCCAAATTAACAAACATAGAAGCAACACCAGTCGATACTGCGCAACAAGCCACAGATGGCGCGGATATCGTTTGCACCGCTACAAATTCATCCGATCCAGTATTGAACGGTGCATGGCTTGGTGAAGGGACCCACGTCAATGCCGTCGGATCAAATTCCTTACTCCGGAAAGAGATTGATGATGCTGTAGCAGAACGTGCGAATATAATTGCAGTCGATGACACGACCCAAATTGATCTCGAGGGGGGAGACTTAATCGGTGCTCTCACCCGCGGACTGATCAACCGAAGTAAGTTAATCGACTTAAGCCGAATCGCTTCCGGGCAAATTCCCGGACGACTAGAAGAAAGCCACATCACCTTGTTTAAATCGCATGGGATTGGGCTCGAAGACATCGCGATCGGCCAAGTCATATATGAGAACGCGCGTAAGGAAGGACGTGGAGTAGAATTACCATTCTAAAAATCCCCCTTAATTTAATGTTCCGCAGCAATTACGAAAGTACCTTAAAAGGACATCAATAAGATTGCCTTCTAATATAGAAGCTGCTACTATCCGTCAAGTCTTTGGTGACATTAACGTTCAGCCAAAGAAGTAGAGAATTCGCAAATTGAAGAACGTAAACCAAGCACAGGGGAGGCAGGAATATGACATTAACGAGTATCCGTCGCTCATGGATGTGGGCAGTCGGTATTGTTACGATCGCAGCAATCATTAGTAGTGCATGCGGCGGCGGCGGTGAAACTAGCACTGAAGCGACACCTCTTCCCGGGTCTGGACCTTTGAAATTTGTTGATAACGGCTGGGAAACAAATAAGGTCGCATCAGCCATCATGATGTACATCGTTGAAAAAGGCTATGACACTGAGACGGAGTTTGTAACTCCTGCTAACCAGGAAGAATTCCAAGAAATGATCACCGACGGACGAGCAGATGTCATTATGGAAGCCTGGGGCAGGGAATACCAAAAGTGGTATAACATCACAGAACAACGTGAGTTTATCGGAGATCGGGGTGCCGTGTATGAAGATGGGCACGCTGGATGGTTCATACCAACGGCCATTGTCGAGGCGAATCCAGGCATCGAAAAAGTTGAAAACCTCGCTGATTTTGCTGACGTATTAGGTGGTCAATTCATTAGCTGCCCAACCGCATGGCCATGCGCAAATCATAATCAGATCAAACTTGATACTTATGGTCTATCTGGCGCGTTCACGACAGTGAATCCAGAAAGTTACGAAGCACTGGAACAAACGTTGACAGACGCCGGTGCAGCTGGGGAAGCGATTATCGGATACTTCCGAGAACCATCTTATCTGCTGCAAAGTCAGGACTGGACTCGAATAGAAGAACCACCAGCGAACCAATTATGCTGGGCACGAGTCAATAACTTTATCGATGGAAAACGTGATTCTATCGACGAGCACTGTGAATATCAAAAAGAAGATGTCATTACAGCGCTATATCGAGGAGTTTACGGTACACGAGCAAAAATGCCCCCGCTTTTCTTCAAAATGACGATGGGCCAAGAAGCGTTGATGGCAACGGTGGTACATCACAATGAAACCGCAGGTACTCTCGAACAGGCAGCCATTCACTTCCTAACCAACAACGATGCTGCATGGAGAGGCTGGGTCGAAGCCGATGCTGCAACAAAGATCGACGCAGCATTAGCTGGCTCATAAACGAAACAACAACGCACTGCAAGAAGGGGCACTAATTGTGCCCCTTCTTTTTTTACGAACAGGATTCGAATTTATATCTCTATGTGGAAACTTCAGGATTCGCGAAATGGGGCAGTACGTCGCCATGTAATCCCGCCAGCAAATTATCCACAGCCATTTGAGTCATCTGACGCCGAGTTCTAGTACTTGCACTCGCAATATGAGGGGTTACGATGACGTTTGGTAACGAAAGTAAGGGGTTGCCTGCATCGATCGGTTCGACGGTCGTTACATCAACTGCAGCCATCGCAATGTTTTTGTTCCCAAGGGCCTTAACCAACGCGCCTTGATCCACAACAGGTCCGCGCGCGGTATTGATTAAAATGGCTGACTCTTTCATCAACTCTAATTCTTTGGTGCTGATGATATGCCGTGTTTCATCCGTCAACGGTACGTGGAGCGACACAAAGTCCGATTGCTCCAATAGATCTTCCAATTCTGCATAGGTTGCACCTATTTTCTCATCCATGTCTTTTTGGGATCGACTATTATACATGACCTTCATTGAGAATCCTTGTGCGCGACGTGCAACCGCCCGACCTATTGCGCCGTAGCCGATGATTCCAAGTGTTTTCCCAAAAACATCCTGACCAAGAAGGACGCTTGGACCCCACGTTTTCCAATTTCCATCGCGAACATATTTATCTCCATCTACCACTCGTCGCGCCGCCGCCATCAATAATGCGAATGCAAAATCAGCGGTCGTCTCTGTCAGTACTCCAGGGGTATTTCCCACTGGAATACCCTGTGCGGTTGCAAAAGAGAGGTCAATGTTGTCCGTACCAACCGCCATGTTACTAATAACGCGAAGTGATTTCGCCTGTTGTATCAGTGCTTTATCAACACGATCAGTCAGCAAACATAACAATCCTTCTGCCTCTCGAACATGATCTAGGAGATTATCCGGATCTGGAGGAAGATCACTATCCCAAAGATCAACATGTGCATGATCATCGAGCTGAGACAGGATTTCTTTCGGTAATCTTCTGGTAACAAATACACGGGGAAGTTTTGCCATTTAATACTTACTCTTTATTTCTGTGTAATCTATTTGCCTCATCAAACCTTCGACTGCTAATCGTATCTCGTCTGCCGAGTCCGATGCCAAATTGCTTACATCATCACGCGATTCGCCATTCGTATCTAAAGAGACAATGTAATCAATTCCGATGGAGCGTACCTGATCGATAGTCAACCTATTTTGACCGACAATTGCTATCACAATTTGAACCCTATTCTGTTTTGCGATAGCTGCAACTCTACCGACTCCTTTACCATCCCGTGTCTGAAAATCAAGCCGCCCTTCACCGGTGATCAAAATATCCGCCGTTGCAATTAGATCTTCGATTTTTAGGTACTCACTAATCACATCAAATCCCGATCGTAGTTCCCCTCCACATAATGCGACAAGACCTGCTCCTAACCCACCGGCCGCGCCGCCCCCCACAAGCGTGCCCATATCCAGATTAAATTGCTTTTGCACCACATCCACGAACCGAGACAAACCCCTATCCAATGTTTCGATTGCCGCAATATCAGCCCCTTTTTGCGGTCCAAATACGACTGAAGCACCCTCATTTCCACAAAGCACATTTGTCACATCACAAAGAGCTATTATTTGTGATTCAAAAAGATGCTTATGCGCACCAGTCAGGTCTAACTTAGCGAGTTGATCCAATGCGCCCCCCCCTGCAGGAAGGTCCTCGCCCAAGATATTTAATGCACGAATCCCGATACCTCTTGCAAATCCCATCCCACCATCATTTGTAGCGCTATCACCTAGTCCGACAAGTATCCGTCGATACCCCTCGTCCAAGGCGGTACGAAGCAACCGGCCCGTTCCTTCAGTGGATGTAACTAACGGTAATCTTTCATGATCCCTGAGAAGCGCCAAGCCAGATGCTGAGGCTGTTTCAATTACAGCTGTTTTTTTATCGCCCAGAACTCCCCATCTTGCGATGATTGGTCGGCCAAGAGGATCGACTGTCGGGGTATCAACATAATGGCCCTTTGTTGCTGAAACCAAAGCTTCAACGGTACCAGTCCCTCCATCAGCGATCGGCATCGATACGGTTTCCGCCTCAGGTAATGTCGCTATCACTCCTTCATGAATCGCTTGAGCAACGGACATCGAAGACATAGTCCCTTTAAATTCTTGCGGAGCAATGATGATTTTCATCAAAAACTACTTTTCTTCCACCAGCCTTAATAACCGCCAGAAATAGACGTTGGACCCTCTTCACTCATAAGATTAGGGAGAACTTCGCGAACATGATTCATTGCTGCTGTAGCGCCACGAGAAACAAAGCCAACATCACTTCCAACGGGGCAGAATTGAAATCCCTGTTCAAACCTTGCAGCCGCTTGCTCCGGGCTTCCACAGTGAATCCCAGCCACAATACCGTGTTTCTTCGCAACATCGAGAACCTGTTGACATGCTTCTTGGTGGCGTGGATCATCCTGCCCAGTTGCCGACGGAAGGCCCATCGCAACGGCTAAATCAGATGGGCCAATATAAAAACCATCGACACCCGGAGCCGCTGCCATATCGCTGAGATGTGCAAGGGTATCTGGATGTTCAACCATCACAAAACAGAGGATTTCTTCATTGGCGAATTGCGCGTAGTCAGCACCAGCATAATAGCGTGCTCGGTTAGGTCCAACACTGCGAAATCCGACGGGAGCATACCTGCTCGCTTTACCAGCCTTGATTGCCTCTAAACCGTTGTTCACTAAGGGTACAATCACTCCATATGAACCGGCATCTAAAACGGTCTGAATAAAGACTGGTTCGTTCCATGGGACACGAACAATGGGCACCGTATTCGTGGTACTCACCACCTGAAGCCATTGAACTGCACGATCTGGCCCTATACCCATACCGTGCTGCATATCAAGTACTAACGCGTCAAACCCAGAGTTCGCCATTGTTTCGGTAACGTACGTATCGGCAGTTGACTGCCATCCAACAGCAACAGACTTTCCTGATGCCCAAAGTTCTTTCAGCGGATTGGGACGCATAATATTCTCCCTTTCAAATCATTTATTTGCTCTTCCATTATAAAACCAGTTACGCCAGAATCTAGGCGAGACCGAACGAAACCTAACCAAGTAGCATTCAGAAGAGAGTTTAAAAATGATGATACAGGATATTATTGGAATCAACGTGTACACCGATAATCTTGAAGAATTGATGCTTTTCTATCGGGATATAATCGGTATACAATTGCGATCATCACACGATTCAGCGGTTGTCTTTGAACTGCGTCCTGGTATGCGCCTGAACATCGGGAGACATACAAATGTACAAGGGCCCTCAAAAGATCCTTTTCGGATAATGATCAATTTTGAGACCTCAGATATCCATTCTTCTTATACAGAACTCAACGCCCGAGGAGCACATTTCATTCGCCGGCCAGAGAAAGAATCTTGGGGAGGATGGGTCGCAACACTTCAAGATCCTGATGGTAATACCTTACAACTTCTACAAACAACAAACTGATTTGATATGAGAATATTGTAGAGGGTGATCGTAATCCGAACGAAAGGGACCATTGAATGCCCGTCTTAAATCCGACATCAATTGCCATTATCGGAGCTGGTGCCGTAGGTGGTTATTACGGCGCTCGTTTGGCAGAAGCCGGACACGATGTCACATTCCTGATGCGACGTGATTACAACGCTGTAAAGTCAAATGGACTCATGATCAACAGCCCTGACGATGATCTATATATTTCCAAACCACAAATCGTCACCCACAGCAAAGATATCGGACCTGTAGATTGGGTGATATGCGCCCTAAAGGCGACTACAATCGATGCCGTTTTCGAATTATTATCACCATGTGTACACGAAAGCACGAACATTTTGGTTTTAATGAACGGACTCGGTCTCGAAGAGTTTTTCGCAAGTTTGTTTAAAGAACAAGAGATATTCGGAGGATTAGCATTTACGTGCATCAATCGAGGAGAACCTGGAATCATTAATCATTTAGATTATGGCCCAATCACTATTGGGCATTTTGGGAACGACGAAGATTTGTTAAAACACGCGACAAATTTGTGGCAAACATCAAAAGTTGAGGTCGCCTCATCTCCATCCTTGCTACAAGCGAGGTGGGAGAAACTGTGCTGGAACATTCCCTTTAATGGAATTTCAGTCGTTGAAGGCGGAATAACAACTGACCTGATCCTAAGTAACCCAGGCCTAACCGAAGCAGCAGGTTCTTTGATGGATGAAGTGATCGCAATTGGAAATGCCGATCTCAAAGCGCATGAAGAATCGGGACGCATTGACAACTATCAAATGAAAAATAGGATGTTTGATTTGACGAAAACAATGGGTGCATACCAGCCAAGTACAATGATAGATTTTATTCATGGGCGAGAGATGGAAATTGACGCTATATTCAGCGAACCAATCCGCCGCGCAAGCCAATTGGGTGTCCAGGCCCCTCACATATCATCACTGCGTTCCTCGATGCAAGGTTTGCAAATAGACGCTGAGAGGTCTTAGTGTGGTAACCTCAATACACGAGAATGCGGAAGGAAAGGATCCCCCCTAATGCGAGCAATTGACATACACGTACATCCTCCAACAGAACCAGGGTCACAAACAGAAGAAGAGCTCCGTGCACAGCAGGCAATGTCGTCATATTTTCGACAAACGGAAGAACGCCCAAAAACACCCGCTGATTTAGCTGAGGTATTTGAACGCCAAGACATTGTCGCCTGTCTACTACCCGTTGATAGTGAAACGATCACGGGCAAACCCTACACCGGAGACGCGTGGGTAGCCAGTATTATGAATGAATTCCCCGAACGCTTTATTGGTTTTGGATCTGTTGATCCGCATAAAGGGAAATCCGGTGTTTTGCAAGTAGAAAAAGCAGTGAAGGACCTTGGGTTGAGGGGCTTCAAATTTTTTCCAAATGGTCAAGAATTTTTCGCGAACGACAAAGAATACTATCCCATATGGGAAAAGATTCAGGAACTAGGAGTTCCTGTTATCACGCATTCTGGGCATGCTGGAGTAGGATCGGGCAGGCCTGGCGGAGGTGGAATTAAACTTCGCTACAGCAACCCAATGTGGTGGGATGATGTCGCAGCCGACTTCCCTGAGTTAAACATCATATTGGCGCATCCAGCGTGGCCGTGGTTGGAGGAGCAGATCTCGATGCTCGTCCACAAATCAAACGTCTATATGGATATATCTGGATGGTCACCTCGTTATTTTCCTGAAGCACTCGTTCGGGAGATGCATACCCGAATTCAAAATAAGGTTTTGTATGGATCAGATCATCCTGCAATTCATGTAGACCGATGGTGGGCTGACTGGGAAGAAATTGCTGTGAACGAATCCATCACGCAAAAGATCTTCTTGGACAATGCTAAGCGTGTCCTAGGAATCGATGATTGGCCTGAATCTAAGTAGAATATATACCCTCAAAAACATCAAAGGAGTTTAAGAAATGCGTGCAATCGATATCCATACCCATCCACCTGCTGAACCAGGAACAGAATCAGAAAACCGCGAAGCAGGGCGATCTTATTTCAACCAAACGTGGGAAATGCCCAAAACTCCTGCAGACATGGCTGCTACCTTTGAGAAACTTGATATCGTAGCCTGTTTATTACCGGTAGATAATGAAACGATCACGGGAAAGCGTTATACAGGAGATCAATGGGTCGCTAAAATCGTTGATGAATTTCCCGAACGATTCATTGGATTTGGATCGGTTGATCCACATAAAGGCCAAGCTGGTGTTAAGCAAGTTGAACACGCCGTAAAGGAACTTGGCATGCGCGGATTTAAATTTTTCCCCAATGGTCAGCGGTTTTTCGCACATGAAGCACAGTACTATCCCATATGGGAAAAAATCGCGGAGCTCGGCGTACCAATCATCACGCACGCGGGACACGCTGGTGGAGGATCAGGTCAACCCGGAGGAGGGGGTTTAGGTCTACGATACAGCGACCCAATGTGGTGGGATGACGTTGCTGCAGACATCCCTGAACTGAAAATTATACTTGCACATCCTGCATGGCCATGGCAAGAAGAACAAATATCAATGCTTGTCCATAAAGCCAATGTCTTTATGGATATATCAGGGTGGTCTCCAAGGTACTTCCCCGAAGCACTTGTTCGTGAAATGCACACACGGCTGCAAAACAAGATCTTATTCGGATCCGACCATCCAACATTAAGTGTGGACCGTTGGTTACAAGATTGGAAAGAGCTCGGCGTCGCAGAAGAATTAGAGCCAAAAATCTTCCTCGAAAATGCGAAACATGTCTTAGGAATCGATGATTGGCCAGAGAAGCAATAATGAGTTCCCGTCCAAAAGCCACGCTTCAGTTTCTAAAAGAATAACCGCATTGCTTATAGATTATCGATAAAATCCTTTATCTGCTGCATTAAATGTGTGCCACAATTTACATACCCGTGGTTGGCTCCACTAACAACCCGAACATCAACATGGGGGTAAGCCAGACTGCGTATGGTGCGCATCGCTAGTCCACAAACAGGCAATTCCTCAGGACCACCAATTTCAACCTCATTTCCTCCAAAAACATACAGCGTTGGTACTTCGGTATTCATCGCATGAGCACTCACGCTGTAGCGATTATCTGGATTGAAGCAGTCCACAAAAGCCTCTGCAGACCACATTGATCCCCAAGGTATTCTAGGTTGAAATAGTTCGGCGGGTTTCCCGCGTTGGATCGCTCTTTCGGCTTCTCGATACGTCATGACAAATTGTTCGCCGTGGGTTTCAACAACTTCCTTGTGGTTATATTCACCCGGCGATACTGAAACAACACCCACAACGTCAGGAAAATGAACAGTCGCTTGAGCATATGTTGCCCGCACCGCACCCCCACTGTGTCCAGCTAAAATGATGCGTCTATGATTTTTCGCACGTACAAAGTTGAGCCATGCTTCGTAATCGATAGGACTCTCCGAAACAGACTCAAAAGCGTAGCCCTTGAGCGCTCCATTGGGAGCTCCTCTAGCGATCACGTCATGGCCTCGACGATTCGCCGCCAAAAAAGACACACCGGCAGATGAAAACAATTCACCGAGCTCCAATAATAGATTCCCGTAGAAATTGCCGCCATCACCATGAAAAAAAATGATGGCGTCTACTTTGGGGTTTTGCACCAATTGTTTAGCCTCGAAATATGCGCCAGATAATACAATGTCATCAGATGTTGTCGTGTGAACCAATTCAATTTCCATTTTTTACCTTGCCGAATAGTCAATATATAACCGCTAATTTTGTTTAAAGAAAACCCTGAATCAGATCAAATGACAATAGAAAAGAACTACTAATTTTGATCGGGATCGAAACCTTCATGACTAGCAGCGTCTGCCCATTTGAGAACCAACGACCGTTCACATTCTTCAGTTATTCCCTCATCGAGTCTCTTTGCGCGAAGCGCACGAAGAATTCCACTTATTTGTGGTCCTTCTTTAATACCCATGCTCAACAAATCTCGAGCTTCCAAGGCTGGTCGTACATGGCGCAAATTTTCAATGTAATTTTCCAAAATCGTTCGAATATCTGCGTTTTCCGTATACAAAGCAAACACCATGATGATCATTAAGGAAATGTCATCCAAAGCGAAAACCATGCTGCTAACGTTCGTCGCGCCCAAAACTACCGTGTCAACATCCTTTTTGAAATTAGCGGCCGCAATCAAATATCGTGATTGATCAGTAGTCACTCCAAAATCCCCAAGCAACCCTTCTGTCACATTTACATTCGCGTCGAAGCCAACCAATGCGAGATATAGATCCCACTTGGGCATATTCGTGTCGTATAGATCGATAGCGGATGAATAAGCCTTGGAGAGACGATCATTCCAAACTAAGTTTTGAGAAATTGTACGCAAAATTCCAAAATCTTCTATCCGCTGAAGGATCTCTGGCGATCCCTCTTCAGAGAAGATTCTTTCTAATTCGTTGTGCAAACGATCACTGCTAATCGCAGTGATATGTTGTTTGTCGCGATGCAAATAGGATTCTGTTATAGGGCCAATATCAAACCCTAATCTTGACGCATAACGAAGGGCACGCAATATCCGGGTTGGATCATCACGGAAACTCTGTTCATGCAAAACATCAATACGGCGTTGCTGTAAATCCACTAGGCCATCGTAGGGATCAAGCAACTCACAAAATGAGTCAGGCAACAGTGATATTGCCATCGCATTGATTTTAAAGTCTCGCCTTCGCAAATCAACATCGATTGGTGCCGGATCAATCACAGGGAGGGATCCTGGTACTGCATAATGCTCTTGCCGGGATGTTGCAACATCAAGAATCTTATCCTCAAAACGAATTTTCATCGTCCTGAATTGTGATTGCGCATCTATTTTTGCGCCCAAGTCAGTTAGATCCGTACAAAAACCGTAAACATCACCATCAATCACAAGGTCATAATCTGTTGCAGGCTTTTTCAACAATAGATCCCTTACAACACCACCAACAAGGTAAAGTTTTTCTCCACGACGAACCGCCGCTTCCCCAAAAGGGCGCAACCACTCAAGGTGGCCCGGGGGTACCGTAGTGTTCAAAAATACCGTTTTATCGAATTCCTGCATTCCTTCTCATTTTCTCTTTCAGTTCAGGAAGGATTTGATCGTATATATTATTGTGCACATTACTATAAGACATTTAGATGACTCGCGTTACACTTTTATTTCAACGATATACCGTTATCTATGCCATGGCAGGGTTACCTCTAGACTAAATCAACTAATATGGCATAATCCTGAGATATTGAACGACATTCCCAAGGGAGGGAATCCATGGCTGATTTACCGCTAACAGGAGTCCGAGTGCTTGAACTAAGCTCTTACTTCGTTGGCCCATACACCACGCGACTATTGGCTGACGCCGGCGCCGATGTCTTGAAAATCGAACCGCCGACAACCGGCGATCCTGCACGACATGAAGGCCCATTTTTTCACGATGAACCTGATTTAGAGAAATCCGGAGTCTTCCTATTTCTGAACACCAATAAACGATCTGTAACATTAAATTTAGAGTCCAATCGTGGCCAACAAATTGTGAGAGATTTGATAAAGGAAACAGATATTATTGTGGAAAGTTTTCCACCCGGATATCTGGATAAACTCGGATTAAGCTATAAAACGCTATCCGAGATCAACCCGAATCTTGTAATGGTCTCAATCACCAATTATGGGCAGAACGGGAAATACAAGGATTATCAAGGAGTCGACCTCACCTTATGGGCAATGGGTGGAGCGATGATCAGTTCTGGCCATATAGACGAATATCCGCTAAAGCTAGCAGGACGAATTGCATCGTTTCATGTCGGCTCATGTGTTGCAGCAGCCACGATGACTGCATATTGGAATGCCCTCTTAAGCGACGAAGGAGAACAAGTCGACATTTCATTTTATGAATCGTGGATGGGCAGTATTGATCGTCGAACACGAGATCTGCTGGTGCATGCGTATACGGGTGAGCAATCTCAACGCGCGTTCCCAAGTTCTCGGTTAGCGTCAGGAGCGTATCCTTGTAAGGATGGTTACTTTCATTTTAGTAACGGTGGGAGGCGTTTTTTAGATCGGCTCCTTCCAATGATGGGACTTGAACACCTGGCGAACGAACCTCCGTGGAACGACCCGGTAGCGTTGGTTCAACCAGAATCAGCGCAGGAATTTGACGCCATTTTCATTCCGTGGCTTCTCGAGTACACCAAGCAAGAATTACGCGATATGTGTCAAGAGGCTGGTGTTCTTGGCGCACCTGTTAACACAGTCGAAGATATCGTGAATGATCGTCACTTTATTGAGCGTGAATATTGGCAAACCATTGATCACCCAGCAACTGGTCCATTGTCATATCCAGGATTCAACGTCAGATTTCATGGGATCGAGAGACCCAATCGCACTCCGGCTCCGTTACTTGGCGCAGACACGAACGGAGTGATGGAACATCTCGGGTATAGCCCAGAAGAAATTGGGTTGCTACGACATCAGGGAGTGATTTAAATCATCACCAATAGTACCGAACATATAAGAAGGAGGATTTGACATATGGGTAAGAAACTTCCATTGGAGGGAATCAGGATTCTTGATTTCTGTCATATATGGGTCGGCCCGTATGCATCTCAACTTCTCGCTGATTGGGGTGCCGAGGTCATTTGGGTTGAAAGCCGATATCATTCCGTACGGGGACAAGCCCGACCAAATCCAAAAACTGTTGCACAGGGACAAGCATTTGGATATCCCGACAAAGAACCTGGTGACCGTCCATGGAACAGATCTGCAAATATTAATCGTCACGCACGAAACAAACTTTCTATCACCGTCGATAATAGAACCGAAAAGGGCAGGGATATTGTCAGGCAACTCATGGCAAAATCTGATGTGATTCTCGAAAATCAAGTGCCGGTTACTGCTGAACGTTACGGTTTGACATGGGACGAAGCATCGAAAGCTAATCCTCAAATCATATTGATGAACATGCCAGCATTTGGTCTAGATGGACCATATAAAAACTACCGAACTCTTGGGTCTCATATGGAGGCAATTTCAGGGCATCAAATCATACGAGCCTACCCTCATATGGATCCGGGGCAACTATCTGACGTATTTCCAGCAGATGCGGGCGGCGCGGCGGCAGCGGCGGCAGTCATGATGGGTCTCGTCCACCGAAAACGCACTGGTCAAGGTTTACACATTGAATTTGTTACCGCTGAGAACTTCATCCCCTATATTGGTGATTTTGTAATGGACTATACGATGAATGGTCGGGTTCACCAACATGAGGGGAATCAAGATTGGTCCATGGCACCTCACCAGGTTTACAAATGCTTGGGTGATGAACAATGGGTCACCATCGCTTGTCGAAACGACCATGACTGGAATGCTCTGTGCCAAGTTATGGAGAATCCCACTTGGACAAATGATCCACGGTTTTCTGATTCACTCAGTCGATATCAAAACCGCTTAGCCCTTGACGAATACATCAGCACATGGACAGCCGACAAAGATAAGTTTTGGGTTATGGACTCGCTGCAAGCGCTCGGGGTTCCATCTGGTGCAGTTTTCAATGAAAAAGATGCCTATAATGACCCGCATCTCGAGGAACGACGATTCTTTGAAGACGTATCACATCCCGATGCAGGAACGCACTCGTATCCTGGCATTCAATGGAAATTGAGTAAAACACCGAATAAGATCAGAAGGCATGCACCGCAGCTTGGCCAAGATAATGAATATATCTACAAAGAAGTCTTAGGATTTACGGCAAAGGAATACGAAAAACTTGTTTCAGAAGGTCATATTGGAATGGAATACGACGAATCGGTACCTTGATTGATTCCTGATTGTTCCAGTGATACACATGCGCTGAGGAGGGGTACCAATGGCGACGTCACTTGAAGGCACTGTTGCCCTCGTATCTGGAGCGGGCAGTGCGATCGGAATGGGACGGGTTATAGCTCTCGCGTTAATCCGCTCTGCTGCCAAAGTTGAAATGATGGAAGTTCGGTCAGCTAACGACCTGTTTATACGCCACCAGTAAACCGTCCTCACGAACCACTCGCATCGCGAAGCCATAACGGTCAAAATCAAGAGCAATATTCGGATCATTTTTGTGAAAATGTGGTTTGCCTGGATCATCAAACTTCTCGGATTCAGATCCAGATACCACCAAAGACCTGACTGCATCTTTATCAGGAACTCTACCTTCCAGTAGGTTCTTCAGGTATAGAGCACATTGTTCATCCTCATCTGTCCTCACACGCCCACCAGAACCCATCGGAACGATGTTGACCAATTCAGGATTAGCAGCGCGTAGCGCACGTGTAGTAGCCTCAGCTACGACAAAAGACCCAAGGAATATATCATCTACGTGATCAGCTTTCAGAGAGGTAACTCCCAGAGTCCCCGCACTTGTACATTGAACAATCGATTTGCCGACAAATTCCGCACTAGACAATTCAAAAGGAGAATTTCCGTAATCAAATCCGTTTAGCTTGACACCATCAGACTCTCCAATACACAGTTCAACAGTTCCATTTTCACGTAAGGCAATAGCATCATTTGCATCCGACACGAGGATCAATTTCTCGGCTCCACGATCAAACGCAACAGCCGCCGTCGTGAACGCACGATAAACATCAATCACGACAACAGTTCCCTTGGCGCGTTGTGACCCGCCTACCAAACTATCGATGACAACGTCCATTCAATCATTCCCCCTTTCGTTTCCAACCAAAACCTCATCTATAATTTCAATCCTTCGTAAACCGGGCCATGCAATCGTCTTTTATGGAAAGTAACAAATGAGAGGAATACTGGGCAACCGGAACCACTTCATCAACCAAACAATATTTTGTCATTACCCGAATTTAAGTAGTTTTGTATTTGTAACGAAGCTTTAAATTTTGCCCATCGCTTAACTCTTTATTCTACTTCTTTCTCTGACAATGAATTGACAGATATTTGACACCCGTTAGAATTACAATACGGTATCGATTGTATCGCACACCCTCAAGGAGGAAGCAATGTCTAACAACAAAATGGAACTTGAAATCTATTATGACTACACGTGACCCTATGTATATACTGCATCCGTGATGTTGCAGAAAGCTAAAGAACGCTATGGAGATGATCTTTCTATCACTTGGAAGTATTTCTCTCTTGAGCAGGTAAATAGTACACAGGGACCAGATTGGAAAGTTTGGGAACAGGATGAGGATTTTCCAAGCAGGGGAGTGTGGTCATTCCGTGCAGCCGAAGCCGCGCGCAAGCAAGGAGCTGAAAAATTCGAGGCTTTCCATGTCTCTCTTCTCGCCGCACGACACAAAGATAGAAAAGATATTGGCAAAATGGACATCCTAGAAGAGATTGCGACCGAAAGTGGCTTAGATTTGGAACAATTCCGTAAAGACATAATAAATCCTGATACCAAATTGGCTATAGGACGCGATCACACTGAAGCGGTAGAGGAATATGGTGTATTTGGAACACCCACAATTTTCCCTGGTAACGATAGTGGTTTTTATCTGAAACTGATGCCAGCCCCCGAAGGGGCCAAGGCTCTAGAGACCTTTGAAACGATTTATCGAACCATCTCAGATTTTCCAGATATTCAAGAGATCAAACAACCGCGCAAGCCTCGGAGGGAATAAACGAACCCTAACGACAATATTCGAGAAATCGAAACATTCCTCGGCATTACATTCAATGACAAAACGTTGTTAATGCAAGCCTTGACCCATAGCTCAACTGTCCATGAGACCAACGGATCAAAGCTAGAGTCAAATGAGCGTCTTGAATTTCTTGGCGATGCAGTGCTTGGAGTTGTTGTAGCATCCTGGCTCTTTGAAGTAGAACCCAGTGCTACTGAAGGCGATCTAACGAAAATGCGGTCCGGTCTTGTTCGCGGTAGCACCATTGCTGACATTGCACGGTCATTACAATTAGGCTCATTCATTAAGCTTGGACGCGGCGCAGAGCATCAGGGCGGCCGTGATCGCGACAGCATTTTAGCCAACACCTTTGAATCAATCATTGGTGCCCTTTATCTCGACCAAGGTGGCACAGTAACCGAAACGTTTATTCATCGTGTACTAGATCCCGTCATGAAGACATGGAATTCCAATACACGACACATTGATCATAAATCCCATCTACAAGAAGTCTTACAGGCACAGAAGAAAATCACTCCGCACTATACGATCGTCGAAACAGAAGAAACGAACAACGGACCGATTTTCTTCGCGCAAGTGTGGGCTGAAGACAATTTACTCGGTGAAGGGCAGGGAACAAGCAAGAGACAAGCAGAATTAAATGCTGCTAAACAAGGTTTATCAACCGTTGAAAATGGTACTAATCAGAATGAACGATGATCTTTTAAAAACAACAGTGTGGGCCACAATATTATCTAATAAGTAAGAGGCAAAATGTTCAAATGGTTTACAGGTCAAGAGAAAGAAAAAACACATAAAGGTGTTGAGCGTTCTCGACAAACATGGTTTGGCGGGATCAAAAATCTCCTGACAGGTTCAGCAATTGATGATTCAGTGTGGGATCAACTAGAAGAGATCCTTCTTGGTGCAGATGTGGGTTATGAATTGACTGAAACTTTCCTTTCTCGCCTAAGAGAGAGAGCTAAACGAGGTGAATTTCAAAATGGAGAAGACATTCGGCTGGCTTTGAAGGCAGAAATGCTCGTCCTTCTGCAACACCCGGAAAACCAGAGTTCCAATGAACCCGATCGTAAAACACCAAGGGTGATCCTCATTGTCGGTGTCAACGGCAGTGGCAAAACAACGAGCATAGCGAAACTAGCGAATCTGTTAAAAAATCAAGGGGATACCGTTCTCTTGGCGGCAGCAGATACTTTCCGAGCCGGAGCGATTGATCAATTGAAGATCTGGGGAAACCAATTAGACGTCGACGTTATCGCCCACAGCCCTGGAGCGGATCCGGGTGCAGTAGCATTCGACGCTGTTCAAGCGGGGAAAAGTCGAAACCGGGATGCGATCTTGATTGATACAGCAGGTCGCTTACACACAAAATCGGATTTAATGGAAGAATTGAAAAAGATCAATCGAGTGGTGGAACGGACATTGCCCGATGTTAAACCAGAGGTTCTATTAGTACTTGATGCGACAACCGGACAGAACGGTCTTACCCAAGCAACCGAATTCACGAACACGGTAAAGGTCAATGGTACAATCTTAACGAAGCTTGATGGCACAGCACGAGGAGGAATCGTATTTGCCATTCAACATTCACTAGGGATACCAGTAGCGTTCATCGGAGTTGGGGAGCAAATCGACGACCTTATTGCCTTTGACCCTAATTATTTCGTCAACGCGCTTTTAGAAGAAGATGATTAAATTTAATGTATTATCCGTTTGCATGGCTCAAAGGGACAATTTTCTTCCTTCGAGACAACTTAAAGGGTTTGCGCACTCGCGTAACGCTTTTTTGGCAGAGAATAAGCATGTCTAATGTTAATTGAGGAGTAATGAATGAAAGCCGCAGTAATCCACGAATTTGGTGACGAAAATGTGTTCGTTTACGAGGATGTTGAAGAACCTGAGATCAGTCCAAACAGCGTACTCATCAACGTCAAGGCCGCATCGATTAATAGGGGTGATTTATCTCGCCGTCAAGGCAATGGATTAGTGGAGGATAATCTTCCCTTTGTTTTGGGATGGGATGTTGCAGGAGACATAACAGAAATTGGCGAGAATGTTTCGCACCTGCGAGTTGGCCAACGAGTCCTAGCAAGAATTCCATCAGGGGGATACGCCGAAATTGTTAGTGCGCCTGAAAGCATTGTCGTGCCAATACCGAATGACGTAGAGTACGATCAGGCCGCCAGCCTCCCTGTAGCGTATCTAACTGCCTGGGTCTTACTTCTCGATACCGCCGCTCTATCGTCAATCAATCATCTCTCAACAAATTCGTCAAAAAAATCGGAGGAAATTGAAGATGCTCCGTTGACTGTACTCATTCATTCAGGTGGTAGTGGAGTAGGAACCGCTGGTATCCAAATTGCGAAAGAAATCCTTGGGGCGCGTGTCTTCGCCACAGCAGGCACCGACAAAAAGGTCAATCAGGTCAAAGAAATTGGGGCGGATGACGCCATTAATTACAACAAACAAGATTTTGTTGTTGAAATCCGTCGTCTAACCCAGGGAGTTGGGGTCAATGCCGCAATCGAAAGTATTGGTGGCGACATTTTCATGCGCACCCAGCAAACGTTGGCAGAAAATGGATGTGTTGTTTCATACGGACGAACTAGCGGAACACCACCAACTACAGATCTCGATTTAGCGAAACAACAAAAACAACGCATTGTCACGGGATGGACCCTTGGGAATGCAAGAACACCAGAGATGGCAGCGCAGGATTTAACACGAATCATCAATCTCGTTGCAGAGGGACGCCTGAAAACATATATTGACCGCGTTTTTCCATTAAGCGAGGTCTCGGAAGCTCACCGATTTGTTGCAAACCGGTCAAATTTCGGAAAAGTCATACTCCGACCGTAAATCACTTAACCGTATCGAGATCCATCAATACAATCTCCTAAAGCGCAACCGGGTAGAAAACAAACCTCAGACACATAGTCATGGGTTCAAATCTTTTGCGCGCGTCCATTATTTATCGGCGTCTGTGTCGTTTCAGAAACGCTGCCCCCTTTCATTTCTACAATGATTTGCCGATGTACTGATTCAGCGACGTTTGTAATACTATGCTCAATACCTGATCCCACTTCTGTATATTGCACGTACCCGTCATCAAATTCCCTTGCAGGACCCTCTTTTCCAGCTATTTCACTTCGTATTGAACTTGGGGTCGTGTACACAAACAAATAGTCATTTTCATGCCGATGATAAGATGATGTTTCACCAGGTTGTAACGTCATAGCCCAAACTCGTACTCGATCATTTTCGAACAAAAGATCTGATCCAACATCCAATGATGGTCCTTCATCTTGTGACATACATACCTCCTCTGGACATTTCTGAGAATCATAAACATTCTCTGTTGGTTCTCAAAACAAAAAAAGAAGCGGGCATTTTAACGTTTCTTAATTCTTTCGCGCTTCGGTTTCCATTCTCCCTCATATGCATCCAGTGGAAGACATACACGGCATGCCCTGTATCCTGCGGCCACAGCGACTTCCGCATTTTGAAATAGAACACGATTCTCATGCTTGGTTCTTCGACCAGGTGGACAATTTCGGCGGCAAAATATCTTTGTTGTACGGCATCCATTCAACATACGAGCACCTCTATAAAAAATTCACTCCTCCATTACCGAATAACTCTATGAGTTGGATTTACTTCAAGATAGTAAACATTTATTTGGTACAATGCGGGAAACAAGTTGCGTCACGTTGCTCACTATTGTAACAACGCATTTCAATACGGAGGGATCATGTCAGCAGAAGTAGGCGATCAGGCACCGGAATTAACCGTCGTAAATAATGAAAGAAAATCAGTGACGCTAGGAGATCTCCAAGGGAAAGCGGCCGTGCTCGTCTTTTTCCCAGGTGCATTCACGGGGGGATGCCAGGCAGAAGCCTGTACTTTCCGCGATGCGCTTGCAGAATATAATGACTTAGGCGCCCAAGTATACGGAATCAGCGTCGATTCGTTTTTCGCACAAAATGCTTTCGTTGCCGAGAATGATCTTAATTTTCCTTTCCTCAGTGACTACACGCGGAAAACAATTGAAGCCTACGATATCCCAGTGAATAATTTCGCTGGTATGGAAGGATACACAACTTCCATGAGAGCGGTATTCGTATTAGATTCACAAGGCACCATACGTTTCAAAACTGCGGTAGCGCCAACAGAGCAGCCAGACTTTGAAGAGATTAAACAAGCGGTAAGCCAGCTATAACAAACATAACATCGTGACCCAAGTTATTCGCTTAAATCAAACGCCTCTGCGACTAGCTCAAACGAGCGAATACGATCTGCAAAGTAATAACAGTTGGTAGCAATGCTTACGTCTGTTGTTGAGTAGGCTTGTGCTGCCTTCGTGACACCTTCTTTAACCATTTCAGGTGTTCCGACAATAAGATGCTTTGTGCTCTGCTCTAGGTGTTGTAATTCAACCGGCGTAAATTGGGTAGCAATCGCTTCCTCGGGTGAAACCAAAGGTTCTCTTATGCCCTTCAACCTATTCACACGGGATACGTTATTGCTCGACAGTACTAATTCTGCTTTTTCTTCAGTATCCGCACATATAACTTGCAAAGCTACGTTGAATCGTGGCTCTTCCAAGTACTCTGATGGGCGAAATTGCTGTCTATACAAATCCGCAATCATTGGGCCATGCTCAGCTGTGGTTCCAAAAAAATCCGCGAAGGAGAATGGCAATCCGAGGGCAGCAGCAAGCCGGGCACTATAATCACTCGAACCAAGCAACCATACTCCCGGTAAACTCTCTGGTGAAGACTCCGACTGCGCTTTGATACTTGAAAATGGATGTCCTTCAGGTATGGTCCCCGCGAGAAATCCAATCACATCAACAACTTGTTGCGGAAACTCCTGTATGTTTGCGACAGGTCTTGGATACGCTAAAGCTTGAGCAGTAACTTGGTCACTCCCCGGAGCTCTCCCAATACCTAATTCTATACGGTCAGGGTACAGGGCTTTTAACACACTAAAATTTTCAGCAACTTTCAATGCCGAATAATGCGATAGCATAACGCCTCCGCTACCAACGACAATGCTTTGCGTCTGTGAAGCTATTTGCCCTATGAGTATTTCTGGAGACGTTCCTGCAAAGTTGCCAGAATTATGATGCTCTGCAACCCAATACCTATGGTAACCATACCCCTCAGCCAATTGAGCGAGTTGCACCGTCTCCTGCAGCGCCTGCTGAGCGCTGCCGCCTTTCCTGATAGGGGATTGGTCTACGACGCCGAAAGTGAATTGATCCATTACGGTATCCTTTATTCTCGAGGTTTGCTACGTGGGCCAAAAGGCTCCGGTACGAATGGGCCATCTCGAGCTTCAAGAAAGCCACGGAATCCACCCTCTTCGCGAGCTTTTTCCAGATGAGCAACATCATCCCTGTCGGTCGTCGATCGAACCATTGATGACAGGAACGCATTGACGTTCAACGCATTTCTCAACCCCATCGCTTCAAAGGCATACGTCGTCACCATCTTGTTAATCCTGACACTTTCTCTCGGTACTTTGGCCAATCGCTCTGCTAATGCACGAACGTGATCCATAAGGTTTTCATGGGGAACAACCTCATTTACAACACCCATGCGAAGAGCTTCTTGAGCATCAAAATGATCGCCAGTCAATGCGTATCTTTGGGCATTTTTCCATCCACAAAGTAGAGCAAAAAGAACCGAAGTATTTGATATCATGCGCACTTCAGGTTGTCCAAAAACTGCCCGGTCTGATGCAATCGTTATATCACACGCAAGGGTGAACCAAAAACCGCCTCCAATACACCATCCATCAACTGCTGCGATCACAGGTTTAGATAACTGCATGACATGCAACAACATATCAGGATTCCTGAGGCTAGAATTCCATTTTGATCGAGGATCAATTGCATCTTCCTCGTCAAGTGGTTCATCACCCTCGTCCTCACTATTTCGTGAAATATTATATCCGGAAGAGAACCCACGGCCTTCACCTGTCACGATGATCGAGCGCACTGATTTATCTCGATCTCCCTGCTCAAGGGCGGTGTGAAGCTCACCCTCCAAATCCGGTGTAAGCGCATTTAAAGCCTCAGGTTGATTTAATGTAATCAGTAATACAGGCCCATCCTGTTCATATTTAATCGATTTGTAATCTGCCATTCTATCCTCCTCAAGTTTTTTCACCTTTGATGTAAATCCGATACCATCCAGAGTCTGCATCCATTTTCTATTGCATACTCTATCTATATTATATGAATGAAATGGAGAAGATCACTCACAAAAAATATGCTACCGAAGTTTCCACACATAAATCGCCGTATAGGAGCCAAGACAAGTTTGATTAAATATGAGAAAAATGTTGAGCTCAATGTGGACGACACCATTCGTGTCTTCGACTCATCAACCATTAATCGGCCTACAGACGACCCTTCCAGAATCAAGACAATGTTTGATCATGCAAACCTCATTATCAGCGCGTGGGATGCGAATAAGCTGGTGGGAGTTTGTCGAGCATTAACTGATTTTATCTATTGTTGCTATTTATCGGATCTTGCTGTTGATTTTGAATATCAACGCCAAGGTATTGGCACGGCAATGATCGAGAACATCAGACACGAAATAGGTGAAAAAGCATCACTAGTCTTGTTATCCGCACCGGGTGCAATGGAATACTATCCAAAAGTTGGCTTCGAAAAGATCGGAAATGGATATAGGATTCAACGGAAATTCTGACCCGTCGAATCATTTTTCATCAATTATGGCGCTCTAACTTTCAAACATTTCGTCCAGGCCGCCATCCAAACGCGCTAAAATCAATTTTCCCTTTTGCATCAAAATGAATACCCTCGCGAAGAAGTTTATGTTTCTGTGCCAACATTTGTTCTGGATGTCTTGAACTAATTTGTCCTTTGCGATTGATGACACGATGCCAAGGAATTTCTTCCTGAGAACCCTGCAAGCTCGCAAGAGCAAATCCTACTATTCGTGCACTAGAGATCGGTACCATTTCAGCTATTTGACCATAGCTCGCCACTCGACCGTACGGTATCTCACTAACAATTGCATATATTTTTTCGAATGTATTGAATGGAGCCATCGACGGTCATCACTCCTGCTAAGAATCTCAATTATGAAACGTTAAGCGGTTTTCCGCGCATGCATTAGACAAATCATGCAAAGATTTGTATACATTGTTTTAGCATTTTTACTCTGATCGGAGTATTGCCAGTCATCTCGCCATCTATGTTTAGAATATCGTCTGTTTCAGGAATCAGCGAAAAACTAGACGCCCGATAATATTCAACCTCTGGTTCGTTAACATGTGTGCCATCAAAGAGTTTAGGAAGAACTGACAATAACCTTACCCTTGTTATGTTTGCATCAACTACAAGAATATCAATCAGTCCATCATCCAAATCCGCGTATGGCGCCATTTTCATACCGTTTCCAACGTGAATCGAGTTACATGCAACGACAAAGGTAAAATTTTTGACATGCGGTTCATCATCAATAATTAACTTCGCTTGACGATGCTTTTTCAGAAATATTTCAATAATGCTGGCAGCAGTGTATCGGCGGCTCGCTCCTATCCAGCGAAGTTTTTCCGCACGTTTTCCTACATCCGTCACAAGCCCCCAACCAATGAGATTCGTTGAATACTGCTCATTTCCATTCATTTGAATCTGAGCTGCATCAATCAAGCGCGTGTGTCCAGCAACAATCGCACCAGCGGCTGCAACCGGATCGACAAGACCAAGATCATGGAGTAACGAATTCCCTGATCCACCTGGAATCAATCCTATGGGGAACCTTTTTCCATCGGATCGTGCAAACATGCCATTAACTACTTCATTAAAAGTACCATCGCCACCCAAAACGAGGAATCCGGAATACCCGGCCAAATCTAAACTCCTGGATATATCTCTGGCATGACCCGGAAAACCCGTTCTGATTATTGAAACTTCCGCACCCTGTGAATCAAAAACAGGTTTCACCAAATCTAAAATCTTGGCACTCTGTTTTTTCCCACTTTGAGGATTCACAACTAGAACGAATTTCATGGTTCACTCAGTGTCTTAGCTATGTCGCTATCATGTCAAAAATAGATCATGGCAACGTAAACATACCGATAACAGGCAAATGGTCAGAGATCAAAGGCGTATCATGCGAGCGGACTTTTCCTTTTACTAACGTCAGGTCCGATGAATAGAACAAATAATCAATAGTTCTATCTGGCGATGCAGCACTAATATGATTGGGTGAATACGTAAACCAATCAGCATGATCTTGACCACTCATATTATCCACGCTCGGAATGCTATTTAACGCGTTCAGCATGGGAGAAAGTTCAGTGCCATTTGGGTTGTAATAACTCTTGCCTTGGTCATCCAACAAACTGTAGGCGTAAGAAGATGGGAGCAGATTAAAATCCCCACCGATAATCACATTTCCGGGTTGGTTTTTTATCGTTAGATCCATCACTTGTTTTACTTGGACTTGCATCGTATCGGAATTCTGCGCAAAGGCACTCAAATGAGTATTGAACAATCGAAGGGTTTTTGAATCCCCAATAGGTAAGTGCGTCTCTAATACAGCTCTTTTCGGATTCATTTGCTGGATAATCCAAGATTGTGACCCAATCCCAGTTAATGCATGCCGTGTCGCCCGCGTGATTTGGTATTTCGATAAAGTGGACAATTTCATACCAACGGCACCCATAAGAGAAGGATGTGGCACAAAATTAGCCTGCCAATAAAATGTTGAAGCATGATTACCATATTCCCGAGGCAATAAAGCCAACAAAGCAGCAAGTTGGTCCTCATACTCCGTCCGTTTCGCTCCTTCGTCGACCTCTTGCAACAAAATAACATCAGGCTGTTCCGCAATGATGACCTCAGCAATTTGTTTCAAAATCTTCTGGCGCGTACCAGAGGACGGCCACGTATCCTCACCATCATCAAAGAAAAAATGGTTGTTTTCATTGCCTGCAAGAAATTGGACATTCCATGACAACACTTTGATGGCCTGGCCAGATTGCAAAGTCGGTACATTCGGCAAACTGACGATGTTTTCTGGCTGAACGTCTTTTACTCGCAACGTAGAGAAATAGAGCCACGCGAAAAGTAGGCCTGCCAAAAGACCCAAAAACATGATCGGCCATAGAATGAATTTGGTGAACTTAGTATTCAACAATGGTTCCTACGTTAATATCTCAAACTCTTGCTTAATCATACTTCACAATATATTTTTCAAACGCTCGATGATATCTGTCGTTGAAACGCCGGGAGTGTAGGGAACAGTTCGAAAGATTCCCATCTCTATTGGATCTCCATAAAGGCGATGATGCATCTCGGAATCAAAGTCATCACCATGAACAACCAAATCAATTTGATATTTGGAGATCCAGTCCCGGTTTACAACCAAGGGCGCATTGGGGACAACCTCATCAACAAACCGACAGCCCTGCACAACGGCTATCCGTTCGTCCATTCTCATAACAGGCTTCCGTTTGTAACTATTGACCGTTTCATCCGAGTGCACTCCGACAATCAAATAATCACCTAAGGTACTCGCTTTTTCGAGGAAACCAACATGGCCATAGTGGAAAAGGTCCGCCACCATATCAACATAAACACGCATCGTAACCCCTATCTCCTGTAAATTAATGCGCCATTGGTGAATCCCATGACTTCATCCGGTCTCTTCCCAGGCACAATCTCCACACGAATCGTTCTGTCTCCAAGGTGTTTAACAAGAAAGGTTCCAAGTGATTTTTCTCCTACCATTTCAAAGGCGGGGATTGAGTGATCCTCACGACCACCACCACGTTCCCGGGACATGAGTTCGTACTTTACCAAACCTGTTTCAGCAGTAACTGTTGCCGGATCGGGGGAATTATATTTAACTCCATACGATCCACGACATTTTCGACAATCATTGTTCATATCGTCGGCCATATCGTGACCTATCGAAATACGAATCTGTGATGGTTCGATATAACCATACGCAATACTGAGGTGTCCGTTCCAGTACCTTGGTGTTCCGGGAGGTAATGACCCACTGTAGTTAACTGTTCCATCTAAAAACCAATTTCCGATGATTGCCCCTTCTATGTCATAGTCAATTTTACCCGCGATTGGCTCAACGACGCGAATCGCTTTCGCTTCTAAAGCATTTCGCAGAGAACCTTCATAAAATGGGAACGGATCTACAGTGTGGATCTTCCAGGGTTCAGTTTCATAGTGTTGTGGCACGATGAAACCCGAGAGAATCGTATCTGAATCGTGCACACTCCAATCCAAACTTTGCCCCCCAAACTTAGCAATCGGATCCCCTGCCTTCACCGGGATCGGTGCATCTGTTGTTCCGAACCATGTACGGCCATTGGCAATTTCTCCGGTAACTTCAGATATGGCAGGTGCAAGCTCTCCCAAATGTATAAATATCGTGAAGAACGTGCATGAATGCATAATAATTACGCGGTAATCGGGTACCATCTTCGGGTCGGGCACCTGATATATGTACTGCTGATCCTCTGGGAACCTCGAAATTTTCACGATCACCCCATCGGCTGGAGCAACCACATATTCGTTGTCTTGCGCTATATCAGGATTCGGGTTTCGATGGATGTAAAGGTGATCTGTTGGCGTAACATGACTCGATGCCATTTTCCCCATTGGCCTTATGCCAGTGATTGAATCAATAGAGTAAAAATTCGATGTGAATTGGGATGGTCCGCTACCACTACAAGGAAAGGCCCCAAATATCCCATCTCTCTCCGGTGTGTTTTGAGACATATCTTTTTGGGTCCCTTCGATCAAAGAGCCCGATCTTGTTGTCCGAACTGGCGTTTCCGTTCCGATAGTCGTATGTTTTGAAGATGGATTTTCTGAGGGGGCAGCTGTTGAGGTTTCCCCCAATATAACAGTGGATGTCGCCATCCCTCGCGCTGGATCTGCCATAGCATCATTTTCTGCGTTATTAGAATTGTTTCCACATGCTGTGAAGATTACCGAAGCAATAACAACTAAAATTAGCCTTCTCAATATTAACATTGGTCACTACCCCCGCTACAATTATAATTCACCCAAGCGATGCTGACATAGAACCTCATCCTGAAATAAATTACAGCCAATTATCGCTTCAGTAATCGATACATAAGAAACCAGGCCAATAAAGGAATACTCCAAAAAAGACAACCAATTACTCCTAAAATTGCGAATGCCCAGAATGGCTCTTTTCCTGTTCCTCCAAATAGGGGACCTAGAAGTGGGATTATTAAAGTAAGGGTTCCGGCAATACCGACGAATCTACACTGAACAGGGCTAAAAATTCGATTGATCCTAGACCAAAATTCCATTTGGCTAAAACCCAATGTCCGAGTCGATACCAATACAACAAATATGTTCAAAACTAAGCTTGCGAGCCCAAGGCTTGCTAGAAGCTCCGAAAAAGACAGGTTTCCATCAATTGAAAAGATTCTGATCAACATGGGAAGCACAAGACCAGCTAGCCAACCAACGAGGGTCGCTAAAAAAACAATCTTAATGATTGGCAACAATGCGCTATGTCCAAATTTCATACCGCTCCCGAAATTTCACCGCCGAAAGTCATAATTTATATCTAAGGATTACTATTTTATTCCAAAACGCCCAGATTCATGTTCGCATGAATCTGCTCTCATAAATAATATGGTTCTTAAGCAACACTTTCCATTCGCACTCCCATGTTATGATCCATGCCATGAATCTATTGGTAACAATCGTTTTTGTTGTCGGTTTATCGGCAATCGCTGCGTCTCTAATGAATCCCGCCATAGGCCTGCTAGTAGCAATTATATTGTTTACACTTTTTCTTCTCTTGAGGAAACGGTCATATAGAATTTAGCGGAGCTCGCTAACCGGCTAACCAAAAAAGGCTTGTTCACGATCACCCAAACGGGTGCATGGTTCAATGCCGGATACGTTGCGATCGAACTGCAAGAAACGGTGATCCTTATCTGGTATATGAAGTTCTGATGCAATACTTAACATGCTATGATCCTTGGAATGAACCTTTTCATCAAAATAGTCTTTTTGTTTAATGTATCGATCGCAGTTGCATCCTATCCGATTCATCGTGAGCCAATCATTGTCATCGTAGCTGTTATCTTATTTATACTTTTCCGTTTTCTCATTAGAAAACAGTCAAATCAAAGCTAGCGTGAAACTGAAAAAACCTGGAGAACAAAGATGAAATATATTGTTGCTCAACCTGATTTAATTTCAAATTCCTATTTCCCTGCTTTGGCAGCAGTAGAACTTGGCTTTTTCCGCGAGGAAGGGATCGACGCAGAGATTGAAATGATTTCACCTGTCCCAGATGCTTTTGTGGCATTACGAGATGGAACATGTCACTTTGTAGCTGGACCCGCGCATGCAGCTCTTTGGGCTTTCCCGAGATGGCAAGGTGCCAAGATACTTTGCGCGTTATCCCAAGGAATGTATTGGTTTTTGGTAGTCAGGAAAGACCTAGATATCGAACCGGGTGATTTGACCAGCCTCAGCGGCTTAACACTTGGAGCTGCCCCCGGACCAGATATGGGATTCCGGCAACTTCTAATCTCCGCCGGCATTGATGTAGAGAAGGAGAATATTTCGATAGGGTTACCGCCAGGAGGACTAATACCTGGAGCGTCATTCGGCGTTTCTGCAGCACAAGCGCTAATTGAAGGAAAAATAGATGGATTCTGGGCAAATGGCATGGGTGCAGAAGTAGCTGTAACAAGTGGCATAGCAAAGAGAATCATCGATGTACGCCGAGGGGATGGCCCCAAAGAGGCTTTTTATTTTACTCAACCCTCTTTGACAACCAGCCAACAATTCTTGGATCAAAACCCCGAAGTAGCTGCAGGGGCAATTCGGGCAATAGTTAAGGCCCAAAAAGCTCTGACGGATAACGTAAATTTGGCAGAGGGTGTAGGAAGAAATCTTTTCCCCGAGAAAGAAGCACGATTAATTACGACACTTATCGAAAGAGACCTGCCATATTACGACGCTCATGTAAAAAATGAATTTATCGATGGCCTGGTGTCCTTTGTAATAAGGGCGGGATTACTTGAAGGTGATCCAGTACATTATGATGATATAGTTGCAACAGAATTCGCGGATCTTTGGAGTAGCTAGTATTCCTACTGTATGGAATACATCTTTTTGCGATTGTGTCCTATAGAAATCCGTTCCTCTACAAGGTAAATACTATGAGTATGACTCGGTTTATTGGATTGGCCTTTTTCTTTAATTTATTCGTTGCAGCTGTATCCTCGATGTTGCTGGGATTTGACGCTGCAACATTGATCCCACACTCATTAGTAGCCGTCATATTGGGTATGATGCTTGTCATGAGAAGGCGCACTCAGAAAAAAGAAGGTACAGATTAACGATTCATAAAATGATGTTCTTCGTACGAATCGACTAAGTCAAATTTAGCAGATCCGCACGTTTCTAATCAACTAGATGAGCTAATCGCCTATCATAGATGACTCCATCTCGATTCCGAGCTCAGAGGTTGGGTGTCCAAGACTCCAGCAATATCATCAGTAAACGCACAGCCCTTAAAATATGATCCACAACGAACCCATCCAGAGCGGCCCATTTTCTGTTCGTCAACAATCACCACATTGAAAACCATCTGGCTATAAGAAGCCCATCGGTATGGCCCTGTACTCAACAAACGCATCCAGTTTAGCTTTTTGCTAACCAAGGTATAGCCATTGGCATCAGACCAGGTCTGAATCGACCGGTGAGAGCGCATTATGCCTTTTCGGATAATCCAGCTGAATAATGGTACGAGTATAAAAAGGATCGGTAGTAGTGACGACCATGGTTGAGGAATCAACTGTAACAAGCTCATGATAGTAAATGTTACACCTACTCACGCGGCGAAAGGTCGCGTTATTAGTCTTTTCTCGTCTGACTGATTCCCAAACCCGGCAAATCCTTGATATAGCTCAGAAAAGAAGCTCTATCCTTCTGTTTGCATTTAGCCTAATGAATTAATAGATGTTTGTTTCCGCAAAAAAACGCCACCATCAATTTTTGGTCGGGGCATTTTTATATGCAGAGTGAGTGGCTCAGGAGACGGAATTTGAACCCGCGAGAGCCGGATTGGAAATAGGACTCGAATGACTGATTTTTGTTTTGTGGAAACATCTGATGATTACAAACAACCGAAAACGAGCATTTTCAAGACATGCCTAGATTTGACTTGTGAAACGAATCTAGATAGGATCTCCTAATGCACCGTAGATTTGAGGATGATCTGTTTCACTTATGTAGGAACCCTTTACGGGGGATCCTCTAGGTAATCACGTTAAAAAACGTGTTTGGTTGAGATGTAGCCCGTTCGATTCGTTGAACGGGCTTTTTTTATTTAGTGATCTAGGAAACGTAGGAGGAGAAGAAAGATGAAGAGTAGATTTTTGATGTTTTTTGCGCTGGTTGCTTTGACAACTATGCTTGTTTCGTGCTCCGCGGCAGCGGATCCAACTGCAACATCAGCGCCACCACCAACTGCAACTGCAATCCCCGAGCCTACCTTTGAAGTTTGGGCAGTTGACCAGGCGGCCACTGGCGATGACGGCCAAGGTGGACTTCTGTACATATGGGACGGGGCTGATATCTCTGAAAATGCTAGCGAAGCGGATGTGGAGATTATTGATCTTGCGGAAGCAGCTGCCGATGCTGGCTGTAACGCTCCCAAGAAACCCCATATGGTACTCGCCAACCATACCGGCTCAAAGCCGAGCCATGTTGTTCTAGCCAATGTAGGTTCCGGTGACACCTTTTTCATAGATGTTGCCAGTAGAGATATCGTCGGTTGTGTCAACACAGTAGGCGGTTTCGAGGGAGCGGGTGGAACAGCAAATACCCACGCCGCCACGGCCTCTGCTGATAACAGCATGGTTATCGTCGCGAATATTGGCGCCAAAGGCGAGTCCGGGTTCCTACACAAGATACACACTGAGTACAGCGAAAATCATTACCACTTTGTGGAGACGTTGGCCTTAGACGAGTTCTCGAGTGCCTTAGGAACGTCTGTGGCGCGACCAATCTGCCACGAGTTCACTGCTGACAGTAAGTTCGCTTACGTAACGTTAGCTGGAGGTGGTCTGCTAGTAGTTGATGTAGGTTCTGCGGATGGAACCACACCAATGACTGTCGTGAAGGTTTATGACAAGGCTACCGTTCCAGGCATCGGTTGCGGTGTCGCCCGCCTCCCCGATAACAAGATAATGACCAACGGTGAGAGTGGGGCTAAAGGTGGAGATGACTTCCTGTATACCTTTGATGCCAGTGGAGCTGCCAACGGAGTATTCCCAGACCCAGTGCAGATTGAACTCCCAGGTGAGGACACCCATGGAGCGGTTACCTGTACTGATAAGAATGGGAACCTCTTCGCTGTAACTAGTATGCGGGTCAGCAACGACGTCAACTTCATTGATCTTCAGACCAATAAGGTCGTAGCGACCAAGTCGATGGCCACATCCTTCAGCCTCGATCCAAAGCCCGACGTGGCAGACATCGTAGGTAACAAGATGTTCATTGCTTTGCGGGGCGCTAAACCACTGACGGCAATCGGCGGTCTTGAGTCCGCGGATCGCACGCCAGGAGTAGCTGTGCTCACTATTAGTGATAATTGCAAGAGCTTCAGTTGGGAAGCGAAGGACCTCGCCTCAATGGAAGACCCCACTAGGCTTGTTAGTGGATCATTCCCAGGACAGAGGATCACTGCTGCCGACCCACACGGTCTGGAAGTAGTGTGGAAGTAACGCTTCAGTAGAGAGAAAATTAGCGTCTCATGGGTCGGATCTAGACCCATGAGACGCAACCAGGATTTGTACTGCTTTACAAACAACAGTAGAAACCAACAAAAAGAAGCCCCCTTCAGTTCATGATAGGGGGCTTTTTATATAGGTAATGACTGAAATTAACTACGTATCGGCATACCATTTGGGGTAGTATTTATTACCCATAAGGAGGAAACAATGCCGGATAGAACGAATTGGCATTCCAAGCACCCCCCTGCATGTACGTGCGCGACCTGTCAGGAGAGACAATTTATGCTTCGTGATCGGGGTGGCAAGATAGGAAGAAACGAGAAATGCCCATGCGACAGCGGTAAAAAATACAAGAAATGTCATGGGGCTTAGTAGGAAGAAAAATCCATTTCCACTTTTTGCGGTATTAACTAGCGCAGGAATAGCCATGCTTCAGATGTTTGTGAAAGACATATCTCTGATTATAGGGATTATGCTTGTAAGTACTGTAATATTTCTTATCAACTCCGTTTCCCTCTACAAAATGGGCTAGGGAAAGCACCATTATTAACATGTATCGGCGTAGGTGGTTACATAACAAAGAAATAGATGACTGTTGATATCACAATCAACACAGCCAAAATAATTAGTGCCAACATACGGCTTCCTCCTTTGGTTACACAACACAATATAACAACAATTACATGTTATCGTATGCGCTATGAACGAAATGATGTCGATCGCGTCTCTAGTCGCGTTGGTTGCTGGCGTAATGGTCGCCGTTTTTGTTGTTGTCACTGTGATTCTTTATCGGGGTGTAAAAGAGCGCTCAAAGACCAACGACAACACATATCACGAAATAATTAGGAATCAATCAGATCAAAGTTAGCGCCGATGCGCCCTCATAATAATTAATATATGCGTAAGGGACGACCGGCTCCGGACTTTTGATACGTGGCGTTCATTAGTTAATCTACCCTACAAAGTTATTCACGATCCTTGAGAACAATCCGGGGTATCTGGATGAGGTTCGTTCAATAATGGAGTAATGCGAAATTCATAAGGAATCCTGATGTTGGTAGTTTTATCGCTTATCATTTTCTTGACATCTGACCCTGTGAGGCCACCCCAATAGTTTTGTGTAGCATCGAAGTAATCTTTACTATCATTCCGCTTGGCTGTTGCCAAGTAGCGTTGACGAGTACCGGACGTATAAAAAGAATCTGATTGATTTTGTTTTGGCAAGAAAACAGAGGATGTCCTACAATCGCTTGTAGCAAAGTTAACACTGACTGAAACTACCTTCTAACCTTTAAAGATGCTAAAAAGCTCATCAAGATGATGATCTGTATTTTGAAGTACGATCAATAATCTTTTTGTAGGATTCCCCCCTTTGGACTCAGGATTCTCTTTGATTTCTGTCATATCTTTTGCGATTTTCGATCTAAGCTCTTTCACATCGTGGAAATGCGCAATATTTATGGGCCGAGTATATTGTTTTAATAGCTGTCTTTCAGCGAGTGGTCGGGTTTCTTTCTGCGCCCTCTCAACAGCTATTTCCTGTATGAGAAGGGTATTTTCCAGCATTCGATGTAGCAGAAGTTCTAACCCATACGTATAGTCGGCATTTCTCGACTTTTCTCCAGCACCACCCCTGGAGTTGAGGATGAGATGAAATGTGTTATTGGTCATTTGCAATGTGAATGTACTGTCGAGTTCTTTTTCTGTATCCCATATCTTGGAACTTGGCATGCTTAGCTCACTTTCCTCTGATGAACATTGGGAAGGACAAACCCAAGGCATTCAACCTTTTGAGAGTTTGCTGTTTTACGATTGCGAATCACTATTGGTCAACAAGCGTACCCTTGTTGACCATAACTCATCACGATTATACTGTGGAATCATGGCGATTGTTAAAGGTAAAGATTCGATATATAAGCTGTTTAACGATTTCAAACAGTTATGTTTAATCGACAGCAGGTCTCTTTTATGGCCCGACCGCGAAGTTTGGACGGTGGATAATATATTGGCTTTTAAAGCCGCCTTTATAGATGCACCGGATGAAACTGCCGATACATTCTTTAACAAGTTAGAAAGGCAGTTGAGCGATGAGCCAGATGACATTCATCGGTTAGCAGTCGATTTGTACGCTGTATACCTTCTATACGCGGTCCCGAGGGCAACTAAGCCCGAAACTAAATTCAGTCAATTGAATCAGATGTCAGGTTGGAAGTTAGGGTCTGCCCCTCTCGATCATTCCGGTTTGGATGAAGCATTTAGAAGTGACGGGATCGGGCATCCGGGAACGTGGTTCCAACAATCAAAACATGCAGTACTGGCATTTTTCATAACTCTTTTTCTCGATCTGAAGACACGACCAATGAATTTTGACGACCATCGAGAAGTGCAAATGGTTGCTGAGAGTGTGCTGGCAAAATTAGAACAAACAGGGCAGCATTCTCCGCGGAACATTTTTTTACACCTGATGTTTCCCGAGAAATATGAACGTATTCCTGCCCATACTCTGAAACATGAAATTCGAGAAGCGTTCTCTTCCTTGCAAGGGCTGGGAGACTTACCTGGAGATATTGATGAGGCTCTTCTTCGTGTTCGAAAGGTTCTTACTGATAATAAAGGGGTCGGTTTTAACGATATCGATTATTGGCACGATGATATTAAAGAACTCTGGCTACCGGACGCTGAAACTGAAGTGGTTCCTGACGATTCACAAACGCCGTTTACTGGAAGCTATTGGGTTGAAAAAAATAATCGTCAGATACATGAATATGCCACGTTTGATCATGAAGTTCTTGAAGATGGCCGCCTAAAACACCAAGTCGAAGGTACCGATTTGACCTATGTTACTGGTGAAATGTTGTTGTCGCCAACGGTGACACAAGGGAAAACTGACTCTGATTTCTGGTCTGCGATGCGAATGATCAAGCCAGGGGATATTGTATTCCACTTAGCGAATAACGAGAAATTCATAGGCGTTTCGCGGGTAAGCGAAAATTATGAAGAAATTGAACATGCGGTAGTCCCGGGATATAAGCCCCCGTCATACTTGGTGAAGTTACGAGACTATCAACCTCTAGCGCCTCATTTTGGAAGAGAGGTATTCTTCGCAAATGAAATTGGGGATGACCTCAAATCAGTTAGAGGAAGCTATACAAATGTTTTTTATAACGCTGCTCAAGGGCGGAGTGGTATTACAATTACAACAATAGGGGGCGGATATCTCACCCAGTTGCCTGTTCAAATTCTTGAAATACTAGAACGTGGATATTACCAATCGTATGGAAAAGATTTCAATCCATTTCGCTCACTTGAATCCACTGTCGAAATAGATGCTATTTCCGAGCCCGCGACACTACGCGATCTTTCGGAACATACATTCACCAGTGAGGATGATCTACATGAAATTCTTGGCTTGTTAGAAGAAAAAAAGCAGATCATTCTTGAAGGTCCTCCAGGTTCTGGAAAGACATTCTTAGCGGATAGTATAGGGCGTTATTTAACCGGGAACTCTTTTGAAGGTGATACGAACGATCAACTGGAGATCGTGCAGTTTCATCAATCATATGGGTATGAAGATTTTGTGCATGGTATCCGGCCTGAAACGACCGAATCCGGCGATCTAAAATATCAGTTGAGAGATGGTCTATTTAAGATGCTCTGTCAACGAGCTGAACGTTCGGACAAAAAATTTGTCGTTGTTGTTGATGAAATTAACCGGGGGAATCTTTCCCGGATTTTTGGTGAATTGATGCTTCTCCTTGAATATCGTGATAAAGAAATCGCGTTAGCTTATACCAAGGAAAACGATGAAAAGTTCAGGATTCCAGAAAACATCTATCTCATCGGAACCATGAATACCACTGACCGCTCCTTGGCACAAATTGATTATGCATTGAGAAGAAGGTTTTATTTCTACAGATTAATGCCGGTTATCGGAGATGACGCGCCTGTTTTACGTGCTTGGTTGAAGAAAGAAAACATAAATGAACGCACTAGCACGGGTATCCTCGCATTGTTCATTGAGTTGAATAAGCTGCTCCGAGAAGAACTGGATGAACACTTTCAAGTAGGGCATAGTTATTTCATGAACAAAAATGTAGAAAATGATTCCCAAATAGGTACCATATGGAAACATTCGATTAAGCCTTTGATGGAAGAATATTTCTACTCAAATCCCAATCGCGATGATTTACTATCGAGGATCGACGACCTACTTGGGGATATCAACCAGGTCAATGATGACGAGTAGTAATCCTGTGGATCCGATATTACTGACGGAATATGAAGACACTAGCGTCACTTTGGCTGAGGATGATTATTCTTTCCTTGTGAGTGATCGGATTAGCAAGAAGATCCAACTATCCCTGTCTCCTGAACCGGGAGCATACCTTCTTAATCCTCATCAGCATGTCGGTGTAATCCAATTGCCTTCAGGGAGAATGTTAGAAAGTAGACCAAAGGTTCCATTTGAGAATATTTTTTATATGGTTGCGAGGTCAATGGGGATGCCATGGGTTGGTGGGATTGCTAAGCTGGAGCGTTTTGATGATGTTTTGGAACTGATAGCAGAACTTTTTGCTGATGAGTCAGACCATTTGATTTCAAGAGGATTATCTCGCCGATATCAAGAACAAGAAGATAACCTCATCAATATAAAAGGACGGATTGATTTCAATGAGGATTTACGGCTTAATACTGTTTTGCGGCATCGAACATATTGCAGATACGAAGATTTAACTGTTGATATCCCGGAAAATCAAGTGGTGCTTCAAACAGCTGAAATGCTGAGTGGTTGGCGATTTGGCAACAAAGATTTACGTGCACGGATCCGCAATATAACACAGAGATTGAGTGTGCTTTCTAAAACTAATTTTTCAGGTCAAATTATCGATCAATTCATCTATAACAGAATGACGGAGCATTATCGACCTGTGCATAGACTATGTAAATTGCTTTTGGATCAGGCGTCTTTGTCTGAATATTCCGGTATGATTCCAAATCCCGCCTTCATCATTGATATGAATAAGCTGTTTGAAAAATTTATTTCCGAGGCATTAAAGGAAAGTGTAGGAGCTCGATCTTTTTCGGTACAAAACCAATCTCGGGTCTACTTGGATACAACAAAGATATATCGAATGCAGCCGGATATAGTTATTCGGAACAATCGGTTCACTGCTCTCGTTGCTGACTGCAAATACAAGAAATTAACAGTTGACCAAGATTTAAAGTCAAGTGAAGCTGATATGTACCAAGTGCTTTCATACTGCACGGTGACCAAAAGTCGCCACGGAGTACTTATATACCCGCAGCACGAAGTGGGTCACCAAAAGCGTATACCAATTGTAAATAGCTCTGCAGTTATACAGCAGATGACGGTTGATATGGGTGGAAGTATTGACGATCTCGAGTCTTCCATCCGAGTCCTCGCAAACGATATATCGGCGTTAATTTTGGGTGACAGCCAAATCGCGTGATTCTTAGATACGAAATGAGTGGAGCGGGGGACGGGATTCGAACCCGCGACAGCCTGCTTGGAAGATAGGATGCACGTTGTCAGCACCTATAAATCCCCGTTAGTCC
>VFHL01000005.1 GCA_009392005.1 SAR202 cluster bacterium
GTAACAAGGTAGCCGTACCGGAAGGTGCGGCTGGATCACCTCCTTTCTAGGGAGTCTCAAAGTGGGTATTTCATAACGATATTCCCAACGAGATCCTAGGTCGATCAGTGTGTGCTCTTTCTGATTTTTCTTGGCTGTGAGGCATGAGCCCTACTTTGTGGGGTGTAGCCGCCCAGGAAATCTTGGGGGAGATAAAACGTGCACTGCTTGATTTCCTTTCTTTCCACTATCCAGATGTTAAAGTCTTTAAGAGGCTCTTCGAATACCGAGGAGCTTTTTTTGTAGGTTTACCACAGGCTTTTTGGTAAACCACAACACCAACGCAGATATTTAAGCTCGAGCAAGACACAGGATTTATCAATGGAGCAAACAGCGACAAACAGCGCGAGCCAAACGACACCACAAAGCAGATCCTGGGCCATGATGCTAGGACTTGCTCTTGGTCATGCTTTAAAACATTTCTATCAACAGGCTTTCCTGCTACTCATCCCATCTTTTAAAGAAGCAATGCTATTGAGTGACGTTCAAGTGGGATTGTTTGGGACAGCTCGCACAGTTTGCAGCGCAATCATGAATATTCCTGCCGGCATTATCGCTGACATGTGGCGAGGCAAAGTTGGAATCATTCTTGCAACAAGCCTCACGAGCCTTGCACTCGGCTATCTCATTATCGGCACTTCCCAGTATTACTGGCTAGTTCTCGTCGGAGTAGGAGTAACCGGATTAGGAACATCACTCTGGCATGCACCGGCCTTTGGTACCTTGGGTGCAATGTACCCAGAGAAACGTGCCACCGCATTAGCGATCCACCGAATGGGTGGATCAGTCGGAGATAGCATATCTCCCATCGTCATTGGCCTAGCTCTCGGAGGACTCGTTTTCGCTGGCTTCGAATGGGGCGGCTTGAACTGGAGAACTCTGTCATTAATTTTGGTTGTCCCCGCGGTATTAAGTGCTATAGCGGTTTTGATCTTCTACGGGAGGGCAATTGGAGAAGAAGGCACCAACGAAGCCCAGGATTTTGTTAATTACATACGCTCAGCTAAGGGGCTTCTCGTTAACAACACTGTAGTCAGTATGGTGGCATTGACGAGCGTGCGCGCCATGGCGCATAACAGTCTCGCGATATTCCTCATTGTTTATATGGACGAAGACTTGGGTTTCAGTGTCCTCAAGATTGGCTACCACATGGCGTTACTAACACTTCTTGGTGTTGCCTCAGCTCCCGTAATTGGATGGACCTCCGACAAGTTTGGTACGCGACCTGTTATCGCCGTATCGCTCTTCGCGATTTCTATCCTTATATTAGGTTTGATCATCTTCGGTGACGGGGGATCGCTTGTCGTCATATTGGCATTACTTGGGGTTTTCTTATATACCGTGAATCCGGTCATGCTCGCGGCAGCCATTGACGGCGCGCCCCGCGGAACAGAGGCATCCGTGACTGCTCTCATGTTCACAGGGCCATCGATCTTTGGTGCGATATCACCGGTTATTGCAGGATACTTACGAACCATTTTTGGAATGGACGCAGTATTCATTTTTGCGGGAGGCATTGTCGGCATCGTTGCACTCTTCTCACTTGTCGCACCGATGAAGAAAATGCAGTAGCTCTTCCAATATCAACAAGCGATCTTGTTCAGCAACATGGAGATCTACTTCTGCTCAAGGCATGCAGCGTACCACCTAGGCCACAACAAATTCCTTTCAGGTGACGACATCGTCGCCAGGGAGAAGCAATTTGGATCATTAGTGCCAAAACAAGATCAGATAGGAGAATAGAATACAGGGAGATTCATTGCCGCCTCCATCCCAATGGATTTGTGACGACTGCAACCAGGTTATTGAACACCATAGTCATGGCTGGGTGGAATGGGCAGTCGAGAAGACCCATGTGGATCAGTGGCGAGAATTTGATTTCTTTATCATCCATCACAAAAGCTATTCTCCAAAGAACCAAGGCATCTGCCGCAGTGCAGCATATCGGAAATACAGCGGGAGACGCACAGGTCCGATGCTATTGAATCATTCTCTTAGTACGGCTCTTGGGAAAAGTGATGAGGCTGCGACTTGGGGAATTAACGCCCCTTTAGAAATTTTTGAATCTGAATTTGTAAAGAATGAGCCTGAATGGAGCGATTTCAAGAAGCGACTCACAATGCCATATTACGAAGAAGTTAGCCGGTTTAGCCGACGGCTACGATAGAGATTCGAAACCACACCCTTTACGGATTCAAAATGATCTTCCCATAGAACTCACGACTCTCCATCAGTGCATGGGCATCCTGAACATCGGATAGTGGGAAGGATTGAAACACCACGCCCTTTAGCTTTTTCTGCTCAACCAATTTCATGATGGTTGCAAACTCAGCATTGCGCCAACCGCCAATACCCATAATACTCAATCCACGCGTAAATACCTGCCCAAGATGGATTTCACCACGATAGCCTGATGTGACACCACAAACAACGTAACGACCAAGGCGCCTCAAGCTATTGAAACTTCCGGGCCATGTATCGATCCCGACATTATCAATAATGACATCAACGCCTTCGCCTTCTGTTAGAGCAAGGACCATCTCAGCAAAGTCAGTCTCGTTGTAATTAATTCCGAAATCCGCTCCCCATTCCTCTTGTGCCTTCTCAAGCTTCCAATCCGAGCCTGCCGTCACAAAGGTACGGCATCCAAACAGCCGCGCAATCTGGATAGCGGCGCTACCCACACCGCTACCGGCAGCATGGACAAGGACATCTTCACCAAACTGGATCTCTGCCCGCGACACAAGCATGCGCCAGGCAGTTTTAAAAGCTAAGGGGATCGATGCAGCTTCATCAAAAGAGAGCCAATCTGGAATCTTGTAAACATTACGCGCAGGGACACGGGCCATTTCAGCATAGCCACCATCAAGCCCTGTTCCCATACTTAACGTATTAAGACATCTCTCGTCTTGGCCCAGAACACAAAAGTCACAGTAACCACAACGGATCACTGGATCAATGACAACACGATCACCTACATTGCATCTTTCCATAGCTTCGACGCCGACCTCGACAATCTCCCCGGCCATATCGAGACCAGGTATGCGAGGGAACGCGACACGGACACGATTTTCTCCACTGCGAACATTCAGATCTAAACGATTCAGTGCCGCGGAATGAATACGCACCAACACTTCATCTTGTCCAAATGTTGGATCAGGGCGCTCTCCATATTGAAGCACCTCTAAACCGCCTTGTTCTTCGATATAGACTGCTTTCATAACGCACCCTTTCTGCGAGGGTTATGTTACAAACCCTTGCCCAGAAACTAATCGAGCCGCTAATTTAACTGCCGCTATCATACCAGTTGGATCTGCAATCCCTTGCCCCGCAATATCGAAAGCAGTGCCATGATCAACCGATGTTCGCGTGAAAGGCATCCCCAGGTTCAGACTCACACTACTTTCAAAATCATGCATTTTGATAGGGATATGTCCTTGATCATGATAATGGACGAGGATAGCATCCCACCGACCATCACGCGCCTGCGGAAACATTGAGTCCACAGGAAACGGACCATGAGCATCAATCCCTTCCTTCTGAGCCTCTTCGATCGCAGGTGAAATAGCCGTCGCTTCCTCATTCCCAATAAGCCCATCATCACCCCCATGGGGATTGAGTGCTGCAACACCTATTTTGGGTCCATCAAGGCCCCATTCATGAAATTGCTTATGAGTAAGACGCAGGCGTGCCAAAACTCGGTCAAATGTCACTTGTTCCGCAGCCCGCCCTAAAGGAACATGCGTAGACAAATGAACGACCCGGTAGGGCCCTACCGCTAGCATTGTCGCCGTATCATTCACGCCAGACATCCGTGTATAGATTTCAAGATGTCCAATATCCTCAATCCCTGCTCGTGACAAAGCAGTTTTGTTCATTGGAGCCGTTGCTAACGCATCCACTTTGTGATCGAGCGCTAATTGAGCTGCTTCAACTGCATACGCATAAGCAGCACGCCCCGCATCAGGATTAAGTTCACCGACTGCCAAATCCAAGACATTCTCTGGGCCGGTTTCCCACACAAACGTAACGTGTGATGATGGCTGCACAGACTGAATGTCACCTGTTACAGACTGAATTGACAAACCCAATCGCAAATTGTGTGCTTCACGACGCAACAACTCCGATCGCCCAATCACCACAGGCCGACAGTACGTATAGATTTCTGGTTCGACCAAAGTCTTCGCAACGACCTCAGGGCCAATCCCAACGGGATCTCCAACCGTGATACCGATCAGTGGTTTCGTAACCATCTCTGACATTAATTTTTCACCTTCAATCTTTAAACTCGTCTCTCAATGATTCTTGAAAGATGGGATCCTTTCACCAGCACGGATCGGAACATCCACATGGTTTTCATCTGGGGGAATAGGACAACTCCAGTTCTGGTTGTATGCGCAATAAGGGTTGTACGCTAGGTTAAAGTCAATGCGAATCCTGTCTTCCCCAATGATTTCGGGTTCAAGATAGCGTCCAGATTCATAAGTCTCAACAGCGGCAGTGCCATCAACAAATGGCAGGAACAGCATCCCCATTTGCAAATCTCGATACAACGTCAAAGATGCTTCCTCCCCATCAACATCAAACCGAAAGATTCCCCACCTTTGATACGCGGCAACATCACCCGTACTCGTCGCCATCTGCATCACATTTTGGTTCACAAAAACCTCGACATCCACTTCGAAGCGAAGCTTCTCATTCTCGGAATAATACTCAAGCCCCTTGAAGCTTTGTTTTTGTTCTGGTGTCAACGGAGAATCAGTATCCGTTTTGAAAAATGCATCCTTGCCATCGCGATAATCGCCTAAATCTGTCATATCTCTCCTCATTAACCAACATTCTACTGTCGACCATTACATGATCGCATCATTGTGCGATTTGCCAAAATATTATTCAATAATTTTCATGACTATATAAAAAAGACTATCAAAACATTTTAAAGCCTATGCAACCTATCTTTTTTGTGCTAACTTCCATTCGTGATGAATTTTACAAAAGCAAATCTTGGCGTGCCGGGGGGCACGCGTAAATATTTTTTAACGTTATTTACCTCGCTTTCAGCGAGGTTTTTTTTCGCCAAAATTATCCAGGAACGTAGAGTAGAAGAATTATGCGGGGGCGAGTAAGAGGAAAGAATTATGCGGGGGCGAGTAAGAGGAAAGAATTATGCGAATTACATGGATTTAACGCTATTTACCTCGCGTTCAGCGAGGTTTTTTTGACTAAAATTATGTGGGGGCTTAGGGAAAGGATTATGGAGATTAAATGAGATTTACACTACTGCCAAAACAAGATAAATTCTTTGGGTTGTTCAAAAGCAGTGCAGACAACTTGGTAGAAGCGTCTACCAAGCTACAAGACCTTATGGAAAACTATGAAAATGTTCCAGAAAAAGTAGCAGAAATAAAACGCCTGGAAGAGAAGGGTGATCAGATCATTCATGACATCATGACAGAACTGCACAATTCTTTCATAACACCGTTGGATCGTGAAGATATTGCGGCACTGGGAGAACGACTAGATGATGTTGTAGATTGCGTTGAAGAGGCAGCTCGCTACATGCTTGAATACAGCATTGAAGCACCAACCGAGAGTGCTAAAGATCTCAGTAAAATTATCGTAAGTTGCTCTAAGACACTAGCAGAAGCGATGGATACTTTGGCCACTGGCAGTCGGAACTTTAAGAAGCTTATGCCATTAAAGAACGACCTGAACCTCTTGGAAAACGATGCTGACCAAGTAACTAGCCGGGCAGTGGGAGAGCTATTCGAAACATTCTCTGCTATCGACATTATTAAATGGAAAGAAGTTTATGCGCAGCTGGAAAATGCAGCAGACAGTGCAGAGGACATTGCGGGCATCCTTGAAGGAATCGTTATAAAACATGGCTGATCAAAGTATGATTTTATTGAGTATCACGATTGTTTTAGCTTTAGTCTATGCCTACTCAAATGGCATAAACGATGCTGCGAATGCGCTCGCGACGGTTGTCGCTACGCGTGCTATGAGTCCAACTGCAGCCGTGTTAATGGGCGGGTTCATGAATTTAGCAGGTGCTTTAACCGGCACAGCAGTTGCCAAGACAATCGGAAAGGGAATTGTGAATCCAGAATTCATGACTCAAGCCGCCGTCATGGCAGCGATCGGAGCAGCTGTAATCTGGGTGTTGTTCGCAACCAGATCCGGATTGCCAGTAAGCGTTAGCCATTCGCTGGTTGCTGGAGTTCTCGGATCAGGCATAGCGGTTGCCGGCATCGACCAGATAAATGGATCAGTGATGGGAAAGGTTCTGATGGCACTAGCCTTTTCTCCAATCTTAGGATTTGCAGGCGCCTTTATAGCGATGGTTGTACTCTATTGGTGCCTCCACCGGGTGAATGTTTCAAAAATTAATTCGGTTTTCACCAAGTTACAAATATTATCAGCAGCATTATTGTCTTATTCCCACGGGAAAAATGACGCTCAAAATGCTGTTGGAATCATAGCTCTGGGCTGGGCGGTTTATTATTCTAGTGACGTTACTGTCGTACCTTGGATGCAAGCCGCTTCTGGTATAGCTATAGGAGTGGGAACAGCCCTCGGTGGGTGGAAAGTCATAAATACGCTGGGGAACAAAATAACAACCCTCCATCCAACGAGTGGATTTACGGCTAACATGGCTGCGGCGGCAGTCATCGAAGCAGCCTCAAATATAGGCCTGCCTGTGAGCACTACGCATACGGCAAGCTCTGCAATAATGGGTGTTGGAGCCACCAAGGGTCTTTCTGCAGTGAGTTTCACCGTCATCCGATCGATCTTTACTGCATGGATAGTCACCTATCCATTCTGCCTGATATTGGGATGGTCACTAGGAAAACTTTTAACAGCAATTCTCTGATATGCATGAAGCGTTTTATAATGACTGAGAGAACATCACTTTTAGATAGAATTCATGCCTAGGTGCCTTGAATTCCTATCAATTAGCATCTTGGGTATTCTAATGATTGGTTGCAACACAGCAACCAATTTTGGAATGCCCAGTTTAGACCAAAATCCGGATACAACCAACAATGTAGAACACACTGTTCGCGGAATAGTTCTTGAGGTTACCGCAAAATCAGCTCTCGAGATAGACAATTTATTGGTTCAAGGACCAAAACAAAAAGAGTGGAGCTTCGAGGGAAAAGGTTTCGCGGGAAAAACACCGGCTCACCTACGCCAGCATTCCCTTCTAGGACAACCAATTACGGTGTTTTATCAAGAAGATGAGCCGGGGAACCGCATCGTAACCCGTATTACCGATTAAACTCTGTCAGTCAAAGAAGCTTTGAAAGGGTTTCCAGAATTTCTTCTTCCCCCACAAAACCTTCGTACTTAGAAACGATCATGCCATCAGCATCGATCACAAAAGTCCATGGTTCTGACTGCAAACCCCATTCGTTTAACACGGGATTCATAATCGCACGCGCCAGATCACCTTTGAGGTCCAAAGGATTATCAATCAATTCAATATGGACATAATTTATTTGGTCGGGGAACTTATTCTTGATCTTTTTCAAAGTTGATATCTGTGGGCCACATACTTGTGACTGACAGTATCCTGGTGTACCGAAAAGGATCACAGACGGCTTTTGTGAAATAATCGCATCGGCAATCGTCAATTGATAGAAATCGGGGTCTGGATCATTATCTGTCGATATTTCCGCTATGGTCATAACGTCATGTATTGTTCGATTCTGAGTCGCCAATGCAGGTGCTCCGACAGCAGGGGATAAGCCTTCTTGAGCAACTTGAATTTTTGTTGAGATCTGTTTCTGGCTACTATCGCTGTCTGGCACCCAAATATTTAAAGACCACTGGCCAGGCTGATCAAATTCAACATTCAGAGAGTAAACTCCAGCAGAACCAGTAGGCCATTCACGAAAGACTGCCTGTGTCTTTTGGATATGAGAAGTATCAATCAGCTGCAGATCTGTTTCTAAAACCTCTCCCGCTTTGCCGGTAGGTCGCCCATCTGAATCAATCACAGCAAACAAAAGTCGTTCGCGTCCCACAGCAAGGTCTGTGGAAAGAACGACGGCACCTCTATATTGCTTTCCATCAGAAGTTATGGTCGGCGTTGGATCGACAGAATCAGGAGAAGAGGAACAACCGGTTAGACAGAAGAAGACTAATAATCCACAAAGGGAAAAAAGACCAGTCTTTATATCAGTAAAAATACGCAACGAATTTATTATGGTGGGCAGTAGAGGATTTGAACCTCTGACCTCTGCGATGTCAACGCAGCGCTCTAACCAGTCTGAGCTAACCGCCCACGGTATTCCATTCTATGAATGCACTATACCAGCGTCAAGGCAAAGATTTGTTTGCTCTCATGAGCGCTAAAATAGCTAACGTGCTTTCAAAATTTCGTCAATCACATCAACTGCTTGATCAATTTGTTCTTCAGTCACAATTAATGGAGGCATGAAACGTATAGCATCCGGACGCACTCTGTTTAACAACAAGCTACGCTTTAAAGCTTCTTCCATGACCTCGCCACCAATTTCTTCATGAAATGCTAGCGCCTGCAACAAGCCCATTCCTCGAACCTCACGTACAGCAGGATATTTATCATCTAGTTCGTATAAGCGCTTCGTTAAATGTTCCCCAACATTAGCGACATGTTCAGGAAGATTTTCATTAATCACTGTCTGCACAACCGCCGTACCCGCCGCCGCCGCCAGAGGATTCCCTCCAAATGTCGATCCATGGTCCCCAAAATCAAAAACCGCGGCATCTTCCTTCGCCAAAACCGCTCCCACAGGGACACCTCCACCAAGGCCTTTTGCCGATGCTAAAACATCCGGCTCTACCCCAGACAATTCATAACCCCAGAGTTTGCCCAAACGACCTATACCAGTTTGTACCTCGTCAAATATGAGTAGCAACCCATTTTTGTCACACCATGAACGCACTTCTTCCAAATAACCCTCATCCGGAACAATGACTCCACCCTCCCCTTGCACAGGTTCAAGCATCACAGCGCATGTATTATCATTCGTTGCGGATTTGATCGCCTCAAAATCATTGTACGGTACATGAACAAAGCCTGCCGGCACAGGTGCATAGGGTTCTTGATAATGTGGCTGGCCAGTCGCAGCGACCGTGGTAAGCGTCCGTCCATGGAAAGAGTTCAGAGCCGTGATAATTTCTCCAGCACCATTCCTGCGTTTCTTGCCAAAACGACGCGCAAGCTTGACCGCTCCTTCGACCGCTTCAGCGCCACTATTGCACAGAAAAACACGATCCAAACATGAATTTTCAACCAAAAGTTGCGCTAATTCGACTTGGGGTACAGTAAAATATTGATTAGACGTCAGAATAAGGGTAGCCGCTTGCTCTTGAATCGCGGAGACAAGGGCAGGATGAGAATGACCAAGACTATCGGAGGCCCAACCTCCAACAAAATCAAGATATTGGTTTCCCTGGTCATCCCAGACATCCACACCAGATCCTCGTACAATCGTTAAAGGAACTCGTGTGAGCAGTTGCATATAATACTTAGATTCCAATTCTTGCCAATCCGTCATAGCCTCTCCAATCTAAATTCACCTTTGTTGCGTCAAATTATCTCGGTAACTGTAGTCATCAACCTAACAGTAATTCAATTCAGTGCTTGAGCAGTAAGGATATCATTATGGGTGAAACGCAGTAATCCATCTGTCTAAGTCACTTTTCCTCACGCGTCAAATCAAGAATGTTATCAAGGGCGTCATTCAGCGACTCAACTTGAGCGCGCAAAGCGTTAACAGTATTTTGCATACGCTTAATTTCTCCTTGTAAATCAATCGCCCCCCCTAATAAAGAGGTGTTTGTGGATTGCTCTCCGGTAACTGGCGCGCCTTCGCCTCCCTGAGCAAGCATTTTGGATAAAGCATCCTCAAGACTCGTGCCCATCACGGGCTCTTGATCCTGACTGACCAATATGACACCGGTAAGAGATGGAAGTTGCAAACTCTTAGGTTGCAAGTATATGGGTTCAGCATAAATCAGTGTTTCCCCAATCGGAATAACTAAGAGATTTCCTTGTAAAACATCCGCACCCTGATCCGGATTGTCGGAAGAACCACGCCACAGAGTAAATTGTGCGGAAATCTCTGCGTTGCTTGCAATTGCAGCCTCTATTTGAGCCGGGCCATCAATCTGACCAACACGACCTTCCGCTTGGAATGCGAAAGAAACTAGATGACCATAGTGTTCACCATCATTTCTAGCTGCCATCCAACCTGCTAAATTGGGTTTTCCGTATGGAGTAAACGGGAAAATCAATACAAATTCCTCTCGTTCTTCTCCAGGTAACCGCATCATCACATAGTAAGGCTCCATCGGGACTGAATCACCTTCAAATACCTCCATTGGGGTTTCCCATAGGTCTTCTTCGTTATAAAACACCTGGCTATCGATCATGTGATATTTAAGGAACATTTGGGCTTGTGTTTCAAAGAAATCTTGAGGATACCGTAGGTGATCGCGGATAACCGTCGGCATGGAATCAAATGGTTTGAATAAATCTGGAAAAATAGATTGGTACGTTTGAATAATGCCATCAGTTTCATCAGAAACATAAAAATCTGTTTGCCCGTCATAGGCATCAACAACAACCTTTACACTGTTTCGTACATAATTCGTATTTGGGGAGAATGGCTCAGAGTAGGGATACTGGGATGTGCGTGTGTAAGCATCTTGAATCCAGAGTAAATGCCCTTTGTCGTCAACAATAATGTAAGGATCTCGATCCAGAGTCAAAAATGGAGCAATCTCGCTAACCCGTTCTTGAATGTTTCGTTTCATAAGAAGCTTACTGGAAGAATTAATTGCATCGCTAACCACCAAATTCAAATCACCAAATCGCCACGCAAAAAGACCGCGTTTAATCAACGAATTCAGCTTTATACCACCATTACCATCATAGCTTCCGTAAGTAGGGCCAAATTCACCTGGGTGATCAAGCTCCTTCTGCTCCGTATTGACTATCACGTAGCTATTCGTTAACTCTCCGTAATAAATCTGTGGACGCGAGACAGGGATGACACCGCTTGGCGGAATATCTTCAATAAAAAATTCGGGTTCGCCCTTCGCGGTTATCTCAGTCGTTGGACTCATCGCAACGCCATAGCCATGTGTATATTGTAATTTTTGATTAACCCATGTTTGCGCGTCGGGTGGAGGACCAGTAATTTCACGCGCTCCGATCATTACTTGTCTGTAATCCCCATCAATCATGTAGCGATCAACATCAATATCTCTGAATGCATAATAGAGTTCAAAGAATTGAATTTGATTGTAAAGGGAAAGAAGAGGTCGATGGTCCCACAACCGAATATTGTTGATCGTTAGTGGGTTATTTTGAACCAAAGTTTCATCAAACGATGGTAAGATTTCCTGACTTTGAATATCGATTCGATCTAGAGCATAAGCCTTACGCGTCATATCAATGCTGTAATCGATATAAGTTTGCTCAACAGCAAATTCGTTTGGCTCAACTTGAAACCTCTGAACAATACCGGGAAAGATAAGCATTCCGATTATAAATATACCAATCCATGTCGCTGACACGATGATCGCTAATCGAATGCTCTGGCGAAAGATGTTATAAAACAAAACAATCGCACCAATAAAAGATACACCCATTAAGAGCCGTAACACTGGTAGACGAGCATGGACATCCGTATAGCTGGCTCCGAAACTAGCACCTAAATCAGAATAAACCAGTCCATAAATATCAAACCAATAACCCCAACAGAACAACAAAAACAGAATTGCGGCAAGACCCGAAAGATGCCCTTTAATCGCCGACGTAAGCGTGAACCGGAATCCACTTAGGGCGAAATTTGCTGTGTATATTCCAATGCTCAGGAGTCCACCAAGGATCACCGCGGCAACCAACCACATTTGTATATGGTCCAACATTGGCAAACTAAAAACGTAAAAGGATACATCTTTATGGAAAAGAGGATCTGTGACTTGAAAAGGTAGACTGTTCCAAAATCGTAACGCATGCTCCCACGAATTAGCCGCTATAACCCCAAAAATGATTGCGCATAAGAAAACAAACAGTACAATCGTCCATCGAAGTAAATACCTCAACCATGCAACAGAATCAACAGAAATGTTTGGCAAAGGAACGGCATCTTCATCAGTAGGGGAAAACCGGTATGCAAAATAAATATTCGCGACCAATATGCTACAAATAATCAGCGCCGCAAAGATGAATAACAGAACGCGGGCGGCAAAGATGCGCACAAATACATTCAAATATCCAACTTCTTGAAACCACAACACATCCGTCCAAACATTTGTGGCGAGTGAGGCCAATATCCAGATAACGATTATCCCTGCGATCAAAATAATCCAGCGAAAGTAGGGAAAAACCGGTTGGCTTCCAGAAGGTTCAAAATCGTCTAAAAAATCGGAGGAATCTTGCATATTAATCACTCACCAACAATGAGGCTACCCGCCTGATCATCCAAAGCGTGCCTCAACACGCCTGTTTCACGTCCATCAGCTATTTGCGCTTTACCAACATAGGACAAAGCATCAATACATGCTTCAACTTTGGGAATCATCCCACCAGAAATAACTTCAGATCCAATAAGTGTTCTGACTTGCGACGGTGTTAAGACCCCGATCGGGGTACCTTCCTCATCCAGAACACCTGGCACATCTGTTAAGAAAACAAGTCGTTCTGCTCCGAGAGTTCCCGCAACAGCAGCAGCAACAGTATCTGCATTTACGTTAAGAGTCGCCTCAAAAGCCCGTGCATTCGACGATACCGGCGACACAACAGGTATGTATCCTCCATCAAGCAAGTGTTGAATTAAAGAACTGTCAACAGATTCCACCTCACCAACAAGACCAAGAGCAGAATCGCGGATATCGGCTTTAACAAGCGTCGCATCAACTCCACTGATACCGACAGCGCGTCCGCCCCTCGCGTTAATCAGGGCAACAAGTTTCTTATTAACCAATCCGCATAGAACAGCTGTCACGATTTCCAAAGATTCCTCACTAGTTACGCGCCTGCCTTCCACAAACATCGTTTCAACCCCTTGTTTATCCAACCATTGAGTAATGGTAGGCCCTCCCCCATGAACAATAACAATGGGTATGCCTCGTTTTTGTAATTCCACACAATCTTCAAACGTCGTGTCATTTGGCCCCAGTGCATTCCCACCTATTTTGATCACGACAGGCTGATGCTTTTCAGTCACGTTATTCTCCCATCCTTGAATTCATGACAATAACCCCTCGGCGGCAACACGATACCGCAAAAATGTACCGGTTTCTAGAGCAAAGAGGAGGATGAGACACAACAAGAGAGGCATTGATTTAATGTGCGATCTCAATTTAAAACACATTGGGGAATGACGGCGGCATTCAAGAAGGAAAGTATTTACTTTCGTTGAAAAAGTTCGCCCTCATATCCAGATGCACCCGGCTCATAATAAACGTGACCTTTAACCGCGTCAGGAACATTTATTTGGTCAATCGATGCCTCTGGATAATCGTGGGCATATTTATATCCCTTCCCATAATCCATTTCACGCATAAGATCCGTAACAGCATTCCTGAGATGAATTGGAACGGGATCATTTCGAGTTTTCCTAACGTCTTCAACCGCTTTCTTGTAGGCAGAATATGCGGAATTACTTTTTGGTGCTGTCGCAAGATAAACGACTGTTTCCGCTAAGGGAAGTGAACCTTCAGGTAATCCGATGAATTGCACCGCGTTCTGACATGCGGTCGCAACTACTAAAGCTTGAGGGTCCGCCATACCAACATCTTCGGCGGCAAATATCACCATACGGCGAACAACAAATAAGGGATCTTCACCATTTTCCAACATACGAGCAAGCCAATAAAGCGCAGCATCCGTATCCGACGAACGCATTGATTTTATAAATGCCGATATAACTTGGTAGTGCTCGTCACCATTTTTGTCATAAATACCCAATCTGTTTTGCATCGCATCCTCAAGAATCGATCGGGTTACCAAATGTGATCCATCTTCAGGTTTGATTGAGCCAACGGCAAAATCTAAGGTGTTTAGAGCAACACGTGCATCTCCATTCGCCATTGAAACAAGGAATTCCAATGCATCCTTTTCGAAAACAACGTTAAGCTTCCCTAGTCCATGAATTTCATCAGACAATGCATGATCCAATACAGATTTTACGGCATCATCTGTCAATGCGTTTAACTTATAAACACGGCAACGAGACAAAAGTGCTGCATTCACTTCAAATGAGGGGTTTTCTGTCGTTGCGCCAATCAAAGTTATGATACCTTCTTCAACAAACGGTAAAACGACATCTTGTTGAGATTTGTTGAAGCGATGAATTTCGTCAATAAATACAATTGTTCTCGATTGGTACATTTTACGTCGCTCAATCGCATCATCCACAATTTTTCGAAGATCCCCGACTCCAGAAGTAACAGCAGAAAGCGACACAAAATATGCGTGGGTTAACTGAGCGATGATTTCAGCCAGCGTTGTCTTGCCGCTACCTGGAGGTCCCCAAAGAATCATTGACGGAATTTGACCTCCATCAATGGAATGACGCAGTAACCGATCTGCACCCGTTAAATGTTCTTGCCCGAAATAATCATCAAAGCCTTTTGGTCGCATGCGGACAGCGAGAGGGGCATCTTCAGCAAGAGCTTTTTCTGCTCCAAATTCAAAGAGGTCAGTTCGCGGTTTTTTATCACGAGGCATAATTGCTCCTCATATTCCGAGTACTAAACTCAGGTTCCCTCGCCCACACAAAAATCCGCAGGGTCAGGATTCTGATGTTCTTTGATTGAGATAGTATGCCGTCACTCGCTGCAAAGTCCGTGCTGCTCTACGCATAGTAGGGAAAATAGGGAACCCCTCATCAATAATGTGTTTTTGTACTGCCTGCTGTATTCTCAAATGTTCCTCGGAATCTGGAATACCTTCCCGTTTAACAACTGCCAGTGGCTTGCCGGTTTTTCGAGATATCTCTAGATTGTGATCCATCGCTTTCAACGCATTTTCAACTGGATCTGAAGTATCTGTATCACTCCGTCTTCGAGGCATCCTGTCGCTTGAACTGACAATTACGGTGTCATAAACACTGCTTTCCGCCATGGTTTCCAAAAGTGAGTAAATTGTTAAGCCACTACCACCAAGAATAGACATATCAAGCGGATTACTTATCCAAGGACCGAAGAAAGGATGCATTTCAATTAATTTGGTACGTGTTTCTTCTGGCAAGGGAACGGGAAACAGGCCTTCTTCTTCGCATTCATCAGCTGATAGTACGCTGCTGCCGCCGCCGCCGCCGCTAACCATGACGTTAAATCCAGTTGTGTCAGAAAGAAAGTTAAAACCAACTAGTAAATCTAGCAAGTCATCCATATCGTCAGCAGAAATAGCACCCGTCTGTTCGCACATTGCTTTCCAAATCTCTCGTGATCCAGCCAATGACGCCGTATGAGAAGAAACAGCCCCCGTACCCGCTGTAGTCTTTCCACCCTTTAACAAAATTACTGGTTTGCGTTGGGTAGCATACTGCAAAGCTTTCACAAATCGCGGCCCAGCTCGGACCCCCTCTATGTAACCACCAATCACTTTTGTTTCAGGATCATCCGCCAGATATTCAAGTAGATCTGCCTCGTTTAAATCCAAAGCATTGCCATAACTCAAAACTTTACTAAATCGTACCCCACGTTCGGCCGCCCCATGACTTATTTCCATTGCATTCCCGCCGCTCTGAGAGAGAATACCCACAGTGCCGACCTCACGCGCAAAGCTACTGTCGAAGCTAATTTTCTCCTTCGGATAATAAAGCCCCATACAGTTCGGGCCAATCAGACGAATATCCGACTGACGCGCCCTTTCAAGGAGCTTACTTTCCATAGCCGCTCCATCTTCATGCCCCGTCTCACTAAATCTCGCAGTAAAGAAGTGAATCACCTTCACACCCTTCACTGCACAATCATCCACCAAATCTAATGCTGCATTGTTAGGAACACACGAAATCACATAATCGACTGGACCAGGTATATCCTGAACTCTTGAATATACCTTGTGCTCAAGTATTTCATCACCTTTATTGTTTACTGGATAAAGAGCTCCCTCGTACCCTAAATCCAAGAGTGATTTAAAAAACCTGTAGCCTGATTTGTCTTTATTTGCAGATGCCCCAGCGACTGCAATCGATTTTGGATGGAAAATATAATCAATCTCTAGGCCCATAAAAATCTCCAGTTATAAGAATCAATCGCCTCTTTAATTACCATAAATTCATTACCGATCATTCTATTCTGATAAATTGACATCATCGGAATAAGAATAACACTCCTCCTGACGTTATCGCCCAAAGGAGGATATTCCCCAAGAGCGGCTTATCACGCAGTAAAATTTCTTCTGGTTTTCCTCCCAAGTCTTTCGAATGTACCAAGAAGAGATACCGGAATAACCCATACACAATAAATGGAACTGTCATAATCATTTGGCGAGGAACATCTGCCGTTGCCGCGTACACACTGTATGCAATTAAGGTTGAAGGAACCACCACAGCAATAAGTTGATCAAGTAGGGGAATAGAATAATCCCGTAATGTATCCCGATGATCGGCAACTGCATCACCCTCTAGAACCTTCAATTCATTCCTACGTTTAGCGAAACCAATGAAAAGCGCACCGAATATTGTGCAGATATACAACCAAGGCGAAACAGGGACACTAATTACCGAAGCACCCGCCACCACGCGAATCACAAAACCCGCGGCGATAACACCAACGTCAATAATTACAACGCGTTTCAGATAAAACGAATATAGAACCATCAGTACGACGTATGTCAACATAACGAGCCCAAGCTCCATCATCATCATGAAACCCATTGCCACAGATAGTCCGAGTAAGATTGAAGCACATATGATCGCGGTTGAGGTATTAACCCTGCCGGATGCTATAGGTCGTAATCGTTTTACTGGATGTGCTCGATCGCTTTCGATATCAACAAGATCATTTATAAGATAGATCCCACTAGATATCGTGCAAAAAAGCAAAAATGTAGCACTGCTCTGAAGCAGCAATCTCCAAACAAACGGATCACCAAATCCCCAAAACAGATTCAAACTGAAAGCCATTGGAAAGAATATGATGAGATTTTTCGTCCATTGTTTAGGACGCATAGCTCGAGCTAAATCGGTTAATTCTCGCACACTAGTTTCGTTTCTATCCCTTAAGAAGTATTCTCTACTCAATCTGTTTCCAATATTTGTGCATGCAAACGATTGTGAGAACAAATTGGCAAAAAAACGCCTAGACGCAATTCTTGTTGAACGTGCAATCACAACCACTTTAGACCACGCTATGAAAATCATTCTAGCAGGTGAAGTCCGTGTTGAGGATTCAATAATCACGCATCCTGGCACATACGTCACCGAAAAAGCAGCTATTTCTCTCCAGCCCAAAGATAAATTTGTGAGTCGGGGAGGCACAAAATTAGAAGGAGCATTGGAACACTTCGGGTTAGATGTTCACCAATTGGTCACAGCGGACATCGGCTCCTCTACAGGCGGATTCACAGATTGTCTTCTGCAAAACGGAGTTCAACGTGTTTATTCAATCGATGTTGGTTATGGTCAAATCGCATATCATTTGCGAACTAACCCAAAAGTGATAATGCTTGAAAGAACGAACGCAAGGCACAACTTACCCATCCCAGAGAAGCTTGATCTTGTCACAATCGATGTATCATTCATTTCACTAACGCTTGTCTTACCAAACCTCCTGAAACATCTCCAGACAAATGGTCACATTGTCGCCCTTATCAAACCTCAATTTGAAGCTAAACGTAATGCTGTTGGCAAAGGTGGCATAGTAAGAGTTCCTCAAACACATGCCAATGTGATTGGAAAGATTGCGATTTGGGGCATCCGTAACGGTTTACGTGTCCGAAATATTAACCAATCAGTATTGGAGGGACAAAAAGGAAATAAAGAATTTTTCATCTTATTGGAGAAGCCGTATTGAATTGTTCACTAAAAAGAAGATGCCGTTAAACGACTATAAATTTATATAGCCTGCAGCGCTAAATTTGGCTCATAATCTCGTTAAAGTCGTCGCTTTAAATAAAGCCATCTCGCTAAAGCGAATGACGTTGTGACTAATACTGATAATTGATGGAGCTTGGAACGTTCAAACTCACTACCTCTTCAACTTTAATTCTTACGTCCATTCAAAAATATTTCGTACGCACGTTTTCGAGGAACATTGAATCTTCGCATTGCTTTTTGTACGGCTTCGGAAGGTGGCAAAGCCTCAGCAGTCAAGTCGTGCAGATATTCTCCAATTTCGGTGTCCAACGCATCCGGTGGATCAGCCCCTTCAATAACTAATGTGAATTCTCCTTGTGGTTTTAGAAAATAAGCAAGTGCATCCATTACAGTCCCGCGAAAGGTTTCTTCATACATTTTTGATATTTCTCGACAAACCGCAATTCCCCGATTTCCGAGAACAAGTAACACATCTTCCAACATATCTCTTACCCTATGTGGTGTTTCAAAGACAACTAACGTCATCTCTAGACTCTGCAGTTTTTGCAATGCAGCGCGTCGTTGAGACGCACGACGAGGAAGGAACCCCACGTAGGTAAATTGATCGATAGGCAAACCAGATATCGGCAAGGCACTCGTAATAGCTGATGGCCCAGGTAGTACTGTGATAGAAATTCCGTGGCGAATCGCTTCTTTAATCAATGCGAATCCTGGATCACTCAACCCAGGCATACCTGCATCAGAAACCAAAGCCACATCAGACTCAACAAGAATGTTCATAATGTGCGGAATTCGTTGGGTTTCATTATGTTCATGATAACTTATCATTTGCGTGTTAATCCCATACTCCGCCAGAAGCTTTTTGGTCACACGCGTATCCTCAGCTCCGATCAGTTCAACCTCACCAAGAATCCGGACAGCCCGTATTGTAATATCTTCCAAGTTCCCGATTGGCGTTGGCACTAGGAAGAGTTGACCCTGGCGTTCTACCACTGCAATCTCCTCATTCATTCTCCGTACCACCTCTAATCAGCTTACATTTAGTACTTTAAAACATATTCTCTCGGACACACCCACAGAACAGCCAAAAAAGACCTGTGCATTCCACACACAGAAGTGAACTTCTTTATCAACCTAGCCAGCCATTTTGTTTTTGACCAAATGATGAGTGACACGGTGTTTACCATTGACGGTACAACCCTTACTGCTTATACTACGCTCTGCAAACATTCCAGACATAAAAAGGCGGGTAATATGGCAAACGATATGGGTAAGAGATATACATGCGGGAACTGCGGTTCACAAGTAATTGTAACAAAGGCCGGTGACGGAGGATTAATCTGTTGCGACAAGCCTATGGATAAGAGTTAAGGGAGGATTCATCAGTGGCTGTTCAATTAGGAAAACGTTACGAATGTGAAAAATGCGGCACGCAAGCTTTAGCGACTAAAGCAGGAGATGGAGAGCTCAAGTGTTGCGAGGAAGAAATGAATCTGCAGGGCCAACGTAGAGTCCCTTCAGCCGACTAGAACCAATCGCTGCAACTGAATATGTAACGGGCACAACGGGCGAGCCATTGTAATGGCTCGCCCGTTCTTTTTAAATATCCCTACATTTATGCGCGTTTCGCCATTTAGTAACCACGCATCAAATAAACCACTTTCCCATGTATCTCAACATCCGCGGCATTAACAATAATTGGCTCCATTTCGTCATTTTCGGGTTGTAAACGAATCTGATCACCTTCTTTAAAGTATCTTTTTAAAGTAATTTCATCGTCTGTCTTCAACCAAGCTGCAACAATGTCGCCATCTGCAATCTCGCGTGTCAAACTAAGGATCACTACGTCGCCATCATCAATATGCGCATTAATCATTGATTGTCCCTTGACGTTGAAGGCCACAATTTCTCTGTGCTGGTTAATTATTTCCTCTGGAACCGCAACATGATCGTCGGAATCGAGAGTTCGAATGTCGATTGGGGCCACCATTAGGGGATTTCCTGCCGATATTGGCCCAAGAACTGGCACCTGGATGGAATCGCTCCGTTTACGACGCGTTAACTCTATCCCTCGAGAAATTTCACGAGACCTCTTGAGAAGCCCTCCACGCTCAAGGATACGTAAGTTGTAATCTACTACAGATGTCGAACTGATCTTACATCCTTCTTGAATATCCCTTATCGTTGGGGGAAAACCACGGTCAATCGTATACGTTTCTATAAAATCCATCATCAACTGTTGCTTATCAGTAAGGGGCATTAAAGACTCCTGGGAAAATGTTGCATCCACAGCAAGCAAACTAGATCAAACGTTCTATTCTTGTCAACAAAATGGTGTCACGCAAAAAAGAACCAAGGTAGTGTTTGCTATAGAATCTATAAAATGACCCGCTTGCTTAGACCTAAAGTTCTACTCCCAAGGCACTGGCCACAGTATCAATGTCTTTGTCACCACGGCCACTCAGACTAAGCAGAACGATCTCCTTAGAAGACAAGCTTCCAACAAATTTTTGCAAATATGCAATTGCATGTGCTGTTTCAAGAGCGGGTATTATGCCCTCTGTTCGGCTCAACAACTGAAAACCTTCAAGCGCTTCTTCATCTGTGACTGATACATATTCTGCTCGACCACTGTCTCTGTAATAGCTATGCTCAGGTCCAACACCAGGATAATCCAGTCCAGCTGAAATACTATGAGCCTCATTAATTTGCCCGAATGCGTCTTGTAACAAATATGAATATGATCCATGTAGGACCCCTGGAGTTCCTGCTGTTAGAGTCGCTGCATGATGGCCAGATTCAACCCCTGTTCCAGCCGCCTCAACGCCAATAAATTTCGTTTGAACATCACCCGCAAAAGGGTGAAACAACCCCGCTGCATTGCTACCTCCACCAACACACGCGACAAGATAGTCCGGAAGAGTCCCTTCAACTCGAAGGATTTGCTCACGTGCCTCAGTTCCAATGACCGCTTGAAAATTCCTTACCATTAAGGGATACGGATGTGGCCCAACCACGCTTCCTATAATGTAATGAGTGGTTTCTACATTCGTTACCCAATCCCGAATGGTTTCATTAATTGCATCCTTCAGCGTGTTACTTCCGCTAGTGACAGATACGACCTCCGCTCCAAGAAGGCGCATTCTGAAGACATTCAGTGATTGGCGTTGAATGTCTTTCTCACCCATATAAATAACGCATTCCAAATCAAGCAAAGCACACGCAGTTGCGGTCGCCACACCATGTTGACCTGCACCCGTCTCCGCAATGATCCGCCTTTTACCCATCCGTTTAGCAAGGAGCGCTTGTCCTAAAGCATTATTGATTTTGTGTGCACCCGTATGCGCTAAATCCTCACGTTTCAAATAAATTTTACCTCCTTTTAGAGCTTCCGTAAGAGAAGACGCAAAAGTCAAAGGAGTCGATCGACCTACGTAGTTTATTAACAAGCCCGTCAATTCGTTATTAAATTCTTGATCGAGCTGAACGTCTATATACGCCGCTTCTAGATCATTAAGAGCCGCCATAAGAGTCTCTGGTACAAACTTCCCACCGTATTCACCAAAACGCCCTCGTTCATCAGGAAATGATGCCGAATGTTGTGCTTGTGCCATATTTAGAGTCTCCATCCTCCAACTCGTTTTGCCTGATAGACGAAACGAGCAATCTTTATACTATCTTTCTCGCCATCTGTTTCGACGCCACTAGATACGTCAACACCCCAAGGTTCGGCATCACGCACAACAGAACCAACATTATCCGGATTAAGGCCACCCGCCAAAAGAAAAGTGAAACCACGAATAGTTGTTAGGTATTCAGGATCAACTTTTACACCCGTGCCGCCAAAAGCACCTTCGACATGAGGCTCAACCAAACAAATATCCATCAATGGGTCAAGATATTCTTCCGCGCTAACTATGATTTCCATGATTTCATCTTCACTGAGTCCAGAGGTTAATTTTACTGCTTTAATTACAGGTGACTTTATAAGGGAGCGATATTCAGGTGGTTCACTGCCACTCAACTGCACTCGATCAATTCCAACCTCTTGAACAATCTGATTCACCTCGTCAGCAGCCATATCTGCGAAAACACCAACGACTGCGGGTATTTCCGGTCGTTCTGCACGAAGTTTTTGCACAATTTCACGTCCCTGAGCTACAGAGCGTCGCCTGCGGCCGGGGGCAAATATTATGCCAACGAAATCTGCCTCAGCATCAGCGGCCGCAATCGCATCTTCCGGTCGCATGATCCCGCAAATCTTCACAACAGTCACAATTCATCACCTACAAACAACTCTTATTCAACCCACCCTACCATTCGTTCACAGATTAATACAATCAAATGCGGTTTTATACGCCGAGCCAAATACAAAGGGTTCGCTACTAGCTAAACGGCGTTAGCCCGGGAGCGCGTTTGATTGACAAGTAACCGTAGCAATCAAACGGCAGGCGATTTCACACTTTTTACGCAGCTAACGTGGATTTGATCCAATCAACCACATCATTTATTACGGCTTGGGTAATTTCGTGACCAATTGAATATTCTTCATATCGTACGTTGTAACCATTTTGGAGCAATACCGCATTCGCATTACGTGATCTTTCGATATTGTCTTGCAAACCATGGCCTATAAAAATGGGTAGTTTTACATCGCCAGACAAATAAGGTGTTGCATCCTCTGGAAAACCGCTGCTAAGAATGATCGCTCCCGCAAATAAATCGGGCCTGCTTAACCCACAGCGATAAGTCATACTCCCGCCCTGGGAGAATCCCAATAAGATCACTTCTTTTTCAACAGCATTATGGTTTGCAACGATTTCAGAAAAAAACCGCTCCAAATTTAGCGTAGTTGTTTGGATGTCTTCCTCAGTTGCTTCCCCGCGAGGTGGAACCCAGCTGTACCCGGTCATGCTATAACCCGGCAACCCAGGTCCAACGTCAATCTCAATAGGAGCATTTGGACAAACATATATATAGTCATTTCGTCCAATCATCGGTGTAATGGCTGCGAGGTCTTGCATACTAGCACCGAATCCGTGTAGTAATATAACCATTGGATACTGTTTCGTTTGATCATAATTGTCAGGTGTAATCAATAAGTAAACCAGATCTTTTGTTTCGTGTTGCTCAACGTTCATTTTTAACCCTCTTTGTCTTGCGATTCGTCTAAACCTTGAATCCTCAGGCGACCACTCTGCCCACTTAGCTCTCGCACCTTTTCTGAGCTATCTACCGCTGTAATAAGGGCCTCACCTACGAGAACAGCATTCACACCAATATCTTTCAGCTTACTAACGTGTTGCGCAGTAGAAATGCCGCTTTCACTTACAATGATTTTCCCTTTAGGTATTTCGTTCGCAAGTACCATAGTGGTTTTCAAATCTGTTTTAAATGTGCTTAGATCACGATTGTTGATCCCAATTACGTCCGCTCCCGAACCTAATGCAACATGAATCTCTTCTTCAGTATGAGTTTCGACCAATGGTTCCATTCCTAATTGGCGCGCAAGATTTATGTATTCAACCAATTCTTTTTCGCCCAATACCGCAACAATAAGCAAAATAGCGTCAGCTCCCCAAACGCGAGATTCGAGAATTTGATAAGGGTCAACTATAAAATCTTTCCGCAAAACAGGTAACTTCCACATACTTGCGACGGTACGAGCGACAGACATGTCTTCAAGGCTTCCTTGAAAAAACGGGGTGTCTGTAAGAACTGAAATCGCGGCCGCACCATTTTTTGCATACAATCGCGCTAATGCTGCTACATCTAATTTTTCTACAAATTGGCCCTTTGAAGGTGATGCTTTTTTGATTTCTGATATAAGTTTCACTTCTGAATTGGTCAGGGCGACTTTAAAATCTTGAACCTTTGGTGCCTTTTCCAACCAGGCTTCCAATCCACTAAACGGCACACGCTGTTTACGATCTTCAAGATCTTTTCGAGTTTGCGGCAAAATTCGGTCTAGAAATGTTCCTGATGTCATAGACTGCTTCCATAAATAAAACGTTTTTTATAGTTTAACTGAAGACCTTTTGATTCGACACGTTATTCTAAATTCAAACTAGATCCATACACAGGGATGTTGACATCAATTGAACTCCCTCGCAAGTTTTCGAGAAAATATTCTGGATGCGATGTGTGAACTGGCACAAGGTATCTTGGATTAATGTGGCGCACCATATCAATAAGTTCGTCTCCAGAAGAATGGACAGAAGCCAGGCTCGTTCCCAAATCAATCTTTGTCATGTCAAATCGAAGAAGCCAACGATCCATCTGCTCAGAATTCAATCTTGATTCACCAACGTTAGTGTCATCGTTATGGGACATCCGAAGATAAACTCCATGCCATGGCTCCAAGTCAGTGAAATTATGAGATTCAGACAAGCCAAATCCCAAAATATAGTCACGAGATTTACGTTTCACATCAATTGCCGTCACAATTTTTTCGCTTAGTTCTTCCCGAATCTGATTCTCCCAAACGGATTCTTGATTTCCAGCGTCATACACGACTATGTCATCAATATCCCGAACACGTGGGCCTGTGAACCAAGCATGGTGAACAGCTTCAATAAAATAGGCATCTTCCATAGTAATCACCAAGCGTCGTTTTGTAAGTTGAGCAATTTCCCAAAAAGCTCTGATGCGCTCGAAATTAAATTTCCCGAAATCAGCTATTACATAGCTGTCACAATCAGCCACTATCTCCAACGCACGATCGCGCAGGTGGCTTTCTAACTCATCTTTATCATCAAGACCCGCTCGAGTTCCCTCAGTCACGAGGGCGATCGGCTTCAATTTGGAAACTTTATCTATAAACTCTTCGGTGATCCCAGCCATTTGTCCGCCACGCCTGATATCGCCTATATATACAACCCACCCTGCAGATGTTTGGATTGAGTAAGCAGAAGCACCAACGACTGAATGATCAATAGGATATATGTGCACTGGAAGACTACCCGCTAAGTTCGTATCTCCCAACAATTCAGTCTTGACCAATTCACCTTCTTGCATACCTGGGATGCTATTCCAAAAAGTGATGGCCTGTTTGCTTGGCGTCACGTCTCCCTGGCCTTGGAGGAACGCATATCGCCGTTGCGCTTTCAATCCATCTTTGGGAGCAAAAAGTCCTCGGCTGTCAATCTGATGAGGTGTCATATAAACCAATTCATTTTGAACTTCTTGCAAGCTAATATCTTGGGTAATCTTATTGAGAAACCCTGTCATTACTGATGAATATATTGGAATCGACTGATGAAGAAATGGAATGAAACCTCCATGGCCAATATGACTCTGAGTCAATAAAACAGCATCAACAGGGGGGCGTCCTTTGCGAGCCAATAACCGATAATGTTCATGCTCACGAAACTTCTCCCATAAACTTGGGACCGATAAATCATCTCTATATAATCCTTCTAATGGTGGTAGCAAATTGAAGGACAGGTAATCCAATAGACCTCGATTCGGTCTGGGTTGGAAACTTTGATTGAAATAAAATTCGCTTTCCGCAACACGAGATCCAAAATCTAGAAAAATCCGGGTATCATCATCCTCCAAAAGGAGTTGGTTCCCTCCATTATGATTGAACGTTTTGCCTGTTCCCCCATATGGTGTCAAAAAAGTGGCCAAGAGTTATTTCTCCTTTCGTTTCGCGATTCTATCATTTGAATCCATGGCACAGAAGACCACAATTACGCAGATACCAAATTTTCCTAGAAAAGATTTCCACGGATTTGCACTCACAATATTGACAATCTGAAATGCGCAGATATGATTGAAGACACTTCTGCAGCAAATATATGAGATGATGCGAAATGCCTTAAAGGAGATATTCAATGGCTGAATATAACAAAGCACTTCCACAACCGACACCTGACACCCAACCTTATTGGGACGGATTAAAGGAGCATGTCATACGAATGAAGCGCTGCTTAGACTGCAGCAAGCATCATCATTATCCGCGCGCCCTGTGTCCACACTGTGGTTCAACGAACCTTGAGTGGACGACTGTTAGCGGGAAAGGCAAGCTCTATACTTATACGATTAACCATCGACCACCGCGTGGCTGGGAAGAGGATGCCCCCTATACAGTCGCAATTGTTGAAGTTGACGAGGGGCCTCGTGTAATGACAACAATCGTTGGCACAGACGCAGATCCTGATTTGTTGAAACCTGATTCTGCTGTAGAGCCAGTCTTTGACGATGTAACTGAAGACATTACGCTACTGAAATACAAACTTTCTTAATCAAAGAAAGCTTTGAACCCAGTTCGTTTAACCAGATTAACAGCGTGTGTGGGTTTGGGTTAGCTGCTTACTCGTCGGAAGAAGCAGTCTGAGCAATTAGTTTTTCTACACAAATTCGCAGAGATTGACCAAGTGTATCTTGTTGCCATTGGCGCACATCAGACGCTCCTATCTCATCATCCATCGCGTTGGGATTTTTTGCCAAACGCTCTAAACTAGCCATTGGCCATAGTAAACCGGCGTCCAAGACAAGAGTTTTTGAGTGTTCAAGACGCCATTCTTTCATTACTTTGAATCTTTTCTCTTGTTCAGCATTCCTTCTAGAGGTTCGACGATCTGCGGTCGGACGGTTTTTCTTGCTCACAAGAGGTGCCAACATGGCATCGTGAATCGTCTCCCTTAATCTAGTTGAGCGCGGAGGATAAAGGTAACGTCCAACGCCTTGGAGTTCCGAAAGGTCCATTGATGGTTTTGTTGCTAACGAGATCAATGCAGCATTAGAGATTATATGAAATGGTGGCTTATCCAAACGTAGTGCTTCTTTTTCACGAAATGCCACCAACATTTTCAATACCGTTAGGCCACGCTCATCTAAATCGCGGCTACCTTTTAATGAAAAAAAAGCTGTTTCTTTATCTGGGGGGGCATACCTCACTTTAGAAAGCCTCGCCGATTCCTCTAGGACCCAGCTAGATCTGTTTAGTGAGCTTAATTCTTCAAAAAGAGCATCTTTTAGATTGAACAGGTATCGAACGTCTGTAGCAGCATATTCCAATGCCTCTGCGTGTAATGGTCTAAGGCTCCAGTCACTACGTTGCAATGCTTTGTTCTTTGGAATTGTAACGTGAAGTATTTCATTTAATACATTCGCCAATCCTAATCGGGATTCCCCTATAAATGCCGCTGCTATACTTGTATCAAAAAGATTCTCAATGCGAAATGCCCATTGTCGATCAAAACTTCGGATATCATAATCAGCTGAATGCATTATCTTTTGTATAGACTTGTCGCGAAGAACATTTCCAAACGGCGTCATGTCCTCAACATTCAGCGGATCGATTATATAAATGCGCGAACCGATCATAAGTTGCACTAGACAAACTTTTTCGGGGTAATGAAAAAGGCTATCCGATTCGGTATCTAGAGCAATACGCTCATGCCCTTTTAACGACTCAAGGACATGAACAAGCTGGTGACCATCTGATACGATTTCAGTATCAGACGGTAATCGCCTCATTATCAAAACAATCCTCGCAAACAATCATTATTTCAACAGTAGTATGAAGCCGCAGAATGCCGTCTTTTTAGCAATGAGTCACCATAATGATTTGAACATCTGATTTAAAATAGTGCTTTCTGATGTCACTCTGCAAGTAGATTTAACGAATTGTATACAAAATCAAATTTAGATCCGAATCCACAACTAGTGCGGAATTAAATGTTATAGAATGAGGTTCTGAGTTGCTGACAGCAACCGTGACAAAGAGAGGAGTCATACAAATGACTGGCTCAAATATATTGGATTTGCGTAGAGAAGTACGTACATGGCTTGATGAAAATGTCCCCACCGACTTACCTATACCAAACCGTGGTGAAGACATCAGTTCCGAACTAGAAAAATGGATACAGGATTTTCGCCCCAAATTAGGAGAAAAAGGCTGGTTAGCCCCTAATTGGCCCAGCTATTTTGGAGGTGGAGGTTATAATCCTTCTGAAAGCAATGCAATCTTGGAAGAAATTAGCAAAACTAGGATTCCGCCACTCGGTATAAACAAGCTTTGGCTATTTGCGATGCGGGTTTGGGGTACTGAGGAGCAAAAAGGAAAATGGCTACCACCTAGCTTACGTGGTGAGATTGATGTCTTCCAAATATTAAGTGAACCCACAGGTGGGTCAGATTTAGCGCATCAAGACACTGTCGCAATTCGTCATGATGACCGTTTCTTTGTCAACGGAGAGAAGGGTTACACAACTGCCCAAATGACACCGGATCATCTCTTCATCCTAACCGTTTCTGACCCCGAAGGTGAGCGCTATGAAAATCTTTCAATGTTAATCATTGATGCGAGTGATCCAGGTGTGAGTTACAAAAAACGCAATTTGCTTATGGGGGGCACCCAGAGAAGCTGGATCCTTAAAGATATTTGGGTTCCAGGAGAAAATGTAGTTGGTGAAATTGGCAAAGGATGGACAGTAGCCCAAACTATTCTTGACTTAGAACGCGGTGGAACTGGCGTAGACAAGAGCAAACAGCAAGAAGTAATGCAACGTGAAAAGGCGTATTGGGAAAAAGTTGATGAACCGGATTGGATGAAACATGATGATCCTGACGATCCGGATGGATTACTGAAAAAATGAGGATCGTATTTTGCAACAGCTAGCTAAAAAGGCTATCGGAGCTACACCAGGTAGTAAGAGTAATAAGAATTACTTACATATCCTTGCTGAGATTACTAAGGAACTCCGCATTTGTTTTTGATTTAGCTAAACGATCTAATACACGAACTGTTCCATCTGATGTATCCATTGAATTGCTTGTGATTAGGCCATACATTCGACGTAAGAGCCACACCTGTTGCAAAGTTGTATCATCTAGTAAAAGCTCTTCTCGACGCGTACCTGAACGTGGAATATCAATACCGGGAAAGATTCTTTTCTCGAAAAGCGATCGGTCAAGATGCACTTCCATGTTCCCCGTTCCTTTAAACTCTTCGTAGATGAGGTCATCCATACGGCTTCCAGTCTCAACAAGGCATGTTGCAAGGATAGTTAGACTTCCGCCTTCAGCTGTGTTTCGTGCCGCACCAAAAAAACGCTTCGCTGGATAAAGAGCAACTGGGTCCATACCACCAGAAAGAGTCCGACCACTAGATGGGGAAGACAAATTATAGGCACGTGTTAACCGAGTGAGACTATCTAAGAGGAGAACCACATGTTGACCAACTTCGACCAAACGCTTCGCGCGCTCCATAGCCATCTCTGCCACTCTTCCATGTTCTTCAACAGGCTCATCAAAGGTTGAATGGACAACTTCTCCTTGAATATTACGCTGCATATCCGTCACTTCTTCTGGACGTTCTCCAATTAGAACAACCATAATATGAATATCATCATATTTAGCCGTAATTGCATTAGCAATCTGCTTCAAAACTGTCGTCTTGCCGGCCTTTGGAGGAGACACAATTAATCCCCGTTGTCCTCGTCCCACAGGAGCAACCATATTCATCAAGCGCATTGAAAGATTCTTAGGATCGGTTTCTAAATCAATCAATTGGTCTGGAAATTCAGCTGTATTGCCATCAAAATTGGAACGCCTACGCGCTGTTTCTGGATCTAAAGAGTTAATATTATCAACACGTAAAAGGCCATGATACTTCTCACCACTTTTGGGTGGCCGAATATGTCCAGTAATCATATCGCCCGTTCGTAAACCAAATCGCCGTATCTGAGACTGCGAGACATATATATCATTAAGGCTTGGACGCAGGTTGCGCCTACGAAGGAATCCATAACCATCATCCAAGGTTTCTAGCACACCATTTGAGATGACGCTTCCATCACGCTCAGCATATGCGCGGAGCAGGCGATAAACGACTTCATCTTTCCGAGCTACATTCATCCCATTCATACCCATCTCTTGGGCAATAGCACTTAGATCTTCTAGGGATTTCTCCTCAAGTTCACTAGCCTTAACTAAATCTTTACTATCAATATCGCTAATCTGGTCGGGCGTATTATCCCGTGGTTTAGATCGCGATCCTCGCCGTGACGGCGGTTTTCTTCTAGTCCGATTTTGGGATGTGACAGCATCACTCTTCTTTTCAGATGTTTTATCGCTTTGTTTTACTGAAAGATCCGTTACTTCAGCATTATCAGATTCAGAAGTATTGCTTTCAGCTGCATCTGTATCACTTTTGGGCATATATCATTTTCTCCTTGGAAATCTTTTTCATTTTTTATATTTGAAAGATTGCTGTTTCTGTATCACTAAACTATGGCTTTAAGAAGCAAAGCCTACTAGGCAGATTTTGAAAGTTTTTACACCTGTGTTCATAAATGTGTAAGAAGCGTCTTTGGAATTATTAGAAGTCTCTTTATAAATAGAACTGATAAACACTAGGACTAGGGGATCACAAACACATTCTGTAATCAATGAGATTTTTTGTGCGACGTATTGAGATTTTATTGATAAGAAGGGCCATCCATGACATGACCAAAGTAAGGGAAAACTGAAAGCCTAGAAACAGGCCATTTACTTTACTAGAAGATTCCTTAATATGCTCTGAAGCTTGGTGAAAAATGCGGTGAACGAACAACAGGACAGCAGAACATCTAACTCGCGACGGATTCTAGCAGGATATAAATGATATGTCTAGACCTCTAAGGACATTGTTCTCTCAGGGGACTTAATCAGTGGAAATTGAGCCTGATCACCTTCTCGCAATATTTCTTTAGCTGAACCAACAAATCCTTGAATGAGTGGATGAGGTCGATTGGGACGAGAGCGAAATTCGGCATGGAACTGAGAGCCAGCCATAAACGGATGCTCTACTAATTCCGTAATCTCAACAAGGCGATCATCCGGGGAAAGCCCTGCACATAATAATCCTGCCTTTTCCATTGTCTCGCGGTAATCATTGTTAAATTCAAACCGATGCCTGTGACGCTCATCTACTTCTTCCACACTATATGTGCGAGCAGTTATCGTCCCAGGTACGATTCGGCACGGGTAATTACCTAGCCGCATGGTTCCACCTTTATCTTCTACTCCTTCTTGATCTGACATAATAGTAATCACTGGATGGTCCGTATTGGCTGCAAATTCTGTCGAGTTTGCATCTGAAAGACCAAGAATATTCCTCGCAAATTCAATCACCATAACTTGCATGCCAAGACACAATCCGAGGTAAGGGATTTTATTTTCACGCGCATACTGTGCCGCACGAATCATTCCTTCAATGCCACGGCTTCCGAAACCACCCGGAACAACAATGCCATGAACTGTTTTCAGAATGTCTTCCCATCCAGGCTGTTCCAGATCTTCCGCATTGATCCATTGAAGATCAATATCCAGGTCATGATATAAACCTGCATGATATAGAGCTTCTCGTACTGAAAGATACGCATCATGTAACGCGACATATTTCCCAACTAATGCAATGGATAATTTCGGCTTTGGTGCTTTAATCCTATCTACCAATTTTGCCCATGAGCTCAAATCAGTGGCGGGCCCACTCAAAGCCAAACGTTCAGCAATATACTCGCCAAGGCCCGAGTCCTCCAAAAGCAGAGGGACTTCATAAATTGTTTCAACTGTTGGAAGATGAATGACTGCACGACGCTCCACATCACAGAAAAGAGAAATTTTCTCCTTAACCTCTTCTGGAACATCATAATCACTACGACAAATTATGACATCGGGCTGAATGCCTAGGCCTCGTAATTCCTTCACACTATGTTGTGTCGGTTTAGTCTTCAATTCTTGAGTTGGTGATATATAAGGTAGATAGGTAACGTGTATAAATAATGCATCATCACGACCAACCTCATGCCGCAACTGACGTATTGCCTCAAGAAAAGGCTGCCCTTCAATATCGCCCACCGTGCCCCCAACCTCCACAACGAGAACATCTGCTCCAGACTCCTCTGCTGCCTCGCGCACTCGCGATTTAATGGCATTCGTGACGTGGGGAACTACCTGAATCGTGCCGCCTAAAAAGTCACCATGCCTCTCCTGAGAAATAATATTAGAGAATATTTGTCCTGCTGTTACATTCGACGACTGGGTCAAATCAGCGTCAATAAACCGTTCATAGTGGCCAAGATCCAGATCAGTCTCAGCACCATCAACGGTCACAAAAACCTCTCCGTGTTGATAGGGAGACATTGTGCCAGGATCAACATTGAGGTAGGGATCTAACTTAATTACAGAGAGAGGAACATCACGACTTTTGAAAAGCCGTCCAATAGAAGCTGCGGTGATGCCTTTGCCCACTGAACTGACCACACCACCGGTCACAAAAATGTACTTCGTCATAGTTGTTCAAGCAACGTGAAAAAACACCGCCATTTCCACTTATAACGCGAAGCAAATGCTTTAGAAAATTGGCCTCAGAAGAATCAACGTTGGCCGAATTCTAAGCGCCTACTAGATCATATGTCAACCCATATTCTACGCCTAAAAGAGATAAAATTCTTATAACACAGCACTGTATTTCTATTAGGTACTCTCTGATATCCAAAAAGCCTAAATAATTTAGCCCACCGCCATTGTATCGTTGACACAGAACATTTGTTCTATGCATAATCTGAGTCCTCATCTTAGTTTTGGTAAATCAAAATTCACATGAGTCCATTGAGGGGGGGGGTCTGCGTGCTTGTTGCTACTGTTCTAATACCGAACTTTGCTTTTCATGTAGAGAGAAATCGTTCTTTAAATATCTTGACCTCTCCCTTTCTAATTGTAGAACGCCACCCCAAACACTTAACTGTCATGGATTTCACCCCTGGCCTTCCAGTGCAGGTCGGCATGAAAATAGAAAAAGCCCTCGCGAAAATACCAAAAGTTCGGCTAATTGACGCTGACATTTTGTACTACGAAAAAACTTGGCATGAATTCTTAGACATCTTTCAACTGTACAGCTCTTCCATTGAATCAGAACGATTAGGTCTAGCCTACGTTGATTTATTTGATCAAAGCCAGATATCTGCAGAAGATTTGTCCTCCTTTATATCAAAAAAACAACAACTATCTTGTAGCTTGCCCATACAAATCGGTATTGGCAAAAACAAGTACCTAGCCTATATAGCAGCAAGGCGAGCAAAGCCAGGCGAGCCCGTAATAGCTCCAAGCAATGTTAAGGACTTCCTTGCTCCTACCTCAATCGATTATCTACCTATATCGCCAAAATCACATTCTGCCCTCAAGGAATTTGGATTACTTACTTTAGGCGACATCACACACTACCCTATTGGCCCTATGCAAGCACAGTTTGGAAATGAAGGACGCTTGATATGGAATTTGGCACATGGAAACGACAGTCGCCCAATCACAAACCGTATTCAACGAGAAGTAATTACAGAAAAAATGTCATTTGCTTCACCTATAGACATTCTTACAACAATCATGGTTGCTGTAGAAGTACTGCTGAAACGCATCTTCACCCATCCTCAGCGGCGCGGAAGAGGTGTCATGCAAATAGACCTTCAAGCAAATACCGAAAAGGAGCGCTGGACCAAAAATATTGTCTTCCGTCCAGCACAAGAAACATGGACAAAATGCCTACGAATTATTGAGCGAAAGTTAGAACGAGAATCTTTTCCGGGAGGCCTAGAGGATTTGCAAATTATTGCCTCCGAATTAACAAAAGAGCTAGGCCATCAAAAGAGCCTGTTTAGTAACCACAGAAAGAAAGAACAATTAGGTGAATTGATCAAAACATTGGAGGTGCAACTTGGACCAAAACCACACCTGTGGCAAGTACGAGAGATAGAGCCATGGTCAAGAATACCGGAACGCCGTATGGCCTTAATACCTTTCGTCCCCTAAATATTCCTGAACCTTGTAATGTTCAAATGGGAAAACATGATAAGCCTCAAATCATCACAAAAAAACATGGAAAAAGCCTTTCTGTTCTTTCCATTAAGGATACTTGGAGAGTTGATGATGAATGGTGGACAAATCATCCAATATCACGCCAATACTACACAATTCTTCTGGAAAACCTATCTCGCACCACAATATTTATCGATAGAATCGGAGGAGGGTGGTATGAGCAAGGACTATAAGAAATGGCATATTCCTACATAGAGCTACATGCCCATTCAAATTTTTCGCTCAAAGAGGGAGCGTCACATATTCATGAGTTAACTACTCAAGCTCAAAAACTTGGATATCCAGCCCTAGGACTCACCGACCACAATACCCTAGCAGGATCCATGCTCTTCACACAAACTGCACACTCTTTAGGGCTTCAACCGATCCTTGGTTCTGAGATTACTCTTGCAAATGGTCATCATCTCACTCTGATTGTTCGTACTCAGAAGGGATATGAAAATCTAAGCCATTTACTATCTATGGCTCACATTTCTAATGACCGTAAAAACCCACTATTAAATCTCAAATCAATACCAGATTTCGCTGAAGGCCTAACTCTTCTCACCGGTTGTCGGAAAGGAGAAATAAGCGCATTTCTTGCAAAAGGCCAAGAGTCCAGAGCTCTTCGATCTGTTACTCAGTATCTAGATTGGTTTGGATCTGAAAATGTGTACATCGAGATGCAGCAAAACTATGTCTATGGAGACACCTTGCGTAATAGCCAACTTGCTGCACTAGCACAGCAAATGAAAGTCCCCATTGTTGCTACAAATAACGTGCATTATCACACTAAGAACCGACATCGCTTACAAGATGCTCTTGTCGCTATTAGCCACAACAAAACATTGAGTGAAACTCATAAAGAACGTCGTGCAAATGCAGAATTCTATCTAAAATCACAAAAGGAGATGTCATCACTTTTTCACCAGTTCCCTGATGCTCTAAAAAACACTCTCAAAATAGCAAATAGATGCGACTTTGACCTGAAACGAGATTTAAACTACCGATTTCCCAATTATTCAGTTCCTGCAGGTTATACACCCCAAACTCACCTTGAAAACTTGTGTTACAAAGCAGCGAGGCGACGCTATGGAGAAATAACTCCTGAAGTACGCCAAAGATTAGAAAGAGAGTTTCAGCTTATTGAAAAGCATAACCTTGCAGGATTCTTATTGGTTTATCACGACATAATCCAGGAAGCTCGCCAAGTTATGATAGACCTTAACCTGTCTGATCCAGAAATTCCTCTCGAGGAGCGTCCGCCCGGGCGAGGGCGTGGATCAAGTGTTGCCCTGCTAGTTGGATATCTCATAGGGCTATCTCATATTGACCCACTAGCCTTTAATTTAAAGTTAGATCGGTTCCTATCTGAGGAAATGATCTCTGTTCCAGACATCGACCTTGATTTCCCACGCGAAATCCGCACTCCATTAATTGAACGCATCCACCAAAAGTGGGGCTGGGAACATGCGGCTCTAGCAGGGATGATAGTAACCTACCGAACTCGAAGCACAATCCGTGCTCTCGCAAAAGCATTAGGATTGCCCAACAAACAGATCAGCACTTTCACAAAACACATGCACCAGATAGACATCAAACAAATAGGAACAGAAATAAATAATCATCCAGGATTCAAACATTTAGCTAATATTCCGAGTTGGCAGCATCTTGGAGAACTAGCTGAGCAACTCCATGGATTTCCTCATGAAATTGCTCAACATCCTGGAGGAATGATCATCAGTTCAACGCCACTTAGCAAGATTGTCCCCATACGGAAAGGAGCTTTTGAAGGTCGCTTCGTGATGGAATGGGATAAAGAAGCAATTAAAGATGCAGGCTTTATAAAAATCGACTTCTTGGCCCTAGGTACACTTTCACAAATGCAAGAAGCCCTGCAGCTCATTGAAAATCGTACTGGACATTACATTGATCTTTCTAGAATCAATTTCGACGACAAAAATGTATACAAAATGTTACATCGCGCTGACACGATTGGAATCTTTCAAGTAGAAAGTGCTGCGCAAATGCAGGCTATAATCCGCATCAAACCAGAAAATTTATTTGACATGGCTCTTGAAGTAGCAGCTATTCGACCTGGTGTGGGAATCCATGATGGAATCACACATTTTATCCGTCGCCGAATGAAGTCTGAACAATGGAAATATGACCACCCTTTAGAGAGAGGTCCTCTTGCGCGCACACTAGGCATCATTCTCTATCAGGATCAGGTAAATGAGTTAGCAATGAGCATTGGTGGATTTTCGGGAGCGGATGCTGAGCAAATGCGACGGGCCTTCCACAAACGAGAAAAAGATTTGTTACTTTCCGCATGGCACCAAAAATTCATAGATGGTGCTATGAAAAAGGGCGTTCCGCAAGATATAGCACTAAAAATATTCAAGAAATTTAATGGCCAATATATGTTTCCGGAATCTCATGCATTTGCATTTGGAGTAACAGCGTACCAAATGGCTTGGATTAAATATTATTACCCTTTGGAATTCTACGTATCTATATTCAACCAACAGCCAATGGGATTCTGGTCCTTGGAGACCTTAAAAGAGGATGCTAAGAGACATGGCATTACCATTCTAAATGTTGATGTCAATCAGAGTGGTGAAAAAGCCACCATTTATAAGGAATCACTTCTTCTTGGATTCTTGCACGTGCGTAAGATAGGAAAATCAAATACAAATCGCATTATAAAGGCTAGAAACTCCAATGGGTCATTTGTTTCTGTCTCTGACTTTGTAAAAAGAACTGGCCTACAAATTGATGAACTATACAATTTGGCTGACGCAGGTGCCTTGGATTGCCTCGGTACATCACGAAGACAAATAAAATGGAAAATTGGTTTAACTTCCCAACCAATACCCCACCAAGCAAGCCTTAATCTACCTATTGAAAAAGATTTGATCGATCTTCCCCAACAATCTTCACTCGAAAAAATGCAGCGTGAATATCGCACTACTGGTATTTATCCAAAAGGGCATCTTTTATCAGAAATACGGCCATACCTCTCAAGAGACATTCTCCCTAGTCATAAATTAAACAAACAAAGACATGCTGCAGACGTAAAAGTGGCAGGCATTGTAGTGCGACGACAAAAACCTCGTGGAAAAACAGTTTTTATAACACTTGAAGATGAATTCGGGCTCATCCCTCTTGTCATTTGGGAGGGAACCTACACAACTCTCAAGGATATTCTGAATGCACCTCTCCTCGTAGTCCGTGGGAAAATATCGCGTCGTGAAGGAACGTTAAATATCATTGTTGAACAGGCTCGTATGCTCCCGGATTCAGAATATCTGCCACAATCACGCAATTGGCTATAAAGTTCTTCCAAATCACTTCTGAAGTATGCAGATAACACTTTTAGATTTAGATACACTATTATCTAGAAACACTACAAAACATAAGATCCTTAAGTGAACATTGGGAACTTCAGAAATTTTCGGACGCGAAAGCGAGTTTATAAATGACATTGCCTACAAGAATTCTCCTTCTGGGCTCGGGAGAGCTAGGGAAGGAATTTGTAATCAGTGCGAAGAGATTAGGTTGCTACGTTATTGCCTGCGATAGTTACGATGATGCTCCTGCTCAACAAGTAGCAGATCAACGAGAAACATTCAACATGCTAGATGAACATTCTATAAATACCGTAGTCACTAAACATAAACCCGATATCATCGTTCCTGAGATCGAGGCAATAAGAACTGAAGCCCTTTTTAAATTCGAAGCGCAAGGGATTCAAGTCGTACCCTCCGCCCAAGCAATAAATTACACAATGAACAGAGACCGTATCCGTGATTTAGTTGCAAACGAATTAGGGATCAGAACGCCACGTTTTGGCTACGCTGAATCTGAAAGCGAATGTCTCAGCATTGCAGAACACATTGGTTACCCTCTTGTAATGAAACCAGTAATAAGCAGCTCTGGCAAAGGCCAGAGTGTTGCTACCACCTCTGCTGATATAAGTCCTGCCTGGGAATACGCGTGCTCAGGTATGCGCGGGGATAGAGAGCGAGTCATAATCGAAGAATTTATCAACTTCGAGTACGAAATCACGCTCCTAACCGTACAACAAAAAACTGGTGAAACCTTGTTCTGTGAACCCATTGCTCACAGGCAAGAACGTGGTGATTATCAAGAATCATGGCAACCTGTAATAATGAATTCCAAATTAGCGGTACAAGCGAAGGAAATAGCAAAAACAGTCACAGAAGCCCTTGGAGGAGCCGGCATATTTGGCGTGGAAATGTTCATCACTAAAAATGACGTGGTTTTCTCAGAACTTTCCCCGCGTCCACATGACACAGGAATCGTGACTTTATCCTCGCAAAACCTCAGCGAATTTGACTTGCATGCTCGGGCAATCCTCGGGTTACCAATACCCGAAATATCCATTCACAGTCCCTCCGCAAGCCATGTCGTTCTAGCCAGTCAGGACGCAAGTAATGTTGTCTACAATGGAATAGATGAAGCCCTAAGTGTACCTGGCATAGAAGTTATGATATTTGGTAAGCCCACGGCACGACCAAACCGCCGTATGGCAGTCTGCCTCGCTGTCGGGAATTCCATTGAAGACGCGCGATTCAAAGTACAAGAGGCCAGCAAAAAAATACAGCTATCGTACCCACAAGAATGATAGCGCAAGGTCACAAAAAAGTTTGATGCAAATCATATGCTGAAATACAAAACACTTTTTTTAATGATTAACGTCCTGGGAGGCATATCCGTTCTAGGCGGTTACGCAATTGGCCTGACCAGCGCACCTGAAAATCCTTCTGTTCTTTGGGGTAATGTTCCTGAAAATTGGAGAGGTGGCTATGGTATCTCTATGATAGTCGCAGCAATCGGTTACCTCGGATTCTTCTTTTACATCATGCAGGATAACAAGTGGAGTCAATCCCTTACCAAAAACCATACTGTCTTAAATACAGTGATCGCACTGTGTGCACTATTCCTTATTTCTGCTTCTATGTGGATGCCAGCAGCATTACAATTTATTAAAACTGGTGCCGATTCTTGGTGGGCAATAACTGTTGGATCTCTGTGGATTACCAGCTTAACGGTGATCGGTATTTTTGTAGTACTCATGGTGCAACAAAACGGCACGCAGATAAAAATGAGGCTCTTTGCTATCTTCGGCCTAGGCTACCTTGGATTTCACTGCTTAGTTCTAGACGCAATTATATGGACGCTTAACTTTCCAACTGGCCTGTACACCTAATACTGGCGGGAGTGCAAGGGAGTCGAACCCTCCGAGGACAACGAAGGCTGCCCCCCATCGGTTTTGAAGACCGAGGAATCCACCGGGACCCATCCACTCCCTTATAAATGTGCGAAAATAGTATAACGATACTGCTTGGAATTGTCCTTCAAAATTAAGCCTATTTAATAAAGCAAAAACGATGCGGGCCCTCCATCGGGCAAAAAATGGGAGTTTGGGAGATATGGAACGTTTACCCCCAACATATGATGGTCAAGAAATCAATAAACTCCCGCGGTTTTGGCCTAAACGTTTTTTTTACGGATGGGTTATCGTCTTCATCTCATTTTGGGATAGCATGCTAACAGCAGGTATCCAAAGCTACGGTTTCAGTGTATTTTTGCCAGTTTTGAGCAATCACTTCGGATGGTCCCGAGGCGCCATTTCCGCTGTGCAATTAATCCGAATGGTCACAACGATGATTGCTGCTGTTTTTTTGGGTAGATTTGCAGATCAGCGTCATGGTCCACGTTATATGATGATTGCAGGTGGCACAGTTGCAGGTTTGTCTTTGATCTTGCTATCGCGAATGCAAACCCTTTGGCAATTCTATGTTCTGTTTGGAGTTGTTTTTGGTGTCGCCATGACCGCGCTTGGTGGAATGATTCTTGGTCCAACAATTGTCTCCAAATGGTTCATACGTAAGCGAGGTAGAGCACTGGCTATCGCAACAATGGGTGTCTCCGCTGGAGGGGTTGTCGCAATACCTTTAACCCGTTTCTTCATTGATGCTTTTGGATGGCGACTTGCGTGGACAGCTTTAGGAATTGTCATGCTCACAACAATTATTCCTCTAGGTGCGATTTTTATGCGACGCCAACCCGAAGACGTCGGACTTCTTCCCGATAATGATTCCGATGATGAAATAAGTGCACCAATTCAAGGACGACAGGATACGAGTCGCGCTTCTGCACTCACAATTCGCGGCTCGTTCACTGCTAGGCAAGCATTCAAATCACACTCTTTGTGGATCTTAGTTGTAGTACAAACCCTTGGTAGTCTCGCCCTTTCTCCTGTTCTAATGCATCAAATCGCATACATGCAAGACAAAGGGATGAATCCCTTAACGGCAGCATTTATTGGCACACTGGTAGCCTTTTTTGCAATGGTAGGGAAAGTGCCATGGGGAATATTAGCTGAGCATCTTCATGTCAGGTTCGTTATTGCGATTGCTTTCACCATCGCTGGTTCATCACTTTGGTTACTGACTCAAGCCAACGATCAATTTATGATGTATATTGCATACTCAATATTTTTTGGCTTGTCGATGGGCAGCATGCCACCTCTAAATAACCTTATGTGGGTTAGCTATTTTGGAAGGGATAATTTGGGACGTATCCGCGGATATGTTACGCCTTTAACGCGTTGGACAGGTGGATTCAGTCCACTCTTTGCAGGTTTCATGTGGGATAAGGTTGGAAACTACGATCTAGCCTTTACCGTGTTTTCTCTATCTTGGATAACAGCAGGCCTTGTCGTTTTATTTGCTGGCAACCCGAAGGAACCTGAGGCAGCGTCAGAATAAATTCACACTGACATCTGGGAACCAAGTAATGCGATATGGAAAACACCACGATGCGGTCATTAGAAGCACGGTTTATTCAGAAAAGTTTTCCGCAATATATCTTTCTGCAAAAATTGCTGCTGTCGCTCCATCACCTGCTGCAGCCACCACTTGCCGTGAAGATTCTTGCCGAATATCTCCTACTGCGTAAACTCCAGGGATACGCGTCTCCATTTTGAGATTCACATGAATATGCCCTTGGTCATCTAAAGGCAAAGCATTCTCCAAAAATTCATTGTTCGGCGTCAAACCAACATAAATAAAAACACCATCAACAGGTTTTTCAACCAATTCATTTGTTTTCACATTACGAAGTGTTGCACTTCCAACAACTCCATTGCCGTTAATGCTTTCAACAACATGGCTATAAATGAAATCTAGTTTGGGGTTTTTAAAGGCGCGCTCTTGTAAGATTTTTCCCGCACGCAGTTCATCACGGCGATGAACAATCGTGACATTCGAGGCAAAGCGTGTCAAAAATGAACCTTCTTCAACTGCTGCATCGCCTCCACCAACGACTATTAAGTCTTTATCTCTGAAGAAGGCACCGTCACAAACTGCACAATATGAAACGCCCTTGCCAGAAAGTTCTTCTTCTCCAGGAACTTCAAGTTTCCTATGCTCCGCTCCGCTCGCTATGATTAAGACTTTCGCGTTGATTTCACCATGCCGCGTTGTGAGCACTTTCGTTTTGCTATTGAGATCAGCTGATTCAACCTCAATGTACTGACTCTCAAGGTCGAATTTCTCCGCATGGCGAAGCATTTTGTCACCCAATTCAGGGCCCAGAATTTCTTCTATTCCTGGGTAATTCTCCACCATCTCTGTTACTGCTATTTGACCACCAGGAACACCGCGCTCGATAAGTAACGTTTTAAGGCGTGCTCGAGTCGCATAGAGTCCTGCTGCTAGACCAGCCGGGCCGCCGCCAACTATAACAACGTCGTATTCACTATCCACTATATTCCCTTATTAGGAAAGAGCTCGTTCAACTCTGCCCTCAAGATCTTTTTTCGGGCGGGCTCCGACGACTGATTCAACAGGTGCCCCATCCTTAAAGATCATGAGCGTGGGGATACTCATTACTTGGTATTTCATTGCTATATTGGGAGCATCGTCCACATTGATTTTGGCAAATTCCATCTTGCCAGCATAGTCATCCGCCAATTCTTCAACTATAGGACTCACAATTCGGCAAGGTCCACACCACGGAGCCCAGAAATCCACCATTACTGGCGCACTTTTACTTCCCTCAAGGACATCCGCCTCAAACTCCTGCTCAGTTACATCCTTTAGCTTGGCCATTTAACATTCTCCTGTTCTACTCTTCTGGACAGCAAAACTAGCTGCCACATCACACAATCAAGCACTCTTTTCTCAACATGCCGAAACACACCGAGGGAGATATTATAGCCATTGCTTCCGCTAAACAGCAAGCCATTATGTCATAGTAATAACTCCAATATGCAGCGTTACAACTTGCCACAAAATCCTGTATGCCCTAGGCTGTTTTTGTATCCAATCAGTGATTCCTCACTAGGAGGCCCTGGCAAAATGCTTCACATTCCACGGAGCTACATTAAGCTGCTTTTAAATATATTATCCAACCGAATTAAGGCACACTAGTAATGTGGGCTATAAGAATTTATACATTAATCATTGCCACATCGTTAATATCGATAGCTACATTCGCTTCGTTGCTTTTTAATACCATCACGGTACAAGCCAATGGGGTGGGGACAACACATCTTCAAGATGAAGCGGTCGGCCCGTACTTAGTAACACTAAAAACATCCCCCGCACAGCTAACAGTGGGCACAATTCGTGCAAGCCTTTTGATACGGTCTTCTGAAACAAATGAACCCCTTTCAGCTAGTGAAGCAACTGTCACTATCACTGGCAAAACTGTAAGCCAATCTGATGAAAAAGGCCCCTTTAACAGTTTTGTGAAAGAAGGAGTAACACCCCCTCACCACGACGTAGACATTCTTTTGGACAAGATTGGAGTGTGGCTTCTGACCGTTGAAATTAATGGAGAGCTTGGGCTAGGCGAAGTCGTCATTCCAATAACCATCGTTAAATTATCTTTCACACCACTAATTATCTTGAGTGGGTTAGTTACCGTGGCTGCAATAGTAGGTGTTTCCTACATCCGTCTTGTACGCCGCACCTAATTCGATTAAACACTCCCAAATTTGTTCAAATCATCGCTCGTTTTTGATAATATCGCGTCCGAGATTTAAAATATTAGGGTTTAAGGAGAAACGTGAAATTATCAAGTATCACAATAGTGGCTGTCGTTATCATTTTAATGCTAGTTGGCTTATTCTTTGCTTTCAGACCAACGACAGATGCGCCGCAAACGAAAACGACAGCGGTCAAAATCACTGAAACTGGCATGACACCGAATAACATCAGTTACAACGAAGGAGATACCGCTCTATTGAAGTTCACGTCATCAACAGACGCAATTATCCATATTCATGGTTACAACGTGGAATTACCAGTTTCAGCTGAGAAGACGTCAGAAATTGAGTTGCAACTAACAAGGACCGGGAGATTTGAGATTGAGTTGCATCATAACGATGAAGAACACGAGCACAAGCATGACCACGACCACACATGCCAAGCTGAAATCCCTGTTGGAGCACCGCAACCGCAAATCGAAGTTAAAGCTGAAGAAGCTGAGGAAACTGGGAAAATTCTGATCTCTGTAGAATTAAGGGATTTTGAGTTCACGCCTCAAAACGGCAAGAATCCGGTCACAACCGGCCATTGGCATCTTTTCCTAGACGATGTAGCTACAGGAATGTTTACTGACACAGAAATCGTTATCCCCTTAGATCAGCCAGGAAAACATCGAATCAAGGCTTCGTTGGCAGACACAAATCACTGCGAATATGGAATCGAGGACGAAACAACCATTCTGATACCAGGTCATGCTCCCCACGATACATCAACAACAACCAACAAACATGACAACACAGAGCATGGATCAAGTGCAACAACACACTTAGGCTTTCTTGATGTTCAACCGCGTAACCCTTAGAGGCATCAAGAATGCCTCCTTTGGCATCCCAATCGCGCTTCTTCTAACGCTTTTTCCATCAACGGTTTTGGCGCACGGCTTCGGTGAAAGGTATGCTTTACCTGTTCCCTTGTGGCTCTACCTTTATGGCGCTTCAGTTGCAGTAATTCTTTCATTTGCCATTGCGGCTCTTTTCTTTTCACGAAACGAATCAGGAAGCAGGGATTATCCCCGATATAATTTGTTAAGACATGTTTGGTTAGGTCACATTCTTCTAAATACGAAGATATCTAGGTTGCTTCGCTCTATAAGCATCTTCATATTGATTTTAATAATCGCAGCTGGATTATTTGGTTCTCAAAGGGTGGCTGATAATTTTGCTCCCGCGTTCGTTTGGATAATCTGGTGGGTTGGCCTCGGAATGCTGGTTATTTCAATCGGCAATATTTGGCATCTGGTGAATCCCTGGATAGGTATCCATGATGGGATGATTTGGCTGATTTCACGTGTAACTGGCGAGCAAAACGAAAAAACAGAAAGAGCCTTGCCTGTGACATTCGGTGTTCTGCCAGCGTTGAGTGTATTCATTGTTTTTGTCTGGATTGAATTAATATATGAAGGATCTCCTGTACCAAGGCAAATAGCCTTATTAACCACAGCATATTCCATGTATACAGTTGGAGGAATGCTACTCTTTGGAAAAAATGTTTGGCTAGATCGCGCTGACGCTTTTAGTGTTTACTTCAAAATACTAAGTCGACTTTCAATAATTGAATTTCGCATAAACGAGATGTCTTATTGCCTCGAATGTTCAAATGAATGTCAGACCAAAAATGGATGTATTGATTGTTACGAGTGTTTCAGCAATTGTGATGATTTCAGTAAAGAGATCAATCTTCGTTTACCTGCGTCAGGATTAACTGCCATCCAAACTGTTCAACCTGGTGAACTGTTATTTGTTCTACTCATGTTGGCCAGTGTATCTTTTGATGGATTCTTAATAACGCCTTTATGGATGGAGTTCTATGTTGGACAGCGGGATATTTTTGTAGAGAACTTTATGGTGTTCCAAACCCTTGGGCTCGCTGGGGCCTTAGCACTATTTGGCGGGTTATTCTTTTTCTTTATGAAAATATCTCGGTTTCTTTCTGGACATTCCCCTTATAACAATTCATGGGCTTCTGCCTTCATATATACCCTTGTGCCAATTGCTGCAGCCTACAACATCGCGCACTATTTTACTTTCATATTGGTTCCTGGCCAACGGATTATTTCTTTGATTTCAGACCCTTTTGGCTTTGGCCTAAACCTCTTTGGAACCGCATCGTACCAAATTAATGATTCCTTCCTGCAGGCATCGATCGTATGGTATACACAAGTTTTCATGATAATTATTGGTCACGTACTCGCTGTAATAATCGCTCATGTTGTAGCTGTCCAAATTCTTGGTGATCGGCGGCGCGCAATGCTTAGCCAATTTCCCATTTTGGTACTTATGGTCATATATACCATTAGTAGTCTTTGGATCATCGCTCAAGATACGACGGTTTAAACTTGGTTTTTAGCTTCATTGATCATATTTGATTTCTCAAGCCTATTTCATAATAATTCTTCGTATCTAAGTGAATTTAATCTATCAATGACTTTTCACATTGAAATGTCACAAAGAAGCCCTGATACAATAACAGTCGTAAAACGTACATTGGCGGGAGAGAAATCATGGCTGAAAAACTGGTACTTGCTTATAGTGGTGGCTTAGATACATCGGTCGCCATTCGTTGGCTACAAGAAAAATATAATGTTGATGTAATCACCCTTACGGCTGATTTGGGAAATCTCGATGATATGGACGAGATTAAGCAACGAGCTCTCGACACCAAAGCGATAGCTGCTGAAGTACGAGATGGCCGCGACGAATTTCTTAAGGACTTTGTATGGCCAGCATTGCAAGCGAATGCGCTTTATCAGGGAGTGTATCCTCTAGCGACTGCGCTTGGGAGACCGTTGATTGCCAAGATGCTTGTCGAGGTTGCACGTCTGCATGGCGCAACGATGGTCGCTCATGGCTGCACGGGGAAAGGGAATGATCAAGTTCGTCTTGATGTTGGCATCGCATCTTTAGCTCCAGATCTCAAGGTTCTAGCCCCTGCACGCGAGTGGGGAATGACAAGGGATGAAGAAATCGCTTATGCACAGAAAAACGATATCTCGGTTTTCAACGCAAATAAGCAATTCTCTACTGACGAAAATTTGTGGGGCCGATCAATCGAAGCAGGCCCACTTGAAAACCCCTGGTCTGAGCCTCCTGAAGAAGCCTATCTTTGGACAAAGGCAGTCGCAGACACGCCAGACGCTTCTGAATATACTGAAATAGACTTTGATCAAGGTTTACCAATCGCGATAGATGGAACCAAATTAGATCCCATACAAATTGTTAACCTTATTTCCGAACGTGCAGGCAATCACGGAATTGGGCGCATAGACCACATTGAAGACAGGTTGGTTGGAATCAAGTCTAGAGAGGTATATGAAGCCCCTGCTGCCGCAGTTCTAATTCCTGCTCACCAAGCGTTGGAAGCCATGACGCTAACACGTGAACAACTCCGTTTCAAAGAGCATGTTTCGAGAGACTATGCAGACTTAACCTACAATGGCTTGTGGTACAGCTCTCACCGTAATGATTTACAGGCATATATTAAGAGCACGCAAACACATGTCTCAGGTACAGTACGCGTAAAATTATACAAGGCAAAGGCGACAGTCGTCGGTGTTCGGTCTCCTAATGCATTGTACCAACATGATCTCGCAACTTATGGTGACGGTGACCTTTTTGATCAATCTGCTTCCCCTGGATTCATCCACCTTTGGGGACTACCAAATCGCGTTCAGGCACAAATACAAGGAAATAGTGATCAGTCTTAGGATTAAAAATGAATGATCCAGAAAAAATATCTCCAAGTGAATACCTTGCCTCTTTGCCTTTCGACCGTCGGTTAGCTTTATACGACATTCGTGGTTCTATTGCTCATGCTAAGATGTTAGCTCATGTCAAAATCGTTTCAGAGGATGAAGCTAATTTGATAGTGACAGGCCTTGTTGACATTGGCGACGAATTGGAACGTGGCGACTTTCCATTTGATATAGAGCGCGAAGATATTCATATGAATATTGAAGCACGCTTGATAGACAAAATAGGGCCAGTTGGGGGCAAATTACATACGGCGCGATCAAGAAATGACCAAATAGCTTTAGATCTTCGACTGTTCCTTAAGGAAGCGATCGATGAAATTGTCACTGGTTTAAATACGTATCAACAAGCGCTTTTGGTTTTTGCAGAGAAGCACATTGCGACAATCATTCCTGGTTACACCCATCTGCAGAGGGCCCAGCCTATTCTTTTAGCTCACCAAATCCTCGCTTACTTTGAAATGGCACAGCGAGACAAGGAGCGTTTTAAAGACTGCTATGTTCGAGCAGATGTGCTACCGCTCGGTTCAGGAGCTTTGGCTGGCGTGCCTTATGAAATAGATCGGATGTTCGTTGCAAAAGAATTGGGTTTTATGACCGTCTCACCCAATAGTATTGATGCAGTATCTGATCGGGACTTCATCGTAGAATTTGAAGCAGCATCCAGCATTTTGATGATGCATTTTTCACGCTTAGCCGAAGAAATCATATTATGGTCATCTGACGAGTTCGGTTTTATGCAAGTGGGGGACGATTATGTATCGGGATCTAGTATCATGCCCCAAAAACGCAATCCTGACATCGCTGAATTAGCCCGTGGGAAGACAGGGCGCGTGTTCGGTAACCTTATCGGCTTTCTCACTACGCTCAAGGGGCTTCCATTGGCTTACAACCGTGATCTCCAAGAAGATAAAGAAGGTCTTTTTGACACTGTAGACACCGTTATTGGTACTTTGGACATGATGGCTGGAATGGCCACAAATTTGAGCGTTGATGATTCAAGAACTCGCGAAGCAGCTGAACAAAGCTTTAACCTAGCCACAGATATCGCGGACTATCTTGTTGCCAAAGGAATGCCTTTTCGCGATGCTCACGGAATTGCCGCTACAATTGTAAAGGATACGGTTTCCAAACAATTGTTTTTGCAAGATCTATCCGTGAGTGATTACAAAAAGCACTCAGATTTATTTGATGACGACATACTGAAAATTACTGTTCAATCATCCATCGATGCCCGACAGTCTTATGGCGGGACCGCTACGATACGGGTTCAAGAAGCTCTTGCTACAGCACATCGATTGTTGGGAGACGAATGAGTAGCGAACCGCACATCAAAATTGCGCCCTCCATTTTATCAGCTGATTTCGGACGTCTCGCTGAGGAAGTTCAAGAGGGTGTAAAAGCAGGAGCAGATTACATCCATGTCGACATCATGGACGGCCATTTTGTACCAAACATTACTTTTGGGTGGGCAACGGTAGATGTCATAAAAAAAGCAGCTGGCCATGTTCCGTTAGACTTACATCTTATGATCAGCGACCCTGATAGATATTTAAAGGACTTTATCCAAGCAGGGGCTGATATTCTTACTGTACATGTTGAAGCCTGCTCTCACATTCAAAGAACGCTGACTCATATTCGTGACCTTGGTGGCAAATCTGGGGTTGCTTTGAACCCTGGAACGCCGATTAGCTCAATAGAAAATGTTTTGGGGAATCTTGATCTACTACTTCTTATGACAGTAAATCCTGGTTTCGGAGGCCAAAAATACATTTCATCAGTCGAAACCAAAATTAGGCGAGCAAGTGAAATGCTTAAAAGTGGTGGTTATCAATCTGAACTCGAGGTTGATGGAGGTATCACACCAATAACGGCGCCCCACGCGGTAAATGCAGGCGCAACTGTTTTGGTTGCAGGATCCGCTGTTTATGGCAACGAGGGAGACCCGATAGTGAATATTAAAAAGCTACGGGAAAGCATTTAGAAAGACGAGGCATTATGATCAAGATGAAAGACGGCCTATCAACGTCTCGATTGCTCCCTAAGCTTAAAAACATTTTTGATCTAGTTTTTTCACTGATTAATGCTTTTTTGCAAGCTGTAATCTCAATATTCCGCAACATTAATTTAGGATCTTGGCAGTCATTTTCTGGCCGCTCATTTCCGGTCATCCTGTTTCTAGGCTTCCTTACAACGGTCGTCATGCTACTTTTTGTTGTAACTGCTGGAGGACGCTTCTTATACTTCAACGGATGGGCCCATTCCGCAACGACCCCCTCCTTAAACCTTGCGATTGGTCTTGCAAATTTGGGGCTTATGTTACTCATCGCTATCATTCTAATTTCCCTTGTGGTTCAAATTCGCGTGACGAACCGCAAGATACAAGCACAATCGGATAATGTTCTCGCAAATTTAAAGTCGTCTGCCTTATCAAAATCGATATCCCAGCTTCATGAAATCAACCGGATCTTCTATGAAAATATGGAGCTTTTCGCCGAACCCAAAAATGAAAACAGCGTTAAAGAGGATACCTACCAAGGGGTGATAACAACCATCTTTGCCACATTTCAGGATGTCTATTTCCAGGGCAAGGTGTACCATCTCATTGAAGATGATTTATGGGATAGTTGGGTTAGTGTGATGAAAACAATTTTGAGTATGCCACTAAGCCAAGACTATTGGGCCAAAAGATATGATGCATACCCTTGGAACTTCCAAGTTTTCATTACACAAATAATGAGCGAAGAGTTTTCTTCCCATGGCGACGAATAATTCAGCAATGATTTTATGAGAATACTTCCTGAAAAAGAAGTGAAGAGGTGCTTTGTATGATCAGCGAGACTATTGACCAACTAATTAACGGGGAGAATTTGGTTCAAAGTGAAGCTGCAGAAATTATGCACAAGATTATGGATGGTGAGGCTACACCGTCGCAAATCGCGGGTTTCCTTATCGCTTTACGAGTAAAGGGAGAAACTGTCGAAGAAATCGCTGGCCTCGCCAAAACCATGCGCGAGAAGGCCTTGTCCGTACACATTGATGGAACCAATCTCATTGATACGTGTGGAACCGGGGGCGATAATTCCGGATCACTGAATATATCAACTGCAGCGGCTCTGGTTGCAGCCGGTGCAGGGGCGAACGTTGCGAAACATGGTAATCGATCAATGACTTCGTCTTGTGGTTCTGCTGATGTTTTGGAAGCCCTAGGCGTCTCTGTTGACCTCGGACCTGAAGGCGTGGCGCGATCCATTAAAGAAGCAGGGATGGGTTTCATGTTCGCCCAGACTTTTCATCCAGCGATGCGATATGTAGCTCCAGTCCGGCGAGAGCTTGGCGTCCGGACCGTGTTCAATATACTCGGTCCCTTAACAAATCCAGCTGCAGCCAAGTCACAAGTCCTAGGAGTCGCAGACCCAGCACTGGTGGAAAAGATGGCGAGGGTTTTGAGCCTTTTGGGTTCACGTCATGCTCTCGTCGTGCATGGCGATGATGGGCTGGATGAATTCTCTCTAAGTGGACCAACAACAGTGGCAGAATTAAAAGATGGGCAGATATCCACCTATTCTGTCGATGCGAAAGATTTTGGTCTCGCGCCGGCGCCTAAATCAGCTTTATCTGGTGGAGACGCACAACAGAATGCTGGTCTTTTGTTAGATGTTTTACAAGGCGTTCCAGGATCACATCGGGATGCAGTAATCATAAATGCCTCCGCTGCCTTAATGGTTAGTAACATAGCAAAAGATTTTCAAGAAGGCGTCAATATTGCCACTGAGACAATTGATAGCGGGAAAGCGCGTTCCGCTTTAGATACTTTGGTACGTGTTTCCCAAGAATCCAGTAAGGCTTCTGATTAAGATTACGCATCCATGCCATCTTTGATATAAAGACCTCTTGAGCGTATATATTCATCTACTGCGACAGGAACCTTGTCCGTTATAGGATTCCCTTTGGCTACATGCCTCCTCAGTTCAGTAGCGCTAATGTCAATTTGTGACCCCGTCAAAACGATTAACTTTTTCTTAAGTTCAGGTAGTTTGTCGATGGTTCTCTTGATATCCTCTTGTGCTATCCCTGGACGGGGGAACGCTGCGAGAAAACAAAGACTAATTAATCGGTGTGGATCATGCCACAATGGTAGGTCCACAATTGAATCCATCCCAACAATAAAAAAAATCCGAGCCTGTTCACCCCGTTGAGCTTGTATAAATTTAATGGTGTCCACCGTATACGTTGGGCCGCTCCTATCTGTGTCCACCGTTGACATCGTGAAAAGAGGATTTTCTTCTATGCCCTTCTGAACCATGGAAATTCGGTGTTTCGCAGCTGAAACATATTGATTGCTTTTCAGCCATTGTTCACCAGCAGGGACGAACACTATTTCATCAAGCGAGAGCTGCTCAAGAGCCGTTGCCGCCACTTGAAGGTGTCCATTGTGCAGGGGATCAAAAGTGCCCCCCAAAACTCCTATGTCCACTCCAGCTCCAAACGCCCTATCCGGACCATGTCTCCAGGTTCGGCTCCTTTTTTGGCCAACTCGTTCATGATGCCCAGTCGCTCAAGCTCACCTTGAAATTGAGCTCGTGCCTCAGGATGATTGATATCGATTGCTGTTGCCAGTCGTTCGGCCCGATCATTCTTAACAATAAATACATCGTCTTTCTTTTGAATCACGGTGGTGGGTTCCACGACCTGTACCTGAGGGGGTACTATCGTTTGCTGAACAGCCATCTTTTGTTCGGTCTGCCTTTTTTCTGTCACTACCTGTGCCACACGCTCAACTAAATGTTGTATTCCGTTACCAGAAAGAGAGGAAATGAAAAATGGTTCAACGCCCTCTTGCATAAAGGCATCTTTCATGGCTTGCTCTTTATTGATTACTTCTGGTATATCAGTCTTTGTCACCGCGACAATTTGCGGTTTTTTGACAAGTTCGTCGTTATACTCTATCAACTCAGCGTTGATAGATCGCCACATCTCAAGCGGTTCCTCCTCGGACCCATCAACAAGATGCACAAGAACAGCCGTACGTTCTATATGCCTAAGGAATTGATGGCCAAGTCCTTTGCCTTCGTGGGCCCCTTCAATAAGGCCAGGTAAGTCAGCCAATACAATATCTCTCCAACCCATCCGGACCACGCCCAAGTGCGGTTCCAGTGTTGTGAATGGATATGCTCCCACTTCAGGCCGCGCCTTGCTGACCGCTCGCAACAAAGTTGATTTCCCGGCATTTGGAAAACCTATCAATCCAGCATCAGCAAGCAATTTCAGTTCAAGTCGTACGTGGATTTCCTCGACAGATTCACCGGCCTCGGCGAGCCTTGGTACTTGATTGATAGAGGAAACGAAACGCGCATTACCGCGCCCACCAATCCCACCTCTAGCAACCATTAATTCTTGCTGATCTTCTGTAATCTCCCCAAGCATTTCTTCGGATGAGTCTCGATGCTTTTTCCATACGATGGTCCCTACTGGAACTGGTAATCGGAGATCATCACCTGTAGCGCCTATTCTGTTCTTGGGTCCACCACGTTGACCATTCTTAGCCGAATATTTTCTTTTTTGACCAAAGTTGCGCAAAGTTGACTCATCTTTTGAGCCAAAGAACCAAACCGACCCCCCATCACCTCCATCACCTCCATTTGGCCCACCTCGAGGGACATACTTTTCCCTACGGAAACTGACGATTCCGTCTCCTCCTCCTCCAGGTTGGAGATATATTGTTATTTCATCAATCATTTTCTTAACTGTTCTTACACTCTAGATATTCTTATAGATCTTTTTTATTAATACTTATTTTAATTATAAGGAATAATATGGAAATAAAATGAATCTGTATTTGTATTGTTTGTGTGGCCTGTTGGAAAAAGGTAAGAAATAATGAATAGAAAAAGATGGCATAGATTAGATGGATCTTACACCAATCACCTCAAAACCTTAAAAAATCTAGAATGAGCTGTTTTCAACCGCTTGATATAGGAAATATCTGATCTGTTGGAAGTTTTTAAGAGGCTTTTACCTAAATTGTTTCCAAAAGGAAAAGGTTTCGATCAATGACGTCTACGTGGGGCATGAAGGCACAAAAGGAGAAGCGGGAATGGATGTAATGGCATTGGACCATATTAAAGTGTTGGATATGACAAGGTTGGCGCCTGGACCATTTTGCACAATGGTTTTGGGTGATTTTGGAGCTGATATCTTGCGGATCGAACAGCCCATCGGTTTGCCAAGAAATGACGAAGAGAGGAACACGCAAAAAAGAGAGTCAGCATTTAACCCCCTCAATCGGAATAAAAGAAGCATAGGTCTTAACCTTATGGAAAAAGAAGCTCGGGAGGTAGTTTATAAATTAGTAGAAAAATCTGATGTCTATGTGGAGGGTTTTCGGCCAGGAAGAGCAGAAGAGATGGGTGTTGATTACGAAACCTTAGCAGCAATTAATCCGCGTTTGATCTATTGTTCGATAAGCGGTTATGGCCAAGATGGTCCATATCGGGGTCTCGTCGGTCATGACTTGAATTACATATCAATTGGCGGAGCCCTGGATATGATTGGAGCAGAGAATGGACCGCCGGCGATCCCGAACAATATAATTGCGGATTTCGCTAGTGGTGGCCTCTTAGCAGCTCTTTCCATAAGTTTTGCTATCTTGGCGCGCGAAAAAACAGGGAAGGGACAATACATTGATATGTCTATGACAGACGGTGTTATGTATTTAATGGCATCCCTGACAAAGGACTTTTTCGCTGCTGGAAAGATTCCGGCCAAGGGATCAGATCGGCTTAACGGCGGATTGCCCCATTACAACGTTTACGAATGTAAAGATGGAAAATATCTGAGCGTTGGTTGTCTGGAAGATAGGTTTTTCGATGACTTAGTCAGGGCCTTGGATCGCCCTGACCTTGTTGGGCATGTTGGAGACCCTAAACAGCGTGAAGAACAATTCTCCTTTTTTGAAGAAGAATTCAAGAAAAAGACGCGAGATGAATGGTTTAATCAATTATTTAATGCTGGAGACGTCGCGATAGGAAAAGTAAACGATATGGCGGAAGCGTTTAACGACGAACAATTAATTCAGAGAAAAATGTTGGTTGAGGCGGGTAACTGGAATGGTGAAATCATAAAACAAGTAGGGATCGGACCGAAAATGATGGGCACTCCAGGGAAAGTCCGAGATTTAGGACCGTTTATTGGAGAAAACACGAATGAAGTATTAGATTCTTTAGGATACGATTCGCAGACCATCAACCACTTCAGGGAAAGTGGCATCGTTGGATAAACGAATAAATTTCAAGAGACAAAATTATGGCCGGACATGGCCGTCTCCCTTAATAACCCATTTATAACTAGTAAGTTCTCGTAAGCCAAGTGGCCCACGAACATGCATCTTATCAGTGATTATCCCAACCTCGGCTCCAAGCCCTAATTGGGCGCCATCTGTAAACCGGGTAGATGCATTCACGAACACAGCTGCAGAGTCGACAGTATCTAAGAAAATTGTCGCATTTGATTGATCTTCGGTCAAAATGGCGTCTGAATGGCCAGATCCATATTGGTCGATGTGGCTTAAAGCTTCTTCCAAGCTATCAACAACTTTGATAGCTGCGGTTAAGGACAAAAATTCCTTACCCCAATCATCGGTAGTCGCAGATTTGATGGTTGCCTCTGGGTAATCACCAAGGATGAGCTGTGATCTCTCATCTGCATGAATTTCTACATTCGCCATCCCCCACTCTTTCGCGACTAGCGGAAGAATTCTTGGCGCAATAGATTCGTGTACCAAAAGAGTATCTAAAGCATTGCAAACCGTTGGCCTTTGGACCTTTGCGTTAACAGCGATAGCCACGGCCTTCTCAATATCTGCACTAGAATCGACGAATGTATGGCAAACACCAATCCCCCCGGTGGCAACGGGGACAGTTGCATGTTCTCTCACAAATTCAATGAGGCTTTCGCTGCCGCGAGGAACCAATAAATCAATCCCACCTTTATATGTCAGCATTTCTTGGGCTATTCGTCTGTTTGGTGATTGGATCATTTGCACACTATCTGATGGGATTCCCGCTGCAATAACGGCATCCTGGACAACATTGGCAAGAGCATGATTTGAAAGAATCGCTTCGTGTCCGCCTCTCAAAATACAAGCGTTGCCCGATTTTATTGCTAACGATGCGATATCCACCGTTACATTCGGCCTGCTTTCATAGATTGAAGCAAGCACTCCAAGAGGTACTCGACGTCTACTAATATCGAGGCCATTAGGTAAAACCGCAGCGTCAAATATTTCACCAACGGGATCTTCTAGGCCTGCGATTGTCATCACGTCGTCGGCCATTGCTTCTAAACGGTCTTTATTTAGCAAAAGCCGGTCTAACATAACTTCTGATAGCCCTTCTTGTGCTGCTGATTCGTAATCCCCAGCGTTCGCTAGAAGTATCTCATCTGACCTTTTGATGAGTGCCTTCGAGATGTTTTCAAGAGCCTTATTTTTCACTTGCGTCGAGGCGAGAGCAAGTTGTCGAGACGCGACGCGCGCTGCGTCGACTTTTTCAACTAACTCTGCTGTTCGCTCTTCGAGTTGCATCGTGTCATCCTCCGTGAAATAATTTCAATTAATAAGCGGTCTGTATTCTAAAAGGTCGAATTTATTGAGAGACAGTATACAGCAACAAAAACTAGCCGCACGCCATAAATTTGGCATTTCACACGTGCCCTTTTTACATCACCACAAGATTATTCCGATGAATGACCTCTGATCCAAAATCATTCTCAACAACACTAGAAACACTGGAGGAGTGGTGGCCCATAAAGCGTTTGATATCATCAGATCCATAATTGGTGATTCCACACGCTAGGCGTTCGCCGTTTTCATGCACAATGTCGATGACATCGCCACGATTGAATTCTCCTGTTACATTACTGATCCCAATAGGCAATAGGCTGCTTTGCTCCTCGCGTAAGGCTTTAGCTGCACCATTATCGACAATGACAGCGCCTTGAGGCCCTGTGTGACTCAGCATCCATCTTTTCCTGCTTTCTAACCTGGTTGAAGTCGCTGGAAAAAATGTTCCCGTTGAAATTCCTGACGCGATGCTTATCAAAATGTTCGGTTCTGTACCCTTGCCAATAAAAACTGCCGTGCCTGAAGAAGTCGCCAGCCGAGCAGCTTCAATTTTGGTAGTCATACCGCCCTTGGATCTTGAGGAAAATGTGTCTTGAGCAACTTTTTCTATTCTTGAATCTATCTCTGGTACTTCTCGAATGAGCTGGGCATCAGGGTTAAGAGTAGGGTCCGCAGTATAAAGGCCATTTGTGTCTGTCAACAAAGCTAAGAGATCTGCGTCGACAAGATTCGCGACCATGGCCGAAAGGTTGTCATTGTCCCCAAATGTTTTAGCCTCTATTTCATCTGTGGATACAACATCATTTTCATTAATAATCGGAACAGCACCCAGCTCTATGAGCTCTAAGAGCGTATTGCGAACATTCAAGTAACCTGCACGATCATCCACATCGCGACGTGAAATGAGCGCTTGAGCCACCGGTATATTATGTGCAGAGAACAGTTCCCCGTACACATGCATTAGTTCGCTCTGGCCAAGAGCTGCTTGTGCTTGGGTGGATGGCAAATCGCGAGGATGGAGCGATACTAATTTGGAACGTCCAGCGGCAATCGCCCCCGAACTGACAATGATTACTTTTGAACCCTGTGATAAAAGATGTGCTATTTGCGAAACCAGCGCTTTCATCACATCTACGTTCAATTGATCTGTGCCAGCTGTTAACAAATTCGTACCGAACTTGGCCACGATCTGGCGATATTTAAAATCAGACGGTTTATTAGATGACATGTTAATACAATAATATTCCCTTTTGTGCCTCTGCTACAATCGCCATAAACAAAATATAGGTGGTTACGATTTATATCCAACGCCTTTCTCTCACATATTTTCGCAACTATCAAGAGCAGGAAGTAGATCTAGCAAGGGGCATCAATGTTCTCCATGGGGTAAATGCCCAGGGGAAAACCAACTTTCTAGAAGCCTGCTACTTGATTGGCACAACTCGCGCTTTTAGAACGAGATTTGATCGCGAGCTGATAGGCTGGGGGGCGGCTAAGGAGCCATTACCCTATGCGCGTGTTATTGCGAATACGCAACAAGCGTCTGGTGCAACCGAACTCGAGGTGGTAATTCAAGCTAATAGTACGCGGCCAAACTTACAAACGAATCATGATCACGAAAATGTGTTGTCACCACCAGGAATATATAAGGATTTCAGCTTCCAAAGAAGTTATCGGATAAATAAAACCCGTCGACGTACTGCGGATATGATAGGTGAACTGAGGATTGTTTTGTTCGCTCCGCAAGACGTTGAATTAGCAAAAGGGTCACCGACTCAGAGGCGTAGATACATTGACCTGTCGATTAGCCAGATCAACAAGCGATACCTCCAAACACTTCAAGAATATAACCGAATAATTACTCAAAGAAACTCACTACTTCGCCGCATTCGAGACCAACAAGCAAACGTCGCCCAATTGGGATTTTGGAATAAAGAATTAGTTGAATTAGGATCAAGCGTTCTTTTTACTCGACTAGAAATGCTATCGGAGTTAAATGCCATCATCAAAAGTACTCATGCTAATTTAATTAATGAAGCTAAAACCATATTCGTTGATTATGAGCCAACATTGGAAATACAGGATAAAAAAGTGGCTGCTTTAGAAGAATCATTTCAAAGAGCCCTTGAAGTAAATCAAAGTCGAGAGATTGCAGCGGGGCAAACTTTGATCGGTCCACACCGAGATGATATCCGTTTTTTGCTTGATGGAATTGACATAGGCATTTATGGTTCGCGGGGTGAAAACCGAACGGTTGCTGTAGCATTAAAGCTTGCTGAGGCGGAGTATATGCGAACCATATCGGGAGAAGCACCAGTGCTATTGCTTGATGATGTTTTATCAGAATTGGACCTGAATCGCCAAGCACATCTTCTGCGAGCGATATCCGAATATGATCAAGCGATTCTTACTACAACGGATTTGAACCAAATTCCTAGTGACGTCATACAAGGAACATCTTCGTACCAAGTCACAAATGGCGTTATTCCAGATTAAAAAGGGGATTTAATACCGTCAAAATTAGATATTGTCTGTATTAAATCGATACCCCACGTTTCGTACCGTGTCAACAAATGTATGAGCAGGGTCCTCTAACTTCGCTCGGAGGCGACGAATGTGAACATCTACGGTTCTAGTGCCGCCGAAGTAATCGTAACCCCAAACTCGATTCATTAGCACTTCACGGGTGAAGACTCTGCCAGGGTGTGACGCGAGGAGTTTCAAAACCTCATATTCTTTGAAAGTTAGCGTGACTTCACGTCCAGAGACCCATACTTCATAGCGGTTCAGATCAAGTAAAAGATCTCCTAATCGAATAGTTTCTTGGCCGATCTCTTTTTGCCGCGTCCAAAGAAGCTGATCAATTCGTACAAGGATTTCATCTGCTGTGAATGGGCGAACTACAAAATCATCAAAACCAAGTGTGAAATCAAAATCATGAAGATCGAAGTTACTAATAATCCCGAGAACAGGTATAAACGAATCGCGATGCGCTTGCGAAATGATGGTGGATAGCGACTCAACGGACATGATTCGTGGTGAAAGATCAATTAGTATGACATCAGGTTTGGGAGAACTGAAGAAACCTTCAATATCTTGTTCACGCTCAATATATTTAGACGAATGGGAGCCGCCCTCGAGCTCTTCGCAGAGATCACGGAGGTCAATACTGTCAGAATGGCCAACAACCCCTATAAGCATCATGCGTCCCTTATCAAAAAGTCAGTATAACATCTGATCCGGCGCTCAAAGGTCTCATATTTGCGGGTAACGAATACATGTTTTGCTTGCAATAAAGTGTTGATCGTGGCCTAGGAAGGTGGGAAAATTAGCTTACTGGATTAGAGCCGCCTCACATATCTCTAAAATCAAAGGATTGGTCCATGAAAACGAACAAAAGATTACCCGAATGGTTCAAAGTGAAAGCCCCCGGAACAGAAAACTACCGACACATAAAGTCAATTATTAACGATGAATCTTTAAACACCGTTTGTGAGGAAGCAAGATGTCCAAATATTGGAGATTGTTGGGATCGTGGCACTGCCACTTTCATGATTCTTGGAGACGTTTGTACGCGTGCCTGCCGGTATTGCGCGGTGGTTTCTGGTAAGCGTGGTGGTGACCTTGATATCTATGAACCACTCAGGGTCGCTCAAGCTGTAAAGCGGATGGGAATTCAGCATGCTGTCGTTACGTCAGTTGACCGTGATGATTTGCCTGATGGGGGGGCAGCGGTTTTTGCACAGACGATTCATACTATTCGCCGTATTGCCCCTGGAGTTCGGGTTGAGGTTCTTACCCCTGACTTTGGCGGGAATTGGGATGCCTTGAATTCGGTAATTAGTGCAAAACCAGATATATTCAATCACAATATTGAGACCTCTGAAAGGATTTTTCGCGTAGTGCGACCAAAAGGAAATTACGCGTTATCATTAGAATTCCTTGCTCGTGTAAATGCCACGAATTGCCCTTCGAAATCTGGAATGATGGTTGGCCTTGGCGAGACAAAAGAAGAGATTATTGAAACCATGGATGACTTAAGGCGAGTGAAGTGCGACATCCTTACTATTGGCCAATATTTGAGGCCATCCGCCAAACATGTGCCGTTGGATCGGTACTATACGCCAGCGGAATTTATGGAATTAAAGGAGATTGCGTTAGGAAAAGGGTTTACTCATGTCGAGGCTGGACCACTTGTGCGCAGTTCATATCATGCCGAGGAACAGAGTATAGCGGCAGGTAGAAAATAGATCGCGATGGTGCAGAAGACCGATCTTGTCTTTCATAACATTCACGCTGAAACCATAGATCGGGAAGTCTCGCCCGCTAGTGTTATAGGGGTTCGCGCAGGGAAAATTGTTCATGTTGGTAACGATTCCTCTTTTGACTTTTTGGTTGATGCGAACACTCGAGTCATTGATGGAGAAGGCCTTTTATTGACGCCTGGTCTGATAGATCCACATCTACATTTATTATCTTGGGCTAATTATCTTTCAAGCGTTGATTGTAGTCGTGAGGCGGTTGCGTCTATTGAAGAAATTCAGGCTGCGATTGCAAAAGAGGCAAGGAAGGTTCCTCCCGGCACGTGGATCAGAGCGGTCGGGTATGATGAATTTTACCTAAAAGAAAAACGGCATCTAACCCGTCATGATTTGGATGCCGCTGCCCCTTTACATCCAGTTCGGCTCGCTCATCGATCTGGCCATATTTTGGTTCTAAACAGTTTGGGTTTGCGGAATACGAATATTCGTATAGACACGGAAGAGCCCCCAGGCTCCACAATAGATCGGGAGATTCCTAGCGGTGATCCATCAGGCATGCTAATTGATATGGATGCTTGGATTAGAGAGCGGATTCCTGACATTCCTGAGGAACAAATCTCGCAAGGATTATCGCAAATTAATCATTCGCTATATTCATCGGGAGTCACGTTTGTTCAAGACGCATCTGTAACAAATGACTATTCCATTTGGAGGGATTTCATCGGTTATCGAGAAGAGGGCATTTTGAAAGTGTCGGGTTCCATGATGATCAATGGAGACAAGACCCAAGAGTTTTTGCAGAATAACCTTGGGTTTGGTGAACGATACGGCGAGTGGCATATTGGAGCGGCAAAAATCATTGTTTCGGATGTAGGCGGCAAAATGCATCCTACTCTAGAGGATTTGGAAGAACTGGTTCAAAAAATTGATGATAAGGGTTTCCAAATCGCTATTCATGCTGTTACAAGGACCGAGATAGAGCATGCGCTGGAAGCATTTGGTAGCTTAAGTAACGAGCCTAGTTCTCGTGTAAAAAGAAGACATCGGATTGAACACGCATCCATCTGTCCACCGGATCTTTTGGAAAAACTCCGAGAACTAGATCTCGGTGTGGTAACACAACCGGGATTCATATTTTTTAATGGTGATAGGTATCTGAACACGGTTGAAAAAGCGTCTCAAAATTGGCTTTATAGAGCCACCACATTCTATAAAGAGGGTATCACCGTTGCATCATCCTCTGATGCCCCAGTAATACCAGAAAACCCACAGTTCGGCTTATACGCAGCAGTTACTCGCAAATCAATGAATGGACATCATGTTGGTGAATCTAGAGGGCTGCAGTTTCATGAGGCGCTTGCTTTATTCACGAAGAATGCAGCCTATCTTACGTTTCAAGATCATCAACGGGGAACCCTTTTGCCTAACAAAAGGGCTGATCTTGTTTTATGGAACAAAGGATTATCGGCCTTGCAAGATCCGGATGAGATACGTCAATTGGAACCATTAATGACAATAGCTAACGGCGATTTTGTTTTTGAATCCTAAAGAAAACTACGCATGCGTCAATAATTGGTGCTATGGCTAATCCATTTTTTCAAGTGAGTAGACTACGTCCGTGTTGTTATGGGCCTTATCCCAAGCTATCATCTTCGGTGAGCTCATTATCTCCTGCATTTTGTCCATGTCTGTAATATTAGCCATATTTATCACTTTGCAGCGTCCTTCGATTCCCGTGTCTACAACTCCTACATCGAAGGAGCCTCCGGCCTGTTTCATTTCCTCTTCGAACTCAGCCATCAGCGACATATAGTCATCAATCGTCCCGTCAAAAGTTGATACGACGCAAATATTCATTTAGATCCTCCATTTAATAAAACTGCAATTCTTAACTTCGGTCATTGTATCCGATCAAAAAATGGCGAGTGGGTTGACTGGAGACCCAGTGCCATTTTGGACACGTAGTGGGCCAGCTGAGAGCATGAACTCCCAGCGATTAAGACGGGTACATTGTTCTGAAAGTTCCTCTAAGTTAGCATTATCCAATAGCCACAATCCCATCGATACAATTCCGATGTGATGTAGTGGAAGCCCAACCGCCGGGTATTCCCTAGGGAATGTGTCATTTGGTGTGTCAGAACCAAGGATTGCTACGCGACGCTCGTGTAGCCATGGCAAGAGCGCTGCATGGGGCCCCGGCCCGCCGTCGTTTGTTGGCCCGAGACTGAGCCTTCTTTTATAGTTCCCGGTCCGAATCAAGAGAATGTCTCCCTCGCCCACTTTGACGCCTGCCTGCTCTTCCGCAGCTTCGAGATCTTCAGGGAAGACGCCTTCGCCAGGTTCCATCCAATCTTTTCTTTTCAGGCGTGCGATGTCTAAAAGGATAGCGCGTGACACTACCCCGTTTTCCAACAATTCAATGGATCCGGCTTGCGCAAAATCACGTGAATTCACGAGGCTAGCCGGCCTATCGTTGTACATTTTCCCATTCCAAAATGCGTGGCAACTGGCATCTAGATGTGTCACTGTTGAACCGTGAAATGCTACACCGATGAAATCCGATGTGCCTCCGGAACCTTTATCAGGCACTGTATCTCCGGCTGCGACCATGAAATGAACCGGTGGAATTCGTACATCTGGTGCCGGCTCAGCCACGATTGGTCTCGCACATGATACAGTTTGACCCTCAGTCACTAACCCTGCGGCCTCTGCAATCTTTTGTGGAGTGATGAAATTGATTGTTCCGATTTCATCATCCGTGCCCCAGCGGCCCCAATTGTTGACCTGATCAAAATAAGCTAAAACTTCTTGCTCTGTCGGTTTGTTCGCCATACAAATCTCCTCCGTGTATCTTTTTGACAAGCGAGATAGACAATTGCTGAAACAATTTGGAGCGGGCGATGGGATTTGAACCCACGACATCTTGCTTGGGAAGCAAGCACTCTACCGCTGAGTTACGCCCGCGCATCATCATTTAGCCACTCGGTATTTGTGATGTCAAGGCATGAAATTCTTCACAACAGAGCACTTTTATCGATGAATAATTTATAAACATAGAGGGGAAGAAAAAAGAGTTTTCCTGATCCCAGATACAACTTATGAGGAAACGCGACGTAACACATAGGACAAAGTGAGAAAATGAGAGCATGCAGTCTGAGTTAACGACCATACAGCTATATCCACAAGTTCGGAAAACGCAAGCCTAATGCTTTGACTCGGCGGAGAAGAAGCAAGTATTATCACCGTGACCGATGAACAGCAGGGTATCGATTTAATTAGTGACAATTAAGCATGATAGCTTGATATTCAGTGAAGAATTAGGAGCGGAGGGAGAGGCCTTAAACTTCAGTTCTTACAGCGGTTTGTTTAGCAAGAATTAATCGAGCATTTTTGGTCAAGCCTTTTGAATTTCTGTCAACTGCAATTATGGTTGTGAGGTAGCCTTCACAAGAGATGCCGTAGTTGCGGGCATGGGGTCGCAAAGCTATCTTTTAACATCATGTTATGGATACTCTGGGTGTCTTTGTGCCTTTTTTCAGCATTTGAATCAAGGGAACTGGCTAGATTTGGATCAATCCGGGGGGCGTTGGTGCGAAAAGAGAATCGGGCCAAAGAATTGTGGGTTGCAACGCTTGGCGCGCTGCAAGTTCAAGTTCCGGCATCATTGTATGACGCTTGTCTAAAAAAGAGCCACGGGATTGATTTCCAGGGCGAAGAATTTTTGATTAGCGTTGATTCACCCTTTGCTCGGGAGATGTTAGAGAAAAGGATGCATTCGCTTCTTGAGCGAACTCTAAGCAAGATTCTTAAACAAAAAGTTCGTTTGGCGATTCAAGTGGGCGCTTCCCCCGTTAAAGAGGAAGAAAAAAAACTGCCAATAAAACGAAGTAAAACACCTCCCTCTCGCGTTGGGAATATAGATGCAAGTGCCAATCCTAGGTATACTTTCAACTCTTTTGTTGTTGGTGAAAATAATGAAATGGCTTATAGTGCGGCACTAGCTGTCGCTCAATCACCAGCGACGCTCTACAACCCACTATATATCCATTCTGATGTCGGGCTTGGAAAGACGCATTTGTTACAAGCGGTGCGGCATTCTGCCTCAGCGAACGGCCTGACGACTTTATTTGTTTCCTCAGAACAGTTTGTTTCAGATTTTGTTGCTTCTGTACGTGGTCAATCAAGTAATAATTTTCGCGATAAGTACAGATCACCAGATATTCTCTTGGTTGATGATATTCAATTCCTTAGTGGTAAATCTCAGTCAGAGGAAAGCTTTTTCCATGTATTTAATTCTCTCCATGAATCTAATCGACAAATTATTGTTACTAGCGATTGCCCCCCAGAAGAACTCAAAAAAGCGCAGAGTAGGCTGGTTTCTCGCCTGCAATGGGGACTTGAGGTAGAGGTGTCTATGCCCTCTGAGGAGACGCGGTTTGCAATCCTGAAGAAAAAATCTTCTAAATTGCCTTTCAAGATAAGCGAGGACATTCTTTCCTTAATAGCATCTATACCCGTCACCAGTGTCAGAGCGCTTGAGGGAAATCTGAATAAAGTTATTGCTTTGGTCAATATGAAGAAAGAACCACTGACCATGGATTCCTGCAAAAACCTCCTAGATTTTGGAGTATCGACAGAAGGCGAAATGTCAGGGAATTCGCATGGAATTAGACTGAAATTAATGGACAAAGCGCTAGAAATTGTTGGTGAATATTACGGGATATCGGTCAATGTAATGAAAGGTGCGTCTAGAGAGCGTCGCTCAGCACGAGCTCGGCAAATAGCTATGTACTTAATTTACGAGTCTAGTGATTTTGCTCCTTCCGAGATTGGTGAATTCTTGGGCAGTAGGCATGCGAAAACGATTCAATATGGAATCGATAAAATAAACAATAGCTATAGAACAGAAGATCATTTCAAAAATGAAATTGACCATCTGAAATCTGTTCTGGTAAATAGTTAGTAAAAGTTTCGCCGTCTTGGATGAAACGATGAAATGACGAACTCTTCAAGCATCTTTGATTAGTATTCTAGGTAAATTCAAGAGTGATGGTACAATTCACACGTACCCAAGATGGGCGCATAATCCTAAATTTGAGGATATAAAATTGCTACTTGAACCGGTTATCGGGCTAGAAGTCCATGTGCAACTTCTTACACGTACAAAAATGTTCTGCGCGTGTGTTTCAGATTCGTCTGGTGGTGAACCGAACACTCGGGTTTGTCCAGTGTGTCTCGGCCTGCCCGGGGTTTTGCCAGTAGTTAACAAGCGAGCGGTTCAATTTACTGTAATGACGGGCCTGGCCCTAAACAGTACTATCGCAAGTGATACAAAATTTGATCGCAAGAACTACCCCTACCCTGATCTGATGAAGGGATATCAAATTAGCCAATTTGATATCCCTATTGCATCGGGAGGCTGGCTTGAGCTAGACAGCGGGAATCGATTAGGTATCACGCGAGTGCATATGGAAGAAGATACTGCTCGGTTAATTCATCGGGTGGATGATGCTACTGGGAAAGGATTTTCACTGGTTGACGTTAATCGGTCAGGAATACCCTTAATGGAAATCGTGGGTGATCCTGATATCTCATCCGCCGATGATGCGCGGGAGTACCTTACAAAATTACGGTCAATCGTTCAATATCTCGGGGTTTCGACAGGTAATATGGAAGAGGGTAGTTTTCGCTGCGACGCAAATATAAGCCTAAAAATAGATGGGCAAATGTCAGATCAGCGCGTTGAAGTGAAAAACATGAACAGCTTTCGGGCCGTTCATGGCGCTCTTGAGTATGAGATTCAAAGACAAACTGAAGTGCTTGAAAAAGGACAGCGAATTGTACAGGAAACCCGAGGCTGGATAGAGGACCAAGGCATCACAGTGTCCCAAAGATCCAAAGAAGAAGCGCATGATTATCGATATTTTCCAGAACCTGATCTACCGCCACTTGTCGTTGATCCAATTTGGGTAGAAGATATCCGCTCAAAGTTACCAGAATTACCCGAGAACAGACGCAAAAGGTTCCAAGAGGAATATGATTTATCGGAATATGATGCTAATCAATTAGTGGCGACAAAAGCGAGTGCGGACTTTTTTGAAGATTCTTTATCGACACGTGGCGATAAACAGTCAATAGAATCTGCTATAGCGAAGTCGACAGCTAACTGGATTAATACAGACCTAGCTCACCTTTTAAACGATGCCGGGGTAAACATTGAAAATTCCCCTATATCGCCTGCTTCTTTAAGTGAAATGCTTGCTTTCATTGAAGATGGAACGATTAGCTCGAAGATGGCAAAAGATCTTTTCGAGGAAATGTTTCACACTGAAAAAGGCGCTAAAGTAATCATTGAGGCCAAAGGTTTAAATCAAATCAGTGATGATGACGCATTGGCAGAATTTGTTAGTGGTGTGATCGCTGAGAATTCAAAAGCTGTGGATGATTATCGGAATGGCAAAGAGACAGCCGTAAAGTTTCTGGTCGGCCAAGTGATGCGGGTTACTCGAGGCCAGGCGAATCCTCAAAAGGCGACTGAAGCGGTTCTTAGCCAACTTGATCGAGATGTTTAACATCGTTCGCGGGGCTCTTATTGGTAGCGCAATCACGCTTGCTTTGTATATTGTTCCAGTCGTGCATTTCTTCGGGCCGTTTATAGGCGGGCTCGTTGGGGCCTCAATTTCAAAGATTTCTTTCTCATGGGCATGGGTTTTTGGCCCATTCATGGCTCTTGTAATTGGATTGGTAGTTACTATTTTAGGTCAGTTAGTAACGACTATTCTCCAGAGCTTGTCGATTCAAATGCCTTTTGGAGAAAGTAGTGGGTTTTCTCTGATTCTTGGAGGAGTTATAGCGGTACATTCGCTGATATTGGGGACCTTAGGGGCCGTGGTGGGAAGTTTTATCGCCGCGCGATCTAAAGGTAAGCAGTCAGTGTCATGAATGGGCACCGCGTTACCGCTATTGGCGGTGGTACAGGGTTAGCGAATCTCCTGGATGGTTTGAGAATGCGTACAGAGAATATTACCGCCATTGTGTCAGTAGCTGATGATGGAGGGAGTTCGGGGATACTTCGTGACGAATTCGGTATGCTTCCACCAGGTGATTTCAGAAGTTGTTTGGTTGCATTGTCCGACGCTGATCCCTTAATCAAAGACCTTTTTAAGTATCGGTTTGTGACAGAATCATCGCTTGCGGGGCATAGTTTAGGGAATTTGTTAATTGCCGCATTGTCTACCTTGTCGGGAGGTTTTGAAAATGCGATTGATGTTTCGAGCCAGCTTTTGAATATTAAGGGCAAAGTACTACCGGCTTCCTTGGAGAATATTGTCCTTATGGCCGAAATGATGGATGAGAAGATTGTGAGTGGTGAATCAAACATTACATCTCATGAGAGTGTTATAAAAAAAGTTTTTATTGGTGAACCTGATGTCGAAGCATACCCTCCAGCTGAGGATGCAATTCGGCAAGCAGAACTAATAATAGTTGGCCCAGGTAGCTTGTATACGAGTGTGATACCAAATTTTCTTATCAGAGGGATACGAGATGCGATTCAAGAAGCATCTGCACCGTGTGTCTACGTTTGTAATGTGGCAACACAAGTAGGCGAGACAGACGGATTCAACGCTGGAGATCATGTTCGCACACTTCTAGAACATGTCGGCGACGGCGTGATTGATTATGTTGTCGTAAACGATAATATTAAGAATCGCCTAGCTAATGAATTGGACTTCAGGCCAGTATCACCTGATGGATTACCAATAAACGGAGTTGTTGCCCTATATAAAGATGTTGTAAATACTGCATCTCCGGTGCTTCACGACTCACGAAAATTATGCGAAGTGCTCCTTAATGCATTAGAAAAAGGTACACTAACAAAGAATCCAATAGCTGATCGAGGTGTTTCGTGATACCAGCATTTCAAATTATTCAGATCATAATATCGGTGATTTTAATAGCCGTTATTCTCCTTCAGGTTCGAATGCAAGGACTCGGGGGCGTATTTGGTCAGGGGTCTTCTATAGCGAGAGCGCGGAGGGGATTTGAGAAAACATTGTTTCAATTTACGATTGTTCTATCTATCTTGTTCGTGGTTATTTCCATCATTTCTGTGATTGTTCAAAGATAGATTTTGGGCGCACACTTTTGCCTTCTATCTGTTAGTGAGTGGAAAACGCATGGCAAGATATTCCTTATTTATTTTGCTTATACCTTGCGTGAGCTAACCCAATTACGAGTGGCTTTTTGGAGGTTGAAGAACTTCCTTATACCAATTTCATAGCATGTTAATTAACTCGGATATTTTGGATTTTAGGAGCTGGAAAGAAGATTCCTCATTGCCACGATTAGTATGATTTTCACAGCATTGACGAGACAGGTATGAAAACTTTTAATGACGTATTTTATGGCTGGTGGATCGCCATCGCCGCCATGACAGTTTTGTCAGTTGGAGCAGGTGTTTATTGGCAAGGATTTGGAGTTTTTTTCTTGCCATTAGCGCACGAATTCTCCACTAGTCGTGCCGCCCTTTCAGGCGTAGTATCCATTTCGCAGCTTGAAGGGGGCTTGTTGGGACCAGTTGGCGGATACTTGGTCGATCGATATGGGCCGAGGAAAATGATGCTGATTGGTGGAAGCTTCATGGGGTTAGGATTCCTTCTTTTGTCGCAAGTCCAATCTCTGATGATGTTTTATGTAGTCTTTCTCCTTGTAATTTCTGTTGGCATGTCAATTGGGATCCGCGTTCCTGCCCTGGTTGCCCCGGTGAATTGGTTCATTAAGAAGCGGGGGCGTGCTTTAGGAATCGCCACTTCGGGTGGAGGTTTAGGTGGTGTTTTTGTTCCATTTCTGGGTTGGCTTATTGTCGCTGTTGGTTGGAGAACAACAGCTGTTATAGCAGGATTGATGGTTTGGGTTGTAGCATTACCTTTAGCTTTTTTTATGCGCACTCGTCCCGAAGATTATGGTCTTTTACCTGATGGAGAAAGATCTGTTTCCCAAAACGTTGAGACTTCTGAAAATGGTCTTGAGGATACGATTTCAGGTGAAGCTGAGTACACGTTGATGCAAGCCTTAAAGACTCCTGCTTTTTGGTTTCTGGCAATTGTTCTAGGCCTTCGCCAATTAGCTATTGGTGCCATAGCGTTACATCAAGTTCCGTTCCTTGTCGGCATAGGCATCAGAACTGAAATCGCTGCAACGGTTTTAGGCATGACAGGTGTGATTAGTATTCTTGGACGTTTCGGTTTCGGTTGGTTAGCTGAGAAGATCTCTACAAGGTACGTGATGGCTATCACAATGGGATTAGTTGCATTAGGCTCATTTGTTTTGGCGAACGTTGGTACGTGGTGGCATTTGTTTTTTTTCGTTCCCATCTATGCTGTTGGCTGGGGGGGTGGTGCGACATTGATGTTCGCGCTACGGGCGGAATATTTTGGCCGTAAAGCTTTTGGCACAATATCAGGAGCCATGGATGCGATTCAGATGTTTGGATTAGTATTGGGTCCCGTGTTTGCAGGGTTAGTCTATGATTTGACAGAGAGCTACTATCCAGCTTTCATAACGTTCGCAATATCAGCGGCTCTTGCCGCATTAACAATGGTCTTTATTCGGCCACCTGAACGACGAAATGGATGACATTTCGATGTTTATTTTCAGCATTATCAAAGCCCAGCATTCTAATTGAAATAAATGATGGTGACAGGCTCGCCTCCTTTTGATTTAACAGTTTCTATTTTCGTTTGTTGTAAAATTCGCTAAGCGAACTGTAAACGAGTCAAATTCAAGAATAAGACAAAAGGGGACTTTATAATGCCAGAGTATGACAACGTACTTTATGAGAAACGCGAACATGTAGCAATTATTACTCTGAACAATCCGGAACGGTTAAATTCTTTAAGTATCGGGCTAAAAGAAGATATTGAAGCAGCTATGATGCATGCCGCGAATGATCGGGATGTACGTGCAATTATTTGGACTGGATCTGGCCGAGCGTTTTCCGCAGGTGCAAATATGGGAGGACGTGGCGATGAAGGTTTCAAGAGGGACCCGAGAGAACAGGGATTGATGGGCAACTATCTTGCAGCGGAAGAGTATCGAGAATGGGGTGTCCGGTGGCAATCGGCAGTCTCTCAACCAATAATTGGCGCGATTAACGGGTACTGTTTGGGTCGTGGTTTCGAATATGCTCTACACAGCGATATTTTGATTGCGTCCGAACGGGCTGCTTTTGGAGCTCCAGAGATCCGGCATGGAAGTATAGCAGCGACACGGCTACCGTTCTTTGTGAGCGCTCAGTGGGCAAAGCGTATTATCCTCACTGGGGATCATGTAAGTGCAGAAACAGCGGAGCGTATTGGGCTGGTTGTTGATGTGGTTCCGCATGAAAAATTGATGGATGCAGCATTTTCTTTAGCGCAACGTTTTGCTCACATTCCGCCTTTTGCCGTGCGTTTCAATAAACGAATGATTGATGGAACGCTTGAAGCCATGGGAATGAATTCAGCTTTATCTTACAGTTCAATGGTTGATGCGATTGGTCATGCTACAGCAAGAGAACAACCTGGTGTTCGCGTTACTGATGGGGTTGACCTTGATAAGATTAGGCAAGAGGAAGGCACTGGCGCTTTTATTAAAGCACGTGACAAGCCATTTGGGCCATCACCACACCTATAGATTGCAGTGAGGAGAGTTGAAGTTGGCTGAACTCGATTCATTAAGTGGTATACGCGTTCTTGAGATTGGTGGTCAAGCAGTCGAGCATTGTGGACGACTTCTGGCTGATTTAGGAGCGGAGGTAATAAAAGTTGAGCCTCCGAATGGTGCTCTTTCGCGGTCTCTTGCGCCGTTTGCAGGTGATCTAGTTGATACTGAGCGTAGTTTGTACTTCTTGAATGCAAATTCCAATAAGAAAAGCGTAGTACTTGATTTGGCGAATGAACAAGATCGAGTACGACTTAAAAACCTCGTTGGTCGGTCAGATGTGGTCCTTGAAGACTTTATACCTGGCTACTTGGATTCTCTTGACCTTGGTTTTGATTCTCTCAAGGGAATGAATCAAAACATCGTATTAACTTCTATTACTGGTTTTGGACAGATAGGACCGTTTGCAAAATTCCAATCGAATGATCTAGTTGCGGGCGCCATGGGCGGGATTATGAGTATTCAAGGAGATCCGGATTATCCTCCTTGCAACACGCCATTAGAGTTAGGTTATCAACTTGCAGGGGTTCATGGAGCGATAGGCACACTCGCTGCATTGTTCGATCAAAGAGTGGATGGAAATGGTTGCCACGTTGATGTTTCTATTCAAGATGTGATTGGCCATATCCAATTCGCAATTCATCGATATTCCATGGATTATGAAATTACGAAGCCGACAGAACGTGGTGTTGCTGGGATTGAGGCATATCCAACAAAGGATGGTTGGGCACACATTTATAGCCGGCGATGGGAATGGATTGTGGACTGGATTAATGATCCAGTCCTGAACGAATCTCGATGGGAAGACCGGCAATATCGAGCTGATAATTCTCACGAAGCTCATCAAATTATTGAAGACTTCACCCGGAAGTTCACCTCGATTGAATTGATGGAACAAGGCCAAGAACGGGGTATCCCCATTGCACCGCTTAATTCTATGGAAGATTTCGCGAAAAGCATACACTTGCGAGAACGGGGGTTTTTTAAAGATGCGAAACATCCCGTGATCGGTGATTACAGTTATCCTGGCCCACCGTACATCCTGACACAAACGCCTGTACATGTTCATAAAACAGCGCCTCTTTTGGGAGAACATGATTCATTGTTGGATCAAATTTTACGTGAAGGCCCCAAGGATACGCGTCGTCGGCCCGCACGTTCAAAGGAAATGCCAAAGACGATGCAAGATATTCGTGTATTGGACTTCACAATAGCGTTTGCTGGACCTTACGCTACACGGTATCTTGCCGAACTTGGAGCAGAAGTCATTAAAGTTGAATCGATGAAATTTGCGGGTGGCACGAGTGAAGCAGCTGAATTCCGTCTGCAGCATCCTGGGGGGCGTACTGGCAATTTCAACGAGATTAATAGAAGTAAGCGTAGCATCGCTTTGGATTTGCACTTTTCTGAAGCGCAAGAGATTGCCTTAGAACTAGTAAAGAAAAGTGATGTAGTAATAGACAATTTTAGCCCTGGCACATTGCAAAAGTGGAATTTGGGTTATGACGATATCAAAAAAGTAAAACCAGACATTATTATGGTGGAAATGCCCGGGTTTGGCTCTTCTGGACCTTATGGTCACTATGTTAGCCTAGGTCAAACTTTAACATCCTATTGTGGCATGATGCGTCTTTGGGGTCATCCGTCATCTCCAGAGAACATGCGCTCCAAAATAGCGCATCCTGATTGGGTCGCTGCGGCGCATTCTGTAACTGCTATTCTTGCTTCTTTAAATTATCGTGATCAAACTGGTCTAGGGCAATATATTGAGTTGCCCCAGATTGAGACGGCAGCGACAATGATGGGCGCTGCATTTCTAGATTATTTTGTTAATGGCCGGGTGGCAGAGCCAATAGGTAACCATCATCCGTCGTTTTCACCGTATAATTCATATCCATGTGAAGGCGATGATCGCTGGTGTGTGATAGCTGTAGAAACTGATGAGCAGTGGACAGCGCTAATTCAGGCGACTGAAATTAATGAATGGGCAGATGATCCAAGATTTAAAGATCGGTTTGGGCGGAAGTCACATGAAATAGATATCGATAAGCGATTAAGCGAATGGACTAGACGCCATAGCCCGAGTCAAATAATGTATTTACTGCAAAAGGTTGGAGTGCCTGCTGGATTAGTTCAGGATGCAGAAGATCTCTATCGAGATTATCATTTGCGTGAAAAGGGATACTTGATTGAAGTGGAACAGCCATTCACGGGTAAGGTCATAAACCCAGGTGCGACAATTCGGCTGGGTGGATTACCTGAAGTGAAGCCAAGAGGTGCTCCTTTTTTGGGGCAAGATAACGCAGATGTTTATTCGGAATTGCTTGGCCTCTCCGCAGAGATGATAGAAGAATATACGGATAAAGGCTTTTTCGTTTAATTTAATGATTATCAGGAATGTAGATCAATGATCCCGTTATCTGATGCAAATGGGTATCACCAAATACGTCCATACGTGACTTGGACATTCATTATCCTTAATGCATTTGTTTTCTTTTTCCAAATGCTTTTCGCTGATAAGGCAACTTTTTTTTACACTTTTGGGATGATTCCTTCAGAACTAACGGAAGGAATTTCATATAGATTCTTGGACAGTTCTCAAGGCCTTTTGGATATAGAAACGCCGTTTCCCACGTGGGGCACTTTGATCTCATCAATTTTCATTCATGGCGGCTTCTTACATTTTGGGAGCAACATGCTGTACCTTTGGATTTTTGGAGACAACATCGAAAATTGGTTAGGGCATACCAAATTTTTGATTCTGTATTTGGTTTTTGGCTTAGCGGGGTCTGGTGCACATGTGATGGCGGATTCCAGTGGGATGGTGCCTGTTATTGGTGCGAGTGGGGCAATAGCCGGAGTCCTCGGTGCATATATTGTTTTATTTCCAAAGAATCGCGTTAACACTCTAGTAATGTTCTATTTCATAACAATGGCTCGGATTCCTGCAGTATTCGTCTTGGGTGGATGGTTTGTTTTGCAACTGGTGAGTGGTTTAGGATCATTGGCGAACACAGGATCGGGTGGCGTTGCTTATTGGGCTCATGTTGGAGGATTTGTTGCCGGGTTGCTAGTTGCGTATGTGGGGAAACGTTTCTTCCCGCCGTCCTTACGATTTTCTGATATTAACCGTTTGTGAGATTTAGAGATAAATGACAGCGATAAAAACTACCTACGCCTGAAATACGGTGAGCAAAAAGCATTCTCACAGTGGGCGACTTTCAGTTCTTCGTTCGTGTAGTCATAATAGCTGATAAGCCCATTTCCATCGGTCCCGATCGTCATTGATGAATAAGCTCCGACATTCCCCTCCGTATCAACCGAAGATATTGTGATAGAGTTGCAGCCGATATCCACACAATGACCGACCATCAAATCATCTTTGGTGAAATCGTAATAGCTTAAAACTCCTAGCCCATCGGCACCAATTGTTATCGACGATTCTCTAATGAATCTTCCTGTCCTGATTAAAGTGGATGTTGTACCGCTGGAACATGCCCTGTTGGTACAATGGGCGATTTTGAGGTCGTCTGTCTCAGAGTCGTAATAGCTAATGAGGCCTTGGCCATCTTTTCCAATGACTAATGATGGCCACGGGCCAACTACTGACTCATCGTCAAGAGTTGTGATTATCGCTTTTGTGCATGTCGTGTTTTCGCAATGAGCAATTTTGAGTGCATTGTTGGTGGAATCAGCGTATGCGATTAGCCCTAGGCCATCAGCACCGATTACTATTGACGAGTATGCGCCAACATTCCCGTTAGGATCAACTACTGTTGTAGTTGCTGACGAGCAAAGAGTGTTCTCGCAGTGCGCGACTTTGAGGTCATCACTAGTTGCATCGTAATAGCTAATCAGCCCTAGCCCATCTGCACCTATAGTGATTGAAGATCTCGCTCCCATATTGCCTTCAGAGTCTAGATTGGCAATCGTGTTTTCTGAACAAGTAATGTTTTCACAATGAGCGATTTTGAGGTCGTCTGCCGTTGCATCGTAATAACTGATTAGCCCAAATCCATCGCGGCCAATTGTGATTGCAGAGTAGGGTCCGACGTTACCTGAATTGTCGATGGTATTTACCGTGACTGATGAACATTCGATATTTTCGCAATGCGCAACTTCTAAGTAATGGTTAGCTGAATCGTAGTAGCTGATCAGGCCTAATCCATCTGAACCAATCGTAATAGATGATTGCGCCCCAACTTTTGTCTCCGTTTTTAGCGTATTGATTGTGTTTGGTTTTGGGCGCGATCTGTCGTCAAGGTTTCCTTGTGGACCTTGGACGCCTTGTACTCCTTGTGGTCCTGTATCACCGACTGGTCCAGCCGGACCTTGGACGCCTTGTACTCCTTGTGGTCCTGTATCACCGACTGGTCCAGCCGGACCTTGGACACCTTGTGCTCCCTGTGAGCCAGCATTACCGACTGGTCCAGCCGGACCTTGTTCGCCCTGCATACCCTGAGGTCCAGCCTGCCCTTGTGGTCCACTAGGCCCCTGGACACCGTCAGTGTTTTTTAAAGCATTTTGAGATCCGGTGCATGAAAGTGATACAGAAATGCATACCGTGGAAATGAAGAACAATATCAAGATTTTCATGTCTAATATTGACTGCGCTACTGGATTCAAAAGAATGCAGTAGGTGTGACCTTGCGTCTACAGACCTCCCATTTTATTACCGTGTACGTTGGAATTTCTGTACTCGTCGACCCTCTAGTACTTCGGATACGTAAAGGTCACCGTGAGAATCTGCCCAGATGCCATGAGGCGCCCAAAATTCCCCCGAAGTATGGCTACGTTCTCCGCCCCATCGAGCTAAGAGGTTGCCATCGAGATCCAAGATGCTCACCCTCGCACCCAATTCCGCGACATAAACAATGTCATTCGCGATGAATATTTTGCATGGCTGAAGAAAACCTGGCCAAGTATCAAGATGTTGGCCCTTTAGAGTGAAGACTTGCAAGCGATTGTTTTGTCGGTCAGCAACGTAGATACGATCGTTATATTGCCATACGCTATGCACTAATCGGAATTCTCCTGGTCCTTCCCCAGGATCTCCCCAAGAAAATAAAAGATTCCCTTCAGTTGAGAATTTATGGACACGGCAATTACGGTATCCATCAGATACATATAAATCTCCATTAGATGCCAATGAAATATCTGTCGGATGGTGGAACGGTGGGCCCGGCCTCGTAACAACCGGATTATCCGATGTATAGCCCGTATCTGATGGCTGGTCTCTGTTCCCCAGTGTAAAGATAAGTTCTCGGTCTTTATTGAATTTCATGACTACTTGAGGATTCCGGTCAACGAAATAAAGAGAGTCATCCTCGCCAATGCATAATCCATGAGCATCTTCGAAGATACCTTCGCCCCATGAATCTATGAATCGGCCATTTCGGTCAAAGACCATGACAGGATGTTCCGTTCGTGTGAATACATGAACCTGATCTTTAGAGTCGACTGCGACAGCGCCGGCTTGTCCCCACTCCCATCCATCGGGAAGGTCACCCCAACCCTCTAGGACTTCATACTGAAAGTCACCGGACTTAGTTGTCATATCGTGATTCCTTCCATCACTAACCATGATTGGTTCGCCTCACGCGGCAAATTGGAGCCATTGTACCATTCCTTGAAATTAGCTAGCGGAGGAAAAGATGTATTGCTACGATTTTAAAGTCCTCTGGAACAGGAGTAGTAATGATCCCTCTAAATGATGCGTTTTAGAGAGGTATTCCAAGAGGGCATTAGTTCTAATGACAACCCTTCCAATAAATAGGACGAAATGTCTTGAATTATGTTATTAACGTTATCGTCAATTATACGCTTTGTCTGTTGCAGGGAAGCCAAAACTGGTTCGTATCGCTGGATATAAATCTTTAATTTCGGTTCTGTGCCGGAAGGCCGGATAGTGATGCGCGATCGACTATCATCCAGAAGCTCAAATGAAATGATATCGTTGGATCCACCAATAGAATAAGATTCGGGGCTCAAATTCGCGACTCCTAATAAATCTTTGACTCCTATAATGCTCAATCCTCCAAGATTTTTTGGTGGATTTTTCCTCAGATTCATCATGATTTCGGTCATGGTTTGTCTTCCCAACTTACCTGGAAGCTCGATCAATAACTGTGCATTTTTATAGTATCCGTATTTTTCGTACAGCTCGTCCAAATATTGCGAGACAGTTTTTCCGTCATCCTTTAGTGATGAAACCATTTCACTTGTAAGTAACGCCCCAATTGATGCGTCCTTGTCTCGCACAAAATTTCCGGTTAAGTATCCTAAGCTTTCTTCTGCAGCAAAAATAAAATCGTCTTTGTTTGCCATTTCGCCAATAGTTTTTGCAATGAATTTGAATCCTACCAAGAGGTCAGATTTCACGTTCACATCAAAACTTTTTGCAATATCCGAAATCAAATTAGTCGTTACTAGTGTCTCAAGAACTAAGCCGTTTTTTGGTAATCGATTTGCACGTTTTCGCTCAGTCAATATGAAGTGAATTAAAGCTGCTCCAACTTGGTTTCCGGTCAGGATTTCCAATTTGTTTGATTCCAAATCTTTTTTTGCTGCTACGCCAATTCGATCAGCATCAGGATCAGAACATATTGCTACGTCAGCCCCTATTTGTTCAGCCAACTGTACGGGTTGTTCCATAACTTCTTTATATTCAGGATTGATAAGGTCACCTGGTGCCGTTGGGAATGTTTCATCTGGTTCTTTTTGTGTGTTAACGTCTGTGACATTGAATTGTTCTTCGCGTAGAACCGGCGTGACGTTAGTTGATCCAGCGCCGTGTATTGGGCTGAAAACAATGATTGCTGAACGTGACTGACTGACTGATACTGAACGGACATTATCTATGTATTCTCTATCGACTTCTTCGCCTACTGTCTGAACAAAGCCTCTTTCACGAGCCGTTTTTAGCGGTAAGCGATCGATCTTTTCGACGCCGTTCACAAGATTCATAAATTGGTTGTCTAGTGGAGCGACGACTTGTCCGCCGTCAGACCAGTAAAACTTAAATCCATTGTCGGTGCGAGGATTATGTGAAGCAGTAATTTGGACTCCTGCTGTTGCTTCTAAATGACGTACAGCAAATGATATTTCGGGGGTTGAGCGCATGCTGTTAAAGAGGTAAGAATTAATCCCATTCGCGGCAAAAATTTCGCAACTCAGTTCAGCGAATGCCCTAGATTCACGGCGTGCTTCATGGCCAACTACTACACCGTTCGATTTTGCGGATTGTCCGTATTCGTTTATAAAAAAGCAGAGCCCTTGAGCAGCCTCCCCAATTGTACGGCTATTGATCCGATTCGGCCCTATCCCTAATGGTCCCCTAATTCCACCTGTACCAATCATCACATGCATGTAAAAAGCGTCTTCGATTTCAGGCCAGGCTGCATTTTTTAGCAGAGTTGTCAGTGCCGGAATAAATTCGCTGTATGCGGGGTTTTCTAACCATTCAATCAGATTCACAAAAGCGGAATCAGAGAGGTGATTCCTATTGTCGTGAACAAGGTTGATGAACTCTCTCGTATTTTGGCTGAACTCATTCAGGTGACTGTCCTTGTACCTTTCCAGATCACATGCAACGTGTGTTATCGAGATTAGATCATGTGGAGAGTGGCTTGCACTAGATGGGACAAAACCGACGGGTACACAAAGAGAGATCCATTTGTTCGCTCCAAAGCAATCTTGAGCATTGTATCTGTTGAAGCTTAGATGCTTGTTACTCGTGCTAGGCCACTTGCTGTTGAGAATTTGTCATTATGGAGGGTAGGGGTGCCCGGGTGATCTGTGTCGGGTACTGGCCACTGTACGCCAGTAAATTCAGAATCAAGTCGCTCAAACGAAAGGCCTTTATAAGTTTCAACATTATTTGCAATGTCATCAAATACTGATGATGCGCTCGAATAGTCAAACTCAGCGGAACCCATATTTGTAGCTATTTCTTTTACAATCTCCCATACTGGTTTCGTTTCCCCAGCCGGCTGTAAGCTTGCTCGAATTCTTTGCACGCGTCTCTCTGAGTTAGTATATGTACCATCACGTTCCATGAATGAAGTTGTGGGCAGAACTACGTCAGCAAGTTCGCTGATAATACTGGGTGCCAGTGAGACTGCTGCAAGAAATTCCAGTTTTGGCAATGTATTTTTCAGGCGTGTGATCATTGCATCAGGAAGTTCTTGCTCAACCCTATCCTCAAGGGATGTCGGCGTAAAAGATGTGGACGTTGATAAGTCACCAACCCACAGAAGAGAGGTGATATTTCCCGATTCAATGCCGTCAAGAATTGCTTCAAAATCATTCTCTGTGTCGCGAGGTGCAGCGCCGATGTCTTGTATTCCCTGTGAATTTCCTTGTGGGAGAAAGATGTGAACACCGGAGGAACCATTGCCGACACCGCCCGTTACCAACGCAAGGTTTGTTAGCATTGCGGCTATGCCTTTTGAATCAGAACTTGGATCTACAGCATATACAATCGAACTGGGAGTGCTAGAAGCATAACTGCGTGCCGCCTTTTGAATTAAATCGACTGAAATACCGGTTTCACTTGAGACTACATCTAGTTTTATAGATGCAACGGATTCTCGCAAGGACTGAATGTTTTCCACCCTTTTTTCTATGAATTCTTGATCAATGAGATCTTCATCGAAAACCACCTTTAACATTCCACGCAAAAATGCTAGTTCGGTTCCATTATTGAGCTGAAGATTTTGAGTTGCTGCTCGACTAATTTCTGGATATGTGGTCGATGTAACGGAAATCAAATCTGCATCGACGTAATTCACAGCTTTGTGGATTTGGTAAGCCGCTACGGGGTGAGTTGAATTGAGGTCTGCGCCCATGAAGAGAATTGACTTTGACTTAGAGATATCTTTAATCTCATTTGTTGAAACACCTATACCAACAGCATTCGCCATTTCGTTGATTGCTGGTGACAAAGCCCGAGGTACGTTGTCAATATTGTTAGAACCTTGTACTTGCCTCGCTAGCTTTTGAAGTAGATAGGCATCTTCGTTTGAACTGGTTCCTGTCGTGATCAGAGCGAATTTTTCTCCATTGTTTTTGGTTAGCGCGTCAGATATAAAGCCTAGAGCGACATCCCAAGAAGAAGGATTGGCCGAAGTATTCTGGCGTATCAAAGGTACGAGAAAACGGTCTTCACGCCTTGTTGAATCCGTAAGTTGGAACTTACCCTTCACGCACGCGAGTCCACCATTTGCGCCACCATCAAGATCTGGGACGACTCGTAATACTTTTTCTCCCTGCATTTCGACAGTTAGCTGACAGCCTATTTCGCATTGATCACACACTGTTGTTACGGTGTGAGAAGGCAATCCTGCCCATTTGTTATCTTTCTCTGTCAGCGCGCCAACAGGGCATGCATCCACACATGCTCCACAATGGATGCAGCCTGACGCAGCGTCAGATAATGGAAGATCAAAAGGCGTCCCGGGCAGCACCCTATCTCCTCGCTGAACCATGCTGATGGCGTCTGCGCCAACTACTTCATTACAAACCCGAACACATCGAACACATGCTATACACAGATTGTAATCTCGATCAAAGAAGGGATCTTCGTCTCGGATCGGCAGGGCTCGATAGCCATAGTCGTAAATTGATTCATCAACCCCGGTGATTTCAACTACCGCTTGTAATTCACAGCGCTGGTTTTGCGGGCAAACAACACATCGGTCAGTTACCGACACATTGCGTAGACAAATATCGGTTGGACCGCAATGAGTTATTCGATCACAGGTTAGGCATCCATGAGGATGCTCACTCATGAGCAGGCCAAGCACACCTTTTCGTAGATCAACGACTTCTGGAGTATTGGTTCGCACTGACTGGCTTACCATTGTCCCTCGCTCAGCTGGTGGCGGGGCTGGAACTGGATCTGCTGGTGTGACACATGACGCTAGGAATTGGCGGCGTCCTTCAGGTTGCACAACGCACATTCTGCAAGCACCATACGCTTTAAGTTTTGGATCCCAACATAATGTTGGTATGTAAATTCCTGCACTTTTAGCGGCCTCAAGTATGGTTGTGCCGCGAGGAACCGTGACCTCTTGGTTATCAATCATGATTGTGATCATGTTTGGTGGGGCTTCAGTTGTCGTCATGAATCCTCCTGGGCCAGCTTTGATCAATTCTATAGATTGCCATTATACCGGGTAAGTCGCAGTCGCGTAAGTTGTAATTTGCAAATTTTTGGCGGCAGCTGATACCTTCTTGAAACACATTACTGGTATAAATAATACGACTTCTGTAGCACCCTTGCTGGATAACTGTTATGCTCAAGACATTAAAAATTGAGGTTTATTGTATGCGTATAGGTTTGGTTTCAGATACACATGTTCCTGAATCACGTAAGGAAATATATTCGGCGATTGTTGATGTGTTTCAAGGCGTGGATTTAATACTGCATGGTGGTGATATTGCTGTCGAGCGCGTGCTGGATGATTTAGCGCAAGCAGCACCGGTGCTGGCTGCCGAAGGCAATCACGATCGTTACTTGGAAGATGATCGAATCAAGAAAGTGCACGTTATTGAACAAGAAGGTTTCACGATTGGTCTAACGCATCAGTTCTTGCCATATGAATGGGACATGGACAAACTCATTTCGTATTGGATGGGTGGCATCAAAACGGACATCATTGTGTTCGGTGACAGTCATTACGAGAAAGTTGAGATGCGGGACGGGGTACTCGTGATCAATCCTGGTAGTGCAATGTATCCCCATAACCAAAGCACGCGACTGGGCCATGTTGCATTTCTTGACTTAGAAGCTGGGCGAGCGCCCCAGCCTGAGCACGTAGAAATCGTCAATTTGGCAGATAGATATCCGCAACCTGAAGATTAGGTTGAAAATCGGCTATTTTGCGCCGTCCTCCAAGGTTATTGTATGCGTATAGGTTTGGTTTCAGATACACATGTTCCTGAATCACGTAAGGAAATATATTCGGCGATTGTTGATGTGTTTCAAGGCGTGGATTTAATACTGCATGGTGGTGATATTGCTGTCGAGCGCGTGCTGGATGATTTAGCGCAAGCAGCACCGGTGCTGGCTGCCGAAGGCAATCACGATCGTTACTTGGAAGATGATCGAATCAAGAAAGTGCACGTTATTGAACAAGAAGGTTTCACGATTGGTCTAACGCATCAGTTCTTGCCATATGAATGGGACATGGACAAACTCATTTCGTATTGGATGGGTGGCATCAAAACGGACATCATTGTGTTCGGTGACAGTCATTACGAGAAAGTTGAGATGCGGGACGGGGTACTCGTGATCAATCCTGGTAGTGCAATGTATCCCCATAACCAAAGCACGCGACTGGGCCATGTTGCATTTCTTGACTTAGAAGCTGGGCGAGCGCCCCAGCCTGAGCACGTAGAAATCGTCAATTTGGCAGATAGATATCCGCAACCTGAAGATTAGGTTAAAAACCGGAATGGTTTTTTGAAGTTATACCAGCTATTTCGTAAATGTTCCGAACCTCGGATCCAATGTCTTCAAATCAGGCATCAGTAATGCGAAGATAATTTTGTACATCGACGCCTGAAATATGGTCAGTTTTTGGTGCAAAAATATTTTTCGGGATTAAACGACGTATCCAGTATTTGATATTTTGCAACCGGAATACATTTCTAGATTTACTTTGACTCATCCACATTTCATTTCAAATCCTGATCTTCTCTAGATTCTTGATACCCCTTTGTAAGTAGTATTTTATTCAGGTCTTGTTGGTCGGACCAAAGTGTAACTTGCAAAACTCCTTTTGTGTTAACGGCGTGGACAGTGAAAAACATAATCTTGTCATTTGTTAATTCAGAGAGAGCATGTAAGGCCTCAGCTTTCTCACTATCTCCGCTTGGTAATCTGGTTCCAATTGGCCATAATCTTTCTGCATCTTCTGTGTATAGAGTTCCATCATCAAGGATGTCCACAATTCGTGCCCAACGCTGAGGATGTTCTTCGTTTGCAAAAGGGTCTGAAAAGTTTAAAGTGTTCATTTTTTCGGCGCAAAGAATGCTATTCTCCCGTTTTTTATAATAGTAGGCTTCTCTGAACCCACAATATCAATCATTATAATCTCTGGATCTTGGTTTATTCGCTGGTGGTCGGGATACCCAGCAACTACAAGGTAATTCCCATCTGCTGACAATAATGAGTGTGATGTGCTGAACTGATCAAAATAAGCCAAATGTACGGCTAATTCTTGAGTTGGTACAAATGAATAGAGGTCCCTTTTTCTCTTGTTGGCCAAATCAGTAACTTTAACCACGACCTCGTCTTCTAACCCTGTTTGAACAAAATATACGATTCGCTCAGCGGTTGGATCCCAATAAAATGCAACGAATGGCTCGTCGATGAGTTTATATAAAGAGTCGTCCGACGGATCGAAAAGGTAAAGCTCAGAGTAAGAGGTATCTGTGTTATTTAAGTTTGCAATCGCAAGTAATTCATTATCCGGAGACCATAAAAAGGCTGATGAATCATTGATGTCCATTATTGGTTCTTTATCTATCGCTCCGACTTCATTTACAAAAAGGTGATTGCCTAATTGTGATGTTTCGATGTATGTGATTTTGTGCGATTGGGGACCCCAATCAGGGGTACGATATTGCTGTGAAGATGGACCTATTTGTACCGGATATAGAATGAGATTTGTATCTACTATGCGCAAACTTTCATTTTGGTGTAACAGAATGATTTGTCCACGATGGTCCCAGCGGAAATATAGGTTTGTCGCTTGTGTAATTTGCTGAACCCTTGAAGCTCCTTCGACGTTGACCAATAAGAGGCTTAACAAGCCATTTTTGTCTCCGGCGGCGAGGAAAGCAATTTGGTCTCCCGCGGGAGACCAACCAACATAATGAGGGGTGCGAGGTGCGAGGTAAGGGAATTTTCTAGTGGGTTCAGATTTATAAACTTCTTGACTCATGTTACCGTCCGCGTCCGTGAGATGAAGGGACATCTGTAAATTACTATCAGGCGTTTTGACAATACTTGAATAGACTATTTTTTGGCCGTCAACGCTCCATGTAGGCCATGTGTGTCTAGTTTCACCGGATGAAGCGATGCGTTTTGTTGAATAAAAATGATCGGGTCCCCTTCCCTTCATCAATTCAATGTTCCCATTTGCTGTCACAAGCGCCAATTCATATAGTGGTGGTGGTGCGATAGGACTAGGGATGAGTTCAGAAGTATCAGATGTTTTATTGACCGATTGTTCAGGATTCATTGTTTCAGATTCTGAGGGATTAGCATCATTTACTGTCTCTTGATTCTCCATACGCGTAGTAGGAGTGCAGAAGATGTTGGAGATAAGGATAATGAATGCGATGGTTAGTTTTAGTGAAAAGTTGTTCTTGCAAGTGCTAATCATAAGTGAACTTTTGATAATAGGTGTAGTTGCGATAATAGTTGTTATACAATTCGTCTTGTCTTGGATATACCATTATAGATTACAAAGCATTGGAGGAGGGTATCAATGTGCACTTGGATCGTAGAGAAAGTGTCAATTGACGGTAGCGGTAAAGGTCACCAAGGGTGGATTGATGTTGACAGAGCATATGTTAATTATGACCACCCAACTTATGCTCGATACGACCATTCTCTAAATATCGACTTTGTTAACACAAAAGGAGGCCCTAGCTCTCGTGTTGCTGTAGAGTTGTCAGCCGAGTCAGCTAAAGGTCTCGTGGCGGCGATTCTAACAGCCCTTGAAACCGGAGAGCGCGAGCATGGTCTCGAAGGTGTTGGTGAATTAGTAAAATCAGTTGGTTCACATTAATTGACATTAAAATGTTTTGTTAAATATCAGCTCCAAGAAATTCCTTAACTTTAACGAACTTGTTTTTTTGCTCGCTCCATGCGAATAAGATCGATTCGACTACACGCTTGTCATCAATACCAATTACAAGTTGTTGGACAGGATATGCCGGCCCATCCCCCCATGGGCTAGTCGCGACCTTCTTATCAGTGTCGGAAAAATATGCTTGGCCGTTTGGGTGAGAATGATAAATGATTCGAGCGGGCATCTCACTGTCTAAGCTGCGATTCAATTCAAGTAAATCCTCCCCACTTATGACGTAAGCCGTCTCTCCACCTCTATCGTCTGCGGTTGGATGCCCCCCAGATTCTTGAGCATTGAGGCATTTCCGTACAGTTTTTACCTCTGAATCACTTCTATTACCAGCCAACCAGCCGCAACACTCGAGAGGAAAAGATATACGTGCTTCTTTATAAACTTCTTCAAGGACGTGGCGAGGGATCTCAATTGGCAAAGGAGAGGTATTCATCTCTCAATCTCCCTTCTTAGACGTGCTTCATATGTGAATATCAGTTGGTTCTTCCTTGATTCTAACGCAAAGCAATTAATGAATTACATGTAAATGGCTTTTTGGTGGTCGTGATTTTCAAAATGAGTAGTTATCTAAGTTGCGTTAAATCAAGGCGAATAACGAAGGTGTTATACTCAACCTGTTATTATGTCAATGGTGCATTTTCCACTTTAAATAGGGTCCACTTTCTAATTTGTATTGGAAGACAAAAAGATGAAGAACCCTTCAATTCGCGAGAAAAACATTTTGAATCGTAGGGTGCTGGTACTTAATCAGGACTACATGCCACTGAACGTGTGTCAAACCCGGCGGGCTCTGCTGCTTTTGTTTTCAGGTAAAGCAGAAGTTGTTCAAAATGATCATAGCGATCTCCACGGTCCAGCAGTGACGATAAAAGCACCATCTGTAATTAGGTTGGGGCGCTTCGTCAAGAGGAAAAATGTCGCTAGAAAACTCACTCGCAGAGAGATTTTCTTCCGAGATGAAAACACATGCCAATACTGTGGTAAGGCCTCTCATGAGTTAACCCTTGATCATGTTTATCCGCGACACCGAGGAGGATTGAAGAGTTGGAGTAATATGGTCAGCGCATGTGTTCAATGCAACTTTCGCAAAGCGGGGAGGACACCAGAAGAGGCGGGTATGAAATTACTCAACGTTCCACGACAACCTTCGTTAAATCCCTACTATCCTTTTTATCGTTACTTAGGAGACAGGCCTGAGTGGCGGTACTTTTTCCCGGTAGAGATGAAGGATTCTGTATCTCGATAAAGACAATGCGATCGCATGAATGCGTTGTCTATTAATACCTACGCCCTTTTTGCTCACAAAACTAAGGGATCTAGAGTTGAAGATTAGGCTTCAAAGTTGACAGTCGTGCTACAATCACACACATTGGTGCGCGACTGCGTATCTAAAAAATGAAGATTGTCAGGAGGAGGGTAGCGAATGACATCTCAACCGGAGACTCTTGTTAACCAAGAGATGCTTGACAAAAAGGACCAATGGAGCGAGCCGAATGTTTCGCCTCCCGTTTCAGTGTCAGATATTCGCAAATGGGGTATAGCCGTTTATTGGCCAGATACACCCCCGCGTTTGTTCTGGGATGAGGAATATGCGAAGTCGACTCGTTACGGAGGGATTGTTGCACCACATGACTTCAATCCGTTCGCGTGGCCAGTAGAGCGTGAAGTGCCAGCTGCGCGCGCAACAGCTGCTGGTGGAGGCGTTGGTACACGTGGCATGAATGGTGGCCAGACAGATTTTTATGAGAAGGCGATGCGTCCTGGTGACGTTGTAAGCACATCTAGCGCTTTAGTTGATTGGTACGAACGTAATGGGAAGTTGGGACTGACATTGTTCAGCGTCACTGAAGTTCGGTGGACCAATCAGAATGATGAAATAATCAAGAAGCGACATTCAATAAGTATTCGGTATTAAATCAGTTGATAAGTCACAAGATTCATTACCGACAACAAAAGGAGTATTCGCATGGCGTATAACGTTTACTACGAAGATGTGGAAGTTGGACAAGAGATCCCTGAATGGTCTCGGCAGACCGATTTCATGCATTGGAACCGTTACGCAGCAATAAATGATGAATTTGTATACATTCACATGGATGATGAAGCTGGGCGAGCCGCGATGAATGAGCAAGGAGCCTTTGGAATGGGTAACTTGCGATTCGCCTATTTTCATAATGCTTTGCGTGATTGGGCCGGAGACGAGGCCTATGTAACGAAATTAGGATGCCAGTTCAGAGCCATTAATCAAAAGAATGATGTCTTGACGGTTAAGGGAACTGTTACTGCAAAACGTGAAGAAGATGGTATGTATTTGGTGGATATAGAGATGAATGTAGAAAATCAGGAGGGTCAAAAGACCGCTCCTGGAGAAGCCACTATAGCTTTGCCTTCAAAGAGTGGTAACCATAACCTTCCTGGTTAGAGGAATAGGTAAACTGCATTAATTGACAAAGGGCGTGGGCGGTATCGTCTTCTAAGGATGGACGTTGCACCCACGCCGGTTTGTGTCTTTAATCGTGTGGTTACTTTGTAAAGTAGTTGGTTGCTGTTTGATAATTATCGGGGTGTAGCCCAGCGGTAGGGCGCCTGCTTTGGGAGCAGGAAGTCGGAGGTTCGATCCCTCTCACCCCGACCACTGCTTTCTGTTACAATGGGCCACGTTAACTAGATAACTTAAGGAGCCACTTATTTAGTATGTATTTAATGTTCAGCCTGAATGTGATTAAAGAAGCGATTACTGACTGTTGTTGTCGAAACACGCATACTGATATGAGGTGTTCAAACAGTCTTGTGGAGGCAATGCCAATGAAGTAAACATTAAAAATTTCGTGGCTGGATAGTTTGAATAGACCTCGATCGAGGTCTTTTTTTTTGAAGTTTAGTTTTATTAGGAGGATAATATGTCTGTCAAACTAGGAGATGAAGCGCCGAATTTTACTGCCAATACGACCGAAGGGGAAATAGATTTCCATTCTTGGCTGGGAGAATCTTGGGGGATTCTAATGTCACATCCAGCCGATTTCACACCAGTTTGCACAACCGAGCTTGGCAAAGTTGCCTCGCTATCTGATGAATTTGGAAAGAGAAATACTAAGGCCATAGCAATTAGTGTTGATCCTTTAGATAAACATTCTGGGTGGATAGATGACATTAATGAGACACAGAACACGCAGGTGAATTTCCCGCTCATAGCTGACCCTGAGCGCCAAATCGCACAGCTTTACGATATGATTCATCCCAATGCTGATAATACCCTGACTGTAAGGACTTTGTTTGTTATAGGGCCAGATAAGAAGGTTAAATTGAGTCTTACTTATCCAGCGTCCACCGGACGTAATTTTCAAGAAGTATTGAGGGTACTGGATTCATTGCAACTTACAGCGAACCATAAGGTTGCGACGCCAGTTGATTGGGAACAAGGCCAGGATTGTGTAGTTCTTCCCGCAATTAAAACAGAAGATATACCAGGAATATTCCCGAAGGGACATAAAGAGATTAAACCGTACTTGAGGACAACGCCTCAGCCCAATCTTTGAGCATCATTCGCTTTATGTTGATACGAAAAGCCCCCTTGATCTTTTGAAAGGGGGCTTTGGTTATTACGAATACGATATACAAGGTCAACTCTCATACCACAATCGCTGCCGCGAATAATCAAGAGAATAGATTGCCGGTCAACCTAATTAAATTCAAAATGTTGTCAATCTGTGTTAGTAGTATAACCAAAATAATGACAACAGTAACAATTGTCTTTTTCACAAAGCCATCTTTGCTTTAAAGCCAACACCTGAAAGCAAATATCAGCAATATTCCATACAAAACACCCCAGATAAGCCATTCCCTACGAATCGTTTTCATAGTATGAATCATAACATGCGAGATACTACGCTTCTCAAGTAGAAATTACGTGGTGAAATTGTAAAAGGCAGGTTATTTTTTCTTGGCGTTGGGGTTCTTAGCACCACCCCAAGCGAAATCACTACATAAGTCAACGGCCGCGTCTATCTTGCTTTGTGACGCTAATCCCACTAGATCCTGAACTAATGGCTTCATCTTCGCACGTGCATCTACGGTAAAGTCGGGATCTGGCACATTGAATCCTTGGTCTCGCAGGCACTGTGCAAACTCTAACAAGTTGTCTTGTGTTTCAATTGGGTCTTCCTTATCAATTTTTCCGGTAAATGTTGTATTTGCCAAAATAGGTACGCATGTATCAAGTGCCTTTCCGCTATCCTTTTTCTGTAAATCAAATCTAGGATCGTGGTTGAAACTCTCTTTGAGCTTCTCAAAATTTACGGTGCCATCAACATTCAATTCTGGATCAGGGATGTTAAACCCTTTATTTCGCATACACTTTGTAAACTCAGTGACAACTTCTTCATCTGTTTTTACTTTAGCAGCCCTACCATCCAATCGGCTGTTTGACGGCGACGTGACACCTATTTCCTCGGAATTATCGATCCTCGCAACTCCGCTATCAGATTCGTTTTTGCGAGAGCACGCAGATAGTGAGAAAAGGATTGCAAGAATGGCGAAGCAAATAATTAGAGATGATGAATATCTCATTATTTCGTTTCTTCCTAATATTTATAATTACACATGGAATAAAGTTTCATGCATCAAGAAAAGTATACAAAATATTCGAAACGAAACGTTTGGTGAGAGACAGAGATTTTCATGGGGAGGAACAATCGTTACAATGAAATAGTTAGGAGAAGCGCCAGGTTGTTTTGACGAATACGTTGCTCGTTAAATTGAGATCAAGGGGTCTGATGTTTGAAAAGATTTGTCCCCTTCCTTCTTTTTAATTTGGCGCCATGATGCAGTCATGAGTTTGAAAGTTTCAGTCGGGTTTTGTACGAATAAGGGACCTGTTCGGGATTTGAATGAAGATGCTGGTGGTTTCATTAGTGCAAATGAAGCATTGAATGGTGTCGATGGAGTTTTTGTTGTAGCGGATGGGCTCGGTGGCCATGATGGTGGTGAGGTCGCAAGCAAGATGGCGGTCGAAGTCGTTTTAGATGCGTACCGTAAGGATTCTAGCGATATTGGAACTCTGTTACCCATTGAAAAATCGATGGAAAAGGTGATTTATAAGGCGAACAATGATGTCTATGAATTAAGCATGGCCTCGGTTTCTGGGGAGGCCCTACATCGAGATCCTGATAGATCAAATATGGGTACAACAGTTACGGTCGCGATTCTTTCGCGTGGCAATATAACAATTGGTCATGTTGGCGATAGCCGCGCGTATCTGAAAAGAAAAAGAAAGTTGGATTTGCTAACAGAAGACCAGAATCTTGCCGCGGAGCAGCTACGGGAGGGCGTCATTTCTTCGGATGAACTTCCTGATCATCCCTTACGCAATGTCTTGACCCAAGCGGTTGGTACCACTGAGACAGTGAAGCCGTTTGTGCTGACGAAGAAAATCCAGTCGGGAGATACACTGCTTCTTTGTTCAGATGGTCTCTATCAGGTAGTAAATGATGCGGTTTTATTGCAAATGATTGGTGGGTCAAAGGAGAGCCAAAAGGTTGCGGATCAACTTGTGCAAAAAGCCATCGAAAGCGCAACTGCTGATAATGTAACTGCTCTTGTGGCATATATAACCAGTTGAAGCTGTTTTAATCTAGTCGTTGAAAGGTGCTGTTTTAACCACCCAAATTCAGGCCTCCATCAACGCTTATTGTTTGGCCCGTGATGTAGTTGCCAGCTTTCGATGCGAGCATGACGGCAAGTAAGCCGATTTCTCGTGGGTGCCCTGCTCGGTTTAGTGGTGTATGTGTATTTAAGATTGGATCATCTAGGTAATCATCTAAAGTTTGTGGCCATGTATCTGGAAAGAAACCTGGGGCGATGCAGTTTACTTGAATATTCGGAGCCCATTCTAATGCCAAACTTTTCGTGAAATTGTTTAAACCTGCCTTTGCGGCATTGTAGGCGCTGTTTCCAGCAGTACCTCGCGCCCCCCCAAACGATGATATAAAGATCATTTTCCCTGTTTGTTTTTCGAGAAGGTGTGGACCAATAGAACGGGCAAGGTAAAATGCTGAGTTCAAATTGATGTCTATAACTGAATGCCAAATTTCATTTGTATACTGCTCTGGGGTGCGATCCTTGTTATCCGCTGAGATTGAACCTTGGATACTATCCCCAAGAGTTGATATCACGATGTCAACGGTTTTCAATGTTTTAATGGTCTCGTTCACTACTGAGTCAATTTGGTGTGGATCCAAAGCGTCACCGGCTAGTCCGACCGCTTTCTTGCCACGTTGCGAAGCTTCTAGAGTGAGCGCCTGAGTGGATTCTTCAGACAACGAGTTTATGACCATATTGACCCCCGCGTCTGCCAAGGCAATGACGATGCCACGGCCGATCCCACGTCCAGCACCTGTGACGAGCGCTGTTTTGCCTTCCAAGTCAAATTCTTTTAGTGCCGGCATGATACCTTCCTTTTTATAAATACTGGAATAATCTAGATTTGGCGCATTGCTTTTGAGCGCCACGCCCATATAACGAGGGTTAGGAGTCCAACACTTGCACTTATATTTGTTGAACGTATGGGCCCAAGTGTCTCGGCTACAAATCCGACAATTAACATTCCGATTGGCAGGGCGCCAATTGCCATGTTTACCATTCCCATCGCACGGCCTCGGATTTCATCCTTTACCGACAGGAGTATTATTGTTGCCTGCATAGTGCTAAAACCTGCTATTCCAAAGCCTGCCATCATCAGGCTGAGGACAGACAACGGGAAAGAGCGCGAAAACGAGAAAATTAGCAAATTCATGAATGCGAATATTGAGCCGTATACGTAATAAGCAGAATTCCGGTGAATATGTTTTCTAGATGCAATGAACATAGACCCTAATAAAGCACCGGCTCCTTGTGCTCCACCAAGAATTCCCATTAGTGTGGCGTTCACTTCGAGTACATTTTGTGCAAATACAGGAATTAATGGTGTGTAGGAAAAAAAGAACAAATTGACCAAAACAGTTATCCCCAACGTACCTATGGCTGCACGATTCTTCGCGATATCTTGCATGCCTTCTATAGTATTAGCAAGAGCTGTCAACAGGCTGAATTTTGTATTGACCGGGTATTTTGAGGGGCTCGTACGGCGGAGTTGCACGAAAGATACCAAGTACAAAAAAATGACTATCAAATAAGAACTGCCAGCGCCCGCTGTCCCCAATGGTACAAAATCGACGAGCGCGCCCCCAACCCATGGTCCGATCATCATGGCACCCGTCATACTCATACTTTCGAGTGCTAAAGCAAAGGGTAAATTTGATCGGTTTACGATGTCTGAGACAAAAGTTCGCCTTGCGGCCATATCTAATGTGTTTGATAAACCTATGAATCCCGTTAATGCCAAGATATGCCATGCTTGTATAAGGCCAGTAAGGATGAGCATCGTCATGGAGAGGGCGAACGTTAGATTCAGTAAGTGGATTGTGATCAGAATACGTCGTCGGTCAAAACTATCTGCAATGAGACCACTAAACACTCCTAGAATCAGCATTGGGGCAGACCATGCAACGCCCACCAACTGAGTTTGAAATGTGGATTCAGTTAGTTGTAGCACCAAATAACCCGCAATTATCACCCAGATCCAACGGCAAGAATGCCACGCCCAACCTGCAGTCCACAACAATTTATAATCTGGTTCATTTAAAACATCGAGAACCGGCCTACGGGCGGTAGCACGTTGGTTTTTCGACATTAAGTAGTCCTCAAGGGAGCTACTTGTTCTGTACCAAATTCAGCCAACGTTCGATGTAAGGCCATTGTTGCAGGTGGTAGCATTATTTTAAATTCAGACTGTTTAGTAGTGAAAATCATTGGAAGCACTTTCCTGAGTGTTGAAATTCGTAGGAGCTATTATTATAGATAGCGATTATATCTAACCCATAAGATTTTTGATTCCGTTCAGGCCCAAGTAATATCCGTAAATACCAAATCCGTAAATAGATCCTTCACAACTTGACTGCACCTTCGATGTGACTCCTCGCGAGGTGGGGTTAGACATGTGGATTTCAATCACTGGAATGCTGAGGTTGTTGATTGTTTCAGGAATCCGACCATCTGATTGTGTATATCCTGCCGGATTTATTAGTGCTGCATCAACTTCATTACTTTCTACTGCTAATAACTGTGTAATAATTTCATGTTCAAAGTTTGAATGGAAAATCTCGACAATAATCCTTAAATCCTTAGCGTAGCGATAAATCTCATCATTAATGTCATCTAAAGTCGCATTACCAAATAATGCTATTTGATCCTCTGTCTTACCACGCAAGTGCATGTCAGCACCTTGTATTACAAGAACCCTTGTCATTTTTGGTCCCCCTGATGTTGTAAATTTGGTGTAACTTGTATCCTAGAAGACCCTGAATTAAAAAATCGATCGGCTTTAAATGTGTTGCGAACAGGCTTGAGTTACGAAAGAGCGATATAACAAAATATAGTCGCTGGCCGACACGGATGCCACCGCATTGTTTTAGCGCCTTAATGCAGCAATTTGAAAGCGATCGGGCTTGAAGCTATCAGCAAAGAACGTAGATTGGCATCACCTTTTTAGTGCGCGCTTCCGCAGTTTTTATTGCTCATCATCGTCATTATCATCATCATCTTCTAAAGATTCTAGTGATAATGGTTCTTCCTCATCACTGTCGGAGTCTTCATTATCTTCGTCGTTTTCGCCACCGTCTAACTCAGCGCTTTCATCTTCCATAGCCGCTCTTAATTCGCTTGCTCCGTATTCATGTATAAGCGAGTTTTTGGTATAAGCACGAAACCCCTCGGTACGGTAAGAGGGAAATGAAATTTGTCCGATTTGGTTCGGATCTTGATACGTTTCTTTCAAAATTACCCGTACTTCGTCGGTTGTAACCGTGACGATCCCTGCAGAATATTGGTTCCCGCCCAACATCAGCCTTATAACACGCATAGCAAGTTTGGTGTCAATGCTGCCAATATATTCTCCACTATGATTTTGCAGTTTCAGCTTGTTCTCTTCCATTATTATTGAGACATTCTCTCCACCTGCAAGACGCTGCAAGACGTTCTCTTCCCCTATTTCAGCGAGGGTAGTGACAATTGCTTTCCCTGTTTCTTCAAGGAACAAGCTCGGAATCGGTGCTGTAAGTGGATTTCTCTTTGGCTTAGTCCGCTTTCTCTTTGGCATCGCCATCAATACCTTCAAATGTTCAAGGTTGCGGCGAGCAATGGGATTGGTTGGCACAAGTTCTTGCGTTTTTTCAAATGACGCGGTTGCAGCTTCATGATCTCCTAGTTCTAAATGTGCTTTCCCTAGTCGGTTGTGAGAATCTACGTCATCAGGAAAATGCGTGAGGAGATATTCATTTGTTTCAATCGCATCACGCCACTTGCCAGTCAATGCTTGGTTAATGGCTTTTTGGGAATATTCCCAGTACATTCGAGCGCGGTTCTCTGTTCCATTGTAGGTCATCTACAAACTCCTTAGGTTCTTATCAAATAGGCTTATTTTGTATGTGGCGTTTCCAAGCTTTATCAAGATTAATACTTCAAAGGTATCTTTTTATGCTCGACCATTGTACACATATCCATTACGACGTCGAGTCCTGCATCCCGCGCTATAACAGCAGCCTCGTCATTAATTATACCTTCCTGCATCCAAATCATTCCTGCTTTTACTTTGATGGCGTCTTTCGTTATTGGAATAATCGCATTTGGCCGGCGAAAGATGTCAACTATATCAATCTGTTCCTGAACAGACAACAAGCTTGCGTGACACTTTTCTCCTAAAACCATTTGGTCAGTCAAGGCAGGATTTACTGGCACAATCTTATACCCAACCGATTGAAGATATTTGCCGACTTCATGGCTGTCACGGTCAAGGCGATCTGAAAGTCCAACAATTGCGATAACTCTTGCTTCCTCTAATATTTCTAAGTGTCGCAGCATTTTTCTCCTTGTTCCAATAAGTAGATTGCGTGGATTTAAACCCCAACTTCTTTAACAAAAGTAGGCATGTTTAAAAAAACTCATTTATAAGCTCCTACCCAATATCGCCATCGAATCATAATGGCATCTTTTATCATTTCCAACGAATGCTGCAACGGTTTAACTCGACTTTCTTCTCCATACACCCATGTCACGGGCACCTCATTAATAGTAAGACGTTTTCTTTCTGCGAGGAACAACAATTCAACATCAAAACCAAATCCATTTGTTTTCTGTTGGTTGAAAATCTCTTGTGTCGAAGATTTTCGAAACAACTTAAAGCCACATTGCGTATCTTGAAATTTCAAACCAGTCAGAACCTTGACCAGTCCGTTAAATGTTCGACCCATGATGTGCCGATATGGTGGCTCACCGATTCTCTGAGATCCCTCAACTTCTCGTGATCCGATTGCGATATCAGGCCGTGGTTTTGAGTTCAACAAGTAATGTACATCGTCAATTGGTACCGAAAGATCTGCATCACTTAAGAGCATGTAGTCTCCGTTTGCTTCAAGCATGCCATGTTTCACTGCATGGCCTTTGCCACGGTGTTTTAGTTTCACAATTTTAATACTTCGTTCGTTTCGTTTTGCCTCCTCGATCACTTTTAACGTGTCATCTGTGCTGCCATCGTCAACAACAATAATTTCGGTTTTAAAAGGATTGGCGTCACAAAAATTCGCGATATGCTCCAAAGTCTTTGGTAATCGATACTCTTCATTGTATGCAGGTATGATGATCGAAAGATATGTGTGATCTTTTTTATCAGCCGGCATCTTGATTTATGATTCTTCGATGTCTGCTTCAAGTTCAAAGGCAGAATGAAGGGCGCGAATAGCCTTTTGCACGCCTTCTTCATGGATTATGCATGTAATACGGATCTCTGATGTTGTGATCATTTCGATATTCACCCCAACTTTATTCAAGCATTCAAACATGGTGCTTGCATAACCGGGTTGACTCTGCATACCAGCGCCTACAACACTAACTTTGGCTAAGTTTGTATTGCTAGTGAGGCTGCTTGCGCCAATTGTTTTGGTGATCGGATTTATTACTGCTAAGGCTTCATCTAGAGATGATCGCTCCACTGTAAAAGAAAGGTCAGTAAGTTTATCTACGCTGCTATTTTGCACAATTATGTCCACACTGATGCCTGCATCTGATAGAGGGCTAAAGATACTTGCAGCGATTCCAGGGTGGTCAGGAACACCCAGAATTGTGACTTTAGTTACGTCCAAATCATGAGCTATCCCTTTAACTTTATCCTTCATCTCCATATTACGCCCTCCGTGTATAAGCGTGCCCTGTTTTTCAGTAAAACTGGAAGCAACAAGTATTGGTACATTGTAGACCCAAGCGAGTTCAACAGCTCTTGAGTGTAAGACGCGCGCTCCATGATTGGCCAATTCAGCCATCTCTTCAAAATTCAGTTCGATTAGTTGTCTGGCTTTTGGTTCTATCCTTGGGTCTGCAGTGTATACACCTTCAACATCAGTGTAAATTTCACATACATCCGCTCCAAGTTTGGCTGCTAATGCAACCGCTGTCGTATCCGATCCCCCTCTTCCAACCGTCGTGATATCTAACCCTTCGGATATTCCTTGAAATCCAGCAACGACTACTATTTTCCCAGTTTCTAGGTTTTCATGAATTCTAGAGGGATCAATCTCTTGTATCTGGGCACGTCTATGTTCTCTAGTCGTTTGGATACCCGCTTGGTTTCCGTCAAGGCCAATAGCATCGTATCCAATAGCTTTCAGGGCCATTGTGAGAAGTGCTGTCGAGACTATTTCTCCTGTTGACAAAAGCATGTCCATCTCGCGTGGTGGTGGAGCGTCTGTGAGTTGATCAGCTAGAACGGTTAAAGTGTCTGTAGAGTCCCCCATAGCTGACACAACAACTACGACTCCATCGCCAGTGTCTTTTCGATCTGCTATTCGGCGTGCCACACTTTTTATACGGTCTGGTGTCGCTACGGAAGAGCCTCCATATTTTTGTACGATAATTGACAATTTTCTTATCTCTCTGTTACCTGAGTTCCTATCTTATCTATGGCCAGAATCTGAGTAGTTCCTACTAATCCCTCTTCTTTAGCTGAGCGTTGCATGTTTTGTGCAATTTGCCGCTCATTGTCGATTGCAATGGCTGTAACTGTGGATCCCGCTCCCGAAAGGAATGCTCCTACCGCTCCGGCGTCCGTCGATGAGGCAATAAGTGAATTAAGGCCAGGGAGGAGTTGTGTTCGATACGGTTGGTGCAATCGATCTTCCATCGCCGTTTTTAGATCTTGCCATTTGCCTGTCCTCAAGCTATTGATAAGCAATGCGACTCTTCCTAGGTTGAATATTGCATCTTCCCGATCAACTTCTCGAGGTAGAATGGCTCTTGCATGTTCAGTTGGCATTTGTGATTCGGGCACGAAAATCACCACACTTGGGTTTCCCTCTATCAGGACTTCTGAAGTTATGACTTCTGGTCCTTGTCCACTTTGTATAGCAATCTGGCATCCTCCCAAGAGGCCGGCTGTTACATTGTCAGGATATCCTTCGATCTGAACAGCGAGTTGCAAAAGCTCTTGGTTCGCCAAAGGATTGCCCTCCATCACGTTTGCCGCAATAAGGCCTCCTAACGTGGCGGCACCGCTGCTGCCAAGCCCACGAGCTAAGGGTATTCGATTAATACAATCAATGTTCATTTTTTGGACCGGCCTCCCGATGGTTTCAAAAAACCTCTTAGCTGATTGGAAAATGAGGTTTTCATCATCGGTTGAAAGTTCAGCACTACCTTCACCTTGAATCCGTATTTTGTTGCTTTCACTGGGCGTAACAGAGAGCTCATTGTAGAGATTCAGAGCGATTCCAAGGCAATCAAATCCAGAACCCATATTGGCAGAGGTAGCAGGGGTGCGAATATGTAAAAATTTTGATGCCATAGAACAGTTGCTCCATTAACCGCAGATAGAAAAAGAATTATAACAATGGTTTATCTAAGAAGTAATATAAACTATAATCGTTGCTCGGTGTTCTATTCATGATCTGTTTCCAGAACATCACTTATATCGGGGAGTGGCCCAGCTTGGTAGGGCGCCGCGTTCGGGACGCGGAGGTCGGGGGTTCGAATCCCCCCTCCCCGACCAACATGAGAGGATTGTTGTGGTCTTGAATATAAAGCGCCAATTTATGAGTGGATGTTGAAAATCAAATCTCTTTAATTTCCCGAATTCTCTGGACAAGGGTTGGTAAAACTTCACCAGTTGGCCCATTAATGGTGAGGTCACAGATTTCGCTGAGAGCGGACCCCTCCGTATTAATTTCCAAAATTTGAGCACCATTCTGTTTTGCTAAAGATGGAAACGCTGCTGCCGGATACACGACTGCAGACGTCCCCAATAGAAGCATACAGTCTGCCTTTAACGTCTCTTGCTGGCAGACATGCATGACGTCTGTTGGTATCGGTTCGCCAAACATTACGGTGTCTCCCTTTACGATGCCACTACATTCTGGGCAATGCGGTGGAACATTTTCAAGATCCGCATCTATTTCGTTCTTTTCGAACCGCATGTTGCAGTCAATACATCGCAATAAGGTTCTATTTCCATGAATTTCGGCTACATTTGTATGGCCCGCAGCTTTGTGCAAGTTGTCCACATTTTGAGTAATTATATGTTTCAAAATGCCCATCTTTTCCATTTCTACTAAAGCGTAGTGGCCTGGATTAGGAGTTGCTGTTTCAAATGCTGCTGCCTCAGGTCGCGGTTGTTCAGTTAGGCGATTTACCCACCATTGTTTTGGATCTTGTAGTAATTGTTCGTACCCTCTGTTATCGGGTTCTCCATACTTAGTCCATAGTCCTCCTTTGCCTCTAAAAGGAGAGATACCGCTCTCCACTGACATACCTGCGCCAACTAGAGCAACAACATATTGTGATTCACATATTAATTCTGCAGTTTGATCGATTATGTGTTCTATCTGTTCCGATAAAGAGAAATCCATGCTGCCACTCCTAACTAGCTGTGGAAACTTTTCCTATCCTAGGTCACGAAATGAGTAAATGAGTACAAAACCTAATAAATACTAAGTACTCTCAGAATAAATTTACGTGAATGTAACATGAATGTAGCACACGCGAAACATTCAACCTGTATGTTCAACTCTCCAATACGTTAAGTTGGAGCAGGTTCCTTTAGGAAAAATTTCGGAAGACAAGGAGAAATTATGGACAGTGGACACACTGCTTGGGTACTAGTTGCATCTGCTTTGGTGTTTTTTATGACACCCGGGCTCGCGTTTTTCTATGGTGGGTTGGTGCGAGCAAAAAATGTGGTTAATACGATCATGTACAGTTTTATGTCTATCGCCGTTGTGAGTATTGTCTGGGTTCTTTGGGGCTACAGTCTTGCATTTACCGATGGCGGCGGATTGAACCAATGGGTTGGAGGCTTTAGCGCTTTTGGGTTGAGTGGTATCGGCGTTGATGCTGATGCCGGTGGATTTCCAGAATTGGCATTCATTTGTTTCCAACTAATGTTTGCGATTATTACTCCTGCACTCATAACAGGAGCATTCGTTGAGCGATTCAAATTTACTACCTATTTGGTTTTCCTTGTGTTTTGGATAACGCTCGTTTACGCACCCGTTTGTCATTGGGTGTGGGGCGGAGGTTGGATCGCTGATCTTGGTGCACTTGATTTTGCCGGAGGTACGGTAATTCATGTGAACGCTGGTATAGCTGCTGTTGCGGCGGCCATGCTCGTTGGGAAGCGAAGAAATCCAGGAGTCGAGCCACACAATGTTCCATATGTTGTTTTGGGGGCTGCGATTCTCTGGTTCGGATGGTTTGGATTCAATGCAGGTTCTGAACTTGCAGCTGATGGTGTCGCAGCGAGTGCATTTCTTGTAACGAACACAGCGGCGGCGGCGGCGGCATTAACGTGGGGAATCATTTCACAAATACGGACAGGTAAAATGGGTGCTGTTGGTGTCGCAACGGGCGCAGTCGCTGGCCTGGTTGCCATTACACCTGCATCTGGGTTTGTTGGGATATATGGAGCACTGGCGATTGGCATTGGCGCTGGGGTCATATGCTTTATCTGCCTTGAATTAATGGAACGATCTGGCCTTGATGATGCTCTCGCCGTTTTTGCTGTTCACGGTGTAGGTGGCGCATGGGGTGCAGTAGCGACAGGCATATTCTGCACTGCAGCTATAGGTGGGACCGCAGGACTAATTGATGGAAACGCAGGGCAGGTTGGTATTCAGGTTGCTTCTGTCCTAGCGACTACTGCGTACTCTTTTGTTTTGACAATAGCGATACTGTTTGTTTTGGATAAAGTCCCGGGACTTGGCCTTCGAGTTTCTGAGCCTGATGAAGATGTTGGTTTAGATCTGGCTGCTCATGGTGAACGAGGAACAGTGGGTGATGGTGCTGATTAGCACGAACTGAAAAGTAGTAGCAGTAAAGATTCTAGAATGTATTGTAGTTAAACCGGTTCCAGATACCTTTGGGGTTTTCCTGGAACCGGTGGTTGAATCAGGATTTGTACAGAGGTTCTGCAAGGAGGTAAGGGGAGATGCTTAAAGTTGAAGCTATAGTTCGTCCGGAGAGGGTAAACGAAGTTGTCGCAGCATTACAAGATGCAGGCTGCCGCGGTTTTCATTATGAGAACATAACTGGTCAAGGTATACAACAGGGTGTTGAAGTTGTTACTGGGCGGGGTGGTCGAGTAGCGTCTCGTGCTGCTATGCCCAAAACTTTAATCGTAACGGTTATTTCAGATGACATGAAAGAGGCAGTTATTGAAGCGATTGTTTCTTCCGCACGCTCCGAAGGAGAAGGCGCGATCGGTGATGGAAAGATTTTTATGAGTGAGATTTCGGATGTCGTTAGAGTGCGAACTGGCGAAAGAGGACAGGACGCGCTTTAACCCGCGAATTATCTTGGTGAGGTTGCAAGAAGCGACGAAAAACGGTTCAATGTCACTAAGGTTCTAGTGCGATCATTAAACGGAGGTGAAGCGTGGTATATAAGGCAGAATATTTGTGGTTGGATGGAACGACGCCATCGGCGCAGATAAGATCGAAAACTAAAGTCATAGCTGATGGAGAAGCGCCGCCTATTTGGGGTTTTGATGGGTCAAGTACACAACAAGCAGCCGGTGAGAGTTCTGACGTCGTTCTTAACCCGGTTCTTACAGTTCCTGATCCGATTCGTGGCGGGAACAACGTTATTGTGATGAACGAAACATTGTTGCCTGATATGAGTCCCCACCCTACAAATACACGAGCTGCATGTGCAGCGGCAGCAGAAAAATTTAGTAGTTTTGATACGTGGTTCGGAATTGAACAGGAATACACGTTCTTTCAAGGTAGGGACCCGTTAGGTTGGCCAGAGGATGGCTTTCCGGCTCCTCAAGGAGACTATTACTGTGCGGTCGGTTCTGAAAACATCTTTGGCCGGGATATTGTTGAGGAGCATATGGATGCCTGCATAGCTGCAGGTTTGACAATAGCTGGTATTAACGCAGAGGTTATGCCAGGCCAATGGGAATATCAGATTGGTCCTGTGGGTGCGCCGCAAGTTGCCGATGAGCTGTGGATTGGTCGGTGGTTACTAGCAAGAATCGCAGAAAATTATGGGGTGACCGTTTCTTTAGACGCGAAACCTGTAAAAGGCGATTGGAATGGCGCTGGTTGCCACACCAACTTTTCTACCAAACAAATGAGAGAAAATTACGCAGCATGTGAAGCGGCAGCGGAAGCACTTGGGGCAAATGCGGCGGAACACATAGCTAATTACGGAGCTGGGATTGAAGATCGGTTAACAGGTCAGCATGAGACCGCAAGTTATAAAGATTTTTCTTATGGGGTTTCTGATCGTGGGGCTTCGATAAGAATTCCATGGCAGGTTGCTAGAGATCAAAAAGGGTATATAGAGGACCGACGCCCAAATGCCAATATGGATCCGTACCTTGTAACTCGTTTAGTTATTGATACTGTCTGCGGAGCTGCCAGTAAATAAATCTCTGGACTTCGAATCGGGTAAATAATTGAAATTGATTGTGTAGTTTTCATGGGTGGCAGTTAACGGGATAGCTCAACCTGCTGCCCGAACGAAATCTTTGACACAAATTTCACAATCGCCATATACTGTGGGGCAACGCTTTAATTGTGAGCGCTGCCCCATTGCTATCAAATCAGGGGTAAGGAGGAGGCCCTAAGCGACATGGCAGCCATTCAAGACCGTGAACAGGCTAAGGAATTCGTTTTACGAACAGTAAAAGAACGCGATGTGCAATTTATTCGCCTCTGGTTTACTGACGTTAGCGGAACCTTAAAGGGTTTTGCAATCATGCGCGAGGAATTGGAGGAAGCGTTAAACGAGGGGTTTGGGTTTGACGGATCATCAATTGATGGTTATGCGCGGAGTGATGAAAGCGATATGATCGCCCTGCCAGATCCAACGACATTTTCTCTTCTGCCATGGCGACCTCAAGAGCGCGGAGTAGCTAGGCTATTTTGCGATATCCTCTTACCTGATGGAGCACCTTTTACTGGTGATCCACGATACGTTTTGAAAAAGAATCTTGAGAAGGCTCGTGAAAAAGGATTTACCTTTTACGTTGGTCCAGAAATGGAATATTTTTATTTGAACAGCCCTGATGATCCGACTCCGGTCGACGCGGCAGGATATTTTGACCAGGATTCGCTTGATTTGACAACTGACCTTCGCCGAGACACGGTCCTGAATTTAGAAGAGATGGGTATTGGCGTAGCTTATACGCATCATGAAGTTGCTCCTGGACAAGAAGAGATTGTTCTCCGGCATACTGATGCACTCACTATGGCAGATAATTGCATGACCTATAAAGTTGTTGTGAAGGAAGTAGCGCGTCAACATAACGTGTTCGCGACATTTATGCCGAAGCCATTAGCGAATCTCAATGGCAATGGTATGCACACGCATCAATCTCTTTTTCGTGGAGAAACTAATGTTTTTTACGATGCTGACGAGGATCTGAATTTGTCTGCAATTGGGCGACATTATATAGCGGGCTTGTTGGAGCACGCATCAGGGATTACATCAATTACGAACCAATGGGTTAATTCATATAAAAGACTTGTTCCAGGGTATGAAGCTCCCATATATATCTCGTGGGCAAAAGTAAATCGATCAGATTTGATAAGGGTGCCACGTATCAAGCCATCAAGGCCGGATGAAATGCGTATCGAGTATCGTGCTCCTGATGCAGCATGCAACCCCTATCTTGCATTTTCTGTGATGCTTGCAGCAGGATTGGACGGTGTTGAAAGGGAACTCGATCCTCCTGAACCACTTACGCAAAATGCGTATGATATGAGTGATGAAACCCGGGTTGCGAAAGGTGTAAATACCCTTCCTGGGGATCTTATGCAGGCAGTTTTAGCTACTGAAGAAGATCCACTGGTACGTGACACATTAGGTGATAGTGTTTTTGAAAGTTTTTTGAAGAATAAGACGATCGAATGGGATACGTTTCGTCGACAGGTTACTGATTACGAATTGCAAAGGTACTTACCAGTTTTGTAATTTGTGTCTCATCATGAATGGATGGATAAAATTATTGTGAAAAAAGAAGATTCAATTAACAAGGAGTCGAGTGTGAAAAGGAATAGTTTCGAACATCTTTTCGCACCTAAAGGACTATATCGTTCGGCTTATGAACATGATTCGTGTGGCACTGGTTTTGTTGCACGGATATCTGGTGAGCCTTCTCATGATATTGTTGCAATGGCTGTTGAAGCAGTGATTAACTTGACTCATAGAGGGGCTGTTTCATCGGACGCTAAAACTGGCGATGGAGCGGGGATTCAGACACAAATACCCCGAAAGCTTTTCACGCGTGAAGCGAAGAAAATGGGGATTGATTTAACTGATAAAGACTTACTAGGTGTTGCGATGGTTTTCCTGCCTAACCAGGATGAAAAACTGCAACAACGGTGTGTTGAAATCATTGAAGAGTCAGTGGCAGATTATAATTTGAATCTAATTGGCTGGCGGGTTGTACCAGTGAATCGTTCCGTTCTTGGGGATCAAGCTCTGGAAACTTGTCCTGACATACGTCAAGCGTTAATAGTTCCAAATTCTGACTTAGATTCCGTGTCGTACGAACGCGCATTGTATTTCGCCCGGAAAAAGATTGAAAGAATTGCGATAGCAGAACAAATTGCGGATCTCTATATACCTTCGATGTCCCAGTATTCTTTGGTCTATAAGGGGTTATTTGTTGCGCCTCAGCTTAAGGGGTTTTACGAAGATTTGACTGATCCAGATTTTGAATCATCTTTAGCACTTTTCCACCAGCGATATTCAACGAATACCTTTCCCACTTGGGATCGTGCTCAACCGATGAGATATCTGGGCCATAATGGTGAGATAAACACTATTCAGGGTAATCGTAATTGGTTGCGTGCTCGCGAGCCTGAATTGAGCTCGCCGTTACTGAGCGAAAACATTGACATTTTGAAACCAGTGACGTTTGACGAGACGAGTGATTCAGGCAGTTTGGACCATGCTCTAGAGTTACTTGTGATGTCGGGACGTGACGTCTTGCATTCGATGATGATGCTTATCCCAGAGCCATGGGAAAATATGCCTAATATGGATCCTGCTTTGAAAGCTTTTTACGAATACCACGCGAGTTTAGTGGAACCATGGGATGGGCCGGCTGCTATCAGCTTTACTGACGGGCGTATCGCTGGCGCTATTTTGGATCGAAATGGATTGCGGCCTGCTCGCTACAAAGTTACAAGGGATGGCCTTGTAATCATGGCCTCCGAAGTTGGGGTTGTTGATATTCCTGATAACGAAGTGATCGAGAAGGGCCAATTGGGACCGGGTCAAATGATTGCTGTTGATACAGCCAATCAACAGTTCCTAAGAAATGAAGATATTAAGAATTCTGCGGCGCACCGCCAACCATACGCTCAATGGGTTGGTCAGCACCAGGTAAAACTAGAAAGCCAAGCAGATCAACAGATCGATGGTGTTAAAGAAACCCAAGGTAGCGAGGCACTTTCTTTAGAACCTGTCCAAAGAAGGCAGATGTTTGGCTACACTGCTGAAGAGTTAAACATGGTTATTAAACCGATGATTTTGGAAGGAAAAGATGCGACATTTTCAATGGGTGATGATACGCCCTTAGCAGCTTTATCTTCGCTAGAGCCAATAACGTATAGTTACTTCAAACAAAAGTTTGCTCAGGTCACTAACCCCGCCATAGATAACTTGCGAGAAACTGTTGTAATGTCTAGCTACAATTTTTTGGGCGCGCGCCGTAGTTTTCTCGAGGAAAAGCCTGATGCGGCCAAACTTATACGTGTTGAGAGTCCGGTGCTCACAGATAATGAATTGGCGATGCTCCGTGATCTTTCTGACCCTGCATTTCAATCGATAACCATTCCCATTAATTTCGAGATTTCTGATGGAGCTCTTGGTTTGCAGAATGGGCTCAGGGATTTGTGTGAGACTGCATTAGAAGCGATTGATTCTGGAAAATCATTAATAATATTGAGTGATCGTGGAACGAACGCTACTCATGCTCCTATTCCGATGATGATCGCCGTTGGAAGATTACATCATTTTCTTATTGATCATGGGAAAAGGATGAGGGCGAGCATTATTGCAGAAACAGCCGAACCACGTGATATACATCATTACGCCGCTCTTGTCGGGTATGGAGCCAACGCAATCAATCCGTACATGGCGTTTGAGATTGTAACGGAGCTGTTTGAAAAGGATGAAATTAAAGATTTTGAAACGCCTCAGCAAGCAATCTTGAAATATAGAACCTCGGCATCAAAAGGCATATTAAAAATTATGTCGAAGATGGGTATTTCTACGGTAACAAGTTATAGCGGAGCACAGATTTTCGAGGCGATTGGATTGGATGAAGACATCATTGATCAGTGCTTCAGAGGTACACCATGCCAATTTGGTGGGATGGGGTTGAACCAATTTGCAGAGGATGTTTTGAAACGCCATTCTAAAGCAATGGATGTACCTAAAACCGGTAAGAAACGACTTGAAGATATAGGTTTCATAAGATTTCGTCGAAAAGGCGAGTACCACGGGAACAATCCACAAGGTGTTCGTGCTTTGCATGCAGCTGTTTTGAATGGCAATTATGATGATTACAAAGTGTATTCAGAAATGATTATTAACCGACCGTTGACCTCAATCCGTGATTTAATGGGTTTCAAGAGTGATCGGAAGCCTGTTTCTATTGATGAGGTTGAGTCTATAGAGTCGTTGCGTCGACATCTAAATACCGGTTCCATGTCTCTCGGGGCCCTCAGTCCGGAAGCTCACGAAACGATTGCGTTAGCGATGAATTCAATGGGCGCAGCGAGTGCTACGGGTGAAGGTGGCGAAGATCCGGTTAGATATCGGCCACGGTCTGATGGGCTTAATGGTAGCAGTAAGATCAAACAAGTTGCATCTGCGAGATTTGGTGTAACACCTGAATACCTTGCGATGTCAGAAGAGCTTGAGATTAAGATTGCCCAAGGTTCTAAACCTGGTGAGGGTGGGCAATTGCCTGGACATAAAGTTGTGACTCATATCGCACATATTCGTCATTCGCAACCAGGAATCACATTGATCTCACCACCTCCGCATCATGACATATATTCGATTGAAGATCTTGCACAACTGATTTATGACCTTAAGATCGCTAATCCACGCGCATATGTGACCGTTAAACTTGTCTCTGAAGCTGGTGTTGGTACGATTGCTGCGGGAGTCGCAAAAGGATTTGCAGATAAGATTGTTATAAGCGGGCATGCCGGTGGCACTGGCGCTTCTCCGCTTTCCTCGATTAAGAACGCAGGGACTTCATGGGAGTTAGGTGTTGCTGAGACACAACAAGTGCTCGTTATGAACGATCTTCGCGGGCGGGTTAGGTTACGAACAGATGGTGGATTTCAGATTGGTAGAGATGTTGTCGTTGCAGCAATGCTTGGCGCCGAAGAATATGGGTTTGGGACTAATGCGCTTATTGCAGCAGGTTGTGAGATGGCGCGGCAGTGTCATCTTGATACTTGTCCTGTTGGCGTTGCGACCCAGAGGGAAGATCTTCGCGGAAAATTTAATGGAACAGTTGAATCCATTGTTCATTACTTCACCTTTGTGGCTCAAGAAATTCGCGAAACTTTAGCAGACCTTGGGTACAAAAGCCTTGACGATATCATTGGGCGTTCAAATTTATTGACTCCATCTACGAGAGATGACATCGCAGAAATTGCTCGTACTGTAGACGTTCGTCCCATTATTGCTTTGGCTGATCCGACTGGTTCAAGGCCCATCAAGAATAATCAAAAGAGGAATGATCGTGGAGAGGTGCCTCTAGACGACCGAATCTTGAAAGATATTCAGCCGACTTTGGATGACAAGAAGCAGTCAAAGTACGAATATAACATTCATAACACAGATAGGACTGTAGGTGGTCGGGTTGGTGGTGAACTATCAAGGAAGTACGGTTCTGATGGATTGCCCGAAGGTACTGTTGATTTACAGTTCATAGGAACTGCAGGTCAAAGTTTCGGGGCCTGGTGTGCTAACGGCATGCGATTGACTCTTGTTGGAGAGGCAAATGATTATGTCGGAAAGGGCCTTGGTGGTGGAGAAGTGATTCTGAAGCCTTCTCCTGACGCGAATTTCATTGCACATGAAAATTCCATTATGGGTAATACTTGTTTATATGGAGCAACAGGAGGATACCTTTTTGCTGCCGGTCGTGCTGGAGAGAGATTCTGTGTGCGCGCGAGTGGAGTCCAAGCGGTGGTGGAGGGTGTTGGCGATCATGGATGCGAATATATGACGAGTGGTATTGCCGTAATTCTGGGTGAGACCGGTCGCAATTTTGGGGCTGGAATGTCTGGAGGAATGGCTTTTGTCTACGATCCAGAGAAACAATTTCCAAGTAGATATAATCCGGAAATTCTCGCTCTTGATCCTCTCGATGACCAAGAGGATATTGCGAAAGTAAAAGATTTGGTTGAACGCCACACTAACTATACTGGATCAATTCGTGGTAAAGAGATACTGGATAATTGGGACTCAGCTGTAAAGGATTTCTGGAAGGTTATCCCGTTTCAGATCAAGGATCAGGGTATGTCAATTTCTGACGTGTTGAAAAAGGTTGAAGGGGCTGTTACATAAGAACAAAAGCAGCCGGTGAATTTTGCTCTTTGGCTGCTATTCGGAAAACCTATGTCATTGTTTCGTTTAATTCCTCACGCCGCATAAATTCGAGAGCTGCTGCACCGTCTTCCCAGTTGTCGTCGGGCCTCTGCTGGCGTTGGTTCTCCCAACCAAATACTTCATAGCCAAGTACATATCGTAGCGAACCTCGAACTGTGTCCTCAGGCCCGCGGGTGCGCATCATCTCCATCGCGCGGTAAATCCACTCGTCAGGTAGTTCAACAGTGACTTTCATTTTCCCCTCCATTTTTGAGGCATATGGATGCTCAGTATATCCTGATTGTATTTATCTTGCCTCACCTTGATGTTAACTGGTTTCAGTCATAATCTCTTATTTCCAGATTATCCATCGCTAAATGAACTAAACTTTCAACATCCAGATCTGCTTCAATTGGTTTAATTTGGGCTTCGTTCGAGCGCGTTACTGGGTGTTTGGGCACGAATAGTGTACAGCAATCTTGATCTGGCAGTATAGATATGGGATAAGTGCCGATATTCATGGCCTGTTGAATTATTTCAGTTTTGTCCATGCCGATTAAGGGTCGGAAGATCGGTTTTTCGGTTACAGAATCGACCACTGTTATATTCTCCAAAGTTTGAGATGCGACTTGTCCAAGACTTTCTCCAGTGATTAATGCTTGTGCTTTTTCTTGCAACGCGATTTGTTCAGCGATTCGTACCATGAAACGTCGGTAAAGAACCACTCGATAGGCTGGGGGCGCTGAAACGATAATATGTTTTTGTACTTCTGCAAAAGGTACTAAGTATAGACGGGATTGCCCTTGATATTCATTCAGTACTTCTACTAGCTCAATCGCTTTGTCACGTGAAGACCCGTCTACTAATGGGAACGCATGGAAATGTATAAATACTACTCGACATCCACGTTTCATCATTCTTTGCGCAGCGACTGGTGAGTCGATTCCACCTGACAGCAGAGTACCAACCTCTCCACCTGTACCCACAGGCAACCCTCCCGCTCCGGGTAGCGGGTCAGAATAAAAATATAATGTGCGAGGGAGAATATCGACATATATTGTCAAATCAGGATTTTTCAACGAAACTGAAGTTCCTGTTTCTTCTTGAATAAATTTCCCAAGTTTTGTATTCACTTCCTGTGAAGTTAGAGGGAATTTTTTATCTGCTCTCTTTGTTGTAATTCTGAAGGAGTCAAAATCTTTATTTTTCGTAACAGTCAGTATTTCTTCCTTTAATTTTTCGAGGTTGTGTGAACCGCGTTGTGCAAGAGATATCTTCACTATGCCAAACACTTTTCTTAGCGCATCATAGATCAGATCCCAGTTAGCATTTTCGTTTAGTTGAACACCAATTAATCCCCGTTCAGCCCAAACTTTATCTACATCCATATTACGAGTGACTCGACGTACGTTTCTCACGATGTGATTAATGAAAAAAGAGCGATTTTTCCCCTTTAACCCTGCTTCGTGGTATCGAAGGATAGCGTATCGGTTGTAATTGTTAACTGTCACGAAATCATCCTGTTATTAATCAGCGATTGGTGTTGTGATGTGAGCATTGCTTATACCAACAAATGTAAGTGGCTCCCCGCGCAGGACTCGAACCTGCAACCTGGCGGTTAACAGCCGCCCGCTCTACCAATTGAGCTAGCGAGGAGTATGGATGCTGAATTGCCTCAGTAGTTTAGCAAGCCAGATGGATTAGATACAAGGGTAATGGTACTAGCCAGAACAAATCAATTCAATTAAGGCGTGAAATGGTTCGATTTCCCCGATTCAGAATTCATGTTCCAAAATCATGTGATCTGCCGGAATTGGGTAGACACACATGGATGATTTGGTATTGTCTATTCATGATACCTGTTCGTGTAGCCTTAGAAAATTTTATGCCGTATAAGGGGATAACAACCCCACTTGAATTGGAGGGTTTGCAACTTGTTTGCCTCTCTGGCGCAAATGGCCATGGCAAAAGTGCGTTACTAGACGCCATAACATGGGCGTTGTGGGGCAAATCTCGGGCACGGTCCGACGATGACTTAATACATGCAGGACAGGATGAGACACAAGTTACGTTGGATTTTATCGCAGGCGGGGATCGTTATCGGGTTATTCGCCGGCATAGAAAGCCGCGGGGGCGCGCTCGTTCAGGGCAGTCTAGTGTTGATTTACAGATTTCTACTGAATCTGATTTCCGGGTTATTTCTGGTAATACGATGCGAGAAACGAATAAGATTTTGGTCGATTTATTGCAAATGGAATACGATACTTTTATAAATAGTGCCTTCTTAATACAAGGTCGGGCTGATTTATTCACCATGGCTACCCCTACCGAGAGAAAGCAGGTATTGAGCGATATTTTGGGATTGTCCACTTATGATGTACTTGAAGAACGTGCTCGAAATCGAGTACGAGATGCTGAGAATCATCTTCGGGTGAGCGATTTAGCACTTTCCGACATGGAAAAGGACTTGGAAAAGCGTGTTCAATTGCAAACAGATAATGATGAACAGCAGATAAAACTACGTGATTTAGAGGACAAACACTCAAAGGCAACTGATAAACTTACTGCTCTACAAGAGCGTCGGACGCGACTAGATCTAGTGGAAGAACAAATAGCTGAGACTGTGAACAGAAATACGGCTATTGATGTTATGACTGAAACTGCGTCAACAGAGCTAAATAATGCGCAAGGTAAATTGGATCGGTATAGTGCAATCTTATCTAAATCTGATGAGGTTTTGGTAGGTTACCACCAATTACAAGAAACTAGGCTGCAGTTGCAGGAGCTATCGAAGAAGGCGACACTATTTGTTGATCTGAATTCAAAACGAACTGATTTGCAAAATGCGATTAACAAAGAAGGTAATGCATTGGAAGTGGAATCGAATCATTTGCAGTCTCAAATTGATGAACTGCGGCAGGAAGCGGACCGAAAAAACTCTATTGAAAAAGATATTGATGCTTTTTCGGAATCATTATTGAAAATCGCGAGTGAAGAAGAGAATCTAGATCAAAAGCGGCAGGAATTTCAAGCTGTTGAAACAAACATCAATGTATTACTTGAGAAAAATGCCTCTTTAAGAAGCCAAATGGAAGATCTTCGCCAAAAAGTGGATTTACTTGAAGAAGGCGTAACAACATGTCCTATTTGTGGCATGGAGTTAGACGAACAAGAATTTGCCCAAGTCCGTAATCACTATGAAGTTGAAGGTCAAGAAATGGCGAATAAATTTCGGGAGAACCAAAGGGTTGTCCAAGAATCAAACAAATCTAACGAGAAACTAAAGTCGCAATTAAGCGAGATAGAATTGAGATTGCGCCAGGAGAGAACCGCGTATGAAAACAATCTTGCTCTTAGTCGTGAAAGATTAAAGAATGCTCTTGCTGCATCTGTAGGAATTGATGGTTTGTTGGTGCAAAAGGAAAGTTTGGACTCAAAAATTGCGCATCAGAGCTTTGCGTCGAACCTGAGAAATGATCTCCAAACGCTCTTAACGGAAATAGAGGGAAATGACTATCAGCAAGATGAACACAAAATTTGGCAGGATCGCATCAAGGAACTTGAGCGATTTGAGGCGCGATTTCGCGAGGTGAATGAGGCGGAGAACGCTCATGTGAGGGAAAAGGAAATTCTTGATTCAACGAAAGAAAGATTGAATCAGTTAGAGAAAAATAAGCGAGAAAATAGTGAACGCCTTGTAGACTTGAAAGAGCAAGTGAAGGGGCGTGAAGAATTTCTAACAGAGTTTGAGCTTGCAAAAAACGCTTTCGATGAAAATAAAGCTGAACTAGATAATGTAACGAAAGATTTGACCCGGATTGGTCTTGAATTAGAACGGTTATCTCGAATAGTTGAAGAGCAGCGCGAGAAAACTGCTCAAAGAAAGGAATTCGCTCACCAAAGAGATACCTATGCGGAGGTTGCGAAAGCTTTTGGCAAACAAGGAGTTCAGGCTCTTTTGATTGAGACTGCTTTACCTGAGATTGAAGAAGAAGCAAATAAGCTCCTATCCACAATGACCGAAGGGAAAATGAGTGTGCAGTTAGAGAGTCAAAGGGAAACGCGTCAAGGACGGATTCAAGAGACTCTAAGTGTGAGCATCGCAGATGAAATGGGTACACGTCCATATGAAATGTACAGCGGTGGTGAAGCCTTCAGAATAAATTTAGCTCTTCGTATTGGGCTTTCTCGTATACTGACACGTCGTTCAGGAGCCCCACTACCTGTATTGTTCATTGACGAAGGATTTGGGTCGCAAGATCTCTTGGGTCGTGATCGTATCGTTGATGCCATTAGTTCTATTCAAAATGAATTTCAATTAATCATTGTAATTACTCACATTGATGAATTAAAAGAGCTATTTCCAAATCGCATTGAGGTTAAGAAGCTAGAGGAAGGCTCAGAATTCACAGTGCACCTATAAATGTTGATGCTTTTGTTACCCTTCTATATCCTAGGGGAATTAATTTAGTTTTTGTGTGTGCAGGGTTAATTCTGTACTTTTGAATTAATGGATGCGAATGGCGATGCAAAATTTTAAATTGCCTCAACGTATCTTGGTTTAAAGGAGAAATTATGCAATACCAGGCTCCCAGAGGTACAGTTGATATATTGCCAGAAGATCAGGTCTATTGGGATAGAGTGAAGGCAGCAGCTCGTGTGGTAACACAGCAATTCGGTTATCGACAGATTGATACACCTACATTTGAAGATGCTGGTTTGTTTGTAAGAGGTGTTGGTGAAGGCACAGATATTGTTGAGAAAGAGATGTATACGTTTGAAGATCGTGGTGGATCACTAATTACTCTTCGACCAGAAGGTACAGCTTCTGTCTGCCGAGCATATCTCCAGCACGGAATGCACGCTCTGCCTCAACCTGTTCGACTATTCTACATAACTCCCATTTTTCGTTATGAGAGACCGCAAGCTGGTCGATTTCGTCAACATTGGCAATTCGGTTGCGAAGCTATTGGTGATCCAGATCCTGTGGTGGATGCTGAGACGATTCAACTAGCTTGGGCCTATTTTGGTGAATTGGGATTTTCAGATTTGACGTTGTACGTCAATTCAATTGGATCCCGACAAGGCCGAGAAAAATATCTGGAGAGACTCGTTGATTTTTATAATCCAAAGATGGATTCCATTTGTAATGATTGTCGTGTCCGTCTGAAAAAAAACCCCCTTCGTTTGTTGGATTGCAAGCAAGAATCATGTCAGCCTTTTATTGAAGATGCTCCGCACGTCACTGACTATCTCGATGCTGATTCTCAAGAGCATTTTGATGACGTTAGACGATACTTAGAGTTGTCAGAGATTCCCTTTACTTTGAATCACCGTTTAGTGAGGGGATTAGACTATTATGCCCATACTGTTTTCGAGATTTTTCCTAAGCAAGAAGGTTCTCAAAGTGCTATGGCTGGAGGGGGACGTTATGATGGATTGATTGAACAAATCGGTGGGAACTCTGTTCCTGCAGTGGGATTTGGATCTGGGATAGAACGAGCTGTTCTTGAACTGAAGCAACAAGAAAATCCGGATACGTATTCTGAACAAATTGATGCCTTCATCGCATATTTGGGAAGTCCTGCAAAAAATGCTGCAGTTTGGCTCTTGGGAGCGTTGCGTAAGCATAACGTTAGCGCCCAAATCGCGACTGGTTCTCGTTCTTTAAGGGCCCAACTTCGGACTGCGAATCAAATTAATGCGCGGTTCGCGATCATTATTGGCGATGACGAGTTATCTGGGTCACAAATTGATGAAGTAAAACCTGTGGTGCGGGACCTTGCATCAGGGGAACAAAACTCAATGACAGTTGAGGCTTTAATTCAACGAATCTCTATGAAGTGAATTCTACTATAGGGGGTCTGAATTAGCGCTATCTGGATGTTGCCGAACGGTTGTAATCATGGATTGATAGCGACAGACCGGCACTAGGATTGAAAGGATTCGTGAGGAAAATTTGAAGCAGGATAAAGATCTTACCCGCGTGGCAAATGGATACTTACGCCAACAAATTGAATACTCTATTCCTATGTCAATCTACCCGGCAAAATCAGGAGTAATTATCATCAATGCTCCTGGCGCTGGCGAATCAAAGAGTGGTCGGAAAAACCGTTATGAAACTCTTGGTCAGTACATACAAAAAGAACAGATAGCCGCATTTATTACGCATAATCCTCCGAAACCGGATGCAGAGGGTAAATTTGTTGGTGAGCCGTACTCATATAAGGATACGAGCTGGAATCTGTTAGTGATAGAGAGTTTGGCGAATGTGATTGAATATGCTTTGGAACATGCGGAAGAAATCTGCGGGACTTCTACCCCTGTGGTTTATCTTTCTGGTTTTTCAGCCGGAGCATCAGCATGTGGTGCTGTCGCTTTTCATTATCCTCAGGTCAAGTCCATCCTATTACTTTCAGCATACGACAGTGTAGGAGAATACTTTTATAGTGGCATTAGCCAATTTAAAGGAGATATTTACGCAGTATATGGATCGGATGATCTAGTCGCGAAAATGGTTGCTACTATGCTTGAAATTTCTGCACCTAGAGCTGAATTTCATTTGGCTGAAATTCCAGATTGCGATCATGGATTTCATGGGTCTAAAAATAGTAGGTTTTTTAGCAAGGCATTTTTCTGGGCATTTAATCACGATGAAAATTTTCCGTCAACAGATAATGGCTTGTTGCTTTATGAGGAAGATTGAGATGAGACATACCTTTCGCAGTGGATTTGATCGTCGGGCGATTTGAAGATCATAGAACGGATGATATTGTGATGAAGACTATCGGATTTATTGGTTTAGGGATTATGGGCCAACCTATGGTTCAAAATCTCATGAATGGTGGATTCCAATTAATCGTTTGGAATAGGACAGCCTCAAAATCAGAAAAAATGGCCAAACTTGGGGTAGAGATAGGTGCCTCTCCCGCTGAATTAGCACGTCGTGCTGATGTGGTTATTTCTTGTGTCACAGATTCTGCGGACGTGAAAGAGGTAGTTTTAGGTCCTGAAGGTGTTCTCTCGGGAGCTTATTCTGATTTGGTCATGATTGATATGAGCACGATTTCTCCAGACGTAACTCGAGAAATAAGTGCCAAACTAGGTGAGGTTGGTGTATTTATGTTGGATGCACCAGTGAGTGGCGGGCAATGGGGTGCAGTAAACGGTACTTTGTCAATAATGGTGGGTGGACCTTTGGAAACGTTTCAAGAATCTGAAGATATATTTAAGGCTATGGGCGAACGAATTGTTTATTGTGGACCGGCGGGGATGGGGCAAGTGACAAAAGCGGTGAACCAAATTATTGTCGCAGGAACTATGGCAGCTGTTTCTGAAGGGCTGATTTTTGCTGCGAAAGCGGGTGCTGATATAGCGGCTGTTTTTGAGGCGGTATCTGGTGGTGCAGCTCAATCTTGGCAGCTAGAAAATCTTGGAGCACGTATTCTTAAAGGTGACTTTGATCCTGGTTTCATGGTGAAATTGCAACAGAAGGATTTACAGATTGTTCTTGATGCTGCACAAAAGATGCAACTACCTCTTTTTACCACGCCCATTATTAATCAGTTTTATCGTGCTCTTGAATTAGATGGTGGTGGAGATAGTGGTACTCAAGCCTATATCAAGATGTTGGAAAAAATGTCGGGTGTTGAAGCGCGGATATCGTAGGAGCGCGATAATCTGCAACATAACGTAGCAAACTGACTAATTTTTCTGGTTGCCCGGATAGCGATCTCGCCAGTTTTCAATCACATGAATTTCACTGGACACTTTGTCATCGTCAATGTCTAGAAAAGCTACAGTCGCGTCGGTCAAAAATGAACGATATGCTTGGCCCGGATTAATATAAAGCACGCCATCTCGTTCCTCATTCATAGGATCATGGGTATGTCCGCTCAGCACGATGTCAATCGTTTCATCGAAATCATTTAAGATTATTGCGGGATCAAATGGTGGTCCACCCCAGTAAGGATGTGTTATAGCTATGGTCTTACCATGAATTTTCAACACTTCTTGTTTTGGTAAGGCTGCTGTTATATCCGGAGAGTCCGAGTTTCCATGCACGACGATGGCTTGTTGGGCCTCTTTTTTCAGTCCTTCTGCTATTGCTATGTTGGTGAGATCGCCACAGTGGACTACTATATCTGCTTTTGGGACAAGCTTTCGAATATTTGGGTGGACTTCCTCCCATGTGCGGCAATGAGTGTCGCCCATTACCAAGATGTGAGTCATAATGTCTCCTAGAGTAATATTGTGTCTTTGTAATTATTCATCCATAAAGAAAAAGTTAGACGTTTCATGTGATAGAAGACATCGCCTAAATTGGAACCTCGTTAAAACGAGGCCGATTAAGCATCCGCTTCATTTAGTTTGCCCAACGAGCGAGTTTCCCATGAAACAATCAATTGGCTAGCGATGAAAAGTGAACTATATGTGCCGCTAATCACACCGATTGTCAAAACAATAATGAATGGTTTTGTACTTTCGGGACCTAAAAAGATGAGGGCAGCCAAAACTAGTAGTGTAGTTAGACTAGTGTTTACCGACCTACCTAAGGTTTCAATAATGCTGAAATTAACAGTTGTTACGAAATCTTTTGTTACTCCCTTGAGAATGTTTTCGCGCAACCGATCAAACACAACGATTGTGTCGTTAACGCTGTAACCTAGAACCGTCAACAGACCAACCAGGTACATCGAACTGATTTCAAATGGCATGATTTTAGCTATTAGCGCAGTTATGGAGATTACAATTAGCAGATCATGAGCCAATGCTATGATCGCAGCCATACTATATCTAAACGTTCGTGGAATTTGGCGAAAGGCCCACGAAATATAAATCAAAATTCCAATCACTGCGGCAATGACGGCCACGATGGCATTTCTGACAGTTTCTGAAGCTATAACAGGCGATACTGCTGTAAATTCAAATGCGTTAGAAATCCCATGTTTTTCTTCCAATATCCCCAGAATTTCTCCGCGCTGACTTTCTAAATTTTCAGACGCAGGGAGGCGAATGAAGAAGCTCCCATCTGAAAAGCTTTGCACTATAGCATCTGTGTAGCCAATTTGAGATAAAGTGTTCTTAATGTCATCTTCTGTAACTTGTGAATCAAATTCAATTGTGGCTGTAACACCGCTTGAGAATTCGATTCCCCATCGCAAATCGGGGGAGATGAATTGGCCGATCAATCCTGCAAGGATAATGATTCCTGAGGCGATGAAGTATTTAGCTCGTAAATTTACGAAATCAACCATTGGTTCTCCCGTTATGTATGGAACAACTTTGTTTTTTTACTTAAACCAGTGCTTGTAAACGTGCGCAAAAAGGTTCGGGTAACAATGATGGCTGTTAGCATGCTAATCATAACGCCAAAGAATAAAGTCACTGAAAAGCCCATGACAAAACTTGCTCCCAACCGCTGTGCGAACCAAAATAGAATTGCACACGTAATTATTGTTGAAAAGTTTCCGTCTCTAATCGCGGGCCACGCGCGATCAAATCCGACATCAACGGCAGATCGTAAGGATCGCCCTGCTTTGATTTCTTCTTTTAACCGTTCGAAAATCAAAACGTTTGCATCAACAGCCATACCGATCGACAATATGAAGGCCGCTAATCCGGAAAGTGTTAACGTCACAGGAATCAATTTGAAAGTTGCTAGAACCAATATTGTATAAATCATTAAAGAAACTGCAGCAGTGAGGCCTGCAAGTCTATAGTATAGGATGAGGAAAAGTACTACCAACCCTAGTCCAAGGAGCGCCGCACGTACTCCTTGCTCAAGAGCTAATGAACCAAGCATCGGATTAATGTCAGCTTCTTGAACGAGTTCAATAGATAGAGGAAGTGCCCCTGAGTTAAGCTGTATGGCTAGGAGCCGCGCTTCGTTTAATCCTAATCCATCGATTATTCCACCCTGACCCGCCAATATGGCACTTCTTACATTTGGAGTAGATATTGGACTGTTATCGACAAATATTCCTAAGGGGCGTCCAATATTTCTGGTAGTAACTTGTTCTAAGACTTCTTCTCCAGGCCCGTTAAATCGTAGAGTGACTTGAAACGATCCTGCGGTCTCATCTCGTCCAACTTGGGCACCGTCCGGCAGTAGTAATGCACCTGTCAATTCAACAGGAGACCCGTTTACAATACCTGTAGCTTTAACGAACTCTGGTGTGCCATCATTCATTACCACTTCACCTGCATCGTTGTACTGTAAATTACCATCTTCATCAAGTGCAGGTGTAGGTTCTCCGACTACAACTTCTCGGAAATCGAGTTCCGCAGTAGCTCCGATCAGGCCCTTTGCTTCCTCAATATTAGTGATTCCGGGCAGTTGAATTAATAAACGACGTTCTCCCATTTGCTGCAAAATCGGTTCACTAACGCCAAATTTATCGATACGTCGGTTTATATTTTGGATTAGACCTTCCATTTGGCCGGGTGATGGATTTTCATCCTCTGTTTGATACACCAAATGGGTTCCACCTTGAATATCGAGACCGAGACGCAGTCCGAGAGGGCCGTCGCCGCCCCGTTCAAAGCCGAGAAGGTTTATCTGTGGGAAATATATGGCGGTTGCCGCCATACCTGTAATCAGTAGTATTGCGGCTATGCTAATAAGGTGGCGTTGCACGGTTAATCTCTCTCTCCAGGAGTACCCAGGGTTGTTGCTAGTGTTAGCGCTTCCTCAGAGGTCGTAATGCGCCCTTCAAATTGCGCCTCCCTCACCTCTTCAAGAATCCTACCAAGTTTTGGGCCGGGTTTCATTTTAAGAGTTGTTATCAAATCGTGTCCGGTAATCAAACGGGGTGAATTAATCACTGGTGCTTCTTCAAACCCTCCATCAATCGTAGCTTCTGCGAGGCGAATATGTTGCTGCCATTCATCATTTTTAAGATTTGGCCCCACCGCGGCTAAATGGTCTGCAAAGCTCAATACTATCGTATCAATCGCCGCATCGTCGAGATCTCGGAAAAAGCGGTAAATTGCTCTTTTGGAGGGTTTTTCCCAATTCTGGCTGATTTGAATAGGGCGTAAGTGTTGTTCTACCATTATTCTCGCTAACTCGATTTCCCGTCGGCTAAAACGTAACCTATCCATAATTTGCTTAACCACTTTGCTTCCATTGGTTGTGTGTCCAATAAATCGTATGCGTCCATTGGACTCAATGGTTTTTGTGGCAGGTTTGGCTATATCGTGCAATAAAGCTGCCAATTTGAAAATGACATACCTTGGGAGCCCTGCGGTGATTTCTTCTTTAAAATGATCAGAGAAATTGGATTTCCAAGGGATTTGTTTGAGGATTGGGTTGTTCTTACGTGTGTTGGAACAAACGATGCGTTCTGCAAAACCTAAGGTTTCAACATTGTGATCAAAAACATTCCAGTAATGCTCTTTAGGCTGCGAAATATTTTTGTTTGATGAGAGTTCGGGGATCACTGTGCATAAAACACTAGTTCCATCCATCAATCGTACCAAGGGTAAACTCGAGGGTAACATTAATATGCGAACAAATTCATCACGGATACGTTCTGGAGCAGTTTTTGTGAGCAAATTTGCATGTGAACGAATCAATTTGGCCGTATCGTCTTGTAAAGTAAAATTAAGTTCTCCCGACAATCGAATAGCTCGCAAAAGTCGGATTGGATCGTCCGCGAAAACATCTTTCGACAGAGAACGGATTTTTTTAAGGCCTATATCGCTGAGACCACCAAGGGGATCAATGATTTCATTAGTGGATATATTTGTAAGTGGCATAGCCATCGCATTCACTGAAAAATCACGTCTTCGCAAATTGCCTGTCAGATCTCCGTTGGTGGGAGAAACATCGATCGTCCAGCTTTGTTCGTTGTACTCTATCAAGGCTCTTCCTATATACCGGTCAACATCCAGAGGATAAAAATCTCCGCCAAATTGGTTCGCCAAAAAACGTGCGATTTGCAGGCTGTCTGCGTTGGTGACTAGGTCTATATCGTTAGTCTGCTTCCCTAAAACTAAATCGCGTACGATGCCGCCAACTAAGTAAGTGCTATCCAATTCAGGAGCGAGTATCCTTTGAATCGTATTGAGAATATCCTTTTGAGATCCTTTTTTTAATTCATTCATGATGTCGTACTTTGAGGGTCGGCAGGTTCGATTTTTTCCAGTTTTTCGTGGCTTGCAAGATGGTCGGTGTACAAAATTCCGTTTAAATGGTCGATTTCATGTTCCAACGCTTGCGCAAGCAATTCATCAGCCTTGATGCGAATTTCCTTACTGTCAGGGGTCATAGCTTTAACGGTTACGCGCAAGGACCTCTCAATGAAGCCTCGATATCCTGGAATGCTGAGGCATCCCTCTTCAACCTCTCGATTGCCAGAGCGTTTAACGATGCTTGGGTTGACTAGCCGGTAAAGTATTGCGTCTGCATCTTCATTGTCTTCTGGCGGGGGGATCTCTATTGTGATCACGCGCCAGAAAGAACCGACTTGATTCGCTGCGAGTCCAATGCCATGGGCGTTCCGCATAGTTTCAACCATGTTGTCTAACAACATATTTATGGAGTGGTCTATTTGTTTAACCCTTCTCGCTCGTTGACGCAAAGCGGGATGAGGTACTGTCAATATTGGTAATAGCGCCAATTTAAAGTTTGTCCTTGACTGAATTTGCATAAACCATTTATGGAACCGATCCAAGTATGCCAGTCGGCATGACCGGTCGCAAGTTAACAAAAATTCTCTAACTGGGTTTAACTCTTCAATGATTGGAGAAACGACAGCGTTTTTGATTCAAATCAACGATACTGGATTGACATCAATTGTCCATGTATTGCCCAAAGCAATATTGTCTAAAATTTGTCCGGGTCGCGCACCTTGAATAATTAAATGCCAGCGATAACGTCCTCGTACACGTTGGATGTATGCCGGTGCCGGTCCAATCAATTTGATTTCTGACAATCCTTTAAGGGAGATTTCATCGCGTAAACGCTGAGCCATTTTTGTAGCATTAATTTCAGCACGAGATTCTGATGGATGGGTGCATATTAGGCGAATCATGTTTGTGAAAGGAGGGTAGCCTAACATATGCCGGAACGATATTTCCTTCTCATAAAAATCTTCAAATGATATTTGTTTTACGGCTTGCATCGCGTAATTTTCGGGATCATAAGTTTGGACTATAGAGTTGCCTTGTGTAGTTCCTCTTCCAGCACGACCAGATACTTGAGATAATACTTGGAACGTTCTTTCGGCTGCGCGGAAGTCCGGAAGATGTAAACCAATATCTCCATTTATTGCGCCCACAAGGCTTACAAGAGGGAAATGAAGGCCTTTCGCTAACATCTGAGTTCCGACGAGAACATCAGCTTCGTGCTTCAAAAATGCATCAAGGATTTTTTTGTGAGCGTTCTGTCCTGTCGCTGTATCTCTGTCCCATCTCAAAACTCTTGCTGTGGGGAATGATTTTAAGACTTCTCGGACGACTCTTTCAGTACCAATTCCCACGAAGCGAATCTTTTCACTCCTACATTCGGGACATATCTTCGCTGTTGTGACGGTGGCATTACATTGGTGACAGCGCAGTGCATTAGGGGCATGAAAAGTATATGCAGTTGAACAATTTTTGCATCTCTCAATATACCCACAACTTCTGCATTGGACTGATGTTGCGGTTCCGCGGCGATTCAGAAAAAGGATGGCTTGTTCATGCCGAGCAAGAGTTTCATTAATGCCATTATGAAGAGCCCTGCTGAATATACTGGTATTTCCAGCCTTTAATTCTTCTCTCATGTCGATGATGTTTACTCTCGGTAGTGATTCAAGGCGTATAGCATTATTCCCGTCAGGAACAATCCTTTCAGGGAGAGTTAACAGTTCATATTCACCAGTTGTCGTTTTGTGATAGCTAGAAATATCTGGGGTGGCGCTACCTAAAACTAAAACGGCGTTTTCCAAATGGGCGATCTCTTCCGCTAATTCTCTAGCATGGTATCTAGGTGCAGGATCCTGTTGTTTGTATGCTGCATCATGTTCTTCGTCAATAATAATTAAGCCAATATTTGGAAGAGGAGCTCCCAAAGCACTTCTAGGGCCGATAACGACATCAAACGCACCATCTTTGATAGCCTGCCATTCGCTTCGGCGCTGTCCTTGTGATAATTGGCTATGTAAAACACCAACTCGGCCTGGAAATCTTTCGGAGAATCGTTGAATCGTTTGTGGCGTTAGCGATATTTCTGGAACTAGTACAATGCCTTGCTTGCCACGCTTTATAACTTCTGCGAGGGCTTGGAGGTAAATTTCTGTTTTGCCGCTACCTGTAATGCCATATAGCAAAAAAGGCTTGCGTCTTTTCTTGTTATCTAGTGAAGAAACAATTTTGGTTAATGCTTCATTTTGTTTAGGAACAAGACTAAGCGGTGCAGACAGAGGAGCCTCTAAATTTACCAATAGGTCTCGATGCACATATTGCTCACTTCTACGGATGAATCCTTTTTGCTCAAGTGCTAACACTACTGATGAGGTTGCACCAGTACTTTTGAGTGCATCTATTTGTGCAAGTGATTTGTTCTCTTCGGACAAAAATTGCAGAAGTTGATATTGGCGTGTTGCGTTTCGATCTTGAAGATCCTTTAAAGCTTTCTTAAGTTCATCACCGCTAATGCTAAGTTCCAGGAATTTTCTTGTTCTAGGCTCCAATTTTTTAGATTCATTTTTGATTTCTCGTACAGCAATGCCTTCCTTCTCCAATTTTCGTAGCGCATTCATCCCGCTTGGCCCTAAAGATCGTCGCAAGCTTGGTACAGATGCCTGACCATGCTCTGCAAGGTAATCAACAACCTTCGTTTCATTTTGTGTCAGTTTATTCTGCTCTTCACGTTTTACGGTTGGCGATAATTTCACAAAAGCGGTATTTCTTCTACGAAAAGATGGTGCTAAAAATAAAAGAGCAGATTGGAAAAGGGATACGTGGTACTGGGAGGAGACCCATTTCACAAGTTGTATTTGTCTTTCGGTCAGAACAGGTTTCTCTTCAGATAAGCTTTCAACGAAACGTGTTGCTTGGACTGGAGGTACATTTGTTAATGATATGACTATACCCTGGACTCGCTTGGCTCCGAACAATATCCAAATAGCGTGCCCTAGAGCGATGTTCAGCCCAATCGGGATTTCGTAGGTGTAAGTCTTGGAAATCCACGTTACAGAATCAACGGCGACTTCAGCGTAGCGCATGGTTAAACCCTTTGGGAGAGATGCCGAAACGGCTGTTATCCAGCACTGGTTCTATTTACGTGGAGAGACTTTCTCCTTTATACGTGCAGCTCGTCCAGTCCGGCCCCTAAGGTAATATAATTTGGCTCGTCGAACTGAGCCCCGCCTAACCACTTCTATTCTCTCTAGACGCGGATTACTAAAGAGGAATGTTCGTTCGACCCCGATATCTTGAAAAACCCGTCTCACGGTGAGGCTAGCGTTTGCCCCTCCTTTTTTGATACGGAGAACGAAACCCTGATACACCTGTGTGCGAGTTCGATTACCTTCAACCACTTGCCAGTGGATTCGGACCGTATCTCCAGGGTTGACTTCCTCGAGGTCGGTTCTATCTTTCATTTTTAATAGATGACTTATGTCAGGCACAGATCGCCTCCTAATTGATGCAAGGATACTCAGGGAGGAAACAGTATATCAGAGTTCCCGTGGCATCGTACATTTAATGTTTACTTAATGGAGAGCGTTTTTGTTGTGCAACTTATTCATTTTCAAAATTGTGAGCAGAAAGTTTTTCTTTTAGCCAAGCTTTCTCATCGTCAGTTAAATTGGCTTCGTTTATCAAGTCCGGTCGTCTCAGAGCGGTTCGCAAGAGTGCTTGATTCCTGCGCCAGCGAGTGATTTCCTGATGGTTTCCTGAAAGTAAAATTTCTGGAATTTTCCAACCTCGGAAATTTGCCGGGCGTGTGTATTGTGGCCCCTCCAATAGGTTTTCAGCATGTGATTCAACGATACTTGATTCTTCGGATCCTAACACTCCGGGTACTTTTCGCATTATTGCGTCAACGATCAACATTGCGGGTATTTCACCACCTGTGACGACAAAATCACCAACACTGATTTCTTCAGAAATTAAGTTTTCTCGTACGCGTTCATCGACGCCTTCATACCGACCACAAATCAAAATGATTTCAGAACATTCTGCGAGTTGATCTGCTCTATTTTGGTTGAAGGTTCGGCCCTGTGGGGTAAGCAAGATTACGGGAACATCTTCCATTGGTGAAGTTAAACCTTCTTGCACATTCTCAATAGCATATGTAAGCGGCTCTGGCTTGAAAAGCATGCCTGGTCCGCCACCATATGGAGAATCGTCGACTGTTTGATGATTTCCTGTGCCATATTGGCGGAGATCGTGCGGGATGATTTCAAATGTTCCTTGGGTGATAGCGCGACCAGTAATGCTTGCACCCAAAGGTCCAGGGAAAAGATCAGGAAATAGAGTAATGATGTGAATTCGCATTGTCATTATGCTAAAAAATGTATTTCAGGCATCAAATTCTGATTCTACGGGAAGTTCTGTTCGCAACACAGGAATCTAAAACCAAGATTGGAATTCATCATAGCAGATAAATATTTTATTCTGATTGCGCATTTCACAGTCGTGTCAAGTGAATCATCCCCTGTTAGAATGAAAATTAAGTGGTCTTGATTTTATTTTTCACAGCTAAATTTTTCGAACTGGAGCTGTTCTGACCAAGCGCATTTAGTTTGGTCTTGTGAATATTGGGGCCTTGTGGAATCCTCGGTGCGAGTTCAGTAGAGCAGCGCCTTGTATTCTGACTATCAGAAGATATATTTGGAGGGTTTGGATGGACAGAGAAAGCCGTGATCAACGGCTCCGGGAGACACTTCAAAATCGCATCATGATTCTTGATGGAGCTATGGGGACTAGTATTCAGGCCCATGATCTATCGGCTAACGATTTTGGTGGATCTGAGTACGAAGGCTGCAATGAATATCTCAATATTCTCAAGCCGGAATTAATCAAGGATATCCATCTGGATTACTTTCAGGCGGGTGCTGATATTGCTGAAACCAATTCTTTTGGGAGCACACCAATTGTCCTGGATGAATATGGTTTGGGTGCACAAGCGTTTGAGATAAGTCGTCGGAGCGCAGAGATTGCGCGCGAAGCGGCGGAGGTATCTTCGACAGATGAAAAGTTATGTTTTGTTGCGGGTTCAATGGGTCCTACGACGAAGGCTATATCTGTCACGGGTGGTATTACATGGGATGGATTAGTTGAAAATTTTCGGATTCAGGCTTCTGGGCTAATTGCGGGTGGAGTTGACCTTCTCTTGATTGAAACGTCACAGGATACTCTGAATATTAAGGCTGCATTGGAGGGCATTGACAGGGCATTTTCCGAAATCAATACGTTTGTTCCAGTAGCCGTTCAGGTAACGATTGAGACAATGGGAACAATGTTAGGTGGTCAAGATATCGAATCTATTTATAGGTCAATTGCACATCGTGATTTGTTATGGATTGGAATGAATTGTGCAACGGGGCCTGAATTTATGCGCGATCACATTCGAACCTTGGCGAGAATCAGCCGCTTCCCGATATCTGTTGTCCCGAATGCCGGTTTGCCGGACGAAGATGGCAAATATAATGAAACTCCTGAAAAAATGGCAACAACTATGTCGGATTACATGGATTCGGGGTGGATCAATGTTGTTGGAGGGTGTTGTGGGACGGTTGGTGAACATATTCACCAGTTAGCTGAGCACGCATCTAAAAAACATATCTATGTTCCAGATGGCGAGCAGGAAAGTGCCGTTGTGGGATTGGAGACCCAATTAATCAATGACGAAAATCGCCCATTAATTGTCGGTGAACGCACAAATGTTCTCGGTAGCAGAGAGTTCAAACGCTTAATTGCGGATGGGAGGATTGAAGAGGCTGCTGAAATTGGTCGTCGCCAGGTGCGAGCGGGTGCTCATATATTAGATGTTTGTCTTCAGGATCCTGATCGAGATGAAATGAATGATATCTCTACTTTTCTTGAGGAACTTACGCGAAAGATTAAAGCGCCAATCATGCTTGATTCGACGGATGCACGTGTTCTCGAAGAAGCTTTGAAGAGGACTCCTGGTAAATCCATCATTAACTCCATAAATTTGGAAGATGGAGAGGATCGTTTTCGTGCTGTTATCCCCTTAGCGAAACGTTATGGCGCAGCCCTTGTTGTTGGGTGTATCGATGATGACAAAGAACAAGCTCAAGCGATAACAAAAGATCGGAAAATAGAAATTGCTCGGCGGTCGTATAATCTTTTGACCCAGAAGTATGGCGTTGAACCACAAGACATCATATTTGATCCGCTCGTTTTTCCAGTTGGAACTGGTGATCAGAATTATGTCGGGTCAGGTGTCGAAACTCTTGAATCAATAATGGAAATAAAAAAAGAATTTCCTAAAGCTAAAACTATCTTGGGTGTGTCAAATGTCTCGTTTGGTCTTCCCGCGGCTGGGCGCGAGGTTCTAAATTCTGTGATGCTTTATCACGCCGTGCAGGCAGGTTTAGATATGGCCATTGTCAATTCGCAAAGGATCGAGCGGTATGCTTCACTTTCCGATCAAGAAAAAAAATTGTCTGAAGATTTAATTTGGTGGCGGGGCACTGATCCGATTGGTGCGTTCGCGGATTATTTTCGAGAGCGGAAAACACAATCGAACGAATCCGATCGTAAAGCATTACCACTTGATGAACGGCTTGCGTCTAATGTTGTTGAAGGAACGAAAGAAGGCCTTCTTGAAGACCTTGATGAAGCGTTGCGAAGTCGGAAACCACTCGAAATTATCAACGGACCACTAATGAATGGTATGAGTGAAGTTGGCCGTCTTTTCGGTAATAATGAATTAATTGTCGCAGAGGTTTTGGAGTCTGCTGAAGTGATGAAGTCCGCTGTATCACACCTTGAGCCTCACATGGAGAGCCTGGAAGAGAGTAGTCGAGGGCGGGTACTTTTAGCGACGGTTAAAGGCGATGTTCATGATATCGGCAAGAATCTAGTTGATATTATTTTTTCCAATAACGGCTACCAAGTCATAAATCTGGGAATAAAAATCCCGCCTCAAGAGTTGATTCAAGCGTACAACGACCACGAACCAGATGTAATCGGTTTGTCTGGGTTGCTTGTAAAATCGGCTCAGATGATGGTAGATACCGCTCGAGATTTTCGCGAAGCAAATATCGACGTACCATTATTAGTGGGTGGAGCGGCTTTAACGAATCGATTCACTCGGTTACGGATTTCGCCAGAATATGCTGGTTTGGTGGTTTACGCTCAAGATGCCATGACTGGACTTGATTTGGTTGGGAAAATTCGTGATGACGAATCTCGTGCGGCCTTAGCAAACACACTTGAAGAAGAAACATTGAGGTTGAATAAGAATGAATCTGTACGAGAGCTTAAGTCTGAAGACCAGATTGTCTCCGGGTCAACTTTGGAGCCTGCAGCCAAAGTTCCCGTTCCCCCTGACCTAATCCAACACATTCTTACGGATTATGATTTGAGTGAAGTTTTTAGTTATATAAATCCGACTATGCTTTACAATCGGCATCTAGGTTTTCGGGGTTCCAGATTTTCGGAGGCGCTTGAGAATCGAGAGAAGAAGGCAATGGACTTGCATGAGAAAGTGCAATCTGTTGAAGATTACATGTTGTCTAGGCCAGATATTCAGGCACGTGCTATATATCGCTTTTTCCGCGCAGGGTCGGAGGGGAATGATATTTGCATCTTGTCACCAGACGGCGAGACTGTTTTAGAGAAATTCACTTTTGAAAGACAATCTACAGGTGAGGGCCTCTGCCTTGCAGATTATTTGCATCCAATTGCGACAGGGGAAACAGACTATATAGGTATGTTTGTCACAACCGTTGGTCCAGGCGTGCGTGCTTTGGCAGAGGAATGGAAAGACCGGGGAGATTATCTTGGTTCCCATATCATGCAAATATTAGCTTTGGAAGGTGCGGAAGGTTTCGCAGAGCTTTTACATCAAAGGATGCGAGCAATGTGGGGAATGCCTGATCAATCAGATATCTCAAAGCAAGACTTATTTAAATCTGCTTACACTGGGAGGAGATTTTCATTCGGCTATCCAGCATGTCCACGATTAGATGATCAAGCAGGCATGTGGAGACTTCTCCAACCAGAGAAAGAAATCGGTGTCGAGCTGACTGAAGAATTCATGATGGACCCAGAAGGATCGGTAAGTGCCTTAGTAATCCATCATCCTCAAGCGAAATATTTTTCGGTAAATTCAGCTCTGGCATGATTTACTAGGATTTATCTTCATCCTCTGTTTATCAAAAGCATTATTTAACAGCTGTTTGAGAACTTCGAAAATATCAAGATTCTTTTCTCATACGGTTTAAAAAAGAGTACTTTAAATGTTTAAACACCGTAAGGTTTTATTTAAAGCTTCTATCCCTGTTTCCAGTTACGTTGTATAATCCCTTGGCTGTGAATTCATATCTGTCCGGCCTCGGCGGATGGTCTCGCAGCAAATGGTTGGCGGAGGGTTGTTCTTTGGACAAAAGGAGGGCGTTTTAATATGTCACTTTTACGTAGCCTTATGTTCGTACCAGGAATCAGAGAGGATTTTCTTGGGCGTGCGACAGACTTACAGTCTGATCTGGTTTGTGTTGATTTAGAGGATTCAGTTCCCCCGGGAGACAAAGATAGAGCTCGCGACATTGTTCAGGAGTGGCTTCCTAAGCTGGCACGTCCCAATTACATGTTGATTGTCAGGGTAAATGGTTTGGATACCGGATTATTAGAAGACGATTTGGCAGCGTTAGTTTCGAATGAGTTAGAAGCGATCAGTTTGCCGAAGGCACATACACCGGAAATTGTCCAACAGGTTGATCACTATCTTACTATCTTGGAACGTGAGCGGGGACTTCCTAATGGTCACGTGAAGATGATTCCATGGATAGAATCAGCCGAAGCGGTTTTAAATGCGCAGGCGATAACCCGAGCGAGCTCGCGTTTAATTGGAGCTTCAATTGGTGGTGAGGATCTCACGATCACTTTAGGTGTTGAGCGCACAAAAATCGGAAAAGAAATTGAATGGGCTCGTTATCAGGTGGCTACTGCATGTAGGGCTGCGGGTATTCTTCCAATCGACTCACCTGTTATGGATTTCCGTGACACAGAGCAATTGGAGCGGGAATCGCAATTTGTTAGAAGTATTGGTTTTGGCGGAAAATATTGTATTCACCCTTCACAGATAGAAGTAATAAATCGCGTTTTTTTGCCAAGCGATGAAGAATTGTCTCAGGCACGTCGCATAGTGGAAGTGTACGAGGAAGCAGAAAAGCAAGGTCTAGGGGCAGTAGGTATGGATGGCCTTGTGGTTGATCGACCTGTTTATGTGAGGGCCCAAAATCTTTTGGATTTTATGGCTCAACAAACTGAAGATATGAAGGAGTAAATATGTTTATAACTGAACGAGGGCAGCGTTTTGTCATCCCACGTACCGAATTAACTTATCCGTGCCATGTGTTGCGCATGCACGAAAATGCCGCGAAAGCACCAGTTGATCATGTTATGGCCGATTTTGAAGACGCATGCCCGTATGAATTTAAGGGTGAATCTTCTAGAGCAACGATGGTGGAGGCGCTGAACAAAGTTGATTTCGGGTCTAAGGTAGTGACTGTCCGGCCAAATAATATCAAGTCAAAATTTTTCCTGGGCGATATTCAAGCGATTATGATGGGTGCCGTTGATCGATTCCATGGCATCATTCTCCCAAAAACGAATGAACCTGAGGATATTATTTATCTTTCGAGCCTTCTAGATTCCCTCGAGCTCGAAGCAGGCTGGACAACAAAGGTGCAAATAGAGGCTTTGATAGAAACCCCTCTTGCTGTTGTGAACGCATATGATATAGCGAAATCTTCAGATCGTATGGTTGGCTTGATATTTGGTATTGCCGACTTCACTGCTGCAATGGGAGTTTCCGAAATGGTGAAGAGTCAAAACAAGAATTTTCACTATGCAAAACAAGCGACGGCTGTTGCTGCAAAAGCAGCGGGTCTTCATGCAATTGATAACGCATATCTTGATCTTATTCGTCGAGATACTTCGGAAGAGGAAGCTGACGTTATACGGGGCGATATTCGGAAAAAGAATGAAGAAGCGGCGGCTTTGGGAATGGATGGCACGTGGGTCATTCACCCTCAACAGGCCGAAATAGCGAATGAAGTTTATTCACCTGATGATATCGAGGTTGCTTCGGCGAAACGAGCGGTTGATATTTATCATGAACTCGGTGGCGGAGCAATAGCGGACCCTGAGACCGGAGAATTTCATGATGAAGCAACGATTAAAGGAAAGCTCATGTTGTTAGCGAAGGCGGTTCAAGCAGGTACTGTAGATCCCGAATATCTGGCCGCGCAGGCTGCTAAGTCGAAAGAAGTCACGGGATACGACATTTTGGAGATGATGCGGCAGGTTGTATAGATTCAAAATCAAGGTCCCAATCAAGGAGATGTAGATGCGATTCTACGAATATGAAGCAAAAACATTGTTGGGTAAGCAGGGCTTGCCTTTACCCCCTGGTGGGGTTGCCGAGACCGCTTCTGATGCAGAACGGATTGCTAGCGAGATCGGTGGTTCGGTGGTTCTGAAGTCTCAAGTTCTCAGTGGAGGGCGAATGAAAGCGGGTGGAGTGAAATTTGCCGATACCGCAGGGGAAGCGAAATCTGCTGCCGATGAGATTCTGAAAATAGAGATAAATGGCCAACTGCCCCGCTCAGTATTGGTGGAAGGCAAGGCTACTGTTGCTAAAGAGTATTACTTGGGAGTCACGTATGATGCTGTAGTGAAGAGCCCTGTAATTCTTTTCAGTGATATGGGTGGGATTGATATTGAAGAGGTTGCAGATGAACACCCTGAGCATTTAGCGAAGGCTCATATATCGAACATCAACCCTTTCTCAGATTACAAAGCGAAAGAGATTATTTCCTCGCTTGGAATTACTGGTAGCCAATTAACGAGATTAACTCCCATTTTGGTACGTTTAGTGAGTGTTTTTCGGGAGTATGATCTTACTCTTGCGGAGATCAACCCGCTTGCACAGCTAGAAAATGGTACGTTCATTTCTTTGGATTGCCATGTAGATATGGAAGAAGAAGCACGCGTACGACAGGGTGGAATTCTTGGTGAATTGAATATACCTTCTAACGAAGTTAGACAAGGCCGCCCACCTACGGATTTTGAAATTGGGGGCATGGAAGTGGACGCTGTTGATGCTCGAGGCGTAGCTGGCAGGGTCGTCGAATTTGATGGCAATTTGGGTCTAGTTATTGGTGCTGGTGGTGGTAGTTTGACTTTATTCGACGCTGTACGGAAATATGGGGGTCAGGCTGCAGACTATTGTGAAATTGGTGGTAACCCCAGCGTGTTAAAGGCGTATGAATTAACAAAATTGATTTTAAATAAACCGGGTGTAGAGAAAATTGCCGTTATGATGAATGTTGTAAGTAATACTCGAGTGGATATTATGGCTCGTGGTGTTATCAAAGCGGTTGTTGAGGAAGGCTACGATCCGGCTGACAAGATCGCGATTTTTCGCATACCAGGTTCTTGGGAATCAGAAGGATTCAAAATCTTACGTAAATATGGGGTAGATTTTGTTGATCGTACGGTTTCTATGGATGAAGCCGCTCGTCGTGCAGTATCTAAATTGGTGGGTGAATAAATGTCAATTCTTATAGACGAAAATACGAAATTTATTATTCAAGGCATTACAGGGCGAGAAGCCGTGAATATGACGCGGGAATGCCTCGACTATGGTTCAAAAGTTGTGGCTGGAGTGACGCCAGGTCGTAAGGGACGTGATGTGTATGGAGTACCTGTATACGATACTGTCCGCGAGATAACTGATCAGATGGAAGTAGATGGATCGGTTATAACGGTGCCTGCTCCCTTTGCTGCGGATGCTGTTCTTGAGGCCATTGATGCAGGTATTAAATTGATCGTTGTCGTAACTGAGCGGATACCTCGTGCGCAAGTCGCTCAATTTATTGAATTTGCCGATGCAAAGGGCGCGCGACTCATAGGTCCAAACTGCCTTGGGATTATATCGCCTGATAAAGCGAAAATGGGTGGTATCGGTGGAACGGCCCTTGATACTCAAAAAGCTTATACGCCAGGGTATGTTGGTGTGATGTCTCGCAGCGGAGGAATGACAACCGAAATCTGTGATACGTTGACAGCGGCAGGTTTGGGTGAAAGCACAGCGGTTAGCATAGGTGGGGATCCAATGATCGGTAGCACATATGCTGAACTGATGCCGTTGTTTGAGGCGGATGAACAGACGCAGGCCATTGTAATTTACTCTGAGCCCGGTGGGCCAATGGATGCTCAGCTTGCTAATTATGTTCAAGAATCGGGTAGTCAGCTTCCAATAATTGCATTTATGGCTGGGCGTTTTATGGATGAAATGCCAGGAATGCGATTCGGTCATGCAGGTACGATCGTTGAAGGAAAAGCTGATACAGCGGTTGAGAAAATCCGTTTGCTTGAAGAAGCGGGAATTCACGTGGCCCAAGGAATTTCGGAAATACCAGATTTAGTGAAATCAGCTGTTGAGAAGGGTGGGAACCAATGAGTATGTTTATCAAATTGGAGGTGAGCCCGGAAGTTGCATCAAATCCGGATTTAGTATCCAAATTAGTCGAGATATGCCCGGTTGATATTTTCGATCAGGACGATGGGAAATTACGCATAGTTGATGAGAATGAAGATGAATGTACCCTTTGCGATTTGTGTATTGAAGCAGCGCCTGAAGGGGCAGTTAAGGTAATCAAACTTTACGAAGATTAGAAGTTATCTACTTGTTTGATGGAGATACAAATTAATGACGGAGTTTTTCACACATTGTATTTAGAAATTGATGGTTTTAAGAAAATATGTGTCCTAAATAACCGAAAGGTCTTATGACGATGACTACAGATACCGAGAGTTTAGATCCCTTTGTAGCCGAACTGCGGCGCTGGGTTGATAACGAAGTACTTCCAGTCGTTGATGAGTTGGAACATAGTAATACTTTTCCTGACAAGCTCGTTGAAGCGATGCGTGATCTTGGCGTTTTTGAGCTTATGATTCCCAAGGAGTACGGTGGTTTAGGGGCTAATTACGTAACGTATACAGGTGTAGTAGAAGAGCTTTCGCGTGGTTGGATGAGTCTTGGCGGGATTTTGAATACTCATGTGATCGTAAGTCATATGATTTCTAAGTTTGGTACAGAAGATCAAAAACAACGCTATCTGCCACAGATGGCGAAGGTCGAACGCAGAGGGGCATTAACTATCACAGAGCCTAACACAGGGAGTGATGTTCAAGCGATTGAGACTTCAGCAGTTTTAAAAGGTGACGAATATGTCATTAATGGCAGTAAATTATATGTGAGTAATGGCAGGAGAGGTAAGATTTTTGCCCTGCTAGCGAAGACGGATAGAGAGATTGATCCTCGACATCGAGGGATTAGCTGCTTCCTAGTACAGCCGGATTTCCCGGGATTTAATATTGTACGAGAGATTGAAAAGTTAGGCTACAAGGGTATAGAGGCTTGTGAGTTACATTTGGATAATTTGCGGGTTCCCGTTGAGAACTTGCTTGGTGGGGTCGAGGGTCGCGGATTTGTTCATGCCATGAGTGGGTTGGAAGTAGGCCGATTGAATGTAGCCTCCAGAGCGGTCGGTGTTGCTCGCGCAGCATTTGAAGATGCGATCAGATATGCCCAGCAGAGGGAAACATTTGGGCAACAAATTGCTCAACATCAGGCAATCCAACTGAAGCTTGGTGAGATGGGAACTGATATTCAAGCAGCACGTTTACTTACACGTTGGGCGGCTGGGCAAAAGGATGTTAAGGACCGATCGGATATGGAAGTTGGTATGGCAAAACTGTTTGCGACAGAGGTTGCAGGTCGCGCCGCACTGGAGTCGATGAGAATTCATGGCGGCATAGGTTATACAAAAGAGATGCGGGTTGAGCGTTACTATCGCGATGTGCCATTCATGATGGTTGGCGAAGGAACAAATGAGATACAGAAGACTGTGATTGCACGGAATCTGCTTGACCGATATCGAATCGATTAGACTGTTTCTTGATTTCAACGCAGGGGGGTATGCGTAATGCAATTTGGGCGCTATTTTGATGAATTTGAAAAAGGGGATATTTATAAGCATTGGCCGGGCCGCACAATAACCGAATCTGATGATGTGCTGTTCTGCATGCTAACAATGAATCACCATCCTCTGCACATAGACAAAAATTATGCTGAAGGAACACAATTCAAACAAAACGTAGTAGTAGGAAACCTTGTTATGGATATCGCTTTCGGGATGAGCGTAGAAGATGTTTCAGGTAAAGCCATAGCAAATTTAAGCATCGACGAAGTGAAATTCCACAAACCCACTTTCCACGGAGACACTATATACGCCGAAACTGAAGTCCTATCTGTTCAGGAGACAAGTAAGCCAGATCGAGGCGTAGTTACAGTGGAAACAAGAGCGACTAACCAAAGAGAAGAAATGGTGATGTCTTTCAAAAGAAGTGTTTTGGTTCCTAGAGCGCCTGAAGAACAGCAAGAATAGTTGGGTAGAATGATGCGCAGCTCAATGCGGCTTGAATTTGGAGGTAGTGATGGATTCCAGTAATAACCAGTCATTAGAAAAAGATTTTGCTGAATGGACTGAGAAGAACGCGAAAGCTCGCGAGCGATCAGAGAATTTCGCGACAAGCTCTCTTCCTGTCAAGAACTTATATACCCCGCTTGACGTGCAGGAGAGCTCTTATTCTGATGATGTCGGATTTCCTGGTGAATATCCTTACACCCGTGGTGTCCAGCCTAATATGTATCGGGGACGCCATTGGACGATGCGTCAATATGCAGGTTTCGGAACGCCTGCAGAAAGCAATGAGAGGTTCAAGTACCTCCTTGGAGAAGGACAAACGGGTTTGTCTGTTGCTTTTGATTTACCTACCCAGATCGGATTCGATTCTGATGATTCCCAAGCAAAAGGTGAAGTTGGTAAAGTTGGCGTTGCTATTGATTCGCTTCGTGATATGGAGATCATGTTTGATGGTATACCACTTGATCAAGTAAGCACTTCAATGACGATTAACGCGCCTGCAGCTGTTCTATTGGGGATGTATGCAGTTGTAGCAGAAAAACAGGGTGTTGAGATAGAAAAAATCCAAGGCACGGTTCAAAATGATGTTTTGAAGGAATATGTCGCGCGTGGAACCTACATATACCCTCCGGGACCATCTTTGAGGTTAGCAGCTGATTTGGTGGGGTGGTCTGCAAAAACAGCTCCAAGGTTTAACAGTATCAGTATTAGTGGTTATCATATTCGTGACGCAGGATCATCCGCTGTACAGGAAATAGCGTTTACGTTCGCCAATGCCATTGCCTATTGTGAGGCATTTGTTGAGCGAGGGATTGAACCTGATAGTTTTGGACCAAGAATTTCTTGGATTTTTAATACACACAATAATTTTTTTGAAGAAGTTGCTAAATATCGGGTTCTTCGTCGCATGTGGGCGAGAATTATGAAAGATCAATTTGGGGCAACGAATCCACGATCATGGGCTCTTCGTACTCACACCCAAACGGGGGGATCAACGCTAACTGCTCAGCAGCCAATCAACAATATCACCCGAGCGGCTTACCAAGCGATGGCGGCGGTTATGGGTGGTGTTCAAAGTATGGCCCTTTCTTGTTATGACGAGGCGCTTGCTATTCCGACTGAGGAAGCGCAAAGGATTGCCTTGCGGACTCAGCAAGTGTTGGCGCATGAGACAGGAATTACAGATACTGTTGATCCGCTGGCCGGTTCATATTACGTTGAATCACTTACGGATCAGCTTGAAGAGGACGCTCTTTCATACATGCGTTCAATAGAAGATTTGGGTGGCGCAGTGTCTGCGATTGAGTCCGGATATATGCAGAAAGAAATTGCGGATAGTTCTTTTGGGTACCAGCGTCGGATTGAAAATGGGGAACAAACTATCGTTGGTGTAAATGATTTTACCGTTGAGGAGGAGCTATCACCAAGTATTTTTAGGGTGCAGCCGTATGTTGTCCAAGCCCAAGAGGAAAGTCTTCGCTCCGTTAGGGATGTACGAGATGGCGATGCTGTCAATTCTGCTTTAACACGTTTGCGTGAAGTTGCTCAAGGTGATGGTGATTTAATGGAGCCAATCATGGATTCGATTCGGGCGTACGCAACGATTGGAGAAATTTGCGGAGTTATGAAGGATGTTTTTGGCGGTTACGAAGCATCAACAGCACTTTGACGCAGGATTTTGAGGGAGAAGACCGATGACTGGAATACTGGATGGCCAAATAGCTTTGGTTACCGGGTCGTCCCGTGGCATTGGCAGGGCAACGGCTCTAGAGCTCGCCCATCACGGAGCAGATATTGGCCTCAATTATGTTCATGATGAGGCAGCAGCGGAATCAGTTGCTAGCGAAATCACATCACAAGGCCAAAAAGCAATTGTTATTCAAGCTGATATTTCTGATCCCAAACAAGCTACATACTTAGTTGAGGAAACCCATCGGCAATTGGGTGGTCTGGATATATTAGTAAACAACGCTGGGATAGCGCGTGATCGCAGTGTTAGAAACATGAGTATTGATGAGTGGCAGGATGTCGTTGACACAGACTTAAATGGGGTTTTTTATTGCACTCGAACCGCGCTCCAGTTCATGACGGAGACTGGTGGTGGGCATATCGTTTGTGTTAGCTCAGTAGTTGCACAAACCGGGAATTATGGTCAGGCAAACTATGCTGCAGCGAAAGCGGGTGTGATAGCATTCGCGAAATCTGTTGCATTGGAGGTTGCCCAGTTTGATATACGGGTAAATGTTGTTGCGCCAGGTTTTGTCCTCACGGATATGGCTGAAGGATTACCAGATGATGTGAAGGTCAATGTCCTTGATCGTATCCCACTTACCCGGTATGGTTTACCCGAAAACATTGCAAGTACGGTGCGGTTTCTAGTTACAGAGGGTGAATTTATAACAGGTGCAGTTTTCAATGTAAATGGTGGCATGTATATGTAATGTTGGAATTAGTGTGAGTTAGTTTAGTAAAGATTCGAAAGGGAGGGATTTTTATGGCAGGGACTCTTGATGGGCAAGTAGCGTTAGTGACAGGTGGATCACGAGGCATTGGCCGAGCGATCAGTTTAGAGTTGGCGAGTCATGGGGCGACTGTGGCTGTTAATTATCAGCAGAATAAGGATGCTGCTGAGGCGGTTGTAGGCGAGATCAAAGCTGCGGGTGGCAATGCTCAAGCGTTTCAGGGAGATCAATCAAATCCAGATGAAACCGAAGCAATGACCAACAAGGTTTTGGAGGAATTAGGACCCGTCCAGATTTTGATCAACAATGCTGGAACCACCGCAGATCGTACTTTGGCACGTATGAGCGCAGACGAGTGGAACAAAGTTATAGACACGAATGTAAACGGACTCTTCCATGTAACAAGTAATTTGTGGACGAAGATGGGTGAGGCTGGTGGTGGCCATGTTGTTTGTATCAGTTCTATCGTTGGTGAAACAGGGCGTCTCGGTCTTGTGAATTACGCAACATCCAAAGCCGCTGCAATTGGATTCGTACGTGCAGCAGCAAGGGAGGGTGCACGATTCAACATTCACGTTAATGGAGTAGCACCAGGATTTATCACGACTGATATGATTGGCGGCCTCAATGAAGAACAGTTGGAAGGCTTAGCGAAAGAGACAGTTCTTGGACGTCTTGGCAAGCCTGAAGAAATAGCAAGTATGGTACGTTTCATTGTTACTGAGGGAACATACATTACTGGGCAAATCTTTAATGTTAATGGTGGAATGTTCATCGGGTAGCACAGAATTTTAATCAGAAAAAATAGGGGAAATACTATGAGTGACGCAGTAATTGTGAGTGCGGTGCGGACCGCTATTGGTTCTATGGGCGGAGGCCTATCGACCTTGTCTGCACCCAATTTGGGAGCGATCACTATCCAAGAAGCGATGAAGCGTTCAGGGATTTCACAGGATGTTCTCCCGGACGAGGTTTTGATGGGCAATGTAGTACAGGCAGGCGTTGGTCAAAATCCGGCGCGTCAGGCGTCAATAGCTGCGGATATCCCGGTAGAAGTACCGTCAATGACAGTCAACAAAGTATGCGGTTCGGGTTTAAAGACCATAAATTTAGCTGCGCAAGCTATTAGAGCTGGCGATGCTGATTATATGATTGCGGGCGGTATGGAGAACATGAGTGCGGGTCCGTATCTCTTGCAAAATGGGCGATATGGATATCGCCTTGGTAATAGCGAACTGGTTGACTCCACTGTCCATGATGGGCTTTGGTGTGCAATGGAAGATTGCCATATGGGCATTACAGCAGAGAATGTTTCCGCTGAATGGGGCGTTGATCGAAATGATATGGATGAGTACTCAGGGGAATCTCAGCGTCGGGCCAAAGTGGCAATGGATGCTGGCAAATTTAAAGATGAGATTGTTCCGGTATCAATTCCACAAAGGCGGGGTGATCCGACTGTAGTGGATACTGATGAATACCCTCGACCGCAATCTGATGCTGAGGCTCTCGGGCGCCTAAGGCCTGCGTTCAAAGGCGACGGAACGGTTACTGCTGGAAATGCATCGGGTATAAATGATGGAGCGGGGGCCACGGTTGTAGTTTCAGAAGAATTTGCAAAGGAGCATGGTTTAAAGCCTTTAGCGAAGATAAGGTCTTATGCCTCAATTGGGGTTGATCCTAGAGTTATGGGTATTGGTCCAATTGGAGCCATAAACAGAGCTTTAGACAAGGCATCACTCAGTATACAAGACATGGATCTCATGGAAGTAAACGAGGCTTTTGCTGCCCAAACTCTCGCAGTTGGTCGGGAGCTAAATTGGGATTGGGATAAGGTTAATGTTAACGGTGGAGCAATTGCACTTGGTCATCCAATTGGAGCTAGCGGAACACGGATATTGATCACGCTTCTTTATGAAATGCAAAAGCAGGGTGTTCAATTTGGTCTCGCAAGCCTGTGTATTGGTGGAGGCCTCGGGATAGCAACTGTTGTCGAATCTGTATAAGCAACAGATATAGTGGGAAACCTGTCCTATTTGTGGAGACACACATTTAGGTTAAGGCAATTTCGATGGAGAAGTCCCTGATTTGTTTAACAATGAAGGTGCTTCTCCATCGTGTAAAAGATTAGTCAAGCGTTAAGTTGACCAGCGCTAAAATCCTCAAGCCAGTGGCGCTTTTGGATGTTTTTCTTAATGAGGAGGACTTTGGCAATCGATTCTTTGAGTATGTGGTTACAAAGTCCATCGTTTCTCACGATTCTTTTCTTGTTTTCTGTCATTCTGCTCATGTGTGCTGAAATTGGATTGTTGGTTCACATGGTTCGCCAAGCGAGAGAAACGTACAAAAATGACAGTTTCGGTCGAAGCGGCAGGATTTCGGAAGTGGCGTGGGTTCTTTTGCCCATCTTTATGCTTTTAGGGTTGGCATATTTTGCGTGGATTGCGATTTCAAACCGGTAAGAAATCCACAAATATGTGTAATTCGTCACAAGTTGTTGACGCCTATGTGCAGGCACATTTATAATCGCGTTGCGTGGAATGCTAGGAAGTGGTGTCTATTCCAAAAGTTTGGCACCTATTAAGCACTTGAAAGTGTGTCGGATTAGAATCGAAGACACCCTTTGTGATATTTGGAATATTTTAATTAAGAGAAGGATGAGTATGAGTCGTCGGTTACTTTTGATAGTTGGCTTGTCGTTGTTGATGACGGCGATATCCTGTACACCATCCCACCCCCAATCTACTTTTGATGTAACGGGTCCCATAGCAAGTGGCCAGCGTGATCTTTTCAGTTTGATGTTCTGGCTGGCAGCTGTTGTTTTTGTTCTTGTTGAAGGAATATTTATATACGTCATTTTCCGTTATCGGAGAAAAGGCAACGAAATGCCTGCACAGCATCACGGTAACACTCGCATGGAAATTGCATGGACAATTGCACCAGCGCTGCTTCTTGTGGTCGTGATGGTGCCAACCATCCAGAAAATATTTGAGAATGCCTCTCCACCTGATAATAGCTACGAGATTGCAGTGATTGGCCATCAGTGGTGGTGGGAATTTGAGTATCTTGACTGTGGGCCTGTTGATTGTGCCGGCCTAGTTACTGCCAACGAATTACACATACCTGCCGGGCAGCCAGTTAATTTCACTCTCGTATCCGAGGACGTGATTCATGCGTTTTGGGTACCTAAAATTGGTGGAAAGAGAGATGCGTTGCCAGTACCGAAAAATAGTGATGGCAAGCTTGATCTTGTTCATCAGCGTGCCAATCAGTTGTGGCTTCAGGGAGATGTTCCCGGCGAATACTATGGCCAATGCGCTGAGCTTTGTGGAGTGTCTCATGCCAATATGCGGTTACGGGTTCATGTGGATGAGCCTGACACTTTTGCGCAGTGGGTTTCGAATCAAAAATCTCCGAATTCTTTGCCGTCGAGCACTAACCCCGGGTATGAAAAATTAACAACATTGTGCGCGGCCTGCCACGCAATTACGGGAACTACCCTTACTGGGGTGATTGGCCCTGACCTGTCTCATTACGGCAATCGTGGGACTTTGGCTTCAGCAATGTTTGATAACACCCCTGAGAATCTAAAAGAATGGCTTAGGGATCCGGGTGGGATGAAACCTGGGAATATCATGGCGGGATCGGTTAAACCTGGAACACTTTCAGAAGAAGAAATAGAGGCCCTTGCGGATTACCTGTTAGGTTTGCGCTAGTTTAATTGAACAGATCGTATAATAAGTAAATAGGCAGAACGCTTTTAGCGGTACTGCTTTAGGAATGATACGGAGGATACTAGATGGCGACTGTGGCACACACGGCTGGCGAGCCGAGAAGCTACTCCGGCATATGGAGTTGGATCACAACTGTTGACCACAAGCAGATTGGTACGTTGTACCTTTTCACTGCGTTGATCTTCTTCTTCATCGCTGGTACAGAAATTCTAATAGTACGCTCACAGTTGGCACGTCCCGACCACGGTCTTATTAGCGCCGACTTATACAACCAGCTGATGACGATGCATGGGATATCGATGATATTCCTTGGCGTTATGCCGTTAAGTGTCGCATTTTTCAACTGGATCGTCCCTCTGCAAATTGGTGCGCGAGATGTCGCATTTCCACGACTGAATGCGCTAAGTTACTGGGTATTCCTATTTGGTGGGATCCTTCTAAACCTCGGTTGGTTTACCGGTGGTGCAGCTGATGCAGGATGGTTTGCTTATGCAAACTTGACGAGTACTACATATTCACCGGGGGATGGAGTAACGTTTTTTGCTCTAGGGCTTCTGGTTCTTGGAGTTTCGTCTCTGGCCGGGGCTTTGAACTTTACGGTAACAATTATAAATATGCGTGCGCCTGGTATGTCGTTGATGCGTCTGCCCCTTTTCACGTGGATGGCATTTGTGACAGGTATTCTTCTGGTGTTTGCGATGCCGGTTATTACCATTGGTTTGGTCGAGATTTTCTTTGACCGTTATTTAGGCGCGAATTTTTTCAATGTGGCAGCTGGTGGTGATGTTATATTGTGGCAGCATGTTTTCTGGGTTTTTGGTCACCCCGAAGTATATATTCTGATCTTGCCAGCTATGGGTATCGTTTCAGAGATATTACCTACTTTTTCCCGCAAGCCATTATACGGCTATTCTTTTGTTGTATTCTCCGGAATTGTGATTGGATTCATGGGGTGGACTGTATGGAGCCATCATATGTTTTCAACAGGTATGGGAGCGGTCGCTGATTCTGCTTTTACCGTGACAACTATGTTAATTGCTGTTCCGACCGGGGTAAAAATATTCAACTGGATTGCAACTCTTTGGGGCGGATCTATTGATTTCAAAACGCCCATGTATTTTGCGCTTGGTTTCATAGCTTTGTTTATTATTGGTGGTTTGAGTGGAGTGAGTCACGCGTCGCCACCCAGTGATTTGCAGCAGCAGGACACTTATTACATCGTTGCACATTTCCACTACGTGTTGTTTGGTGGTGCAATTTTCGGCATATTTGCAGGTATTTATTATTGGTATCCGAAATTACTGGGGCGTCATTTGAAGGAAGGACTAGGTAAGGCTCATTTCTGGTTTATGTTTATTGGGATGAATCTTGCTTTCGGACCAATGCATTGGGTCGGGATGGATGGTATGCCGCGTCGGGTCTATACATATCCTACCGAAATGGGATGGGACTTCTGGAATTTGGTGGCTACAGTTGGTGCATTTACTATGGCAATTAGCTTCCTGTTCTTTATTTATAATGTCATTGTGACCGCTCGGAGTAAGGAAAAGGCTCTAGGTGACCCTTGGGATGCTCGGACGATTGAATGGTCAATTCCTTCTCCAGTTCCCCATTATAATTTCGCTGAAATACCGACGATAAAAGCGCGAGATGATTGGTGGGTGACGAAGTATGGTCCTGAAGAACATCCGACTAATGAGTCAGCAGTTAGTGATCCGGGCAATGAAGATGAAGGGGATCATCATGATATTCACATGCCAGATCCGTCATACTTCCCCTTGGTATCGGCATTGGGCCTCGCTTTGATGATGGGCGGCCTAGTGTTCCCACCATTTTTGCAGATGTTTGGTTTAGACATACCAATCATTAGTGTTGTTGGTGGGGTTATCCTGCTGATTGGGACGTACGGATGGGCCTTTGAACCAGTGAATGGATGAAGTGAAAGTAGAAACTGTAAAACGAGTTAACGAGGGATAAAGACATATGGAGCACGCAGCTGGTCACGAGGTGTCAGACGGGGCACACGAAACCACCACGGGGATAGATCATCGAAAGATGATGATGTGGCTGTTTCTGGCGTCGGACTGTTTGTTTTTCGGCACCTTAATAACCACATACCTGGTATATCGGGGACAAAGCCTTGAAGGTCCATTTCCAAAAGAGGTATTCGATATTCCCTATACCTCGGTCAGCGCTTTTGTTCTGTTAATGAGTAGTTTGACTATGGTTTTGGCACTTTCTGCGATTCAAAATGGTGATCACAAGCGAACACGGATTTGGCTTTTGGCGACGGCTCTTTTAGGATCGATTTTTGTTGGTGGACAGTATTTTGAATTCACTACCTTCGTTTATGAAGGCTTAACGCTTCCAGGGAATTTGTTTGGTACAACATTGTATACATTGACTGGCTTCCATGGGGCACACGTGACCTTTGGAATCATCATGCTTTTCTCACTTTTTATTGCATCTTTAATGGGTCGCTTACCGCAATCTAGTGCATTGAATGTTGAACTTGTTGGTTTGTATTGGCATTTTGTTGATATAGTTTGGATTGTGATTTTTACGGCCCTATATCTTATTGAGGCTTAAGAGGTAAACATGGATAACGCATTATTAGTTGGACTGATACTACTCCTGATCTGCGTGTTCTTGAGTGTTTCATTCTTGAGTATTGGATTCTCAGGGCTATTCTATGGTCGACGGAAAGACGCAGTTCTTAGAGGTGAGGTTGGCGTGGTCGAAGACGCTGCAACTGTCGCGTCGCATGACGATGGCCATCATCCGACGTCAATGCAATACATATTGATTGCGTTGATTCTGGTAATAATCACTGCGATAGAAGTGGCGGTGGTTTATCAGGGCATACCGCGAGCAGCAATACTACTTAGTCTTGGTGTTTTAGCTGCAGCGAAGTTTGTCGTCGTTGTTGGTTATTACATGCACCTGAAATTTGATCACCCGCTGCTTACTCAAATGTTTGTAGTTGGATTTGTATTGGCTGTCGTTGTTTTCATGCTATTAATGACACTTTTTAGAGTTTTGACTTAAAAGAATTTACTGAAACGAGAGGCGAGAGATATGGGACCGTGGCGACTGGGAATAATTGTACCGATTGCTTCAACGATAATTACAATTGCTCTAATTGTAGTAATTGGTGAGGTCCTGTTGCTATCCTCAGCCCCTGAGAATGTCCATACCGACGCGCTTTTTGATATCGGGCATACTCATGTCCGCCCCGCAGTTATATGGGCCCTTGTGTTGACCATTGTAGTTATGGCCGCAGCAGCGATTGCCGATCGTATGGGTGGTTCGGGCGAATAGACCGTAAGTATACTTATTGACCACCTATGGACGGACGAATTGCGCTTGCATCATACTTTTTGATCTATTTCCAATTGTGTAAATATTTGGTTTCTCAAGTAACGCAAGCGGAGACAATCTTGTTATGATTTCCCATCATGCAGTCCCGGCTGCGGCGGAACATGGAATATTTGAAACGTGGACTTGGGATCCGTGGGTTATTCTTCCCCTTACTTTAATTGGCGTTCTGTATGGAATAGGTTTGAAGCGTAGCGCCGAGCGTAGCATGCGGTTATTCCCTTGGTGGAGAATATTGAGCTTTTATGTTGGTCTTGGCCTCGCATTATTTGCATTGGTATCGCCAATTGATCATCTCTCAGAACACCTATTTTTTGTTCATATGATCCAGCACATGCTGTTGATTATGTGGTCGGTTCCTTTAATGTTGCTGGGAGCTCCTATCATTCCCATTTTGCGTGGAATGCCTCGTATCGCCCGTAGGAGAATTGTTGGACCTGTCGCAAGGATTGCAACTCTGCGCAAGGCACTTAACGTTTTTCGACGTGGACGGGTAGCATTCAGCATATTTTTCGGTGGGATTTGGTTTTGGCATATGCCGATAATGTATGATTTGGCTCTCATATCTACTTTTGTTCATTACGTCGAGCATATCTTCTTTATGAGTACAGCTTTTATATTTTGGACATTCGTTATTGCTCCGATTCCGTTTCCGAGCCGCAAGGGCTATGTCAGTCGTATACTTTATTTGTTTGCTGGTGCAACGCCAAACGCGGTACTTGGAGCATATCTGACCTATTCACCGCAGCCTTGGTATACGTTTTATCAAAAACAACCTCAATTATGGTTCATTACGGTAATGGAAGATCAAACCATTGGAGGGCTTGTTATGTGGTTACCTAGCTGGATGATGCTTTTGTTTTCCATGGGTGTAATGTTCTTCTTAATGATGCGTGAAGAGGATCAGAAACAGATGGATGGTTATCAATAATCCTCTTGTCATCATTTAGAGTGGTAGAGTAGTAGATGTTAGGAAAAACGCTAAGAGATGAATATTAAAGAACAAGACCCAAGAGAATATAGTGGCGCGAGCCCCGGGACGCGTTTTCAAGGCGCCGTAGTGGTTGCTTTGGTTTTGACGTTTTTCCTGATCGGTTTAGGGGCGTTTGTGAGGACGACCGAATCAGGTCTTGGATGTCCTGATTGGCCGCTTTGTCATGGACAAATAATTCCCCCGTTCGAATTTCACACTCTCGTTGAGTATTCACATCGATTAACGGCTAGCTTGGTTATTACCCTAGTGGGTCTTTTGACGGTTATTGTCTGGTTGCGATATCGCCAAAATAGATCACTTGTTATCGCTTTTACGATGTCCCTAGCTTTTCTTTTCTTTCAAGCGGGTTTAGGAGGCGTAACCGTTCTGTTAGAATTGCCACCTTTCATTGTGGCTGTTCATCTTGTGACCGCGCAAGGGATTTTCGCATCATTGCTGATAGGATATGTGCTCACACTCCAAAGTCCGCGACGCAACCTGTTCTTTTCCGGGGATCCTCCTGGGGATGCAAATCCCCATTATCTTTTTAAACGCGCTCTCATAGCGACACATGCAGCATATTTGATTACGGTCTCTGGTGCCTATGTTGTCGCAGCAGCGGCAACGGGCTCCTGCCCCGATTGGCCATTGTGTAACGGCTTGAGTGTGTTCGGGTCTGCGTTGCAAACCAATATCCACATGGCGCATAGGATTCTCGCGTTATTGCTTGGTGTCACTATTGTATGGGGAGTGCTTCCCTCCTGGCGGGCGAGGAATCACAATCGGGCTTTGGGACTGATCGCGTTGGCCGTGTTGATAGCACTAGGGATCCAGATACTTGTTGGAGCATTAAACCCTTGGTTGAATTTTGTGATTCCAATTCGTGTACTTCATTTGTCGATGGCGACTGTTGTCGGAGGTTCGCTAGTTGTTCTTACGAGTATTCTTTTTATTGCTAAGTCATCATCGCTTTTTGCCGCAAGTTCTGAATCGCCTGAAAATGATGAGACTCAGCGTGGATTAGGAATTATTGTTGATTACATAGTATTAATGAAACCATGGATTGTTGTGTTGCTTTTGGTAACTGCTTTGGGTGGTGCAATTCTAGCAGCAGAAGGAATCCCTCAATGGAAAATCCTGATAGCTGTTCTCCTTGGTGGAACTTTAGCGGCCGGAGGATCAAGTGCTTTAAATCATTTTATGGATCAAGACATTGATCAGTTGATGAAGCGTACTCGTTTACGACCGGTTGCGAATAAGAGGATTTCTCCGAGGAATGCACTGGTATTCGGACTGATACTGAATGCACTGGCATTCGTATTATTATGGTCATGGGCGAATTTGCTAGCTGCATTTTTGGCGATGGGGGGATCGGTTTTTTATGTACTTGTCTATACTGGATGGTTAAAGCGCTCAACGACTCAGAACATTGTTATTGGGGGAGCTGCAGGGGCGATTCCACCTTTAGTTGGTTGGGCAGCTGTGACGGATGGTTTGGCTCTACCTGCTCTTTTTCTCTTCGCTATTATTTTCTATTGGACCCCTCCACATTTTTGGGCGTTAGCTTTGTTGATACAAAAAGATTACGCAGAGGCTAAAGTGCCTATGTTGCCTGTTGTCGAGGGTGAGGCCTCGACTCGTTGGGCGATTCTGCTCTACGTTTTGCTTTTAACAGCAATTACGATGCTTTTTTATGTGACAACACCTAGCTTAAGTGTGCTTTATCTGGTTTCTGCAGCGATATTGGGAGGACTTTTTTCGCTGTACGCTGTCCGCCTTGTACGGAAAGCTGCTCGTGAACAGGCGGTTCAGTTATACAAGTATTCGTTATATTATCTAGCCATTCTTTTCCTAGTGATTATGGTTGATGGAACGATTTGAATTTGTCACTAATTCTTGGATCATGTAGACTACGTTAGCTAATTGCTTATGAGGCGATTGTTTTCAATTTACGACTACATTGTGGCTGGGATTTAGAAGGGTTCGCTCGGGCATTTATCGCATATTAAAATAGGAGTGTAGCTCAGCCTGGAAGAGCAGCGGTCTCCAAAACCGCCGGTCGGGGGTTCGAATCCTCCCACTCCTGCCAGAAAAACTTGTGAGCGGCGCATAAACCGCTCCTTTTTTTGCTTTAGTGAAGTCCAGAGAATATGTCTTTGGCTTCTATTAAGTCTTCAAGATTGTCAATTTCGGCCCATTTTTTTGAGGATACGATCATGGGTGCTATAAGGATTGTCTTTTGCTCGATTATTTCGGAGAGAATTGATTCGTAAAAGACATTATTGTGCCCTTGGGATATCGCTTGTTCTAGTAAAGGGGAAAGATAATCATTCAGCATCTTCTTGGAAAATTTGTAGATATTCACGGTTTTTAATGCTGACGCAGTATTTGTTAGTTCGTTTTGTTGTTCTTTCAATATCATTTTAGTCACATGATTAGAATCTGCGTAGAGAATGGTTCCATCTGCCTCGGCGGTCACGTGATCTACAACCGCTATGTTTGGTGCCTCATTTGATATCAGGTCTTGTAGAATCGAGTCTTCTACAAGAACATCGCCTTCAAGAAGTAGACATGCTTGATTCAAGTGATCCTTCAAAAGGTAGAGGGAATAAATATTGTTTGTTGTTGCAAAAAGAGCATTCTCAATGTAGTGCAATTGTATTGATTCGTATTGAGAACCAAATCGCTCTTTTATCATCGAGCCTTTGTGGCCGATAGCTATCACGCATTCAGTGATTCCAGCCGCCGATAACGAAATCAATTGGTGATGTAAAATGGCCTTACCATTCACTTCAACAAGAGTTTTTGGTTGATTTTCAGTCAATGACTGTAATCGGCTTCCAAGACCAGCAGCTAATATCAGCGCTTTGGTTACCAATCTAAATTGCCTCAGATCATTTTTCTTAATTTATTGGAGTGATTGAGAGATAGCATTAATGAGAACATTGTTTTCAGGGATTGTTCTGCAAGCGAGACGTATATACGATTCGTCTAGGCCAGCTTTTCCGCTGCAATCATTAATGAGGATTTGGTGATTTTTCCAAAGGTTGTCAGATAAGACTTTGGAATTTGTCGTATGGGGTACCTTACAAAGAACAAAGTTACCTACGGATTGATAACTAGTGAGGTTGTTAATAGCAGATAATTGGGTGAACATAACGTCGGTCGCTTCTCTTACCTTGATGCACGATTGATCGAATTCAGCAGTGTAAGTGGGCAGTTGTTCCAAAAAATATTGGGCAAGTGAATTGATTCCCCATATCGGAAGATGGTTTCTTATTGATTTAATCCACTCTTGGTTCACTGATGCTACATAGCCTAAACGCAAACCGGGAATACCGTATACTTTAGAGAGACTTTTCAATAGCAGTACATTGGGGTATTTGCCCAAAAGATCTACGATCGATTCTTCAGTGGAATTAGGAGCGAATTCAAGAAATGATTCATCGACGATAATCACGTCAAGATGGGTTAAAGCGTTCAAAATTCTGATGGTATCAGGTCGGGATATAAGGGAGCCTGTCGGATTATTTGGCCTGATCAGTAGTGCTGCGTTTGCGTTTGTACGCTGTATAGTGTCGATATATCCATCTGCATCAAAATCTGTTCCAGTTTTCCAATCAAAATATTCAACGCTTTTGCCGAGATGATGTGCTCGATTGATAAATTCATCAAAAGTTGGGACTGGGATCACGATGCGTTCGACAAACAAATCGGTTATTGCAGCTATCAGCTCGCTCGCACCATTCGCGATAACTAACTGGTCCTTCTGTACTTGAGCTATATCTGAATATAACTCTGATATGTACCAATTCGTTGACGGATACGATTTTACGAGTTCTTCAAGTCGTTTTCCCAGCGATGCCATGAATTCTTGTGGAGGAAAAAATGGATTGGTCATGAACCTGAAATCACTAACTTTAGTGTTCCAATACCCACCATAGAAGGAAGCCAGTGTTTCTCTGTTAGGCGTGATTTGGTCTTCGGGTTGGTTATGCGACATTGAGGATGATTCTACCATATACCTGCTTTATGTTGAGAGAGATTAGCATAAAACGACATTAAAAGTCCTCGAAAAAAAGCAATTGGTCAAGTTATCACTATGCTCTTAAGCCCAAAAAGTTTTTTATGCCCTCCAGGTTACTTATAGAGATGGAGATGATTCAGGTCGTGGCAGTGATAGGTTGTTGCACGCCTCACAAACCTCTTCTGGTATAAGACCCCATTTCATTAAGTATCCAAATATGAAACATCCTGCACAAAATCCGAGAATTGATTCCAGAGCTGCAAAGACGATTAGTATGCTAAGTATTATTGTTGCCGCAGTTGGTAAAACCAGAAAATATTCACATACCAACGCAGTTGATGACATGACCAAGCCGATTGTTTGGGCGAATCTTTTTGGTGGTCCCGGTACGGGTTTCACATGATTTCCGAATAAAGGCACAATCACTTTTGTAGCAAGCAGTCCCATTGGGCTAAGAGTAGGTCCAGTTGCTACACGAGCAAGGAAGCCATAAGCCAGTACAATCATTAACCATCGCACATCCGCGACGACTATAATTAGACTCATGCTTAGAACCATGAATGCCACCATTCGAGCAGCGTATTCATTTACAGGGTTTGGGAAACTAAAAATCTCAGCTAATTTCATACTCTCTCCTCCAGACGTAGCCTTGTTTTTATATGTTGAGTGTCTTTATTCAATGGTCCACTTAAAATATTTGGGAAATTTTGGATTTAAAAAAGAGTCACTCGTGGGAGGACTCTTCAAAGGATTCATTATTTAGTGCAAATATATTGATGTTAACTGATCAATGCTCCTTTGGTACCCTCGGTTAGGCCCAAACAGCGACAACACCAATTACAACAATTGCTGTTTATGACAAACCAATCTTGATGTTTATTGAATCTTATCAAATCTGTTCTCTTCAATCTGCCCACGATGTTCACAATCATTCGCGGGGATAACCCATATCAGGGTATTTGCTCGATCATATCCCATGCTTTAGCGGGACAAAATCCACCTTCTAATTTTGTCCCCTGCCATTCCACCCAAAAATGCTCTCTGCATCCATTTTCGCAGCCAAAGGGTAGATCATAGTACTTGGATACAAGTCCTTTTGCCCCTTTCAGTTTGCGGGGATCTTTCCAACGCACTTCTGAATCAATCGCAGGCATAGTCAACGCTGATTTCCTCGTCTCTTTCTTTATGTTGAAAGCGATTTTTCTGGTGGATCGGTAAAGCAGGGCTTTGTTTACATGAGGCCCGCGAGTAATTCTCTGCCTTCTGGGCGGAGCATATCGGGTGTCCAAGGTGGATCCCAGACTATATTCACTTCAGCGTCGTTGACACCTTCAACCGATAGAAGACGCATTTGAATTTCTGGTCCTAGCGTCCCCGCAACTGGGCAACCAGGGGCTGTTAGTGTCATATCCACACTGACCTTGTCCTCGTCAATGTCAATGTCATATACCAATCCCAAATCGTAGACGTTAACGGGAATTTCTGGATCGTAACAGTCACGTAGCGCTTCAATTACTTGTTCTTCTGATAGTGACAAAGCCAGCCTCCTTTTGTGACAAAAACCCGATGCAATTGTGCTAGTGTACACAAAACTGAGAGATGCGGAAAGTTTTTGTAATTGGGAGTCCTGCTCCACAAAGAATTACAACGTTTGCTATGGACTTTACGGTTTTGCAAATGCACAATGGGCGTATGTGCGGCGTTCAGTGACTTGATTTCGGTCGCATCTGAGAAGTATAACAACAGAGATTTTCTAGGAGTTGTATTCTGTGAAATCAAACTTATGGGCGGCGCGTCTTGTCATTTTTGCTGCGTTTTTTGATCTTTTCTTACAATTCCCCGTTGTTGCGCCGTACGCAGAAGAGTTAGGTGCTTCACCGGTCTACTTGGGATTAATCGTCGGAGCGTTTTCGGCGTCAAATATTGTAGGGAATATTGTTGCAGGGCTCGTTATTGATAGGTGGGGTCGTAAAGTACCTATTGAAATAGGTCTCGTCACGACAGTTTTAGTGTTGATTTTATATGCTGTTTCTTCAACACCTGACCAATTGCTTGGAACTCGCTTGTTACATGGCTTGTCAGTCTCCGTTCTGACACCAGGAGCATTTTCGATGATTGGTGACAGTACGACTGGTGGTCAGCGTGCGCGGGCCATGGGTATTAGCGGCACCCTGATCGGTTTAACAGCAGTCACAGCTCCGCCACTTGCAGGAATAATGGGAGATCGTTTAGGATTCACCGCTGTTTTTGTGGGAAGTGCAGTTGTGATGCTTAGCGTCGCAGTATTCTTTTGGCTAATGACGCATTCACAAGAACGTCATAGAGAAATAAAAAACTCTGAAGGCAAGTTTTTGACTGGTGTGGTAAAAATATGGACGCGTCCCAGTCTCCTTCTAGCGAACTTTAGTGTCTTTGGATTGACAGTCGCAAATGGAACTATGATCACTGTTTTGCCAATTAATTTTTCTGCATCAGAAAGTGGAATGGCATTTTCTGTTTATGCTGTGATCGCCGTTCTTGTTATGGGAGGTCCTACAAATCGGTTAAGTGATCGATGGGGACGGGCCCAGATTTTGGGTTCGAGCTTAGGTATCATGGCAATTGGTTTGAGCATCATCGCCGCTTTGGAGGGTTTCGGATTTACGTTATTAGGGATGGCAGTATTTGGATTAGGTTTCGGACTGTTGTTCCCCGCGGCTACTGCTCTTGTTGCGGATGGTTCGAATATTGACGAACGTGGCGGTGCGTTTGGAATGTTTTATGCTGTTTACTCGGGTGGAGTTGTTGTTGGAACCTTCGCAAGTGGATTAATAATGGACATATTTGGTGATGCGACACGGTTACCGTTCGCGTTTGCTGCAGGTACCGTGTTGCTTGGAGCAATAGTGTTAATAACAGTTTCTCGGGTTTTTAAGAAATCCAGTGCCGCAGGCATCTTTACAGCGGCTCCAGAATTTATGCGAAAGACTAGGAACTCTTGAAGATAGTGTAACCAAATCGTTCTTAATGAAGCCTGTTGTCTTTATTCCTTCAGATTCCTTATAACTTGTTGGACTTCTTCTAGATCAACTGATTGATCAGTAAGTGCCTCTCCGATGTGCTGTAAGAGTACCCACCTAACTGATCCACCTCGGGACTTTTTATCAAGAGTCATGGCTTCCAACATAGCATTCATATCAAATTCTGGTAGCTTAGTTGGCAAATCAAAACCTTGCAGCAATTTGTTTTGTCGGTCCAAATCTTTTGATGGTAAGAGATCATGTCGTCTTGATAATTCGCCAGCTACAACCATGCCTATTGAAACTGCTTCACCGTGAAGAATGCTGGTGTAATTAGTGATGGCTTCTAAGGCATGTCCAATGGTATGACCATAGTTTAGGACTGCCCTCACGCCATTTTCCTTTTCATCTTGTGAAACTATCCAGCCTTTTAGTGATGCGCATCGGGAGAAAACATGTACCAATGGTTCCTCTTCCAAATTTAGCAGCGCACTTGCGTTTTCCTCAATAAATTCAAAGAGATCGGCATCTAATATCAAAGCGGTTTTGATCACTTCTGCGAATCCTTCTCGCAAAGCTCGTGATGATAGTGTTCGTAAAGTAGAGATATCTGCAAGTACTAAAGATGGTTGGTAAAATGCGCCGATGAGATTCTTTCCCTGGGCATGATCAACCGCGGTTTTTCCTCCGATGGATGCGTCAGCCATTGCTAGCGTTGATGTTGGAACTTGTATTAATGGGACTCCTCGCAAGTATGTTGCAGCCGCGTAACCAGCTGTATCACCAACCACGCCTCCGCCCAGCGCAACGACAGGATCCGTTCGTTCAACACGTCGATTAACCATCCAGTCATATATTGAGCTAACCGAGTTAAGATTCTTACTCTCCTCACCTGATGCAAGATGGAAAACGTCAGTTTCGTATCCCGCCTCATTTAAGGAGTCTCGTGCCTGAGATTCATACAGCGGAATGAGAGCTGCATCAAGAACCAAACTCGCCTTCTGACCGGTTACCCCTTGTGCTCGCATTTTTGATCCGAGCGAGGAGATAAGATTTGAACCAACATAGATTGGATATGTAGCAGTATCTGTTATAACGGTGTAAGCCAGATTTTGATTATCCGGATCTTTACGTATCTTTAGTTCGTGTTGCTGTTCCAAGAGAGTGCCCATTTTAATTCTTCGGCTCGCTATTTGAGCGCCATACAATATAGCTTCTAATATCTCGTCTTGGCTTAGGTTGTCAGTGTGTACAGTCCAGTCAGCTATTGAATACAATTTTTGTCGAGCGCTTTTCAGTTCATTTATGGTTTTGTGTGGATCCGGATGTGCGAGTAAAGGACGTATTGGTTGAGACGGATCATCTGGAGCAGATTTTAGCCGTTTAACGATTGTTTCGGTGTTTGATTCTAGGCAGATTACAGCTCCATGTTCCGCCATTGTTTCGCGGTTTTCCGGGTCGAGGATTGCTCCACCACCTGTTGCAACAACAATTTGCGTATCAACATACACATTTTTCAATGTTTGGTTTTCCAGGATCCGGAAACGAGATTCGCCATTTTGTTCTGCAAATATCTCGTGAATAGATTTTTCTGCTCCGGCCTCTATTTCTTGATCAATGTCAACGAACTTCCAACCAAGGTATTTCGCGATATCCTGTCCAAAAGTTGTTTTCCCGGTGTAAGAAAATCCGATCAGCGTGATTGCCGAAAGATCATCAAGCATATCTGTATTCATCAATTGTTTCCAAATATCTATTCACGCCTTGGACCCGTTGTCGCCATATAGGATTTCCAATTACGCTTTGTTTCTTCAATATGGTCTCCACCAAATTTCTCCAACAGCGCTTCCGCCAAGACGAGTGCGACCATTGATTCACCTATAGTGGCGCAAGTTGGTACAAATGTAATGTCACTTCGCTCAAAGTGTGCACGCTCAACAAGTTCACCAGAACTGAGGTCCACCGTGGGTAAGCCATTAATTATCGTTGCTATTGGCTTAACTACCGCTCGTACTACGACAGGCTCTCCTGTGGTCATCCCACCTTCTAATCCACCAGAATTATTTGTTTTTCTTGGCCATGGTTTTTCCCAATTTCCGTCAGGTAGTTTTTCCCATTCATCAATAGGTTTAACTACGTCGTGTGTAGTTGACCCCCTTAAATCACCCTGGTCAAATCCAGCGCCAAACTCAACACCCTTTACGGCATTTATACTCATGACTGCGGCCGCGAGCTTCGTTGTCAGCTTACGGTCCCAATGGATATGGCTTCCCAGACCAATTGGAGCTCCTGTTGCTATAATTTCGATGACACCTCCTAGGCTATCACCATCGGCCCTTGCGCTATCAATTTCATTAATCATTTTTTCGGCTGCAGCCGGGTCGGCGCATCTTACAGCTGCCATTTTTGATGCTGCAGGTCTATCTTCTGGATGGTATGGAGTATCCTCTAGAGTGGTCCAGTCAATTGGATATGTTGGATTAGCATGTACACCACCTAGTACAGTGACATGGCTATTCACTTGAATGCCAAATTCTTCGAGAAAACGACGTGCTATGGCTCCTGCTGCGACCCGAGATGTACTCTCTCGGGCACTTGACCTTTCCAAAATATTACGAGCATCGTCTTGCATGTATTTAGCGATTCCAGGTGTGTCTGCATGACCGGGGCGGATTTTCAAAATTTTGTCAAATGGGACTGACGAGGGTTCAATGCTCATCGTTTCCCCCCAATTGGCCCAGTCACGATTTTCTATTGTCAAACCAATGGGGCTCCCCATTGTAAGTCCATGGCGGACTCCAGAACGGATTACAGCGTGATCCTGTTCAATCTGCATGCGCGCTCCGCGTCCATAACCTACTTGGCGTCGACTAAGGTCACGACTTATGTCATCTTCGCTGATATGAAGTCCGGCCGGAAGACCTTCAATGATTACCGTTAGGCCAGGACCATGCGATTCACCAGCCGTAAGAAATCTGAGCATATTAAAAAACCTCCTGTTTTAAGCCTTTAAGGGCAGTATCTAGCATTGTTTTAATTGGTGCGTCTTTCCCTGTCCATATTTTAAACGACGCGGCACCCTGATAAATAAGCATTGGCAGACCGCCTAGGGTTTTTGCTCCTAATTCGGCTGCTCGACGTAAAAGAGGTGTGTCGGATGGATTGTAAACTAAATCGGTTACTAGTGTAGACGGCGATAGTAATGAATCAATAGGAGGGATAGCACCTTCTAAGTCACCGCCAGTCATACCAAAGGGTGTGCAATTTACGAGTAGATCTGGGGGTGAAAGACGTTTTATCGAATCAGTTGTCAATTCGTCTCCGGTTACCACCGCTTTATATTCCGCTATTTCCTTTGCCAAAGATTGGCTTCGCACTAGGGACCTATTTAATATTGTGATGGAGCTTGCGCCCTTCAAAGAAAGTCCGGTTGTTATTGCTCGCGCGGATCCTCCTGCTCCAATAATAATGGCTGATTTTCCTTGGACATCAAATTGGCCATCGATTTCGAGCGCGTTCAAGAATCCAAACATGTCTGTGTTGAACCCTGTTAATTTACCGTTGGCGTTTACAATAGTATTTACAGCTTGCAGCTGTTCCGCAGTGCTGTCTAAAGCATCTAGATAGGGGATTACCGCTTCTTTATGTGGGACAGTCACATTCACACCTAGTATGTTTGGGTCACGTAACGTAGTCAGGCGATTTTTCAATTGGTCTGGTGGCGTTGGCCACATGTTATATTTGGCGTCAAATCCAATTGCATCTAATCCTGCTTGTTGAAAAAGTGGTGACAAAGAATGTCCAAGCGGGTAGCCAATTATGCCAAGTTTTTTAGTCATCTTTTTCCTTATGGATCCATTGACTATTTTCGTCCTGTGCGAGAATGTTTTTTTGCCGATCAAGATATCCTTGGAGTATGAACGCCGCTGCATCAGCATCTTCTTGAATCTGAGATCGATTCCTCTTCATTTTCTTAGATTGTTTTGGAAGATGTTGAACTGCGATAGTGGATAGTCTTTCGTCCCAGGTTTCGACACCTACATTAAGTTGATTAGAAATTTTCTTTTGCATTGATTTAACCCATCGAGCCTGCCTACGCGGTGCACCGTCAAGAGAAAGAGGAAGTCCTACGACGATACGCGTTATTGAGTATTCCTCAGTGATGCTTGCTAATTGCTTGAAAAAATCATTTGAATCAGTTTCAAGGATGCCATGAGGGATTGCCAAAAGGTGGTCTGAGTCACTAATTGCAACTCCGGTTTTTTTTTCGCCTAAATCAAGTGCCATTATCCGCATTTAACGCCTTTTCTCACTAAAACAATTATGCTACATCTTTATTTAATTTACAGATATTGCGACTTATTGTTGATTGGCTGATATTTCTCTTAAGGCTTGGTTTTGCAACAAATTGTTTAGTCTAAGAAGCTGTTTGCAAATAGTGGCCAAGCTCATTTTCAAGATCTTATTTATTCAGGTTTGATTAGTTTAGTTACTGATTCTAACGCATCATCTAGTTTTGAAATGTCTCGTCCGCCGGCTTGTGCCATTTCTGCCTGTCCCCCGCCCCCGCCCCCTACAATTTCAGCTACCGATTTTACTAAACGTCCAGCGTGATAACCCTTTCCGACGAGGTCACTTGTGACTGCAGCAATGAATCGTGGACGATTTTCATCAACGGCGGCTAGGAGCACAATACCGCTGCCTAGGCGTTCACGCAGAATATCAGCCATCTCCCGCAGAATAGACGCGTCCGTGGTCGTTGCACGAGCTGCGATAAAAGGAACATCGCCAGCCATTTTCTTATTACCTAACATCTTTTCTATCTCACTGTACGCGAGTTTAAGTTCAAGATCATGAGCTTGGGTACGCAATTGATTCAGTTCCTGATTGATGGCCTCTATACGATTTTCTAACTCATCGGGTGATGTTTGCAGCGACTTCGCAAGGGCAGTTATTGTATCAAGCCTTCGGGCAATCAGATTGTCTGAGGCGTCTCCGGTAACAGCTTCAATCCGTCGCATTCCGGATCCAATACTTCCTTCACTGGAAATATGTATGTATCCGACCTCACCGGTCGCGGAGACATGTGTTCCTCCGCATAATTCGAGGCTAAAAGGTGAATCATCGATGATTGATACCATACGTACAGGATCTTCATATTTGTCACCAAAAAAAGCGAGGGCACCTTCATTTAATGCTTGTCGCAAGGGAAGGCTTTGCCAACGGACTTCTATATTTTGTCTTACTCTGGCATTAACGATGTTTTTCACCTGATGGAATTCTTCTGTGTTGAGCGCTAGGTTATGCGAAAAGTCAAATCTTAAATGGTCGGGTGCGACGAGAGATCCTGCTTGTTGGACATGGCTGCCAAGAACATTGCGCAATGTTGCATGCAGAATGTGTGTTGCCGTGTGGTTCCGGGCTGATTGAGAACGTCTTTCGGCGTTAACTTCTAGTACAACATGGTCTCCAATTTGGAAGCTACCTTCCTCGACGATGCCTTGATGGACAATGAAATCCGGATTTGTTCTTAGCGGTCGCCGGGTATCTCGTATACGAATAACATTTTGTTCTTCATGGAAGATATATCCGCTGTCTCCAACTTGCCCACCACCTTCTGGGTAAAAGGGTGTTATGGGCACAATAACTTCTACCTCTTGGCCTTGGGATGCCTTTTCGGTGACGGAGCCTCCAGTAATCAACCCGGTGATGTAACTTGTCTCAGTTAGGTTTTCGTATCCGACGAATTGGCTATTCAAAGATGCTAGTTGGGAATAAGAGTCAAATGGAATCCCCTCTGTGTTCGATTGTGCGCTTCGTGCGCGTTCTCGTTGGTTTTCCAGTTCGGTTTCAAACCCGACTTCATCTAGGGTTAAACCTTCATCTTGGGCGACCTCTCTCGCTACATCAATTGGGAAGCCATAGGTGTCATACAGGCGGAAAATTTGGGAACCGGGGATGATACCTGATTCACGTATCTCCTCGTCTGCTAATACTTCTTCAAAAAGCATCAATCCGATACTTAGGGTCTCGTTAAATCGCTCTTCTTCTTGCAAAACCGTTTCTTTGATGAAATCGGTGTTCTCGCTAATTTCAGGATACAACTCTTTCATTTGTGCGACGATTACGTCGGTAAGAGTTCCGAGGAAGGGGTCTTGGAGATTCAATTGTTGTCCATAGCGCACTGCTCGTCTTATAAGCCGCCTCAAGACGTATCCGCGGCCTTCATTACCTGGCACTACCCCGTCGGCTATTAGGAAAGTGATTGCTCTACCGTGGTCTGCAAGTACGCGCATTGCCCAGTCAATTTTGTCATCATCACCATAATGGAAACTGGTGATCTTCTCGATATGCTGGAATAACGGAGAGAAAAGATCAGTTTCGTAAGAGGTACTGACTTCTTGCAGAATCGTAACAATTCGTTCTAATCCCATCCCAGTATCTATATTTGGGTATTCTAAGAGGGTGCGATTTCCTTGTTGGTCTTGGTTGTATTGCATAAAAACTAGATTCCAGATCTCAAGAAATCGTCCACAATCACAACTCGGATCGCAGGTTGGCTCACCACAGCCCTTTTCTATTCCAAGATCATAATGAAGTTCTGAGTCGGGTCCGCAAGGGCCACTATCACCAGCGGGACCCCACCAATTTTCTTCCTCACCGAAGCGCAGTATTTTTTCATCAGGAATCCCAATCTCTCTCCAATGAGCATAGGCCTCATCATCATCAGTGAAGATAGTGATCCAAATGTGTTCACGATCAAGGTTTAAATGTTCTGTACAGAATTCCCATGCAAATTTAATTGCATCTTCTTTAAAATAATCACCGACACTAAAGTTACCTAACATTTCAAAAAAGGTGTGATGGGTGAGATCGCCTACTGTATCTATATCAGTCGTACGGAATGATTTTTGTGATGATGTGAGTCGCGGATGCGGAGCAGGCATTTCTCCAAGGAAATAGGGTTTCATTTGAACCATTCCCGCTGTCGTGAACATGAGGGTAGGGTCCCCATGTGGCACGAGAGAGGATGATTTTATTCTTTGATGTCCCTTTCCCTCAAAAAATGACAGGAAAAGCTCACGAATTTCTTCACTGGTTCTCATTACACGTTAACCTATCTTTACTTTAAACACGTCTAAATTGTAGGAGAATGGGTTATTTGGGTCAATTGAAACTTAGATCAGATATCTATTATATATACGAATACCAAAGGCATGCAGAATGTGGATTGGTCGTCCAAAAATTTTGAAACGAGTTAGGAATCCGTCGCTGAATCATCACCGTCAATTTGGTACCGGAGTTGCATTTTCTCGCTGGATACGAAAGTGTTAGCGAAGCTGCGAACGATGCCTATCATTGGTACCATTTCCGGCCAGGAGCGTTCGGCAAACGGAACGCCATTTTTAGCGATGCGGACAATTAATCCAAAAGTTGGTGCTCGACTGGTATCTAATTCCGTGTCAAAAGAATATTCCAACCCATCATCGTCACTAAGCGAAAACTTTGGATAGTAGCTCATAATTTCGTTCCTTGTTAGCCGCGTAGGACATCGAGTCCCGCTAAGCTATGTATTTCGCTTTCAAGTTCTGATGACCAGGTAATTGTTTGGGGGGTAACCAAGTTTGTTCTTTCACCATCATGATCAACAATTATGAGACGAACCGACGCGTCTCCTTTGTGGGACTCTAATACTGACCATAGCCCATCTAATAGTTCCGAATCACGATTAACATCATTTGTTTCATGGAATATCACTGTAAAACGTTGAGAGCGGACTGCATTAGTTGCCGCATCAGGTTGTTCTTTCCTGACAAAAGTGGGTTCATCTTTGTGTTCGATTATTTCATTCGCCTCGCTTTGCAAAATCGAGGTATTTGACTCCACATTCAGGTTTAATTCTTCAACGCGATCTGCAACCAAAGAGATATCATCATTCCTCGAACGAACACGACCATGAATCTCAAGGAACATGCCGTCTGTCCACAGTTCTTGAGTATTAAGGTATAGATCTGGCCAAGCAACCACTTCTATTTCACCGATGAGATCTTGCATGTTAACAGAAATGGCTTCTTGTCCTTGACGTGTCCTAAATTTGCGGTTACTGATCACTTGTCCTCGGATCGCAACTTTTGAACCGGACATGTCTGACGTTATATCTGAGTATTCTGTAATTCCAGGAGGGCGCTCAATAGATTGAAAAATTCTTTGACGAGGATCGGCAGTGAAGATCGTGCCTGTCAATTCTCGTTCCCAATTCGCTTTTTCGATTTGTGTGGTTAGTTCTTGATTTGCCAAATCTAATTTCGGCAAAACAACATGGGCAGAATCCCCCATCATTTCAAACATTGTTGATTGACTGGATGTTTGTAACTTTTGTTCTGATTGGGCAAGGGATATAAGTTGGTCCATTGATTTAAGCAAACTGCTTCGTGGGATGTTGAGGGAGTCGAGAGATCCGCTTTTGATTAGACTCTCTAAAACACGACGGTTCATAGCTTGTGGTCCAGCTCGTTTGCAGAAATCTTCAATATTTGTAAAAGATCCGTTCTCGATGCGCTCGTTTACAAGTGTCTGAATTGCTTGAGCACCAACGTTTTTTAGGCCTGCTAAACCAGTGCGGATTTCTCCTGTCCCATTTTCTTCTCTCGTTTCAATCGTAAACATCACATTGCTGCGATTTACGTCTGGAGGATTAACTGCAATTCCTCGTTTCCTGCCGTCTTCAACGATGATGCCCGTTCTTTCTGTCTGGCCCAAAAAGCTGTTAAGAGTGGCCGTAAAGAATTCGATCGGATAATTTGCTTTTAGGTATGCCGTCTGATACGCAATTACAGCGTAACTGACGCTGTGCGATTTATTAAAAGCATATCCAGCAAACGGTTCTATGAGATCAAAAATATCGTTTGCCGTTCGGTTATCGTATCCTCGTTCCAGCGCTCCAGAAACGAATTTCTCCTTTTCTTCTGTCATAATTGAGGCAATTTTCTTCCCCATTGCCTTGCGGACTGTATCAGCTTCCCCTAAGGAATATCCGGCGAATTGCCTCACAATGTGTAGGACTTGATCTTGATACACAATGATTCCGTAGGTCTCCTGAAGAATAGGTTTAAGGTCGTCGTGAGGATATTTGATGGGATTGCGTCCCATTTTTGCATCGGCGTATGCAGGGATGTGTTCCATGGGACCCGGCCGGTAGAGAGCGATCATGGCAGCTAGCTCTTTAAGACTTGCGGGCTGTACTTGTTGTATATATCTCCGCATCCCTGATCCCTCAAGCTGAAATACTCCCGTAGTGTCTGCTGAAGACAACAAACTGAAAGCTGGTTCATTGTCAAAAGGGATTGTTTCTAGGTCGAGTTCAATACCCAAATTTTCGCTGATCAATTCTCGTGCCTGTGAAAGAATAGTAAGGTTGATCAATCCAAGGAAGTCCATTTTCAGGAGACCCGCTTTTGCTATGCCATTCATGTCCCATTGCGTCATTACAGTCTCATTTTTTTGCTCCGTGCTCCGCGCGGGTCGCTGTAAGGGTACGTGCTTTATCAGGGGGTCTTTTGATATGACAATTCCTGCGGCATGCGTTGAGACGTGACGTGCAATACCTTCCAAATGATCTGCTATGGTGAGTAAATTTCTGAATTGTGGTTCGTTTTGGTATAACTGCTCTATCTGGGGTACTTGTTCAATCAGTTGTTTTAAAGGAGGCGTTTGTGGACCCGCGGGGATCATGCGTGTTAATTGATCAACGTCCGAAATAGGGATACCTAGTGCACGGCCAGTATCCCTTAGGGCACCTCGGGCTCCCAGTGTTCCGAAAGTGATGATTTGTGCAACTCGGTCTTGCCCATATTTGCGCGTAACGTATTCGATGACTTTCTCGCGCTGGTCATCCTGAAAGTCTAAGTCTATGTCAGGTAGTTCTTTGCGCTCTAAATTCAAGAAACGTTCAAAGACAAGTGTGTGGTCTAATGGATTAATTGACGTGATTCCTAGGCAATACAACACTAGACTCGCGGCAGCGCTTCCGCGGATGCCAAGAAGAATGTTTTGCTCACGAGCATATTTGACGATATCCCATACAACCAAAAAGTAATCTGCGAAAGTCATTTTGTTGATCACATCAAGTTCGTAGCGGAGACGTTCTCTTTCATCTTCCGTGGGGGAGTTGAAACGTTGAGCGAAGCCTTCCCAGCAAAGTTCTTCTAAGTATTGTTTTGAATCTTTTCCATTTGGAATATCTATTTGTGGCAGAAGAAGCCGATCAAATTCTAGATTCAGTTCGCACATATCCGCTATGCGTTGGGTGTTCTCAATTGCTTCAGGATTATTCGGGAATAATCCTTGCATTTCTTCTTCGGTCTTTAGGTAATATCCAGGGTCATCTAAGCGCATGCGATTTGTGTCATTTACGTTTGCATTGGTTTGGATGCAAAGTAGCATGTCATGGTACTCGGCATCTGTTGCGTTCACGTAATGAAGGTCATTCGTTGCTACTAAGGGAAGGTTCATCTCTTCACTCCAGGTAACAAGGGTCGAATTCAGGGTTGTGAGCTCAGGTAAGGCTTCGTGAGATTGCAGTTCAAGGTAATAGTCATTGAACGTTTCTTTATACCATGAAATGGATTCGCGGGCCTCGCCTAGTTGGCCGGCGGTTATGAGTCGTGGAACTTCGGCAGCGAGGCATCCGGATAATGCTATTAGTCCTTCGCTATGTTGCTCCATCAATTCGCGGTCAATGCGTGGCTTGTAATAAAAGCCTTCTAGATGACCTTTGCTGACAAGTTGTACAAGGTTTTCGTACCCGACATTATTTTTTGCCAGCAATGTCAGATGATAGGGCTGTTTGTCTGAAGGTTTTCGGCTGCTTCTTCCAAAAGGGGCTACATAAACTTCACACCCGATAATGGGTTTTATACCAGCTTTACGGGCATATTCATAAAATTCAACAACACCATAAAGGTTCCCGTGATCGGTCATACCGAGAGCGGTCATACCTTGAGCCTTTGCAGCATCAATCAGTTCCGGGATACGGCACATGCCGTCTAATAAGCTATATTCGGTATGGACGTGTAAATGGGTGAACATTTTGTCTCCCTGAATTTTAAACTTATTATACGCGTGGATGAATTCAAATCTCTATATTTCTTTATGATCATTTTTTCGTTCTCAGATTTTCTCCAATTGGCGTGTGTCCGATCGCGTCAGGTTTTGCTTTTATCTTGAACAAACTGGTTCATATGAGTTACAGTAACCTCTGGTATTGTGACAAATAACGGGAGGAACCATGCGCGGATTGCTGACACGAAGAATGGATAGGCGGCCTGACCGAAGCCCTGAAGAGGATTTTGAGCAGTTAGTGCGAAACGTTGGAGATAAGTTACGCGGCCTCTTTGGTGGCGGGAATAGTGGTCCAGGTGGTGGTGGTAACGGCCCCTCTGCTGGCGGTGGTGGTGCGCCAAGCATACCTATTGGCCGCTTTCTCCCGATCATAATTATTCTTGCACTTATAGGGTGGTTGGCAACCGGTATATATACGATTCAGCCCGGTGAGGCTGGAGTCGTTCGGACATTTGGAAGTTATTCTGGACCACCAACTGGCGCTGGTTTGAATTATCACTTCCCAGCACCCATTCAATCAGTAGAAGTGGTTGATACGCAGACCGTTCGCCGAACCGAAATTGGTTTTCGTACTGACTCGGATCAATCCAACAACGAGGTTGCGGGCAAGAGATCCAACCTAGCAGAAGCGCTGATGTTGACCTCTGATGAAAATATCGTCCAAGTGGAGTTGTTGGTTCAGTATCGGATCGCAGATGCAGCTGATTTTGTTTTCAATGTTCAAAATCCTGAAAGCGTTTTGCGAACATCGGCTGAAGTTGCTTTGCGTAGTGCTGTTGGTAACATGACAATTGATGCTGTGATTACTGAAGAACGCGGCAAAGTACAAATGGATACCAAGGCGAATCTAGAACGTTTGCTCGCGGAATATAACATCGGAATTGATGTTGGCGAGGTGCTTTTGCAGGTCGCTGATCCACCTGAAGAAGTGCGTGACGCATTTCAGGAGGTTGTTCGCGCCCGTGCAGACAAGGAGCGATTAATCAATGAGGCGCAAGCGTATCAGAATGATATTGTGCCAAGAGCAGCTGGTCAGGCTGAAGAGCTAATTAACACAGCAAAAGCTTTTGAGGCTGCGCGAATCGCGGAAGCAGAAGGTGAGGCTGATCGGTTCTTAGCCTTCATCGCAGGTCTTGCCGGTTCTGCCGGACAGGATGCTCTTGCGGATTATCTTGATGCTCTCGAGGACACATCGGATCTTGCAGAGGTTGATCGTGAAAGTGCGCGTAAGACCGCTCGTTCACAATTCCTTGCGTCTCTTGAAGGTTTGGATAAGGATCCATCGTACATCAATAGAAGAGATGTTATGAGTGAGAGGTTGTATTTGGAAACAATGGAGCGGATTCTTCCCTTCGCAAAGAAGTTTATTTTGACACCAGATAGTGGCGGTAATTTGCTACAGTTCCTTCCCCTGGAGGGTAACAGTGCATCAGTGGCGCCGATTGTAACAACGCAAGATGATTCAGTGTCGGAAGAAAATAAGTAGGAGGACGCCATGAGAGGATTACTAATTGGCATCGTCATCCTACTTGGGATCGGTGTCTTCGTCGGAACACAAGCAGTTTATATTGTTGATGAGACACAACAAGCGTTGGTTCTTCAGTTTGGAGCGCCGGTTGGCGATCCGAAGACATCTGCTGGCCTGCAATTTAAGGCCCCATTTGTCCAACGAGTGCTATTTTTCGAGAAACGGATTCTTTCCAGTGACGCACCGCCACAAGAGTACCTGACGACGGATAAGAAGAGGTTGGTTGTAGACCACGTGACAAGATGGAAGATATCACAGCCATTAGTGTACTTTCAGGCAGTCGCAACAGAATCAGGTGCCCGAGCGCGTTTAGATGACATTGTGTTTTCCGAAATGCGAAAGGAACTGGCATCGGTTGATTTTGTTGATATCATCTCGGCTGAACGTGAAGATATTATGACGAGGGTTGCGACGGCAGCCCAAAATGAAGCGACAGCTTTTGGCATATCGGTGATAGATGTACGGATAAAGCGGGCCGATCTTCCACAAGAGGTTGAAATTAGCGTTTATAATCGTATGCAGGCTGAGCGACAACGAGAGTCTTCGCTGTTCAGGTCTGAGGGAGACAGCGAAAGCCTTAAAATTCGGTCAGCTGCAGATGTTACTGTGGCGCAAACTATAGCAGAGGCGAGCCGACAGTCAAGGCAGATCAAAGGTCGAGCAGAGGCAAAGGCAATTGATACTTTGGCTGAAGCTCTGCAGAAAGATGCAGAGTTCTACAGTTTTATCAGAAGCTTAGAGACATATGAAGCATCTCTAAAAGAGCAGACCACGGTTGTTCTGTCAACGGACTCACCTCTATTCTCGTTTTTGACTGATCCTTTGGGCAGTGATGCTTCCAAACCAGAAAAAGAATAAAGACTGGTGGGAAAGACTGGTAGATGAGTCGTCAAAGGAAGCGGAGACGTAAAAAATTTCAGAATCGTGCTGATCTTTTGCGGTCTGACCCTTCGCACCGCCCGGGTATTCTGGGCCCTCGTTGGCGTTTTATACTGGCCATTTCAGCTATCGGTCTTGCCTTGGCATTCGCTCTTGGCACTCCTGGGGTTGCGGCAATGATCGGGATGGGCAGTTCCTAAGAAGCACAGAATATTTTGACTAGTGCTCATATAACTTGGTGAATGCGGTGTGACTCCATGACAGATAGTCCGTCGGCGTCAATAGACCATATTTTTGTTAAGGGTGCTCGTGAGCATAACCTGAAGAATGTTGATGCAAAGGTGCCTCGGGATAAACTTGTTGTCATCACTGGTCTATCAGGTTCTGGCAAAAGTTCTTTGGCCTTTGATACGATTTATGCAGAGGGTCAACGTCGATATGTTGAATCACTTTCAGCATATGCGCGCCAGTTTCTTGGCCGTATGGAGAAGCCTGATGTTGATTATATTGAAGGTCTTTCTCCCGCAATTTCTATTGACCAGAAAGGTGTATCAAATAATCCACGATCCACGGTAGGGACTATAACGGAGATTTTTGATCATCTTCGTCTTTTGTATGCGCGGATAGGCAAACCACATTGTTATAACTGCGGGCGGCCTGTTGAACAGCAAACTGTGCAAAACATTGTCGATTCTATCCGAGCGTTACCTTCTGGGAGTCGTTTACTCGTCCTTGCACCTGTTGTTCAACATCGGAAAGGAGAGCACCAAGGGGTTTTTGAAGATGCTCGTCAGGCTGGGTTTGTTCGAATACGCGTCAATGGTGAGCTTCACGAGTTGTCCGAGCAGTTTGCTTTGGACAAGAATCGGCTACATAGCATTGAGGTTGTAGTGGATCGATTAGTATTAAACGAGGATGATGATTTGCGAACTCGGATCACTGATTCTGTTGAGACTGCTTTAAAGTTGAGTCAGGGATTCTTACAAGTAGTTGATGTAGATTCTGAAGAAGGACATCTTTTTAGCGAGCATTTCGCATGTGTTTACTGCAACATCAGCGTGGGTAAAATCGAACCACGCACCTTCTCTTTCAATTCACCTCATGGTGCGTGTGAAGAATGCACGGGTCTTGGTTACCAACTTAAAATCGATCCGGATCTTGTAATACCTGATAAATCAATAAGCCTTGCGGCTGGAGCGGTGAAGCCGTGGGCTAAAGCGGGAACAATGAATCGGTGGTACAAGTCAATCTTGAGATTGGCTGCAGAAGCGTCTGAAATTGCTATGGATGTACCTGTGCAAGACTTATCGGATCGTCAAAAGGCGTACATTTTGTTTGGGCCAGATGAGCGACAAACCAATACCAAAAAAACGAAAAACAAACGTGGCAAAGGAACGTCGTTAAGATACAGACGCCGCGGGCGCATTTTTAATACGACCTTTGACGGAGTCATACCTCACTTAGAGAACCGCCATAAAGAGACCGAATCTGACTATGTTCGGTCAGACATTGAGAAATACATGACATCTCATGCATGTGTTGCATGTAATGGGAAGCGGCTTAAAAAAGAAGCGCTGGCTGTGAGTGTAGACAATCTGAACATCATGGATGTTTCTCATCTGTCAATCAATGATGCTCGAAATTGGATTCAAAATCTTGATCAGGATGGGACTTTGAGTGAAAGAGACACATTGATTGCAGAACAGATCCTTAAAGAAATAGATGCCCGTCTGAATTTTCTTGCTGATGTGGGTTTGAATTATTTGACACTTGACCGTGCAACTTTAAGCCTTTCCGGCGGGGAGGCTCAAAGGATACGTTTAGCAACTCAAATTGGTTCTGGCCTAATGGGAGTTTTATATATATGTGATGAGCCTTCAATAGGTTTGCATCCTGTTGATAATGCGCGCCTTATTGCTACTCTCCAAAATTTGCGTAATTTGGGAAATACGATCATTGTGGTTGAGCATGATGAGGCAATCATGCGGGCTGCGGATCATATTATCGATCTTGGTCCGGGTGCTGGGGAGAATGGTGGCAACATTGTTGCTGAAGGAAATTTCGAGTCAATCCAGTCGTCGGAAGAATCTGTGACTGGAGCGTACTTAAGTGGTCGAAGGACAATTTCGGTTCCCAGCGAAAGGCGCAAGAGTGCTGGTCGTAGTTTAAGTGTCATCGGGGCTCGCGCGAATAATTTGAAGAATGTGAACGTTTCTATTCCACTAGGATTATTTGTTTGTATCACCGGTGTATCTGGATCTGGGAAAAGCAGTTTGGTTTACGATATTTTGGCCAAACGTTTGTCTCAGTACTATCATCAGGCCCGTGAACGTCCAGGGGCGCATGAGAGTATTGATGGGCTTGATCAGATTGATAAAGTGATCAATATTGACCAATCAGCTATCGGCAGAACCCCACGATCCAATCCGGCGACTTACACAGGCTTGTTTACTCCCGTGCGAGAATTGTTTTCTACAGTTCCTGAGGCGCGCGCGCGCGGATACGGTCCTGGCCGTTTTTCTTTTAATATTCGAGGTGGACGTTGTGAAGCCTGTCAAGGAGATGGATATACTCAGATAGAGATGCAATTCTTGCCTGATGTCTCTGTGCCGTGCGAAGTTTGCAAGGGACAACGTTACAATCGTGAAGCATTAGAAATCCGTTTTCGCGGGAAGAATATATCTGAAGTCTTAAATATGACAGTTACAGAGGCATTGGAGCATTTTGGGGCCTTTCCGAAGGTGAAGAAGAAACTCCAGACCTTGGAGGATGTTGGTTTGGGATATATTCGTTTAGGTCAACCAGCAACAACTTTGTCAGGAGGCGAGGCACAACGGATCAAACTGTCAACTGAGTTGTCCCGTCGTTCGACCGGCCGCACTATTTACTTATTAGATGAACCAACCACTGGTTTGTCTTTTGCGGATACAGACGCACTTTTACATGTTTTGCAACGATTAGTTGATCAAGGTAATTCGGTCGTTCTTATTGAGCATCATTTGGATATCATAAAGAGTGCTGACTGGGTTATAGATATGGGTCCTGGGGCAGGGGAACAAGGCGGAGAGGTCGTCGCAATGGGCACTCCAGAAGAGATAGCGGGGATTGAGGAAAGTCACACGGGTCAATATTTGCGTGATTTAGTGAAACCAAAGAAAAGACGCGCCAAGTCATCCGTTCAGAGTAGAAAACCTTCTCGGAAGAAGAAGGCTGCTGTGGTTGAATAGTTTTGAATTGGGAATATCACGTCAAGTTTTAAGATGCAGAGAATAAAAAAAAGGGACGAAGATGCTTTTCATCTAGGGCGCCCCTTTTTCTCATTCTGGTAGCGGGGGTTGGATTCGAACCAACGACCTTCGGGTTATGAGCCCGACGAGCTACCACTGCTCCACCCCGCGGCGTCATGCTCTTTTTTTCGAAGACACGCCCATCTAATTACACTATCTGCGGATGTAGGATCACGATCTTTTTAGATTATGTTCTTTTGGTGTTCTGGTCAATGCCGGACTTAGGTCAAGCCCTCGGGCGATTAGTACCGCTCAGCTGAACACATTACTGTGCTTACACCTGCGGCCTATCAAGCAGCTAGTCTTGCTGCGCCCTTACTCTTTGCGGCCGAAGCCGAAAAGATGGGAGACCTCATCTTGAGGGAGGCTTCGCGCTTAGATGCTTTCAGCGCTTATCCTGTCCGAACTTAGCTATCCAGCGGTGCCTCTGGCGAGACAACTGGTACACCAGCGGTTCGTCCTTCCCGGTCCTCTCGTACTAGGGAAAGCTTCTCTCAAGTCTCCTCCGCCCACGACGGATAGAGACCGACCTGTCTCACGACGGTCTGAACCCAGCTCGCGTACCGCTTTAATGGGCGAACAGCCCAACCCTTGGGACCTTCTTCAGCCCCAGGATGCGACGAGCCGACATCGAGGTGCCAAACCTCGCCGTCGATGTGAACTCTTGGGCGAGATAAGCCTGTTATCCCCGGGGTAGCTTTTATCCGATAAGCCACGGCCCTTCCACTCGGAACCGTAGGATCACTTTGGCCAGCTTTCGCTCCTGCTCGACTTGTAGGTCTCACAGTCAAGCCCCCTTATGCCAATGCACTCGATGGGTGATTTCCATCCACCCTGAGGGGACCTTTGCGCGCCTCCGTTACTCTTTAGGAGGCGACCGCCCCAGTCAAACTACCCGCCTGACACGGTCCCTGCGCTTGATCGCAGGTTAGAAACAAAACACGAGAAGAGTGGTATTTCACTGGCGGCTCCATCGAGGCTAACGCCCCAACTTCAAAGCCTCCCACTTATGCTACACAGCTCTAGCTTCGATCCAATGCCAGGTTATAGTAAAGCTCCACGGGGTCTTTTTGTCCTGTCGCGGGTAACCCGCATCTTCACGG
>VFHL01000006.1 GCA_009392005.1 SAR202 cluster bacterium
CGCGCAGGACTCGAACCTGCAACCCGCTGATTAAGAGTCAGCTGCTCTGCCAAATTGAGCTAGCGGCCCGCACTTAACATGCTGGTTTCGCATTATACAGATTTTCACCAATCCGATAAATACCATAGTTAAGAATTTAGCACGTACTTACGATCCCCTACTCCACTAGTGGGAAAGTACCACCCACTGGCAGGTACGTCAAGTCTCTGAGAGCATAAAAATGCTCCGCTAACCATCCTATATAGGCCAACCACAACATGTTTTGTAGAAACGCCTACAAAACGGTTTCAAAGAAGCGCAAAGCACGTGGCCACGTATCATAGGATGCATTCTGATGATATCCATCGCCCGTGTCATTAAAAAACCCGTGAGTCGCTCCATCGTAAATATGCACTTCTACTTGTTTGCCATACCCTTTAAGTATTTCTTCTAGGCTATTGGCTCGTTCAACTTCATCTGTACCGAAAAAACCTAAAACAGGGGCTTCCAAATTCTGCGCCGATTCCGGAGGATTTGGAGCACCTCCATAATAGTTAACACATCCACCAACCTGCGAATTCCGAATTGCTGTGGATAGTGCAAGGCCGCCACCCATGCAGTAACCAACCACACCAAATTTTTCCCCAGTTACATAGCTTTGATCCCCAAGCCATTTACCTAAAGCATCAATCTCTTTTGCAGCACGATCACGATCAAGTGCCTGAGCTAGCTTTTGAGCATCACTTGGTTCGGTTGCAACCCTGCCATGGAACAAATCAGGAGAAGCCGCGACAAAACCTTGACGAGCAAAACGATCGGTGATGTCCCGGATGTGCTCATCCAAACCCCACCATTCCTGAATTACAATCACGGCCCGATTAGATTTTCCATTTTCGGGATACGCGACATATGCAGAAGCTGAATCTCCATTACTCTTGTAGTTCACCATTGAGCCATTCACTGATTCGGGCATGTATTTCCCTCCCTCATCCACTATCTTATTAAAACCCTCTATATAGATAATAACAATACAACCTGCTGCTAGACAAACATCTTTGTTAAGAAATCTGTAAGAAGCCTCTTTACCGGTATCCAGTTGAAAATGTAAGATTAACGCCTAAAACCAGCCAGAATGCTAGCTTTGAGAGGTAATCCTTTGACTACACCAGTAGACGTGTCCGACATAACAAACATTGGTTCGCGTTTAAAACAAAATGTTGCAAATGTATTTGTTGGCAAGGAGGACACAATAGAGATGATCCTGCTTGCGATCCTGGTGGGTGGCCACGCGTTCCTCGAAGATGTCCCGGGGACTGGCAAAACTACGCTAGCTAAAGCAATCGCGAAATCTCTAGATTGCTCGTTTGGAAGAATCCAATTCACACCAGATTTAATGCCATCTGATGTAACCGGAATAAATTATTTTAATAATCAAGATAGTGAGTTTCATTTTCGTCCTGGTCCAATCTTTTCCCAAATATTGCTTGCTGATGAAATCAATCGTGCGACCCCGCGAACTCAATCATCGTTATTAGAAGCCATGCAAGAACAACAAGTGACGTTGGACGGCGAAACAAGACCACTACCTGTCCCATTTCTCGTCCTTGCAACGCAGAACCCAATCGAACTTGAGGGAACTTACCCATTGCCAGAAGCGCAATTAGACAGATTTCTTTTACGTTTAACAATTGGGTATCCAAGCGAGGAAGAAGAGAATGAAATGCTAATCCGATTTGAAGAACGCGACTTGCTCACCAAATTGATGCCAGTAATCACCGCAAATGAAATCACACAAGCACAAGTCAAGATCCCTAAAGTGCAAGTAGAGGAATCGTTACGCCGATACATGATAGAAATTATTCATGCGACCCGCTCCCATCCTGCGCTTGAGATGGGGGCAAGCCCAAGAGCGTCATTAGCTCTTTACAATGCATCACAAACCCTCGCCGCATTGCGAGGGAGAAATCATATCGTTCCAGACGATATCAAACACTTAGTGACCCCAGTACTTGGCCATCGCTTGATTTTGTCGTCCCAAAGTCGATTGCAAGGCCAAACAAGTGAAGCAATACTTGAAGAGGTCATTGACAGCATCCCGGTCCCAGTGAACATCGAGAACTAGCAAGCAGTATCACTTGTAGGTCAACCAATTATAAGGATATATAATGCGTAGAAACCTCTTAACTAGCGATTGGATATCATTATTCGCAATCGTTGGCGCATTCGGCTTACTTACGGGTAAACCCCTATTAATCACTTTAAGCACATTGGTGATAATTGGATGGCTCATCGCAAAATTATGGAGCAATCTAGCTTTAGAACGACTAGAGTTTAGGCGCCAGCTAAGCCAAACAAGAGCCTTCCCCGGAGATGATATTGAATTTCGAATCCACCTCACAAATTCGAAAATGCTTCCATTGCCCTGGGTTCAAATTACTGAAACCACACCAGTTGATACCCGATCGAACAGCGATGAAGAGGGGTTCTCGTTGGATCAATCCAACATTCATTTTCTAAACTATTCGACATCGCTCTCGTGGTACGAACGGGTCAACTGGCGAGTCCCAATTAAATGCGAACAAAGAGGCCTATATCGATTTGGACCCGTTAAAATTGCGAGCGGAGATATTTTTGGCTTGTTCCGAAAACAGCTGAATCTAGAAGACTTCCAAGAACTCATAGTCTATCCAAATATCATTCCCCTCCCTGAATTAGGGTTGCCAGCCGAAAAGCCATTCGGCAATACCCTTGGTGGCGAACCAATATATGAAGACCCAACCCGCGTCGCTGGTGTCCGAGAATATAGCCCGGGAGATCCTCTCAAGAAAATTGACTGGAAAGCCACCGCGCGGAATACCAACATCCAAGTGCGACTATACGAACCTTCTGTTTCTCATTCTATGTTTATGATTGTTAACGCATCAACAATGGATCAAGAAGGCCCTTATGGATTCCAAAAACGTCTGTATTTGGAACGGGCCGTGACTACAGCAGCATCCCTTGCACACGACTCCTTTCGAAATCGCTTTAGCGTCGGGTTAATGACGAATTCTCATTCTCTGGTATCGGAAGCCGCAACAGTTATATCACCGAGTCGTAATCCCAACCATTTGAACATCTTATTGGAGACTCTCGCAATGATGGGAACGCTCAGCTCATCTTCAATCAATGAAATGGTCTGGCAACAAATCCACCGCTTTCCGCTCGGTATGACTCTCGTCTTCATTACAGCTGTAATGCCTGATGACTTATTAAATACCCTACTTGATTTGCGACGTAGAGGACATAAATTGTTCATCCTTTGGGTAGGCGAACAACCTATAAATGAAGCTTTCAATGGAGCGATCAAAATTTATGATATAGGTACAATTGTCGGTAATTTCACAGACAAATTAGCGGAAGAGCGGCATCAAAATGATTTGGAATAAGCGGTTTATAAACGTCTTAAGCTTGATCACCGAAGTCTCTTGGATCGCAGTGATTTTTAGCCTCCTAAGTATGGCTGTGGGAATAGGAAGCAATGCCGTCGCATATCCGTACGCGATATTGATGGGAATCACTTCGTATTTACAAACACGCTGGATTGTTTCCATGGAATTGCCGGAATTTCCAGCCCGTTTATTGTCAGTTTTATTGCTCCTGATAACTATTTATCTGGTTCTCGGATTTTCTTCTGGTGAGGGACTAACCGTTTTCAGAACAGGATGGGTATATGAGTTAATCACCGCGAATTCACCTATCCTTCGATCTCTGGCAGTTGGAAGCGTTGCTTTATCGGTTTTCTGGTGGTCTGGCGTGCGACACGGATTATCTTCCTCGCCTGGGCAACACATAGTCTTAACATTCAGAATTGGAATCCCAATCGTTCTTTTCGGAGCCATCTCAAGCACCTTCTTTCCTACTGATATTGGAATCACCACAGCCATTTATAGCTTCTTTATATCTGGGTTCAGTGCGTTAGCGTTAAGCCAGGTCATTGCGTTAAATTTTGACCAACATATCATTCGGGGGGTATGGGGCCGCTCAATCATAATCTCGCTAGTGATTATCATTTGTGGCAGCATCATACTCACGTTCTTGGCGAATACTGGTGTTGGAAGTATCGCAATTTTCGCCGTCGACCTCCTCATGCAAGGGATTAGGTTGCTTTTACTTGGACTCGCCTTCGTTTTAGGTTACCTAACAGAATTCGTCGTGAATCTGATTGCGCCACTCCTATCGGACAATATAAACGAAACACTTGATAGAATGGCAACCGCTGTAAGTGAGATGGGACAATTTGAAGAAAGAACTAATGAACAGGCGAATCCATTACCATGGCTCCCAACAGCAATTCGGTGGGGATTTGGCACAATTTTCTTGTTAATCGGCGCTCTCATAGTGAAACGGTTGTTTAAACGGCGACGTGGTATAGAGAATAGTGAAGGAATCAATGAAGAACACGAGTTATTGCCAATAACTGGGTCAACAAAAAATGATCTCGCTACAGTAATTGGTAAAGTCCTATCAAATCTTGTTAACAAAACGTCTCAGGACAAGAAAAATCCTGTTGCATTAACTGGACCTCGAGGGATCGCATATAGAACGTATTTCTATTTTCTTATACTCGCGCGCCGAAGCGGTTTGAATCGGGGGAGATCAGAAACACCACTTGAGTTTTACGAACGGGCAATCGCAAAATTTCCACCAGAAGAAATCCAAACACTCACCCAAATATTTTCAGACACGAGATACGGAAATCGAGATCCTTCGCAAGAGGAAATCACGAAAATGAAATCAGCATGGAATAAAATCCGTGAAAGTGTCCCAAGCATTCAGTCAGATGATCTTAACGACAATCTAGCCCTCTAAACAAAACCACCTGAAACCACACAAAACAAGAAACCTTCATCGTTAAGTGGGTTCAATCCATTCAATACGATAGTTTACGGTCTATCAAGGCCTGAGCAATCCTGTCGCGATGGACATCATTTGGTAACGCGTAATGAACAAGTTGTCGGGCATCCCGATACCATCTTTCGACTGGATATTCAGTCATATAGCCATGTCCACCCATAATCTCCATAGTCTCCGAAGCAGCACGCACAGCCATTTCGCTCGCAAAAACCTTTGCCGCAGACAAATAAGGCTCAATCTCTAGCAAATCCTTGCCTTCATCGATGAGTGATGCTGCTTGGTAAGTCAGTAATCTTGCCGCTTCCACTTCAAGCGCCATATCCGCCATGCGAGACCGTATAACACCCATATCTGAAAGAGATCCTCCATAAATTTTTCGTGTTGTAGCATAGTCAATCGCAAGCGTGAGACACCTTTCTGCGAGCCCCAAAGCTCGGGCCGCAGTAACAGCCTGCATGGCATTCAACGTTCGCCGGGCAATTTCATAACCACCCTTTTCAGCACCTAGACGCAGGTCTTTAGAGAGAAGGTAGTCTTCAACCGCGTAATCCGGATGTGGAACGCCCCTCACGCCCAAACCGCGATCTTGGCGCAATTGGAAAAGATTCGGCGAATCCGTAGGGAGGATAAAAGCAGTTAGACCTTCATTACCTTCTAGGGAACCTAATTTCGCGAAAAATATCATGTAATCAGCTTGAGGACCACCTGAAACAAACAATTTTTCTCCGCTAATTACATAACCTTCGTCTGTATCAATCGCACGTGCAACCATACTTCCTACATCTGAACCACCATTTGGTTCAGTAAGTGCAAAAGCCCCTCGTTTCATCCCAGAAGCCGCTGGAGCAAGATATTCTTGTTTTTGATCCTTAGTGCCCGCGATAAGAAGTGGCAAAGTATAAAATTGACTTAAAGCTAGAATTTTCGCAGAGGAGGAGCATACCCACGCAACCTCTTCAACCGCCAAGCACAATGCCAGAACACCTGCTCCGGTACCGCCTTCATCAGCAGGGATTGTGAGACCCAACAAACCTTGATCTCTGAACAACTGAAAAACATCTTCTGGATACATCTCGGACACATCAATGTCGCGAGCACGTGGCTCGATTTTTTCGCGGGACAACTGCCGCACAGAATCACGAATCAAAAGTTGTTCTTCATTCAAACGAAAATTCATTTTATGCTCTCGTCATGATGATATTGATCTACAATAGTCTCTTCAATTATACCGCTAAAGCACCCGAAAATATTCGGTCGTGAAACACGCAAATTGGTATGCAAAACACCTTAACGTTCTTGACTCCAATCTGGTTTTTTCAAAAGACCAAAGAGAAGAATTGAGGCCAACATTGGTAAGGCCATTAGAAACAAAGCCATCCGGTAGGATCCCCAAGTATCGAACATCCACCCAGCGAGGACCGGACCCGTCGCACCACCAATACCTGTCATGGAATACAAGATCCCCATCAGGCTACCAAATGATTGCCTCCCAAAATATTCTCCTTGAAGCGCAGGTCGAGTCGGTATGGAGGCACCAAATCCTGGCCCGAAAATTAGAGCAAAAACCACAGCGTGCCAAAAAACTCGGATATTCACGAAAATGATAAGACCGACGAATTGCATAATAAATGCCACCACTAGAACTTTTCTTTTGTCCCAGTAATCCGCAGTGGTCCCGCCAATCCATCGACCGGCCAAACTTGCTAATGTCATAATCGTTATAACAAAACCGGCGCTACCGCGCGATACACCGAAGCTTTCCAGTGCCGGAATCTGATGAGCAATGATGGCATTAACAATGAAAAAACCAAATGCCACAGCGAAACCAATTTGCCAAAATGCCCGACTACGTAAAATATCACCGAGAGATGGATCAATATCATCACACTCTTCTTGAGCCGAGTCACCCAGAGGCACGCCATCAGGAAGAAATCCGTAAGGTTCAGGATCTCTGCGAACCATAGCTGCAGTTGGATATCCAACCAACATTAATCCTGCTCCAATCAATTGAAGCGCGACACGCCAACCCACCACATCGATCAAAATGACTACTAATGGAGTCAACATTCCACCAAGCCCCGCACCAAGAGTCATGATGGCAAACGCACGACCTTTCTTTTGATCAAACCAATTATTAATCGCTGTACTAATCGCCAACCAAGAGCCAAAAGAAAGACCAAGGGAAACGACAGCGTATGCTCCATAAAAAGTCCAGATAGAATTAGCGAAGCTCAACAAAAAGAACCCGATGACTGACATGGTAATCCCAAATATCATGATTCCACGAGGACCAAATCGATCAATTGCAAAACCTGCGAAAGGTCCAAGGACAGCGGCTTCAGAAGATTGAATCGAAAAGGCAACAGAAATTGCAGCTCGTGTCCAACCAAATTCATCCGTTAATGGTTGAAAAAACGCACTGAATCCATACCAAAAAGTGCCCGCTAAATAAAAGTTGATTAATAAGCCAGCGAAAGCAATCCACCAACCATAAAAGATTCTTGGTCGCTTTAAAGACAATAATTCCAAGTTTGCTCAATTCCAGTGGTTGAAGATTAAGAAACCACGAAAAGCATGAAATGTGTTCACAATACATAAGGTAACACTTACATCGTACATGACTTTGGTCGCTGATACTCCCTTGTTAACTAAACAAAGGTAACGACAGTGCACTTCATATTTCAATAACCATCAAGTGCTACGTGAAAATAGAGGTCCTTTTAAACGTACTAGATTTACGTTGAATACGTCCACGGTTACAATGCAACAAGGTTTGGAAGCGAAAGGAGATATTTCCATGCCCGATATGACAGGCGGAGAAGCGCTAGTGCAATCACTGATTCGTCACGGAGTGAAAGTTATCTTCGGTTTGCCCGGTGTCCAAATTATGGACACGATGGATGCTTTGTTTAAACAAACCGATATCCGTTTCATTACAACCCGCAACGAGCAAGCAACAACGTACATGGCAGACGGTTATGCACGTGCAAGCGGCAACCCAGGGGTCGCGCTCGTAGTGCCCGGGCCAGGCATTATGAATGCCTCAGCTGGACTTGGAACGGCATTCGCAGCGTCATCACCGGTGTTGCTCATCGCTGGACAAATTAATACCGAATTCATTGGAAAAAGTCGTGGAGTCTTACACGAAGTGGAAGACCAACTCAGCATCGTTAGATCAGTGACAAAATGGGATGCCAATATAAACGATCCACAAGAAATACCAAATGCAATCCATGAAGCATTTACGCATTTACAAACAGGGAGGCCACGGCCGGTAGCAATAGATATCCCCCCAGAAACGATGGCGGAAATCACAAATATTGAACTGCGAGAACCCGGTAATTATGCACCATTGGCGGTGGACCAAGATGCTGTGGCAGAAGCTGCTCAAGTTCTTACCAGTGCAAGAAATCCCGTTATATGGGCGGGTGGCGGAGTCATCTCATCAGAAGCAACGGATGCGTTAGAAGAAGTCGCAAATCACCTTCAAGCACCAGTCTTGACTACTCCTGAGGGAAAAGGCGCTGTATCAGCCCGGCACCCAATGTTTCTCGGTACCGCTCGTGGTGCTATGGACCAACTTACTGATGTCCTAAAAGATAGTGATGTCATCTTGGCAGTAGGCACTAGATTTGCAACAGCGAATCCTGAAGATGGCCAAAAAGTAGTTCAGATCGATATTGACGAAAGCGAAATCGGCCGAAATCATCAGAACACAATAGGTGTCGTTGGCGATGCCCGTACTGCCCTTGAAGAGTTACACAAAAAACTGCAAAGCTTGGGCGCACCGAAAGAAAAACGTGAAGATGAAATTGCTACTCGCCGTCAAGAACGTGAGGACATTTTACGACAAACCGAACCGCAAGCATCGATTGTGAAATCCATACGAGAAGTGATGCCTGAGGACGGTATCACTGTCGAAGACATGACCCAAATCGGGTATTTCAGTCACGTCTACTACCCAGTCTACCAACCTCGTACATATCTCACGTCATCATATTTTGGTACTTTAGGCTACGCATTTTCAACAGCATTAGGTGTGAAAGTCGCGAAACCTGACACTGCTGTTGTTGCCATTTGCGGTGATGGAGGTTTTATGTTCCAGGTTCAAGAATTAGCCACCGCTGTCCAACACAATATCAACCTCGTAACGCTTGTATTTAACGACGGAGCATACGGTAATGTTTTAAGGGATCAACATACAAGGTTCGAGAAGCGCGCTATCGGATCGGAATTGCAGAACCCAGATTTTGCGAAGCTAGCCGAATCCTTTGGCGCAGACGGTATGAAACTGAAAGGCCCATCAGAGGTCGGGCCAGCATTGAATGAAGCTCTAAGCAACAATAAACCGACCCTTATTGAAGTTCCCGTTAAAATGATGCCAGCTCCGGCCACTAATCGTTAAATATCGATGTCCTGGATCCGAGGGGCCACAACATTAACAAAGATATTGCAAGGCCCTTAACATTTCACTCGCGGATTGAAACCTTTTCCTAAAATCCACCTCAATCGCGCGAGTGGTAACCTCAACCAATTCACTTGCTTGATTATCTAAATGCATTTTTTCTAGTCCAGCTGTTCCCGGTAGATGTCCCCATAACATTTCAAAGAGAACAATACCAGCACTATAAACATCTGAGTAAGGACCGATTTTTTCGATATGATCCTCATCTCTTTGTTCAGGTGCCATATATCCATCGGTTCCGCGCCCCGCTAATGCTTTAAACATTTCACCAAACTCAAACGCAATTCCAAAATCAGTCAGATACGGCTTTTTCTGCCGATCCAAAAGAATGTTTTCCGGTTTTACATCTCGGTGAAGAAGTCCAATTTCATGAGTCGCTTCTAATGCACTCAAAACACCTTTCATAATTGATAGAACATTCGATAACGGCAACCCAGATGAACCATATTTAATGATTTCGTCACGAAGTGAACCAGAGGGAATCCATTCCATCACTAAGTACACGCCATGAATCTGGTCTTCATTGGAATCGAGTATTTTTACAATATTCGGATGGTCAATTTTCGCGAGAGTCGCCGCCTCTTTTCGTAATTCATCAAAAGAATCTTCCCCAATCAGCACATTCAAGATCGAGCTCTCGAAGGATTCCATTGGATCCCCGAGAACTTTAATCGCGATATCTTGACCGGTATTTGCATCGTAGGCACGGTACACAATAGCTTGATAATTTGGATTGTCTGTACCTAATCGTTCTATAATTTTATATGGTCCAATCGTTTCAGGGACAGGAGGCTGGCCCTTCAACCATTCATGCCAGATGGAATAATTTTCACTGTTCAACAATGTGATTTCCACTCATTTATTGGTACCTAAGAAATGTCGTTAAACATAAAATTTTCAATGAAAACACTTTCATCCTTAAGAAATTCCCAAGAATTCCCCGACCACATCAATAAACTCTTCTGGGCGATCAACTGGAACTACATGGCCTGCCCCATCAACGGTCACACTGCTGAAGTATGTCTCATTCGCCTGTTTCATTCGATCGATAATTGTGTCAGATACGAGCGGGCTCTCACCGCCACGCACCTCTAAAATCGGGCATGTGAACTTTGAAAGACTCGCCCAATATCTGTTAATCAAATCTTCTGATCTATTGTCCTCGAGTTGCATGTTATAAAGAACTGGATCTGCATTCCACGTCCACTTGCCATCTTCACGCTCATGCAATTTCGCTCTCATATCAATTTGATAACGCGCATCAGTAGACCATGGGCTATATTCGCGGCCCCAGCGAATGGCATGTTCAAAAGAATCAAATTCTAAGGGAGTGGGTGGGCGTGATCCCCACATTTGTTTTGATTCCTCACTAGCTTCAGGCGCAATATCCACAATCACCGCTTTCTCGACTATAGTTGGGTGCAAGGGAGTATATAGAAGAGTATTCCATCCTCCCATTGACAAGCCAACGAGTGTAACTCGAGATAGGCCCAATGTATCAATAAAGACCGCTAGATCATCGACAAAGCGATCTCGACTATACCCATCTTCGGCCCAACCGCTTCCTCCATGGCCCCTTTGATCGACAGTCAATACTCGATAGTGGGGTGACATAGCTTCAGCAAATTCAATCCAAATACTCGAATCACCCGTATGACCGTGCAAGCAGACCATCACAGGTTTTGTTTCATTTCCCCAATCAAAATATCGCAAGCGAACACCGTTCACCACAAGATATTTTTCTATGTTTTCTGTCATAATTACCACAACTTTCTTCTAAATCCCTGTAGACTCATGCGCTTAATTCGGTTGATTCCAAAAGCGGACGTATTGTAGCACTATTCTACATCTACAAATGAGAAGAGTTAACGTGATACGATTGATTCAACAAACAAATTCATACAAAGAGGTCATAGAGGTTTAATTCAGTGTCCACAATGAAAGCATGTGTCTACAAGAATGCTGGAGTGTTATCAATTGGTGATGTTCCTATTCCAACGCCTGGTCCCGGTGATGTCCTTGTAAAAACGGGAGCCGCATCTTTGTGTTTTTCTGATATCCGTGTCTACAAAGGAGAAAAAAGCGCTACACCAAATGTCACCTTGGGACATGAAGTTGCAGGAACTATTGTAGAAATCGGTTCAGATGTAAGCGGACTATCCATCGGTGATCGCGTAACCGCATGCCCAATAGTATCGTGCGGGGCATGTGAATACTGCCAAATGGGAAAACAGAACCGCTGTCAGAACCGGACAACATTAGGATATGATCATGATGGCGGAATCGCTGAGTATGTTTTATTACCAAAACAGCTTGTCGATATCGGCCACCTCTTGAAGATTCCAAAAGATGTCCCATTCGACATTGCTTGCCAAAACGAACCATTCGCCTGTGCACTGTATTCTTTAGAAACCTGCAAGGTTAAAGCTGGGACGAATATAGCGATTATTGGAGCTGGGCCAATGGGGTTGACGCATTTGATCTTAGCAAAGCACCTGGGTGCAACAAATATTTTAGTAATTGATCAAATCGATGAAAGACTAACTGCTGCTAAAAATTTGGGAGCAACCCAAACGCTTAATCATCTTGATGAAGAAACAGCAGCGAATGTTCTAAAAAAGGCCAATGGAGTTGGGTTCGATGCAGTAATTGTAACCGTCGGTAATGCGGAAGTCATTGAGGCTAGCGTTCATTTGGCCCGAAAACAAGGTTGGATAAATATTTTTGGTGGTTCACCACCTAGTTCTAAAGTATCACTCGATCCAAATTTGATTCATTACAATGAACTGTTTGTCACTGGCACACAAAATGCCCCTGTAGATCATTACAAGCGATCTTTAAGACTCCTCACTGAAATACAAGATGAAATTCATGCGATGGTAACGCACGAATTTCATATTGAAAATGCGATTGATGCATTTACAGCGCGTACAAAGATGGATGGCCTAAAGGCCGTGATTAAGTTTGACAAATAAGCGCGTATTAGCAATGCAGACCGTTTTCGGCAGAGAAGCGGGGGGGGGGCGGGGGCGAAGTTTGCTCGGCTCCCCTTTAACCATGGGGGGGGGCTTGTCAAAGATACTTTGCTGAATTCTCAGTTCGATAACTTGACAAATGTACTGAACAAATAAATTTGGTACACTGTCGCAATGAAATATTTCTTGCCATTATTTCTCTTATTGATTCAGCTCTTATTAGCCGTTGGTTGCTCTGACAGCTCAGAGCTTGAAGCGCGACTTGAAGCTGAAAATGCTTCTCTGAAAGAAGTTACGCAAACAAGTACTCCCGCTACAACGAGCAGCACACCAGTCGCAGTCACCCAGACCAGCACGCCCACAGCTAGACCAACCACAACTTCGACCCCTGCTCGCGAAGGCGAAGCGCGCATAGTAGCCTTTTCTGAATGCGATATGAGTCCTCTGAAAATCAAACTCTTTGTATCGAAGTTAATCCCTAACAATGAATTGAAGATCGTCGAAGAACAGGTCTGTTTATCAAAGGAGCTTTACTTTGATCGGCCTGAAACTAACTGGGAGATGATTAGCCCCCTCTACATCGCTTTGCTTAATAGGGATGATTCAGAAAGTGCAGTTGAACTCGAAAAACTTTACTGCAACTACATATTGGAGCACCATCCAATTGGTTGGCGTGATGGCCCATGTGGCCCATATGGAGGCAAAGACTGTGAAACAACTGGGAAATGTCTGTTCACCGAAAAAGACGGTAAAGTTGCCGGTTCTTGTATCTGCAGTGACTTCAGAGCTAGAGGCTATTACCTAATGAGACTCAAAAGTCATAAAATGCCACAGCATGAAAAAGGGTACAGAACTGTACCTCTGCACGAGCTCTTCCACATTTATCAACTATCTAGCATCGCTGACCCTGCAGTCTCGAGGGATGACTTATACAAGTTTATGGGCAAACGAATGGGCAACAACACAGTAGACGTTGCATGGTGGATGGAAGGCACTGCAACCTATCTGCAGCATTATTTCTACGCTCAGCAACCTGGTGCCGCTCCCAACTCTCTCCACAACGAAATGCGTCGATATCTGACTACCGATTACAACAGGAGCGGTTTGGGACCACTACCTGAGCAATACAAGAATGCTGGTAAGCCGCTAACGGAGTTTACGTTCCAAGAACCGGATAAGACTATTGCATATCGCATCGGCGCATGGTTTGTCGCCTTCTTAGTAGACGAAGTAGGTGTCGATAAGATCTTCGAATTCTACCAAGGCCTTGAAGAGGCAGGTAGTTTCGAAACACAATTCGTAACGACGTTTGGGAAATCGCATACAGACTGGCTCAAGGATTTTGATATTTTTTTAGAAAAACCTTATGAGGAAAAGATGGCGATTATTCCGAATTGATCAGGAATTGGATTGTCAGATTTCACTCTGTGCTTGAAACGATGGATTAGAGTGATAATCCGGACGTTTGAAGTATCGAAATACGTTAGAAAATAGGGACTTTTGCGGCAGAGCGTGACGCTCAAAGCTCCGGTCTCTTAATAAAAATGCGGAAACCCTTGTTATATAGGGTTTAGATGGTGGAGCTGAGGGGAATCGAACCCCTGACCTCCTCAATGCCATTGAGGCGCTCTCCCAACTGAGCTACAGCCCCCTAAACATTTTAAACGCGCTGTATTGAGATGATCGGCGAATGTATTTCCAGCCTTGATCTTACAGTCTACTTACGCAGCTTGATGTGCTTTTGCAACTTCAGCAATCTGTGCGAACGCGTCGGGCTCTTTCACAGCAATATCTGCGAGCATCTTACGATCAACCCTAACATTTGCTTTTTGCAGACCATAGATAAACTTAGAGTATGTTATGCCATTCAGTCGGGCGGCTGCATTAATCCGCTGGATCCAAAGTCGTCGCATATCGCCTTTGCGTTCTCGTCTGTGGGCGTAAGCATAGCTCAACGACTTTAGCATCGCTTCATGTGCCCGACGGAACAATCGATGTCGAGTGCCCCACTGGCCTTTGGTTATTTTCAAAACTTTTTTGTGGCGACGCCTAGTCTTAGGACCACCTCTTACACGTGGCATTCTCTATCCTTCTTATCTTTTACCCGTACCATACGGTAATACGCGTTTGATACGTTTGTCGTCTGATGGATTCATTGCGAACATCTCAGAGAACTTACGCCTAACCCGCTTCGGTTTTTTTAGCCTTAAGTGACTAGACATTTGTTTCCTGCGCATTAGCTTTCCCGAACCGGAGATCTTGAATCGCTTTTGAGCACCCTTATGTGTTTTAATTTTTGGCATTTTATGCTTTATCTTTCTTTTCAGATTCGCCTTTGGTCGACACGGGTTTGGTTTTTCCCGGCGCCAGAACCATGCTCATGGTCCTACCTTCCATACGCGGTGCGGCATCTACAATAGCGATGTCCCCTACAGATTCCGCAACCTTCGCTAAAAGCACTGCTCCTTGCTCTGGATGCATAATCTCCCGTCCCCTAAACAAAACGAAGACACGAACCTTATCTCCACCATCAAGGAATTGACGTATCTTTCGCGTCTTAAAATCTATATCATGTGCGCCAATCTTCGGCCTTAAGCGCACCTCACTAACCGTATTACTCTTTTGAGCTTTCTTTGCTTCTCGCTCTTTTTTCGATTGGTCATAACGGAATTTGTCATAGTCAAGCATCCGACATACAGGTGGTTGGACATTGCTCGCTACTTCCACTAAGTCAAGATCTCGACCACGAGCCAAGTCAACAGCCTCACGAAGCTCCATTACGCCCAGCTTTTCGCCATCATCAGCGATCACCATTACTTCGCGCGCTCTAATCTTTTCGTTGATAAAGTACTCTTTAGCTATATTCTACACCTGCATTCCGTTAGTTTCCGAACTGCGCCGAATATAGCATCGGATTCGTTATCAAGTCAAGATTCTCATCGTCAACGGCAACTAATTTCCTAATCCTATGAACTTGTAGGTGGTTTGGGTTGGGATGCAACCAACATAATAATGCCCGCTAACACCCACGAAATCGCGAAAACTGTGAACGCCAAATCGTAGCTGCCAAGCCTATCCCACATTAAGCCCGCAAAAACTGGGGTTACAGTACCAACGATTGTACTTACCGGAGTAACAAATCCGCGAATAGTTCCAGCATTCTGCCTACCAAAATAGGTTGGCCATACTACATTCATAATCGTAGGATATCCACCCATCATCAGACCATAAAGCACAGCATATACGTAAAACATCGCAAGATCTTGGGAAACGACAACGATCATCAACGAGAGACCCGCAGTGATCGTACATAAGGAGAGTACCCACCGAACTTGAATTCGTTCAGTTAATAATCCCCATGGCAATTTACTGATCACTGCACATAATGCGACTAAAGTTGCAATTGATGCAGCCGCACCAAGACCAAGTCCTTTGTCCTGCATGTAAGCAACTTGGTGAAATAACGTTGGTGACAAGGCAGCAAATCCAAGAGTTTGCGAACCCAAAATGAGCCAAAAAGCCGACGTCTTTGATGCTTGCCGAACAGTCCAGGGAAATTCGGAGTTGGCACCCATATTGCCAGCAGATTCTACATTAGAAGACTCGCCATCAGGGTACATATCCATATCTTCAGGACTACGCCGCATGAAGAGCCCCGAAATTGGTGTGATCGCGAAAATGACGACAATCCCAAGGATCACCCACGCAGTTCTCCAGCCATATTCGCTAATGGCCCATCCCGCTAATGGTGCAATTACAACGCCACCAGTTGAAATACCCATCGTACCTATAGCCATCGCTCGACCGCGGCGCTGGATAAACCATTTTGAAATAATCGCAGGACCAACCAGCATGCCCCCCATCGCAAGCATTGCCAAGCCAAAAACTATGCCGTAGATCACATAGAATTGCCACAGGGTTTGCACAGTCGCGGTTGCAATCAAAGTAACCCCAGCTATAACTCCACCTACAGAAAGTAATATTCTGGGCCCATGTTTCTTATCGACTAAAATTCCCAACAAAGGAACAACGGGCATCAGAACCAATCGAAACAGTGAAACACTGGAAAATTCTGTCCGGGTGATGCCGAGATCAGTACTCATTGGCAAAACAAAGAATGACAATCCGTATCCCGTGATCCCTGCTGTGATCATACTCGTCATAAACGTTATGAGCACGATAATCCATCCATAAAAGAAGCGCCCACCCGTTAAACTTCGAGCTGTTTTATCAGCAAAAGCCATATGTTATTAACTCCATGATATTTTTCTAGGCGGGAGCAATTCTGCCGCACGACCTAATCAAAAACTGAAAGAGATGAATGCGATAGACCCTAATAAAAATTAGGTGAAGTCATGCCGGTCACAGTAAACAAACCATAACGCACTCATGGCACCTCAGGACAGTCGCCAAATTATACAAGATTTCATTGTTCGGCATACCTTTATACCAACTCTTGGTAAATTTCAAGACGTTTAGTACTTCGACACTCATTAATTACAAAACCATTGAAAATGTGAAAAACAAAACACGTGGTACAATCAAATCAGACGTTTAATTAAACACATTCACGGGGTGATTCAAATGGAATACTGTCCGAAGTGCGGGAGTGAACTCGAGTCTAAACTAGAGGGTGGACGGGATCGACCAGCCTGCCCTGCTGAAGGATGTGGATTCATACACTTCGGGAATTTCTCCATTGGCGCAGGAGCCGTTGTGATACGAGACGGTAAAGCACTCTTGATCCAACGCGGAATTGAGCCCAATCGTGGCGCATGGCAGTTACCCGGAGGATACATTGAATCTGATGAGGAAATCATCGCCGGAGTAGAACGTGAAGTCCTTGAAGAAGCCGGTATTAAGGCGCGTGTCTCAGACGTCGTAGGTTTTCGCCACGCACCTGGCCGTGGCGACGGACAAGCTAACATATATGTCGTTTTTCGACTTGATCATATTGAGGGAGAGCCACAACACGACGGCGTTGAAACTCTAGGTGCAGGATTTTTCAGCCTCGATGAGATGGAAGAAATGGATAAAGTTCAAACTTTGTCTACCTGGTCAATTCAACGTGCCCTGATATCAATTCGCGAGTCAGGACTACGACCTGACCTCAACCGTGAAGGCGTCAACATGCCAGGTAGGGGATGGTCACTTTTTGGGTTAAATATATAAATTGACCTAAACACGACGGTTTCAGCCAATTAAAGGATCGCTCAGTTCTATTTTCGGATTTGTATGGACCAAAATATTATCTATAAGTGAATTCTTGGAGCGCTCTCTTCTGACCAATCAATAGTCTCCAATTGCATAGCAGGTCCGTCTTTGCACACCAATTTGAGACCATCATCAGTCATTACTGTACAACCATAACAGAAGCCAAAACCACATCCCATCCGCAATTCCATTAGTGCTGTGATCGGTTTACGCAAGCTGCCATCTTTTTGCATCCGCGCGAGACTCTCCAACATTGGGGTCGGACCGCACGCAACAATCCAATCAGCGGTCTCCTCTTCATGTAGTAGCAAATGGGTCACGAAACCTCTATGCCCCGCTGAGCCATCTTCTGTCGCGGTTAATTCTCGAACACCATTTGGTAAAAGAGAGCCCGGGTACATAACATAATTTGATTGAGCTCCATATAGCAACGTCACTGTACACCCCAAATTAACTGTCTCCTCCGCCAAAGCGGTTAAAGATGCAATCCCGATCCCTCCAGCAACCAAAACAACATTTTTTGCGCTCTCCGGGATCTCAATTGGAGACCCGAGCGGCCCCAAGACATCCACGTAATCTCCTGGCGTTCGCTTTGCCAATTCTCCTGTCCCAATTCCTGCCTTGCTATAAACAAGAACCACCTGATTTGATTCCGCGTTTATCGAACTCAAGGCAAACGGGCGACGCAAGAAAGTATCACCGTCACCAACCGCTAGCATCACAAATTGCCCTGGTTTCCCATTAGATGCAACATCTGCTGCCTCGATCCGCAATTGAAAGACATCCCTAGCTATCTCATTTTGCTCAATTATAAGAGCTTCACTTTTGTAAACCATTTGTTCCCTCGTCTTTAAAATATTGGTTTAACGGTTTAATGCTGTAACTATGTTCCTTGTCTACCCCTGAAATCACTGCTACTCTTGCCGTATCTAATGAAGTAAAACACGGAACGCCCATTTCTGCAGCGGCACGACGTATGTCAAAACCATCGCGCAACACCACGCGACCCCCGGTGAGAGTATTGATCACTGCCGACACCGTGCCATCTCGAATCACCTCTTCGACATTCGGAGAACCCGTCCCCAATTTAGCAACGGTGGTGACAGGCATATCCAAATTTGCAATCATAGCTGCCGTCCCACCCGTCGCGAATAATTTGTGGCCCTGATGAACAAGTTGCCGTACCAACGGTATAGCATCTTCTTTATCTCGATCTGCAATACTAAGCAGAACACTTGAATCAGGTCGCAGACCAAGATTTGCTGCAATCAGTGCCTTCGCCATTGCTCCATCAAAAGTGTTATCAACACCCATGACTTCACCCGTTGATTTCATTTCAGGTCCTAAATAGGTATCAACCCCCACTAATTTGGCCATTGATGAAACAGGTGCCTTGATCGCCCATAATCCTTGATCTGGCCAAAGACCACTATAATATCCTAATGATTTCAAGCTTTGACCAAGCATAACTTTAGTAGCCAATTTGACCATCGGAATTTTCGTAACTTTAGAGATGAAAGGGATCGTCCGGCTCGATCTTGGGTTTACTTCTATTACATAGAGCGGTTCATTCTCATCATCACCAGAACCATGATCGATCGGCAATACAAATTGAATATTCATCAATCCGATAATTCCGAGACCACGGCCAAGTCTAACTGTATAATCCACTACTGCCTTAATCTCATCCTCAGTTAGTGTTACTCCGGGATACACAGCCATAGAATCCCCACTGTGAACACCAGCTCGTTCGATATGCTCCATGATGCCCGGGATGAAAACATCCTCTCCGTCACACACCGCATCAACTTCAATCTCGCGACCTTCAATGTACTTATCAACCAAAATTGGTTTGCCTTGACCAATCTCAGCCGCAATACCAACATACGCGGCTAGCTCATCATCATTGTGAACCACTTCCATCGCACGCCCACCAAGAACAAAACTAGGTCGTACGACGACTGGATATCCAAGATATTGTGTGACCTCAATAGCCTCTTCAATGGTTAGCACAGCCGCGCCAGGTGGTTGGGGAATCCCTTCATGCTCAAGGAAATTCTCGAATCGCTCTCGATTCTCAGCCCGTTCAATCGTTTCCAAACTAGAACCCAGAATCGGCATCCCAAAATGATCTAATTTCTCTGCCAGATTAATAGCGGTTTGTCCTCCAAACTGAACAACACTTTGGGGTGGCTCAGGGCCGTCTGAGAGCATGCTGACTTCATTGTCTAATACGTTCATCACACTTTCCGAATCCAACGGCTCAAAATACAGTCGGTCACTCGTATCAAAATCAGTTGAAACTGTTTCTGGATTAGAATTGATCATAATGCTGCGGACACCCTCTTCTTGCAAGGCCCAAGCTGCATGGACCGAGCAGTAATCAAATTCGATCCCCTGTCCAATACGTATAGGGCCTGAGCCAAGAATTACTGCAGTGGCTGAATTTGTTGGTAATGCTTCATTCTCTTGCTCATAAGTGCTGTAGAAATACGGTGTCACAGCATCAAATTCGGCAGCGCAAGTATCGACCAACTTAAAAACAGGCAAAATATTCCACTGTTTACGAAGCGCAATGACTTGATCCTCTAAACGATCAGCCAAAGTGGCAATCTGAACATCTGAAAAACCAAGACGCTTACTTTGTAACAAAAGATCTTGATTCAACTCCTCACCAAGCAGGCGTCTCTCCATCATAACAATGCGGTTCAATTTATCGAGAAACCAAGGATCTATGCCAGTATGCTGGGCTATTTCTACAGGTGTCGCATTGCGACGTAAAGCTGCCATTAGCGCCCAAAGCCTCTGGTCATGTGGAGGAAACAGCAATTCGTTCTCGGAACCCAAATGTGAAGATCCCAGGAATTCATCCCATTCTGGATCCTCCCATAATAGTGAACGGCCACCGATTTCCAATGCCCGAACAGCTTTCTGCAAAGCAACTTCAAATGACCGATCAATCGTCATAACCTCACCGGTCGCCTTCATTTGAGTCCCCATCACTCGATCTCCACCAGGGAATTTATCGAAAGGCCAGCGAGGAATCTTTACCACACAATAATCAAGCGTTGGTTCAAATGCTGCTGTTGTAGAATCAGTTACTGCATTCGTGATCTCGTCCAAATTCTTGCCGACCGCAATCTTGGCAGCGACTCGGGCAATGGGATAGCCAGTTGCCTTACTTGCAAGAGCAGAACTCCGTGAGACACGTGGGTTTACTTCTATAACGTAGTAAGGGTCCGCGTCGTCAACATTTAAATCCATCCCCTCGGCAACGATTGGGTGGGGGCGTAAAGCAAACTGTACATTGCACCCACCCTCGATCCCGAGTGCTCGAATAATCCTTAAACTTGCTGACCTAAGCATTTGATGGTCTTTGTCGGTCAGGGTTTGACTCGGAGCAACAACGATACTATCGCCAGTATGGACACCCATCGGGTCCAAGTTTTCCATATTACAAATAGTGATGCATGTATCAGAAGCGTCGCGCATCACCTCATATTCCAACTCTTTCCAACCGACCAAACTACGTTCCAATAGTACTTGATTTACGGGACTGCTCCGCAATCCCATTGAAACTATAGTCTCCATTTCTTCCCATGTATCAGCCACGCCGCCACCAGTACCACCTAAGGTATATGCTGGGCGTACTATCAACGGCAGACCGATCGTTTCCGCAGCAGCGCGCGCCTCATCAAGACTCGTAACTGTTTTGCTTTCAGGTACAGGCTCACCAAGAGAGACCAAAAGCTGCCTAAACAACTCGCGATCTTCCGCCTGTTTTATCGTTTCAAGTGAAGTGCCCAATAATCGAACGTTGAACTCATCCAAGATCCCTGCTTCCGCAAGATCAACAGCTAAATTCAGTCCGGTTTGGCCGCCAAGCGTCGGCAACAAACCATCTGGACGTTCAATTTCTATTACACGTGTGACAGCTTCAACAGTCAATGGTTCGATGTAAACAATGTCAGCAATGCCTTCATCGGTCATAATTGTTGCCGGATTAGAATTTACCAGAACTGAAGTCACACCCTCTTCTCTTAGCGCCTTACATGCCTGGGTTCCAGCGTAATCAAATTCAGCTGCTTGTCCAATAACTATCGGGCCACTCCCAATCACAAGTACCTTGGCTGGCTTATTAGTCAAGTGAACCTCTCTTTCCCATTGGGCGAGCAAGATCGTTGATGACTGCCGTCGCAGCGATTCCTTCTTGCCAAAAGTGATCCAAAATATCTTGGATGGCTAACAAACCTATCTTTTCAGGCGTAAATTCACAAAACTCATGGTCTTTATAAATAATGTGATTTTCTTGTTCGTTCATTGATTGTTTCACCCGAAAATCCCAAGAATCCCTCGGAGGAACCCTGAAAAAGGTTAGGTCATCAGTTTGCTCAAGCAAGGTAATGAGCCCAATAAAATCACGTTTCTCAGAATGCCTTGTAGTGGTTGAAGTAATTGCGATCCTGACATACTCACGATTTTGACCAACCACTTCTAATTCCGCACCGATATTCCATTCTTCAATATGTGTATCCTCAAAATATGACACCATTTTATCTGCCAGATATTGGGGAGACCCCCTCAAAACAACCTCAAATGGAGGTAGGGGCAGCCGCAGTTGTTTCTTTTCCATATCTAACCGATTAACCTTTCATTCGGATCACAATTAGCATTCATCAAAGTCCTCGTCAAAACCCACTTAGCACCAATCATTCGGCGTTTTACGAAATCCTTCATTCCTTCATTGACCCTAAAGCTTCGGCAACCGAGAAATTGGGTATCAAATCAAGGAATTCATTGAATATGTACTCGTTATCTCGCGGGCCAGGAGATCCTTCAGAATGATACTGTACCGATAAAATCGGTAAGCTCTTGTGGCGCAAGCCTTCCACGGTTCCATCATTCAAATTAACATGACTAATTTCAAGGTCCGCAGGTAAAGAATCCCCTTCAACCGCATAACCATGATTTTGCGCTGTAATGTGAACATTACCCGATTGCAGCTCTTTAACAGCATGGTTCGCACCACGATGACCGAACTTAAGTTTGTAAGTTTTTGCGCCCATCGCACGCGCTATCATTTGATGACCTAAACATATACCTAATATCGGAAATTTGCCGATAATACCTTTAATCGTAATTTCTAGTTGACTGAGTAAATTTGGGTCACCAGGGCCCGGGGACAAAACTAACCCGTCAGGTTTTAAAGAAACAATCTCTGAATCCGAGATGTCGCTTGGGACCACTGTCACCCGACAATTCCATTTCTTCAGAATTCGTAATATGTTGAACTTCAAACCACCGTCAAGAACCACGATATGTGGACCAGTATTCTCTTCGCTATCTTCCCATGAATAATGTGTCGGCGTGGATACTTTACTGACAAAATTAGTGGCATCATAACGAGGGAATTCAGACAAACGTGATCTAGCAACTTCTGGTGATTCGTCAAACGATACCATGCCCATCATCACACCTGTGTGCCTTAAATGTCTTGTCAGAGCCCGAGTATCAACACCTGCCAATCCAACAATTTCGGCGTCTCGCAGATACGCATCCAACGTCATAATGCTCTTCTCATGACTCGGAAATTCGCACCACTCCCTCACAATAATTGAGCTCACCTGCACCTGGCCAGATTCAATATCCTCAGTGCTCAATCCATAGTTACCAATTAGTGGGTACGTGAAGGTAACCATTTGCCCGGCATACGACGGATCCGTCAAGATCTCTTGATAACCCATCATCGACGTATTGAAAACGACTTCGCCGGAGGTCTTTTTATCAAATCCAAAACGTTCCCCGTAATATACCGAACCATCTTCCAACACCAGAAATGCATCCTTAACCATCCAACGCCCCTTTTCTTTCCACAGCAAATCGATTTTCAGAATCATGCACCACGCGTCCTCCGTAAACGGTTGCTACAACCTGACCGGTCAATGTCGCACCATCCAACGGTGTGTTTTTTCCTTTGGACTGGAAATTTGATGAATCAACAACCCAGTTCGACGAGAGGTTTAAAAGTGTAATATCACCCACGCTGCCAACCGCTAAACTTCCCAGGCCACTAACTTTGGTAGCCAGAAGTGAGGCAGGTTTTTCAGTTAATGAACGAATCACCGTCAATAGATCAAGTCTTTTTTGTTGCACAAGCGTTAAAAGTAGTCCTGCAGCAGTCTCTAAACCGGTAAAACCCACCGCTGCGTCTCCAAACTCAACAAGTTTGTCCTCAGGTGTATGCGGCGCATGATCTGTTGCAATAAGATCAATGACTCCCTGCTCTAAAGCTGTAATGAGAGCTTCGCAATCATTACTAGTGCGTAGAGGCGGATTAACTTTCGCTAATGTGTCATAAACGTGCCCATTTGAACCAAACTCGCGACGACCCAATATCCATTCGTGCGTCAGAGCCAAATGATGAGGTGTCACTTCAGCGGTTACAGATAGACCATCATCCTTAGCCCGCTTAATTGCCTCAAGTGAACCGGCAGTACTAACATGTGCAACGTGTAACCGGCCTCCTGTTTCACGGACAAGCGAGATGTCTCGTAAAATAGCAGATTCCTCTGCTGCAGAAGGAATCCCAACCAAACCCAATCTTGCTGATACCCAACCATCGTGCATCGCACCACCAGATGACAAACCGATGTCTTCTGCATGTTCAATGATTGGTAACCCCACTCCCTTAGAATACGTTAGTGCTTGACGCATAATATTCGGATCGCTCACGGGCTTCCCATCATCACTAAAACCAATAGCTCCAGCGCTTGCCATTTCGTACATCTCAGCCAAGTTCTTGCCATTACTACCTTCAGTAATTGCACCAATTGGTAAGACTCGTACAACACCTTCTTGACTAGATCTTTGATATACAAAATCAATTAGGCTCGCATTATCAAGCACTGGCTGAGTGTTCGGCATCGCACAGACCGTAGTAAAACCACCTACAGCAGCCGCTGTCGTACCCGTTTCAATAGTTTCTTTTGCTTCGAATCCCGGCTCGCGAAGATGGCAATGCAGGTCTATAAAACCGGGACATACAATCAATCCTTTGGCATCTAAGATATGATAATTTTCGGGTAAAGCGGGAAGCTTTTCACCCTCTCTCATCATCCAGGAAACCACGCCGTTTTCGATCAGAACGTTCCCAAGAAAATCACTGTCCTGAGCAGGATCGATAATTCGCCCGCCCTTCACTAACAAGGGTATTTCTTGTTTCATTTAAATTAGTCTCCCGCCACAAGATGAAGTAATGCCATTCTTATTGCTACACCATTTTCGACTTGCTCATCAATTACAGAATTAGTACTACGTGACACATCGGTGCTAATCTCAATCCCCTCCATAACCGGGCCCGGATGTAAAAGAAGAGCATGAGGTTTTGCCTTACGAAGTCGTTCACTATTGATTTGATAATACTTGATATATTCGCGAATGCTGGGCAACAAACCCTGCTTTTGTCGCTCCTCTTGAAGGCGTAAAGTCATGATCACATCAGCATCCTCTAAGGCAAGATCTAATTCTGGCTCAACATTAAGATGCCCTTCCACTTCCTTGTAAGCCAAAAGAAAATCGTTATGAAGCAGTGTTAACGGAGCACACAAAGTCACCTTAGCACCCATACATACGAGTCCCCAGATATTTGACCGCGCAACACGACTGTGCAAAATATCGCCAACTATGACAACTTTTAGCCCCTCAATCGCACCAAGTTTATTTCTGATGGTGTAAAGATCAATCAATGCTTGCGTAGGATGTGCATGAGCGCCATCTCCACCGTTGATAATACTCGTTTGAACGTGCCTTGATGCTAAGTAAGGGGCCCCGGCTTGCCGGTGTCGCATTACGATAACGCGCGTGCCCATTGACTCCAGCGTCCGAACGGTATCGATCAACGACTCTCCCTTCTCAACGCTGCTACCCGAACCCGAAACGTTAATCGTATCAGCACTCATAATTTTAGCTGCGCGCTCAAACGAGGTTCTGGTCCGTGTACTGGGTTCATAGAACAAATTGACGACTGTCTGGCTTTGAAGGTCTGGTATCCGCGGGGTACGTTCAGAAAGAACTTCTTGCATTGTATCTGTAACCTCGAAGACAGTTTCAACTTCACTTCTCGAAAAGTCATCCAAGTCCAATACATTGGACCGATTCCACGTATCTAACTGAGAACTAACCGATTCAGATAGTCCCTGGTTTTGCCTAGTCATCTTTTTGATCACCCCTCCAGAGAACCACTTCATCGCAATCATCAATTTCTTCCATTCGAACACGAACATGTTCGTCTGCAGACGTTGGAATATTTTTCCCGACATAATCGGCACGAATCGGGAGTTCACGATGCCCACGATCAACAAGGATGGCCAACTGTATTGCTCGCGGCCTTCCAAAATCCATCAACGCATCCATAGCTGCTCGCACAGTTCTACCAGTAAAAAGCACATCATCGACAAGAATCACGCGTCGATCAGATATTTCAAACTCTATCGAAATACTGCTTTTATCAATTGAACGACGGTCACGAGGCACAGAAATATCATCACGATACAAACTTACGTCTAAGGAGGTGATCGGTACGGTGGTGCCTTCAGATTCTTCGAGAGCATGGACTATGCGTTGAGCTAGATAAACACCACGCGTTCGAAGACCAACGAACAATGTGTCATCAATACCACGATTACGTTCAGCTATTTCATGGGCAATCCGTCTCAAAGCGCGACGGATGTCTTTCGCTGCAAGTAGTACTCGTTCGTTCGACAAAAAAAACCCCCTGTCATCACAGAGGGACCAGCGAGCGTTTCTTTGCTATGGCACCCGGCTCAATTATCTCGAGCGGTCCCTTGCCAGCCTCGCAGGACTGAATTAAAGGTACTGAAACGCTCTCAGATGCCTAGCACACTTGGATCATAACACACTTTAAGTGGCTGAAACATGAGAAACAATTCGTTAGTAATTTGTTACAAGAGACCTTTATAAAAACTGCATCCTCACAATAAACACCGCCATCATACAGCTATAAACAATGCACAAGCTAATGATTCAACTATTGATATTGAACCCACCATCCGACTAGTTTGGTTAAGTTAAATTATTACGAAACAGCTCGTATTGACAGCAATATATCGTGATGATAGCTTGTTGTCCTCTCAAAAATTGTCTGGGAGGACACGGAGACAAGAATGCAAAAAGTCACTATCATCCATCAATCTCGACTCTCAAACGCTCCATCCATAGCGGAAGCATTAGCTGATGTTGTGACCCAACACGGTGCAAAAGCAATCGTTTACTCTACATGGAATGAACTTTTAGGTGACGACGTAACCGACAAAACAGACCTTGCCATAACGGTTGGTGGAGATGGAACGTTACTTCGTATGGCCCGAATAATGGCCGTACAGAATGTTCCCGTTATCGGCGTTAATATGGGCAGAATTGGTTTCACTACAGAACTTAGTGCGGAAGAAGCCGTGGAGAAACTACCCTTATTCCTCGAAGGCCAGGGGTGGATTGAAGAACGAACAATGTTGTCTGCCACGATGGGTGATTATTCAGGAAACGCATTAAATGAGGTAGTAATCAGTCGCAATGGCCCTGCGAGGATAGTCCATTGTGTAATCCGCATTAATGATCAAATCATCACAAGTTATCGTGGTGATGGGGCATTAATTGCCAGCGCGACAGGTAGCACTGGTTACTCTCTTTCAAATGGAGGCCCTGTACTTGAACCAGAGTCCACTGCAATCATTGTTAAGCCGATCAACCCTCATGTTTCACTGAACACGCCTTTAATTGTCGACGATGATGCGACAATAAATGTCCATGTACTAACAGATCATGGAGCCACATTAACGCTTGATGGAAATGAAGATGAAAATTTGATGACTGACTCTGACATATATATAAAAAGGTCTAATCTAAAAGCACGATTTCTGCGCTTGCGCTCAAAAGACTATTTTTACACTGTCGCGGCGAATTTGCTGAGCCGGGCCGTCCCGGTACCAACGAACACCAACAATCCATAACGTGACTTGACGTAAATGAGGCAAAAGAGGAACATTAACCCATGATTACCACTGAAGAATTAGTTGAATTGACAAAAAGGGATCTCGTTTTAGATAGAGCGAGTTTGTCTGATATGCCCCAAGTACACGCTATGATCAATGAATATGCTGATCGAGGCGAAATGCTGCACCGCTCACTCGCAGAATTGTATGAATATGTTCGCGATTTCACAATAATCCGAGAAGCAGGAGGAGTAGTCGCATGTGCATCATTGCATGTAATTTGGGACGATCTAGCTGAAATCCGATCCGTCGCAGTGAAAGAGGATTTACAATCTCATGGGTTGGGAGCATTACTCGTAGAACATTGCGTAGATGAAGCACGAAGCTTAGGGTTAAGCCGAGTCTTTTGTTTAACACACAAGCCAGGATATTACGAAAAATTAGGTTTCAATCGAACAGAAGTAATGTCATTTCCTCGCAAGGTATGGTCTGAATGCATTAGATGCCCAAAATTCAGTGCCTGCAATGAAATTGCGATGTCAATGGACCTGAAATAAGATTTAACGTCTAAATCCGATCCACATACTAGAAAGATCAGAACGAATATTATGGCCAATCCAGAGCAGGTTACCAGCACAAAACGTATATATAAGGGACGTGTCATTGGTCTGCGTATTGATACAATAAAGATGGCTGATGGAACCGTTAGTGAACGTGCAATTGTTGAACATGGAGAGTCCGTCTGTATCGTTGCGATTGATGAAAATGACGTGGTGGTTCTCGTCCGTCAATACAGACTCGCAGCGGGCCAACACCTGCTAGAAATTCCAGCAGGTAGTATGGAACCCAATGAAACGCCTCTGGAGGCAGCACAACGTGAACTACGGGAAGAAACAGGTCGCCTAGCCAGCAAATGGGAAAAACTTGGCGGTTATTACGCCGCACCGGGTTACACCGCCGAATTCTTGCACTTGTTTTTGGCTAAAGAGTTATCTAAAGGACCGGATGATCAAGATGAGGATGAAGATGTTGAAGTTGAAACACATGCGCTAAATTCCATTCCATCGATGATAGCCAATGGCACAATACGTGATGCAAAAAGTATTGCTGGATTATTACAAGTGATCCATGGGCTTGGCACACTGAAGTGATAAAGGGTGTTAACAAAATAGTAATTACTACTATTTGACTGGCGTTTTTTTTGCATTTATTCCCTTGAATAACAACTTCTTTTGACGGTAAATTCCTTGCGACTGAAGCTAGCCAGTGATATTCTTTGACAGATATATTCCAGCTAGGACGGTGGTTCTGTGGCGACTATTCAACATGACGTAATTATTATTGGTGGTGGTTTGGCTGGCATGCGAGCTGCTCACGAAGCTCTCACCCAGGGCGGAGATGTCGCCATGATATCCAAAATATACCCTACGCGTTCCCACTCTGCGGCGGCCCAAGGTGGAATGCAAGCAGCCTTGACGGAAGAAGATTCTTGGGAATCCCACGCCTACGATACTGTTAAGGGTTCTGATTATTTAGGCGATCAAGATGCAATTGAAATCTTATGCCGCGAAGGCGTGGATGACATTATTGCAATGGAACGCATGGGTGTAATCTTTAACCGAGATGAATCAGGCAAGATTGATGCCCGTGCATTCGGAGGAACATCCGCAAAGAGAACTTGCTTTGTAGCCGACCAAACTGGGCAAGCATTACTTCATGTGATGTGGGAGCAACTACTTCGCCTTGGTCTAAAGACATATGATGAATGGTTTGTAACTGACCTCTTGGTCGAAAACAATCGATGTGTAGGATCGGTCGCAATGCAAATCTCCACTGGCCAGTTACATCTCGTTCGTGCCAAAGCAACGGTACTTTGCACAGGTGGCGCAGGGCACATTTACGCCCCCTCGACAAATGGCCTAGCCGTAACAGCGGACGGATTAGGAATGGCATACAGAGCTGGCGCTTCATTAATGGATATGGAGGGCGTCCAGCATCATCCCACAACTCTGAAATCGAACGGAGTGCTGATAACAGAAGGCGCTCGCGGAGAAGGAGCATATCTCCTTAACTCAAAGGGTGAACGGTTCATGGAAAACTATGCACCAAACATGCTAGAGCTTGCTTCACGGGATGTTGTATCACGAGCAGAAACGACCGAGATACTTGAAGGCCGTGGTGTTGACGGAACCGTTTTCATCGACCTACGGCATCTAGGACGAGAACTTATCACTACTAAATTAGCGCAAATATACGAATTGGCCCGAGATTACGCCAATTGCAATGTGATAGAAGAACCACTCCCAATTCAACCTGGATATCACTACCTCATGGGTGGGATAAAAACCGACGTCGATGGGCGAACTTGGGACGTAAGTGGCAACAATAAGTGGAAAGGTGTTGAGGCTTTATTCGCAGCAGGGGAAACTGCCAATGTAAGCGTTCATGGCGGGAACAGACTTGGCGGAAATTCTCTTTTGGATACGGTTGTTTTCGGACGACGAACAGGTGCAGGTGCAGTCGAATACGCTAAATCCGTGGATTATGGGGAGATTAGTGAAGCTTCGGTGAAAGACACCGAAGCACGTATCAAAAGTCTTTTTGACCGACCAGATGGCGTGCGATCAGCTACCCTGCGACGTGAAATGGGAGCAGCGATGAACGACGGTATTGCAGTGTTTCGCAACGAAGAAAGTATGAATATAGCGCTCCAAAAAGTGCGTGCCCTAAAAGAGAAGCTACCCGAAGTATCACTTCATAATTCTGGCAGAATATTTAACACCGACCTATTAGCATATTTTGAATTGGAAAACATGATGGATGTTGCAGAAGCAATAGCCTTGAGCGCTCTTAGCCGCAAAGAAAGCCGTGGAGCACATGCCAGAACGGACTTCCCAGATCGGGACGATGAAAACTGGCTGAAACACACTCTTGCCACGAAAGGCAACAGTGGGCCAGAGATCTCGTATCTCCCAGTTACGATCACAAAATGGGAACCTACCGTGAGGAGTTATTAATGCAAGCAAATTTGAAAATCCAGCGCTATGATCCAGAAGTGGGCGAAGAACCTAGATACGACAGCCATCAATTAGATTTACCTGAATATGCTACTGTCCTGGATGCTCTTTTGCAGATCCGTGACGATGTTGATGGCTCGTTGGCAATGCGCGCTTCCTGCAGGAGTGCGATTTGCGGATCATGTTCCATGCGAATAAATGGTGAAGCACGCTTAGCGTGTAAAACGCTCATCGCAAATATTGTACAAGTTGAAGGAGCAGAAGTTACCATTGAACCAATGGGCAACATGCCAGTTGTCAAAGACTTAGTTGTTGACATGTCAATGTTCTGGGACAAAGTACAGAAAATCCAACCAGGGCTACTACCCAAAACACCTGAACCGGAACGTGAATTTATTGTTTCTAATGATTCAATGCTGGATTTAGCAACTGCGTTGAATTGCATAATGTGTGGCGCATGCGTATCTGACTGTACCGTTCTTGAAGTTGACAAGGAATTCATCGGACCTGCAGCTCTCGCAAAAGCTTACAGGTTTTCTAATGATCCGAGAGATAATGCAACTGATTTACGACTCGATCTTTACAGCCAAGAAAACTATATTTGGAGCTGTACCAGATGTTTTCAGTGTGTCCAAGTATGCCCGAAGGACGTTGCACCAATGGAAAAAATTATGTCCCTGCGAAAACAAACGATTGAAGCAGGGCACACCAATAATCCCGGTACCCGTCATACACAAGCATTTGCAGATTCAATTAGAAAAACTGGACGCCTAGATGAGATTCGCTTGACAGTAAAGGCTTTCGGTATAACAAATATCACAGCAATGATTCAATTGATCCCAATAGGATGGAGAGCATTCAGACATAAAAAGATGCCCCATCTTTTGCCAAAATCGATATCATCAATCAAGAATGTCCGCCGTATCATGGACAAACTGGGGAACGAATAATGCGTTACGCTTTCTGGCCGGGATGTGTATCAAAAGGTGGAACACCCGAACTCTACCCTACGGCAACATCCGTCGCCGAAAAGGTCGGGATGGAACTCGTGGAATTAGACCAAGCTACGTGTACTGGAGCAGGAGCTCTCGGCGAACATGACCCTAAGTTGGTGGACGTCCTAAATGCTCGGACATTCGCATTAGCCGAGCGTGAAGGTTTAGACACGCTTTTGACCATTTGTTCAACTTGCCAAGGTGTAATGGCGGCCGTAAATTACCGTCTCCGTGAACAGCCGGAATATCTCGCTGAAATCAATGAAACCTTGCGTGAAGAAGGTCTGGAATATAAGGGGACGCTCACAGTAACACACATGATGTGGGCGCTTGTTGAAGAGGTTGGGATCGACCATCTGAAAACCATGGTTTTCAGACCGCTACGAGGAGTCAAAATAGCACCGTTTTACGGATGCTATATACTGCGACCTAGATACGTTCTTGGCATGAATGAACATCCCAATCGAGAGAATTACCTAGAAAAACTTATTGAAGCGGTTGGGGCCGAACCAGTCGACTATGAAGGGAAATCAAAATGCTGCGGATTTCCAATCTTGACCATTAACAACGATACCGCTGTAACCATGGTTGGTAATCACTCTTCGGAAGCGAAAGAGAACGGTGCACATGTAATGGTTACTCCGTGCCCGCTGTGCCACCTTAATTTAGATGGTTACCAGCCGAACGCATCAAGCAAAAGAGGAAATAACATTAACTTACCTGTATTGCATTTGCCTCAAATGATCGGAGCTGCTCTGGGATTCAATGAAACTGAACTACATCTTAAAAGACACATCATTTCAACAGATTCATTCGTCGAAATGTCAGGGATTCAGAGAGCCTAAACAAAACCCGAAGTAGCGCATCATGAAAAATGTTCTTTGTTTGATACATCTGCAAAATGAAATGGGGCCTCTAGAAAGAGGCCCCATTTTTTCCCTTAAAGTATCGCCTTTGCTATGCTCCTCCTGCTGATGGAGTGGGCGCTCCGCCAATAACATCACCACCAATACGAACTCGATTCCCTGCAGTCACATCCGCGGCAGTTTGTCCCTGCAACGGAGCAAGACCTTGGAATAATGTCTTGGGAAGGGTTTCAAAAAGTTCATCAATATCCCACTGCTTGTCGGAATAGAGGTTACGGATAATCTCTTCATCTTTATACAACTTGTATGTCCAACCCGACGTCGCAAAAATTCGCCCGCTCACATGACTTGCTTCAGGGCTTGAGAGAAATACGACAGCCGGAGCGTTATTGTAAGGGTCCCGCTCTGTTCCTCCCGCAGTTTCGCTTGGAAGAGGCGTGCCATCACGAATCGCTTTTTGAGAAGCCAATCCCCTATCGGTCATCCTTGTTGCGGCACCTGGAAAAATTGCGTTTGACGTCACGTTGTAGCGAACAAGCGCATTCGCCGTACTTCTGGTAAAGCCAACGATACCCATTTTAGCTGCCGAGTAATTCGGCTGACCTGGAGAACCCAGTGCTGCTCCCGAACTGAAAGCAAGCAAGCGCCCATACTCTCGTCTTTGACGCCAATGAATTGCCGCAAATTTAGTTGGTGCGAAACAACCCTTTAAGTGGATCCGCACTACATCATCCCACTCATCTTCCGTCATATTGAAAATCATTCGTTCACGAAGAATACCAGCCGTACATATCAATATATCCATCTGGCCATAGGTATCGATCGCTGTGCCTATCGCGTTCTCCGAGTCTTCCATACTCGAAACATCACCATGGAACGCGATCGCTTCTCCACCTGCATTTTTGATAATTTCTACAGTTTCGTGCACTGGGTTATCAGCGAGTGGTTTTCCTTCAACATCAACTCCGAGGTCCCAAGCTACAACCTTTGCTCCCTCACTAGCTAATGTTACCGCTGTGGCGCGGCCCATACCAACCGCTGCACCTGTAACTACTGCGACTTTGCCATCTAGTCTACCCATCACGTTATCTCCTTGTCTTTATGCATTTGGTGTTGTTGGTGCGCCACGCTCGGCTCGAATCGAATCCGCCGTACGAGCACCTGGAAGTTCTAGATCATGTGTCAATGCTTCATCAAAATGTTCAAACACATAATCCATATCCCATGGTTTCTCACCCGAATGTAATTCACGCATGACCTCAGGATCGTTATATAACCCAAAGTGCCATCCCACCGCCTGAATCACTTTACCACTTACATTTCGCCCTTCTGGACTTGCCAAGAAAACCAGCATCGGTGGGACATTGAAGGCATCCCGATCTGTACCAGCGCCCCAATGCACTTGACTAGGTGGGGCATCACCACCCCGGATTTTATCTGCAGTACCAAGTGAACGGTCATTCATCCTTGTCGCAGCTCCCGGCGTGATGGCATTCGCAGTGACTTCATAGCGCGCCATCGCCAGTGCAGTGCTGCGTATAAACCCAACAATCCCAGCCTTCGCTGCAGCATAATTAGGCTGGCCCGCAGAACCGAGAAAGGCCCCCGAGCTAAACGCGATTAGTCGCCCATATTCCCGTCGTTGCCGCCAGTGAATAGCCGCGAATTTCGTAGGCGCAAATGTACCTTTCATATGAACCCGGACAACATCGTCCCATTCTTCTTCAATCATATTGAAGATCATTCGCTCGCGCAGAATACCGGCAATACAGGTCAATATATCCAATTGGCCCCAAGTATCAATAACTGTTCTAACAGCATCCTCAGAATCGCTCATGCTGGAGACGTCCCCATAGAAAGGAACCGCCTCTCCACCAGCTTCTTTAATAATTTCCACAGTTTCATCAACTGGATTGTTCTGAAGCGCTCGTCCTTCAACATCAACGCCAAGATCCCACGCTAGTACTTTAGCGCCTTGCCTTGCATAAGTTATAGCTGTAGCCTTACCCATACCTGTTCCGGCACCAGTCACGATCGCTGTCTTACCATTTAGGTGACCCATGTCCCCCCTCCATTCCTAGGTCTCCATGCATCAACTTGCCTATCATGTTTTCCCGCAATAACGTACCAAACCTAAATCGGGTTTCAGTCTTGATCTTTGGTTATAGACTCCCACGATTCCCGGCGGTTACATCCGCTGCATTAAAGCCTTTCACGGCTTCCATACCCTCCGCCAACGTCTGTGGCATCTGCTCGAAGAGCTTATCCATATCCCAAGGACCCGGGGAGTATAAGTGCCTTACCGTGCTTTCATCACTGTACAATCGATAAGTCCACCCACTAGAACCAAACATTCGCCCTGTGATATTTCCACCTGCCTCACTCGCAAGGTAAGTCACTATTGGCGCATTATTAAATGGATCACCGGGTGTTCCACCTGCCACTGTACTTGGAAGAGGTTTCCCATCGCGAATAGCTTGCTGTGCTGTCAATGTGTTATCCGTCATACGTGTCGCCGCGCCAGGGAACACTCCATTTGACGTCACGTTATACCGGACAAGCGCATCCGCTGTACTACGAATAAAACTTACGATACCCATTTTCGCTGCACCATAATTAGGTTGCCCGGGAGAACCGTGTGCTGCCGTTGAACTAAATCCAATGAGACGCCCATATTCACGTCGTTGTCGCCAATGAACCGCAGCAAATTTCGTCGGAGCAAAATGCCCCTTTAAATGTACCCGAATCACATCATCCCATTCGTCTTCTGTCATATTAAAAACCATACGTTCACGCAAAAATCCTGCTGGACAGACAAGGATATCAAGCTTCCCGTAAGTATCAATCGCAGTACCGATAGCGTTTTCCGCATCAGTCATGTTCGCAACATCACCGTGAAAAGCGATTGCTTCTCCACCTGCCTCTTTGATTTCTTCAACAACCTTATGAACCGGGTTATCTTCCATCGGTCGACCGTCTAGAGTAACACCAAGATCCCAAGCCACCACCTTTGCACCCTGTTGCGCAAACGTGATAGCGACGGCTCGGCCCATACCCATAGCGGCCCCAGTCACCACTGCTACTTTTCCATCAAGATGGCCCATGACTCTGTCTCCTTATATCCACTTAGTTAGTAATTGTGATTTATCGTTTTTTTACTGATATCCGCTAGACACGGATTGATACCAATTTAGTTTCCTTGTCGGATATCATCCGCTGTCCGACCTATTGGTGTGGTCATGTCATATGACAAAGCCTCATGGAATTTATCAAATACCATGTCCATATCCCATGGCCCATCAGAATGTAAAAAGCGGACTTCTCGAGGCTCATCGTACAAACCGTAATGCCAGCCTTCTGCTCGCCATACACGCCCAGATGCAACCCTACCCGCATCGCTTGACAGCCATACTAGAAGGGGTGGGACATTAAAGGGATCTCGATCAGTCCCTGCGGCAACAGTACTTGGCACAGGGCTACCTTTTCGAATCAACTCTTGTGACTGTAACGTATTGTCAGTCATACGAGTCGCCGCGGATGGGCAAATCGCATTGGCAGTCACTTCGTAACGCGCCATCGCAAGTGCCGTACTCCGAACAAATCCAATAATGCCGCCCTTTGCTGCAGAATAGTTTGGTTGACCAGCGCCACCTTCAAATGCACCGGAACTGAACGCGGTTAAACGCCCAAACTCACGCCGTTGCCGCCAGTGAATTGCTGCGAATTTTGTAGGCGCAAATGTGCCTTTTAAATGCACTCGGATAACATCATCCCATTCATCTTCGGTCATGTTAAAAACCATGCGCTCTCGCAAGATACCCGCAATACACGTTAAAATATCTAACTTGCCCCAGGTGTCGACAGCAGTACCTATGGCTTTTTCAGCATCCTCCATGCTTGCCACATCGCCATGGAATGCTATTGCCTCTCCGCCTTCAGCCTGGATTTCCTCTACCACCTCATCAACTGGGTTTTTATCAAGAGATTTACCATCAAGCGCAACACCTAAGTCCCATGCAAGGACCTTCGCGCCTTCTCTCGCGTAGGTAATCGCGGTCGCCCTACCCATACCTGCTCCAGCACCAGTTACAACTGCTACTTTTCCGTCAAGATGACCCATATCTTCCCTCCTAAATGTGCTCCATCTTCCAACATAAAAACGTTAACGGTTTGACGGTCAGTGATGTACTCAAAATGGACGTGATTTGAATAGTTTCTCCATAACACATCCAGGTGGTTTTTCGCACATTCTACGCGGGCCGCCGTTCATCGGAACGGACAGGCCTGAGATCATGCCAAATGAACGCATACACCCTCTGCACGCCTTACACGTATCTATATAATACACCACCACTCAAGGGGAAGTCGGTATCATTTCGGTAACACAATCTTAATCCCGTGATCAAAGAGGTTATGAAAAAATGAGAGATAGTTACCCGCATAAAAAAAGCCCCACATTGTGAAGCTTTTAATTTATATGCAACCACTATTATGCAACCATCGCCAATAAAACCCTATAAGCGACCAATGGTCTGTAGAACAAAAATTACAAAGAATCCATCGCGTCTACGAGCTCTTGAACGGCCTCCACAGAACCACTCAATTGCGATTTCTCTTCATTATCCAACTCGATCTCAATGATTTGCTCAATACCTGCGGCTCCCAATTTCACCGGAACACCAACAAGTAAGCCATCGACACCATACTCACCTTCAAGATAAGCGGCACATGGAAGAATGCGCTTTTTATCCAAAAGAATTGATTCTGTCATCTGAAGAATGGCAGCAGCTGGCGCATAAAAGGCGCTCCCGGTTTTCAGTAAATTCACAATTTCCCCACCACCATCGCGGGTCCTTTGAACAATTGCATCGATCCGATCTTGGGATAGCAAAGATGCAAGGGGAAACCCACCAACTGTCGTATAACGCACCAGGGGGACCATAGTGTCACCGTGCCCGCCCAAAACATATGCCTGAACATCTTCAACCGATACGTTTAATTCTTGTGCGATAAAAGTCCGCATCCTCGCAGTATCAAGAACACCCGCCATTCCCACAACTCGCTCACGCGGGAATCCACTTTTCTTAAATGCTAAGTGCGCCATAGCATCCAAAGGATTACTGACTATCATTAAGATGGAATTTGGCGAGCGAGAAACCACCTCTTCGATCACGCTATTCATAATCCCCATGTTAGTTTTCAAAAGATCGTCACGACTCATACCTGGACGTCGCGCTATACCTGCAGTAATGACTACAAGATCAGAATCTGCCGTCTCATCATAGGTGTTTGCACCAATAATCTGAGAATCGTAGCCAAGGACTGGTCCACTCTCCAACAAATCCAACGCTTTTCCTTGAGGCATACCCTCAACAACATCGACAAGAACTACATCAGCGAACCCCTTCTCAACTATGCGCTGCGCAGCTGTTGCACCAACATTTCCGGCTCCCACAACGGTAACTTTGCTCTTCATGGCGTCCTATCCTTACATCTTAGTTCGGTTGCTGGAAACACATATCGTTTCTCCAGCATTCTGTAATCACTATTATTAGAGTGGAATATTCCCGTGCTTCTTGGGTGGCAATGAATCTCTTTTGTTTTCCAACATTTTTAACGCACGAATTATTTTCCCACGTGTTTCGGCAGGATCAATCACATCATCAACATATCCACGATTTGCCGCCCGATAAGGATTGTTGAATACATTCGTTAGTTCATCCACGAGTTCAGCTCTTCGCTCTTCAGGATTTTCGGCCTCGCGCAACTCTGGTCCGTACAGAATGTTGACTGCCCCATCGGCACCCATGACTGCAACTTCACCTTGAGGCCAAATGTAGTTGATGTCGCTACGCAACATCACGCTGCTCATCACGATAAATGCACCACCATACGCCTTCCTCGTGATAACGCTTACTTTGGGAACTGTCGCTTCAGAATACGCATAAATCATTTTCGCACCATGACGAATGATGCCAGCGTACTCTTGTTGTGAACCCGGAAGAAAACCTGGAACATCAACCAGTGAAACTATTGGTATGTTATAGCAATCGCAAAACCGGATAAAGCGGGCCGCTTTATCCGCTGCATCTACATCCAGACTACCCGCCATGTACGCTGGTTGCTGAGCAACCAATCCTATGGACTTACCATCCATTCTCGCAAAACCAACAAGCACATTAGGTGCAAATGATTCTTGAACTTCCATAAAATCTGCGTTATCAACAATCCTGCGAATTACATCTTTCATGTCATACGGAACACTCGGATCATCGGGAATAATATCTCGCAATGTTTCATCTGTCCGATCGGGAGAATCATTTGTTAAAACCAGCGGAGGCTGCTCTGAATTGTTTTGGGGAATATACTCTAGCAATTGCTGAACAATATTAAGCGTCCCCTCCTCGCCTTCACCGGCGAAATGCGCTACACCACTCCTCACCATATGTGTATCGGCACCACCGAGTTCTTCCATCGTGATTTCTTCACCTGTAACAGCTTTGATAACGCCTGGACCAGTCACAAACATTTGCCCAATCCCGCGTTCCATTATTACAAAATCAGTGAGCGCTGGTGAATATACGGCCCCACCTGCTGCTGGCCCCATCACAACAGAAATTTGGGGAACAACACCCGAAAACAACACATTCCGCAAGAAAATGTTTCCATAACCAAAAAGGCTATCAACACCCTCTTGAATACGTGCCCCTCCCGAATCCATTATGCCAATAACTGGAGCTCCAGTTTTTCCTGCCATATCCATAATCTGAGTGATTTTTTCGGCAGCAACCTGAGAAAGTGATCCCCCGAGGATCGTGAAATCCTGCGAAAATACGAACGTACTCCTACCATTCACAGTCCCAAATCCAGTGACTACTGAATCGCCTTCAAAAATCTGTTCGCTCATCCCAAAATCCGTCGCTCGGTGAGTTACAAATGGACCGACCTCTTGAAAACTTCCATCATCTAACAAATATTCAATTCGCTCGCGGGCGGTTAACTTGCCACGAGAATGTTGTCGTTCAACTGCCTGCTCTCCACCAGCAGCCAATATCTTTTCTTTTCGTTCCTGCAAATGCTGCAGCTTCTCATTATTGGTGGTCATAGAAATGTCCTAATCCTCCTAAGAATTTCTTACTTCCAGATATGCCACAAGTACGCGTAGATGTTAGCAAAACTCGCCACTACGAGCAATCGTTCATCGACTAGAGAAAATACCTTCGCCCACGTTCATCAGTCCATCGCTTTTATTTTAGCCAAAATCTCATCGTCTTCACTTAAATCCAATGAAAATGAAGAAGACAACTCACGTTTATACCAGTCGTAACTTTGCGCTAATCCCGAGGCCGTAGTCCAGCGAGGGGCATATCCTAAATCACGTCGCGCTTTATCAGTGCTATAAATCACGCACCGACGGGTTTGATATGGAAACGAGCGCATAGCAGGGGTCAATTCATCAGGAACCGATACAATTTTGGGCGCGACTCCCACTGCATCAGCCATCGCGTTGAACCACCCACGTAAACTAGCATAATCTGGCCCTGCCCCATTGTAGCTTTGGCCATATGAACGAGGATTCCCCAAGCAGCTAATAAACATCTGTGCGATATCCTCTACATGCACCAAATGGGCAAGAGGAATGCCCCTAGTCGGTAAAAGTAAGGGCCTAGCATGCTCGAGTCGATAAAAGAAAGCAGGCTCCCTCCCTAAGGAATTGGTTCCTGCACCATAAACATATGATGGTCGGATTACACTGAAAGGGACACCCGTATTTTGGCTCCACGCAGCCAATGCCCGTTCAGCTAAAATCTTATTCCATCCGTATGATCCCCCACGTTCGTCAGGCATCAGTCGATCATGTTCATGAATCGGATATATGAGGTTCCCAAAATAGACCGCTGTGGTACTTGTAAATACATAATGGCCAACTTTTCCCGTAAGTGCACCCAACGATCCTTGTATCTGCTCTGCCGTATATGCGGATATATCAAAGGCGGCGTCAAATGATCGGTTTTGCAATGCTCTGGCCACACTATCATCATCATCGCGATCAGCTTGAATTCTCTCTACTGATGATGGTACCGAAGCCTCTGTAACCCCGCGATTCAATATTGTTACTTCGTGATCTGCATTCAACAACTCATGTAACAGCGTGTAGCCAATGAATCGAGTTCCTCCCAATATCAATATCTTCATATCATCAACCTTCCCGATGGGAACTTTTATAAAAATGATGCTTTAACATTTGAACTGGCCTAATACCAAATAGTATACCCCGGGGTAGTCTTTAAGCTTGTAGCTTTTAAGGACATTGTGGTAAATCACAAAGGCGTGGCATCATGTAGTTTAAAAGAACAGCTTGAAAACATAATCTATACAAAGCCTGTGGTGAATTGTATTTGAAGGTATGCAAAATCAATAATTCAAGAAAATACGTGGAACTTAAATGAATTGTCCAAAATGTGGTACGGAATTTGAAAAAAATGCAGTCTTTTGCCAACAATGCGGTGAAGATGTACGAAAACATCAAGACTCCGACTTATTCGATTCTTCGAAAATTGTCCCTGTGATAGAAGACAATGTATTCAAGAGAGCAGCAGCAACAATCCTAGACATTTTCGTCTTAAATGGATTCAATTTACTCATACTTAACGTTTTGACCCCGTCATTCTTGTCGAGGTCACCACAACTCGAAATAACACTACTGATCGCAACAACAAGCTGTTATTTCATTGGACTGTGGACATTAAATGGCCAAACGGTCGGAAAGAAACTGTTTCGCCTCAAAGTTATTCAGACAGACGGAAATGACATCACGTTTCCATCGGCAATATACAGGTACATAACATTTGTTTTAATGACTTCAATTTTCTTCGTCGGCTGGTTCTTGAGTGCCTTTTTCCTGATAAATACCGCTCGGAACCAAGGAATCCACGACAAAATTGCACGTACGATTGTTGTTCGCATCCCTAAAGCTACTGAATGAGGTTCTTCCAAACAGGTAAACACAACAACCTCAAATCACGAAACCTCTCAATTATCTCTTCTAATCCGCCTGCCAACGATCCGAATACTCGGGAATAAAACTGGGGTGTTTCTCTTATAGTTGGCATACTCAGAGTTGTCACCCCATTTTTCATCAGCATATGCCTCCAGCATCGGCAATCCACTGATACGAGTCAACAAAAACCAAACAAAAACTGGGGACAATAACGTCAAAAACTGCCACCCGCTTAGTAAGGGAATCGCGATGATCGCTATGCCTAACCATAAAACAATCTCACCCAAATAATTAGGATGTCGCGAATAACCCCATAAACCATTAGTAATAAAGTTATCGCTGTTCTCAGGGAAGGACCGGAAACGTTTTTTCTGGGCATCTGCAACCACTTCGACAAAAAATCCAACAACCCAAATACTTAAGCCCAAAATGGTCAGGAAACCGATTTCCGCATGATCGTTGGATGACATAGCTGCTAACCCAGCAGCAAACGTCATAAAGATCCACCCCCCTTGTAAGGTCCACGTCATTAGGAACCTACCAAAACTGGATTTAATATCGTTAAATCTTCTGTCTGACCCACTCGTAAGAATTCGAGAAAACAGGAAGAAACTGAGACGAAACGCCCATACCGAAACCAAGAACCCAATCATATATCCAACATCCGTAGTAGTATCCCTAACCAAAATTACAAATATAGCCAACGTGATATACGTCACGCCCCCTATAAGATCAAAAAAACGTTCCGTTCGAAACAAATATGCGGGAATAAACGACAACCACTGAATCAAAAAAATGATCGCGACACAGATACCGAACAATGGGAGGCCAAAAATGTAAACACTACCTGCTCCTCCTAGAAACCCAATGATTGTACAAACAAAGACAACCGCTCCTATCACAGCGGTAGACTTCCATACCTCTCTCAATCGATTTTCACCCCTAATAAATGTTTTTTTTGTCTCATCATTTTTGATTCAGAAAATGAGTGTACACCAGTGAACTTGCGAAATAGTTAGAATCCATTGGAGCGAAAATAGAAATAGGCACGCACTGACATCAGATTTCTTGTACACTCGCGACGAGAAGGAGAGTTTGAATGTCACGCATTTCCACCAAGAAATTACTCATTCTGCTTATAGGAATCACTGCATTTACATTTGTTGGGTACACTCATTTCCAAGCAACCAAAGGTAGCGAGGTCATTAGTGCGCTAGCGATTCTTTGGATATTTGTACCTGCGCCAACCATCTACATCATTTCCCAGATCGCTCTAAGGAAACAACGTCGTGTTCGAGTTATAGTCAGGATTTATCTAGCAATTTCGTTCGTGATGGCGGCCTTAGTTTTGGGAGGAGTATCATGGATGGGTGCAAGTGATGCGATAGCCGCGAAATGCACTGCTGAGGAATTGGCCGAAGCTGGGGAGATTAGAGATTATCCATTCCTTGCGACCCGTGCAGAACCAGTTACATTTCCGAGCATTCATGAATATCTGTTAACTGGATTCTTTATCTCCGGAACAGGTGGGGTACAAGAACAACAAAATATCAATGAGGCGAATCCAACCGTCGCTATTATTAATGGTTATGGTAGTTGCTACCAAGAGGCTCTTGCGCACGGAGAGTTATTTGCGAAAGCTGGATATTCAGTGCTCCTTTTTGACCTCCGTTTCCAGGGCGAAAGCGGTGGGGCAAGTGTCACCGGTGGGTATTACGAACGTGGAGATGTTCTTGGAGCGATCGCATATCTTAACGAACGCACAGACGTCGACCCACAAAGCATCGGATTATTTGGTTTATCCATGGGTGGATCGTTAGCAATTCTTGCCGCCGCCGACGTCCCGGAGATTAAAGCTGTCATCGCAGAATCTCCATACAAAAGCCTGCGAGCGGCAGTCTATGAATCATTCTATTATTTTGTCAAACTTCCAGCGTATCCTTTTGGTCCAATCGCAGTATGGATCATAGAGCGATCTGAAAATGCGCGAGCGGATGATGTTGTGCCACTAAATGAAGTCGACAAAATCGCGCCACGCCCTATATTAATCATTCATGGAGCAAATGACCGTGTCATTGGCGCGCATAACTCACAAAGCATTTTTGACGCAGCAAAGCACCCAAAGGAGCTATGGATTGTCCCTGATTCGGGGCATTCAGAAGCAATCGTAACAGCGGAGAAAGAATACATTAATCGAGTGATCGGCTTTTTTGATGAACATCTCCGATAATAACGGAGATGGAAACACAATCTGAAATAGAAGGAGGTCGGCATTGAAGGTATATACTAAACATGGTGACCAAGGCGAAACCGGCCTACTGTATGGCGGTCGTGTTTCTAAGGATGACCCACGAACAGAGGCTTACGGCACTGTTGACGAAGCCGTGTCTTTACTTGGGCTCGCTCGTGCATTATCCCAAGAAGACCGTGTGAAAGAAATCCTACTGATTCTCCAGCGTCAACTCTTCACAGTGGGGGCGGAACTAGCAACAGATAATGACAAATATGAACTCTTCTTGAAACACTTCGCACCGATAACGTCTGAGATGGTAAATGCACTTGAAAATTATATTGATGAGATAGACGCCCAAATCAATCTTCCACGTGCATTCGTTATCCCAGGAGCCTCTCCAGCGTCAGCCGCTGCTGATGCTGCAAGATCCGTGCTTCGGCGGGCAGAAAGGCGTGCAGTTACGCTTCATGAAACTAACAGTGTTAATAATATCGAGATCTTACGTTACTTGAATCGTGCGGCCGACTTAATATTTATGCTGGCGCGCTTTGAAGACAAATTGTTACCCGACGAAATCCTCACCGGGGAGACCCAAAACTAGAAACTGGACATGGATACTATGCCTCAAATCCCAATAGCAATTGTTGATTATGGTGCTGGAAACCTACGGAGTGTTGAAAAGGCACTCGAGCACCTAGGCCACAAGCCTGTAATCACGTCAAATCCAAAAGATGTCCAAAATGCCCCTGTCGTGATATTCCCCGGACAGGGAATCGCGGGACCCTGCATGCAAAACTTACAAGAGTCCGGACTATTAGAATCGCTGAAAGAAAGAGCGATTGAAAACAAACCCATTTTCGGAGTTTGCCTTGGACTACAATTACTGCTCTCATGGACCGAAGAGGGGAGCCAAGATTGCTTAGGCATCATAGATGGAAAAAACATCCGTTTCCCCCAAAAAGCAAAGGTGCCACATATGGGTTGGAATGGGGTATCCCAAACCAGCGATCACCCATTATTTAAGAATGTTAATGATAAGACACAATTCTATTTCGTTCATAGTTATTACGCCGTACCTTACGATACGTCTGTTGTTATTGGGACAACCGAATATCAAATAGATTTCGCGAGTGTAATCGTTAAAGACAAACTTGCCGCAACTCAATTTCACCCAGAAAAAAGTGGCGTCCAAGGACTTCAGATTTATTCCAATTTCTTAGAATACGCAATCGACTGATAGTAAAAATGTTATAGCGCGAATGATCAAGGTAAAGTATGAGTAATCTTAGTTCAAAAGGAACATCATAATTGGAGATAATTCCGGCAATCGATATCCGTGGAGGACATGCGGTCCGTCTGTTTCAAGGTGACTATACCAAAGAAACTGTTTTCTCTGATTCGCCCGTAGACGTTGCGCAACAATGGGCTAACTCAGCGCCCAGAAGAATTCACATTGTTGATCTCGACGGTGCACGGGATGGCAAATCGACAAATCGCTCAATTATCCAATCAATTTGCAAAAGGATCGATGTACCCATACAAGTTGGCGGCGGAATACGTTCATTAAATACGATCCGGCAATACTTGGAAGACGGTGTTCAGCGCGTAATATTGGGAACCGTTGCAATTGAAAATCCCCAGTTAGTTCAAAAAGCGTGTGAAATTTTTGGAGATGCGATAATAGTAGGTATAGATGCGAGAAATGGTTTTGTAGCAACGCACGGCTGGTTGGGAAATTCTCTGACCGAAGCAAGCTCCTTAATTTCACAAATGGAAAAACTCGGCGTCCAGCGTTTCATTTATACGGATATAGGAAGAGATGGAACCCTTGAGGGACCGAACTTGGATGAACTCAAAATGGTCATTGAATCAGCAACTAAACCTGTAATTGCCTCAGGCGGTGTAGGAAGCTTGAGTGACCTCAAAATCCTCCGCAAAACTCAGGCAGAGGGAGTCATAATTGGCCAAGCTTTATACACAGATAAGATCAGCATCAATGACGCTTTAGCAATAGCCTCGGAATCTGCAAACTAGTAAATTATCTTTTCACTCTTTAAGCGCTCGATCTCAGCATCTGACATTCCGAGCAGCCCCCCGAATATCTTTTCGTTTTGGGCTCCTTGTTCGGGGCCAGCCATCCTAACTCTCCCTGGAGATTCGGACATTTCTACTAATGGTCCTCGGAATTCTACCTCTCCATGAGGATCAATGGCCTCTCGACGCAAAAAACCACGTTCTCTCAAATGCAAATCATGATATATATCTTCGTTATTTGACACTTCAAAAGCCGGAACACCTGCTTTTTGCAACAAGGTCATAGCCTGTCGAGGGGTCCGTTGTGATGTCCATTCCGTAATTTGGGCATCGATTTCCGCAGCATTTTCTCGGCGCAAAGCGTGAGTGCCAAAACGGGAGTCTTCAGCCCAATCAGAATCATCAAGAGCGCCCAATAAAGCATTCCAGTGATCATCAGTTTCACATGAAATTGCAACCCAACCATCATAGCCTTGAGCCCGATAAACACCAAACGGCGCGGCAACAGGATGAGAATTCCCTAATGGCTTTAATTCACGGCCGTTAATCAACGTATCCATGTAAAGAGGTGCGAAGACATAAGCGAGACCTTCAACTTGTGCGACCTCAATATATTGTCCTTCACCAGTTCCATCTCGGTGTTCGAGGGCAGCAAGAATTGCCATATCCATCTGCGCGGCCGCCACATCGTCAGGATAAGGTATCTTTGGATGTGCTTCCATAGGCGACTCTTCGTATCCCCAGAGATAAATACCTCCGCTATAACCCATTAATTGTTGGCCGTAAGTGGTCCACCAATTAAACGGTCCAGTCTTACCCATCGGTGGCATCCCCACAACAATAATGTCTTCTTTCGCTGAGCGAAGCTCCTCATAACTCAAACCTAAATTGTCCATGACCTGATACGTGAAATTCTCTATTATCACGTCTGCATGTTTGACTAATTCTAAGAAAAGATCACGTGCTCGCGGATCCTTCAAATTCAATTCAATACTTTCTTTATCTCTGTTAATTCCATCGAATTGCGGTACACGAAGTTCTAATTGGCGAAAAGTATCAATCAAGTTTGATTCAATCTTGATTACTTGGGCACCGTAATCACCCAATATCGATGTGCCAGTAGGGCCTGACCGTACCCGTGTGAAATCCAATATTCGCACACCCTCCAAAGGCAGATCTCCAGACCTCTCTTTATTGATGGCAGACGTCCTTGAGCCTTGAGGTTGAATATCTGACAAAATTTCAACGCGATGCTCATCAAGTTGAGGTGCTGGCCGCGAAAGATTCCATGGGGTTTTAGATAATATGAATGGTGCCTTAAGAGTTTTGTAATTACCGGCCACCGGATGTTCGCGCTCAACAATCAAACCTCGTGCCTTGGTTTGTTCACTCTCTAAGAAAATAGATGGCGTACTGACAGGTGCTACAGGAATATGTCGTTCTTGAGCCTCGTTCACAAAATCCCACATGTTAAAGTCGGAAATGAATCCTTCATATAAAGCTGCGATCACATCTGCATGAGCCCTCCTATATTCTTGGTCAGATTTGTATGGTTCTTCCGATAGCAATGGATCTTCCATCCAACCTATCTCCATTGCCTGCCATGCTCGCTTACTGAAGGGCGCAATTATGATATGGCCATCTTGTACTGCATAGATACTGGCTCCCCCAAACGGTTGAGAACCCACTCTGCGAACAACATCGCGGCTGCCGAGATATTGAAGAACTGAACCTCCATACAAAAATATTAAAGCCTGCTGTAATGAAAGATCAATCCATTGACCTATGCCGGTGGACCTTCTGTAGCGCAAAGCGGAAAGGATCGCAAAGGAGCCAATAAGACCCCCAAGTTGATACCCTTGAAAACTTGGAGCAACACATGGCGCCATCTCATTATCCCCAGCCCAAGACATATACCCACTACTCGCCATTGCAATCAAATCGTCGCCTTGGAAATCTTTATGTGGCCCAGATTGCCCAAACACGGTGGCAGACAAAAGAATTATTCCAGGGTGCAATTGACGCAATTGCTCGTAACCAAGACCGATACTTTCCAAATATCCTTGATGAAAAGATTCAATCACAATATCAGCGCTACGAACCAATTCTAAAAATTGAGCGCGGTCTCCAGCGTTTTCCAGATCGAGAGCAATACTCCTCTTACCAGAATCAAAATGCAGATGGTAAATCCCGTGCTCAACATCTTCCTTATCATTCGCAAACGGTGGATATGTGCGTATCCGATCACCTGATGGAGGCTCGACTTTAATAACATCTGCACCAAGGCCAGCCAGCCAGAAACTACAAACCGCAGCAGCAGGACCTCCCACTTCAATAACCTTTACGTGCTTTAAAGCCCCATTATTTTCAGGCATAAGATTTCCCCTCATATTAAATCTTTAAAACATAGACTAACATCGAAAATGTGCTGGAAAAAGGCTCTAAATATTAAACAATAGCCAGACAAATGTCATGACACCGGAAATTGGTGATCATTCTCATACCTTGTTATGATATTGAGACATCATGTTGAATGCTTCAGACACTATCTTAAATAACCTTAACGCCAAGCAACGCGAAGCCGTTGAGTCTATTGAGGGACCGCTGTTAGTCCTAGCTGGCCCGGGCAGCGGAAAAACACGAGTCATCACACACAGAATCGCATATCTTACTCGGGTATTTGGTGTGGCACCTAGAAATGTACTCGCCGTAACATTTACAAATAAGGCGGCGAAAGAGATGTCTGAGCGACTTGAATCGCTGATTGGTACAAATGAGACAAATTACCGGAACCCGACAGTTGGTACTTTTCACTCTCTTGGCGTGCAAATTTTGCGCTCCCATGGCGACAGAATCGGCATCAATAAGGATTTTGTGATTTATGATCAAGCAGATCAGCTATCAACTATACGCCGGTCACTTGATCAGCTGGGATTAGACCCAAAAAGATATAATCCAAACGCAATCCTAGCCGGAATCTCCGGCGCAAAAAACCAGATGCTCACTCTAGAGGATCACGCTGCAAAACGAACACATTACTTTGAGGAAATAGTACATCGAGTGTATGAGTTATATGACAATCTACTAAATCGGGCCAATGCAGTTGATTTTGATGATCTGTTGATGAAATCTGTTTTGTTGTTTCAAAATGAGCCAGAAATTTTGAAACTTTACCAAGACCGCTATTTATATGTACTCGTTGATGAATATCAAGATACGAATGTGTGCCAATACAACCTGATGAATCAAATAACGGAGCATCACAAAAACATCTGCGCAGTTGGTGACCCGGACCAATCTATCTATTCATGGCGACACGCCGACATCCAAAATATCCTGAATTTTGAAAATGATTACCCCGAGGCAAAAACTGTTTTATTGGAACAAAATTATAGGTCAACTCAACACATTCTGGATGGAGCTAAAGCAGTAATAGCACCGAACCAGCAAAGAAAAGACATGCCACTCTGGACAGATAAAGAAGCAGGGCCTCCAATCAACTTGATCATCAGTTCAAGTGAACAAGAAGAGGCTCTCTCTGTTGTCAGTGAAATCGTACGATTGGAACGAGAAGGACTTGCACAACCAGGTGGGTGCGCAATCATGTACCGTACGAATGCACAATCACGAGCTCTTGAGGATGCCTTCAACAGATATGGAATGCCATACCATTTAATTGGCGGATTACGTTTTTGGGAGCGTAAAGAGATTAAAGACGTTATAGCCTATCTTCGTGTAATTCAAAATCCATCTGATGATGTTAGCTTAAATCGAATAATAAACGTTCCAAATCGATCTATCGGGCAGAAAACGGTTGAAGAACTTACGACATGGAGTATTGAAAACAATGTGCCACTGTATTCTGCACTGAAAGTCGCCTTAACTGATTCTGAACAAGCGGCCACAGATTCCAATGGACCCAGGCTTCAAACTCGAGCTGTAAAATCAATCAAGGCGCTCTTAGAGATCTTTGACTCTTTTGTTCGAGACAGCAAGAACATTTCAATTGTTGAACTATTAGATGTGGTAACTGAAAAAACGGGCTATAGACAATCATTGCTCAATGAAGACGATGGTGAAGAACGCTGGGATAATGTTCAAGAACTACGTACAGTTGCAGCGCAAATTGAAGAACTAGATGGAGAACTAGCTCTTTCAGCTTTTCTAGAAAGTGCCAGTTTAGCTTCAGATATTGACAAGATAGAAGATGAATCTGGGGCCGCAACATTAATTACCCTCCATCAAGCGAAGGGATTGGAATTCCCAACAGTATTCATCGTGGGTATGGAAGACAATTTGTTGCCTCACAGTAGGTCGAAGGAAGACCCAGTCCAATTAGAGGAAGAGCGTCGCATATGTTACGTTGGCATGACCCGAGCTAAGGAGCGCCTCTATCTCTTGCGAGCAACTCACCGAAGCCTATTTGGATCACGCCTGAGTAATCCTCCATCACCTTTCCTCGCAAATATCCCAGAAATCAAAACTCAGGGTACCAATGATTTTTCTGCAACCGAAAACAAAAAGACAATACTTGAAATGCCAGCCATCGATCTCCGAGCTGGAGACCATGTTGAACACACGTCCTACGGGGAAGGAATCGTAATCGGTATTCTGCCTGAAACAGGGGATGCCCAAATCACGGTAGCCTTCAAGGGTAACGCAGGAGTTAAACGGCTATTGTATTCTCTCGCTAAGTTACGCAAATTATGACCGCGTACAAACACTAGAATTTCTGGAGACTAAGGAAAAACAAAATGCCAATTAGACCAGTTACATACTTGATTTGGCCAGCGGCAAGTATGCTTTTCGGTTTTCTTGTCTTAACAATATTGGGACCACACCCTGCACTCGTAGCGCTAGGTTTGTCCTTGATCGGCTTTTTCCTACTTGTGGCTGTGGGTGAAATCACACCCTGGGCTCAAATCCGCGGCATCAAAAACCCAACCAAATTCAGCACAACGATAGGAGTATATGCATCGGTTGCATGGGTTCTATACGTGATCGTTGTAAGTCTTCCAATCGGGTTCTTCACAGATTTGCCCACATCAAGAATAGGTCGCAGCATATATTTTTGGATAACAATCATACCCTTGCCGGTTTTATATCTTGGAATCTGGCGGTTTCAATACCAAAAAGCCAAGAAATAAAGACGGCGACGCAGCAAAAAAACTCAAGATTGTGGAAAAACTGATCTTTGATATTTTTTTGAAACCCGGTTGCCTCCACTCAGCGTTTCCCAATCAGAGCGAAATATTTCCATTAGAACAAAATCCCAAACCCCACGACTATTGCGGCGATATTCAACAAACCCGCACTTTTGGAAACTCTTTTGTGCACGAACATTCCAATCAAGTGTTTTTAAATAGACACGTGTCAAACCTATTTCGGCAAACAAATAACCAAGAAGTAATGTCACCGCTTCAGTGCCATATCCGCCATTCCAATAATCTTTGTCCCCAACTAAGATTCCTAATTCAGCTTCACTTTTGTAAGGATTCAAGTCATAGTACATACAATTACCAATGTGCAACCGATCATACGTCTCTATACCAAAACGCCGACTATCACTCGGTGGATTCTGTAGTTCATCAAGATAATACGCCTCAAATTCAGCAAACGTGGTACTAGGTGGATATGTCGCATCAAGGCGTGCTAATTCCGGATCAGTACGCCAGGTGTAATCACGAAAAGCATCTTTTGAAGATTTGTCCCTCAAAAAAACCTTTCCACCCTTGAGTGTCGATTGTATGTTTGAATTCTCTTTCTTATTTCTCATTGCGAACACATCAATTTTCAGAAAGTATTTCTACGCATATCTCAACTGCCCTAAATAATATCCTATCCGGCTCCTGACGCAAAGATTCACCCCTACCTTTTTTGTCATGACAACACGATCACATCAGTTTATAAACATGCTCCCGAAAGACACACCTAATTCCCAAAAAAGAGTTGGCGAGATACTAGAACAATTAAAAAGAAGCCTTGAAACAAATTAGCGAATCATTGACAATTTCATCTCATTGATATAGCATCGTGACCTGCACGTGAGGAATATATCAGTCTTTTCTACAAAAGTGTAATTCCTAATCCTGACCCGGTCTAAGACACGGGTTGGGGCTTTTTTGCGTTCAACTTCAAGCATTGTTTTATGTCAAAAGGAGCACGGTATGAGCCTAGCGTTCTCGGAACAGCCCAATTCGTCAACAGCGAAAAATCGACAATCATTCTCTCGATTACCGGATATTTTAGATGTGCCAAACTTGGTCCAAGTACAACTGGATTCATACAATAATTTTCGTGACAACGGGTTGCTAGAACTTCTAGGCGAGGTGTCTCCAATTCAAGACGTCGCAAGAGAGGCCCTTCCATCAGACCTACTTGCCAATAACTCCATCCAAGAAATCATCAAGATTGTACAAGATACTCCAACGACACTTGATCCCACTGGAGGCCGATATTCTTTGACGTTCACAGGGAAGCGTTTTAATGATCCCAAATATAACGAGATTGAGTGCCGTGATCGTGACCTAACATATTCTTCGCCTCTTTATGTGACTGCACAGTTGGTCACAAAAGAAACTGGAGAAGTAAAAGAACAAGAGTTATTCATGGGCGATATCCCACTGATGACAGATCGAGGGACGTTCATAATAAATGGTGCAGAGCGCGTAGTGGTAAGCCAGCTGGTAAGATCTCCAGGCGCTTATTTCACAATTGAACGTGATTCAACAACAGGACGTCCGCTCTGCTTCGCTAAGCTAATACCAAGCCGAGGCGCGTGGCTCGAATTTGAAACGAGTGCGAAGGGCGTCATCAGCGTCAAAGTTGATCGAAGAAGAAAAATGCCTGTAACTACGCTATTGAGATCTCTAGGTTACGGCACAGACGAGGCGATACTTAGTTTGTTCTCTGATTTGGAAAATGACACTGAAACGAATTATATCCAATCAACTATTGATCGTGAACCAGGAGGGCCGGACACCGACGAAGCATTATTGGACTTTTTCAAACGACTTCGACCGGGTGAACCCGCCATACCTGAAAATGCGAAATCCCTGTTGTTCAACTTGTTCTTCAATCGCAGAAGATACGACTTAGGGAAGGTTGGGCGCTACAAACTTAATCGAGCTCTCAGTACTGATTACCCCGAAGAGAATCGTGTCTTGACGCCAGATGATTTAGTTCGAATTATCCGCAAATTGATTATGGTCAATCAAGGTAAAATCACTCCAGATGATATTGACCACCTCGGGAATCGACGAGTACGCGCAGTCGGCGAGTTAGTACAAAACCAATTTCGTATTGGTCTGCTCCGAATGGAACGGGTCGCAAGAGAGCGAATGACCTTGGTTCAGCCGGAGAATGCTACCCCCGGACACCTGATCAACGTTAGGCCTATTGTTGCATCAGTTCGTGAATTTTTTGGCGGATCTCAACTTTCCCAATTTATGGACCAAACGAACCCTCTCGCAGAATTGACCCACAAACGACGATTATCCGCATTAGGACCGGGCGGCCTCTCGCGCGAACGAGCAGGATTTGACGTACGCGATGTTCACTACTCCCATTATGGACGAATATGCCCAATTGAAACACCCGAAGGCCCAAACATTGGCCTCTTAGGTTCGCTTGCAAGCTATGCGCGAGTGAATTCATATGGATTTATTGAAACCCCCTACCGACGAGTGATTAAAGAGATGGAAGTCAACGATCCCGATCTCATAGGAAGGGCTTCCTTAAACGACATCTCGACAAAAAAGGGAGAGTTAATTGTTAGCGCAGGATCCGAAATCACTGAAAAAGATGTGACACGCTTGAAGAAGTCACGGATCAAGAATATAGAAATCAAGCCAGCTGTAGCCGACGAAATTGAATACCTCCCAGCCGATGTAGAAGATGACTACCATGTAGCTCAAGCGAATTCAATCCTTGATGATCGAAATCAGTTTGTGGATGATCGAGTTGAAGCAAGAAACCGCGGACAATTTCGTCATGAGCCACCCACTGCGGTGCAATTTATGGACGTGTCTCCACAGCAGATCTTTAGTGTTTCAACATCATTGATCCCCTTCTTGGAACATGATGATGCGAACCGAGCTCTAATGGGATCGAATATGCAACGACAGGCGGTACCCTTACTGCGACCAGAGGCGCCTGTAGTTGGCACCGGCATGGAAAAACGTGTCGCCCAAGATAGCGGCCAAATCGCGCTAGCAAGCGTGTCAGGGGAAATTGTAAGCGTTACAGCAAACTCAATCAGGATTCGTGATGAAAAAGGAAAAGACCATCCACATCCGGTGAGGAAATTTGAACGGTCCAATCAAGGAACCTGTATCAATCAGAGACCAATAGTTGGCAAAGGTAACACGGTGGAAATCGGGCAACCAATTGTTGATTCCTCCTCCACACAGAACGGGGAATTAGCTCTAGGCCAAAACGTATTGTGTGCGTTTATGAGTTGGGAAGGTTACAACTTTGAAGATGCCATCATTATAAGTGAAACAATGGTGCGCGATGACAAGTTTACGTCCGTACATATTGAAAAATATGAAATAGAGGCACGTGATACCAAACTTGGGCCTGAAGAAATAACTCGTGACATACCTAACGTTGGTGAAGAAAGTCTTAACGATTTAGATGAAGAGGGAGTCATTCGCGTTGGTGCGAAAGTGGGACCAGGCGACATTTTGGTCGGAAAAATCACACCCAAAGGTGAGACCGAATTATCCCCAGAAGAAAAATTACTCCGGGCTATTTTTGGTGAAAAAGCTCGAGATGTAAAAGATTCATCCCTGCGCGTGCCACATGGCGAAAGCGGCAAAGTAATCGAAATCAAAACCCTCTCGCGGGCGGACAAAGATGAATTATCGGCTGGAATCAACAAAATGGTCCGCGTTTGGGTTGCTCAAACACGGAAAATATCCGAAGGCGACAAAATGGCCGGACGACACGGGAACAAAGGGGTCGTAGCTCGGATAATGCCATCAGAAGACATGCCCTGTTTACCAGATGGTACGCCCATCGACATTATCCTAAATCCCATCGGAGTCCCTTCACGAATGAATCTTGGACAAATACTGGAAACTCATATTGGATCGGCAGCAAGACAATTGGGATTCAACGTGAAAACGCCAGTATTTAATGGTGCCACAACAACTGATATTGAAGATTCCTTATCCCAAGCATGGCTAGTTCAACGGGCAGGTGCAGCAGAAATACTGACTGGAAATGAAAATATTACTTTCAACTTGGAACAAGCACGCGAATGGGTGACAGAACAAGGTTTCGATGGAGACTCCGTATTCAGCAAAAACTCTAACGAAGAAGCGAAAAGGGCATGCTTGACGATCTGGCTAAAAGATCAAGGAGCCAAGATAAGAAAACTTGATGTAGAAGCTTTAGAAGAAAGAGCAGCAAAAGTCTTCAAGGAAACAGGTGTAGTTCCTCCCTTGTTTGGAAAGATGCAACTCCGAGATGGCCGAAGCGGTGAAACCTTTGATCAAGAGGTTACCGTAGGATCTGTCTACATGTTGAAGCTTATACATCAGGTTGAAGACAAAATCCATGCACGATCAACTGGACCTTATTCACTGATTACGCAGCAACCCCTTGGTGGAAAGGCCCAATTTGGTGGTCAACGCTTTGGTGAAATGGAAGTTTGGGCACTTGAAGCATATAGCGCAGCTTATAACCTTCAAGAAATGCTTACAGTAAAATCTGACGATGTACAAGGACGCCAAAGGACCTACGAGTCTATTGTGAAGGGGGAAAACGTATTCCAACCGGGAATCCCTGAATCATTCAACGTCCTCCAAAAGGAATTGCAAAGTCTTGGGCTTGCTGTTGACCTCCTGCAAACAGACCAGCTATCGCCAGCAGATGCATATGGCGCAACGCCCGAGCCGCCGCCATTAGAAGAGCAGCGAATACAGGATGAAATGGCCCATGCAGAAGAAGCATTACCCGTACCTGAGACTGAAGGAGAACCAGAAGGGGTAGATGCCACACCGGAATCTATTAAACAAAATGAAGAACCCAACGATTCTTAGCGTTCTATAGCACTATCTCAACTGAAACCATTAAACTAATTAATAACGTACCAGACGAAGGGAGACTCTGAACATCATGGAAGAGCGAGCGCCGAGTTGGCGAGACCAAGAAAACAGCCTGGATGAAAATATCAATTTCAGCGCTATCAAAATCTCCCTAGCATCACCTGAACGAATCATGAGTTGGTCATATGGAGAAGTTACAAAACCTGAAACCATCAATTACAGAAACCAAAAACCCGAAAAAGATGGGTTGTTTTGTGAACGAATATTTGGTCCAACGAAAGACTTCGAGTGCGCTTGCGGCAAGTACAAACGTATACGATTCCGAAATGTGGTTTGCGACCGATGCGGAGTTGAAGTGACTCGATCCAAAGTTCGGCGGGAACGGATGGGACACATAAGGCTTGCGGCGCCAGTCGCACACATATGGTTTGCCAAAGGAACCCCAAGTTGGCTCGGATTACTTCTTGACCTTTCCCCCCGCAACCTTGAACGCGTTCTATACTTAGCACAGTACATCATCACAGATGTCGACACGGAACTTATAGCTGACATTCTACAATCTAAAACGCTTGATACAGAAAATGCGATCGCTAAGATTCAAGAACAGGAAGAAAAAGAAGTTGGGCAAGCACGTGCTGGCCTAGACGAAGTCCATAAAAACCTAAACGAACGGCTCGAGAAACAGCTAAATGACGTTCAGACTCAATGGGAAACCGTTAAAGCTGATGGCCTTAAAGAAATCGCACAAATCAAAAAGAACATTGAAGAGCAATTAGGAACAAAGGCGTCAGAAGGCATCTCCCTCGGTAAAACCCGCATTATCAAGAAAAACCAAATCATCAAAAACACGCATGTCGAACTTTTAGATGCAAGTGAAGAAAAATACCTTCAGGAGCTTCAGGACACAATTGATGAAAAGAAACTTGATGTAGAAGCATTAATTGCCGCCGAACGTGAAGCGATCGACCAAACAATGGGCGAGGAAATCACCAAATTATTGGGACAGTTTAAAGAGCAGCGCGACAATATCACTAAGAATGGCAACGAGGAGACAGCGGAATTAGAAAATATCAAGCCTCTACAGATTTTAAATGAAGCACGATTCCAAGAACTGACCGCGGCCTATCCTTCATCATTCAATGCAGGGATGGGATCGGACGCAATACTGCAAGCGCTTGAAACCATCGATTTAGAATCTCTCCACGAAGATCTGTTCCATGAATCAGTATCAGGGACTGGGCAAAAAGCCAAGAAAGCAGCTAAGCGTCTATTAGTCGTCGATGCCCTTCGGAAAAGTGGTAACAAGCCAACATGGATGATCCTTCAAGCACTTCCCGTGCTGCCTCCTGACTTACGGCCCATGGTGCAACTAGATGGTGGACGATTTGCTACAAGCGACTTGAATGATCTTTATCGACGGGTAATTAACCGGAACAATCGACTGAAACGTCTGCTAGACCTTGGAGCACCTGAGATTATCGTACGTAATGAAAAAAGAATGCTTCAAGAGTCCGTCGATGCATTAATCGATAATGGACGGCGGGGACGCGCATTGACAGGAAGTCATAACCACAAACTGAAATCCCTTTCAGACATGCTTCGTGGAAAACAGGGGCGGTTTCGCCAGAACCTCTTAGGGAAACGTGTCGATTACAGCGGTCGTTCAGTCATTGTTGTTGGGCCGGAGCTTAAACTTAACCAGTGTGGATTACCTAAGAGAATGGCTTTGGAACTATTTAAACCATTTGTAATGTACAAACTGGTCGCAAAAGGACTTGCGCACAATATCAAAAGTGCGAAGCGATTGGTAGACCGTGTAAGACCAGAAGTCTGGGATGTATTGGAAGAAGTAATTGAAGGCCGTCCAGTACTCCTAAATCGGGCACCAACCTTACACCGGCTCGGTATTCAGGCCTTCATGCCAACCTTAGTAGAAGGGAGCGCAATCCAGGTTCACCCACTCGTATGTGCAGCATTCAATGCTGACTTTGACGGTGACCAAATGGCAATTCATGTCCCAGTTGGCAAAGCCGCAATTGAGGAAGCAAAGAGTGTCATGCTGAGCACCGGGAACATGCTTCTACCAAGCTCAGGCGAACCTGTTGTAGCTCCGACACTTGATATTGTCGTCGGATGTTACTACGTCACCATGGATGACTCTGAAGAAAACCCTAAAGACGATCGGTCGATCTCCCACTACAGAGACTTCGAAGATGCCAAAATCGCCTATAGTCTTGGAGAACTTCCCCTACACTCCGTTGTAGAAGTTGGAACCGGGTACGGTACCGAGAAGCCGCAAAGAGAACTTTGGGATGGCGAAACGGAAGACGGGAGAATTCGTACCACAGTTGGGCGAATTATTTTCAATGATGCGCTACCTAAAGAGCTACCATTCCAAAACAGATTGATTGATAAAGCTGCACTCAAAGAAGTTACCGTCGCCACTTATAACCTTGTAGGTAATGACGAAACAGCAGAATGTTTAGACCGCATTAAAAAGCTTGGATTCCGTTATGCAACTCAATCGGGCTTAACGATAGCCTTAAATGATATTGCCACTCCTGAAGAAAAAGAAGCTTTAATGGATAAAGCAGACGAAGATGTCGCCGGCATTGAAAATGATTACGACATGGGATTAATTACTGAGGATGAAAAAGATTTACGCATCATCGATGTGTGGACGTCCGTCAGTGACGAGATGAATGTGGTGATTAACAACAACATTAGGGATTACGGCAACCTCTATTTGATGGCTGGATCAGGTGCTAAAGGTAACATTAATCAAATCAAACAGATGGCAGGAATGCGTGGTCTCATGGCAGACCCACAAGGCAAGATCATTCCTCTCCCAATACGTGCAAGTTTCCGTGAAGGGCTCAGCGTGATGGAATATTTCATTTCCACACACGGTGCACGCAAGGGTCTCGCAGACACAGCATTAAGAACCGCTGATAGCGGATATCTGACTCGACGACTGATCGATGTATCACAAGACGTCATTGTAATGGAAACAGATTGTGGAACCTCAAAAGGAATCTGGGCGTCATCTCCTAATGACACGTCTCTTCGAATAAGTCTGGCAGAAAGAATAGCAGGACGCGTGTCGGCGGCAGACGTATTGGACCCGAACACGGGCGATGTTATCGTCAAAATGAATGACGAGATTGACGAGCATATTGCTCAAACTATTAGCGATGTAGGTGTGGAAACAGTCTATGTACGAAGTCCATTAACGTGTGAAGCAAGACGGGGAGTATGCCAATGGTGTTACGGACGCAGCTTAGCTCATGGCCGACTCGTCGCTAAGGGCGAAGCAGTAGGAATCATATCCGCACAATCAATCGGTGAACCCGGAACACAGCTGACAATGCGAACATTCCACACCGGAGGTGTTGCGGGAATTGACATCACAAGTGGGTTACCACGAGTCGAAGAAATTTTCGAAGCGCGTACCCCTAAGTTGGCGGCACCAATTGCAGAGACAGACGGCCTTGTTGAAATTATTGAAGGGTCAGATGGCCGTCGGATACATATCGTAAGTCAAGAGATTTACAAAGAGGAATACGAGCTTCCGGAAGGATTCGAATGGAAATCAACAGATGAGGACTGGGTCGACGTGGGAACAGTTTTAGCCCAACCCAAAAAGTCCAAAAAAGGTGATCAAAAAGATCAAGAAAACGAGGCTCCATTAGCGAGGATTCCTGGTCGGACATTGATCGAAAAAGAGAAATTAACTATCTACCATGAAGAAAGAGATGAACGCGAATACGTGGTGCCTATCGGTGCTAGAATCCTCGTCGAAAATGGTCAGCGCATTAAGGCTGGAGAGCAATTGTCGATGGGATCAATTAATCCTCAGGACCTACTACGTATTAGCGGAGAAGGTGCAGTTGTAAGCTATTTGGTTGACGAAGTTCAACGCGTCTACAGAACGCAAGGAGTAGCGATCCACGACAAGCATATTGAAATTATTGTTAGGCAAATGCTCCGGCGTGTGCGCGTAGATCATCCTGGGGATAGCGAATATTCTCAGGGAGAATTAGTCGACAGACTATTGTTTGAGTCCACTAATGCAAGTATTCTCGCTCAAGCAGGAGAACCGGCAACTGCACAACCAGTGCTCCTCGGTGTTACCAAAGCATCATTAAATACCGATAGCTTCTTGGCTGCAGCATCATTCCAAGAAACAACTCGTGTACTAGCGAAAGATGCGCTATTGGGGAAAGTGGATTTGCTCCGTGGATTAAAGGAAAATGTTATTCTTGGCCGACTTATACCTGCACGATACGAATTTGCGGAACAGCAAATGCTTCGAATGCAACCTTTAACAGAACAAGAGAAAATAGCGGTTGAAGCCGGATCTCAAGAACTTGATGAAGGTGAAGAGCTTGTGACAGAGGCAACCGTCAACGTCGAGCAAGATACTAGTACCGAAGAGGCGACCGATACAGCTGAAATATCAACTGATTAAGTTACTCTAGACATACTTTAGAAACAAATACCAAACGGGACTTCATCTAAACCCCGTTTGGTATACAATGCAAACATGGATTTGTCATTAACCATTCCTAGTTCAAACCAACATGTCGAACTTGCGAATCCCGTTTTCACTGCATCGGGCACTTTCGGTTTCGGAACGGACCACTCAGACGCCACTGAGATGACATACTTGGGGGCTATCGTTACCAAAACAACAACTCTTAACCCACGGTTCGGAAACCCTCAACCCAGAATCGCTGAAACATCAAGCGGAATGTTAAATTCCATTGGTTTGCAAAACCCAGGATTGGAAGCTGTGATCAGTGATAAAGCACCCTCATGGACGGATATTGAAGTGCCTATTTTCGTTAGTATTGCTGCTGAAGATGCAGCTGAATTCGCATATATGGCAGAGCGGTTGAGCACTGTAGCAGGAGTGACAGGGATCGAATTGAATCTTAGCTGTCCAAATGTCGCCGGTGGGTTGGATTTCAGCACAGATCCAAAACTTGCAAGCCAAGTTGTTGAAAAAGTCCGAAAAGTGACACCACTCCCTATCATCGCAAAGTTAACTCCGAATGTTACAAATATCATCCCAATAGCACAAGCGGTGGAAAATGCCGGCGCCAATGCTTTGGCATTAACAAACACATTGCTAGGAACGGCAATTGATATTGAACGTCAAAAACCAATCCTTTCAACAATCTTTGGAGGATTGTCAGGACCTGCCATCAAGCCCGTGGTCCTTGCGGCAGTCTACAAAGTAGCAGAATTCGCTCGCGTACCAATCATTGGGATTGGCGGGATTCGTACCGGTGCCGATGCAATAGAATTCATGCTCGCTGGTGCGGCAGCTGTTCAGATAGGAACAGGAAACTTTCTAGACCCGGAGACACCGAGAAAAGTTATCCAAGAAATTCAAGAATACATGTCTCAACACAATATTAATAAATTGTCTGATATCATTGGCGGAGCCAGAAGATAGTAGAAGCCAACAAGCTCCTATACAAAAAAGTAATGCACGGAGATAGTCACGTGACCCAGAATAAAAATCCTGATTTAACTCTTGATGATGTAAAACATGTAGCCGCTTTGGCGAGAATTCAAGTTGCAGAATCAGAACTAGAAACTATCCGAACACAGTTAAGCGATGTTCTTGAAATATTCGCGGCTTTGCAAGATGTTGATACAACGAATGTTGAGCCGACAGGTCACGTCAACTCAGTAAACAGTGTGATGCGAGAAGACGAACCGAGCCCCTCACTGACACAAGAACAAGTTTTGGCTAACGCCCCTCAAGAATACGAATCATTTTTTCGTATCAAACCAGTCCTCGATTAGATTATAGATCCTGTTTTCACGTTTGGTAGTATCTCGTCATAAATAAGAAAGATATCGATACATATTATCTAACTAAGGGGAATCAAGAAAAGAATGACAAAAGACCTTCACGAACTCACACTGATCGAAGCTTCAGCCTTACTTAACAGTAGAGAAATCTCTTCCGAAGAGTTAACTACATCCGTACTCAATCGAATTGAAGCCGTCGAAGAAAAAGTCCATGCGTTTGTTACAGTCACCAGAGATAAAGCCTTGAAAGACGCGAAATCTGCAGACAAGAAAAGATCATCTGGCGAAAATGGTCCCTTGCTAGGAATCCCCGGCGCGATCAAGGACAACATGTGCGTGGAAAATGTGCCTACGACTTGTTCCTCGAGGATGCTTGAAAATTTTATCCCACCTTATAACGCGCACGTCGTCGATCTCTTAGCAGGTGCAGGTGCAGTAATAATCGGCAAAACAAATATGGACGAATTTGCGATGGGATCCTCTACTGAAAATTCAGCCTTTTTCCCAACACATAATCCATGGAATACCGAATATGTTCCTGGTGGATCCAGTGGAGGGTCTGCCGCTGCTGTCGCGGCAGGCGAGGGTTTTTTTGCGCTTGGTAGTGATACCGGTGGATCAATCCGTCAACCGGCTTCATTTTGTGGCGTAGTCGGTCTCAAGCCAACCTATGGACGCATTAGTCGATATGGCTTAGTCGCGTTTGGAAGTTCCCTTGATCAAATCGGCCCTCTTACATCAACCGTCGCCGGTTCTGCCGCTGTTCTAAACGCAATCGCAGGGCATGACAATCGAGACTCAACATCAATACCTGAAACACCACCGGACTACACTAAATCTCTTGACCACGAAATTAAGGGAGTACGGATTGGAGTAGTGAAAGAACTGCTTAATGACGGGATTGATTCTTCGATTCGATCCGCCATTTTAAAAGCAGTAGAGGTTTTAGAAAAATCTGGAGCAATAGTTGATCTAGATGCATCGTTACCTTCAATACAACATGCTCTCTCTGTGTATTACATCATTGCGCCTGCAGAGGTGTCAGCGAACTTAGCGCGATATGATGGTGTCAAATATGGATATTCACCAGTTGATGATGGGACAATGTGGGAAGTAATGGAAAAGGCTCGTGAATTTGGGTTTGGGCCCGAAGTAAAACGAAGGATACTACTTGGGACATATGCTCTATCGGCAGGATATTATGATGCCTATTACAAAAAGGCGCAGCAAGTTAGAACATTAATACGTCAGGAATATACAAACGCCTTTGAAAAATACGACGTACTACTGTCCCCCACTACCCCAACTCTACCCTTTAAAATAGGGGAAAAAACAGCTGATCCCGTTGCAATGTACCTGAATGATATTTGTACAATTCCAACAAATATTGCCGGCATCCCAAGTATTTCTTTACAATGTGGTATAGAAGACGGACTGCCAATCGGATTGCAAATCTCAGGCAAACCACTAGATGAAGAGATGGTATTGCGTGTCGCGTACGCCTATGAGCAACAAACCACATGGCATACAACGCGACCATCTTTATAAAGACTGTTATGGTAAAGTATAAAATCGCTTTACATTTAAAGAGATGATCATGCTCATCATCCGCTATTAATCAAAGTCCGATAATTCCAGAAAGCGCATTGAAACAAATAGATAGGAAGACGAGAATAGATGGAAGAGAAGGAACAAATCCAAGAAATTCTGAAAATATTAGAAAAGGACCCGCGAATCAGCCCGGAAGAAATAGGACGATTAACTGACCTATCCGAGACGGAAGTTGAAAAGCATCTGTCGGAGGCCGAACAAAGCGGAACGATTTTAGGATACCGAACATACGTTGATTGGAAAAATGTTGGTCGCGAAGAAGTGCATGCCTTAGTCGAAGTGAAAATAACACCTCAGCGCGGCACCGGTTTTCAAACGATGGCAGAGCGCATTGCGCGGTTCCCTGAAGTCCACTCACTGTATTTGATTTCAGGCGACTATGACTTATCTATCCATCTTGTCGCCGCAAACATCTATGATGTATCTTCTTTCATTTCCGAGAAAATCGCTCCTCTTGAAGGGGTGCAAGGCACATCCACTCATTTTGTGATGCGCCGGTTCAAAGAAAATGGAGTGCTGATGATCGAAGGCGAAGATTCTCCAGAAAGACTGCCAATCGCGCCGTAAGCCGAGGTTAATCGTGACTATCCCATCAAAGAAAAATATACTTTCCCGCAAAGTCCAAGAAATCCCTCTTTCTGGTATCAGAAAGTTTTTTGACCTGATTGCAGCAAAAGACGACGTCATCTCGCTCGGTGTGGGAGAACCGGACTTTGTAACGCCATGGCACATTCGAGAAGCTGCAACATACTCAATCGAGCGCGGACAAACACATTACACATCGAATTTCGGGCTCCTAGAACTACGGCGTGAAATTGCACTGCATTTGCATAACCGTTATGGCGTGAATTACGATCCGGAAAATGAAATATTGGTTACGGTTGGAGTCAGTGAGGCATTGGATCTTGCAATGCGGGCTCTTTTGAACCCGGGAGACCAGGTAATTGGGCAAGAGCCAAGTTACGTATCTTATTTCCCCAATGTTCACCTAGCTGGTGGCACTTTTGTACCTGTTCCTACATCAATGGAAAATGGATTCCATATCGATCCACAGGCCATCGTAGAGCGCACCACGGATGCAACCCGAGCTTTGATCCTCGCATCTCCAAACAACCCTACCGGCAGTGTTCTACCGCGGTCTGATTTAATTTCGATTGCAGAAATTGCAAAAGATAATGATTTGGTCGTAATCTCCGATGAAATATATGACCGCTTGACTTACGATACGGAACACACATGTTTCGCGTCATTACCTGGGATGCAAGAACGAACTTTACTTATGGGTGGTTTTTCAAAATCATATGCGATGACTGGCTGGCGTATTGGTTATGTTGCTGGTCCAGCAGAGATCATCGAAGGAATGATGAAAATTCACCAATACACTGTGATGTCAGCCCCCACAGCCGGGCAATATGCTGCGATCGAAGCTTTAAAAAACGGTGAACCCGATATTATTGAAATGCACGACGAATACAAGAGAAGAAGACATCTTATCGTTGATAAATTGAAATCGATTGGCCTTTCTTGCGCGGAACCTGAAGGGGCTTTTTATGCTTTCCCATCAGTGGAACAAACAGGTCTCACATCGATCGAATTTGCAGGAAAACTACTCGAAGAAGAAAGCGTCGCAGTAGTACCTGGATCTGCATTTGGCGAATCAGGTGAAGGTCATGTTCGATGCTGCTACGCTGTTTCAATTCATGAAATCGAAGAAGCATTAGACAGAATGGGACGTTTTGTAAAAAACCACTCTAGTAACGGCAGGTAATTCGATGACGAATCCTGACGGGCCTGATGATTTCGTTATGGAATTTCGAGGAGTCCAGCACCGCGAGCAAGCGGATGGCACTATCAGAATTTTAATGGAGACATCACGCGGTGACATTCAAGGTATATTAAACCCGACCAAACAACCCACCAACAAATGCGTCCTTTTTGGTCACTTCACTGGTCCGGCTGATGGTGTTTACGAGACGTTAAGCCCGGAATTGAATGAACAAGGCATAGCGGCTCTACGAATAAAATTCCGGAACCGCGAATTAGGTGAAGCAGTTGGGGATACTTTAGCTGGATTGTCATTCCTCAAGGCTATTGGAGTTGAGGAGACCGCGCTAGTTGGTGCCTCTTTTGGGGGCGCAGTAGCAATTCGCGCTGGCACGATTTCCCCATTGGTCAAAGGTGTTGCAACCCTCGCAAGCCAAACATTTGGAGCACAAGACGTTAGCGAACTCGCACCAAAACATTTGTTAATCCTCCACGGATTGGCTGACCAAGTACTTGGCCCACATAACGCACGCAATATCTACGACTGGGCCAATGAACCGAAAGAAATGGTCCTATATCCAGAATCTGATCACAATCTGGCGTACTGCAAAGACGAAGTCCACGACAAACTACTCGAGTGGCTAACAAATTTGTTGAACGGTCGTTAGGGAACAAACCGCAAGAATATTTATCCCTCCAACAAAAACCGCCAACAACCCATGGTCATCCCAATCCAATATCCCGGCGTTCAAAAAAGACCACTGAAATGCTGAGAAAGAGTATGCCGGCGAAAACAAAAAATGCAGTATGCAACGGATCTAATCCAGCTTTTGTCATGTCTACTTGATCTTGATAATAAAATGGCGAAATTTTCGTAAATGGTTCCAGCCAGTCTACTAAGGGGCCCAATGCGTGCAATAAATATGATCCAACTGCGACCCCACTCGTGATACCAACACTAACCCCTCGTTTTCCAAACGTAGCACCCAAAGAAAAAGCCATCGCGCCAAAGACGAGACCTAAGAGACCAGTGCTAATCGTCGCTTCTACAATGCGCCAAAAATTAATTTCCATATTAACAATGACCACACCAACCCCGAAACTTGCCACATTTATAAGGGTTAGTATCACAACTCCACCTACCATGGCTCCATATTTTTGAAGAATAATCTGCCGGCGTGTGACAGGATTCGAAAGCAAAAAATCCAATGTTCCCCGGCTTTCCTCGCCCGCAATGGCTGCACTACCGGTGGTGATCGCAAATGCCACGTAGAGCAATGGGACCATAAATGCCATCAACTCAACATTGATGAAACCTGCAGGCGATGCCATATCGAGAAGATCACCACCAGCAAATATTCTCATCAAGGGATCATCGCTAGCATCTTGTAATAACCCAGCGTAAGAATCAATATTTTCAATGAAAAAGGGATAAAAAAGCATGATGCTAATAATTAATCCCGCAAAACCAATGCTCCACCAACTGAGAGAGCGTCTTTGGTCCCACAAAGTTTTCCAAATAATGTTATTTAACATATACACCAAGTCTCATTGACAAATCATTTCGCAAGATCATGTGATTCGGTTTGGTAGAAATCAAGAAAAACATCCTCTAAACCATCATCCTCACTCTGGATTGACAAGACCTCAAATTGAGACGCACATTTCACTAAGGCATCGGCTGAACCAACGATCGTGCAACGCAGCATTAAACCTTCAGCCTGCACATCTCTAATACCAGAAATGTTTGAAAATGCACTAATTGGCACGGGCTCTCCAAATTCTAACGTAATCCGATGATGGGCTCGTTCCCTTAAAGTTCTGATCTCCTCAAGAGTAATAAGCGTACCTTCCCTTAAAATCGCAACACGGTCGCACAGCCTTTCAACTTCAGGAACAATGTGCGATGAAATAAAGACAGTGCATCCGCGTTCTCGAGTCTCCTCTACCAGTGAATAAAACTCTTGCTGCATAAGCGGATCTAGTCCACTAGTCGGCTCATCCATCACAATCAATTCAGGTTCATTCATAAAGGCTTGAATCAAACCTATCTTTTGCTTATTTCCTCGTGAAAGTTTGCCAATCAAACGCTCGAGATCTGCATCAAATCTTTCCGCCAATCCATGGACATAATCCCAATTAGAAGCGCCACGCAAATTGAAAAGATAGGTCAAGAACTCACGGCCTGTCATCTTTTCATAAATGGGAAGGTCACCCGGTAGATAACCGAGACGCAACTTAATTTCAGTACTATGGGCTCGGGAATCAAGACCGAATATCGCAGCAGAACCGCTGCTTGGACGAATAAAATCTAGGGCAGTACGAATCGTCGTTGTTTTCCCAGAACCATTCGGACCTAGATATCCAAATATCTCTCCTTCGGACACTTCCAAGTTCACATTTTCAACTGCGATAACATCACCATACATCTTGGTGAGATTGGTAAATTCAACAACTGGAATATTGACCGAATCCACAAATACCTCGTTCCTAAAAGACGAAACTTCTATTATCAAAACACAGATTGAGAACCATCCGCTAATGATCTCAAATTTTTTGCCGGAATGAAATACAATCCTGACAACATACTGAATCACCGCACTATAAGACAAATCGTAAGTAGCACTACATTTTTTTGTCAGTGCATTGACACACACCTTTTCTGTCTATATATTGGCATCGCCAACGACCCTTGAGAGGGCGGTGAGCAGGCAATGCAACAAAGTAGTCAATGAACACGTCGCTCGGATTTTCATAACCGAGACGGCAGGGTTTCTATAAAGCCTGTTATACACCCTCCCAAGCGTTTTGGGAGGGTTTTTTGTTGAGTTTTGAAATAAACGAGCAAAAATGAACGGCACACTAACAGACATAAAAGGGTTACAGGTAGGTCATTACACCGATGAAACGGCAGCCACAGGGTGTACAGTGATCCTGTGTCCGCCAAACGGTGCAGTAGCCGGATACGACATCCGTGGATCAGCACCTGGCACGCGTGAAACAGATTTGCTCCGCCCAGGCAATCTGGTTCAACATGCAAATGCAATCGTCTTGAGCGGCGGCAGCGCTTTCGGTTTAGATACAGCCAGCGGAGTTGTCCACTATCTTGAAGAAAGAGACATTGGATTCAACGCACGTGTTGCTAAAGTTCCAATAGTTCCTGCAGCCATTCTTTTTGATCTCGGTATCGGACAATCTGGCATCCGCCCAACCGCCGAATCTGGCTATGAAGCATGCTTAAATGCAACCAGTGACCAAGTGCAACAAGGATCCGTTGGAGCCGGTACAGGCGCGACAGTCGCAAAAGTTTTGGGACCGAACCACGCAATCAAGGGCGGCTTAGGATCTGCTAGCATTCAAATGGATAACGGATACATTGTCGCAGCTTTGTTTGCGGTCAACGCTGTTGGTGATGTAGTGAACCCTGAAACAGGCGAGACGATAGCTGGACCACGTAACGTCGAATCCCAAGGTTTCCATAATAGTATTGAGATCCTTCAGAAACGTACAATTGATCTACAACCAACATCATCCACAAATACGACGATCGGAGTCGTCGCTACAGATGCTCCGCTCAACAAAGAACAGGTGACTAAATTTGCCCAGATGGCAAACAGCGGGATGGCACGAGCCCTACGCCCTGCTCACACGATGGCAGACGGAGATCTTGTCTTTGCTCTATCAATTTCTGAAGAATCAAGGGGAGATGTTGACCTCACTGCATTAGGGGCTCTCGCAGGAAAGGTAACAGAAAAGGCAATTATGAATGCAGCTCACAAAGCGCATGGACTAAGTGGAGTCCCATCAGCTAAGGAATGGTTAGATGGTAACTCCTAAAAAAAGATCGCGGATGCGAATAGGGTTCATTGGAGCAGGCACGGTTGCAACAGCTCTCGCAATACATTTACACTCAAAGGGCTACCCTATCACCAGTGTGGCAAGTCGTTCATTTGCTTCAGCAAAAGCCCTCTCAGATGCAGTTCCAGGTTGTACAGCAACGATGGATCAAGAAGAAGTTCTGAAGGAAGCTTCCATTATCTTTCTTACCGTTCCAGATGATGCGATCCGTGACACGGCAAACAATTTGGAATGGGGCGCCCAGCATATGGTCGCCCATTGTAGTGGGTCTCTAGGATTAGATGTACTGGACGGACCTCGGCGTCTAGCAGCACAAATTGGAGTACTCCATCCATTCCAAACTTTCTCCAGCTCTGCCAACGCCGGCGAAAATTTTTCAGGATCGACATTTGCGGTTGAAGCAGGAGAACCTTTTTTGGGAATTCTAAAGGGATTCATCACCGATTTTGGCGGTGTAGCCGTAGACCTAAGTGACAAGAATCATGCTCTTTACCACCTATCTGGCGTCATTGCATCAAACTACCTCGTGACACTCGTGAACATCGCCATTGAACTGTGGAAAACGAGTGGGCTGACTGAAGAAGAAGCACTTCCCGCAGTTTTACCTTTAATGCGTAATACCCTCGCAAATTTAGAAGCAAATGGCATTCCTCAAAGCCTTACAGGACCGATATCACGTGGCGATATTGATACTGTGGAAAAACATCTCGCCAAATTACAAGAAACTCGGCCTGATTTATTACCTTTGTATGGGCAATTAGGATTAGACACTGTACGAATATCCACCAAAAAAAATCAGGCCACTGAAGAGAGCCTCAATAAAATTCGAACGATTTTGAAAAAATCAATTGTGGAGGAACGTTGATGAGGACAATGCTCGCCGGGAAAATACATCGAGCAACAGTCACTGAAGCAAACGTTGACTACGAAGGCAGCGTAACGATTGATACTGATTTGATGGAGGCCGCAGATATTTTACCCTTTGAATTGGTTCATGTGTTGGATATTGACACAGGAGCGAGGCTAGAAACTTATGCCATTGAAGGCGAGCGCGGATCACGCGTCATATGCATGAATGGGGCCGCCGCAAGATTGGTAAAAAAGGGTGACAAGGTCATAATCCTACACTATCGATCCGTTGACGAAGAGATCGCGCTCAGTGGTTTCAAGCCACACATCGCTTTAGTCGACCAAAATAACGACCTGATTTCAGTCCCCAATCCCCTTGTAACATAAATCAATGGAATTCTGGTACAAAGGATAAAAAAATGCGCGTAACGATACAACAAATTCAAGATATGAAAAGGCATGGGGAAAAAATACCTATGCTCACCGCATACGATTATCCAACCGCACGCATTCTTGATGACGCTAAAATACCTCTGTTACTTGTGGGAGACAGCCTTGGTAATGTTGTACTCGGATACGAAACCACCGTTCCAGTCACACTAGAAGATATGATTCACCATACAAAAGCTGTTGCACGAGGTGCAAAAACACCTCATGTCATTGGTGACATGCCGTTCCTTACTTATCAAACATCTATCCCAGACGCCCTAAGGAATGCAGGACGTTTCATGCAAGAGGCTGGCGCTAACTCCGTCAAACTTGAAGGTGGCGCCATAATGGCGGAAACAGTAAATGCACTCGTTGAACGGGGAATCCCAGTGATGGGGCACCTCGGTTTAACACCACAATCTGTGAACCAAATCGGTTTGAGAGCACAGGGGCGCACAATTGACGCCGCTCAAAAATTACTGGAAGATGCCGTAATTCTACAAGATGCAGGGGCGTACGCGGTGGTCCTTGAAGCCGTTCCTGCTACCCTTGCGAAAATGATTACTGAACGTTTATCAATACCAACGATAGGGATCGGGGCCGGACCAGATTGCGACGGCCAAGTACAAGTAATAAGCGACATGCTTGGTCTGTTTACTGATTTCGTACCGAAACATGTGAAGCAATATGCTCACCTAGCAGAATCAATGCGCGATGCGATCAACAACTATATGGTTGATGTGGCTGAAGGATCTTTCCCCACGCTCGAGCATAGCTTTACGTTTAGCAATGGCGTAGAAGAAGAATTAGTCCAAGAACTTAAAAAAAAGATCCGTTAATAACAGCCACTTGAGCTCTATTACCAAAACATGAAAATCATAGAATCGATACCTGAATTTCGATCACTGCGCCAAAACCTCAATGGCTCAGTAGGATTCGTACCAACAATGGGCTACTTGCACGCTGGTCATATTGCTCTGGTACAAGAAGCTCGCAACCAAAACTCAACAGTAATTGCTTCAATTTTCGTCAATCCAACCCAGTTTGGTCCAAACGAAGACTTGGAAAGTTACCCACGTGATTTGGAGGCAGACACGGTTGCATTGAAAACGGCTGGCACAGATTACGTTTACTACCCAACTGTTGAAGACATTTACCCACCGACGTTTGACACGTACATCGAAGTCGGAAGTGTCACGGAACCGTTAGAGGGTAGAAAACGACCAACACATTTTCGTGGTGTAGCAACTGTTGTAACCAAGCTTTTCAATATTGTCCAACCTCATCGCGCATATTTTGGCCAAAAAGACGGACAACAAGTAATCGTTATCAAAAAGATGGTCAATGACCTCAATATACCAATAGAGATAATCACTGTGCCCACAGTACGAGAATCTGACGGCCTCGCTATGAGTAGCCGGAATAGCTACTTGAGCGAACGTGAACGAAACGCAGCAACAATCATCTATCGAAGCCTAAATGAAGTACAGAGCTTGTTCAAAAATGGACAACGGGACGCCGAAAAATTACGCGAAACAATGCGAAATGTATTAACATCCGAGCCTCTTGCCAAGATTGAATATATCTCTGTCGCTGATACGGACACATTGAACGAACTGTCCGTAGTCGAAAACAATGCGATCGCATCTCTAGCGGTACAGATTGGAAAAACACACCTAATTGATAATGTGCTCCTGATACAATAACGACGCAGAGTACAAAAAAGATCCACAACGTATCCAGAACGGATACTGCCATAAAATGATTGAGTCCATTCAATGCAATTGAAGAAAATAGCCACCGCAATCCTGATAGATGAATCTGCCCAAAAGGATCGTGTTCTACTTTTGCGCAAGAATATTTCAACAGATCAACAACCAGGACTTTGGTCTGGCCTATCAACAAACCTTGAAGACGGTGCTATCCCAGAAGAGCGTGCGCGATCAGAGATATTGAACCAAACTAATATTCCTCCTGACAACCTTCATCTCCTCGCACGCGGTGAAATGATTTCCCGCCTAGATACATCGTTGAATAATGATTGGGAAATCTACCCTTTGTTATTTGGAATTACCCCAACCAGCAATCTGAATCTAGACCAAATGTTCGTTGAGAGCCAATGGGTTCTACCAGAACAAATCATTGATTTTGATACCACTCCTCATTTCCGTGATGTATTTGATGCAGTGTATCCAATCGAAGTTCTATTGCTTGAAAAAGGCGAGGATTTAAGACGTCGCGTGCGACAAATTTCTCTAGATCAAAAGCGAGGCGCGTCCGAACTCGCCCAAGACGCAGCTAGACTACTCAGAAATGTTGCTTTAACTACAAATGATGTCGCTATACTTGAAAAATCGTGTCTTATAGTCGCAGAATGTCGTCCAGCGGTCGCACCAATTTGTAACATAGCATTAACCATATTGGGGGCAGCTCGTGGTGCCCTTAGCCGAGATCCTTTAGCCGCAGCTGCTCGAAGCGCGAAGCGGATGACTGCCGGATTGGAATCAGCATCTCAGTTGATTGCAGAATATGGACGTGTATACCTAAAAGGAACTGGTATTACTTTCTCCGCGTCATCGGCAGTGCGTGGCGCGCTTCTTGCAAACCAAGACCAAGTCACACGTGTACTCATCGCTAGATCGTCCACTTCAATGGAAGGACTTGATCAAGCTACAAAATTGAAACAATCAGGATTTAACGTAGAAGTCATTGATGAATCTGAAGTTTCAAAAGTATTGAAAAGTGTAGATTTCGGCATGATAGGTGCCTCATCATATCTCGGTGATGGGTCGATCGTGAATAGAAAGGGAACTTTAGCACTTGCGAATGCCGTTGTACAACAGGGTCTGCCATTCTACGTATTTGCTGATACTTTGAAACTTGCGCCATGGACACCAGATGCGCCGATCAAACTAGGATGGGAAGAACGCCAAGAAAGTTCAATGACCACTAAATCAGAAAATATCGGTGGTTATCCCAATTTTGAAATCGTCCCAAGCGACCTCATCACCAAATACGTGACCGATGAAGGGATCCGTAATCCAGACCAAATGGCCACGCTTGCCCGTAGTTCCGCTAAACTGTGGGCACAACTAAATAATGCAAATAGGTAAGATATATGCACATACTGATAAGTAACGATGACGGGGTAAATGCGCCAGGAATTTGGAACCTTGTCAATGCACTGAAAGATTTGGGCAAGATCACTGTTGTTGCTCCAGATCGCGAACAAAGTGGAGCAAGTTCCAGCATCACCCTGCATAACCCATTGAGGGTCACCAAGATGCCTCGAGAAGACATTGCAACCTATACTGTAGATGGGACACCCTCGGATGCTGTGATCGTCGGGATTGGCCATATCTTGTATAAACAAAAAATCGACCTTGTTGTATCTGGGATCAATAGTGGTTCAAATATGGGAAGTGATCTTCTTTATTCGGGAACCGTTGGAGCCGCTTTGCAAGGTCATCACATGCGAATCCCAGCCCTATCTCTCTCCGTAACGTCAGTCCGTGAACCACGATTTGATATTGCAGCGTCATTAGCAAAGACACTTGCACCCTTAATGGTGGAGCAACGTCTATTTCGGCAGATCTTACTGAATGTTAATGTACCGAGCGAACCACTCGACAAGCTGGAAGGAATCGAAATTACCCGAGTTGCAAAGACACGGTTCGGTTTCCGGACAAAAAAGGGAGATGATGGACGACGCGAGTTTGTATGGATAACCCGAAACAACCGATGGGCCCGATATCAACCTGAAGAAGGAACTGATGTTTGGGCGGTAAAAAACAAACGTATCTCAATGACACCTATCTGGACGGATATCACCCACACTGAAACGTTGCCACGGCTTAACCGAATCCAAAGCGCAGCACGAAATGCCTTAGACCTCTAATCGTCACCCTTGTAAACCTTGTCCATGCTGCAGCTTGCTGCTACTCTTTCCCACGTGTGGGGATATAGCTCAGTTGGGAGAGCGCGGCGTTCGCAATGCCGAGGTCGGGGGTTCGAATCCCCCTATCTCCACCAAACTCATTCAGTTCCTCTTGAAATGCACCTTTTTACCTTGACAATCCTTATGTCAACCTTCTAAACTACGCATAACTGTTTACATCCTCGTAAAGGTCGCATGAAGAGACGGGAGAAATGTTATGGATTTTGGTGTTGTTTATACCCAAGAACAGGAACTATTCCGCAAAGAAGTACGAGCTTGGCTAGAGGACAACGTTCCCGAGGAAATGAAAGTCCCTTACGATGAAGCGAACTATACCTCGGAGATGCACGAGTTCTGGAAGCAGAAGCAGAATGAGCTCGGTAAAAAAGGGTGGCTGTTTTCCACATACAAGGAAGAGGATGGCGGAGGTGGTCTATCACCAGACCATCGATCCGTTATTGAAGAAGAATTCAGAGAGTACCGTGCAATGCGACCCATAACATCAACTTACACTGTTGACGTCCTCTCTGTTTGGGCCAACGACGACCAAAAAGATAAATTCCTTCGCCCACTACTCCAAGGCGAAAAATTTGAACATATGCGCATGACAGAACCTCATTCAGGTGCCGATCTAGCAGATTATCGTGGAAAGGCTGTACGCGACGGTGACGACTGGATTTTAAACGGTGAAAATGTTTTCATTTCCGCTCATGGTGATGAAGACTTCTTCCCGGGCCCGATGCATACAGACGAAAATGCTCCTCGACATAGAAATCTTGGATACTTCGTCGTGCCAAATCCTTCCCCAGGCCTTGAAGTAAGAGAAATGGATCTTTTACCTGGTCGACGGCAAAAGCACATTACGATGACGAACGTGCGCATTCCCGGCGATCACCTTATTGGTGGGGAAACACAAGGATGGCAAGTCCATGGAACTCACTTGGAAGCAGAACATGGCGGTGGTGGCAGTTCACTGGGACGAGATGAACTCATTGACAATCTAACCACCTATGTGCAAGAAAAAAATACCGACGGCGCTGAAAGTGTGGATTCTGTAAAGCAGAACACAACAGTTGATGCGTATTTAGAATCACATGTTGATTCCATGCTCGGTAAACGAGCATACTGGCGATACCAGGCAGGCTTGGGCAACACCTATGAAGGAAACGTCCATAACGTGCATAACCGCGTTGGCGGATTGCGTAACTCTGTTCGGGTTCGTGACGTAATGGGGCCATACGCTCTGCTTAACGCAGATGATGAGCGAGCACCCCATGGCGGCATGGAGGAAGTGGATCAGCGTTCCTCAGCTGGCCAGCGGCATGCTGGTGGAAGTACCAACATTGCAAAAGTGATCCTCGCGAGACGTATCGGCATTAGCCGAACTAAAGAAAGGCCGGCTCCAACGCCAAAAGGCTAAGAACCCGACTTTATTGATTGAGAATTAGGAGCAGGGATTCCTTGTTGAAGCCCTGCTCCTTTTGTTTTGGTCCTGCAACATTACAGAGGATTTGCTATAGAACCATCATGGATTTTGAATACCAGGAAACAGAAATAGAAAAGCGCTTTCAAACTGAAGTGCGCAATTGGCTGATCAACCACATACCCCAAAGCATTTCTGAACAAACCACAGTCGACAATTTTGATGCTGAAATACCAACGTATACAGAAAATGTGCGAAAAGCATTAGGCGATCAAGGATGGCTATCTCCTGCATTACAAAAAGAGATGGGAGGAGCTAATTTAGGGCCTACCCAATTACGCATATTGCGATCGGAGCTGGAGAAGTTTGGATTGGAATGGCTTGAGGAAGACTCCGCCCCAGTCATCTCATGGGCGTTAATGAATGCTGGTACAAAAGAACAAAAAACGAAATACTTACAAGATATCGCATCAGGATCCATAACTGTTTGGTATAACTCTATACAACCAGGTGCAACTCAAGACCTTGATGCAATTGGCATCTCAGCGACAAGAGATGGAGATGATTTCATCCTCAATGGTCTGGCAAGATTTAACGGAAACCAAGGATCACCTGATTATCTCTGGACTTTGGCCTTAACCAAACCAATCGATTCTTCTAAAGCATCAATCACCTCCTTCTTAGTCCCGTCATATCTTGAAGGGATCGCAATTCAGAATGACTCCAGCCTAGTCGCAGGCACCAACCGATACGTCAATTTCGAAAAAGTACGTGTACCTGCATTCAATCTCATAGGAAACGAAGGAGATGGATGGCATTTGTTACAAGCAGCATTAAAATCAAACACATGGGCATTAGATAATCCTGCTGCTGAACAAGTCAATGAGCTTATTGAATATGCGTACAAAACTATTCGTAATGGCAAGTCTGCGGCCGATGAACCAGTTCTACAACAAATGCTTGTTGAAGCATTTTTGGACTGCTCAGTTGCCCGCATTCTATCTCTACGCAATCGCTGGATGATTGAAACTGGACAACCTATCACATATCAAAACGCGCAATTATCACTCTTAACTAAGCGTGCAAGCCTAAAACTAGCACGTGTGGTACGAGATGTAATGGGAGCATATGCTCTTCTAGACGACAATGATCCACGCGCGCCTTCTAATGGAACATTTGAACGACAACAACGCCAAAGTATCACAGAACAAAATCCGATGGCGGGGCCAGATCTCCATTCCGGCATCATCGCAAAGGAGATAGGAATCACTCTAGGTCCGGAATCAGAAAATCGTGAGTGACTTTGTAGGCCGCTGCCCTAGCGTAGCCATTCTTGATGTTATACAATTTACTTGTAGACATAACATCCCAAGAGCTGATAACAAATAGACGGAGAGCGTTAATCAAAAATTGTTCGTGCATTAAATAATCTTTCATTCACTATTTGCCCTACTAGCACTTGTTGGGTTTTTATGATCGTTGTATCGCATAGGATTAAACTAGAGGAGGGGACATTATGGATTTAGCACTTGATGAATCCCAAGAGCTCTTAAAAAACACCGCCACTGAGTTTATGGAAACAGAGCTCCCGCGCCAACGCGTACGAGAAATTGATGACTCGGACATCGGTTATGCTCCAGACATCTGGCAAAAAATGTGCGAATTAGGATGGGGTGGCATCTCTTTACCAGCAGAATATGGTGGAGCTGAGCGTCCATTCACCGATCTCGCAGTTTTACACGAGGTCATGGGGTATTATGCATGCGCAAGCCCACATCTCGATTCAACTGTGCTAAGCGCACAAATTATCCTTAAGGCCGGTACTGAAGAACAAAAGAAGTCATTTTTGCCATCAATTGCTTCAGGCCAGCAAATACTTGTAACGGCAATAACTGAGCCTGAATATGGTTGGGGGCCTGATTCAATACAGATGAGCGCGGACCACCAAGGTGACAAATATGTTCTTAACGGAGACAAGGTTTTTATTCCGTGGGTACAAGTAGCAGACACCCTAATCGTCGCTGCACGAACATCTAGCAAAGGGGCACCGAAAGAAGGCATCTCTTTATTCCTGGTTGATAAAAATACTGCTGGCATAAGCACACGCCTTCACAGCGGATGGCTCGCAGACAAACCTTGTGAAATCAACTTTGAAAATGTCGAAGTTCCCACTTCGAATCTAATTGGACCAGCGGACACAGCTTGGCCTTCGCTCGAATACTCATTAGACCGAGCAACTGCAGTCCTTTGTGCTTATATGAGTGGTGGTGCGCGGAAAGCATACGAAATGGCTCGCGATTATAGTACCGAACGTATAGCATTTGGTGTCCCCATTGGTACCTTCCAATGGGTTCAAAGCCACGTTATTGATGCATTAACTGAAGCAGACTCACTCCAGTGGACCATGTATGAAGCGCTTTGGCAACTTGATAACGAACGAGTGGATGCACCACAAGCAATTTCCGGTGCCAAGGCGATCGCCAGTACCGGATTCTCTAAAGCGTGTGATGCCTCTCATGATGTTCATGCTGGAGTAGGTGTTGATCTTGATTTTGGCTTGACCCACTACACAAAGCGCTCACGCACTTATCAGCAATATCTGGGTGATGCAATTTATCATAAGAAACGTGTTGCCGAACTTATGAATCTTTCTGCATCAACAGTTTGATCGAAAAATACAACTCACAAGACAAGGGGACTGCGATGGGGACCCGAATGGAAGAAAAAGCCGCCATCGTCAACCATCACGCGAAGTTGTGGTTTCAGAAAAAGGATGAGACGATGGAACAACTCGTTCAATTCGTGCCCCTGTAGCTCAGATGGATAGAGCAGCGGTTTCCTAAACCGCAGGCCTGGGTTCGAGTCCCGGCAGGGGTACCAAATTAGGCCCTACCACTTACTAAGGAGAACCCCATGCCATATTTGGATGCTGAAGAAACCAAAATATATTACGAAGAGCATGGAAATGGGGAGCCCATCGTGTTCGCGCATGGAGCAGGAGGAAACCATTTAAGTTGGTGGCAACAAATCCCTCATTTCGCGAAGAATTACCGCTGCATAACATATGATCATCGGTCGTTTGGCAATAGTACCTACGAAAGTGGCGATCAGCGAACGCTATTCCCCCACGATCTTGAAGCACTTTTAAACCATTTAAACATTGATCGCGCATTTCTGGTTGCACAATCAATGGGCGGATTTTCATGTCTGCCATTCGCTGTAAAGCATCCTGAACGCGTCATCAAATTAGTAATGGCCGACACATTCGGTGGAATCGGAGAAAAGAAGCTATTAGATGGGATTCGTGAGTTCCGTAAGAACAATATTGATCCTCTTACAAAAAAGGAGATCCGTCGTCCGCTCGGATCAAAATTTCTGGAGCAAAATGAAAGTGGCGCTTTTCTCTATCAAGAAATAAGCGCGTTAAACCCACCGCGAGACCCTTTATTGGTGCGAATACCAGAAGCGGGAGACGGGATAATGGCGGAAGATTTAGCGAAATTTGGCGTACCCACCTTGTATATCGTAGGTGAAGAGGATGCATTAGTTCCACCAAACCTTATTGATATCGCACATCAAATGACACCTGGATCGAAACTTGAAATTGTACCTGATGCTGGTCATTCCGTGTACTTCGAAAAACCAGAACAGTTCAATTCTATCGTTAGCGGATTTTTCCAACAAAATTACCCGTAGAAGATTTTAAAGAAAACGCCATAACATAAATTGCACACTATCAGCAATAAATATGTACTGAATCAGTTGATCTATGATGGTTCTTGGGGAATCTAAAAACTCATTATGGAACCTTTGAGCGCTTCTGAGATGGTATTGGTGTAGTACAATGAGTCGCATTCGAATAGGAGGGGCGCCGTGCTAGGGGCACTCGAGGATCTCAAGGTTATTGAATTACGACAGGGTATCGGAGCTGCATACTGCGGAATGCTGTTGGGCGACCTTGGAGCTGAGGTTATCATTGTTGACGATACCAAAACAGCTACCGATCCAGACCCCCCTCCCTATGCACGCCTATATTTAGACCGCAATAAATCATCAATCGTGTTGGATCTTGAGAATGACACAGGGCGAAATCAATTAAATGCATTGATTCATGAAGCCGATGTAGTGTTAGACGAACTATTCTCAGAAACCCAGGAACGATGGCAACTAAATCCCATTGAATTGCATGAGTCTTACCCAGCTTTAATCTATGCCACCATCACACCATTCGGACGCACTGGACCTGAAGCAAAACGCCCAGGAACTGATATGACTGTTCAAGCGCGGACCGGGTACATGAGTATTACTGGCTTTCCAGATGATTTGTTTACGCGATCAGGTACATCTCTATCTGAGTACTATACTGGAATTGCAACTGGGGTTGGCGTATTGGCAGCCTTACGATACCGTGATAAAACTGGCGACGGCCAAATTGTTGACATGGCACTACATGACACCCTCCTAACAGCAATGGAAGCCGCTCCTGACGACTATTTTCGTATGGGAGAAGAACGTCCCCGAACCGGCAATATGAACCCAGCAATTCCTGGGTACGGTTTCAGCAAGGCTTCAGATGGTTATGTATCAACTGCTACACCAGGATTCAATATCTGGCCAAAATTTTGTGCAGCAATTGGTCGACCGGATTTAACCGAACGACCTCAATTCAAATCACAAGAGGAGCAAGAAGCATGGGGCGCAATCGCCCTCGAAGCAATCAACGATTACTGTAGTAACAAAACACGAGCTGAGATTGTCAAAGATCTCGTAGCCCATGAAGTCCCAGCCGCATCAGTAAATACGATTGGGGAAGCGGTACAGGATCCCGTTCTACGCGACCGCGACATGCTAGTTGATATTGATCATGCTGAAAAAGGGAAGATCACCATTACTGGAAGTCCACTCCATCTGTCGGAGACACCCGGGCAAGTACGCAGAGCAGCTCCTGTAATTGGGCAAGACACGGAGACCGTTTTGGGTCGATTGCGTTCGCCTGGTGAATCAAAGGGCCTACGAGGAAACAAAATTGAAAAGAAGGCAAAACCAAAAGGAATTAACGCTTTAGAAGGAATTCGGGTCCTTGATCTGGGAACTGTCATTGCTGGACCATACAACACAAGTCATCTCGCCGATCTTGGGGCCGACGTTATCAAAGTTGAAGAACACATAGCTGCTGAGCGGCGAAATTTACCCGGAGGGGGCATTAGATTCTCTCCTGCTGATACGCCACCCGTCGGCGTGTATCGAGACCGAAACAAAAAAGCCTTAAGTCTCAATCTTCGAAATCCTGAAAGTGTTGCAATCTTAAAAGAGTTAGTGAAGGGCGCCGATGTCGTAACAGAGAATTTTTCTCCCGGAACAATGGAACGTTTGGGAATAAGCTATGAAGATCTCAAGGAAATCAATCCGACCATAATTTATGCCTCTGTGAGTTCCTTCGGCCAAACAGGTGCCTTCAGACATCAACGTGGGTACGATATCTTGGCACAAGCTCGCACAGGATACGCGAGCGTAACCGGCTTTCCCAAAAATCCTCCCACAAGATCTGGCAACTCAATTACCGACTATTATGCAGGCCTGTTAAGCTCGTTTAGCATCCTCGCGGCTCTAGACTATCGCGATCGAACAGGAAATGGACAAACAATAGATATTGCTCTCTTTGAAGCGCTATTCATGAATCTTGAAGGCTATGCAGAACATGCAATGAACGATGATCTCATTCTCACCCGCCAAGGAAATGAATCACTCACCCATGGTCCAGCATGTGCAGCTTATGAGGCTAATGATCAAAGATTGATCGCGATCGACGTGCATCGCGATGAATGGTGGGTATCTTTTTGCAAAGCAATTGATTCTCCTGAGTATGTAACTGATCCACGTACATCAAATTATGCAAATCGCAAACAAAATTCTGAGTTTGTACGAACTATTATTTCCAATTGGATCGCTGCAAACTCTTCTGAAGATGCTGAGAGGGAATTAACCAAGTATGGGATTCCTGTATCATTAGTTTTAACAGTCTCAGAAATGGTGGATCTCCCACAAGTACAAGCACGTGGTGTTTATGCCACCGTAGACCACCCACTAGCGGGGCCCGTTTTGATCACAGGCACAGCGTTCGGTGGGCTATCACGCACCCCGGGCAGGGTTTTCGCTCATCCGCCAATGGCAAATGAGCACGGACCTGAAGTCCTTAGAACATTTCTGGGCTACAGCGATGAAAAAATTAAAGAACTAGAAGAAAGTGGTGTCTTCACCTCCGAGTAAGGCTCCAATCCGAATATCGATTTGGGCAATATAGAAATACTCAGAGAGAAAATTATTCAGGATGATCACCATTGTATTCAAAGATAGGAGCAAAATATGGCTACGGGACTGGTTGTTGTTAAACAATATGAACGGATGATCAAATTTCGTCTTGGAAAATTCGTCGGACCGATCAAAGACGGTGGATTGCATTTTCTCATACCCGTTCTTGAATCAGGAATCGTTATAGATACACGGGAGATCCCCGAACGAGTCCCAACCCAACAATACATCACCGTAGACAATGTGGTCGTTAATATGGATTTCGTCTTGTATTATCGAGTCATACCAGAACTCGCTGATCGCGCAGTTTTGGAGGTCGTTGAACCTGGTGCGGCAGTACGAAATCTCGCAATGGCAGAGCTTAGGTCAATCATTGGGAACGTAAGCCTAGCAGAAGCATTATCGGAACGCGAACGTATTCAAGGTCAACTGCAGGCAGCATTAGATGAAAATACTGAGCGTTGGGGAATCAAAGTCCAAGGCGTTGCAATCAACGAAATTGACCCTCCTGAAGGGGTTAAAGCTGCGATGGAGCGTGAGAAGTCAGCCGCAGCAATAAAAACAGCTGAAATCACTGAATCAGAAGGACAAAGGCAAGCCCAAATCAACCGAGCCGAGGGTGAAAAACAGGCTGCTATTTTGTCCGCAGAAGGCGAGCGACAGTCTGCTATTTTAACCGCTGAGGGAACGCGAGAAGCCGCTATCTTAAATGCAGCTGGTTACGCAAACGCATTAGACCAAGTAAACACTATCGCACAGGATGCGGACGCGCGAACAATGAGCCTACAATATTTCGACACTTTAAAGGAATTAGGCGAAGGATCAGCGACTAAATTCATCTTCCCCTTGGAATTTACTAGTATGATTCAATCATTCCTTAACGGGTCGAATAATAGTGAGAACAACGATATATAGAATTCATTCATGAACAACCCAGTGGAGGAACCTCTACCGAATGCCGGCGTGTCACGCACATTCCAAGCATTAATTCATCCAACTTACAGGCGATTGTGGGTTGCCGGATGGCTTTGGTACAGCAACCTTTGGATTGAATTCATTGTTCTACCATGGTTGATGCTTGACCTAACAAATTCCCCAATGCAAGTTGCCCTTGTTGGCGTTACTCGCATGGCACCAATGTTTTTCTTTGGAGTATTGGGGGGCAGCCTATCCGACCGATTCCCCAAACACCATGTTTTATTCACCCTCCAATGTTTCAACATATTGGTCACCCTAACGATGACGTTAATCCTTATATCGGGGATCATCCGCCCATGGCATATTTTTCTAGTCGCATTCTTAATGGGAACTTCTTGGACTATTGATTTTTCTGCACGACGTTCATATTTTGCCGAGATGTTACCACCGAATCGACTTACGAATGCAATCTCACTAGATGCTGCAGCCATGACAGGAAGCGGTATTTTGGGATCAATCCTTGGTGGAACATTGATCACTCTAACTGGTTATCACGGCGCGTATATTTTCATGCTCATACTATTCCTCATTGGATTCACCCTGCTATTCCCAGTCCCGAGTCGACAAACCAGTGCACCCAGACCAGCTCTCGCCAATCCTCTTACGCAAATTGCAGAAGCTTTCCAATTAATCAGGACAAATCGAGCAGTATGGGCGGCATTCAGTGTTACAGTTGCTATGAATTTCTTCGGATTTCCCTATTTCCAAATGGTTCCTGTAATCGCACGAGATGTCCTTGATGTCAACGCGTTTTTATTTAGTATTTTAAGTGCGGCCGCAGGGACCGGATCATTCATTGGCTCAATGGTGATTGCAACACGGGGGTCACGCAGACAAGGATCACTATATTCTGTCGGTTCGATCATCATGCTCGTCTCTGTTTTTGCTTTTGCATTTTCAAATTTATATGGCTTATCAGTACTCCTGCTTTTTATCGCAGGTCTCGGGATGGCTGGATTTGCTACGATGCAACCAGTCCTCATGCTTCAAGCAACTCCACCAGAGCTGAGTGGTCGTGCCATGGGCATTATTGCGATCGGAATCGGAGCAAGCCCATTGGGCATGTTCGTGGTCGGACTTCTGGCAGAATTTTTCGGGGCACCAACAGCCATCGCAATCAGTACTGGCGTCGGAATTATTGTATTGTTTGGATTAAGAATACAGCTGGAACAGTTGCGCGACTAAGAAATCTATTACTCGCACTCAATGTATATGCTTTTAAGATTCCTATAGATTTTAACTAACCAAACCCGTGTGTAATAATTGTTATGCGAAATGATGTTGTTAGTTGACCAAAAAATATAAGGAGGATACGATGGCAACATACGTTGGATATTTTCGACCAAACCCGAACTACTCAGCATACAGAGATGAAATGTTCATCACAGGTGAATGGGAACCTGCTGCTGGCTCTCAACCCGACAGTAAAATGGCAGACAAAGTTCGGGGATTCCCCGACTTCCTTGAATCAATTGGAGTGAAATTCCTTGGTTCCTATGTACCAGTAGGACTGCCTCCTAACAATCCAGAAAACCCGCCCGGATTTTCCATTATAGAAACCGATGACGACTCGAAGTTAATACAAATTATTACCTATTATGCACCATTTCTGGACTACTCGTTCTATCGATACAACGCACCCAATCGACCCCAATAGCGGACATATAGTATTCGGATAAGAATCTGGGCAAGAGGCCAGGCTTTAGGAATTGGTTTCTTGCCCTTCTTGATACCATAAATCCTCTTTTTTGAAAGAATAGCAAAATCAAAAAGAGGCTTTTGAGAGCGAAACCCAAGACAACTCCAGACAGAAATCCCTTATCTCTAATATCAAAACCAAATGTATAACTCTACTGAACGACAAGGATATAGTTCTGCTACATTTCAGGCATATGAAAAGGCACGAGAAACAACCCGTCCAGTAACCGAGCAAATTGTACGCCAAATTCTGAAATCAACTTTTGAAAAAAGTGAATGGGTGCTAGAAATCGGTAGTGGTATTGGAGAATTAGTAGGATTACTATCTGAACGAGACAGAATCCGGACCATGCAGTCTGATATTTTGCCAGAACTGGTCGCAAAAATACCCTTCAAAACACCTAAACTAATTGCAAGTACACACTCTCTTCCCTTCAGAAACAACTCGGTGCCTGCGATAGCAAGTTATTCTGTGTTAAATGCAATCATAAACATCGAAGAAGCGATAAACGAGATTGGACGGGTTTTGAAACCTGCAGGCTTTTTCACTAGTTTTCTTGATCTCCAAACGATCCCTGAATTTGTCATGACGAGATTCCCAGATGATATTTTGATCCCGGCAACAATGTTAATACCAAAAACCAACATCACGGTCACTGATCGTTTATATATGCAGGTCAATAGGGACACACTAAAAATGGAATTGGATCTACATGAGGAGGAACTCGAACCCGACATATTTAAGTTCCTCAATGATTACATAGCAAACCCTATACCTGAGTGGCACGCATACCAAGGAAATTCCGACGAAGCAGCACGATTAGCCCATTCCCAACGCATTGCCCAAGCAATTTCCTCCTTGGGTATTGAGGCCGTTTTTATCGATGCATTAGAGTACTTCACCACACATCTCGAAAAATATGTCCGCAACCATGGATTCAATATCAAACAATCCGAAATGATTAGTGGATCTGGTGTAATTGACCGAACCGAGATAAAAAACCCAGATAAGCAAAATTCTTACCACACTGCGATGGGTGCCCACTGGAAAACAACTGATCAAAACCTGGGACCGGATAAGATTCGATTGGAATCAACATTATTTGTTTTCGTTGCTCAAAAATCTTCATCCACTCAATAAGATATTAAGCCAACGGCTATCAGAACTTAACCCTTACTTGGTACAATTGCGCAGAGAACGATACTCTCAATCAAAACGTTTTAATATGGAGGTCAACGGTGCCTGAGCTGCAACCAGAATCCCTGCGCAACATCTGTGACGAAGCGATTTTCTCTTTCAACACGACAGCAGAACTGCAATTGCTGCCCACAATTATTGGGCAAGAACGAGCGGTTCAAGCGCTGGAGTTTGGTGTTGATATGCAGCAGAAAGGATTCAATATCTATGTTGCCGGGCCATCAGGTACCGGGAAGGTCACTGCTTTAACCAGTTTTCTTGAGGACTATGCGCAGCTACAAAAGCAAGCATCGGATTGGTGTTATGTACAAAACTTCAACAACAGTTCTGAACCTCAAGCTTTGGAGTTTCCGGCGGGAATGGGTCATGATTTCCAAGTTAGCATGAAGTCTCTCGTTGCGGAGGTTTCGCGTGACGTCTCTCGAGCATTTGCAACACCAGAATACAGCGAACATCGTGACGAACTAAATCAAGTTTTCCAACAACAAAGAGAGCAACTATTCAGCAATTTAGCACAGAATGCCCACAACCAAGGCTTCTTACTCCAATCAACGCCCGAAGGTCTTGCCCTCGTGCGACACAAAGATGGCATACCCGCGACGGAGGAAGAAACATCTGCCTTGTCAGCGGATGAGCGCAATCAGCTTGGAGCAATACAAAAAAACCTACAAATAGAATTGCAGGGAGCCATCGACCGGGTTCGGCAAGCAGAGCGCTTACTGCAAGAACGTCTGCAAAAAATGGATCAAGAAATCACCCAATCATCGCTGAATTTTCTGGTCACTGAACTAAAGCAAAAATACACTGACTTACCAGACATCATTGCCTACTTAGACCATGTTGCGATTGACATGGTACAAAACATACATCTATTCCAACCTTCTGCTCAAAATGCCCAACAAGAACCTCCTACGCGTGCGAATACACTTGGCAGATACGATGTGAATGTCATTGTAGATAACCTTGAGACGTCAGGTGCTCCAGTAATTTTTGCCATTAACCCAACTCATGGGAATTTGCTTGGTCGTGTTGAAAAACAAGCACAACTAGGCACAATGCAAACAGATTTCACAATGATTCGCCCTGGCGATCTTCATCGCGCTAACGGTGGATTCTTAATCATCCGAATTGAAGAGTTACTTAGGGATAGTGCCGCATGGGAAGGATTAAAAACATCTCTCCTTGAACAAAAGATTATTATTGAAGAACTCACTGAACGGATGGGATACCCAAACATGAAAGGATTAACCCCTGAACCGATCGCGCTAAACACCAAAATAATCCTTGTCGGTGATAGTTCGCTATACCACGCCTTATATTTGAATGATCCCGATTTCCTAGAACTTTTTAAAGTAAAAGCAGAATTTGATAGCACCATGGACCGCAATGAAAAAAATGTCCATGAGTATGCTTCCTTCATCGCTACATTATGTGCAAAAGAAGATTTGCTCCATATGGCAAAAAGCGGGGTCAGCAAATTAATTGAACATAGCTCTCGTATCATTGAAGACCAGAACAAACTCTCTACGAGGTTTGCCGAGATAAGCGACATCATTCGTGAAGCCAATCATTGGGCCAAGCAAAAAACCGCGAAGGAAATCTCGGAGGAACATGTCTCCCACGCAATTGAACAAAAAGAATACCGTTCCGGCCTGATGAAAGAAAAGATATTGGAATTGATCGAACGCAATATTATTAACATCGACACCCGAGGAGAAGAAGTTGGCCAAGTCAACGGTCTCGCGGTCATTGGCAGTGGTGATTCTAGCTTTGGGCGACCAAGCCGTATCACAGCATCAGTCAGTATTGGGCGGGAAGGCTTGATTGACATTGAACGGGAAGCGCAACTGGGTGGTAGCTTACACACAAAAGGGGTAATGATTCTCGGAGGATATTTAGCCGACAAGTTGGGTGGCAATGTACCCTTATCTCTAAATGCACGCCTCACCCTCGAGCAAAGCTACCAAGGGGTCGAAGGAGACAGTGCATCAAGCACAGAATTGTATGCCCTTCTATCACGGCTCGCAGAACTACCCATCAAGCAAGGGATAGCAGTGACTGGCTCAGTGAACCAAAAAGGAGAAGTCCAAACAATTGGAGGGGCGAACCACAAAATTGAAGGTTATTTCTATGTTTGCCAAGCACAGGGGCTCACTGGTGAACAAGGCGTATTGATTCCCTCCGACAATGTGCAACATCTCATGTTATCTGAAGAAGTCGTGAATGCGGTACGCGAAGGAAAATTCCATATCTATTCTGTTGATTCAATTGACGAAGGGATTGGAATTCTGACAGGAACCGCCGCAGGAGACATTCAAGAAAACGGTTCGTTTGAAAATGGATCTGTTAATCAACGCGTACAGCAAAGACTACAAGACATGGCGGAAACCATGCGCGATTTCATGAATCCAAGCAATCAGTAAACAATTCCAATTTGTCCTCATTTTCCGGACCACTGAACCATCGCGCCTCCCTATTTCACTCTCGCGATTCCACCTGTGCAAGAAAATCTCTGAAAACAGGTGCCACAAGAGCAGCCTGTTTTTCCCTACTTAATTCAGGGGCATCAGCACCCCAACTATCTGTGTCTTCGCGAGTCCATAAAGCGGGATGTTGCTCACAATCCGGAAGATTCCGGGCAACTGAATTATTCGCTGTGCCTGTATGGGTAAGGTCATCCACATATATAAGGCTGGTCGGCGCCGATATAGTGCGCAATTCGGATTCAGAAATGCCAATCACGCTCTGCTCTGCAGTGAAGTCCGAACGCCAGTAACGCATTACGGCAATGAAATCATCAACTGCCATATTCAGAAGTCTTTGCTTATTTGATGGGTTTTCTGCAATCCGTTCTGACCAAAATTCTGATTCCACAACTCCAGCCATTCCATCCTTCTCTGCCACACGAACGAATTCATCGTAATAGCTATCGCCCAAGTTTTGCGCGGCATATTCCCCTCCCGACACTGAATACAACAATAAGCCTTTAACAGCATCGGGATGTCGTAACGCCACCAATAAAGCAGCACGAGCACCTGCGGAAGTTCCACCAACGTACGCTGGAAATGCATCAATAGCATGCAATAATTGCACCAAATCATCGGCCCAAATTTGATGCTCCATTCGATCTCCAGAAATAACAACATCCGACGCGCCACAATTCCGACGATCCCACAGAATGACCCGATAATCTTGGGAAAGGTCAGTGGCAAGCGCAAGCAAACTGTTACCCGGCTGACGGCCACCTGGAGTTAAAATCACAGGAACCCCTGATCCTATTTCTTCATAATGAATCGTCGCTCCATCAATCAATGTCGTTGGCATCACATACCTCCCCAAATACATGTTCTGTGGCTCCAGTATAATGGTTCGGAGAGAAACGAATCAAAAGGATAGACATGAAAGACACGGCAGTCTGGGCCATAGGGATCGGCGTCATATTAATAATCGCATGGGGATTGCTCACTTCATTTCGTTTTATCGCAATTGTGCCAGGCATACCAATCTTGGTTAGAGGCGCTATGTTCGCTCTATTCATCGGATTGACTCTCTGCATAATATTGGTTGTTTGGGAACGCATACGCGAGCAATAAACCACATGAAACTACCTAAGGAATAATCGGCGTATGCGAACAACTAAAAATTTTAGTTCGTCCAGCATTTTCTTTGGTTGGTGGATCGTCATTGCATCAACATTCGGGTTTGCACTTAATGCAGGATTATATTTTTACGGTTTTGGTTCTTTTTTTATTCCTCTGCAAGAAACCTTCAACGTTGGGCGAGCTAGTCTATCAGGGGCGTTTGCTCTAGCCCGATTAGAAACTGGTCTATTAGGGCCAATCGAAGGCTATGTTGTAGATCGTTTTGGGCCAAGAAAAATCATGCTTCTCGGGGTGTTCATGCAAGGTTTGGGTTTCATAATCCTATCTCGAGTTAACACCATCACAGAATTTTATATAGTTTTTGTATTTTTATTAGCACTTGGCAGTGCTCTCGGTTTTAGCCAACCACTGCTCGCGGTTCTTGCCAACTGGTTCATAAATAAAAGAGGCCTAGTCATGGGAATCGCAACATCAGGTATTGGCATCGGAGGGCTGTTTGTCCCCATCCTTGCCTGGATCATTGTCACATCTGGCTGGCGCCCCGCAATGATTTTTGCTGGCGTCGTCACGTGGGTCGCCGGCATACCACTCGCACTAGTTATGCGGCATCGACCAGAACAATATGGATATCTACCTGACGGAGCGAGCGTCCATAATGCAACTATTGATGTCGCGAATGATCACGATTCCAGCGATGACCAAGAACCTGAACTTGAGTTCACAGCGCGTCAGGCACTCCGCACAAAAGCATTTTGGCTATTAGGCATCGCCTTTTCACTCCGAGTTATGGTGTCGGGATCAATGGTGATCCACTTGATTCCCTACCTTGAAGACAGTGGAATGTCAAAAGAATTAGCCGCGTTGGCACTAGGGTCTTTGGCTATGACTAGTGTCATTGGACGTTTAGGTTTTGGTTGGCTAGGAGACCGATTTGATCGGAAGAACATGGTACTTGTTGCCCTGGCGGTCATGGGGTTCAGCATGTTAATTCTAGCGTTCGCTACTAGAACGTGGCATATAGTTGCATTTTTTATTCTCTATGCGCCCTCATATGGTGGGCTCGCAGCAATGATGCATGCCATTCGTGGGGACTACTTTGGGCGAACAGCTTTTGCAACTATATCGGGTTTCATGGCAACACTTATGGCTGTGGGAACCATTATCGGGCCTGTTTTCGCCGGATATGTTTTCGATGTCACAGGCAGTTACCGTATCGCATTTATTACATTCGGGATTGCAACATTTGCCGCTTTAGCCCTAATTGTTGCAACTAAAAAACCTACAGAAAAAGATCTCGTGTGATCACTTACGGTTTAATTAAATATCGTAGAAATAACAAATCCTACGTAATGTATCCCAATACCAACATCTCGTGTACAAACATCTTCCGATATTAGTACCAAAGGTAACTAGTAAACGTAGTCCCGAAACCAATATCAGCCCCTAAAGCCAGACCAAGTGCAATACTTAGTAATCCTGCGACTGAAATCACAATGTTCCCAGCTGTATTAGATTGTGAAGACAATTTGAATGGGATTGCCAACAAAACTGTCATAAATGCCATGGCCAACATCGTCCCAATCGAAAAAAGAATCAGGAAAAGAATGCCGGAAAAAAAACTCGGGGTCGTTGGCAAAATTGCTAACATAACAGCAGCGCTACCGGCAAGGCCATGAACAACACCAATCACATATGACTTCAACCGGAAAAATGGCACTAATTCAGGGAAGGGACCGTGTTTATTTTCATCGTGAGGGCTTGCAATATTATCCTGATGACCATGAGAACCATGTAAATGATTGTGGTCATTATCATCGTGTCTGTGCTCATGAACATGGAAGTCTCCTCGATACATTTTCCAAAAGACTTGTACACCCAAGAATACGAGCATTAAAGCGACACCCAATTCGAAATAGATCGCAACAGACTCGTAAAAATCCATCACTGCCTGTTTCAGCAAAAGAATCACTACCCCTAATATGAGAAGTGGTGTGGAATGCCCTAGTCCCCACGAAACTCCAATCCACAATCCTTTGAAGATACTTTGATAATCACGAGCCATTGTCGAAACGGCCACTACATGATCACCATCAGTAGAATGGCGTAAACCAATGATCAGACCAATAAAAATTGCCGATAACAATCCTGTAAACTGAATTGCTTCATGTTCCATGAGTCCTCCGAGAAAGTAGCCTTTGATTTCCATATTGTTCAAGCGATACATTCGTTTGACACTGTTCGCAAACACCACTCAACGTGGAATGTTCAAGGTGCAATTCAAATCGAAGGTCTTGAACCAGCATGGTGCGCAATCCCTCCAAATACTGAGAGGAATAGTCAAAAGTCGTGCCACACTCTTCGCAAACAATATGATTATGTTTGTCACCAACAGGAACAATCTGATATGAAATACCAGTTGCTCCTTTTATTTCATTAACAATGTGCAACTTCGTGAATAGCTCTAATGTCCGGTAAACAGTTGCGGTATCCACATTCTGATCTCTTGATCTTACATTTTCTGTAATTTGACGAGCACTGAGATGTTCCCCTTTATGGTCAGTTAAAGTCTGAAGTAAAGCCGTGCGTTGAGAAGTCAATCTATACCCGTTTTGTCGGAATAAGACCAAATAGTCCTTAAATTCAACCAATCGAGATCAAGCCCTCCTGCATTAGATGGACAGCTATTGCAAATAGTCGCAATAACAGAAAAAAGCGTAACACACCCTCTAGATAACAACAATGAATTCAACATGACATTGAAATCCACAGACTAAAACTGACTACTATTATTTTCCTTTTACTCTAAATGAATCCCTAAACACCGAATGTTAAACTACAACTATTGTTTAGCAACGAGTATGTTCACAGTGGAGGGGTTAACATCATGATGAGGTTTAAACACTACACGATTGCAGTGAATGATTTAGATTCAGCCGTACACAATTACAAACAACTTTTTGGTATGAGTGCCCTTAGTGATCGCCAACACAATAATGTTGGGAATTTTGACGCCATCTCAATGGGTTACGATGACACCACAATCCTGCAACTGATTGAACCATCCAACGAGGATACCCCGGTGGCACGTCTTATGCAGGAACGTAAAAATGAATTCAACCCGTATGGCGAAGGAGTCTATCTCCTTGCATTTGAAGCCGATGATTCAGAACAAATGGCACAGTTGATTGAATCTAACGGTGGCAGAATTACACGCATACCAGGAAGTGCTAATTTTTTCGTCCACCCAACTTCTTCAAATTTTGGATTCATGGAAATCTTCCCAAAAACAAATGATGCGAATAGCTAGGAAAGAACGTCCCCACTAGCGAGAAGGATTGAATCCTCAACTCGAAAACAGCTCCTCTTCACTACTTGACTCACCAGGCTGTAAGAATTCGTTAATTGTAGTTTTAACTACATCATCAAAATCTTGCCCAATAATCCAGTCAAGATAATCTGGATCGCGATTCACAACATCTGCGAGAAGTGTCCCTTCATGTTTCCCAAATCCCAATACCGGCCCCTCGTTTGAACGAAGCAAGCGACCGGTGCTATCAATCCAATCAGGGTTCACTGGGTTGCAAAATAAATGTAAATCATCAACTGTTGTGGCTAAATCAGGATAATATGCGATTTGTGATACAAGAATGTCTCTTGCAGCTTCTGCGTCAGACATCGATGCATGCGCCCCCTCAAGATCCTTACCGCAATATTTCCGGTAAGCTGCGCTTAGGTCACGAGGTTCTTTTTCATGAAATATCACCATTGGATCGACAACATTGCGGTCACCAGCATCTAATTCCAAACCTACTCTTTTAAATTCCTCCTGCAGCAAAGGCAAATCAAAACGGATAACATTAAATCCTGCAAGATCGCAATCCTCTAAGAATGACAAGAAACTTTTAGCGTATTGGGCGAATCCGGGTTCATTCACAACATCATCGTCCGTTATTCCATGAACGTTTTTTGCTGCTTCAGGAATCGGAATTCCAGGATTTACACGAACACTTTTTGTCTCTTGCATACCATCTGGATGGCATTTGATAACAGATATTTCCACGATACGATCCTGCCGGGGATTTACTCCCGTCGTTTCCAAATCAAAGAAAACAATAGGTCGTATCAATGTTATTCCTTCCAATTGAACCCTCCTCCAAGTAATTCTACATACGACAAGCGAATCCTATACTGAACTTTATCCACATCAACATCATACAAAACATGGACGGGCAAAAGATATAAAAACATGTCATATTGAAGAATTAATTGGTTTATTCGAATAGAGCGCAAATGTGTTTAACAGGGTCTTATTTTCAAGTTGCGATTCTTGGACATCTAAAGGTATACTCCGCTCGCTTGTAACATGAAAGAAGGAACCTGACGTGACCGTGGGCAATTGAATAATAGGAGGGATTTTGATGAAATTTGTCTTGTTCAATGACGGCACACCCGGCTTATTACGGGATGATGGAATTATAGATATCAGCGAAGCGATCCAATCAGTCACAACTGAACGGGGTCAAGAAGCGATGAAGGCAATCATCACGCATCTGGCCGAGATAAAACCTCAACTAGACCAAATAAACCAAACTGGTAAAGCACTCTCCCTTAGTGAGGCAAATTTGCTTGCACCACTACCCCAACCCGGAAAAATCTTATGTATGGGGGGGAACTTTACAGAATTTGGACACCGAGAAGCTGGTCCTATGTGGGGATTTCTGAAGGCATCGAATGCGGTTATTGGTCCTGGTGGAACCGTAGTTTTGCCACCCGACGACGTCAATATTTTTCATCATGAAGCGGAACTTGTATTAGTGTTCGGCCGCGCCGGAAAAGATATCAAAGAGGAAGATGCCTTTGACTATGTCTTTGGCTACACATGTGGAGTGGACGTTTCGGCACGAATGCCGGCGACACCTGGTAGCGGGCCACCAGAATTCCAAGCATGGCGAGGAATTTCAAACCACAAATCATATCCAACCTTTGCTCCACTAGGTCCAGCAATCATCACAAAAGATGAAGTTAAAGACCCGCAAGACGTTGGAGTACAGCTTTCTGTCGATGGGCAATTAAGGGGTGATTTCAACACCTCTGACATGGCACATTCAATCGCGAAATCCATTGCCTTTGTGAGCCAACACGAAGGATTCGATGTAGGAGATGTTCTATACACTGGAACCAATCATCAGGGTCTTGGAGCAATGCAAGATGGCGAAAAAATCACGATCGAGATCGAGCAGGTCGGCGGTTTCTCGTTCCACGTAAGCGACCCACTAAAAAGGAAATGGCCCACAGGAGTAGATGAGGAAACAGCTCAAGATGTACGGGAAGGTACAGGAGGCCCTGGAAGGCGAAAACGACCTCTAAGCTAACAAGAGAACCTTAGCGTAAAACCCAGGTTAAAAATATTCTCAGTATTAAAGGTGGGTGGCAGCAACAAAAACTGCCACTCACCAATATTCAAAATCAATGCCTACGGACCCGGATGTGCTCCGTGGGTATGTTCAACGTGATCATGTCCAGGTGGACGATTCCATGGCTCTAAAAGCATTCCCATACAGGTTCGCGGGTGAAACCACCCAGTCGCACGCTCAGAAACCTCTTTAGGCGGAATCGAACCGATCTGCTGCATACCAGCAGCATTTGCCTGATCTACAAATCGGTGTACATCGGGAGTGAAGGGAGCTGTATGATGAAACACATTTCCCAAAGTTGCCCGTTCGGCAACTAATCGAGCCGTCCCACTCTCGGTTGTCGTAGGATGACTAATTTCGATCACTGTTCCTCCCACGGGAAACTCCAAAATGTGCACAGGATCCGAAGCCGCTCGGCTCAGATCGCGATCAGCCGCCGGACCATCTTTGCCACGTTCAGACGAGAAATCCTCACGTAAACCAAACACATTTGTCCAAAACTCACGTGATTCATTACCGTCACGACCGGCTAAACCAACATGCGCCATACCTGTGCAGGTACCATTCCCGCGATAGTATGGGTGTACATAATAGGTATCATCACTTGTAACCTGTAATCGAATACCAAGCGTCGTAGTCGGATCGAGAAAAACTGGTCCTTCACCATCCCATTCTCCCTCAATCTTTATTCCCTTAGCCTGGAATTCTTTCAAGTCCCCCGCCAGATCATCAGAGGCGAAGGACACGTAATACATCCCTCCACGGCCGTTCGATGACTCTAGGAATTGCCCCGGAGCGCTATCTGCACTTCCAGGCTTTGCGATCTCGTAATACATCTCGCCGATCGGAAATTCTAAGATCTTCGTGCCATCATAACCTTGCGCTCCATCAGGCCAGGGAGTCCGATGCTCATTCAAGGAAAGACCAAATCCCTCTACAAGGACATGCCTTGCATTCTCTAAATCTTCCGTAACCAAACCAACATGGTGAACTCTGGTGATTGCCATTGTTCCCTCCATTCACATAAAATCACCTTTTCACGCATAGGATCTCATCAAACTCAAAAGCAATCAACTGCTAGAATGCGATTCAACGCACATTAATTTAACGTATGTTCATACTGAGAGGTATAGGTCTTTGAGGAAGTTCCGTAGAATAATCGGATTGGCCATCATCTTTATGCTGATTGCAACAGGAGCTATCTTACTCATCCAATCAAACTATTTCTCAACAAACACGAATCTGCAGACCTCAGAACAGATACAAATTTTGATTGATGATGCCAAAACCATTGCTGACACCGAATATTTCCAAAAGGTCCCTTCTGCAATCAACTTGTTCATCGAATCATTAGACACATGTGTTACACAAAATCAAAACCAATGTCTTACCGATGCCCTGAATGATTTACGTACGAATCTAGGAGACAAAGTTCCATCAAATGCCGAGTGGATCCAAGAGGCACATGTAAAGATCATTACCGCTTTGGATGAACTGACTGAAATCAACGATCGGATCCAACAGGGTGAAAACACCGACCAACTTGTCCAAGAGACAAGCGACGCAATCTCTAATTTAACAACCGCTTTAACAAATTGGGTAAATCAGGCAACCAACTAACTCTCAATTCAGCTATCTTGCAATACAATATCACTGCAATTTATTTGTCATAATGCTTATCCAAAGAGTAGTATATGACACTAGTTAAAGGCATTGACTAAAAAAGAGATTGTCAAAATTATCGGCACAACTAATAGAGGAGGGGCTATGAGTGCAGGCACGATAAACCGGGGAGAATTTGCGATTGTTGGCGTCGGGGAACCGGACACACAAAATCGCGTCCCAGAAAAAACCGAATTATCAATGGGAACAGAGGCGTTACTCAAAGCAGCAGATGACGCAGGTATCGCCATCAAAGATATCGACGGCTGGTTCGTCCCTGGGGGGCCAAGCCCAAACCAGGCTGGAGAATACGTCGGTGTTTTCCCATCATATGCTGATGGGGGCAACGTTGGAGCAGTGAGTCCGATCGCAATGGTCGGCCACGCTATGGCAGCCATCAATGCAGGTTATTGTTCCGTCGCAGCAGTACTGCATACCCAATTAAGCCGTAGTGGCCCGCGTGGAGGCGGAGGTGGGGATACATCGTCAACCATTGGCGGACAATTCATAGCGCCATACGGAATCGAAGGAGAATACAGCCGGCATGGGATGGTAGCTAATCGATACAACCAAACATACGGAACGGAAATGTCAGGATTTGCTGAACTCGCTGTATCAAATCGAAAGTGGGCCCAGCTCCATCCACGAGCGGCTTACACAGATCCAATGACTGTAGAAGATGTTTTGAATGCTCGGATCTTGTCATGGCCAATTACACTCCCTATGGTTTGCCCTGTCTTAGATAACGCATCCGCAATCATTATTACATCGGCCGATCGCGCCAAAGATATGAACAAAAAACCTGTTTCAATTCTCGGGTTCACTCAGGAATTTGAAATGAGCATTGATTTCAAAGAAGATTTGCTCGATTGGGAAATGATCCGCAAGTCTGGCGAGAAGCTTTTCCCGATGGCCGGCGTATCCCACAATGACATTGACCTAGTACAAACTCACGATTGCTTTATACCAGTACCAATTCTTGAAGTCGAAGGGTTGGGATTTTGCGAGAAGGGAGAAGGTCTGGCATTCGTCGCAGATGGAAGAACAGCGCCCGGGGGTGATTTCCCAATGAACACAAATGGAGGCGGATTATCCTATTCTCATAGTGGTAGTTTTGGCCTTGCCAGTATTTGTGACACCGTTGAACAACTTCGAGGAGAATCAGGGCCGAGGCAAATTACGGATGCCAACATTGGTTTAGTTACAGGATCAGGTGGAGGATTTACAACAAACACATCCATCATTCTGACCAACCAATAGGGCTACTTACCCCCTAAAAAGTGCATAACCAAATACGGTCTATAGAAGGAGCACCTAAATGACAAGCGAATATACAAATCCCGTCCCTACTCCAACACCAGACACGCAAAATTTTTGGGATGGTTTAAAAGAACAAACGATACAATTAAAACGTTGTTTAGAAAACGAATGTGGACGTTTCCACCACTTCCCGCGTTCAATTTGCCCATATTGTCATTCAACGAATCTCGAATGGACACCGGTTAGCGGAAACGGAACGCTCTACGCATTTTCCGTAAACCATCGACCGCCACGTGGATGGACCGAAAATGAAGCCCCTGTGATCGCGATTGTTGAATTGGAAGAAGGGATCAAGCTTTACACAAACTTAGTGAACCCACCAGAAGACCCAACCACAATTAAAATTGGTGTCCCTGTGGAGCCTGTGTTTGATAAAGTGACCAATGAGGTCACTTTGTTGCGATACCGCTTGAAGTAAATAACACAAGGGTAAGCAATTAGACGCTCTCAAGATCACTTAGGATTAATGTCCCGAAGGCCGACATAGCTCCGCCACCCATCCCATTTATCATCGCATGATGAACGTTTGGAACTTGCCTCTCCCCAGTTTCACCTCGGGTTTGGCGTACCCCTTCTATCAAAGGAAATATGCCATAGGGGCCTGGGTGACCATAAGAGAGACCGCCACCATGTGTATTCAATGGAAAATGGCCTCCAGGTGCTGTTCCACCGTTTGCAACAAAATCCCCACTGCCACCCAATTCAGTGAATCCTAATGCCTCAATCGCAAACATTGGATTGAAGACAAATGCATCATAGAATTCTGCAACGTCGATATCTTTCTGGCTAACCCCCGCCATCGGGAAAGCTCGCTCACCATTTTGAGCTACACCTTCCCATACACTGAAATCACGTGCCTCACTGACACCATTATGAGCTGTTCCCTCACCTGATCCAGCGACATAAACGGGAGGCTTTTTCAAATCTTTGGCTCGTTCAGCAGAGGTAAGAATTACAGCTGCACCCATATCCATAACCAAACAACACATAGCCATTGTAAATGGCCACGAGACCATAGGCGCTGAAAGAACGTCCTCACGAGTCTGGGGTTCCCTCATAATCGCTCGTGGATTAAGTTGTGCCCATTTCCGTGTAGATACGGCAACATCCGCCATCTGTTCTCGGGTCGTTCCATAAGTATGCATATGTCGCGTCGCGAACATACCTGTTTGACTTGCAGCGGCACCAAGACCAAAAGGAGCCTCAAATTGGCCTGGATACGTATTTGCTGATTGACCAGCGCCCGGCATACCAACACGGCTACCTGCACCTTCTCCATGAAAAATCAATGCAACATCACAAAAACCAGCCATAATTGCTGCCACAGCATGCTCGACATGCATGATATAAGATGTCCCGCCAACTGATGTAGCATCAATATATTTGGGAATAACACCCAAATAATCAGTGATTTGCGCAAACGTGTTGCCACCAGGACCACCAGAAAAAATCCCATCTACGTCTGATAACTCTAAACCAGCATCATCCAAAGCTAACAACATCGCCTCAGTCGCTAATTCAAAAACATTTCGGTTCGGAATGCGCCCGATTTGTGATTCTCCCACGCCAACAATTGCTACTTTACGTGATACATCTCGAAAGTCTGCCATATCTGACCTCCTAGCACGATCTAAATTCTTCTATTAATCAATTATACGCCGGACACATCGTACCGAAAAGCAATTAATCTTATATTGAATATATGAGCAAATGAAATAGACAATTGTCTTCGCCGATTCATGCACTACATTATCTGTGTTGAACAATTCTCAGATATACTGAATTAGCAATTAGTATGAAGAAGCTACCTAAGACGAGATATGCATTGTTATTTTTAGCCGCCGTGATATCGATCACAGCGTGTACTCAATCTAATATTTCGATTGGAACCATTACTCCTTCGCCTGAAAGCCGTATCAAACCACAAGGCGAAGATCTTCGAGATGTGCAAGCGAAGATTAAAGCTACAGCACAAGCTTTAGAAGACGCTGCATTGAGAATTATTCCACAACCTACCGTTCAGCCTTCACCGACTAGCACACCGATTAGCACACCCACTGTCATTCCTAGCGAACAAACAATTCCTACAGCGACTTCAACTCCTCAAACATCGATCTCAGAACTTGTCGAAATGCTACAACCCTCCATTGTCCAAATAAAAACCTCAATTGGTATCGGGGCCGGTTTCATTATTGATGAGAACGGTTTGATCCTGACGAATGCCCAAATATTAGGGGGGCAAATAAATGCCGAAGTGACAATGAATAACGGATTGAAACTGTCCGGCAAGGTAATTGGCAGCGATAAAACAGCTGGCATTGGATTATTAGTGGTAAATGGCTACCAGTTACCTGCTTTGGATATAGAAACATCTGGCGAACCAAAGATTGGTGATTCGATCTTTGCTCTTGGTTACAACACAACTACAACGAATCAGCCAACCGAAAAAGAAGGATTTTTGCAGGCAAAACAAGTAGAAGCATTCGGATCAAACACAGGTTTAGAATCCAACCTGATACTTTCTGAAACATATAGTGGTGGCCCTTTATTTAATCGTTCTGGTCAAGTAATTGGTGTCAACATCATTGGCATTGTTTCAAAAACAGGAAGCAGCTTCGCGAGTCCAATCAACACTGTGTCTTCCTTCGTCACGTCTTTGCAAAAAGGACAGATGGCACAGCCATTCGAGAGCAAGAAGTATCCATTGATACTAGATTTGCCGGTGGAATGGCGACTCCATGAATTAGGTGCAAATTATCTGTTTTTACGTGACACTAATTCGACAGCGACGATGACAATAAAAATGATTAGTGTCGCTCCCAACATATCAACCGAACAGTTTGCCTTAGCACAAACAAACTATACGCAGGCAATATCATCTTCAAACGCGAATAAGCTTCTATCAACTGATTCCTTATCTCGCAGTACAACAACAATTTCAGAAATCCAAACTTGGAGCAGCAAAAAAACATGGAACAATCCAATTTTGGATTTCTCAGAGGCTGGTACAGATTATTTCTTCGTGTTAGAAGGAACTGGATATACCATAAGTACGCGCAGCGAATTATCTGAATCAAACGTAGCGATGTCAGATTTTAATAAAATCATCAACGATGCAACCATCAAGAAAGCAATCTCAGCAACGCCCACGATCACGGTACCACCAACGGCACCAAAGGTAAATTATGGCCCTAAAATGGGTTTGATCAGACATGAACAGAATAACAACGCCCATGATTTGTTTCTGAGTCAAACTGACATTAGGAACACCGTAATTGAAGCAAACTTGACACCGCCTCACGCTCTATTTGACCCCGCTATCGGTTGGAGTACAGGCATCACATTCCGATATTCTGGAATTAAAGAAAACCATACACTCGTGATAGGGAATATTCCTAACCAAGGCCCAATGTGGTACCACTATGCATGGGATGAAAAAACACAAACACAAAAACTTATACGATCGAAAACATCCGAACACATCCAAACGAGCTATGGCAGCTCGAACCATATTCTTCTAATCAGCCTTAACAAAACTGGCTGGTTATTTATTAATAAGCGCTTCATTGACACATTAGATCTCAGCGGGCTACAAAACTCAGGAGATACTGGGATAATCGGCGCATTTTTTGACGGGCACAAATATATTGATGCATCCACAGAGTTCAACGACTTCACCGTCCGGTCATTACAAAGCAAATATGAGCAACAAGAAGGAACAATCCCACACACACAAGATGGCAAGATCGATAGTTTCGTACCAAACATCGTACTCACAAACGCCCTTGTCCAAGCTGATTTTTCCTCTCCATTTGACCCACGCGAGGGTCGATGGAGCCCCGGTTTTTTGGTACGAAATACCGATTTAGAGCATTACCACAGCTTTGGAATAAGAAGTAACGGATACTGGTTCCATGAATACAAAATAGGAAGTGACGAAACACAAGTACGATCTTACGGTTACTCACCATGGATCAAAAAAAACAACCATGTACTAGGCATCTTTCTAGAGGAAAAAGCATGGCTGTTCGTTAACGGAGAATATGTTACACGCCTAAATTTAGTAGGGTCATTGGATGCTGGGCAAATTACACTCTTTGTCAATTATTTTAAAGGACACGGAAAACCTAACCATACAACCTACTACGAAGACTTCGAAATCTGGTCTATCGGAAACGAATAACGACTGTCAAATTTTAAGTCGACCGAACAAACGCCAGATTTGTCTAATCGGATATGAATTTAAGCGATATCGAATTGACACAATGCCGAGTATTCTTTGCTGTAAATCCTTCACCATCAAAAACGTGACCTAAATGACCACCACAGTTTACACATTCGATTTCTATACGCATCCCATCTGGATCAGGTTGACGCCGAACGGCGCCCGGCACTTCCTGGTCAAACGCGGGCCATCCACAATGTGCATCAAATTTATCAGATGACTGATACAGCTCAGCATCACAACGACGACAAAGGTATTTACCTGCTTCATAAAAATCATCGTACTCTCCGGAGAATGGAGGCTCCGTGCCTTTGTCTTCAATAATATATTTCTCTATATCCGATAACGAATTATATTGTGTATCTTCCATCACCATCCTCCAATCAGATCGAAACAGGTCACTTACAAAAAATGAAACAGGGATTTATTCTAACGTAACTAGAATTACAATTCCGCATTATTTTCTTCAGGTGGATGTATATTACGAAACATAAAATAGAGGGATAGATCGTACCCTATTTTTAAAACACCACAAACAATAAAAGGAAGACTAACTGCCCCCATGCTCCATAAAATGGTCGCAAGTGACGGGCTAATGGTTCCAGTTACGCTGCGCGTCGTGGTATTGAGGCCAGCCATAGCAACCCGTTCTTCAGGTTCAACAATCGCCATTGTGTAGGATTCTCTTGTTGGAACATCCATGCGAGAGCAAAAACCCCGGGCCAACCAAAAAATCGCCGCAAGCCATGCTGTAGGAAGAAACGGTATCGCGATCAAAAGCAAACTTGCAGGAATATGCGTAAAAACCATCGTATTAATCAAACCAATACGATTGGCCAATTTGGCTGCTATAAACAGTGAAATCGCCCCCAAGATATTGGAGCCTAAGAAGATTATGCCAATCGATTGTAATTCAACGCCAAATTTAGAGTAAAACCATAGCGAAACAAGGCTCTCTACCACTAAACCACCAGCGAAGTGATCCAAACTAAACAACCCTGACAAAGTAAATATTATGCGGCGAGAAGGTAACCGAAGAGGATTACTCCATTGCCCTTTCGCAACCTCAACTTCAACATCCGATGAAACCAATGCGTAACAAAACCCCGCAAGGACAAACAACACAGCAGATGTAACGAAAACAACTCGCAGTGACACTATTTCCTGCATTACAAACATATGTTGATAGAAAACAGGCAATCCCGCCGAAAGAGCACCAATCGCAATCCCACTAGTACGTACAACCCCATAAAGAGCATATAAGTCCGTGCGGCGCTCTGACACTACACGACTTGCTAGGCTCGCTTGTTCCAACGGCTGCGCTGGACCTGAAGCGGAACCACCACCAGCAACACTAAAACATCCGATAAATGCCAATAAACTGAGAATCGAAAAACTCGTGGTCAGAGTAAGGATCAACGCCGTCAACGCTGGCAAAAGTGTAAACCCGATAAGCAACCGTCGGCGCCCTAATCGATCACCGAAAAATACTATTGCTAAAGAATATGCGGCCGCTCCACCAATACCCGCACTAAGGAAGAGTCCTATTTGCATCGTTGAAAAACCTACTAAATAGAGATAGATGGCCATAATCACCGACAAGGATCCTTGTGCCAGGGAACGAAGTCCACGAGCAGATACAATCAACCACGCATCACGTGTCATCCAATCAAAACGAGAGCGAATCTTATTCATCTTGGTTTCTCATAAACAAATCTCGCATAGAGTAAATTTCCCCAATGTCCATTTAAAATAGGTCGTGGTAACTCTAGACACAACCACTCTTTAAACAGAAAAAGCATAACCTAAATGTTGAAGAACCATTCATTATTTACTTCACCAGCTATCAGGCTAAACAGAGCATCTGTAATTTTGTCACAATCATCGCATTTATGAGAGAATCAGAACTAAAGAATCTTGGCACTACTAGATTAGCGAATCGCCCTGAAAGATAGAAAAGTTTAGACTAAAGGTAGGGATTATATGCCATCGTTTGACGTGGTATCAAAAATTGATCTGGCAGAGGTAGATAACGCGATTAACAACGTAATGCGTGAAGTCAATCAACGCTACGATTTCAAGGGCTCTATCTGCACAGTCGAGCGAACCGATAGTGATTTAACCGTTGTAGCAGAAGATGACATGAAATTGCGGCAACTTCACGATTTGATTTTTACACACTGGGCACGTAGAAAAATCGACAGTAAGTCTCTCGATTTTAGCGAACCAGAAGCTGCTTCCCAAGGGAGCCTGCGGCAGCAAATTAATATCCGTCAAGGTATTGATACTTCACTGGGACGAACCATTATTAAATCTGTGAAAAGCTCAAAACTCAAGGTCCAAGTCGCGATTCAAGGAGATGAATTAAGAGTTACTGGCAAAAAACGAGATGATTTGCAAAAAGTAATTGCTCTAATGAAAGAAATGGAAATTGAGCAACCACTACAGTACATAAACTTCCGTGATTGATACCTGTGATAGGGAGGACAGCATACCAGAATCATCTGATCTTGTTACCGTCGATATGCGAGGAGAGATCTGCCCGGGGCCACTCATTGCAACGCAGGCGGCCATTAACGAGGCTCAACCAGGACAAAAAATCGAAGTACTAACAGACTTTCAACCAGCAGTCATGATGGTCACAACAACTGCAGTGAAAGAAGGATGGGATATCCAGGTTCTGAGGGTAAAGATAGGTGAGTGGCGATTGGTACTAAATGAAAGTCCGATATAGTCCTAGTCGCGCTCCGACGATCTCCACTAACTTTGACTCAACATATCACCAACCACTACCCAGCGCGACCACGCGTTGTGTGTTGACTCGTGATCTTAGGAGCCCGAGCGAAAATTAAAGCAAATGCCCCAAGGAGGGTCATCGCTGCAATAATAAAAAATCCTGGGCGATAACTCCCCACCGAGTCAAAAACCCATCCGACAAAAAATGGAGCGAGTGCCGTCCCGGGGAGATCCACGAATTGCAATAATCCGCTAATGGTTCCAAAGTTTTTGCGACCATAGAAATTAGCAACAATCACGGTACGGAGCGGAATGCTCCCACCATAAGACAAAGAGAATACCACCAAATAAAGTGGCGCCCATGAAATACTAGGCAAGATCGCCAGCAAACTCAATCCAACTGCCTGACCCAAAAACAAAACTGGCAATATGTACCGAACGTTCACTTTATCAGCAGTAATACCAAAACCAACTCTACCGATAATGCTAAGAAATGGAAAAAACGACGCGACTCCAGCCGCAGTCGTCAGCGAAACACCAACCTCTTCCTGCAAAAATGGTATCTGATAAACGGTAACGACGGTCACAACGCTCGCCCATGCAGCATAAGCGAGTGCAAGCATCCAAAAAGCCAATGTACTCATCGCCTGCCGTGGTGTCATCTCAACTTCATTTATAACGCTAGTAGATGACTCAGAGACAGTTCCGCTTTCAATCATTCCATCGTTCGCCGATTCATCAATTGTATCCCCGTCCGGCAGAAGACCCATATCTTCTGGTCGGTGACGCATCATAAATGCCACCGGATATCCTATGACAATGAATAGAACCCCACCAATCATGGCAGATGTTTGCCAACCGAACTGATCAATACACCAAGCTAAAGCAAAACTAAAACTACCACCTAATCCAAATCCCGCGTACAAAAGCCCAGTTGCTAATCCTCTTCTACGAATGAACCAGTTTGCGACAGCAACTGTCACTGGCCTGCTACTACCCAAACTAGCACCCAAAGACATAACCAAAAAAATCGCGTACAGTTGCCATAAAGCATTAATTTGTGAAAAAACAAAAAATCCGAGGCCCATAACACCGAGACCGAAAAACATGAGACGCCTTGGTCCATATTGGTCAATTAACCAACCCGCAACGGGTGCAATGAGACCACCCTCTAATCGCGACAGGCCAATCACACCACCTAACGCCGCTCGGCTCGACCCAAGGGATTGAACTAATGGAACGTAAAATACGCTAAAGCCATAAACATAGAAAGCACCTTGAAGCAAGGCAACAATCATACCCCCAATTACAATGTACCAACCGTAAAAAACACGACCCGTTCTCATTAACGACTCCATTAGCAAGCCCACGCTTTAGTCGACTAAAAGAATCTTTCTAGGAAAATAGAGGACCCCGCTAGTAACTAAGTATATCAATTATGGAAACTGAAAAGATTTATACTTTACCCTTACCGCAAATATAAAAGAGGCCCAAATCAAACTGCAAACTCTAGCCGACAACCTCAAACACGTTGAGGCAATCGCATCAGCAAAATCACACCGATGACGGTAAAAAACATTAGCACCAAAACTGCCGCCGGTTGACCAAAACCAAGAGTTACTGCTATGAATGGCCACAAAAAAGAGCCCGTGAAGAAAGAGGCCCTACTTGTGGCACTATAGATCCCAAACATTTCCCCAAGATATTTGGGCGACAGCGCTATCAAAAATGGACGGTCAGCAGCCCAAATACCGCCGTAACAAATGCCAATTACCACGCTAATTAACCACCAAAGATCTTTCGTCAACCCTAACCACGGAATGCTAACTGCGCCGATTAAGCTGATTAACCAACCAAAAAGAACCCATCCGAGTGTCATTTTTGCGCCAATACGATCGACGATATATCCCCACATGACAGCCCCGGGAATAGCCACAATGATTCCAACAAGCAACACTAGCTGAATCTTGGTTGGTGTAAATCCCACAGTCTCAGTCCCGTAAAGCACTGCAAAGGTTGAAAGTGACATTGCGGTCACCATATAAAAATACCGTGCTACAAAAAATTTACGGATGAAAGGATATTCTTGAAAGTAAGAAAATGTTTGCTGCAATTGTATTCGCGTAGCTTGGAAGATCGAAACCTTTTCTGATCGTGAATCATCTGGTCGTGAGTCACGCAAAAAAAGAGTGATTGGCAAAGCCATCACTAAAACAATAACGGCAGCGATCTTAAACCCAAAGGCATAGGTGATTCCAGCGTATTCAATGTAGAGGCCAAAACCAACGATCAAAATTGCTCCGAGATATCCGAATCCAATTCCAATCCCACCAATCTTACCGCGTGTCTTTTCAGTTGAGACTTCAACAAGCAACGAATTGTAAATCAATTCAGCTAAATTCAACGCAATAAATGCAACACAGAAAAACAAAAGTCCAACGCTCAACGAATCAAAGACACCAATCATGAATGTCGCAATAACGACCGTAACATTCAATCCAAATAACAAACCCTTACGATTATGTACATGATCATTTAACGCTCCCAAAAACGGGCTCAGAAGAAACACAATTAACATTGCGAGCGCTACTGGAAACCCTAAATCACCATCATTTCCACCTTTTTCACCTGTGATCCAGAGTGGCATAAACAAGCCAACAACACCGGCATTAAACACAGTATTGGCCACATCATAAATAATCCATGATGAAATTGATTTGTTTCTTACAATCTCAGAAATCAACACTACAATACCCCTGTTGGTATATCTAATTCGAACTTATCGTATACTATCTGAGAAGGTTTGAGAAACTCGAATAATGAGGTTTTAATGCATAGGTCAACATGGTTTTTCGGAATCGCAACAATTTTTATCACGACATTGCTTACCGCCAATATCACCGCAGTGAAGCTAGCCGACTTTGGAACTTTTCCTCTCATCGGTGAGACCGTTTTACCCGCAGCCATCATCATATTCCCCCTTAGTTATATTGTTGGAGACATTCTCACTGAAGTGTATGGTTTTGCTGCTACGAGGCGGGTGATATGGATGGGTTTCTTTGCAAATCTAATCCTCGTCATCTTCATCTATTTATGCCAGCTTTTACCTCCTGCTGTTTTTTGGAATGGGCAAGAGGCTTACGAAAACATTCTCGGTTTTACTAGCCGTCTCCTCATTGCTTCTTTCACTGCCTACCTAGTTGGAGAATTCGCAAATTCAATGATCCTTGCTCGCTTAAAGGTCATCACTGAAGGACGCTGGCTATTTATTCGGACAATCAGCTCAACCGTTGTTGGCCAAGGCATTGATTCGGCCCTCTTCATAACAATTGCATTTCTAAACGTTTTAGATGGTAGTGACCTCATTCGCATGATAGCCCTTCAGTGGTCATTCAAAGTACTTTACGAAGTAATCGCCACACCCTTGACTTACGCCATCGTCGGATTCTTGAAACAAAAAGAAAATATTGATATTTATGACGAGGAAACAAGTTTTAATCCGCTACAACTACGCTAAGAATATTGTTGTAACGTAACCGAATCATCCACGCAACATGCTCATTAATATGCAAGATCGTCGTTCTCAAAAGGAGTAGACATGATAAACACAGAAAGACTTGTAAAAACATTTTGTGACCTCGCGCAAATAGATAGTCCCTCAGGTGAGGAGGATGCTATTGCAGAAGACTTGTTGCAACGATTAGGAAGCCTTGGAATAGACGCAAAAAGGGATACACACGGTAACGTTGTAGCTCATGAAGATGGCCCAACCCCCCTCTTACTATCAGCCCATATGGACACCGTCGAGCCAGGACGAGGGGTAAAGCCCAGAGAAGAAGCGGGCCAAATAGTTTCAGATGGCACCACAATCTTGGGTGGGGACTGCAAAGCAGGTTTAACCGCTATCTTAGAAGCCCTCACATCCATACAGGAAGAAAATACCAGCCGAAAACCAATTGAAATTGCATTTACGCGTGGCGAAGAATTGGGTTTAGTTGGTGCACGCAACCTTGAATTTTCTACATTTAAATCAAAAGAGTGCATTGTCTTTGATGGAGAAGGCCCGCCTAATCGCATAACGTCAGGGACACCAACATATATTGGGTTTGACATTCGTATTCAGGGGAAAGCCGCACACGCCGGTGTCGAACCCGAAAATGGAATTTCTTCAATCCAAGCAGCTGCTGATATCATTGCGGCATTGCCACAAGGCCGGCTAGATGATGACACAACATTTAACACCGCTATAATCGAAGGCGGTTCCGTACGAAATGCAGTGCCGGAAAATACAATCGTGAAAGGTGAATTCCGAAGCAGAAATGCCGAATCACTGGCACTCGCGAGGAAACAATTCGAAGCAGCCATCGAAAAAACGAAAGCCTCTTTCCCGGAAGCAACGATTAGCCATTCACTAAACACCGAATTTGAGATGTACAACATTAGCGATAACGAACCCGTACTACAACAAATACAGAAGGGCTTAAAAGCAATTGGATTAGAACCGGAATTGGAACCGACTGGTGGTGGTCAAGATGCCAATATCCTACGTGAAAATGGTATCAATGCCATCGCTGTCGGAATGTCATCTCATAATGCTCATACTGTCCGCGAGTATGTAGAAATATCAGAATTAGTCAATGCAGCGAAACTTTGCGAGCAGATGCTGCTCTCCAATTGACAAAACGATTAATCATCCAAAAATTAGTAACCAGTACTGGATTGGAGACAAAATTTGCTTTTTTATAACAAACTTCAAGAAACGATTAGTAAACAAAACAGCCTACTCTGTGTAGGCCTTGATCCAGACCCCGCACATTTAGAAGGCAAAGACGTCGCTTCATTCCTCAAATCAATTATCAGTGCAACGCATGACCTCGTATGTGCTTACAAACCGAACCTCGCATTTTTTGAAGCAATGGGACCAGAAGGCCTTAAAATTTTAAAAGACGTCCGTGATGTAATCCCTGGAAATATTCCTGTGATTGGTGATGCAAAACGTGGAGACATCGGAAATACTGCCGCGAAATATGCAGATTCCTTATTTAATATCTACGGATTTGACGCAATAACAGCGAATCCATACCTCGGAAAAGACGCATTAGACCCGTTCTTAGAATACAAAGATAAAGGTGTTTTTGTACTATGCAGAACAACCAATCCTGGTGCAAGTGATATACAAGAGCTCTCGGTCGATGGAACACCCTTGTACCAGATAGTTGCACAAAAAGCACAAAATGATTGGAACACCAATGCCAATATTGGACTCGTTGCTGGCGCAACACACCCCGATGATATAGCGCGCTTGAGGGGCATTTGTCCAGATATGCCCTTTCTCGTCCCTGGAATTGGGGCACAAGAAGGTGACCTAGAAAAAGCGACAAAAGCCAGTTTGAATATTGAGAAAAGTATGGCTGTCATAAACGTATCACGTGGCGTTTTATATGCCGATAAAAGCTCTAGTTTTGCGGATGCCGCTCGTACTGCTTCTGAAAAATATCGTGAACAGATCAACATCGCAAGAGGAATGTAATGTCCTGCCTTCGCAAGGCAATTACAAACCGATGTTGTAAGGGATCTGGGCAATGCAAATAAGCGACAAGCGAGTATGGCGATGTAGAGTCTGTAAGCAAGACCTAACGCCTCGCTGTCCAACATGTCAGGTCGTTATTGGCCAATCCGAAGCTGAGATAGGTACGTGCAACACGTGCCGCAGGACATTACCAGAGAACTTAGCCAATTGCCCTCATTGCTCCACTGAAAAATCCTTAATCTTTTCGCCCGCTAACGGTTATCCAAAAGGGTTACGAGGAATACTGTTGTCTGCAACAAAAAGCGGGCAGGTATTAATTGGTCTAGTTCAAGTAATTGGGCTATGCCTCATAATCCAAAGCTTCGGGAACATATACATTCTCCCTGGTGATTTAGAAACCGTAGATCCTTTTCCCATACGAGCGATTGGTATCGTTCTTTTATTTGGATTAGTACTAGTTCAATTCCTGTTGATATACACCATATTCCGCTTAAAGCGTGTACCCGTTCGAATTGGTATTACATCATCCCAAACAAAAACTTGAACTACGTGACCGCTAAAAAAGGAGAGGGATTTTATGAAATCATAATACAGCCAAGCAGCGTCACACGAAACTACCCATCAATTCTGAAAAAGTGGGGGCCTGTCCGAAAATTAAAATTGGACCTTGTAGCACTAAATATCTTAATCAGTCGCATTCAGGCGCTTCATAAGTCGGGACTTTTTCCGAGCGACATTATTCCGGTGTAACAGGTTCTTAGACCTTGCTTTATCTAGTTGCGTAATAGCACCCTTAACGTCAGCATCAGCTGTTTCGCCATTATCAGCGGCAGCATCACGAGCCTGTCGAACAACTGTCCTGAGTTCACTACGTGTTGCTCGATTCCTATTACGGCGCGTTTCTGATTGCCGCGCTCTTTTTTTTACTGAATCTCCTTTAGCCAAACCATTTCTCCTTCGGTTTCAAATCACTTTAACTCGAGGTTGTCCCCGATCCAATCCGTGCTGCGCTTCGCACTCCCCTAACCTCTTCTAACCTTGAAAACATCAAGCTCAGCTGATTGAGGTTCGCGACATGCAACGTGAGCGATATAGTAACGGAACCATCGGGTCGATGTCTATCACTCACCGTAGATATGTTAACTTTCTCAGCTGAAACAACCGTGGTTAAATCGCGTAATAAACCCAATCGATCCCAAGCTTCAACGGAGATCTCTACAGGTAACATTTGTGGCGTGTCAGACCAATCAGCTGGAACCAATCGTTCTGGCTCATCTTCATTCACAACTCCGGCACACTCTGTTCGATGAATAGTAACCCCACGCCCACGAGTAATATATCCAATAATATTTTCCCCAAAAATCGGATTGCAACATCCAGCCAAACGGGTTTCCATGTTGTCGAGCCCAAGTATACGGACTTCTGCATTCGTTTCTTTAACTTTTTCAGTAACCACCGGGGGGCTAGGCTCCGTCTCGGGTAAGAGGGTTTTCGCTATTTGGTGAATTCCTAATGCACCTGTACCTATATCTGAATATAAATCATCTATCGATTTGTATTCGAAAATCTTTGAAATCCCATCAGCATCCAACTCTATGCCTAACCGTTTTGATTCACGCTCAAAAATGCGGCGCCCCGTTTGCAAATTCTCTTCGCGCGCTTGCTTCCGAAACCAGCTGCGAATCTTGGATCTCCCGTTCGCTGTACGAACGTAGCCTAAATTAGGATTCAACCAGTCAAGACTTGGTCCTTTAACTTTACGACTGGTTAATATTTCAACAGTATCCCCATTCTGTAATATTGTTGAAAATGTAACGAGTTTCCCGTTCACTTTGGCGCCACTACATTGATATCCAAGCTCAGTATGAACAGCGAACGCAAAGTCCAATGGTGTCGAATCTGCTGGCATCTCCTTAATGTCACCCTTGGGGGTATAGACGAAGACCTGATCCGGCAACACATCTGACCGAACTGATTCCATAAATTCTTCAGCTCCCGTAACGTCACGCTGCCAATCCAACAATTGCCTTAACCAAGTAATTCGCTGTTCGAACTCATCATCCAATGCCTCACCCTCTTTATATTGCCAATGTGCTGCCACACCGTATTCGGCAAACTGATGCATCTCAGGTGTGCGAACTTGAATCTCAACAGGCTTATTACCTACTGCCTGTACGGTCGTATGAAGTGAGCGATACCCATTCTCACGGGGACTCGCAATATAATCATCAAACTGACCGGGCAAAGGCCGCCACAACGAATGTGCAACGCCAAGAGCGTGATAACATTCTTGAACATCCTCAACGATAACTCTAAGAGCAAAAAGATCGTATATATCGGCGAAGCGTCGTCCTTCTTGTTCGTAGCGCACAATCTTGCCATGAATACTATAGAGATGCTTGGGACGTCCAGAAACATCCGCAGAAATACCTGCTTTTAGGAATGCCTGACGTAAATCATGCGTGACCTGAGTTATATACCGCTCACGCTCCTGCCTTTTCGTGTCAACCAGATCACTAACACGCTTATATTCTCTAGGCTGAATATATCGGAATGCGAGGTCTTCAAGCTGCCATTTGAGCTGCCACATCCCCAAACGATGAGCAAGGGGAGCATATATATCCAAAGTCTCTTGAGCGATTCTTTTTCGATCCTCAAAGTCAAGAAAGTCCAAGGTACGCATGTTGTGTAACCGGTCAGACAACTTTATCAATACAACACGTATATCACGTGCCATCGCAACAAACATTTTTCGCAAGCTTTCAACATGTAGCTGTTCATCATTCCGGGATACTGAGGCCTGCGAGGCAGAATCAGGCTGTACACGTTCAAGCTTCGTCACACCATCTACAAGACCCGCGACCTCTTCGCCGAACTCCAGCTCTAATACCTCAATGGACGTATCACTATCTTCAACAACATCATGCAGAAGAGCTGCAATGAGAGTAGGTCCATCTGCCTGAAGCGACGCCAATTCATTTGCCGTCTGATAGGGATGCTCAAAGAATTCTTCACCAGAAACACGTCGCTGACCCTCATGGGCCGATTTCGCGAAAGAATAGGCACGCCGAAGATCTGATATCTGATCGGTTTGCAGATACGATTCTACCTTTGCAGCAAGCTTTCCGAATTCCATGAAACACTCATTCAAACCCTGTTTCAACCAGTATAGCTTTCGCTATTTCAATTCGCAAAACTAAAGGGATCTTGAGGATCTATTTTGCATGAATTACTATGAAAACAATTGAAGCAAAGCACACGAAACTACACTGTAGGTGTTAAGGTCAGGACCGAGTCTTTGACGTCGTACGCAAGCAACGCGTACAAAGACGCAACCGCTGTTTTTTTCCATTATTAACGACGGTAGCTCGCTGAACGTTAACATTCCACCGACGATTCGTTTTTCTATTAGAGTGGCTCACGTTATGCCCAAATTGGGGACCACGGCCACATACTTGGCATTTTGCCATGACAATCAACCTTTTTGACGCAAATCTGGGGTTCCAGTAAAATCAGAAATCCATACTAACAAATGAGGGCACCAGTGACAAGAAAACCGAACAAACAATCGGAAACCTGTTCCCCACCTCAAATGTTAGCCGCGTTACATGCTGGAAATACGTGGCTTGAGGCAAACGTTGAGTTCATCAACGCTCTGAATGTCTTCCCAGTCCCCGACGGGGATACTGGAACTAACATGCTGCTGACTTTTCGTTCAAGCCTCCAAAGTACTGATACACTACCAAAAACCGATTTCGAGATCCTGACAAAAACCATGTCAAAGGCTGCGCTACTCGGTGCCCGTGGCAATAGTGGTGTCATACTGTCACAAATAATAGATGGCTTTGCGAAGGGACTATCTGAGAAGAAAACGATCGATGGAGAATCGCTCACATTTGCATTTCAAGAAGCTTCAAAAGCTGCTTCGAACGCAATGGTCGATCCGGTTGAAGGCACCATGTTGACCGTGATCAGAGACGCAGCCACTGGAGCGAAAGAATTCATCAGAACCACTCCTGATTCGAGTCCCTCCGGAGTATTGCAAGCGGCCCTTACGGCTGCAAGAAAATCTTTGGAAAATACTCCCAACCTGCTTCCTGTTCTTAAGCAAGCAGGGGTCGTTGATTCAGGCGGTCAAGGATTGGTCATTTTGTTAGAAGGAATCTGCAATCACATTGATGGAAAACCCTTGCCGATTCCATATATCCATTCGGGAAACATCGATACTGACTGGATCAAAAGCCAAAATACAAGTGAAGATTATGGTTTTTGCACTGAGTTCGTCATCCAAGACATGAATACTCCCTTTGAGGAAGTGCAATCGGTTTTACGAAAACTCGGTGACTCAGAAGGATTGATAGGAGATATTTCGCTTGCTAGAGTCCATATCCACACGGATGATCCCGACGCTATTTTAAAATATGGAGAAGGCGTCGGACAATTGGAGCAAGTATCAATCCGTGATATGGAGCAACAACATGACCAATTTCTATCCTTTCATGACAATACTGATTTGGCGATAGCGTCCGGCGTAGTTACAGTTGCATCTGGTGCAGGCTTTGCTAACATCATGCGCAGCCTAGGGTCAAGCGCAGTCGTTTGGGGCGGGCAAACGATGAATCCAAGCGTTGAAGACCTTCTTACCGCAATTGAATCCGTTCCTTCAAATGACATCATTCTGTTACCAAATAACAAAAATATAATCCAAACAGCAAAACAAACCCATTCAGTTACGGGCAAGAATATCCATGTTATAGCGACAACAAGCATGGTGGAAGGAATCGCTGCATTGATAGCTTTCCTACAAGACGTACCAGCAGCTCAAAATGTTGTTGATATGACTCAAGCATCATCGATCGAGTGGGGAGAAATAACCCATGCAGTAAGAACCGTCCAGATGAACGGGGTCACTGTCAATGCGGGAAGCCCAATAGGTATTTCTGATGATACGATTATATCAACCGGTAACACCTCCGAAGAATCTCTTTTGAACCTCTGCAAGAAACTTCAAGTAAAGACGGATACAATACTCAGTGTGTATTATGGTAGCGAAGTAGAAGACTCAACGGTGGAGGAGACAACGATGATGCTACGTAGCGCCTTTCCGGAAACTGAGATTGAGCTGCTGTACGGTGGGCAACCCCACTATGCATATATAGTGGCAGTGGATAATGAAAATGACAGTTAGTATCGTAACTGATAGCGTATCTGATATCCCTAAGGATATCGCAGAGAAATTGGGTATAACAGTCGTCCCCCTAAATCTTCATTTTGGTACGACAACCTATCTTGACAACATCGATTTAACTGCGGACGAGTTTTATGAACGGCTTCCAGATGCGAATCCTCTCCCTACTACCTCCCAACCATCCGCTGGCGCATTTGCAGATACATATCGTTCAGTTCTCGAAAACACCTCTGAAATCCTTTCTCTTCACGCTTCCTCAAAATTAAGTGGAACTTATAACTCTGCTGTCCTCGGAAGAGAAGAATTACTACAAGAATTGGAAAATAATGGCAACAACAACCCGCTCCACACTATTGAGGTTATTGACACACAATGGGTGTCGATGGCGCAGGGGCTCCTAGTGATTGCAGCCGCGGAAGCCGCTCAAGACGGTATGAACTTAAACGACCTGAAATCCCTAGTAAATGACCTCTCAAGCCGCACACATATTACAGCGGTTGTGGATACGTTAGAGTACTTAGCGCGAGGGGGCAGGCTCGGTAAAGCAGGTGCGTTTTTGGGATCAATTTTAAGTTTGAAACCAATCCTAAAAATTGAAGATGGTGAAGTTCAACCTGCCGGACGTGTTCGTTCAACAGCAAAGGCTCGACAACAACTACGAGAGAACGTAATAAACGCTGCTCCCGTCGAACGACTCGCTTTAGCGTATAGTACAACTCGAGACGTCGCTAATGAAATGGCTGCAGAATTGCAGCAACATGTAGTGTCAGGAGAGGTGATCCTTTATCAAATTGGTCCCGTAGTTGGAACACATGCAGGACCTGGGCTAATCGCAACTGCCTGGATTGACACAAAAGGCTAACAATCCGAAAAATTCTACACAAACCAAGAAAAAACGATACAACCTTTCTTTGCGGGAGAATATTTCGTATTGGCAACAGACTGCAGTACTTTAAATGAATCAACGTATCGAACAAAAGATCGAAGCTCTTCGCAAGATTCTTTTACATGAGAAAGAACGCGGCTATAGCGATGATGCCGTATTCGGCGGATTAGACAAGTTTTTCATCCAATGGCTGGAAGATCCTGATATTGATCTTTATTTCACACAAACCGGCATGGTGATTCCATCGTATGCGAGTCTTAGCGGAACAGATCGACAAGATTGGGTCACACAAGCAATTTCATTATTGGAACCACACAATCTGAAAACACCCGGACCAATCCCCTTGCATCATGCATCTAGTTCGATAGCACCCAAAAAAACCAATCAGGGTAAGAAAAAAACCACTCGCAAATCGACTGCCGATAAAGAAAATCTTCCAATCGCACTTGAGACGCCCTTGCCAACACTTCCAGGTATTAAAAAAGAAACTCTTAATAAACTGGAGAAGATAGGGATCGCATCATATCGCGACGCGATCACCCACTATCCATATCGCCACAACGATTTTTCACATACTGTAACAATATCTAGCCTTGTTGCTGGAATTGATCAAACAATTCATGTAATGGTGACTCACGCTGCGCAAAAGCAAATGGGCCGTAAGATGAGGGCGGCTGAAATTACTGCAACTGATAACACGGGAGAAATTCAAGTTATCTGGTTCAATCAACCCTATCTTGCACAAACATTCAAACCAGGAACACGCCTCGCGCTGAGCGGCAAGATCACGCGCTTTCGTAATCGCCCGGTTTTAGAGAACCCCGAATATGACATCCTATCGAGCACCACCGGCACAATACACACTGGGCAGCTCGTACCAGTGTACCCACTTACAGAAGGGTTGACTCAAAGAACGACGCGACGAATTATTCGGCATGCATTGGAGAACTGTATTCCCAAGATCAAAGATTTTGTACCTCCCAAAATAATCAATCGCCTTAATCTAAAAAACAGAAGTCAAGCCATTCAGCAATATCATTACCCGGACAATGAGATCACGAAGGAGCAGGCAAGGATACGACTCGCGTTCGATGAATTGCTTCTTTTACAATTAGGCGTTCTTGCGCGACGCCGAGATTGGCATGACCAAGAAGTCCGTCCCGCAATACCCACAAATCAACAATTGCTGCAAGATTTCCAAAAACTGCTTCCCTTCAATTTAACTAGTGACCAAGAAAAAACTCTCGATGAAATCCTTGAGGATATGGCTGACCAGAGGCCAATGAGCCGTCTCCTCCAAGGCGAAGTAGGTAGCGGGAAAACTGTTGTTGCTACGGCCGCGTCAATCATGGCCGCGGCAAATGGATATCAAGTCGCTCTTATGGCGCCTACCGAAGTACTCGCCGAACAGCACTTCCAAACGATTGCCAATATACTCAAACCTGCCTCTGATGGTAATGCCACAGATGATCCTTACCGCGGTTTTAGTAACTTGCTTGACCGACCATTACGTATTGCTTTACTTGTTGGAAGTCAAACAAAGAAGCAAAAGAAAACTCTCCAAACTTTAATCAAACGTGGGGACGTCGACATCGTAATTGGCACCCATACACTGATCCAAGATGAGGTTGGATTTGCGAACTTGGGATTGGCAATTGTAGATGAACAACAAAGATTTGGGGTCAATCAACGTGCAGCGTTACGGAAAAAGGGTCAGGACATCCCACACCTTTTGGTAATGACGGCCACACCAATCCCGCGCACCCTTGCATTGACAATGTATGGCGACCTCGACATCTCAACAATCAGTGAACTGCCGTCGGATCGGCAGGAAATTAAAACCCGTGCACTTAAGGGTAACCAACGAAAAGCAGCATATGATTTTATACGTAATCAAGTTCAAGAGGGGCGACAAGGATTTATAATCTGTCCCCTCGTTGAAGAATCAGAAGTGATCGAAGCACGTGCAGCGGTTGCAGAACACGAACGTCTTTCACAAGAAATTTTCCCTGAATTCCATTTAGGCCTACTTCATGGGCGAATGAAACCTCAGGAAAAAGATGCTGTTTTAAAACAATTTCGTGACGGCGAAATCAACGTATTGGTTTCCACTGCCGTCGTTGAAGTTGGAATCGATGTTCCGAATGCCACTGTCATGTTAGTCGACGGAGCAGATCGATTCGGATTATCTCAACTTCATCAATACCGTGGTCGTGTGGGCCGCGGACAACACCAAAGTTACTGTATGTTTCTCTCCGAATCATCGTCTTCAGATGTAGCGCAAAGACTTGAGACCATCGAACACACATTAGACGGATTTCAATTAGCGGAAGCCGATCTTCAGCTCCGAGGCCCCGGTGAATTTTTTGGTACTAGGCAAAGTGGTTCCATAGACCTGAAATTAGCGAAACCATCAGACACAGAACTCCTCACCAATGCACGTGAAGAAGCGCACCTCATGTACCAAGATGACCCCGACCTCGAAAAACCAGAACATGCTTCCCTTAAAGAGGAAGTAACGCTCTTTTGGCAAGGAACTGACGAGGCGCCAATTGACACAAATGGATCATGAACGTTCACTAAGCAATGTTATCAACGCCCGGTAAACTTAGGGTCTCTTTTCTCCATGAATGCACTAGCTGCTTCTTTACTGTCTTGCGACCCAAAAGTTATTTGTTCTGCCAAAAGACCGAATTCTAACGAGGTATTGAGAGATGTCCACAGATGACGGTTAATGGTCATCTTCGTTAAGCGAATCGCAAGCGTAGGCCCGTTCGCTAATTCATGCGCAAACTCCATCGCCTCATGCAATAATTGATCGGCCGGCACAACACGATTCACGAGACCAATTTTACTCGCTTCATCTGCATTGAGTAACCGCCCAGACATTAACAACTCCTTTGCACGATGTGGCCCAATGAGATACGGCCATATCACCGCACCTCCATCACCCGCTACCAAACCTGCTCGAACATGAGTATCACCGATACGTGCTCTGTCAGATGCAAAAATCACATCAGACATCAAAGCTAGGGTGGCTCCTAAACCTGCAGCCACACCATTCACGGCTGCTATGATTGGAACCTCGCAATTTAGGAATTTCTGGATAAGATGCTTCGGACTCCGCAGTAAATCCATTGGAGACCGCGGTTCCGGTGTTGTTCCTTCGGCGAAGTTCGCAATTGATTTCACATCGCCTCCGGATGAGAAGCCGCGCCCCGCTCCCGTAAGCACCACCGCATTGATTTCTTCGCTGACACCAACCTCAGTCAAAAAATCTTCCATTGCCTCATGCAAACCATCCCCAATTGCATTAAGAGTTTCAGGGCGATTTAGCGTCGCCAAAGCTACTTTATCTTCTACTTCAATCGACAAGTGACGATCCTCATATTTACTGTAATCCATTACCACTCCTCGCTAAACCCAAACAATACCTGGTTGACACTAAAAATCTACAGCTTCAGTAGATATCTGCTGCACTATGCCTAATGAAACGCCCCGTAATTATAAACTTCCTACGGTCTGTGCGCGAAACCGCAAAGATACCTATATAATGGTCGGATCATGTTAGCAGAAGATATACGGATTTTAGTCCAAAACGCCCTCCTAGAATCTCAAAAAGCAGGGAAATTACCTACCGTTACGATTGATGATTACGGAATCGAGCGACCCCAGGATCCTCAGCACGGAGATTACGCTACCGGTCTGCCTATGAAAATGGCACGAACTGCACGCATGAATCCCATGGAAATAGCTAAGATTCTCGTGGGTTTCATCCCAGATCAAGATGAAATATCAAACGTAAACGTAGCCCCCCCGGGATTCATCAATTTCACGCTCTCCGCTGAATGGCTACGAGATCAAATACAGAACATTCTGGTGCAAGGGATGGATTTTGGAAACTCAACTATCGGGCAAGGTCAGAAAGTACAAATCGAATACGTCAGCGTTAACCCAACGGGACCAATACACGTGGGGCATGGACGAGTCGCTGTCATCGGAAGCGCTTTGGCGATGGCTCTCGATGCAGCAGGCTTTAACGTCCAACGAGAATATTATGTGAATGATGGTGGAAACCAGATGGAACTATTCAACTCATCACTTTGGGCCCGATACCAGCAAGAATTAGATGTACCAGCTGAAATGCCAGAAAATGGCTATATCGGTGAATACGTATCTGAACTAGCGAGAGATCTCATTGAGGCGCACGGCCAAAAGTTCCTTGACCTACCAGGAGATCAAGCATCTAAAGAATTAGGCAAAATTGGGATGGACAAAGCTCTCGATCAAATCAAACGGGACCTCGAACGCTTAAATGTGACATTCGACGAATGGTTCAGTGAACTCAGCCTTTTTTCTGATAACACATACGATACTTCAATGAACACTCTTAGAGAACAAGGGTATGTAATGGAAAAGGAAGGGGCACTCTGGTTTGAATCAACTGCCCTCGGAGATGATCGAGACAATGTACTAGTCCGTAGTAGTGGAGTTCCGACGTATTTTGCAGCTGACATGGCATATCACTACAACAAATTCGGTATTCGCAAATTCGACCGAGTCATTGATGTCTGGGGCGCCGACCACCAAGGGCATGTCCCTCGCATGAAAGCTGCAGTGGAAGCATTGGGATATGACCCAGAAAAACTAGACGTAATAACCGTCCAGTTAGTGACGCTGAAACGAAGTGAGGAATTACTACGTTTATCTAAACGGCGTGGCGAAATCATCACTCTTTCAGAATTATTAGATGATGTTGGACCGGATGCCTGCCGTTATTTTTTCCTGATACGCTCAGCTAATACACAGATGGAATTTGATCTTGATCTGGCTAAAAAAGAAGCCCCTGATAACCCCGTATTCTATATCCAATATGCACATGCACGCATCGCAAGCATTCAAAGAACTGCTGACGAGGGAAACCTATCATCCGAGGGAGCAAAACTATCTTTACTAGTTGAGCCGATCGAATTAAGCCTGATCCGGAAAATGCTCCAACTACCTGAAGTTATAAACACGGTTGCCGTGACACTTTCACCGCATAGTTTAGCCCATTACGCTCAAGAACTGGCAACGCTATTCCATGATTTTTATACCCAATGTCGAGTAATCACTGATGACCGTGAATTGACTGCATCACGATTGTTACTCGTAGAAGCAACTCGCCTTGTATTAGCGAAAACGCTTTCATTAATGGGGATGACCATCCCTGATCGAATGTAAATAGAAAAACCCCTGTAGACGTCCTAACCCCGTTCCGATAATGGGACGTATTCCAAGTCCATTGGCCCGGTATATTCCATTAGTGGCCGTATCAACATATTCCTCGAATATTGTTCAACGACATTTAATGTCCACCCAGGAATACGGCCTAATGCAAAAATAGATATAAAGGTATCATCGGGAATATCAAGAAGATAATAAATTGACCCTGCAAAAAAATCGACGTTTACATGTATCCCTTTAGCTTGATATGGCTTCATCGCCTCCTGCAAATGAGACAGAATTTCAAACCATTGGGGCTGCCCCTTAGCGTCACCCAATTTTTGTGACCTATCTCTCAAATGACCAGCTCGGGGATCTTCTGCCTTGTAAACACGATGTCCAAATCCCATCACACGCCCACCATTGTCCAACAAATTCCGAGCGTATTCATCTGCATTTTCTGGGGAACCAATCTCCTCAGACATCGTCATAACTTCTTCGGCCGCCCCACCATGAGCCGGACCTTTCAAAGCTCCGACACCAGCTACTACGGCCGAGTGAAGATCACTATTTGTTGATGCAACAACTCGAGCAGTAAATGCAGATGCATTCGCACCGTGCTCAGCATGCAAAATGAAATCAACATCCATTAATTTCGTTTCTTCTTCTGTCGGTTCCTTGCCAAACAGCATGTAGAGGAAATTCCCTGCATGTGTCAAATTCGGATTCGGTTCAACAGGTTCCAGACCTTTGCGTATACGGTCATGAGCAGCAACAATCGTAGGAGCTTTCGCTGTTAGCCGGAGCCCTTTACGAATAGTTGCCTCAATAGAATTGTCACGCACATCGGGATCAAACGCCGCCAGTGCCGAGATTGCTGTCCGCAAAACATCCATCGGATGCGCATCTTTCACCTGCGAGATAATCTCTAAAACAGGCGCCGGAATAGTTCTATCATGGCGTAATTCTCGGTCAAACGTGTTCAGTTCGTCTGAATTGGGTAATGTTTCCTTCAGTAATAAATGAACGACTTCCTCAAATGAAGATTTTTCTGCCAAATCATGAATGTTATACCCACGATAGAGGAGCTTCCCTACTTCTCCATCAATGAAACATGATTCCGTACGATCCAGATAAACTCCGGATAGCCCTCTTTTTAACTCGATGCCACTCGCATCTGGCATATTAACCTCCTAGGATTCCTTTAATCATATGAAAAGATCCTTCATTAATGAATCTCGGCTACGATTCTACCATTGAGCATGAAACTGAACAATATATTTTATAATTACAATTCAGAGATAACCGTGTTTTTCGGAAGATTTTATCCTTTTATCGTCAAGCTGTTGTTAACAAAAACTCCCTAATTTCCTTTTGTTATTCAATACATATTCTTCTGAATTAAGTATAAATTTAAGAAGTCCATTTTAGATATTCGCAGGTCTTTTGACTTTACTTATTTTTGAATCAAAATATCTTCTTATTTTTCAATGATATTCAGCAATTGTAGATTCTGTGAACATCTTTTCAAAAAGCTGAAGAACGTTCAAACCCACCAAAACAATCCCTATCATTGATGCAAACATGAGCAAGATATAACTGAACCAGTATCGCTGGTTTATTGACTGAGGTAACATTAGAACATGAAAATCTCTAATCTATTCGGGAAAACCTTGCGTGACGATCCCTCTGAAGCTGAAACAGCAGGCCACAAGCTACTGTTGAAGGCTGGCTTTGTCCAACCTTTAGCATCTGGGATCTACAGTTACATGCCAATTGCATTACGAAGCTTACAAAAAATCGAAGCAATCATACGTGAAGAAATGAATGCAGCCAACGGTCAGGAAGTATTGTTACCAGTGTTACAACCTACAGAATACTGGGAGAGGAGTGGACGTGAAGAGGTCATGGGTTCGGTTCTATTCCACCTCCGAGACCGGCGAGATCGACCACTTGTACTCGGGCCAACACATGAAGAAGTTATCACCGATCTGGTACAAAGGATAGTGAGTAGCTATCGTGATTTACCGGTCACTCTGTACCAGATACAAACAAAATTCCGTGACGAAGCGCGACCACGGGCAGGATTGATCAGGGTACGTGAATTCGCGATGAAAGATGCATACAGTTTTCACGCTACTCAAGAGAGCCTAGACGAAGGATACAAAAGAATCGTTGATGCCTACAAAAATATATTTTCCCGATGTGGCCTTGATATCGCTTTAGTAGAAGCTGACAGCGGAGCAATTGGGGGCAAAGATTCACAAGAGTTCATGGTGCTCACGGCTACAGGAGAAGATGAACTGATTTTCTGTAATCAATGTAATTACGCTGCCAATCAAGAAAAAGCGGCCAGCATAAAACCCCCAGTAACCTCTAGTGAAAATCTGCCAATTGAAGAAGTTAGTACACCGAATATCGTGAGCATTACTGATCTAACCAAGTTCCTTGAAATCACAGCGGATCAAACAATTAAAGCTATGATGTATGCCGCAGACAATGAGTTTGTCTTTGTTTCGATTCGCGGCGATCTTGAAGTTAATGAAGTTAAACTGAAGAACTTCTTGAAAGCAACCGACCTCCGTATCGCGACGGAACAAGAAGTTGCCACGTCTGGTGCTGTAGCGGGATTCGCTTCGGCAGTCGGTCTGTCAAAAATTCGCCATATCGCAGATGACTCAATAAAAATCGGTGGAAATTTTGTGGCTGGCGCAAATAAGAAGGACACTCATTTAAAAAATGTGAACTACCCAAGAGATTTTGATGCAGACGAAATAATTGATATTGCCACAGCAGAAGAGGGACATCAATGCACCAATTGCGATGGTAAATTAACAGTCAGAAGAGGCATTGAGGCGGGTCATGTATTCAAAGTTGGTCAAGGATATAGCGAAACATTTAATAGCACATTCTTAGATAAGGACGGAGTAGAAAAACCAACGATTATGGGTTGTTATGGTATAGGAGTCGGCCGTATTTTGGGTGCCGCCATTGAACAACACCATGATGAGCGAGGGATCGTTTTCCCTCCATCCATCGCTCCATACCAAATACACTTAGTTGGTTTGAACATGGAAAATGAAAGCGTATCTTCCACTGCAAATAAAATTTACACCGATTTACAATCATCTGGATATGAAGTTATTTACGATGACCGTGAAGACAGTGCTGGAGTGAAATTTAATGACGCCGACCTTTTAGGTTTGCCCCTACGAGTAACGGTCAGCCCACGGACATTGAAGCAGAATGCCGTCGAAATCAAAGAAAGAACAGAAGAGCCCAAAGACGCAAAAACAGTACAGATTGACAAAATGATGCCTATAATTGAACAGATAATCAGTGAATGGCGTTAAAGAATCCAGCCCCGTTACCTGAAAAAGATTGATGATAGAAAAGCGTGGCTTCTCAATTCGAGTTAGGACCGGATTTTCTGCAAGAATTTCCTCACTTTAGACAAAACAATTCCGGATGTTCATACACAAATCAAATTATCAAAATGCTCTGTAAAATAGCAGTGCAGAAAGAAGTCCGATGTCAAATAATGTCGCAGCAATAACCGGCGGTGGCAAAGGAATTGGCAAAGCGATCGCGTTAGCGCTCGCAGAAAGAAATTGGACCATCGCAATATGCTACCGAACGAGTGAAGATGACGCGCTGGAAACGGTAAAAGATATAGAAAAAAAGGGATCGACCGGTATCGCTATCCGAAGCGACGTTTCCGATCCTAATTTGGCAACGCAATTTGTTGATGACGTTGAAAAAACATTCGGGCGCATTGATGCACTGATTAACTGTGCTGGTCCTTACCATCGAGTCAATCTTTTTGATGAAACTAGCGACGGCTGGAATGCTATGTTCGATAACAACCTCCATCCTATCTTCTATTTGACTAAAGCCGTTGCCCCAGGAATGCGCGAACGACAATGGGGACGCATAATCAACTTCGGCGTCGTGAACGCCGACCGGATGATTGCGCAGCCATATATAACAGCTTATTCCATCGCTAAAGTTGGAGTGATTGGTTTAACGAAAACGCTCGCAAGAATGCTCGCTCCCGATGGGATCACCGTAAATTGCATCTCTCCAGGTTTTATTGATTCAGGGAGCGCGATATCCGACTCCTTGATTCAGATGAAAAACGAAATACCAGCCGGATACGTAGGATCAACTGATGACGTGGTGCATACCGCTCTCTACCTTTTGTCAGAAGAAGCAAAGTATGTAAATGGATCGAACATTCAAATAAGCGGTGCCTGGGGGATATAACGATCTTTAACTACTTATTCTGTTAGAGTATCTTACTTCGTGTTATAAGTGTATTGGTCCAGTTAAATTATTTTTCCACCTTACGTGCAACAATGAGAATCATGTCAACAAACTAATAGAAAGCGTACAATGGATCTATGACTACCAAAACACCGGATGACACAAGACAGCTTCCACCAGAAAATGTACGTTTGGAAGAAGATGGTGTGCATATCGAATGGCCGGATGAACATGAAGGATTTCATCCATACAGGTACTTACGTTCGGAATGCCCATGCGCACACTGCGTCGAAGAAATGACAGGACGCCGTATGGTCTTTCTAAATGATATCGAACCAGATGTTTTCGCCCTCGATTGGATTCAAATCGGAAATTATGCGATTTCATTTCTCTTCAGCGATGCACACGACACTGGGATTTACACTTTTCAGCGCCTCAAAGAAATGTGCCAATGTGACATTCACGACAAAAACAGCGCCGGAACTGAACCATCTAATTAGTTGGGATATTGGGTAACACGGCACCATGGAAGATCAGAAATCAAGACCTGATAGCAAAGTAATTGAGGATGAATATGGCAACTTACCTAGTACATCCACCCGATCCATCAATACGGATGGCTTTTATGGATGCAGTCCAAAATGCAGGAATCTATATAGACCGCACCCCAGAAGGCTTTGAAATAACAACTAAAGATTCACAGGAAGAAACCTGGAGTCGCATTAAAGAACAATTTGATCTCAATGTCGGGAGAGATGAACCTCCGATAATGATCATTTGAAAAATTGTGGCTCAAATTTTATATAAGGAATCCCACGAGGCGGAAACCACCAAAATCACTAAAATGTCGTTTCCGAGGCGCTTTCGGCGTGCTACACTAAATTCATATTTAATTCCTAGGTGATTTCCATGTCTAATTTACGAATACCTGGACCGACACCGGTCCCCCCAGAGATTCAGGAAGCAATGGCGACCCAAATGTTCAACCATCGTGGCCCTGCATTCTCGAAACATATAGGAGAAGCCACAGAAAAACTACAAGATTTCTTCCAGACGACCAACGACTTGCTGTTGCTTACAGCATCGGGTACAGGCGGCCTAGAAGCATCAATTGTTAATTTCTTTTCCCCAGGCGACCACATCCTTGCTGTGAGCATCGGATACTTCGGCGATCGAATTGCAACGATTGCAGAGGGATATGGGGCAAATGTTCAACGCTTATCGTTTGAATGGGGATCAGCCGCCGACCCTAAAGTGATAAAAGAGGCCCTCGCTAACAACCCCGAAATTAAAGGAGTACTCGTCACCCATAACGAAACCTCTACTGGTATCACAAACAACCTAGAAGCAATAGCGAAGGAAGTAACGAAAGCAAACAAGCTATTGGTCGTGGACGGAGTAAGCAGCGCGGGTTCAATCCCCCTGCTGACCGATGATTGGGGATGCGATGTAGTCGTTAGCGGATCGCAAAAAGGGTGGATGATACCACCCGGTCTTGCCATGATTAGCGTCTCTGAAAAAGCGTGGGAAGCGAATAAATCAGCAAGTATGCCTCGATTTTACTTTGATCTTACACAAGCCAAAAGTTATCTTGAGCGTGGGCAAACTCCTTGGACCCCAGCAATCTCAATCGTCGTTGCGCTGAATGTCGCACTTGATATGCTTATGAAAGAAGGCCGGGAAGCCGTTTTTGAACGGCACCATCGAATTGCGAATCGGGTCAGAGATGGTGTAGAAAAACTAGGACTAACTTTGTATGCGGATCCCAACCACCGTTCAGACACAGTAACGGCGGTATCAGCACCGAATGGCATTGAACTGACTGAGATGCTACGAATTCTGCGAGAAGAACAAGATGTAATACTCGCGACTGGACAAGGTCCGCTAGCCGGAAAAATTTTCCGTGTTGGGCATTTAGGGTGGGTTCCTGACCAAGCAATTAATGAATTACTCGAAAAATTGGAAGAGACCTTGTCAACTGCGAGTATCACACAACAATGAGCTCAAAGGGGACGTTAAAGGTACTTGTTACAGATCCGATCGCGCAAGAAGGACTAGAACTCCTTCAAAAAGCCCATCAAATAAATGTTGAGTTGGATAACACACAAGACGAATTGATTGCAAAGATATCCGAATACGATGCGTTAATTGTCCGAAGCGAAACCCAGGTAACCCGTCAGGTGATTGAAGCCGGGAAAAATCTTCAAGTGATCGGCCGGGCAGGCGTCGGCGTTGACAACATTGATGTAGACTGTGCGACGGCTCAAGGTATTGTTGTCGTTAATGCACCAACATCTAACACTTTTTCAGCGGCAGAACACACACTCGCTCTAATGCTTGCGATGGCACGCCAAATTCCACAAGCACATTCCTCACTTAAAGACGGAAATTGGCATCGCTCAAAATTTGTCGGTACTGAGTTAAGGGGAAAAACACTAGGCATAATTGGTTTAGGGCGTGTAGGCACAGAAGTAGCACAAAGAGCGCGCGGCTTCGAAATGCGAATCCTAGGATCCGACCCCTATGTCTCCCCTGAACACGCGAAAGCACTCGGAATAGAAGTTGCTTCATTGGAAACTGTTTATAAGGAAGCCGATTTTATAACAGTGCATACCGCTTTAACTGACTCAACACGCGGCCTTATTGCAAGAGATGAGCTTAACCAAATGAAGAAGGGCGTACGCCTTCTAAATGTAGCACGAGGTGGCATTATCAATGAAAAAGACCTGGAGGATGCACTTAAAGCTGACCATGTAGCCGCTGCAGCGATTGATGTATTCTCTGTAGAACCAGTAACAGATCACCCATTATTTGAGTTTCAAAACATGATAGCAACTCCACATTTAGGTGCATCCACGATTGAAGCTCAAACCAATGTTTCTATAGATGTTGCTCAACAAGTTATCGATGTGTTTGCAGGGCAACCCCCAAGATATGCGGTCAACGTTCCACTCGTACCAACTGAAACCCTTGCGGTCTTACAACCATACGTTGATGTTGCTCGATACGTTGGCAACTTGGCTGGTCAAATCTTAGATGGACTGCCATCTAAGATAACAATACGATACGCAGGAGATCTAGCACAACATGAAGCTAGTGTGCTAAAAGCATCTCTTCTAGGAGGATTTCTCGCCAATGTAAGCGAGGAAAGAGTAACCATTGTAAACGCTGATTTAATCGCTTTAAATCGGGGCCTCCAAATCACGGAGTCCAAAGAACCCGCAGATGACACCTTTAACAATCTGGTGACTGCTGAAATAACAACCAATGAGGGTATAACCATAGTATCAGGCACAATGATCCGCGGACAAACCCATATCGTCAGAATTAACGACTACTGGTTAGAAATGGTTCCAAATGGCGCGTATTGGTTGATAATGGAACATACTGATCGCCCTGGTATGATTGGCAACATTGGCACAATAACCGGGGAAAATGACATTAACATTAGTACACTACAACTCAGCCGTTTAGAACCCAGAGGACCGGCGATGACCGTTCTCGGCATTGATCAACCGATTTCAGACGAACAAATGGAACTTCTCCAAGAAATCCAAAATGTAAGTGTTGTTAGACGAGTGGAACTCTAACGATGGCAGATGTTCGCCCATTCAGAGGATTACGATACAACTCGAAAAAGCATGTCGACCTGGAAAACCTAATCGCACCACCCTATGATGTCGTGGATCCTGAATTACAAAAACAACTTTACGAAAAAAGTAACTACAACATAATCCAATTAGAATTAGGTACCGAAAAAGATACTGATACGCCCGATAATAACCGCTACACTCGAGCAGCGACTCTTCTCACAGGATGGTTGAATCAACAGGTCCTCACAAGTGATACGGAGCCTTCCTTTTACTTGACTAGCCATGCATTCCAATATAAAGGAAAGCGCCTAGAACGTAAGGAATTAACAGTAGCATTAAGACTAGAAGAGTGGTCACAAGGGATGATCCGACCACACGAAGGAACGGCGGCTGGCCCTAAAGAGGATCGCCTTGCTCTGATGCAATCGACAAAAACAAATCTTAGCCCCATCATGATACTGAGTGACGATCCAACTGGTCTAATACAAGAAAATATCACCACAATCGAAAAAGAACCGCCATTAGCCGTGGCAGAAGTTGACAACGATACAACCTTCAAGGTTTGGAAACAAGTAGAAGGTGAACTAACATCTTCAATCCAACAATCTTTCAAAGATCTACCACTATATATTGCTGATGGACATCATCGCTATGAAACAGCACTAGAATATTGCAGGAGAAACCAAGTGCCCTTGGTTGGAGACACAAATGAGTCAGCGGCATTTGTCCTTGCTTCAATCATTGATATCTCTGACTCCGGTTTATTGAGCCTGCCCTATCATCGTTTAATACGAAACCTAACTTCTAATGCGCGTCGAAATTTAACTTCTGTAGTCTCAAAACCATTCACGATCGAATCCTACCAAGTAGAGAACAAAACAAGTAGCGAGATTGCCGATCTTTTTGATCAAATCAGACGTAACGCTAACGCACCAGTGTTTGGCATCTATGGCCTCCAAACTAACGTGTTGTCTATTCTCTTGGTTAGCGATATTGACGCGATACAAGAAGTGATGCCAGCCGGACGATCACGGGCATGGTGCACTTTAACCCCAACAATATTCAGTGAGTATATAGCACCTAATTTCTTAGATATGACGCAGCCGGAAGCCGAATCTATCGGGATTCTTGATTACACTGGAGATGCCCACGCCGCTATTGAATCCGTTAAGAACGGTGCTTCGGACGCAGCATTTCTTTCGTCAAGTGTCCCATTTGATGCGCTGAAGCAGGTAGCAGATGCTGGTGAACGCCTACCAAGGAAATCAACGTATTTTTACCCCAAACTCACAACAGGAATTGTTATGAAGAGCTTAATGGGGACTCTATGAGCCCCATCATAGTTATGAACACTTTCGCCACTAGTTGTTGAGATTTCTACCCCTACATCGCGCTGGCTTCACATTTATCAATTTGGTCAAGTTAGTCATTAATGAGCACCGCTCAAGTCAAGTCCTATTGATGATACAATTCGGCAGAATGGGGGTGTTCGTTTTGGAGAGAACAGCATACACAGATACTGAATCAATGCGATATGCAATCCGTCCAATGACACCCGCGGACCTGCAACAAGTCACCAACATTGAGCAAGATGCGTTTCCAGAGATATGGCCCTCTACAAAATTTGACAAGGAACTACGCAACCATCTTTCTCGTTACCTCGTTGCAGTAGACACAAAAACCAAAGTCAACAACCCAAATAGCGTGCAAGAAATTATACCTAATAAACCGTGGACGAAAAAGATACCTATAATCCGTCACCTCGTCCCCGATATTGCCCCAGTAATTCAAACAACAGATTCTCTCGTAGGCTACGTTGGCCTATGGTTCATGATAGACGAGGCCCATATCACCAGTATTGCAGTCAGAAGTACCCACCGGGGGTATGGAATTGGTGAGCTGTTGCTAATTGCCAGTCTTGAACTAGGCGCCATACAGGATACTAAAATGCTGACATTAGAAACCCGAATCTCAAACGTAACTGCTCAGAATCTCTACAAAAAATACGGCCTATCAATAGTCGGTAAGCGGAAAAACTATTATAGTGACAACAATGAAGACGCTTTTATCATGAGTACCGGTGATACTAAGACAAAGGAATACAAAGATTTCTTTGACAACTTACGACAAGAACATTCAAAAAGATGGGGCGTTAGTTCGAGATACATCACAGAATAAAAACAACTAGGTGGAAAATAATGCTAATTCATCGGACCGAGAAAGATGGGACTCCTGTCAGTGTAACGCTAGAGCAGGAGTCAACAGAATTGCGCCCTCAATGGGCACAAGCAGCCGGCAAATATATTGAGGAACATTTTCATGATTTGACATTTGGACAGCTTTTGCAATGTTCCGTGAATACTGCTGGATCGCGCGCCGCAACGCTAACAATAGATCTTAAAACAATACAAGATCCCGGATTTGATATTAATGCCTAGGTTATCAATTGTTACCACGACATATTTGCGCAACGCAACGGCCCTATTAATACTCCTTGCGCTCGTTGCCACCACAGCCTGCTCCTCCAAAGAATTAGCGCCAGATTTCACGCTACCTGATGCATCAGGAAAACAAATCAACCTAACATCCGAACTGCAAAACCATCGAGGTGTAGTTATTGTTTTCTACCGTGGATTTTTCTGAGGTATATGCAGAAACCAACTTGTACAGTTGCAAGAAGTTTATCAAAAGATTCAGGAAAAAGATTATGAACTGATAACAATAAGTATGGACACCAATATCGATGCCAAGAATATGGTGGATGTCGGACAGATTAAATACCCCGTCTTATCTAACCCTTCGGGCTCCGTTGTGGACGAATACAAAGTATATAATCGCCTTGGTGACGGAGTCTCCGCACCCGCAACATTTGTGATTGGACAAAATCGGGAAATCGTTTGGAAATATATTGGGACCTCATCAGGCGATAGACCCGGAATCGAAGAACTCATATCAAAACTAAACTAAAAACGATGAAACACCTTTAATCACATCGTCGTTTATCAGTTCTGTATGTTATTGTGAGCCTGCTTCTCTTTCCATTCAATCTCTCGTTGGAGCTCTAGTGGCACTCCAATGCCCCCACGCTCAATATCCAACATCATATTCGCTATTTCCAAACCCTGCCCTTCTGCACCTATCAAATTTTCTAGCGGAGAAGTTACATCTGTCATATAAATCGTTTGCTCCGCTCCTGGGGTGAGTAGATTAGATGGCCGAATCAAAACGTCGGACCCAGTTGTATCAACGGCAACTATGCTAAATCGTTCATCGGTCGAAATATCTTGATCCGTGATTGCAAGACATAAGGCAAGATCAGGAGTCAATTGGCTGGTAATGTAATCTTTCTGACCATTCAAAACATAACCGCGATCACTCTTAAGTGCCACCGTCCCAATTGAACGGATATCCGTACCTCGATCCGCTTCAGTAAACATATGAACCAGCGTCTTTTCTCCTCGCAGAACAGAAGATAAAAGGGTCATCTTTTGCGATTCTGTCCCGTAAACACGGAGAGCCATCATCGCCATAGTGGAGCCATGAAGCGGCGGTAACCGCCGCCGTCCCAATTCTTCCTGAATGATTGATGCATGATGTACGGATAAGCCTCCACCTCCATATTGTGCAGGCCAATTAGGTGCCAACCATCCTTTTTCACCAAGGTTCTTACGAAACTGAACGGTCCATTCTTGTAGAGGCTCAGGTAACGGATTTCCCCTGCGTGGCAAAGGAATGTCAGGTGGAATTTTGGCATTCTCATCAAGCCATTGCGAAACCACTTTCCTAAAGGAATCAATTGCTCGCCGTTCATCAGATGAATAAAATGTACCTGCCATAAATATCCTCCAGAAGCTCTATTCCAAATAACGATTAGTATATTCAGACCATAGGCCATAAACAATCTATACTAGGTATACTAAAAAGAAAACAACATACCGACATACTGAAATGGTGAGATATACTTGAATTCATTAAACGAAACGCAACAATGATGGTTCTCACTTTGGTGCTTTTAGTTGTTGGTTGCGGCCTCACTTTTGGAAAGAAATTGTTTTTTGGAGGTTAAACGTGAGCACAAAACAATTTGAAAAAGCGACCCTAGCGGGCGGATGTTTTTGGTGTACTGAGGCAATCTATGAAAAGGTGAAAGGGATCAATCTGGTTGAATCAGGCTACATTGGAGGCGACGTCGTAAATCCAAGCTATGAACTTGTTTGTTCAGGAACAACCGGACACGCTGAAGCTGTTCAAATCACATATGATCCTTCAATCATTTCTTATGATGAAATACTCAAGATCTTCTTCGCAACACATGACCCCACCACTTTAAATCGGCAAGGAGCTGATATTGGAACGCAGTATCGATCAGCTATTTTCTGGCATACCAAAGAACAGGAAAAAAGCGCAACCGACATAGTGTTAGAGCTCGTCAAATCAAACATCTGGACAGATCCTATCGTCACAGAAATAGTTCCACTTAGCCCTTTTTTTAAAGCTGAGGACTACCATCAAGGGTATTATCGGGAAAACTCAGCACAAATGTATTGTCAGGTTGTAATAACACCGAAGATGGAAAAATTCTCGATCGAGTATAAAGATTATTTAAAAGAAGATATGTAATTAAAGTAGCCCAATCTCCCTAAATGCCAAGACATCTATTCTAAACCACCCCATGACGAGCCGGTCTTCATTTCAACTTTTAGTGGCACGTTAAGAGACATCGCTTCAGGCATAATCTCTTGAACCCAATTCATGACCTGAGCCACTTCTACTTTCGGAACTTCAAATATAAGTTCGTCATGAATCTGCAAAATCATTTTTGCTTCAGTCGACTGCCTCTGAATTTGATCGTCTAAACGCACCATAGCAACCTTTAATATATCAGCGGCCGTTCCTTGGACAGGCATATTGACTGCCATTCGTTCAGCAGCCTCACGCACTTGTCGATTCGATGCCTTGATATCGGGAATGTAACGTCGACGTCCCATAGCTGTTTCTACATACCCATATGTTCGCGCGTGGTCCTTTGTGGACTCAATATAGTCACGAACACCTGCATATCGGTCAAAATAAGTGTCAACAAAACTTCCCGCTTCCTCTCGAGTGATTTCGAGGCGTTGCGCCAAGCCAAATTTGGTCAACCCGTAAGCCAAACCGAAATTCACCATTTTTGCAATCCTTCGCATATCTGAAGTGACCTCTGAGATAGGGACATTCAACACTTCTGACGCAGTTGCTGCATGAATATCTTCATCGTTTTCAAATGCTCGAGTTAATCCTGGATCTTCAGAAAGATGAGCCAAAACCCTGAGTTCGATTTGCGAATAATCGGCAGCAAGCAGAATATTATTTGCATCTGTAGTCGTGAAAGCATTTCGGATTTTACGCCCTGTTTCCGTACGTACAGGAATATTCTGTAAATTGGGGTCGTTAGAGGACACTCTACCTGTAGCCGAACCTGTCTGGTTAAAGCTTGTATGCACCCGACCTGTATTTGGATTAACCTGACCCGGTAGCGCATCAATATATGTAGATACAAGTTTTGAAAGTTCTCGATATGAGATTAGCAAATCAATAATCGGATGTTGATCTTTAAGAGAATCAAGGACGGAAGCATCTGTGGAATAACCTCGACTTGTACGCTTAGATCCCGGTAAACCTAATTTTTCGAAGAGTACTACTGACAGCTGTTGAGGTGAATTGATATTAAAACGATCACCAGCCTCAAAAAAGATACGTTCCTCCAATTCTTGTAATTGACTCTTAATACCAAAACTCATTTCTCCAAGGATACTCAAATCGATAGAAACACCTGTTCGTTCCATTCTCACAAGGACGGGAACGAGAGACATCTCAACAGAGTGGTAAACCTCCTCCATTTGCCTTTCCTTCAATAGGTCTTGGAGCGTCTGCCAGAGGCGAAAAGTCATTGCAGCATCTGCTGCGGCATACGGACCTACGCGATCTATAGGGATCCGATCCATCGTTAGCTGTTTACCTCCCTTACCGATTAGGTCTGTTATCGGAAGCATTTCAACATTGAAATGCGCCAAAGCTAAGGGTTTCAAACCTATCTTGCTTTCACCCATAAGATGCGCCGCTAGCATCGTATCAAAAGAAATCTCATCCACATTCGCACCATCATTTGCGAGAACAGAGACATCATATTGCCCATTATGAGCAACCTTCAGAACATCACTGCTTGTAAGCACTGGACTTAACGCATCTAAAACAACTTCCTTAGGCAATTGTTTGCCGTCAACGTGACCTACAGGTATGTAGTAACCATTGTCACCATCTACCGCTACAGAAATGCCCACAAGAGCCGCAAGTAGCGGTCTTAACGACGTTGTTTCCGTGTCAAAAGCAAATGATTTCGTGTCTTGAATCATGCGCACAAGATCATGTAATTTTTCAATGGTATCCACGATGTGAGACTGAATAACGTCATCAGCAAATGCAACGTCGGGCAAAACTTCCTGGGGTGAGGAACCTACAGTTAACTCCGCTGGTAATTCACGTGGAGGGTCAAGACGACGAACAAGACTCGTAAACTCAAGCTCTGCAAAAAATGGAACTAATTTAGCCCGGTCAAATCCTTCCCACACAACATCCGCTTGATTCAGTGTGATGGGTATATCAGTGACAATAGTTGCAAGTTCTTTGCCCAGGCGGGCACCGGCCTGTCCTTCTCGCAACAATCTTTGAATCCGGGGAGAAACAATACGATCCAGGTTCTCATATACTTGTTCCACTGTGCTGTACTTTTGCAATAATGTAGTCGCAGATTTTACTCCGATACCCGGGACTCCTGGAATATTGTCAGACGGATCACCCTGCAGTGCTTTCAGATCAATTAGTTGGATTGGGTCAAGGCTGTATCTAGCCTTAACCTGAGCCTCATCGTAGAGCGTATCTCCTTGCCTACTTTGATAAACCAGGACATGAGTCGAAGGATTCACCAACTGAAAAAGGTCGCTATCAAGACTCAAAATCGTCGTGTGCATGCCTTGAGAATCAGCTTGCCGTGCCAAGGTACCAAGAACATCATCAGCCTCATAGCCCGCGCTCTCGTAAATACTAATTCCAAAATTCTCAACAACCTGCCTAATACGAGATAATTGCTGACGCAACTCATCAGGCATTGGTGGACGATGCGCTTTATAGTCAGGATAAATCTCGCTTCGTATAGTTGGTCCTGGCAAATCAAAAGCAACCGCAATGTGAGATGGTTGAATATCTGTGATTGATTTGAGCAGAGTAGTTGTAAAGCCAAAAACAGCCGAGACGGGCTCACCTGTTTTTGACACCGTCAACGCATTATTCATCGCGTGAAAGGCGCGATAAATCAGAGCATGGCCATCAATCAAGAGTAGTCGGGCACTCTGAGCAGCTGCCAAAGGATCCTCCTACATTTCCTTCATCTGATCTCGTTCATTTACCAATTAACATTTTCTTAGCTAAAGACCAACTTTTCAAGAAGTAGTTTCGCAGATTTCTTGTCAAGAATCTCATTGTTATTTCCGCATTTTGGAGATTGAACACATGATGGACAACCTTCCTCACATGGGCAAGAGCGAATTGTCTCTAGAGCGGCATTCCACAGTTCCGCTACGATACTGTACCCATGCTCTGCTATTCCAACACCACCTACATGGGCATCATGAACGAAAATAGTCGCCTGCCCAGTATCAACATGAAATTGTGTTGATACCCCCCCAATATCTTGACGGTCACACATTGCAAAAAGAGGCAACAATCCAATCACCGTGTGCTCTACCGCATGCAAAGCTCCAGGCAGTTCTGCATCGCTAAGTGTCATCTCTCCAACCATTTGTTGGGATATTTCCCATGAAAAGGCAACTGTATCAATCGTAGCTGACGGCATATTCAAGGCACAATGTTCCAATATCTCTTCAGTCATGTGCCGTTTCTTTTTGTACCCCACAACTTGCGATGTCACCTCAACTTCAGAAAGCGAAACACGTACATTACCAACCATCTTTGTATCAAGAACCCGTTTTACACGTAGATCACTAAGATCAATTGCCTGAGTGTAATAGGAATGGTGGCTTCGTTGGACATACGCCCTTCGACTAAAAACATCTAGTTCGTCTATTAAATATTCGTCACCCCTGTGAAGATAAATTGCACCAGGGTGCAGTTCAAAATGTGCCATTGAATCATCAACTTCTTCCAAAATTTGGCCCGTCTTCAAATCCACTAATTTATACGGATCGGCGCTCGATGATCGAATGTTTACAGATTCAACAGGATACGGATGCTGTGGAGACGAATACCATTGACCTCTGCGACGAGACAACAATCCTTGTGCCTCCAACATATCAAGATCCAAACGTAAATCGGTAAAAAAATACTTCTTATCATCTAAGCTCAATGGGATTTCATAGGCGGCACATTGTAGATGCGCTGAGAGAACATGCCTGTTTTCGGGATTTATTAGTACATGCTCGGGTGAATGTCCAAACAAGGTTTGTGGATTTCGCAAAATATATTGGTCAAGTGGGTTATCTAGGCCAACCAAAATGCTTAACGAGCGCTGGCCGCGACGACCACTTCTACCTGCTTGTTGTAATGCGCTAGAAATGCTTCCTGGAAAGCCCATCAGAAGTGTGGCATCCAAATCACCTATGTCAATTCCTAACTCCAAAGCATTTGTAGCAAATACACCGAGTAATTGCCCCGATAACAGATCTGCTTCAATCGCACGACGCTCTTCCGGTTGATACCCCGCACGATACGCGCTGATCCGTTTACCAAGAGCGTAATCCACCTTACGAAGACTATCTCGAGCATAATTGTATGCTAGCTCTGCTGTTCGCCGTGTTCTCGTAAATGCAAGTGTTCGGACTCCACGAGTAACTAGTTCGGAAAACAGTGCGACTGACTCTGTAGCCGTACTACTACGAAGATTTTTTTTGTTATCTATGAGAGGCGGATTCCAAAAAAGAAAATCTTTACCGCCATTCGGAGCGCCATCATCATCAATTAACGTAAATGGTTTTCCTACGAGCAATTCCGCATGCTCCTTAGGATTTCCAAGCGTCGCTGAAGCTAAAACAAATTGAGGAGAACTTCCATAGTGATGGCATATCCTACGTAAGCGACGCAATACATTCGCTACATGGGAACCAAAAACACCCCGATAAACATGTGCTTCATCGACAACAATAAAATCAAGATTACGTAAGAATCGCTGCCAAACCGCATGATTCGGTAAAACAGCGACATGCAACATGTCCGGGTTTGTTAACACAACATTGCTTTTGCTACGAATATCTGCCCGCTCATACATAGGGACGTCACCATCATATGGATCTATCAAAATTGAATCCCCAATCCCCTCAACCAACTCAGCGAAATGACTGATCTGGTCGCGAGCCAAGGCCTTCGTTGGGGCAATATATAATGCTCGACTTGAACGATCTTCGAACCAAGCCTTCAATATCGGTACATAATAACTAAGACTCTTGCCACTGGCTGCAGACGTACTAACAACAATATCCTGCTTCCTGTTCACAGCGTTAATCGCAGCTGCCTGATGGCTATAAAATGGGAACATCTTTTTGGCTACAAGAATCTGCATCAAGGCGTCAGGCAACTCATGATCTAAATCTCCGTGAGAGACCTCTTGCCCTGAAATCTTTTCATGATGGACAAGTTGCCCCTTTTCGGTAGAAACTTCCGAAAAATATTTGATGACCTCTTCAAAACCTATCATGTGATTGAGAATAATGGTTTGACGTATTACATACCACTCATTCCTGCACGAGATGACACTAATCAAATCACCACTTTTGTACAAGGCAACTTCCGTCAATCCAAAAATCGGTCCCCTAAAACCGTCAAAAATTCAACGAATTCTGAAGATAGAACGAGTTGATCCAAAAGATCTACCGCCTTATCAAGATCATGCTTACTGCTATCCACACGATCGACCAATATCTGTTCAACTTCTTCACTACGAAATTGTCGATATAATTCTTCATCAAATATTATTCCGTCCGGTAACTTGGCCTCATAACGAATCCATTGCCAAAGTTGAGCACGGGCAATTTCTGCCGTTGCTGTATCTTCCATTAACCCGTTAATCGCAACTGCTCCAATTCCCTGGACCCATGCTTCAATGTACTTGATTGCGACACTTATATTATTCCTAACTCCTGATTCCGACACCTGACCGGTGGGCATGGTCAATAAATCACTCGCAACTCCGTCCCATGCACTCTCATTGTTCAATTGATTCGCACCAGAAAATGCTTCATCGAAAATTGTTCCGACAGGTTCAACGAGACCGGGATGAGCTACCCAAGCTCCATCAAATCCTTGATCAGCTTCCCGTTGTTTATCAGTACGAACAGCTTGCATCGCGTTTTCATTAGATTCATGATCATCTCGCCGTGGAATATACGTAGACATACCACCTAATGCATGGATCCCTCTTTTATGACTCGCACTCACAACAAGCTTGGCGGCAGATTCAAGAAATTTGGTGTTCATTGTCACTTCAGACCGGTCTGGAAGCACAAAATCAGGATGCTTATTGAATGTCTTAATCACACTATATATATAATCCCATCGACCTAAGTTGAGGCCACTAATGTGATCTCGCAGTTCATATATGATCTCATCTATTTCAAAAACCGCGAGAATATGTTCAATTAGAACTGTTGCTTTAATTGAACCATTTGGAACTCCAAGTATGTTTTGCGCATATGTAAAAACTTCGTTCCATAAACGGGCCTCTCCGTAACCTTGCATTTTAGGCAAATAGAAATAAGGGCCAGAACCGCTATCAATCAATCTTTTCGCATTATGAAAAAATGCAAGGCCAAAATCAAACAAACTTGCTGACACTGGAAATCCATCTACAAGAACGTGGCGCTCATCTAAATGCCATCCGCGAGGGCGGATACACAAAACCGATAATTTGTCATTTAAAGTGTATTTGCGACCACTGGCGCTAACGGATTCAATTGCACGCCGTACCGCATCATAAACGTTGACCTGCCCTTGCATTGTTTCATCCCACTGGGGAGAATGGGCATCCTCAAAATCGGTCATGTAAATCTGTGCACCTGAATTCATCGCGTTGATGAACATAGTCCGATTTGATGAAGGGCCTGTTATCTCAACTCGCCGATCGTCTAGATCTGAAGAAATCCTGGCAACTCGCCATTTTCCTTCGCGAATTGAACTGGTCTCAGCCAAAAATGAGGGAAAAGAGCCCGCGTCGATTGCTCGTTGTTTATTCTTCCTATCAACTAATATTTGCGCGCGAGATGTCTCAAATTGTTTGGCTAAGCCTGCTACAAATTCCAATGCATCTTCAGTAAGAATTTTCTTCGAAACAGAATTTTGTTTACCAAGAACCTGAATAGGTATCTGCATACACACCTGCTTTCCATCAGTCGATCACACTTTGATTGATCATTTTTTCAGACACTAATGATTAACACGCTCTAGAAATCCACCTGTACTTTGACACTACCTGATCGTTTGTCAGCGGCGGCGGCAAATGCTTCTTCCGCTTGGTCGACCGAAAAAACATGAGTGACTAACTTATCAACTGGAATTCCTCCCGATCCAAGAAGACGCAATGCTAAAGAAAAATCACTTGCCTCAGCAGATTTGGGACGACCATAAAAAATAGATCCGCTTAAAGTTATCTCACGCACAACCACACTATTCATCGGCAAAACAATATCTTGATCCGTTAAACCTAATAGGCTAACTAATCCTCCACCGCGAACAATATTTAATGCTTGCTCTACAGGCTGCTGGCCACCAACCGTTTCAAACACAGTATCGATCTGATTATCACCAAGCCATACACCGATATGTGATTTAGTATCACTTTTGGTCGAGAGCAAGACGCTATTTGCACCCAAGTTTTCAGCTAAATCTGCTTGATGTTGATATCGTGCTGTAACCCCTATAAATCCAACACCCATTTGCTTCGCTACGATCAGTCCAAGCAATCCGACAGTACCCGCACCTATGATGACGACATTACGAGGCCAGTGAGTATTAGATTCTCGGACAGCATGAATTACAACTGCTAACGGCTCAGCTAATGCTGCTGCTTCCCATGACAAATTTTCAGGTACCCGATGCAACCGACTCGATGAAACCGCTATATATTCGGCTAAACCCTGATTGGTAAATTTCCTGTTATTGCAGTTTTGCATCAAGCCTGTTTTACACATATCACAACTACCACAAGAATCTACTGGTTCAAACGCGACTCGGTCACCTATTTCAAAATCTGAATCTGTGTTACCGACATCAACAACAATACCAGCCAATTCATGGCCACCCGCAAATGAAATTTCCGACACAACCTTGCGACTGCCACGAGCATAAGAATGAAGATCAGACCCGCAAATACCACATCTCTTTACTTGAACGAGAATCTGATTTGTGCCTATTTGCGGCATAGGCACTTCCTGTACTCGTACCTTCCGTGGCCCTTCTAACACAATCGCGCGCATAGAAGTCATGGTATGTTCCTCCAACAGTTATAGCATAGTATGGCCTAAATTTTCGGATACCGTTACACTGCCTTAAATGAGACGGAGTGGCTCGCGGTGTCATTCGTTACGATCGATCGCCGGTAGAGATACGATTATGACTGGTTCGTTTGATTTAATTAATCTGCCAACCATGATGGCACGGATTTTTCTGTGGACAACCACAGACCAGACATTAAAGGAATCATCACGTTGACTAACGTACAAGGATTTTTAGGAATTGCTCGTGGCATTACCTTGTGCCTGATTCTTGCATCATTAATCCTACTAATATCTCAATGGGATTCTGTTCCAAATTATGATCCACTCCTCGCAGCACTCATCATCGGTATTACATTTAAAGCCATCTGGCCTAACGCTCAATGGCATAGTTCCGGGGCTAAATTTTCAGGCAAGACAATTTTAGAGTTTTCAGTCATGATTTTAGGAGCCAGTATATTTCTACCAAACGTCATCCGCGCGGGTTCAGGTCTAGTTGCCCTCATAATTTTTGGTGTCGCAGGAGGAATGCTAGTCGCATTTATTGTTGGGCACAAAATTCTAAAATTAAGCCCAAAACTTGCAATACTCATAGGAACTAGCAATTCGATATGCGGCAATTCGGCTGCAGCTGTAATGGCTCCGATTATCGGAGCAAGTTCCAGTGAACTTGCCGCGGTAATCGCAGTAAGCGGCTTACTTGGAGCCGGCCAAATACTTCTTCTCCCAATGCTCGCGCCTTTATTTGGACTGAATAATTATGAGTATGGTATCGTCGCTGGAATGTCAGTGTACGCAGTCGCTCAAGTGTATGCCGCCTCTGCAACAGTCAGCGCCACATCAGCTTCTGTCGCCACTTTTGTAAAATTAGCTCGCGTTGTTTTATTGGCTCCACTCGTCCTCGTTATACAAATAATCCTATCAATCCAAAAAACACAGGCCTTGAACGAAGTAAAAACATTCAAAGAAATCTCGATACGACAATATCTCCCATGGTTCGTTTTAGGTTTCATACTCCTGGCAATCCTACGATCAATCGGTTTCATTACTGAAGATCAAGGGGGGCAAATTCGCAACTTTTCAAGATATTCCTTCATCGTCGCAATGGTTGCAATCGGTATGGCGGTAGATATTCGAGACGTAGTTAAAATTGGACCAAAAGTTGTTCTTGTTATCTGCTCTATATTACTTTTCATGATTACGACAAGCGTTTTGGCCAGCAAAATTCTTCATTCGGCATCGGTTATCAACGGATAACCTATCTATCTCGTGCTCCAAACATTCCCCTAAAACCGTTCTGACACCAACACATCCATGCACCATTGGCGAAAGGGAGAAAAGAAAATGAACACACGCTATTCCCTTCATTGCCGCATTTGTGACACCTTTACAAAGAGTAAGACTCAACAGATATGTGTGAAATGCTCATCTCCTCTACAAATCCAATACACTGAACAGAGGAAGGATTCAATCAAAACATCACAAAGAGGTATTTGGGCAACAGATGCTCCAATGCCAATAACGAACCCTGGGAATATCGTGACTCTTGGAGAAGGCAACACTCCAATAATTTCATTAGATAAATTTGCGGCGAAGATGGGTTTGTCAAAGGTCTATGGAAAACTTGAGTCCCAGAATCCCACTTCATCATTCAAGGATCGCGGAGCGACCGTTTTAGTTTCTTTTATAAAGGAACTCGGGATCAATGAAATTGTTGAAGATTCGTCAGGAAATGCCGGAGCAGCGCTCGCTGCCTACGCTGCGAGGGCTAGAATCAGAACTCACATCTTTGCTCCATCGTCCACGCCACAACAAAAGATTCAACAAATAAAGATTTTCGGTGCAATCATCCATTTGGATACCAATGACCGTGAAGCAACTACAATCGCAGCACAGGGTTTCGCTCAAAAAAATGGACTCTTTTATGCATCACATAATCTCAGTCCGTTCTATCTAGAAGGAACTAAATCATTCGCATACGAAATTGTGCAGCAAATACCCGAAATGGATCTCCCTCACCACATAATATTCCCCGTTGGAAACGGATCGTTATTTCTTGGAGCATGGAAAGGATTTCGCGAACTCCAAATTGAAGGGAAAATTAAGGAGATACCCTATCTCCACTGTGTTCAAGCCGAGCTAGTGTCACCAATTGTTTCGACCTTTGAGAATCGCAACGTTCCCAAACACGATATTCACAAACCTAAAACAGTCGCTAGTGGAATAGCCATCAATAAAGCGCCACGAGCTCAAGAAGTAGTCGATGTTCTTACGAACAATCAAGGATCCGCTGTATCTGTCACAGAGCAAGAAATCATGGGTACCCAAAATGAATTGGCAAAAAATGAGGGTCTATTCATGGAACCTACATCAGCAGTCGCATTTGCCGGGTTGAAAAACCTTGTGCAAAGAAACCTCATTGGAGCGAACGAGCGTGTCTTAATCCCGGTTACGGGTTCAGGCTTGAAAGACACATCTGCTATTGCGACCTCTGATCGAGGATAAGCAAGCAATCCACCGAAACATTCTGAATTTGACTAATTTTCAGTCATCAACCCTTATGCAGGAAGCTTTTTTGTATTATTGTATAGTCTGAGTAATTGTTAATTGGTTCACGAGTTCGGAAATTATTTGAATACAAGGTCCTTTGCTCTTATAAGAGGAAGAATAACAAGGAGGCAGATGTGACTACTCAATCAATCATTGATCAAGCAAAGAAGGAAAAGAGATTGATACTCACTGAAGAGGAGTCAAAGACTCTTCTCGCTGATGCAAACATACGCACAACAAAAATTGCGGCAGCTTCCACCCGTGACGAAGCGATCAACAAAGCTGACGAAATCGGATATCCAGTCGTCGTAAAAATCGATTCCACTGATATAACACACAAATCGGATGTAGGAGGCGTTTCTGTAAACCTAAAAGATGCCAATGAAGTTGGCGAGGCATTTGATACCGTCATCAGCTCGGCCAAAGAGAATGCTCCCGGCGCCAGTATCCAAGGTGTAACCGTTCAAGAGATGGCAGATCCTGGTGTCGAAGTGATTATTGGACTTTCAAAGGATCCTCAATTTGGTCCCGTATTGATGTTCGGTCTAGGCGGGATCGCAGTTGAAATCCTGAAAGATGTTGCATTCCGAATCGTACCACTTGAAAAACGCGATGCCAAACAATTGATTCGCGAAATCAAAGGATTCGCGATGCTGGAAGGATACAGAAACTTGCCCGCGGTGGATCTAGAAAAATTGGAAGATTTGGTTTTGCAAGTGTCGGAATTCGCATGGGCACATCCTGAAATCGCTGAAATGGATTTAAATCCGGTCATTGCTCAAGCGGATGGTGCAATTGCTGCTGACGCTCGAGTTATATTGGAAGAGGAGTCGCAATAATGGATGCCACCCTCAAAAAAAAGCTGGACATCGGATTTAACCCTCGCAACATTGTTGTTGTGGGAGACAAAGGTCCGAACTATAACTGGTTAAAGTCCTCTGCAGAATATCCGGGCGGCCCCACATACTCCGTCCAACTGGACGAGAATGAAATTCCTGGTATTGAAGAACTTGGAATCAAAAATTTCAAGAGTTTGCATGATATCCCCGAAGACGAGATTGATTACGTAATTATTGCTGTTCCACGGCGCATTGTGCCATTTATATTAAAAGACTGCATAGAAAAGAAGGTGACTCTAGTCGCGTGTTACACTGCCGGATTCGCCGAAACACACGAAGAGGAAGGCATACAGCTATCAGAAACGATAATAAACATGTGCAAAGAAGCCGACCTCGCGATGGTAGGGCCAAATTGCCTTTGTATTTCCAATCCTAAAGTGGGCCTGCTTAGTAATACCAGTCAACGAACAGGTCCTGGCGGATTCGTTGGAGTCTTATCAATGAGCGGCACGCATACTGGGACTATGATCAGCGCTCTCACTGCACATGGAATGCCTATCAGCAAAAGTGTTAGCATGGGCAACTCGTTATCCATCGAACAATCAGATTGGCTCGAATACCTTGGCGAAGATGAAGAAACAAAAATTATTTGCATGTACCTTGAAGGTGTGCGCAATGGACGACAATTTTATGACTCTTTAAAGAAAGTGGCCGCAAAAAAACCAGTCGTAATCCTAAAGGGTGGTCAAACAGCAGATGGCGCACGAGCTGCAACCTCACATACAGCATCGCTTGCATCCCCATTCGCAATTTGGAGTGGTATGTTCCAACAGACAGGCGCCATAGGAGTGAACTCAACCGACGAGATCATCGATGTCGCCAAAGTACTCACAATGGCGAAGCCTGTTAGCGGAAATCGTCTTGGGGTGATTGCGAGTACTGGAGGACAATCAGTACTCGTATCCGATGCATCAGCAAAACATGACCTTACTGTCCCTGCTCTTGAAGAATCAAGCTACGAGAAGTTACGAGAATTATTCACACTCACTGGAAACAGCTACCGAAACCCACTCGATGTAACGGGAGTTCTAAACACCGCGGAAGAAGGGGATATGATGCTGAATGTTCTGGCAGATGATCCAAACATCGATATCATCGCCATGGAAGTGGGTGACTTCACACAAAGGCGTAATGACCCTGACTTTTACGACAACATGATTAAAAACTTCCAATCAATAAAGGAAAATTCAGATAAGCCTTTCATTGTCGTTCAAACTGGCATGGAAGATGTAGTCTTAAAAACTCGAGAGACCTTAAAGGAAAAGGGGATTCCGTCAATCTATAGTTTCCTCAGAGGAACACAAGCACTTGGACGTGCCAAAGACTATTACACTGCACAAGCGGAAATAAACTCTTAAGTTAATTGTGTTGCACCATAATCATCTAGCTTGCACTAATGGTGTGTAATCTACGCTCTCCGCGTTTTTTTCGTTTTGAAAATAGGTATGAATTGACAAGTTTAGGATAAAAAGAGCAGAATTTCCAAGAGTCCAGTTAAGTCTGAGCAATCATGGGGGAAAGAAAATGATATATGAATTGCGAAACTACGAACTAATGGCAGGGAAAGCGCCCGCTGTTATCGAACGTTTTGGACAACATTCAATTCATTATTTTGCTCAGCACGGAATTCAAAACATCGGCTACTGGACACCTACATTTGGAGAATACAGTAATCGCTGGATATATCTTCTCGGTTATGAGGACATGGCTGACAGAGAGCGTGCGTGGGCTGAACTCGCAAACGATCCAGTTCGCCAAAAAGTGATGGAAGAGGCAAGTCAAGAAGGACCTCAAACACACCATGTAACCAATCTATTTCTCCTACCCACAGAATATTCTCCCGACCCGCTTGATCCTTCTTCAGAAAGTGGTTCTGCAGCCATTTGCGAACTGCGAATTTACGATATCGTGCCAGGAAAAGCACAACCTCTGCACGAACGATTCGCAAATGTCACGATCCCATTGTTCGAAAAACATGGAATCAGAAACATCGGCTATTGGACGCCCGTCATCGGCGGAAACAGCAACCAACTTTGGTACATGCTGGGATACAAAAGCTTAGCGCATCGTGAAGAAGCATTTGCATCGTTCGCTGCCGATCCTAAATGGCAAAATGCCGCCAAAGCAACAACTGAGAAACATGGAACCGTGACAGAAAAAATCATTAGCCAAATCTTACGTCCAGCAGAATTTTCACCGGTGAGATAGGTTAATAGAAGTATGATTAATCGTAGCTGTTTGATTTAAGTAAATATCTCATTGCGAAAGGCGGGCTGTAAGGTACAATTTATTTAATGCTACGGAGGGATCGCATAGCTTGGTCGAGTGCGGCCGCCTGCTAAGCGGTTAGGCCGGGTGACCGGTCTCGTGGGTTCAAATCCCACTCCCTCCGCCATCATAGTCCTTACAAATCAAGAGGTTTTAATTAATGGCTCAATATCATATATGGACAGTTGGCTGCCAAATGAACAAAGCGGATTCAGATCGACTGGGCTCGGCTCTTGAAGATCTCGGTTATGAATTCACAAATGACGCTGAACAAGCAGACATGGTAATTTTGAATAGTTGCGTCGTTCGACAAGGAGCCGAAGATAAGGTAGCTGCACGCCTCAACAGCTTACAAGGTTGGAAACGCAACAATCCTAACAACACGCTGACTTTGATGGGATGCATGGTTGGCCCAAAAACTGATGAATTGGAAAAACAATTTGCTCACGTAGACTTCTTCTTAAGACCTCAAGAATTTATGCCTCTAGTAGAGTTCGCATCAGAGCGCCAAGGTGTTCCTTGTAGCACAGACCTAGACTTATTGCCCCCAACTCAACCACAGGTGAGCGCATATGTTCCTGTTATCCATGGGTGTGACGACTTTTGCACATATTGTATTGTTCCGTACAGGCGAGGCAGGGAACGAAGCAGATCTATCCAAGATCTCGTACGAGAATCTGAAATGCTATCCCGACGAGGCGTCAAAGAAATAACATTACTGGGCCAAATTGTTGACCGATACGGGCATGACCTAGAGGAAGATACTGACCTCGCAGATCTGCTAAATGCAATCAATTCTGTTGAAAACATACATAGGGTACGATTCCTAACTTCTCACCCTCGTGACATGAGCCAACGTATAATTGACGCAGTCGCTCATTTAGAAAAAGCATGTGAATGGATCAATCTTCCGTTTCAATCTGGTGATAACGCAATATTGAATGCAATGCGACGACCTTATCGGATTGAAGATTATCTATCACTCGTAGAACGCATTCGAGACGCCATTCCAGATGTCGCTTTAAGTACCGATGTAATCGTTGGTTTCTGTGGAGAGACTGAAGAACAATTCGAAAACACAATTGCCGTTCTTGAGAAGATACGTTTTGACACTGTTTTTGTCGCCGCATATTCCACTCGTACTGGAACAATTGCTGACCGAAAATTCCAAGACGATATCCCAGTAAAAGAAAAACTCAGACGTAAGAAGATTATTGAAGAGTTACAAGAGCGCATTGCAACAGAAAAAAATGCCCCTCTATTAGGTGAAAGAGTTGAAATATTAGTTGAAAAGAAGCAAAAAGAGAAGTGGATGGGCCGGACTAGAACCAACAAGCTCGTATTTTTTGATGATTCACGTGACTGGACTGGAAAGCTTGTTGAAGTAGACGTCACGCATACAGGACCGTGGTCCCTTCAAGGAAACTTGCCGGATACTACCTCAATATCAGATACTATAGACGGTATAATTGAATATTCTCACTTTAAAGATGACACTCATCAAAGCAAGAATGAAATTCCACTTAAGACGATCACTTAGGAAGGATCTAGCGGAATGGCGCAAGACATAAATATCCCTGTAACGCCAAGCGCACCTGGAGCTGCCCACAACCTGGCCCCAGTATCTAATTCAGCTCGACAACCTATACCAAATACCTACTTTCATATGTCCGAGGAAGAATTGGATGAACGCATCCAAGATGCTCGTCACACCTTAGGGAAACGTCTAACAATTTTGGGACATCATTATCAGCGATCAGACATTATTAAATACGCTGATCTACGAGGTGATTCCTACAAACTAGCGAGATTCGCGGAAGAGCAAGAAGACGCAGAATATATTATCTTCTGTGGCGTGAATTTCATGGGTGAAACAGCAGATATCCTGAGTAAGCCTGAACAAAAAGTCATACTTCCCAATTTAGATGCGGGGTGTCATATGGCTGATATGGCGCCGACGCAAGACGCTTATGATTGCTGGGATGATTTGACAGAAGTAGTAAGCACCGATCGCGTGATGCCCGTTACATATATGAACTCAACCGCAGCCATCAAAGCACTAGTTGGTAAGAATGGCGGAATAGTGTCAACGTCTTCGAATAATGACAAGATTTTTCAATGGGCACAGGAACGAAGGGAAAAAATCTTATTTTTCCCTGATCAATATTTGGGTGCCAACACATGGAACAAATTGAATTGGGATCGGACCAAAGTAACGAAATGGAATCCTTATTTAGAACTCGGAGGCAACACAAAAGAGCAACTTGACGACGCCAGATTAATCTTATGGGCTGGTTTTTGCTCAGTTCACAAAAGATTCACGTTAGATCAAGTGAAAAGTGCCCGTGAGAACAATGAAGGTATCAAAGTAATTGTTCATCCCGAATGCACTGAAGATGTAGCAGATGCATCAGATTACGTAGGCTCTACCGAATACATTATTCAAATGGTAACTGACGCACCATCAGGAACGAAATGGGCGATCGGGACAGAAATCAATCTCGTTGGCCGCCTTCAAGAAGAAAATCCTGATAAATTAATTTTTTGCTTGGATCCTGTAGTTTGCCCATGCTCAATGATGTATCGGATACATCCTGCTTACCTTGCCTGGGTAATTGAAAATTTAGTTGAAGGAAAAGTGATCAATCAAATATCCGTTGATCAAGAAACAGCCCATTTTGCAAAATTAGGCCTTGATCGTATGCTTCAAGTTACCTAAAGCTTGTGTTTCATCTAAACGTTCGACACTTACACAGAATTCGAAACTTGCAATCACTCCTTCTTTGGACATGTTTTACTCCGCATTATCCACGCTGATGATAACTTACGATAGAGGAATACGTATGGGTATTGACCGTGTGGTCATTGTTAATCATCAAGCATATTTGAGATTGAATTAAATCATGCCCAAATACGATTACATCATAGTGGGTTCAGGAATTGCAGGTCTTTACACCGCTTTACTCGCGCGACAACTAGGAACCGTACTGATACTCACCAAAGGAACAATTGAGGAAACAAACACCCGTTACGCCCAAGGTGGTATCGCTGCAGCTATCGGAAGCAATGATTCGACCAATCTTCATTTTGAGGATACTCTTGCTGCCGGTGCCGGTCTTTCTGATCCCGAACATGTGAGAATTTTGGTCGATGAAGCAGCAGATCGAATCCAAGACCTCATCAATTTTGGTGTCCCGTTCGATACAATTCATGGTGAAATCGCGCTAACGCGAGAGGGTGCCCACAGTCGCGACCGTATTCTTCATGCCGGTGGAGATGCTACTGGCGAACAAATTGAGATGACCCTGAGTAGGCTAGCACAAATGTCGCGCATCACCGTGCTAGAAAACATCTTGGTGACAGACGTCATCGTTGAGCAAGGCCGGGCAACTGGTGTACGAACTCTTGATGGTAGAACAGACCTGGCAGCTGACTATGAAGGCCACTTCATTCTCCTCACAACGGGAGGTGCAGGGCGAATTTTCCGCTATACAACTAACTCTCCAGTCGCCACCGGAGATGGCGTCGCATTGGCATACCGTGCGAATGCAGAAATACGAGATATGGAATTCTACCAATTTCACCCGACTGCACTTCGATTACCTGGTGCTCCGCCTTTCCTGATATCAGAAGCTGTTCGTGGTGAAGGAGCAATACTTCGAAACAAACAAGGTAAAGCATTTGCAAAGAACTACCACAATCTTGGCGACCTCGCCCCACGAGATATAGTGGCTCGCGCCCTCCTCTCGGAGATGGCGAAAGATAATTCAGATAACGTTTTCCTTGATGTAACCCATCTGCACGATGCAAAAATCGCAACCCGTTTTCCAACGATTTACAAGACATGTCTATCTCATGGTATTGACATGGCAAAAGATTGGATTCCAGTATCTCCTGCCGCCCATTATATGATGGGAGGCATCGTAACTAACACATGGGGGGAAACAACCGTCCCCGGACTTTTTACATGTGGCGAGACCGCATGTACAGGCGTCCATGGAGCAAATCGACTTGCATCAAATTCTTTGCTTGAGGTGCTTATTTTTGGAAAACGCCTTATTCAAAAAACCAAGTCCATCCTTGAAGACAAGGAAGAAATGAGTGGGATTCCGACATCAGGCGGCTCCTCGCTTGCTAAACACTCATCTCGGGATACTAATGATATTCCTTTATCCTTTAGTGCAATTCAAAATCTGATGTGGGAACAAGTCGGTATGATACGGAATGGGCATGATTTAGCGAAAGCATCGCAAACCCTTGCCTCGTGGGAAATGGATCTCGCGAATGAAATTGGTGCTCAAGATCAAGAGTTGCGTAATGTAATTCTTACAGCGAGGTTAATGGCGGAAGCCGCGCTGCAACGTACCGAAAGTCGTGGGGCGCATTCAAGAAGCGATTTTGATTCTACTGCCAATGAATGGGAGAAACACATCAACTTCCAAAAATCACCTAGCTAAGTGATTTTAAGATCCTTACTCAATACCAATATCAGGCAACACAACACCAACAAAAGATCCTCGTACGTTAAGGGAAAATAAGGAGGTAAACATGAAACCTTTGAGCCTCGATCTTGAACGGATAGTAGACATGGCATTGGAGGAAGATCTCGGCCACGGCGATATCACCACCCAATCACTTTTGCCACCCAATATTCAGGGAGCAGGAGTCATTTTAGTGAAAGAACATGGGATTGTAGCCGGCGTGGAGATCGCCCTAGCGATTTTTAAAAGACTTGATCAGCAAATTCGATTTGACGTGCTCAGCACTGACGGGATATGGGTTGAGCCAGGAACACAGTTATGCAGAATTGAAGGGAATCTCACAGCAATCCTCGCTGGTGAGCGAGTCGCACTCAATTTTTTACAGCGCCTCAGTGGTGTAGCGACTGAAACCGCTAAATTCGTTGAAACGGTCTCCGGCACAAAAGCACGAATCATCGACACTCGAAAAACAACACCTGGGCTGAGACTTTTAGAAAAATATGCTGTCCGCGTAGCTGGGGGATTTAATCATCGTTTCAATTTGAGTGATGCCATCTTAATTAAAGACAATCACCTTGCAGCGCTTAGGTCCATTGAGGGCAACCTCACAACTGCTATAGCATCCGCCAAGAAAAATGCCCCCCATGGGATGAAAATCCAACTTGAGGTAGAAAATTTTGAAGAAGCAAAAAATGCCATTGAAGCAGGGGTAGATTCCTTATTGTTGGATAACATGCATCCAACTGAAATGCAAAGAGTGGTAGAACAATTTGGCGATAAAGTATTCATGGAAGCTTCCGGAGGCATTACCCTCGAAAACGTACGGGCAGTTGCAGAAACTGGAGTCGATGTCATATCTATCGGTGCATTAACTCACTCATCTCCTGCTTTGGATATAAGCCTAGATTTAGAAATACTAAATTGATCTACAAAAAATAATTGGAACAACCTAGTACAATATTTCTTGCCGAGCAGATATGCCCCTATGGCGATACCAGACATCTCGTGCAGCTGCTAATGTAAAGTACCTTTACCCCTATGCGACAACACTCAATAAACACAGATATAAAAAGAACCAAGAAGCCCCGCATATTCTATGGTTGGTACATTGTCATAGCAAGCGTATTAAGTAATGCTTACCTTTCTACTGCATTCTTCCAAGGGTTCTCTGTATTCTTCCTACCAATTGTCAACGAATTTGGATGGACTAGAGCACAGACTTCAGTTGCATTTTCGTTACGTCAGCTAGAAATCGGAATCTTAGCTCCATTAATGGGTTTCCTAGTGGATCGTTTAGGTGGTCGCAAGGTAATCATAATTTGCATGGTCATAAGTGGGTTTGGTTTAGTCTTAATGAGCAGAATAAATTCACTATGGTCATTCTATGTAACATTTGCACTGATTTCAGTTGGCGTAAGTGGTGCCAGCCATGGGATATCATGGCCAACTGTCGTAGCCGCTTGGTTCAATCGTTTACGCGGCCGAGCTCTCGGATTCACCTTTCTTGGTCCAGTGGTCGGAGCCCCTGCGATCATTTTAGTAGTATTGTTAGAGCAAGCAGTGGGATGGAGATTATCTGTACTCTATCTCGGTATAGGTATCTGGTTAATTGGCATCCCTCTTGGAGCTCTCGCTCGATCAAAACCCACCGATTATGGTTACCTTCCTGATGGTGATCTTCCAAATGAAGATACCAAGAATGCATTGGCAGACAAAAACCTACTCGAAGATTCTCCCGATGACCATACGATGACTGGACAGACTGCCACAATGGCCTTACGATCAAACGCTTTCTGGCTCCTTGTTGGTCTTTATGGACTACATGGGGTTGGCCTCAGCGGTTTTTTTGTCCACCAAATTCCATTTTTTGAACACATCGGATTCAGCACTGCGCAATCTGCGATGACTGTATCTGTTATGTTCATTGCAAGCGGGATAGGAAGGTTGAGCGCCGGGTTCCTAATGGACTTGATTGATTGGCGCATCATCATGCTTGTTGTAATGGTAACCCAAACGCTAGATATGTTCGCATTAATATATGTCTCTGAATATTGGCATGCCTTAGTATTTTCTGTGATTATGGGAATAGGGTTCGGCGCAACAATCCCAAGTCGACCAATACTTGTAGGCAAATATTTCGGGATGCGAGCATACGGAACAATACAAGGGTTATTACAGGGCTCTGCAATCGCATCTGGCGTCGCAGGACCAATCATTATGGGATGGGTGTTTGATCAATATTTGAGTTACAATCCGGCCATCGTTGGATTCACAGCTTTAACCGCTTTAACAATTCCAGTAATTCTCCTATGTCGGAATCCAGAAACAAACTATAATTACAGTTAATGAATTTAAGAATCTACACAATTGTAAGGATCATTTTAAATGCCTAAGATTAAATCGATGATGCAATCAATAGTTCTACTCATAACCCTACTGTTTATTTCCGCCTCATGTTCTTCAACCGATATGGACGTCACGCCTATCGCTACGACGAAGACAACAATATCGGCCCCAACTCCAACAACAAAAGTACCAGTGAACGCAGGAACATTAAACTACCAAAAGTACTCTAAGCCACCAGCGCTGACGATTGATGTAAATAGCACTTATACAGCGACCATACTCACAAATAAAGGCACAATCACAGTAAACTTGTTTGCCTCAGAAGCGCCTCGTACCGTCAATAATTTCGTGTTTTTATCGCGAGAAGGATTCTATGAAAATGTCCCCTTCCACCGAGTCATCAAAGGGTTCATGGTTCAAACAGGGGATCCAACAGGTACTGGCACAGGAGGCCCCGGTTATGATTTTAAGGACGAACCGGTAAGTCGAGAGTATTTGAGAGGAACCTTGGCGATGGCGAATGCAGGGCCTGATACAAACGGAAGCCAGTTTTTCATCATGCATCAAGACAGCCCATACCTACCAAAAAACTACACTATCTTTGGTGAAGTTGTTGATGGATTTGAAGCGCTGGATGAAATTGCCAACACGCCTGTCACAAACAATATTCGTGGAGAAGAATCAGTCCCCACCATGGAACTACGTATCGAAAAAGTCACGATACAGTAAGAATTCAACTCCTCTAATTGAAATAATAGTTCGCTGTGTTGTTTTTTCAGAAAAACCAAGCTACGCTGTCACAAATACTAAATCAATGTTGCACAAGATTAGCATCAGCAACTAGAGCAGGAACCCTACATGGCCCAATATTCGGCAGCACCAGAGATGACAATTGATACAGAAAAAAGTTATACCGCTACTATTCAAACAAGCAAAGGGGACGTAGTAATCGATTTGTTCCCCAAAGAAGCACCCTTGAGTGTGAACAACTTTGTTTTCCTAGCTCGAGAGGGCTTTTATAACAACGTGAAGTTCCATCGCATTATCAAGGGTTTCATGATCCAAGGAGGAGATCCTACCGGCACTGGCGCTGGCGGTCCGGGGTACCAGTTTAGTGATGAAGAAGTTACTCGTGATTATGTAAGAGGTACGTTGGCAATGGCAAACGCAGGCCCTAACACCAATGGCAGCCAATTCTTCATCATGCACGCAGATATGGGATTGCCACCAAGCTACAACATATTCGGATTAGTCAAAGAAGGTATTGAAACTATTGATGCGATCGCAGATGTTCCAACAGTCGGACCCGAAAAATCAACGCCGACTGAAGACGTCTTAATCACAGGCGTGGATATCTCTGAAAGCTAGGTACAAAAAACCACCGTATCCAACACCTTTTGTTCCCCAGTCATTATTTTTGGATCACACTTGGTGTGGTTTTTCCTCTTTGTCTCCAAGCTAACTTGGATAACTGGGTCCCCATCTCATAAAGTACGATAAGAGGGACGGCAACAAGAGTCTGGTTTAATGGATCAAATGTCGGTGTGATAATCGCACCCAAAACAAATGCTAGAACAACTGCCCATCGCCTTTGCTTCGCAAGAAATTCAGGCCTGACGATGCCTAATCGGGACAAAAGATACAGTAAGAAAGGCATCTCAAAAGATAGGCCTAACCACAGTAAAAGTGTCACAACAACACTGACATAATTACCAATCCGAATTGTTGGTTGTGCCACATCGCTACCGAATGTTAGAAGGAAATTTAATGCAGGCGGCAATAAAACGAAGTAACCAAACAGCACACCAATTAGAAATGAAATACTAACGCCAGGAAGAGCCAAATACAGGTACTTCTTCTCAGCAGGTAATAGTGCTGGCCGCACAAACATCACAATCTGAAAGACGATATAAGGCAACGTAATAACAAATCCAGCAAGAAGAGAAACTTTGACATATGTAGCGAGTAATTCTGTAATTTCTGTATAAATTGGCTGGAAATCACCAGCGGGTAGGACCAAAAACGGAAAAAAAACATGTTGGGCAAAGAAAAAAGCTGCACCACTCACAATGACAAGCACTGCCACAGTACGGATTAACCGATTGCGAATCTCCCTCAAATGTTCGACCAAGGGCTGCCGCTGATTATTCATATGTACATCTTACACTTATGGATAATGCCATTTATAACATGGAGCGGGATCGAACCAAAGAATATATTTTTCCTCAATCTAACCAATATATTCTTTCCGACGGATCCGTGCGATAGGATTTAGGTAAGACCTCTGGTTTGCCAATAAACATTGCCCCGACCATCTCCCAATCAGAATCAGCACCTATTGTCTCTCGCAATCGTGGATGGGTCGTTGCAGATCCTGTGCTCCAAGTTAACGCAAGTCCTTCTGCTACAGCTGCAAGTGCTGCATTTTGCACTCCACAGCACACAGCTGCATAATTCTCTCTAGTAATTTCCTCTTTCTCCCCAGGAACACTGAAAACATAAACCAAAGCCGGGGCACTTAATACACGATTTCGAGCATCATCAGCCGATTTCTTTTTTTGACCAGGATTTGGGTTCGATACGCTTTCATATTTTTCTTGCCACGCTAAATCCGCAACCTCATCTCGTACATCACTGTCGCCGGAAAAAACAAAAAATCGTTCTGGCTCAGTCAAGTGATGATTGGGTCCCCAATGTGCGGCACCAAGAATCCTTTCCAAAGCACCACGAGACACGGAATCAGCTGTAAATTGGTTGGTCATGCGTCTTTCGAAAATCGCTTGATAAACACTCACAGGGGTGTATGGAATTTCAATATCCTCATTGCTAATCAATCCGCCACCTCAATCTAACCATCATGCGTTTAAAAGGGATTATAAAGGATCCAAAAAGATTGACAATCAGATATAGCAAGTTCACGTCGAGAAAAGGAATGAAAATCTACGGCTACAGAAAAAGCCACGCATCAGGCACAAACGACTACCAACGATGCATGAAGCCAAAGATGGTAACTACCGAGTTTACTCGACCTTAAGTTGCCCCACCATACCTGCCTCCCGATGACCTGGTATATCACAGAAGAACGTGTATGAACCAGCAGCCAGTGTAACAGAAGCTTCTTCAGTACCTCCCTGAGTCGCTGGGAGTAATCTAAAGTCTTCGCCCTCTATCACAAATGAGTGATCAAGGAATCCAGTATTAGTGAAAGTAACATCAACGTCCCCGGATAACGCCGTAAGTGAATCTGGGCTGAATTTGAAGTCATCCGCTCCCGAAAGAACAATACTATGGCCTGCTGCTTCCCCGGCGCTAGTACCATGACCATCAGTAGATGTAGAACTATCCGTTGAGGCCACTATTGCCTTAGGCATGGTTGAAAGGCGCCAATCTTTCATATCCTGGATCAAATGCGCCAACAGCCAACGATCCTCTTCGCTAAGGAATTTACTAAATGCTGGCATATTACCCCGAGGTTTTTCTTCATTAGGATGGCTATTCGGTTGAACACCAGTTACACAATGAGATGGTGTGTTGCCATGAGAAACAAGAGATTTATCGTGTGGTGCCCAAAGGCTCTCGGTACCACAACTGATAAGCCAATATAACTCACCTATTGTTCGAGAAACCGCAATTGCATCGCGCTCATCTGCCTCTGTGTCCGGATCATCTACAAATCGAACAGGGTACTGAACGACGGTGCCAAACAAAAGATTAGGAATTGATTGACCACCACTTGGATTCAATCCTGTTCCATCAACCCCGTGACATCCTGCGCAATTAATCCTGTATACATTTTGAGCATGGTCTTTTGTCGTGCGATCATAAATCACTGGGCTCTCTACATTAACAATCTCTGCAAATGATAAGTTCTCGTATGACTTGCTAACTACAAAATATCCATTCGCGCCGAACGCGTTCTTCTCAAAGACAGTCGCGCTGGCTGGGCGGTCTAAACGTGGCTCCTCTTGCACTCGATAATTTTGTCCGTAGTGCATTTCTTGAAAGAAATCCAACGGGTAGGATCCTATCGAGCACCCAGCTAGTACCATCATTGTAACTAACAGCAGAGGAAGCGCGATAAACCTCGTCCCTTTGCTGGAACTCACTAAACGACCTATATATTTTGTGGGTAATTGCATGTTTTTTCTCTAAGAACTCTTACTCTTGTTTGATATCAACCGCACCGGCTTCTCTAAAAGCCCCTTCAGCAGCGCTAATCCGTTCTGCAGGCGCATCTAATACTAATGCGATGTGGCCTTCGGTAATACGTGTATCGTACAAGCCCGGCCCAGTTACCCGCGGCAACCGAGACTCAATAATAATCCCTATGGTAGTGAATATTAACGCACCGAGCATTGTACCCTCGTACATAATAATAATCATTGGCGGGAACGACGCAATCGGCTTTCCACCAGTAACTAGTGGAAACGAGACCTGCGTCCCCAAAGTGATCAAAAGCCCCGAAAAGAACCCTAAAAGAGCTCCCACGAATGGATATCTGAAGAGTGTATGTTTCGGGTCTTTTTCCCCGAAAGCCCCCTCAGGATATGGAGTGTCTGTTAAGACCTCCCACTCGTCATTAGTAAATCCAGCCGCATCCAACTTAAGAGTTGCATCAGCTGCAGATTCCGCCGTATCGAACAATCCTAAAATACTAGCCATCTTCGCTTTCCTCTACTTATTCTTCTCTATAAACTGCTGGAACACCAACGCGACCCACTTGAATCTCCGTTGTAAGCACTTTTCCTTCTTTGATATCAAACAATGGAATCAACGGGAAGAACTTGGAAAAGATCAGTAATAGAAGGCCGACGAAACAAAACGTTCCGAGGACAAAAATACCCTCCGCCGCTGACGGCATATAACTTCCCCAGGAGAAAGTTGCTGCCTGCTTATATTGTAAACCTGGAACGATGATAAGAAATCGCTCTAGCCACATTGCTATATTCACAAATATTGATATCCAAAACATGGCAACTATATTGCGGCGAACTCTTTTTGAAAGCCATAACCCAACCGGAAATATATAACCTGTAAACACGAACACAATCACCATAAGGTTGTATGGCCATTGGAAGAATCGAAGATCCCAAACCGCGATCTCATGTGATTCAACGTAGAAAATCGAGAAGAACAGTTCGAGCAATGTGAAATAAAACCAGGCTGATGCTACTACGATCAGCAAGCGCCCCAAAGAATCAAAATGATCTGGTGTGATGTAATTATCCCATTTAAACAACCACCGCATCGCGGCCATCATCGTAATCACAGCTGAAACACCTGAGTGAACAGCTCCAATAACAAAATATGGTGCAAAAATTGTAGTGTGCCACGCTGGGACAAGCGCAACCGCGAAGTCCCAAGAAACGATACTATGCACCGATACGAAAACAGGAAGAATAATTGCCGATAATAAAACACCTGCGACAATCTGGAGCTTCCACTGACGTGGTGTGCCCCGCCAACCTAGTGCCAACGCACCGTACACCACATGTCTCCACCCAGTAGTCCGGTCTCTAATGACTGCAAAGTCTGGGACAAGGGCGATAAATACAAACGCCGTGCTTCCCGTAAGATAAGTGAAAACCGCGCTTGGGTCCCAAACAAACGGGGAACGGATATCAGGCCATATCCCGCGCGCAAAGTCGTAAGGAAATAGCCAATATATCGTCCGCCAAGGACGACCCGTATGAATTAATGGATTCATCATTGCGGTTAATAATGAAAATACCGTTAGGACCTCAGCTGCCCGTGTTACAGGGCGCCGCCACTCCGCTTGGCTCAACCGAAGAATCGCAGAAATCATAACTCCCGCGTGACTGATACCAATCCAGAAAACGAAATTCGTGATGTAGAATCCCCACATCACAGGCCTATTGAAGCCCGTAATTGACAAGCCATTGATGATCAAAAGGACAACCACGACGACGGCCGCGAAAACACCGGTGCTTAGAAGAACAGCGAGCATCCAAAACCTTTTGTTGGTCACCAAAACGGTGTTCAACAGTTCCTCGTTGATTAGTTGGTCCGAAGCAACGACAGGGGCCTTCATCTATAATTCTCCTAATATAACGTTTGTCATTATCTTGGCTTCCCTATCAAAGTATAGGTGCCCCTCAAAAGTGGTCGTATAACGCGAAGGAGGACGTCCTCCTTCATTTCCCACATAGAAATTGGTGGAACCAAACGAGTTACCAATAAGTACACGAATACTGCTCCACTTATCGCCCCAACTATCATCATAATATCGATAGCATCCGGTAGGATCATTGCGGGCAGTGCGTGTGATAAATCAAAAGCGTGATGTCCTACCTCGTCATTTGGAACACCAAAAGAGGCTACGTAGATCCGGATACGATCAAAGAACAACCCGACCAAAATGATCAGAGACACAATCGTCGGCCCAATAATACTCTTCCGCACTGGATTAGCGATAAGAAGAATTCCGGGGATCAGGAAGCAAAGCAAAAAACCTGCTAGGAAAAATGGCCGGTAAGTTTCAAACTGAATATACCTGAGAACGCCTATTTCCCCATCGCTTCGTCCAAACCAATAAACGATGAAAGCGCACCACCAGAAGTAAAACCACAGGAAACATGTAGCAATAAGAGGTTTGGTAAGTGCCCAGAATGGCTCCATCTTAATGTAATCAGACAACCCACCCCATCTGCGCATCACATACATCGTAACAATCAGCGTAGCCAGGCCTCCTTGTAAGGCTGTGAGCATGTGGTAGGCCGGGAATATTGCATCTTTCCAACCGGGAACCAATGCTAGAGCAAAATCAGATGGAACCAAAAAATGAGCCGTAAATAGGCCCATAAAAAAGAACGTGCCAAACAATATTATGCCAACCTGCAATATTTGCCATTGAGTGGACGTACCGCGCCATCGAATCGCCAACCGGCGATTCCAAGAGCGACTAGCGTCGCTGTCACGAAGTACGGCATGATCTGGCACTGTCGTAATCCAAAAGAAACATGCTGCAGCAAGTATAAACCCTAGCATGCCCATAGCGCTCCAAAGATGTGGAGCACCCCAACTAGCATGGAACCAAATGGTTGGCCTAAACGAGTCAGCACCTGTTTGGGACGAAGGAATCATGAAATACATCGGAATGAGAAGCAAGAAGATATATATTGTTACGGCTCCCCATATTTCCGCCGCCCTCACCATAGGTTTGCGCCAATTAGCCTTCGTCATTCTAAATGCAAAAGCTGAAAGCGGTGCCGCTCCTGCAGTCGTCAGCAACCAAACCATAGTCGCTGCGTAATAACCCCAAATGGAACGATCATCAAACCCTTCCAGTGCTCGTATAACAAAACCAACGATTCCGAGCGCAAATAGGGCACCAGAAAGTATCAGCGCTGTCCGATATTTCGGCCCTGAGCTGACGACACGCGAGACCTGATCTGCGGTGATCTCCGCAGGAGTCAAGCCAAGTGCTTCAGGTACGTGATGTCCGTTGTGGCCGTTATTAGCCATGATGCTTTACTGCTTCCCCTTTATATTCTGGGTCAACCTTCTTGAGATAAACAACGTTTGGTCCAGTCCCAAGTGATTCTAGAAGACGATAAGCCCTTTCATCTTCAACCATGTGACTCACCTTTGAATTATCATCGTTGAGATCTCCAAATACTAATGAGCCGGTTGGGCAAGCCTGCGCACAGGCTGGCATTAATTCACCATCATTAATCTCGCGTCCATCGCGATCTGCTGTCCGTTCTGCACGCCGTATCCGGTGCACGCACATCGTGCACTTTTCCATAATACCTTTGCTCCGAACCGTTACGTCTGGATTCAGATAATTGCGCATAATATCGGGCCATATCGGCTCCCACCAATTAAAGAACCGGACATTATAGGGATCATTGTTCGCACAAAACCTCGTCCCAACACACCGGTTATATACTTGGATGTTTAATCCATCAAGACTATGGTAGGTCGCATACACTGGACACACAGGCTCGCATGGGGCATTGCCACAATGCTGGCAAAACACTGGCAGGAAACGAGCCTTCACATCTGGAAATTCACCTTCCCAATATCGGTCGATGCGAATCCAATTTTGGGTTCGCCCTGTTTCATACATCTCTTCATCTGGAAGCTTAATGTTGTTCTCAGCATGACATGCAATGACACATGCCTGGCAGCCAGAACAGCGGTCAATATCAACAACCATGCTCCATTTACTATCACGTTCACTAGCGCGAACCATCTAATCTCCTCCGAATCCTGTTAATGCGAATGCGTTTCGTGTGTTCCATTTGTTACTTGAATAACGTCTGTGTCAACGGTCTCTATTGCAGGTACCGAGCCTTCCATCTTTGGCATAACTATGCGTTTACCAGTTTTAGTAATGTTTACTTTGGTTGACCCCCAGGCCAAGGCACCAGTTTCGCTATCTGACTTGTCACCAACAAGTGACAAAACATTTTCGCCCCGACCGGCAGCCCATTGACCATAGTCAGTATGGCCCTGACCAATGGGAACAGATAATACATCGGGTGCCGCAGCAGGGTGAACATAGACGGGAACTTCAATTGACCGCGAGCCGGCATTCAACTGAACAATATCCCCTTCACGAACAGACAAACTCTCTGCTGTACGCGGATTAATCTCCACCCAGGTCTTCCACGCAACAGTAGTTAATGGATCAGGCGTCGCTTGAAGCCAAACAAGATTTGCTCCACTTCCATCCGTTAAAGCGACATGAGGAAATGGGATAAGGTGATAATCTCCTTGTGTGAACTCCGGTGTTACACCCTGTGTTGGTAGAGACGATTTTATATGACCACCATCGGTAGACGTCGCTCGTACATCCCACCAACCACCGCGCATCAAAACTCCCCGCCAAAAGTCTTCGGCATTTGAAGCTCGGATCATTCCAGTTGAACCTCGGTCAAAATTCCTCTTAACTTGATCCTTGACCATTTCTTCAACAGTCGACCACGGCATGTTGAGATTCAATTGTTTCGAAATCGAAATAAGAACATCGCCAAAACTACGGGTATCAAACACTGGTTTGACCACCGGTTGCTGAACACCCAAAGAAGCATAGCCTGGACCTGGTTCCGGGATATCATCACCCCAATCTTCAAGCATGTGATGCTCTGGCAGTATCCAATCTGCTTGTTTGGTTGTCTCATCCAAGAAATTGCTGAAACTGACAACTGTACCCACATTGCCTAAGGCCCCAGAAAAGTCAGCTGTACCTGACAAGCCGTAACTGGGATCAGCACCGTGGACCAAAACCATCCCATACTCGCCAGTTTTTAATCCATTTGTAGTAGTTTTCCATTCTTCATACGACACCGCCGCTGAAGAGGAAGGCATCTCGACCCCTGATTTGTCGCGCTCAGGGAAGGATGGGTTAAATACAACCCCGCCCTTTTCTCCAACACTACCCGCAAGATAATTCAACGCATAAATCGCGTTGAGGTTGAATAAGCCGTTTGTTTGGGCAGCGGCCACTCCACCACCAATCGCTATGCTCGGTGTCTCGGTTGCGAATCTTACTGCTGCAGCTTCGATCTTATCTGCATCAATCCCGGTGGTTCCTGCAACTTTATCCGGCGCAAAAGCACTCAGAGCAGCAGATCCGCGGCGACCTGTCAACCGTTGAACCGCATCTGCATCTTTAGCCAATCCCTTTTCTAAGATGACGTAAGCCATACTCAACGCAAGATGGCCCTCGGTACCTGGGCGATTCGCAAGCCAAGTATCGGCATTAGCAGCTGTCATCGACATTCTGGGCTCAACATGGGTCAGATACCCCCGATCATGCCCACCCTGCCTGAATTCGCCGTAGGCCCGACCAAAGGCCACAGGAGACAACCAAGTACCCAAAAAATCCGCTCCAAAATTGAGAATCGTCTTCGCGTTAGCAATATCAAATGTTGGGAGAAGATCCTGACCAAACACATTTGCAACTGCTGCTCGAGTAACGGTTTCCTCAAGAGTCTCATAAACCTTGTGTTCGATATTGTTACCAAAAGTGGACCCAAACTTGTTAACGAGTTTCCCCAAACTTCCACGAATGGGATTTGTTATCAACAAAGCTTTAGAATTATTATCTTTAACAGTGGCCAAGTTCTTAGAAACTTCAGTTATCGCTTCATTCCATGAAACGCTTACGAATCCATCACCTTGCTTGCGCATCGGCCCCTTAATCCGATCTGGATGATACAAAGACTGAAGTGCGGCCTGGGCTCTCACCGAAGATTTGCCTTGATTTGTCGGAAAATCAGGATTCCCCTCGATCTTCTTCGCGCGTCCCTCCATTACCCGTACCAAAATGCCTTCGGTGGTCTGTCCATCACGCCACAACGATGCATACCAGTTATCAAATCCATCAACCATGTCTTCGGGCATCTGGCTTGGGCTCTGAACGAGAAGCTCTCGGGTTGGGATAGCACAACCCGCGAAAAGAACTGCCCCCACTGATGTGGCGCCAGCCATACGTAAAAACTCTCGTCGAGTTACGTCCATCCGTTTCCCTTTCTAATCAATCAAAAAATCTTTCGTTTTATATCTCAACTAATAATGGCAGGTTGAACAATCCGTTGGCGCATTTTTCGCACGGTGACATTCAACACAATCCGCCATCTTCAGTGTCCTCACCTGCTCTACCTGCTTCACTGATGCGACGTCACCATGGCAAGTAGCACACACTTCTGAAGGGATAATGTCACGACCTTGTTCAGCTGACATAAGATCTGACAACACGCGGATATGTGGCTCATGCCAGAATCGCACGGTGTCGGGTAATCTGTGAACGCGAGCCCATGTGATTGGCTGGCCAGTATCCCACGCATCCCTGACCTGCGCAGTTATCGTACCGTCACCACCCGTAATAATCTTGTGACAGAAAACGCACTGTTCAACAGCTGGAACCGTTGCCGCGTTGGTTTGATCCGCATTACGATGACAAAATTGGCAATCAAGAGCTGCAACGTCCGCATGCGTTTGATGCGGGAAAACGAACGGTTGCTCAGGCACCGGATAGATGTTTGCAAGCACTTTCGGAATGACAACTCCCATACCGACCGCAAATGTCGCGACCAGAACGATTGCCACAACAACGATGATGAATTTATCGCTGATCAGTGCCCGCATGAAGCTTTGCTCTCCTATCCCTATGTATACGTTTCTTTTGTTTTACTTTTTAATTTAACAACAAATATTCTGATTTTAGTACCACTTACGATCGTAGATCTCGTAAACAACTTCCAGCAACTCAATACTTGACGCCAAGAAAATAATCAACCCAACGGCCGCTGCCGCGGAAACAAAATAGAAAAATGGTCGAACTTTGTTGACGCTCCGTGGAATGTGATTTGATTCAACAAGAGAGGGAATCACCGCATGCGCGATCATCCAATCAAAGGCGATCACAATCGCGAATAGCACATTTAAATGTAGAGCCGTCGTTAGCTTACCTAAAACTGCCCACTGCTCGGTTGTCGTGAAGCTCGGATCTATATCCATAAAACCCCAGCGCTCCTCTTATATGTGATTCACATCACAAGGGAATCGTAGATTCGCAACATCGCGTGAAGACTCGTCGCTTCAACTGCTCGACCGACCTCAACGCACGAGAAATCAAAACCCTTTTTGAATGCTTATACAATACACGATTTAATGGTGTCAAGCCTATACTTTTTGGATGAAAAAAAAGTATTCACATATCCATCACTACGACAACTAGACATAACAACCGGAGTTGGGGAAAGAAACGGGTCAGAAAGCTGGTACGCTTATAGACACAAATGCAAGTTGCTCGACGGCAAAGCCAAAGAAAAAAAACGCCTGCTCACATTTATGTATAAACGGTGGTATAGAAAAACAAGCGGAACAAATGAAACATTGCTTTCCACAAAACATGAATATCAATCGGAATAGATTTGATTCCAGCCTTCACTTTATGTTTTTGATTTTGGCATCATTAAGTTGATCAGAATTTAGGAGACTAGAAATGAAACTTTTGATAGCAACAACAAATATTGGCAAAATCCACGAGTTTGAGACGTTGTTAGAAAACACGGGCTACGCCATAACAACGCCATCAAAAGAAGGGATTAAAATCAATGTTGTGGAAAACGAGGAAACTTTTAAAGGTAATGCAAGACTTAAAGCTGAAGCCTTTTCTAACGCCACAGGCCTTCTTTCTCTCGCAGACGACTCTGGACTAGAAGTTGACGCACTTAATGGCGAACCAGGTGTAAGGACTGCTCGTTACGCTGGAGATGACGCTACCGATGTAGAGCGCCAAATATATTTATTAGAGAAGATGAAAACTGTACCAATTCCTCAGCGCGGGGCGACATTCCACTGTGTCATAGCAATAGCCGAGGCCGGCCGGCCAACAACTTATGCAACAGGAAATGTTAGAGGTATAATATCAACAGATATAAAAGGGTCGAAAGGGTTCGGGTACGATCCAATATTTTTCATACCGGAATTAAATAAACGCCTTTCTGAACTTTCCACACATGAAAAAAATGCGATCAGCCATCGGGGCATCGCGGCTCAATCCGCCAGGCTGCTGCTCCAAGGCAGGGAGCGACCCGACCCGAACAATCCAGAAAATGCGACATAGGATATCGGCATGAATGAACTAGTTACGGACCAGATGAAGCGGCCTGTACAGGATTTACGGATTTCAGTCACGGATAGATGCAACTTACGGTGTCCGTACTGCATGCCCGCTGAAATTTTTGGCGAACGGTATGAGTTTCTCAACAGAGAAGAACTATTGACGTTCGACGAAATTGAACATATTACAAATATATTCGTCAAGCTTGGCGTCACGAAAGTCCGCTTAACTGGTGGAGAACCACTTCTTAGAGCAAACATCGGGGATTTAATTACGGCCTTGGCAAACATTAAAGGTATAGATGATTTAACTCTTACAACCAATGGATTCCTTCTTGCCCAAAATGCCCAAGCATTAAAGGATGCGGGGCTGCAACGCATTACAGTAAGTCTGGATTCTTTAGATGACGCAACGTTCGCTCAAATGAATGGACGCGAGTATACAACCACCAGAGTCTTAGAGGGTATAGCAGCGGCAGAAAAGGCTGGATTGAGCCCAATAAAAATTAATGTCGTCGTCCAAAAAGGTATCAACGAACACACCATTCTTGATATTGCACGCCATTTTAAAGGGACCGGGCATATCGTAAGATTCATCGAGTACATGGACGTTGGTAATCTTAATGGGTGGGATTTGAGTCAAGTTATGCCATCCCAAGAGATAATTACTCTCATAAACAGTGAAATGCCCCTAGAACCAGATTCACCAAACTACATTGGCGAAGTCGCGAAACGGTACCAATACGTTGATGGAACCGGCGAAATTGGAGTCATTTCCTCTGTCAGCAATCCGTTTTGTGGTGATTGTAGTCGTGTTCGACTTTCCGCTGACGGCCAAATGTTTACATGTCTTTTTGCAAGTCGTGGCACAGATTTACGTGCTGTCATTCGAGACGCATCATCCGAGGCATCCTTAATTGAAAAGGTGGCTTCAACATGGCGGATCAGGACAGATCGGTATTCAGAGGAGCGATCATCTTTAACTAAACCATTAGAGGAAAAAGTTGAGATGTACAAGATCGGAGGATAAGCAGCTTCTGCTCTTCGCTCAATCAGGTCAGGTGACCAAATTATCGCTTAGGAGACTTCATTATGGGTGAGTTAGACGGCAAAGTAGCAATCGTAACAGGAGCCGGGCGTTTACGAGGAATCGGACGAGCTACAGCGGTTTCTCTAGCCAAACAAGGTGCCTCTATCGCAATTACTGGAACAGGAAGGGATCCCGCTAGTTTTCCCCCTGACGAGAAAGAAGTTGGATGGAAGGATGTTGAAAGTACAGCCGAACAAGTCGTGAATGAAGGTCAAGAAGCTTTACCCTTGGTTGGAGATGTGACAAACAGCTCCGACGTTGAGCGGATGGTCCAACAAACTTTAGATCGCTTCGGGCGAATCGATATACTCGTGAATAACGCAGCCTTCGCCCGTGGACCAGACCGCGTTCCAGTACATGAATTGTCTGAAGAAATTTTCAGAAAAGTTGTCGATATAAAACTGATTGGTTCATTCCTATTCTCAAAAGCTGTCGGAACCCAACTTATGAAACAATCGAACGGTGGGCGTATTGTGAACTTATCGTCAGTCGCCGGTAAAAGGGGCAGTGGGACCGCAGCCGCATACAATGTAGCGAATGCATCGGTGATCATGCTAGCTCAAAGCCTCGCAGACTGGCTGGCACCATACAATGTGACTTGTAATGCGGTTTGCCCAGGGCTCACAGATACGTCTCGGATGGATGATCTCGGATACCCAAGGGGCACCGCCTGGAACCAATCAACACAATCCAATCCGTTAGGAAGAGCTGCCACAGACGACGAAATAGCAGGAGTCATAGCGTTTCTTTGTTCAGATGCAGCATCCTACATATCAGGCCAAGCGATTAACGTGAACGGCGGATCTGTAACCTGGTAAACACTTCTTTTTCTAGAAGGATATTCACCCCATGTTGACGCGTCGGCTAGCAATAATGGCGGTGCTAATTTATTGCTTTCTAATATCAAGTTGTTTAAGTAATGTCAGACAAAACACCACACCCCATATTGAATCCGACACAAACCTAGTGATACTCGCGGCTTCCTCATTAACTGATGCCTTTACGGAATTGAAGAATCTATTCGAGGAAAAATATCCCCGAACAAATATATTGTTGAATTTTGCTGGCACACCAACTCTTCTAACTCAATTGGATTTAAGCTCAAGTGCCGATCTATTTGCTTCTGCTGATGAATACCACATAAGCCTTGCACAAGAAAAAGGGATCATATTAGCGAGCAATACAACTAAATTCGCAACAAATAAATTAACGCTTATCACACCAGCCTCAAGTAAAGTGGTGAGAGAGCTCCATGACATCAGCAATCCAAACACCAAAATCATTTTGGCTCTTAAAAACGTTCCGTTGGGTCGATATTCACATGCCAGTTTAGAGCTCATGGGCCACCTGAACAATTCGGATCTTGACTTCACCCGTAGAGTATTAAAAAACGTGGTATCTCAAGAAACGGCTGCAAGGCAAGTTCTAGCGAAAATCATGATCGGGGAAGCAGATGCGGGGATCGTATACATTACTGATGCGACAAAGAGACACCCAACGCATCTCAATATGATCATGATTCCAGACGAAGCAAATGTCACTGCTATATATTCGATCGGAATTGTTACGAATGCACGAAATCACAAAATTGACCACGCACAACAATTCATTGATTTTATCGTTTCCAATAAAGGTCAGGATATACTTAGACGTCATGGTTTTGGAAAAGTTCAACAAAATCAATAATCAGATTTTACCTACCGGCAAAGTGCTCACCCCATTGGGTTTTGCAATTGCGACGATATATATCCTTTTTATCACATTGCCAATAATCGCTCTCGCGATCCGGGCGCTCGGCGGAGCTGATTTTATCCAACACATCACCGGACCAACTGCTGTGCAAGCATTGCGAATTTCATTGTTAACGAGTGGGATTAGCATGCTGATAATAATTGGTTTAGGGTCACCATTCGCATTATTGTTAGCGAAAAACAATTCTCGCTTTTTAAAGACAATCGACCTGATTGTAGAACTCCCAATAATTCTCCCACCAGTTGTAGCTGGAGTAGCCATGCTAATGGCATTCGGAAGAACTGGCTTGCTTGGTAACCCTTTAAACAACATCGGCATCACTCTGCCATTTACGACGACCGCTGTAATCATGGCTCAAATATTCGTTTCTGCCCCGTTCTATATCCGAGCTGCAAAAATCGGATTTGCTTCTGTGCCAAAAGAGCTAGAAGAGATTTCTGAAACCCTCGGGGTTTCTCCATGGTCGACTTTTTGGAGAATAACCATACCGCTAGCATGGCCTGCTATGGCTGGTGGCGCCGCTTTGGCTTGGGCACGCGCTATGTCTGAATTTGGTGCAACGATCATGTTCGCCGGCAACATGATTGGGCAAACCCAAACTTTACCACTCGCCATTCTTAGCAGCCTTGAGAGCAATCTTGAAACAACCTTGGCAATTTCCTTACTGCTAGTAGGCGTTTCAATATCCATATTGATTCTGCTCAGTACGCTAGTGGATACCACAAAACGAAATAATTCTTGATCAAGCGTTACGCAACCATCGCTTCGTCCGTCAACCTGGGCAAACACCTAACGATGTTTCCCTTATCTAATCTATGCCTTGATTTCTTCTGATTGCTCGCCTAACGATTTGGTGTCATCAAGAGAAGCGTAATTCATGGTATAAAGACGCGTATAAACACCTCCCTTTGCGAGGAGACTATTATGATCACCCATCTCCTGTATCTCCCCATTCTCGAGAACAATAATTTGATCAGCATTGCGAATTGTCGATAAACGGTGCGCGATCACAATAGACGTCCTTCCTTTAAGCAATTCATTCAATGCATCTTGAATTAAGCGTTCTGTATGAGTATCAATGTTTCCTGTGGCTTCATCAAGAATTAGAATTCGTGGGTCTGCGAGCACCGCACGAGCAAAGCTTAATAACTGTCTTTGCCCCACGCTAAAATTCGCTCCTCGTTCACTCACCTCACCCTGATATTGGTCATCGAGCATCTCAATAAAATGATCAGCCCCGACTACACGGGCCGCCTGTTTCACCTCATCCAAACTCGCATCCGGACGCCCAAAAAGAATATTGTCCTCAACCGTACCTGAAAACAAAAAAGGATCTTGAAGAACGACGCCCATCTGCCGTGATATTGATATATGGGTCACGTCTCTCACATCTATCCCATCGATCGTGATATTACCTTGCGTTACATCATAAAGACGAGGCACCAAATTCACGAAACTCGTTTTACCAGCGCCAGTATGGCCAACGAGCGCAACTGTTTGGCCAGGCTGGATCGTTAGATCAATATCCTTCAAGATCGGTTGGCCAGGAACATATTCAAAAGTGACTTGATCAAATTTGATTTCTCCCGTGATTGTTGGCAATGGGTAGGCATCTTCCTTATCAACCACATCTGATTCCGCATCCATAAGCTCAAAAACTCGCACGCCACCTGCCATTGCGCGTTGAAGCTCTGAGTATTGCATAATGATGTTACGTATCGGTTCGAAAAATCTTTGCGCATATAATAAAAAGGCCACTACCTCACCTGCTGAAGTATCGCCATTCAGTGCACGAAACCCACCAAAAACCACAACCACACCAATCGCTATCGCAGAGTTGATTTCAACAACGGGCATCATTATTCCTGACAAGAACGCCGCACGAATATTCGCATCTAAATGTGAACGGTTAATTTCATCAAACTCATCAATATTTCGTTCTTGACGTCGCATGCTCTGAATCGCCTTGGCACCGGAAACGTCTTCTTGAAGCGTCCCATTCACGTTTGCAATTGCTTGACGCACAGAAACAAAAGCATCACGAGCAAACCGCTGCCACACACTAACTATCAAAACCAGAATGGGGATCCCAACAAGAGTTGCAAACGCTAACATCCAATCCATAGCGAACATGACAGCCACTATTCCGATCAAAGTTAACAACTGCGCAATCGTACCCACCAGCCCTTGAGTCATTACTTCTTGGATTTGATTGACATCATTCGTGACCCGCGACATTATACGGCCAACTTGGCTACGATCCCAAAATCCCATTGAAAGAGTGTTAAGGTGCGCAAACAAATCATTGCGTAAAGTGCGAATTAAGCCTTGACCGACGCGAGCCATGTAATATATTTGCGCTCTGTTACCAATTGCCCCAAGTACAGCAATCACAAAGAATAAAGCTGAAATGAAGAACAAACCATCCAAATCGCCTGGGATAATATATCGGTCGATAGCTATTTGTATGAGCAAGGGGAATAAAACGCTAGCAAGGGTATACGCCAACAAACCAGTTATTGCTACGAAACCTTCCCATTTATATGGTTTCAGGTACGGAAAAAGACGTCGCACCACGATATGCTCATACACATTCCCGTACTGCTCTTCGTCATCAAGGAATCGGTTGGCTGTACCAGCATGCCCGCCTCCAGCACCCGCCTGACGCCGCCAACTGCCACCACGCTTATTTCCGGTTTGCATCAAAACTCATCTCCAGCCCGTCAAGACACGATTTTTTCATATCTGTAATATATTCTTAGAGGATTCAAGAGCTTCTTCTTGCTGACGAAGCTGCAACTCATATATCTGCCGATACAAGCCTTCTTTTTCCAAAAGAACATCATGCGTTCCTTCTTGCACAATCACACCTTCATCCAGAACGACAATCTTGTCTGCTCGTTTCAAATTCGCAAGGCGGTGGGCAATAATGAAGGTAGTGCGATCTTTCATTAGGTCCGTTAATGCTTGTTGAATAAGGTATTCCGTCTCCGTATCAACATTTGAAAGTGAATCATCTAATACCAAAATCCTTGGATCCAAGAGAAGCGTTCGTGCTATTGCAAGCCGCTGCTTTTGCCCGCCAGATAAGGTGATGCCTCTTTCGCCAACTTCCGTATCGTATCCATTCGGCAAGGTCATAATAAAATCATGCAGCCGCGCAGCTCGCATAACCCTCTCTATTTCCTCATCACTGGCACCATATTTTCCATATGCAACATTCTCCCGAATCGTTGCTGAAAAGAGGAATACGTCTTGTTGAACGGTACCAATATTTTGACGTAATGAATCCACTTCGACCGAACGAATGTCAACTTCATCAATCAGCAAACGGCCAGAACTCACATCGTAAAAACGAGGGATCAGGCTTACAAGAGTAGTTTTCCCACTACCGGTGCTACCCAAGAGTGCTACAACCTGATTCGGATCAGCCTCGAGATTAATAGAAGTCAATGTAGAAGTCACTGAGTCATAGCTGAAATTCACATTTTCAAACCTAACTCGGCCTTTTATAGCCCCCATCGGCTTGGCATCAACTTGATCCGAAATCGTCGGCTCGGCATCAAGTACTTCAAAAATACGCTCACCTGCTGCTACCGAACGTGATACCAAATCTCCCAAAAAACCCAACATTCGAACCTGCTCAGTAAGCATTACGAGGTAGATAAATGCTTGGGTTAATTGGCCAGGCGTCATATTATCGTTAATAATCTCACGCCCTCCATAGACCAAAATAGCACCCATCAAAAACCACACGGTTCCAGTCATAACCGCATTATTCGTTGATCTGATAGACGTCCCCAAAATGCTGCGATCATAGACATACGTAGAACGATGCTGAAATTTAACATTCTCCGCCTCTTGGCGACCAAAGGAATGAACAATCTTCGCTCCCGCAAGATTTTCTTGCAAAACCACGGTCATCGCCGCTTGTCCCTCTTGAATCGTTAACCAAATAGGTCGAAGGCTGACACTTGTCTTAATCGCTCGATACCCAATGAATGGGATCCCAACAAAAGCTATGAGCGCCAATGGAGGGCTGGTCAACCAAAGAAAAACAAGAATCGCAGTGAAAAATATTGCGGTTTGAAATGGGCGAGGTAGCCCAATGCTTGTCAACATACGAGCCGCTTCAACGTCGGCGGTTGCTCGTGACATTAGCTCCGCGGTCGGCATCTTGTCGTAAAACGCAAAGCTTTGTTTCTGATATGCCTCATAAATATGATTCCTGACATCATATGCAACGCGCTGAGAAATCGACTGATTCAGAAAGGTCTGTGCAAAAGCAGCGACTCCACGTAGAATCCCAGCTGCGAGGAGACACAAAGCCGTGAGGAAAAGATAGTAAATAGTACCAGGTGTTGCCCAAGCATTTATCACTGGAATGTTCGTTTCATTCCCATTAATGCTATCTACCGCCTGAGCCATAAACCACGGCATGATAAACATAAACGAAAGCATCGCAACTAAGGAGATTGCATTAAAAGAAACCAGCTTAATATGTGGCAACACGAACGCAATTAAGCGAATAATTATGCGCGAGTTATAAACAAACCCACGAGGTCGATCCGCGGCGCTACCACGACTAAACATCGTGCAAGCCTACAAACATTAACCGGGAAACAATAACTTTCATTCAGAAGTTCCTATGGAATCCATAATCACCAAGTTATGACATCTTTTCAGACGACACTTACAAATCCCATTCTATATTGCTGGACATAACGACCGCAACTTGGGACAGATGCACAACAGCCTAGCGTGCCCAACAAAACAGCGGTACAAAAATAATGGCTGGCCCGCCTGGATTCGAACCAGGGTTAGAGGAGTCAAAGTCCACTGTCCTACCGCTAGACCACGGGCCAGTAAATGCCGACTTGAATAACTACTATTCGTGCAATCATTCAGGCAACCACATCATGCAGTCACAATACATCTGATGTCAATGCAGGAAAGATCTAGTTACCACTCAGTCAATAATCAACGCCCTTTGAAAACAGGATCTCGTTTTTCAACAAATGACGTAATCGCCTCACGGTAATCTTCAGTGTCCCCCAAACCTGGCTGAGGATTACGTGATTGCCGTTCAGCAATATCATGACGAGCATTATTACGAATTGCCTGCATTGTAGCCCTCACCGCCAACGGAGGTTGCAGAAGAATCCGTTCTGCCATTGCATTAGCAGATTCCAACAACTTTTCGTTTGAAACAACTTGATTCACAAGTCCAAAATGATGTGCAGTTTTCGCATCAATTGGCTCACCAGTAATTGCCATTTCTGTAGCAATCTTTGAAGGAATCCACTGAGTAATATTGGACCAAATCCCTCCCCCCGGAATACTTCTTCTAATCATGCTCATTGCGAAACGAGCATCTTCCGCCGCGATCACAACCGAACATTCTCCAGTCAGCCACAGTCCGAAACCATACGCATGGCCTTGCACCGCTCCAATAACCGGTTTGCCACTTGTAATTGGATCAAGAAACGGAGGCCCGACAACCCGGCGAGGCGCATCAACTTCAGTGTCAAGCCGTTCACGATAGTCTTGAACATCGCGACCCGCACAAAAACTCCGACCCGCTCCTGAGATTATTGCAACCCACAAATTATCGTTAGCTTCAAAAGCATCTACTGCATCCGCGAACTCTTCTAACAACGTATCGTTCATGGCATTTAACTTTTCTGGTCGATTAAATGTCAAATCAAGGATATGATCTCTTTCCTCATACAAAATAGTTTCATATGTCATTGTTTCAGCTCCCTTTTTTTATTTCCCTGGAATTTTCCCATTTGGAACAAATATTTATAAACGATATGCACAGAATTACACCCCAGTTTTCATAACAATTCGGACAGTATAGCCTGAATCTCTTGCATATACCTAATCACTTCGCTATGATAAATGTCTGTTAGCAGACTATAGGCGTGAGTGCTAATTGGAATTAATCAATGTTGAGGAGGGTTTGAAACAGTGAGCACATATAAACCCCTCGGTAACCGCATTCTTATTCAAGCGGTTGGGGAGGCAGACGAGGTGACAAAAGGAGGGTTAATCATACCTGATAGCGCAAAAGAAAAGCCACAAAAGGCGGAAATCTTAGCTGTAGGTCCCGGGAAACTGAATGAGGACGGGACACGTCAGCCGATGGAAGTCGCAGTTGGCCAAAAGATTCTTTACGCTAAGTATGCAGGAACCGAAGTGGATGGGGACGACGACGCGGAATTAATGGTCATTAGAGAAGAGGACGTTCTCGCAATCGTAGAGGATTAACGATTGTGGTCCTGGCACCGTTGGCCAAATAACACTAAACAAATCATCCTAAAAAGATGAAAAGAAGTACGTAAACACGGAAAATAAAAGAGGAGGGATACATGGCAAAGCAGCTTAGCTTTGGTGAAGACAGCCGGCGTGCGCTCATTAAGGGTGTTGATGCAGTCGCCGACGCTGTGAAAATCACGATCGGCCCGAAAGGCCGCAATGTCGTTTTGGACAAGAAATTTGGACCACCAACGATTACAAACGATGGAGTGACGATCGCAAAAGAAATTGATCTAGAAGATCCATTTGAAAATATGGGTGCGCAGCTCATAAAAGAAGCGGCATCGAAAACCAATGATATCGCTGGTGATGGAACAACAACAGCCAGTGTTTTAGCACAGAAGATGGTGCATGAAGGCGTAAAGCACATCGTAGCTGGTGTAAACCCCATGCTACTCAAACGAGGTATGGAAGCATCATCACGAGCAATCGTTGAGACAATCCGCGGAATGGCGACTCCCGTTGAAGGGACAGAACAAATTGCTCAGGTCGCAGCAATTTCAGCCGCAGACCCAAATGTCGGCAAACTGATCGCCGAAGTAATGGAAAAGGTTGGTAAAGACGGTGTGATCACCGTAGAAGAGTCTCGTGGACTCGAATTTGAAGTCGATCTTGTAGAGGGTATGCAATTTGACCGTGGTTACGTTTCGCCCTACTTCATATCGAACTCAGAACGCATGGAATCCGCTCTTGATGAGCCTCTGATCATCATCACCGATCAAAAAGTAACAGCCATTGGAGAAGTCCTACCGTTACTAGAAAAAGCACTTGCTGTCAGTAAAAATATCGTGTTGATCGCAGAAGACGTTGAAGGCGAAGCACTTGCTACATTAGTCGTCAACAAATTGCGTGGAACCATGAACTGTATCGCTGTGAAAGCACCCGGATTTGGTGATCGTCGGAAAGCAATGCTCGAAGATATCGCCTTGCTTACTGGTGGGACTGTGATCAGCGAAGAAATCGGCAAGAAACTGGATACAGCAACTGTTGAAGATCTGGGGCGAGCCCGCCGCGTTGTCGCGACAAAGGACGAAACAACCATTGTCGAAGGACACGGGTCGGATCAGGATATTAAAGACCGAATCGACCAACTAAAAGCTCAGGTCGGTGAAAGCACTTCCGACTATGATCGAGAGAAGTTGCAAGAGCGTATCGGTAAGATGGCTGGTGGCGTCGCCGTCGTTCGCGTCGGAGCAGCAACCGAAGTTGAACTGAAAGAAAAGAAGCATCGCGTTGAGGATGCACTAGCAGCGACGCGAGCAGCAGTGGAAGAGGGAATAGTCCCTGGCGGAGGAGTTGCACTTCTACGATCTATTAGTGCATTGGACTCTGTCAATCTAGAGGGTGATGAAGGTATTGGCGTCCAAATCTTGCGCCGAGCTTTAGAAGAACCCCTACGAATGATCGCAACTAACGCAGGGAAAGAGGGTTCCGTTGTAGTAGATAGTGTCTTGCACAAGGACGATGGAGAAGGATATGACGCGTTGAATGATGCATACGTGGATATGGTAGCAAATGGTATCATCGATCCAGCTAAGGTTATTCGCGCAGAGGTAGAAAACTCCTCATCAATTGCGGCAATGATTCTAACAACAGAATCCTTAGTCACTGATATACCGGCACCTGCCGGGGCAGCACCACCACCACCACCAGACATGGGTGGCATGGGTGGCATGGGTGGCTACTAGGCCGCAGTACACCAATAGGATCCAATGTTGGATCAGATAGAAACCAAAAAGAGGGGCGAATAATGCCCCTCTTTTTTTGAAAAGGAAATATCCTCAGACAACGTGATTCAAAACGTTACGACGAACCACGCCCCGAAGTGTGTCGATCACCACTATCAAAAGAAATCGTCACTGGGCCATCATTTTCAACCCGAACAAGCATCTGCGCTCCAAAACGTCCAGTTTGCACCACAATGCCAGTATCTCGAAGCATGGTCGCAAACATTTGAAGATTTGGTTCTGCCACTTCTGGAGGCGCAGCGCCCATAAAACTAGGACGTCTTCCCTTACGAGTATCTGCATACAAAGTAAATTGACTTATTAAAAGAATTTCGCCAGTAACGTCAAGAACAGATTGATCAAATCTACCGGCGCTATCTGAAAAGATCCGCAAATTCACAATTTTGGTAACAAGATATTCAAAATCATCGGATTGATCGTGTGGCGCGGAAGCAACGAATAAAACCAACCCAGGCCCTATTTCACCAACGATCTTTTCTTCAACTTCAACAGAAGCAGCTAACACTCGCTGAAGCAAAACTCGCACGTTTTATTCTTCGGATTCAGACTGGTCGACAGGGCCGGCAATTGTTTCTGGAGATGCTGTTTCAGAACCATGATCTCCCCCATCCCCATCATGATCGTCATGAGAGGACGAATCACTTGACCCTTCTTGTTCTTTACGCTCACGGTTATACCAATAATTCCCAGGCCCATTCCGACGAGCATCAGAGGTATAAAACCCTGGAGCGTTATATACAATCGCTGGCATCGTTAAGACACGTCGCGCCTCTGATGCACATTCTGGACATTCAGAAATTGTTTCCGCATCAAATCCTTGGCGCAAATCAAAATGATGATTGCATTCCGTACATGCATATTCATAAGTAGGCATTCAACTCTCCAATTAAGACTCTCGTATCACAGATTTTTGATTCACTCAACAAGTCGGCATCCTAAACGAAAACCCACGATCCATCAACAGCCCCAAATGTCCTGATACAAGATTCACAAGATCATCGCTATGCTACAGGCACATCTCTATCTAAGCAACACCGAAAAAGTTCAACATGGGTGATATTGCACTTGACCCTAAATATGCGAATGCTAGTCCTTTAATAGTTTTCCCAGGCAGTGACCACAGAAAAAAACGGGATAATGGGTAACCATGGCTTCCTGCGAGAAACCCGACAAAATCAAAAAATGGACTAGGGATTACCGCCATCACAAATATAATGGGACCTCCATATCGAAGCATCCATTTGTCAAATATTGCGAGTTGTGGATATTTTTCCAGCAAACCCTTACCGGAGTAACCCAATGCGTAACCTGTTATCTCTCCAAGAGTCATACCAATCCCACCGACAATTCCAACGATGAAAGGATTCCACAGCCATCCGCCGGCGAGAACAATAGCGAGGCTTGGAGTGGGTAGCACAACAGACGCACTACCCGCAAAACTTGCGATGAAAACACCGAAGTAGCCCAGTTGGCTCAAGGACGCCAAATAATCACGCAGTAGAAACAAAGGAATGACAATAACTAAAACGACAAAAACAGTCATGATTTGCACAAATTTTGGATTCAATACCCAACTAGGGATCAAACCACGACTTCTCGCACGCAATGAGATGCCTCCCGTTATTTACTACCTGAAAATAGAGCCAATATACTTAGACTAATTTTACAACACTCATATCACTACGGGAAAAGCTGATAACCGCGAAAAATCAGGACCACCTAGTGCGAATCGCCAAATGGTCTGACAGGACCGACGCGGGACACGCCCTACGTTATTTTAAACAGCTCTTTTAACTGCTCACGTGCTTCTTCAAAGGTTCGATGGGGTGATTGAGGTATGCCATTACGTTGAATTTTCAAACACACAAAAATTGGTCCTTCTTGTTGAAAGATGTCTTCAAGGTTGGTTATGAATTCTTCAAAGTCATCAAATTCGTAACTCATGGAATAACCCGCTGACAACGCTAAACCTTTGAAAGACAATTTATCCGCACCGGGTATAGGTGCAGACCCCGTACTGAAATACATATTGTCTTGTAAAACAAAATGAATTAAATTCGGTGGTGCGCTATTTGCGATAGTCACAAGAGAACCAAGATTACTAAGAAGACTCCCATCACCATCGATCACAGCAACTTTGTGGTCAGGTTGAGCCAATGCTAAGCCCAGTGCGAATGATGATGCTTTACCCATCATGTCATCTAGAGGGACATCCCGACCTGGATTTCCAGATATGTTCTGCCACTCTTCGAGACCAGTCATCGTGGCGACCACAAGAGCGTCTCGCCGGAATTCATCAATAGCTTTCAACGCATCAAGCGAAGGGATCATATTTAAGAGGTACCGATCTCCTTGCGTAAGGCTACTAATGCATCCTTAGTGGGGCGTGCTTTGGGATGACGCTTCCGCCTACCGATCGGCTCATTCTGCACTTCTGGAACAATTTTAATACAAACAAAGACAGGACCTTCTTCATTCAGTATAGAATCTGCCTGTAAAGTGAATTCTTCCAAGTCATCAAATTCATATGCTGCTTTGTAACCGGCTTCGCGTGCAATCCCGGCAAACGACAACTCGCCAGCCGACGGTATAGGTTGACCACCTGTCGTACCATAAACGCCATTTTCCAAAACAAAGTGATACAGATTTTTCGGTTTTTTACCAGCAATTGTTGCGAGAGTTCCCAAGTTCATCTCCAGGCTGCCATCTCCATCAAAAACAATTATATTGGTGTCTGGTTGCGCCATCGCCAGTCCTAAGGCGAATGTCGAGGCTTTCCCCATTGCACCACCAATCGAGACATCACGATCTTGATTTTGTGTCACATCAAGCCAAGCACCATTTCCAGTCATAGTCGGAAGCACAATCGCATCGCCTCGCAGCTTTTCTACAACTTTCATCATCTCGCGTTGTTCAATCATTTTCGTGACCTTTCTTTATCAAAAACACCGGAATAACTCGGAAAATATCAGCGATTAAAACCGTGATATTCATCTCCAATGAGTACAACAATCGGAGTGTTATTCTCATATGCTTCTTCAAATGCAATTGAGATACGATCCGCATCTTCATCACGTTCAACCAAATAATATTTCAGGCCCCATGCATCCATATATGGCTCCGTGAAACGTGCAGCAGAATCTGGCGTTACCCCATGACGCGTCCATCCTCGATAGCCCACAATCATGACAATAGGTAAGCCTAAATCTACAGCGATACCACGAATGGAGTCACCAGACTCAAACATCCCTGTATTTTGAATTAAACACACAGGCCGTTTTCCACCTACAATCAAACCAGCAGCTACAGCCATCGTCTCGCCCTCTCGTGCTACCGGGACCACATCCAAACTTGATTCAGCATCCATCAATTCATATAAGAAGTTGGTTTCACTATCTGGTAGCGCAACTACATGCGAGACACCATTTTTTTTGAATTCCTCGATCATCGTTGCTGGATTAAGAATTGCTTGCTGGCTAGCCATTCCCCCCCCTTGTCTTGCCATACAAAGGCCGTTACTCGAGTCCTCTACTCACCCTAATAATATAGACACATCAAAGCCCGCTCCAAACATGAGAATGTAACCACTTTACATAGTGATCAATTCACACCCTCATAATAGATACGGAAAAACGATACGTCAATCCAAAAATGGAAAGTATAAAGGTCAACAATCCCAAGTTAAGCTTCGTTGACACACATAGGGGCCGATGCTAGACTTTTGACCGTATTTGGCAACGTAGCTCAGCGGCAGAGCGGGCGCTTCATAAGCGCTAGGTCGTAGGTTCGAACCCTACCGTTGCCATTCAGGGCGGTTAGCTCAGTCGGTTAGAGCGCCTGCTTCACACGCAGGAGGTCAGAAGTTCGAGTCTTCTATCGCCCACATGTGGCGAATAAGTCAGTGCCCAAGTGGCGGAATGGCAGACGCGCTACGTTCAGAGCGTAGTGCCCGTATGGGCGTGGGAGTTCAAATCTCCCCTTGGGCACCATGAATTATGTTTTCACGCGCTTGTAGCTCAATCGGATAGAGCGTAGCCCTGCGAAGGCTGAGGTTGTGGGTTCAAGTCCCGCCAAGCGCGCCACATACCAGATCCATCCTTGTAAGTAGAGACAAAAACCACACACGCCATATCTTATGAAATGTATTTTCAGATTTATCCCTCGTAGAGAAAAAGCATCTGTATGTGATCTTTGCACATTAGATACTTTCTTATGATTCCCACTTCCTACACGAAGTCACAGAAATGGTATGGTGCATAAAGAATCAATTGCAAAACATTTTTTAACAAAAAATTAGGAGATATGCGATGTGGTTTGACTCAAGAAGATCAGCAATTCATGCACGCAACGGTATGGTCGCTACTAGTCAACCTTTGGCAGCCATGACTGGGATACAGATCTTAATGGCGGGTGGAAATGCAGTTGATGCAGCAGTTGCCACTGCTGCAACTCTCGCTGTTGTAGAACCAATGTCAACAGGTGTAGGAGGCGATCTTTTTGCACTCGTGTGGAACGCAAAAGAAAAACGGGTGCATGCACTTAATGGTAGTGGTCGCGCCGGAGAACACGCATCACTAGAAGAGTTAGTCCGACAAGGCCTGAACACGATCCCTGAAGACAGCCCATATTCTGTAACTGTACCTGGGACAGTTGATGGATGGGAAAACCTACTTAATAAATGTGGGACCATGGGCTTCCAAGACATTTTAAAACCTGCAATTGAATATGCAGAGAATGGATTCCCCGTCTCGGAGATCATCAGCAATGCTTGGGTCAGCAGTGTTCCTAAACTTTCCAAACTACCGTCAGGCCAAGAAATGTTGATAAATGGAAGGGCACCAGAGACCAGCGAAATTATGCAACTCCCTGAATTGGGAAAGACCTTGCGCGCAATTGTCGATGGTGGCGCACGCGGATTTTATACGGGTAGAATTGCCGAAAGAATCTCTCAATTCGTTGAACAACAAGGCGGTTGGATTTCCCAAAAGGATTTGGCTGAACATTCTTCAGAATGGGTGGAACCAATTTCAACCAATTACCGTGGCATGGATATATGGGAATGTCCACCAAATGGGCAAGGTCTGAACGTACTCTTAGGATTAAACATGTTGGAAGGTTTTCAGATTTCTGACATGGGGGCCCAGTCGACTGATCGATACCATCATTTGATGGAAACAACACGGTTGGCTCTTGCTGATGGGTTTAGATATATAACGGATCCCGAAAGCGAACACGTACCAGTTCCAGTTCTTCTTTCGAAGAATTATGCCCAAAAAAGAGCTCGAGAAATCAACCCTGATCGCGCTCTCCAAACGATACTTCCAGGCAAAATCCCCCCTACGGGAAACACCGTTTATCTAACCGTCATCGACAAAGATGGAAATGCATGCTCACTTATGAACAGCATTTATCGGAATTTTGGCACGGGTCTAGTCGTCCCTGAAACTGGCATCCTCCTTCATTGCCGAGGGGCACTGTTTTCACTGGATCCAAATCATCCAAACGCCCTTGCACCAGGGAAACGCACTTTTCACACAATCATTCCTAGCATGGTCACACAAAATGACAATCTCATCATGAGTTTCGGTGTTATGGGTGCTCTCCAGCAAGCCCAAGCCCAAATCCAAGTTCTCACAAACATGTTCGACTTCGACATGGAGCCACAACAAGCTCTGAATGCGCTCCGCTACAGAATAAATCCTAGTCAAGCAACAGCCATTGAAGAAGGCATATCCAATGAAGTACAGGCTCAACTAGCAAAACGTGGCCACGATCTCACCCTAATCAGTGGAGAGCAACGCACACTTTTCGGTAAGGGCCAAATTATTGCAAGAAACCCAGAGACTGGAACGTTGACGGCAGGAACAGAGCCAAGGTCTGATGGAATCGCGATCGGATGGTGAGCACTCCGCAGATTTACAGTTTATTGGGAACATGCTAGCCTGATTTCCAAAGGGTCTAAGTTGAGAAAAAGGGGGCATCAATGGCCTATAAAACAGTATTAGTTGAACAACTCGAGCACCTCGCAGTCGTAACGATGAATCGTCCCGAAAGATTGAATGCGATCGATGCGTTCTTAAGACAAGAGTTACCCGCCGCTCTTCGCGATATTAGCAACAACGAAGACATCCGTGCTGTCGTCCTCACAGGAGCTGGGCGAGGGTTTTGTGCCGGTGCTGATGTCAAAAATATGGCCTTGCGGCAAAGTGGAAAAACAGACGAACAACCACCCGTCGTTGACACAACCCTTCCTGGCCCACTCATGGCAATCCGGTCTCTTCCTATACCAGTGATCGCCGCTGTAAATGGAGTTGCAACGGGCATGGGGATGTCAATTTCTCTCGCTTGCGACATACGCATCGCATCTGAGCAAGCACGTTTCGCTTCGATTTTTATCAAAAGATCCTATGTTCCGGATACCGGCGCTTCCTATATGCTTCCACGATTGATTGGACCAGGCAAAACAGCAATGATGGCATATACTGGCAAAGTGTTTGACGCTGATTGGGCACTTGAATCAGGACTTGTCGACACAGTCGTTCCTGCCGAGGGCCTGATGGATGAAGCCATTCAATGGGGGCAAGCGATTGCAGCCAACCCACCACTTGCAATCAAGGCAACCAAAACACTCCTTTACGATAATGAAGCTCTTGAGGAGCAAGTTGCGCGTGAAAGTGCAGCAAACGCATCTATGTCAGAAACAGCGGACCGGCGCGAAGCGATCTACTCCTTTGTCGAGAAACGTGCGGGCATCTTCCACGGACGTTAAATAGAAGACATGAGAAGACCCATTCCCTAAATAATCGATAGGATGCGCTGCGGAGATTACCGTAAAACATCCGGTGACGTTGTATCAGAGGATAACTTTTTTTCGCATCAGCAAGTGCTCAATTCCAGCCTCAAAAAAGACGTGTCCTTCGCTTGTGTATCCATGCTTCTCGTAAAAATCGCTGACATAAGTTTGCGCATGCAAGGCAATTACAACGGCTCCATTTTTGATAGCTTCATTCTCTAACCACTCTATGAGTAAACTTCCGACCCCGGAGCGTCTCTCTGGCTGCAGCACCGCCATACGGCCAATTTTGGCTTCAAGACCACCAAGAATCAAACGTCCAGTTCCTATTACGATTCCACGAGAAATTGCGATCGCATGAATCGCAGTATCATCATATTCGTCCATTTCTTCCTCTTCCGGAACATGTTGCTCTTGGACAAATACTTCCATACGAATCGATTTAGCCGCTTCCATATCAATATCTCCGACAACACGCCTGACCACAATATCAACCAAGAAGTGTTCTCCTGACTGCGATCCGCCTAGCTTTGAACTTACTGAAAATATAAATTAATTGTAATCTATAACGGAAAGATGGCGCTAAAACACACAAACTCTTTAAAATTTCTTAACAATACTGTATTACTCTAGTGCCATCATAAGCACAAAAAGGAACGAAACCGATGAACACAAAACGCAAATGGCTTACCACCGCTTTACTTGCCCTTTTAACATTAGGCATCACAAGTGGATTTGTCCTTGCCCGGTCCAACACAGAAACAAAACTCGCCACTGCTGTTGAAAACGGAACACTCACACAAGAACAGGCCGACACAAAAATTAAACACTTCAACAATATGCGCTCAAAGATGGCTAAACCTTTCCCTCACAAACACAGGCCGACCCTAGAAGATGTCACTGCAAAACTCGCCACTGCTGTTGAAAACGGAACACTCACACAAGAACAGGCCGACACAAAAATTAAACACTTCAACAATATGCGCTCAAAGATGGCTAAACCTTTCCCTCACAAACACAGGCCGACCCTAGAAGATGTCACTGCAAAACTCGCCACCGCTGTTGAAAACGGAACACTCACACAAGAACAGGCCGATGAGAAACTCCAAATCTGGCAAGAAAAAGATTTTAATCCCCAAAAAGCACATTGAGTCTACGCAGATGCGTCTTGGGCGACCAATGTGGTAAGAGAAGAATGAGGTTTTAGCATTGGCAAGCACCGTACTAATAGTAGAAGATGATCCTCATACTGCTAAGATTGTAGAACTATATCTGAATCGCGACGGTCACAAGGTAATCGCAACCGGGGACGGTACACGTGGCCTCGATTTAGCACGGCAGATCAATCCCGATCTCATCGTACTCGATGTCATGTTGCCTAACATGAACGGAATTGAAATCTGTCGAATTCTTCGGCTTGAGTCTGACGTTGCAATCGTGATGTTAACTGCACGAGTTGAAGAGAATGACCGCCTGGCTGGTTTAGATATTGGCGCTGACGATTATGTGACGAAACCTTTTAGCCCTAAGGAATTGGCTGCCCGAATTCGCGCTGTTTTACGTCGAACAAAAAACGATGCTTTACGAAACGGACCCGACGAACTCAAATACGAAAATATTACGATCAATATTTCGGACCACAGCGTGGAGATCAATGGCGATTCGATCCAATTGACACCCACAGAATTTCGCCTTCTTGTTATGTTTCTGAAAAATCCTGCACGTGTCTTGTCACGTGAGCAAATTATAAGTGAAGTTTTTGGCTACGATTTTGATGGCTATGATCGAACAGTAGATGTTCATGTTTCCAACTTACGCCGAAAACTTGAATTACATGGAACTTTAGACAATATCTTACAGACAGCTTACGGTGTGGGGTATAAATTTGGCCATGCGTGAATGGTTTTTCAGCCTGCAATTTCGTCTAATCACAGCATTCACTTTAGTTCTCGCTATCGCGCTTTTTAGCGTAAGTATATATGTCGGTCACCAAGCTAAACAAAATGTTCAACGACTTGAATCGGAATTCCAATTAGCACGCGAAGAACGGGTGCAAGAATTTGTTTCTAGTCTGTATTTAAAAAGCCAAAAATTGTCTGACATCCAACAAACACTTCAAAAAGCTCACCCCTTATTCAAAGAACGTGTAATAATTCGTGACCGCAATGGAGTCATACTTGCTGATTCACAATATGGCATTAACCGTCGCATTTCCTCCAACAGTAATCGCCTTCTCAATCTCTTGATTATCGATGAAAAGATCGAAATTGACCGTGCTACAGCACGACTCCAAGAGGCCTCACAACAAGCGTCTTTCAGCGACCCAGGTTTTTCACGACTATTGGCAGCAGTAAACAGATCACTTTTATGGGCAGGAATTGCAGCAGGATCAGGGGGGATTTTATTGATCTCCCTTATTTCTCAGCGCATTCTGCAACCGATTCGTAGATTAGGTACTGCCTCACGAAACCTCGGCAGCGGTGATCTAACACAACGAGTGTCCCCATCAACAATTGGAGAACTTGGCGAACTCGGGCGAACATTTAATTCCATGGCCACAAATCTTCAGATGGCGGAACAGCAACGACAAGATTTAGCCGCCGATATCGCTCACGAATTACGCACACCGCTCTCTAACGTCCGCGGTTACGTAGAGGCAATAAAAGATGGTCTTACAGAACCCGATGCTCCAACGATTGACATTATTCATCAACAAATTCTGCACTTGAATCGTTTAATCGAGGATCTTCGATTACTTGCCTTAGCGGAAGCGGGCGCGCTTAAGCTTGCTTTAGGTGAAACTGATATTGAGCTGATTCTGTCTCAATCAATCGACGCCATTTTGCCGCGAGCCCAGTTAAGCAATATTGTAGTTGATTTAATGCAACCAACTGATTTACCAAGAACCTCCGGTGACGAGACGCGTATCAGACAAATCATCACTAATCTTTTGGAAAATGCCCTCACACATACACCCAATGAGGGAAAGATTACCGTCAGCAGCAGTGTGACCCAAACAAATTTCATCCGCATTGAAATCACAAACACCGGCCCTAGTATATCTGAAGAAGATTTGGCCCAGATTTTCGAGAGATTCTATCGCACCGATCCATCGCGCAGTCGCTCAACCGGTGGGACAGGCCTAGGACTCACAATCGTCAAACAATTAGTTGAACTGCATGGTGGTACAGTTGTTGCGGAAAACGCTTCGGACAACACAATCATTTTCATCATCGAATTGCCTATTTCACCCTAAAGCATCCACGGTGTAGAAATTACATCCGGGTTATCTCATCTTCATTAACGATTAATGTCTCAACAGGAAGATGAAATGCTTTCGCTATTTTAAGAATCGCTCCAAATGTAACGTTTTGTTTCCCATTTTCTACTGCACTAATATATGTACGATCCAGTTCAGCCTCGTTCGCTAATTGTTGTTGTGTCCAGCCAGTATCCTGTCGCAACGCAAGTATTCTCTGACCAAGCACTTGAAGATACTGGTCTAGAGATACGTTTCCCATCTTTTCCGCAACAAGCACTCGCGCACTATGAATTGCACCAACGGCATCAAGAGCCGTTCCATCCGCTCCTACTTCTTGTGCTAATTCTGGGTTCTCACGAAACAAAGTCCCTCCCACCAGAATTTTTGGAGGAGTCGGCAAGTTGTGAATTGCGGAAACCATTTCCGCCAATCGGGACACAATGTCCGAATTCTTCATCGTTGCCGAAATCAGCACCAAATCAATCACCCGATTCTCTAAAAACGATACCACCGCCTGTCGTGGAGTATTGGAACCCAAGTAATCGACAGCCCATCCATCAGCAATCAACAAATCAGCTACCATCCGCGGACCAACATTGTGTGTTTCACCTTCTGCTGTCGTCACAAGAGCGCGGGCTCTTGGTGTAACAGATGGTTTGATATCCTGACGCAATCTAGCCATATGATTTAATGTGATTTGCGTTGCAGCATGCTCATCCGCAATCCCTATCTCATCTGCATGCCACATCTCTCCGATCCGCACTTGAGCCGGAGAAAACAACTTAAGATACACATCAGCCATCGTCCAACGCATCCTCTGTAGCATATTTTCTACAATCTTTTCCGCCCGCGTGTAATCTCCTTTAAGCACGTAATCAATATAATCTGCTACATAATCCCGCTCTTGCACTCGGTCTTCTTGCATAATATGTCCCGCATCCTGGTTGATTTTGTAGGATATACTTGACACCATATATCTCAATTGTTATATATATATTACATCACTTTAGTATTGGTGTCGTAATAAATCAACAAAACGTAAGGATACAACCCGGGAACAGGCCGATACAAATCAAACTTGCAATCTCACCCGTGAGATTGGCAGCGTTGTGAATCTCCTCCACAAAACGCTGCGTCCACGCCCAGGGTGCAGGATGCATAGCAGAGCACAAAATAACCCCTCCCTCTCACAGCGATCACTATGTGACCTGCCCCCCTGGTTTCCACGAAAACAACCACTTGTATAAAATAACCGTAATAGCCGCGTATCAATCGTGGTAGGCTACCACCAAAAGGAAAAAGGAGCAGAGTAATGGCGGATCGTATTCCTCGTTTAGAAATCATCACATGTATTGAGTGAGAGTATTTTCCACAGGCCGCTTGGATAGCGACCGAAATGTTTATTGAATTCCGAAGTCAGATCGCTTTAACACTGACACCATCCCACCAATCAGGACAACTTGAAGTGCGTCTGAACGGGAACACGCTATTTGATCGCCAGGCAGAAGGTGACACGTTTCCAGATCTCGACAACGTGAATGGGTGGAAGCAAACAATCCGAAACACTCTTGATTTGTCGTGAACACCAAAACCAACATGGCATTTGTACGCGACAATCTCTTAATTCGCAAACAAATCCGAGCAGTCGAAAATCCAGCTAAATTTTATTCTAGTGACGATGTAGATTACAATTGGCAGACAGAACAACTTGAGAAGGCTTTTTGCAAACCTTTCTCTTTTTCACGGGCGGTTAGCTCAGTTGGTTAGAGCACCTGCTTTACACGCAGGGGGTCAGAGGTTCGAGTCCTCTATCGCCCACCACTAATTTCGTATCTAAAAATCGGCTTTACCCCTCATCAAATGATCATTTTTATTCACGTTTACGGTAGTTTTTTACTGTAAATGTTAATCTGTTTTCTTTTTTCCTTAGCTTTTCGATAGCTCAACGCTGGTTAGAAAACGCCTAGCCTATTCTCTTATAATAGACACAAAAGACCTGTTTCGAGATACGTGGAGGTTGATCGATGGGTAGAATGATCCAAGCTCTTCTTGCGTTGACTGTTCTGGTGATGGTCGGGGTATATTTGTTCCAGGCCGCGAGTGAACAAGATGTTGATGCAACTGTAGAAGGACAAGCTGAAGCACCAATCGCTGCCGGTTCTGTCAAAGGACAAGAAGGACAGGGAACACGAGAGGCTGTAGCGACTCACTCAGAAATGCCTACATCTACGTCGGTACCACCGTCCCCTGCCCCAACATCGACTTCAGCCCTGGTTCCAATTGCGACACCAACGGCTAGGCCGAATTTGACAATTACCAACTCATTCTCGGAGCTACGTTGTAAGGGCCCGGCACAACTGACTAACCTCGCAGAGGACTATTTAGACAAAGGTGAGTACGATAACGTCATTGAAGTTACCACAGAATTCATTCGCTGTTATCAGGAACACGAATTTTACGACCCAGAGTATGCGCTTGACCCGCAGTTGCCGCGGAAGGCATTAGCTCACTTGAACCGGGGATCCGCATATCATTTTTTCGGGCGGTACGAACAGGCACTTGAGGATTTCAACGAACACCTTCGTAGGTATCCAAGCAGCTACCACGGACGCTCTAAACGAGGAATGACTTACTACTACCTCGGGCAATATGAACGGGCGATAGAGGATCTCAGCGAAGCTATCCGGAATGATCGGGAGGATCCTCGATGGCCTTTTGGCTTTAGGGGGAATAGTGAACTTTTTCTGCATCGAGGAGATTCGCATTCGGGCCTCGGGCAACATGATCGCGCGATTGAGGATTATAACGAAGCCATTCGGATGTACAGCGAAGCGATTCGGCTCGACCCACGGGACTCAAACTCATATGTCGACCGCGGGCTTTCGTACTCTAGACTCAGCCAGAACGACCGGGCGATTCAGGACTATGACGAGGCGATTCGACTAAACCCAGACTCCCCTAAAACATATATCTATCGCGCGGGTGCATACTATGATCTCGGCCAGTACGACCGGGCGATTCAGGACTATGACGAGGCGATTCGATTAGATCCAAACGATGAAACTACCGCTAATAATCGTAGCCTCGCATGCTCCATGCTGGCTGCTGCGCAGAAAAGTCAGTTTGGCTGCTAGAAAAGCTTGATCGATTTACTACAACAGTTGGGAGAGACAGTGAGTTACAACATCAGACAAAACACATACAAACACCGAACACGGTGGAGGAGCGAGTTATCGGGAGAGACAACCGATCTTCTACTTTACACGCAGGGGGTCAGAGGTTCGAGTCCTCTATCGTCCACCACTAATTTCGTATCTAAAAAGTGGTTTTACCCCTCGCTCCGTGATTTCCCACTATCGACTCTACCCCAACTTTGACCCCAACCACGGCGTAATTCGGTCGTGCTTGAAAGAGTGTTTTTGATGACAAACGAGGGGATAGTGTTTACCCTTTGGTGCGTGACAATACACATCAATACGGTTGTTGGTGTCACGCCATCTGTCACACTTTTAGTGGAGAAGGGGGTCACTTGTGACGCTATCTAAACTCATGCCACTACTCCTACTCACCGCAGCGTTTATGCTGGTGGTTAATTGTGGTGGAGAAAATCGGACGACGGGTACCCAGGCCCCTGTGACCAAAGCCGTGTCGAGGGTGGAGGTTGAACCTTCGCCTACAAACGAACCCGCTACGCCAGAATCGAAAAAATCGGCCACTCCTGAATTGAGTCAAGATAAAGCAACCCCCACACTCACTCAGCCCTCGCCCATCGCCACCCCAACGCCGATAGTTGAAGCGACGATGGCAGCCAGACCAGAAGGCAATACAGCAAAGACCCAATTTACGATCTCAGGAACTATCCTCTCAGACAATGGAACACCACTGGAAAACGCGATTGTAAATGCCCGGACAGAAGCTAGCCAGCCTCTGGTAGAGGGAAAGTCTACAGCAAACGGGATGTTTCGATTGCAGATGGGTGTCGAAAAATTGCCAGTACGGGTGCTGGTGGAGGTCAGCCATAAAGAAGCGGGTATTCCCACAGTGACCAATGCACGATGGCATAAGGTGGAGACACCAGGAGAGTCTCAGTTGGGCATCATCGCGCTTCCGGGTGCGGCTGATGCAGGTCTGAACCTTTCGGATGGTGTTGCGCAAAATGATGATGGGTCGATAAAAATAACTGATGTTCCGGAGGAAGTGGCACACCTGTTCGCCCGATCATACGACCCTGACGAAGTGCCAGAGATATTTCCCGGTGAATTCGCTGAGGAAGGCGGTTCCCCGTTGAACTCGGCTGTATTTATGTGGGTTTCCGCACAGGATAACGGGGGGAGCGAAGTGGAACAGCTCTCCAGCCCTGTGACGGTGCGTGTCAGAGTGCCTCGGTCCCAATGGAAAGACTTGGAGGACATAGTCAGAGGCACAGACCGAATAGAGTTGCCGATTTACGCCTTTGACGAGGCCGGCGCAGTGTGGCGACAGGAAACAGCACTGGGTTGGCTAGAGGATGAAACAGGGATGGTGTTGCCGGAAGAGGCACAACCAGTGGTGCTCGATGGCTCATATGCTAGAGAGTTACACGCGACATTTAGAACCGACCATTTCTCGTGGCTCAACCTTGATTATCCTTTCTATGGGCCCTGGACGCAGTCTCTCTTGACCATCGATGAGCGCAACAATCCTTGCATGTTTGATGCACTGAGGCTCGCCAAGGCAATTGCATTGTCGACTAGTGGTGAAACAGCCTTCTCCATAGTGAACCAGCCCGGGTACAATCATTCTGAAGAGTTTGCACCAGGCGCCGGACCAGAGGTCAGGACGGAAGCCTTGCTTTTTGGGGATGATGGAGTTTATGGCACTAATGATCCGAACGAAGGATTATATGGCTACTACTGGGGCGTTAACCCGAATGAAATCGTGATTGCCTCCGAATTTCTTGACTACTGTTCACCTGGTTCAACTCTAGACGAAAGGAAGAACGTGACCCTCACTTTGGCTGCAACGATCCTCCACGAAACAGCGCACTGGAAGGAAGACCACTATGGCCCAGGCCCAGGCCCTCAAGGCCTAATCCCAGGAAGTCCTGGAGATCCACATTACGAAGAAGGCCATGCGTTGGAGGAGATCCTATTCACAGGCACGATGATATTAGTGGAAACCCCGAGTGGCATTATCATCGAAATGGACGGAGATCCGCTGGACAACTCAATAAGAGATTGGTGGCTAAATCCGGACAACTGGCCGCCAGCAAATTCAGCATCAGGTGGAAGCCCAAGTTTAATCCAACCTTCGCTACAGGGCATCCAACAGGGGTCACTAAGGGACTTCTCCTCCTCCGTGCACTCTGTCAGTCAGACCTCACCAGTAAGCAAATGGCTGAGTGGAACTGCAAGTGCAGTCGCACCCGCACTCGTGGCTGACCATCAAAGCGGGGAACCACTTCAAGTGAACATATCCAACAGGGAAAGTACGTACAACTTGGGACAAAGCATTCCTATCTCGATCACGTACACAAATGTCTCTACCCATTCTATCAAGGTTGTGAATAAAATAGCTCTGGAGGGCTGGCCCGCCCATTTCAACATCATAGATGACCAAGGTCAGCGCATTCCATTTATCGGCCCGGAAGTAAGGCTGCATATCGACAACAGCGATTTTACGACTTTACCGCCAGGCGGTTCTTTGGCGCTAGAAATAGATCTTACAAGGGATGTAGAGCGGAAAATTCTCCATTACCAACTACTACGACCAGGAACCTATGAAGTGACGATGGTCTACGAAGGTTTTTTTCGGGGCATTCCCGAAACCGTGTCCAATACTCTGACAATAGAGGTAGTGAACGGGGGCCAAGTCACGGGAACAGTGAGTGACGCAGAGAATGGGGATCCGTTGCCGGGAGCGACAGTGACAGTCTACCAAGGTGATATATTCTTGGTCTCGGCGGTAGCAGATCCAAATGGCCGATACAAAGTGGATCTGCCTGCAGTAGATCCAGATTTGGCAAGTGGCTCTGGATCCTATGGAGCTTACCGGTTGGAAGCAAGAGCGCCCGGATACCTGAGAGCGGTACGGACGGATGTGTTGGTCTCGGCAGGAATAGCTACAGAAGCTGACTTCGCACTTTGGGATCTACGGGCACAGGGATCTATGCGAATCGTGCTAAGCTACCCCACTTCCACCGTAGGAATGCTTTACCCAAATCTGTGGCTGCCAGAAGAACAGCCATACCACATTGACTACAGCCGCCGAGGGAACCTAGCGACGTGTCCTCGCGCGGAGTTAGAATTGGGTCTTTCTGCGATCGAAGGGATCCATACGCTTAGAATAACTGAGCTTTTACCAGTGGCCGGGACTTACATCTACGCAGTCTATAACATGTTGGGTTCGCCACTTCTAGGTGGAGCGGCCATCCCTTGGTCGGCATGGGACGCTCAGGTGCAAGTGTACGATACTACGGGTTTGATCGCTACGTACCAAGTTCCGCCCGAAATAAGTGGGCAATGGTGGAACGTGCTGGAGATAAACGCCGTCGACGGGAGTGTGCGTGGCATCAACACTGTGGGCGCTGACCCATCACCGTATGGGGACACTGGAGTGGGGTGTAGTGCTCAGTAAAAACAAGGATATTCAGCCTTGTTAGTAGTGAACATCGATATGAGTGTTTCAGGCTTAGGGTAACATAGCGACATGAACCTCAAGGCCATACAGCTAGTTATCCTCACCTCAGCACTTGCGCTCCTGGTTGGTTGTGGTGGAAACCAGAGTGCTGCTACCCCGACCACTATAGCTACTCGGGCGCCATCAATGGCCACCCCAATTCCTAACACTAACCCAGCTGACGCTCCAACTACAGCGCAAGACTCTACGAAGGTCGTTGAAGTGCATTCCACCTCTTCTGAGACGACACCAATAGCTATATCTACCCTAGTACCTAGTACAGTGAAGAAAACTGGCGCTGAGAAAAATGAAGTTGCGAAAGAAGAAGTTGCTCCAACCCCATCATTTCCTGAAAACGTGGGGCGAGAAAGCGACGACTCCTTGCATCTCACCGATGAACAAAACCAATGCTTAGAAAATGCTCTGGGAATTTCAATCATGGAAGAGTTGGCTACGCGCGAACCAACAGAACAGGAACTTATTCATTTCTCCCCTTGTGGCGTGGATATTAATTCGGACTACAGTGATTCAAAACACCACCAAGGAGACAGAAACAGCGAACCCTATGGAATCGGATCCGCCGCATTGGCATTCAATGCCAGTGAATACCCCAAAATGTATAGAGACACAATTAAAGGTATATGGGAACCTGGAGCTTGGGATCAACTGGCTCGTTTCGTAAGTGATACATCCGGGCAAGAACGGCTGGAATCCTTGGGAATTAATACTGTTTCGGTAGTTGCCTCATTCAACGTCCTTGAAGGTGGCGAGCATGAGTTCCCTTTCACCATTGCTTTTATCGAAACTGAGATAGCGCGATACAAGAAACTTGGTTTCGCTGTCTTTTTGAGCGGAAACTCAAGGGGAGCTCCGTCCGACGTAAATCCCGAACAAGCCTTGGAGAATTACCTACTGTCCTGCAAGAGGGCCGCGGTGGAACTTGCTGAAGTGGCGGAGCGATACAATGTTGAGTACTTTTCACCTAATAACGAATTCGAGGGATCATTAGCTGATGAGGCTTTCCCCAGTCGTTTCCGAAGCTATAATCCACCCGAGACACCATTTGAACCAACTGATCCTGGCACAGATATGCGGGTGGAAGCAGCCTCCGGATGGTTTAACGATATATTACCCGATTTAAAGCATGTATTTTCTGGCAAGATAATAGCAAAGGTGGGAGAAGCTCACCCCGCATACAGAGTCGAAGGATACGATTACATAGCATTTACGATTGACCACCATAACCTGACTCAAGCGGATTTCAGAAGACTCATTAGAAAACAATACAAAGATATTGCTGCTTCTGCTGCCATGAGTGGGGTCTCATGGATGGTCGGAGAGGCATACTTCCACTACGGTGACGAGGGATTAGATTTAGATGCTTCAACTAAGAGCTTCCTGAAAGATATGCAACAGCACTATTTTGATATATCACTCGATGAGTATCTGAACTTTGATCATGCCTCGCGACCATCGGGATACATCTTTATTGGGTATTTCATGGATGGCATAGAAATTAAGGACTCAGATTCCGAGACCATAATACGGAATTATTTTACCTTGATGACCTAATCTAGAGGGTATTTATTATTATGAGGGCGCGTCGGCGCTAACTGGAATCTGTGATGTGTATCGTGAGCAGAGGAGGTTGATCGATGAGAAGAGTGATCCACGTGCTTCTTGCGTTGACTTCCCTACTCATACTCGGCTGTTCATCAAGTGATCCTGTTACCACCAGTGAAACCACCACAGTTGTTCCAGAAACCAGCATACCCCCACAATCAAACACCCCAACGCGCCCAACGAAAATAGCGCCTGTCAGGACAATCACTCCTGTCATTGATGGAACCGAAATACCGACGATAAATATATCTCCGATTCCAAAAAATCTCCCTCCTTATAACAGAAAAACTTGGCAGCACTGGATTGATGAAGACAGTGACTGTCAAAATACACGCCACGAGGTGCTCCTAGAGGAATCTACGGAACCAGTACAATTTACCAATTCAAAGGAATGTTCCGTACTAACTGGCTCATGGATTGGCCAATTTACAGGTACTCATTTTACGATCGCCAGAAACCTCGACGTCGACCATATGGTCCCCCTTGCCAACGCACATAGGTCCGGTGGGTGGGCTTGGAATGCTTCCGAAAAGAAAGCGTACGCAAACGATCTGTCTTACACAGGTCATCTCATTGCCGTATCAGCATCAGCGAACAGATCGAAGGGCGACAAGGGGCCCGAACACTGGCGCCCTCCTGATAAAACTTATTGGTGCACCTATGCCCGAGACTGGATCCGCATAAAAGCGGCGTGGAAATTGAGTGCCACGAACGCAGAATGGGACGCACTTCGCGAAATGCTTGAGACCTGTCCCGTTGACTCACAATAGAAAGAAGAGATTTAACTGTAGGTCACGCTCAGTTTGAACAATCAGAAATCAAAGGATTCTTATAATGACTTCTGTTGCCCAAGAGGGATTCAACAGGATGTTTCATGGAAGAGCACATTGAAACGACACATCCGCACGTGAGCACGGATTGTTGATTCTTAGCCCATAGCGGGCTGTGTGCCCGGAACCCATCTTGTCCGTGGAAATCTTTGCTGTATGAAACGCTCTATCTCGCGCCACTTTTTGACGTCATCTGGAATCAAGAACGTAATCGCTTGTCCGCGTCGTCCCATACGACCGGTCCGCCCTGTACGATGTGTGAAGAGTTGAGGAGAATCTGGTATATCAAAATTGATCACCGTGTCTATTTTCTCAATATCGAGACCACGGGCTGCAACATTCGTTGCGACAAGAACCGGCAATTTGCCTGAACGGAATTTATTCATCACATACTCTCGCCCATTTTGGCTAAGATTCCCTTGAATTGCTTCTGCTCGATATCCGCCATCAGCAAGCCGTGAGGCAAGTTTCTTCACTCCATGTTTGGTGCGTCCGAAGACCAGCGTCGGCCCGGATTGCTGTGATAAAACTGCCTTCAGCGCGTTGAATTTATCGGCCTTGTCAACCTCATAAACAATATGTTCTATATCGGGAGATGCATGTATTTCAGCATCAACTGCCACCGTCTTTGGATTTCTAAGATACTTTTGAGCTGTCTTTTTAATCCAATCCGGCACAGTGGCTGAAAAAAGAACTGTTTGTCGCTCGCTTGGTGTCGCTTGTATAATCTTCTCAACATCTCGTGCCATACCCATATCGAGCATTTCGTCAGCCTCGTCAATAACCAGAACCTTGAGATTCTTCGGAACAAGATTCCCCTGGCGCATATGGTCTAACATGCGGCCGGGTGTTCCGATAACGATTTGTGTACCGCGGTTAAGAAGTGTCTTTTCGGGGCCTAGGGATCGCCCTCCATACACAAGAGCTCCCTTCAAAGAACGACGCTCAGCGAGTGGCCTGACAACACTGGCTATTTGTATCGCTAACTCCCGTGTCGGAGCAACGATTATTGCCTGAACCGCTCTCAAATCAGGATTACACTTTTCAATCATCGGAATGGTGAAGGCCAATGTTTTCCCGGACCCTGTCCGCGCTTGCCCGATCACGTCATCACCAGCTTGCAACAATGGGATGGCTTCAGCCTGAATGGGAGTGGGGGTATTGATACCCATCTGCGCAATGGAAGCCCTTGTCGTGGACATCAAATCGATTGTTGAAAAAACATCTGGATGCCTTTCGTTTTCCCCTTTTAACAATCTCTTTGTTAGTAAACCATTTTGCTTGCGATCTTTGAAGCAATCTGAGCAATAGACATCTTTCCCGGAAATGGGAGCAAAGGGTACCACCGCTGTTCCGCCACAAGACGTGCAGTTCGTTGTATAGCTGTCTTTATGTAATTTATTACGGGGTGAATATCGTGAGGTTCTGGATTTTTCTGTTTGCATTAAAGCGCGTACCTCTATATTGAAATTCGCGGAACATAGTAGTCAGCGCGATGCAATAAGCGGGAGTGGTGGAAAGTAGCGGATAAGTGCCAATCTCTGCCTGAACCCGGCCCTACCGGCGGGCTGCCTGAAGTGTACCGTCATCATAATCATATTAAAAGCACGTCTGTTTTGCAACGTAACAGATTTACATCACATTGTCGGGAAAGAATCCATAAGATCCCAAAAAAGCTGGTTGTATAGGTTTAAGTCCTACTGCAATTTCGTTCTCTCAGCCATGGGGGATTTGCACCCGACATCCCGCATCTTCAGAATCCGATCTTCGGATTGACAATAAATCGAATTGAGAGCTTATGGATTGCATCATTACTTGCATTTTATTGAACTTGGTATTATACTTGATATAATTTTTTCCTGTATATTGGAAAAAAAATCGCCGTCGTTTGGGGTTGCTCCGTACCTCGAACAAAGAGAAGAGAGATGGAGGTAGAGGTACATGAGTATCAATAAGTTAACAGCATGGTTGTTAACCATCGGACCCATCGGGATGTTTGTTATTTGGGGCATCATCGACCCAATAGTCCTAGGTGAGGTTGCTGATGGGCTAGCCCCTGTGGAAGAGGCGACAGCCAATGTTCAACGTTATGCGGACAACGAAGTCACCGGCTGGATCCTGAGCTTATCGGGTGGCTTTAGCATGCTAGGAATGATGGTCGGACTCGGACTGCTCGCAAAGTCGATGCAAGCCGGTGGTGCGACCTTGGGATCTCTCTGTGGATATATCTTCCCAGCATTAGTGGCAATGATGGTTTTTGGGTTTGGCTCGGAGATTTCGGGACAAGAGATTTTGGTCGGCGGAAACGGTGTGGCTGGCGATCCCGAGCTCGGAGGAATGCTTTCACTTGTGGGTAACAGTGCCTTTGGCGCTTTCCCAATCTTCTGGGGATTAGGCCTCACATTATTAGGCCTGGGAATCACACGAGAAGATGGTCCTTTACCATCAATCATGGGATGGATTATGACCGTAATGGGCGTTGTCATGTTTAGTATGTCGTTTGGTCTCGGTGACGAAATTGGCTTCTTCGCTTGGATCGGAGCCAGCCTTGTGGTATCGGCCACCGGGGTGTTGTCATTGTTGGCAATCCGAAAAGCGGCAGCGGCGTAAGATCCCACCCTAAAAACTAGACAAAAGATATTGTCGAAATAACGGTTATCTCCCAAAAGATGGGATTTGACAAACCGAAGACGTACGAGAAGGACTCCTAGCGAAACGTTAGGAGTCCTTTGTTTTCATGATGCCTTTTCGGCAGACTCATTCTCACACACAAGAAGGGTCTGTTGACCAATCACAAGTATGCTAAATTGGACTCAAAATCCGAAAACACAGCTAGTTCATAACACTCGCTGAGGAGACGATCTTATGTCCAATCCTATCAAACGTATTTTAATCACAGGCGCAACAGGTTACATTGCCGATCAAATGTTGCCAACTTTCAAGGAAAAATATGCGACAGTTCTGATCGACACCCGCAAAGAAAATCGTCGGGGAGAACCAGTGAGTGATGTCAATATCGTCGATTTGATCGATCCCGATATCAGTGCGTACAAAGATCTTTTCACTAATGTTGATGCCGTGATACACCTCGCGTACAAAAGCAGAGATGGGGATCCGATCGACCACTTTTATGATGAAAAAGAAAATGTCGAGATGGCTTACAACGTTTTCAGGGCAGCGTACGAATCGGGTGTGCCACGCGTCGTCATGGCCAGCTCGAATCATGCAGCTGACTGGTATGAACATGCTTTAATCCATCATCAAAATTTGGACCTGATAGAGCCTTTGGATTTGCCGCTATCAGACAATTTCTATGGATGGGCCAAGGCTTCGTATGAACATCTAGGATTTCTTTTTGCTGCCGGAGGCTTGGGGACCGGAGTTGATGGAGCCGGTCCTGGAAATCTTGTCGAAGGGAATTTGGGGAGTGGAAGGAAAATGGGCGTGGTGATGGTGCGCATTGGCGCTCCCCGTCATCTCGACAAAAATCTTTATGGGGACAATCAGGTCGCATTCAAACGTGACCTTGGGGCTTACATAAGCCCAAGAGATATCACGCAACTATTCACGAAGGCCATGGAAACGGAACCAATCGAAAATGAACATGGAATCCCATGGCAAGTTGTCTACGGGATCAGTAACAATACCCGCGCTTTCTGGTCTCTCAAAAGTGCACGTGAGGTCCTTGGGTATCAGCCCGAAGATGATTCAGAAATCGTTTTTGCCAACGAGATCCGAGAGTTGGGCTTAAATGAAGGAAAATTAGGCCCCCTATGATGCCAAAACTTACACTACCCGTTCAGAAAAACCTTTGGATTTTTCGACAAAAGCCGCAAACAGGCGCTGGAAAACGTCTGGAACTTCGTCAACCCGCTCGGGGTGCCACTGCACACCAACGATCCAATCAAACAATGGACTCTCTAAGCCTTCTATATATCCATCCTCCGGTGAAACAGCGGAAGCGATGAGGGCCGATGCCTTCTGCGGCGCTTTTAAACCCTGATGGTGACGGCTATTCACCTTCAAAGAATTTGAAGAGCCAAGGATACTCGCTAATTTTGTACCAGATTCGATGTCGACCTGGTGATATGCAGATTCCCATGTGCCATCGTGTCCTTCACTCTTATGACCAGGTAGATCCTGAATGAGCTTCCCTCCGAATGCCACATTCATCAGTTGCATCCCCCGGCATATGGCAAGAACCGGCATATCTCTTTCGAGAGCATTTTGGAGAACTGTGAATTCAAGATCATCTCGTTCGCGATGCATTGTGACACCAGCGTCCGGATCCAGTTTTTCTTGATAACGGGTCGGGTCGACGTCGGGTCCTCCTGTTAGCAGCAACCCATCAACCTGTTGCAACGACGTCTCGCTCCCTGGAGTCAGGCGTGTTGGAATCGCACCGAGTTTCTCGATGACCTCGAGATATCGATTCGCTCCATCATCGTTACCAGTCGTAACAGCAATAATCGTCACCGAAAAGCTCCTGTACTTGAATGATCGGGAGTGTACCACAGGGATGCAGACGTAAATCTAACCGAACAAACCGTCCAACCACCCCAATTTCCAAACGACAATGGCGATAAGAACCGCGATCGTTTCCATAATTACGTACATCAACCATTTGTTAATCAATCTATTTTACAAGACGAATTCTCTGGCAATCAGGATGGATCTTTTTGAAGATCGACAAATAAATTCTGTAGATCGCCGCGGACACCACTTTCGGCATAAACGACCTCGAACGTCACATCCTTTGCATCCTCATGATCAAGAGCGCGAACACAAATCTCAGCGACATCTTCCCGGCTAATACTTCCCGTAATCCGATCACCTTGATCAAAAGAAAAGGCCTGTTCACTGCCCTGCTCATCAGTCAACGCGCCAGGGCGAATGATTGTATGAGGAATGTCACTAGCCCGCAGCACATCTTCCCCGCGCAATTTCCAAACAAGGATGTTATCAAACATTTTGTTGAGGCGATGATCGGGCTGCGTCGCGCCAATCGAAGAAACGAGAACGAACTGCCGAATCTCAGCTGTCTTTGCTGCCTGAACAAGGTTCTCCACTCCCCGATATTCGACCTCCTCAGGAATTCCGCCCTCAGCAGTTTGCGCTCCGGTGGTGCAAATAACAGTCTCGCAACCCTGTATTGCGGATGCGAAGGTATGAAGCTCGCGTGTATCTCCCACGACAAGATCAATGCGATCACCGAAGGTATCGACACCCTTCGTACCACGCACAAGACCACGAACCGGAATCCCGTGAGAAACGAGTTTGTTCACAACATGAATCCCGGTACGACCCGTGGAACCTGCGACAAAAACTGGAAGCCGTGTGTTCATGATGAATCATCCCTCCTCTTACATATCAGGACTGATTCTAACATTGGCGCCTCGATCCACGCTTCATTAGGAGATCTATAAAAAGGTTGGAACACGAAGTGGTAGACAAGCGTCATGCCTGTTAGCATGAACCTACCATGAAGAAGAAAGATGGGAAAAGGACGCATATGATACCTTTGGCGCGCGTGCAACCGGTAACAGTTGCCTTGATGATCTTGTTATTGGTGCTTGCTGCATCCGTCGCCTGTGCAGGAGCTGCTGAACTTTCGGAAGCTGGAGGCAGAGAGTCGGCCCCCCCAATGGGAATAGGTGCTCCTGTGTCGATGGACGGTGGCCCAGCCTTTTCAAAAGAAATGACGCGCGCAAGTGCTCCGCAAAGCAGTGATCAAATCGCCATCGATGTGGACCGACTCATTATTCAAAACGTCTCAATGCGACTTGCTGTGAACTCTATTTCTGACACCATTGATACGATTTCTTCTTTGGCAACAGAATTAGGAGGCTTCGTCGTCTCCAGCTATGTACGTGGAAACGGCAGCGACGAGTATGGATTTGTTTCCTTCAGAATCCCTGTTCAGCAAACAGATATCGTTCGTTCTCGCCTGCGGGATACCGCCGTACGTATCGAAGAAGAATCAACCCAAAGCACAGATGTCACTGAAGAGTACGTCGATATCCAAGGGAGGTTGAGCAATCTCAAACGGACTGAAGAGCAATATCTGCTTCTTTTCGACAAAGCAAAATCTGTGGAAGACATGCTCAGAATCCAACGAGAATTATCCACCGTACGCAGTCAGATCGAACAAACGACCGGTCGCATGCAATACCTAGAACGCACATCCGCAATGGCCCTCATATCGGTTGATCTGCGACTGGCGACAAGTAGTGATCCCTTAGTGCCTGCCGGATGGAGCTTTCAGGAAACAGTCAAAGATGCGTTACGCAGCGTCTCCCTTTTTGGCCAGTGGCTCGCGGGAGCGATTATATGGGTGATCATTTATTCCCCGATATGGGGAGCCTTGTTAATCGCCACGTATTTCGCCAGCCGTTGGATCCGCCGACGGACACGCAATTCTTCATAAAACCCCTTCTTTCAACAATGAAGCAGATGTCATGTTTGACAAGATATGACAACACTGGTAGTTTTCAACCTAACATGAAAAAAGCACCTGTAATGTCCCTATCTTGTTGTTGCCACATCGCGTTGGGGTCCCTACATCTGCGACAAAATACATGTTGAATCGAATGATCGCTGAATTGTAGAAAACCCCACATCTGTGGGGTTTTTTTTTGGTGATCACATACATTGGCATGTGCCTGAATAAACGAGAGGGGATGTTGGTTTGAAACTGAATGATGTGCAATCTCAGCTGAACGAAAGTGATGTCCTTTCTGTCCGCCAACCTGAAAACCTGGACGAAGCAACGAATACCGTTCGTGAAGCCAGCCAAGCCAAAACCGCCATGAGCATCGCGGGCGCCCGACACTCGATGGGCGGGCAGCAGTTTGCCTCGGGTGCGCTTTGCATCGACACAACATCTCTGGACAACGTCATTGCATTGAATCCGGACACTCAGACCGTGGAGGTCGAAGCGGGAATTACGTGGCCAAAGCTTGTCGCATGGTTGCAAGCAAATCAAGACGATAACGGCCTCACAATCATCCAAAAACAAACCGGGGCAGATGAACTCACCCTCGGTGGTGCTCTCTCCTCGAACGCCCATGGCCGGGGGCTAAATTACCAACCGATTGTCCAAGACATCGAATCCTTCACCTTATGTGATGCATCAGGAACAGTGAAAACATGTAGCCGAGATGAAAATGCCGACTTGTTCCATCTCGCGATTGGCGGATATGGTTTGTTCGGCCTGATACAAACAGTAACGCTCCGCCTGCAACCGCGACAGAAGCTCATGCGTTCCGTCACACTGACAGATACCAATCGAGCGATCGGCATCTTAGAAGAAAGAGCAACCGAGGGCCATATCTATGGAGATTTCCAATATGTGACAGATGAATCATCGCCTGATTTTCTCCAGCAAGGGGTTCTTTCGACGTACAAACCCGTTGCAAACTCCACTCCCATTGCCACAAACCAGTTAGGTTTCAGCACAGAAGATTGGATGAACCTCTATTACTTGGCACACATGAACAAGCCGGCAGCACGGCAACTGTATTCCGAACATTATCTGCAAACCAATGGACAGATTTACTGGTCGGATGATCACCAATTCAGCCCCTATCTGAGTAATGCCGGTCAAATGCTCCACGAAAAGCTAGGGAACCAGGATTATTCATCTCTCATGATTTCTGAATTGTATGTCCCGAGAGCAGAATTCGTAAGTTTCATGACATCGGTCCGTGAGAGAATCGGCAATCTTGGTGCCAATGTCATCTATGGAACCGTCCGACTAATCAAAGGGGAACAAGAAACATTTCTCCGATGGGCAACGGAGGACTATGCATGCGTCATCTTCAATCTCCAAGTTCTACATACGCAAGTCGGCATCGCATCTGCACAAGAACAGTTTCAAATGCTGATCGACCAGGCACTGGCGCATCAGGGTAGCTATTACCTCACCTATCACCGATGGGCACACCGGGAACAAATTCTGTCTGCCTATCCACAAATGCCTGATTTCCTCGCGCAGAAGATCCAGCATGACCCAGATGAATTGTTTATCAGCGACTGGTATCGACACTACAAGAGCCTGATCTAGAACCAACCCAATATTTCGTCATGCCTTTTATGTATAAACCAAGAACGAAAGGAGTGCTCATGAATACATTGCGATGTAGTTGGAAATCTTAAGGAACAGATTGATAGGAGGGACCCATGCATATACACCTTATGAAATTTTTTCCCGAAAATGGGGCGGGACCACAAGTTCGTGCGGTCCTCGAAAAACGTCTCGAGACGATCGGGAAGACGGGGAAAAGAGGGAGTATCCGTAACCAGGTCGCTTTCGGGGACGACGGTCCCACATTAGAAATGAGCGTGATAAACGACAGTTTGGCGGACTTCCAAGCACACCGTGAAACCAACCGGGCGAACCCGATCTTGAATGAGTTGAAAGACTATATTCGTAAACCACCGAGCAACTCATTGACGGAAACCTTCGTCATGCCCGACCCGGACAATCGCTTAAAGGCACCATACTTTGCACAACGGGCAACCGTGATTCCAAAAGTCGGACAGAATGTCCAACCACTTCTCCAGGAACGCGCCGTCAAACAGAACGAAAAAGGTGTCCGCACCGTATTTGGTCATGTTATATATGGGCGTAAACCGCGTGGTTTTGTTCTTGCAACTCAGTTGCAAGATTTGAATGCCCTTGAAGAATATCGAAATGGATTAAAAACAGACGAGAGCTTTCGACAGTTGGCGCGCAACCTCGGTGAAGTCGCACTCGGCATCGAATACGAACTGTGGGAGATTGTGACGACCACCCTCTAAACACCACGAAGACTTTTCGCTCTGTATGATGTCACCCGTTCATACCGGGGGGGCATCATAATGGGGTCAATTAGGGCAGGGCCTGGTTATGCTCGAGATCATTTTCTATGTTGCGTACGAACGCATTATAGGATTTCGGCGATGGTTTCAGTCGACGCAGTGATGCGAAATAGGCGGATCGGTTATCTGCGTTCGCCCAAATTTCGTAACGCATCAGATCCTCCGCCGCATCGACACGATCTCGATCTTCGTCCAGTTCTCCACGCACTCGTATAGAAGCCGCACAGCGTACCCATTCAGCCGGTGCATCTGCATATTCTGTCCGGTAATACATCTCGTACAACAAGGTGATATAGCGGGTGAAAGACCTAAATCGTCCAAGCATGCGAGGCACTACCGTATCATTTCCTGCAGAGTCGTCCACAAATCTCTCAGCATCGTTCCGTCGGTGGCGAAGCAGGTCGTATTCAGCCAGAAGATCGCGTGCTTCTGCATCGCGCATTGACCGCGACGACCATTTCCCTGATGTCCGGAGATGTTTCAACGTCCACAAACGGTGGGGAGCCAGCTCTTCGGCACGCTTCACAACCTGATAACGTCGCACGCTCAAAGGATCAACCAGATGGGTTTCCACGCGACCATCTGCATCGGGCACCAAAAATTCGAGCTCTCCCGCTTTATCGAGGCGAGACAATTTTTCTGCTAATCCTTGCGAAACAACCGCATTCTTCCCAGCGTATAACTGGTAGATAGACTCGCCATCCCGTAATCGCAAGACACATTGAGCAGCTATCTCCGGGTGCACACGCATCTTCAATCCACGTAGTTTATCCTTCGCGAATACCTGATCCAACATTGGTATTAAACTCCCAATCAATGTGTTTTTTCAACTTATCAATGTTATTTTAACGACAAAAATGTGTTTAAACAATGCGATAGGCGAAACTCCTACACGCTCAACAACCAACTACGAGTGAAGCACTGAGCTCACTGTGCGCCCATCGTTACGCCAGGTCCAGTTCGATTTCAACGTTGGCGATTGCGATGGCCGCGTCAATCTCATTAGTCGACAGATCTCGCGCCAACATCTGAACGCACTCCATAATGCGATCTGCTTCTTCTTCTGTTGGAACATCAACTGAGTAACGGAAGGCGCGTATGAGTCCGCTTTTCCTATCATTGTGGATCATCTACTATTCCTTTCTTTTACCATTCACGAAAAAGGAAAAAAAATCCCGCTTAGCTACAAGTACAGGAGCTAAGCGGGCGGGAAGCTACTGCGGGGAGAGGGCAACAGGTTAATTGTTCGAGTAAGGCATTAACCTATCCGCAGTAATTTCTTTCAAGAATTGGCGTGTTTTATCTTTCTCTACCCTCATTCATGATGTTGCCTTGCGACTTACATCCACTTGGTTTGCAGGTACGTCATCCATCCTTCTCGCCTGGACCAGTCTTTATGCGCCTCGGCTGCGGTCGGACCCGCTATCACACCGTACGGCATAAGATTGGCGTAGTAGGATTCAAACGCGCGCATACTGGAATCTCGAAAGGTCGTCCGTTGCGCGGTACCTGTGGTTTTCTGAGCCATTGTCATTCATCCCTTCATCACTTCTGCTCACGTGAGCAGTTCTCTGTTCTTGTCTACACAAGTATCGCCTGATATTAGTATTGTGTAAAGGTATATTAAGTGATAATCTTTATTGTAATTCTTAATATTAGGTCAATCGATGGAAATCCGTGAACTCCGAAGTTTTTGTATGGCGGCACAACTCCGTAGCATCTCCCGCGCTGCGGACCGGCTCGATCTCGGACAACCCACTGTGACCATTCACATCAAAAAGCTGGAAACCGAATTAGGTGTCCCACTTTTTGATCGCTTGAAACGTCCCATCCAACTGACGGCGACGGGAACTCTTCTTGCAGATCTCGCAACGCCCCTGGTGGATGAAATCGATGCTATGTTCGCAACAGCTGCAGGGGCCGATGTCGCTGGGCCCGTGACGGTTGGCGCAACGCACGAAATTATTCCGCATGTCCTTTTGCCTGCAGTCGAACATTTCCATGACTCGAACCCTGATTCACGTATCTTTATCCGTTCCGGACGCAGAGACACGGTGATCCAAATGGTCGAAGAACGCGAAGTGGATATCGGAATCATCCCCGGAATCGAACGAGCACCTGGTCTGGAATTTAATAGCCTGTTCCTGTACGAACGAGTTCTTATTACCCCACTTGACCACCCACTCCTCGAAAAACCACTGGAATCACTCACAGAAATCGCCAATTACCCCCTCATCATGATGGAACCGGATACCTATACCCGCGCGAATTTGGAAGCAGAATTCCGCCAACGTGGTGTGAATTTTGAAGTCGTCATGGAGTTAGGAAATATGGACTATATCAAGCGCTACGTGGCTGCGGGAATGGGCGTTTCTGTTGGTCCACGTCTCGCTATCGACCCTGAAGATCAAACCCAACTCGGCATGATCGATCTCAGCCACTTAATCGCTATCGATCAGGCTGGATCAATTGTTGTCGAAGGGCGGCGACTGCCCAAATCAGGTGAGCAATTCATGGAGTCACTGAAAACGATCTTTACCAACTAAACGGCAAAAAGACTAGAAGAAAAGGAGAACAAGGTATGTCACCTAATGAGGAAAGGCGAGATGCTTTGGTGACGGTGATTAAATCTGCGATCACAGCAGGTGATGAGGAGGACGCAAAGAAACTACATCAGTTCGCGAACATCTTAGCTCTTGGAATGACAGAGCAAGAAATCGATGCTGCCAACGCCATCGCAATGGCTGAACTATATACCACACCAATCGAAGACTAAAACGGTTAACGCCACAGAACCCTTGGAATAACCAACTTAGGTATAACACGGAATCGGTAGTTAGCATCCGTGTTTGGCGCAAAGTACTGCTGTATACTAGTGAAGGAATCTCGCAGGGCACATAGCATAGAACGATAGGGGGCGACACATGCCACGACCTATTCCAGTACCTGACGCAACGAGCAAACCTTTCTGGGATGCATGCAACGAGAAACGACTGATCGTACAGCATTGTACGTATTGCGACCGCAAGCAATTCCCACCAGAGCCGGAGTGCCGGGAATGCGGTTGGCATTTTCATCTTTCCTGGCTGGAAACAAGCGGACGCGGCACAATTGTCGGTTATTCCGTCACATATGAATCACGAATCCAGGCATGGCATCCCGAACAACCCTTCAACAATGTCATCATCGCGCTAGAAGAAGACCCCGTTATCAACTTTCACTCCAACCTTCCGGGTGTACCAGTGGACGAAGTCCCCGTTGGAGCGACAGTCGAAGTGGAGTTCTTGGAAGTAACGGATGGGCAATTGATCCCCGAATGGCGGGTCGTGTCCTAACCCAATTCATCCGAATAAAGATAATAAAGACACCAGCAAGGAGTGCACGATGGCAAAAGAAACGGGATGGGAGAGAAATAGCGATCCACTCGGGATATGGGAACATCGTGGGAAAGTTGCAATGGTCGGCCGTGGACACTCGACGACCGATCGGCGATGGGATGGCGAAAGTATGGACAAGACGCTCGGTGCATACAGTTTGGTTGCCGCCCAGAACGCCATGGAAGATGCAGGAATCAGCCCGGACGAGGTCGATGGTATTATTTCCTCCGCTGGCGGGCAGGCCAATGGCCAACCGCTTGGAGAAGTGTGGGCACCACGGCCCTATTTTGACCCACCCTACGATTCAGAAGACGGACTCAGTCACGTCACAGCAGAGTGGCTGGCCAAGCAATTGGATCTGAAAAATGTCACCTATATGAACTCGCATGGCGACACTGTCTGGAATCTCATTGGGCAAGCCGCCCAGGCCATTGGTGACGGACGCGCAACGGTCTGTCTTGTCACCTACCCCAATGGGAACATGGCAGGCAGGTACCATCAGGAATCGAGCCTCGAAGCAAGTGGAAACGCGCAATGGTCATCCCCCTGGGGATGGGGACTATCGGGACAAGGTTTCACATTTGATCAATACTGCCGAAAATATGGATCGAATCACGATCGCATGGCACCATTTATCGTCCAAGAACACAAGAACGGACGCCTCTGGCCCTACAGTTATTATGCCCTACATGAGCCAGAGCCCTTCACGGAAGAGGACTACCTCAACGGGCGGATGATTGCGAAAGGGTTGAGCATCTTCGATTGTGACCGACCCGTCCAGGCTGCCGCCTGTTACGTTGTCACAACCGCTGAGCGGGCCAAGGACATGAAACAAAAACCCGTCTATATTCTCGATCACACAGAAAGTGCATTCCGACCCCGGAGTCTTGTGCAAACGCTCGACGATACTGAGGAATGGACAGATATCCAGGCAAAGAGAGCATATGCAGGATCAGGTTTAACGCCTGACGACATCGACCTTTTCTCACCCTATGATGGCTTCGCAGTATTCACACAATATTTCCTCGAGGCCTTCGAATGGCGTGGTGTAAAACGTGGCGATGCTCATGATTTCTACGCAGGAGATATCAGTCTGGAAGGACCAAACCCGTTGAACGCAGGTGGCGGGAACATGGGAACAGGACGCATGCGAACAGTGTTTATCACTGACTCGATGGAGCAGCTGCAAGGTCGCGCTGGTCCACGGCAGGTGAAAGGGAAAGCTGAAATCGCAGTTACAATCGGTGTGCTACCCGGTAATGCTGGTTGTCTCGTGTTTAGCAGTACACCTGACTGACCTTCCCCAAATAGAGAGACCGCTTCTATGGTTCCGTGTGTTCTAGGCACACGGAACTGATGGCGCATATTGATGAATACATTGAGAAAAGGACTGTAACGATGGCGATCTTATTGAGCTTTGACATTGATGGCACTCTCGAGTTCGGGGAACCACCTGGCGGTGTGACCAAGGAAATGGTTCAACGTGCCCACGATCTCGGATTCATTGTTGGCAGTTGCTCTGACCGCGCTTTAAGTAGCCAGCGCGCGATCTGGAAACAACTGGATGTTCCTTTCGCTTTCGTCAAGGCGAAACATCAACTCGGAACCGTCAAAGGAGAATTCCCTGCCGATGCGTACTACCACATCGGAGATCGCGATACAGATGTCCAGGTCGCCGAACAAGCAGAATTTGGTTTTTGGTGGGACCATGAAGCAGTCTCGGAACCATGGTTAGATCTATAATTTACTTCCCCTAAAAAAATTCAAGAGACGCATGCACGAAATAAAGGACATACATTTACATCGGCTCGCTATTCTCGCGGGAATCCTTTTGATGGTATCAGCGATCAGCCTTGTTGCCTGTCGTAATCAAGAAACACAGGAACCGACATCTCCCACAAATCAAAAGATCACTGTCGAACGTGCCTTCCCAAATCTGGAATTCAAGCAGCTCACCAATCTCGTGCAACCCAATGATATGGGTAACCAGCTGTACGTCACACGACAACCCGGATTAGTTGTCGCATTCGATAACACGCCGACCGTTGACACAGCCAACATCTTCCTCGATATCCGTGATCGTGTGAGCAGCCGTGGAAACGAAGAAGGATTGTTAGGCATCGCATTCCATCCAGAATACGAAGCAAACGGGTACATTTATCTGTATTACACGGCCAATCCACCAAGACGCTCAGTTCTGTCACGTTTCACCGTGCACAAAGATGACTTGAGCCGTGCTGATAGCGACAGCGAAAAGGTCATCCTGGAAATCCCCCAACTGTTCAGCAATCACAACGGTGGGCAACTCGCTTTTGGCCCGGATGGATATTTGTATATTGCCCTCGGCGATGGTGGAGCACGTGGCGATCCCCGTGGGAACGGTCAAGATCTAACGACTCTCCTGGGCACCATTTTACGTATTGATGTTGACACACAAACCCCAGAGAAACCATACGGAATACCACCCGACAACCCGTTCGTTGGACAGGGGGATGCGCGCGACGAGATATGGGCATACGGACTCCGTAATCCCTGGCGATTCTCATTCGATACAGAATCGGGACAACTCTGGACAGGTGATGTCGGACAAAATGCATGGGAAGAAATCAACCTGATCAAAAAAGGTGGCAATTACGGATGGAATGTCATGGAGGGCTACGACTGCTTCGATACTTCCGCTTCCTGTGAAAGAAACATGCTCGAATTACCCATCACCGAATACTCGCGTTCATCTGGGTGCTCTGTTACCGGAGGATATGTCCACCGGGGAACCCGCCTTCCCAACCTTTATGGACATTACATTTACGGTGATTTTTGTTCAGGAAAAATATGGAGTTTCTCCTACGAAAATGACGTCCTCCAAGACCATGGTCTCCTCTCCGACTCTGATCTATCAATCACATCCTTCGGTCAAGATCAGGAAAACAACCTCTACATTATCTCCAGAAATCAGGGGATCTATCGCCTCACCGAAAAACCGTAAGGCTTCAAGAGCCCGTTACTTACGCATCATTGAGCACAGCACGAAGCCATGGCAAAAATGTGTCATCCTCCCACATGAAACGCGTATGTTGACCACGGAACGTATCAACCATCGTCAAAATCACACGATCATAAGCAACTCTAAAGTCTTCAAGATTTGATGTCCGCCCTGCGATATTGCGAAGATCTTCACCGTACCGTGCATAATCAGCATCCCACTCAAGAAGTGCCATCAACTGTTGTAAATCTTGCTTCCGGATCGCTCTGCCCCATGCCCATTCATCAAGATCGTTCGGGGATCGCTGATCCGATGCCAGATAGTGTTGTATCTGTTTCAATTGCATATCCGTGAGTTCTTCAGAGGACCATCCATCAACAGGTTCTGTCCTGCGCGCTTCCAATTCTTCCGATAACGGAATGACACTCACGAGTGTGACCTCAACGGAATGCGGCAAGCGGGAGGATAAAACAACATCCATTGAACGCGTCCGATTAATCACGGACAGTGCACTTCGCGTCACCTGGTCAGGGACGGGAATCTTGGGAAACAACTCGTGGGCAACATGGTTCACACCGGGGAGTGTGAAGATCCAGGGCACATCGAACCCACGCCATGGCGCATCAATATTGACGAAATTGACCCGAAAAAACTGGCTGTTCGGTCCGCTTCCAATCAAACCCTGATCATCCAGGTTCACAAGAACTAATGTCCCAATCAATCCCCCAAGACTATGCCCAATCAAACGCAGGTCTCCGCGATATTCAATCGCCGCTTCACGTGCGAGATGTGCCCGATATTTCGCGAGATCTTCAATTGACCGCGACAGGAGTTCTGCGTTGCGATCTAACGGTTGATTACGGTCATAGATCCCGATGACAACTTGATACGTGTCATCTAATTCTGCAATCGTATGCGCATCTTGAAAATTTAACCCAATACCAGGAAGAAAGATCAGCAAATCTTTCCGTGGATCAATCTCGGATAACGGGACCATGCGCGCTGGCATATCTGCCTGAATGAGAAGACGTTGCCATTCTCGTTTCGAATCGCCCATGCGTTCCTCGCCCAATTGAACAAACTGCGAATCAAGTGGTTCGCTCAACGATACCGGACGATCGTTACTTGTATAGGCGGGTGCCCACAAGGAACTAAATCCCGTCACAATCCATCCACCAACAACCCACGTCACAGACAAGACAAGAGCTGCAATAACTATTTGAGAGAATATTTCACGGACATCAACCGTTTTCCGAGGCCGCTTGACTGCAGGAATCTCATCCTGGAACTGCACCACAGATGCTCCCGCGATCATGTCATGCCAACCCTTTTTATCCCGATCACGGGCAATCCAAAGAAATCCGATATAAACGATTGGTACCACCAGACCAAATAAACTTGCACCCCATTTCAGAACCACTTCCCGCAAAAAACTTCGCCCGAGACCCAGAGTATGACCGGAATCATCGAGAACAATGATGCCCACAATGCGTTTCCCAATCGTCTGACCAGAAAACCACGTTAACACCCAAAAATAGAACGCAGGAAACCCGAGAACACAAAGACCAAGGATGAATGCGACCGGCTCAAGCCATGGAGACGATTTACTAAAAATGGCAACTTGAGCGACTCCAGCGAAAAAAACCGCCAATATAATCGCAAGTATTGACCAATCAATTACTGCGGCTGACAATCGCTGCCGAAAGCCGCTTGGCAAGTAGCCATTTTTTGCGATCGGACTAGTCTCCATTATTCCATTCCGTGTGTGATTTACAAATACTTCAGAGCCAGTACAAAAGGTCCCATCTTCATCGAATTCTGCTACACTCGGCGCAATCATGAATCAGGCGTTTATCCACTGCATGATACACAAATGAAAGACAGGAAAACCGATGGCAGACGAAAAACTCCGGGTCGGAATTGTTGGCGCAAACGTAACAAATGGCTGGGCACCGCGGGCACACCTTCCTGCAATCCTAGCTCTCCCTGAATTTGAACTCGCCGCTGTTTGTACGTCGCAACCGGAAACAGCCGCTGCTTCACAAGAAAAATTCGGAGCACACATGGCCTTCCACAACTATCAAGACATGGTCAATCATCCCAAGATTGACATCGTCTCTGTCGTGCTCAAAGTCCCCTTCCATCACGAGATGACCATGGCCGCTTTGCATGCAGGCAAACATGTCTATACCGAATGGCCTCTGGGCGCTAATGTAACCCAAGCTGAGGAGATGGCAGATCTAGCTCGTGAGAAAGGTGTTCACACCATGGTGGGCCTCCAACGCCAGTGTTCTCCCTTATACCTGTATATCAAAGAACTGATC
>VFHL01000007.1 GCA_009392005.1 SAR202 cluster bacterium
AACGTCAACATGGTCTCCTTCGTCCTGGAATTCTGCCTGCCATAACGCGGTCAATGTAGCTAAAGAAGCGACTGACCCAACATGGAAAGAGGCGATCCGTCCCGCCATTTTCAATGGCTCATAATCACCATTTCCACTGGTTTTCATGGCACCACCCATCGCCCAAATCGTCAAATCAACGCCCTCCCAGTCTTTATATGGACCGGTCTGGCCAAAATTTGTTATTGATGTCATCACAAGATTAGGATTAATATCTGATAAAGCGTCATAGCCTAATCCAAGGCTTTCCAAATAACCCGGTTTGAAATTTTCAACCACTATTGACGCATCTTTCACCAATTCGCGAATAACATCCTGCCCTTCCTCAGTTTCGATGTCCACGGTAATCGACCGCTTATTCGTATTAAGGAAAAGGAACAATCCACTTTTCTCTGAATCAGGATCATCATTCAAAAACGGACCGTGCATACGTGCTGGGTCACCTGTTTTCGGCTCAACTTTAATGACTTCTGCGCCGTAATCAGACAACATGCGCGTGCAATAGGGCCCAGTCAACATGTTGCTGAGATCAATAACTTTATAGCCCTCCAAGGGCATAACATTCGATACAACGTTTGTCACATCTCTCTCCTCTGTGCACATTAGTAGTACAAACCCTGTTAGGGAATCGATCGCATAGGCTGTACAAACCGGTACGAATGTACTGCCTCACCGTGCTTCATATGTTACCAGTTAATTTAACCAGATAAATCTCCCACAACAAGAATTCTTGAAAAAATGAGCCGTCAAAACAATAAACATATGGCGTTTACACCCTGCGAACACAGCACAATAAAAAAAAGCGGAGACCTCGCGATCTCCGCTTTTTGTTTACGCTATTTGCCTACCAAGTTTACTTGGCGGCAGCTGTCGATGGTGTGGGTGCCGCCCGCTCCTTCGTCCGACTGACACCAAGTCGTCGTGCGACAATCACCTTTTGAACTTCAATTGTACCGCCAGGGTGCGCAGCCGCGAGGGTCTCACGCTGATGTGCCTCAAACTCACCACCATAGATGGCCTTCGGATCGTTCACATCCACTAAGCTTTCCATACCAATCGCTTCACGCAAGAAATCTGCTACACGAAGACCTGATTCTTTACGCCACAAAGACGCTTGAGAACCTTGATAGGTCATCTCTTGATGTGCCGCATACATCCAGAAGTTACGCATCTGGAACAACCGTAAAATCTCTGAATCAATATAGGCATCCATCATCACCTGCTGGAGATGAGAACCACTGCTCTTACCATCGTTTCGAGCCCAATCAAGCATGAAATCAATCGCTCTGTTACGAGGCGCCACTACGCCCGCACCACCATGTTCAATTTCTAAACTCGTCTGTGCTACTTGCCAGCCCTGATTCTCTCCGCCAATCACGCGGCTCGATGGCACTCGAACATTATCAAGATAAACCTGACGCTTACCTTGTCCAATCAAGAGGTCCAACGTCTGAGCGGTGACACCAGGAGCATCACCAGGTACATAGAAGAATCCCATATTACGATGACGTGGAGCATTCGGATCAGTCACAGCTAAACAAAAAAGTTCGCCCATCTGCAATTCATCCGGTACTTTCGTATCTTCACTCGCATAACCAACATCACCACCAACGAAAACTTTTTCGCCAGTGATAACCCAGTCATCACCATCTTTTATGGCCCGGGTTTTTAATGAAGCAAGGTCTGACCCCGCCCCAGGTTCGGTAAATAACTGCCAACCTAATTTTTGACCGGTCAAACGTGGTGGGAGGAATTCACGTTTCTGTTCGTCCGTACCCCACACCATTAAAGCGGGAAGATCGAAGCCGTTATCATGCCCAGGTAAGGGAACCTCCATACGATTCAACTCTTCCTGAATAACGACATTGTGTTCAGCGGTCAATCCACCACCACCAAACTCTTGTGGATACATAGGATGAAGCCATCCTTTAGATCCAAGTTCTTTCCGGAACTCAAAGTTCCACTCGAACAGCTCTTGATCCATATGTTTGGCGTCAAGAGGCCGTCGCATGCCCTCAGGAACTTTTTCTTCTAACCACGAGCGCACCTCAGATCGAAATGCTTCCTGCTCCGGTGTGTAACGATATACAAAATCCATTCCTGCCCCCTCGTGTCTTCATCTTATTATGTCGCTTACTCTAAATCGGCCGCGCACAGCGGAGCCGATCCGCGGTGATTCTATAGGACTCCAACCACCTCGTCAAGATCGGTACTCAATAAGAAGCCGTCACCGCCAACGACGACCAATACTCGACAGTAAAAAAATTGCACCGTACCCGCTCGATTACCCTTAGGCATCACTACTGGCTACCATTGTTGCCGGAGTCGGAGCCGCGCGCTCCTTTGTTCGACTCACGCCAAGTCGTCGCGCGACAATAACCTTCTGCACTTCAATCGTGCCGCCAGGATGAGCCGCCGCTAACGTCTCGCGCTGATGCAACTCCATTTCGCCTTCAATCGCCACTTTACCATCTCGAAAATCGAGTAGGGATGACAAATTACATACTTCACGGATCGCGTCGGCAACGCGTAGCGCTGATTCCTTCCGGAGAAGGGCAAATTGGGAGCCATGATACGTCATTTCTTGTTTCGTATCGTACATCCAATAATTTCGCATACCGAACAGTCTTACCTGTTCAGTATCGATGTATGCATCCATCAAAATTTGTTTTAAGTGATCGTCATGAACGCCTTCATTCTCACGCAGGTGATTGATCACTTTCGACAATGTTCGCTCTCTCTGCGTTGCGCCGCCGCCGCCGCCGTGCTCGATCTCAAGTGTCGTTTGGGTCACTTGCCAACCCTGCGTTTCTCCACCAATTACGTTATCCGATGACACTCGAACATTATCAAGATAAATTTGACGCTTCCCGTGACCAACAAGTAGATCTAATGTTTGCGCTGTTATTCCCGGAGTCTCCCCGGGGATATAGAAGTAACCCATATTGCGATGCCGTGGAGCATTTGGATCCGTAATAGCAAGACAAAACAAGTATCCCATTTGTAACTCATCGGGTGTCTTTGTATCAGGATCTGCATAGCCCGAGTCTCCCCCGACAAACACTTTCTCACCCGTAATCACCCAGTCATCTCCATCTTTCACTGCTCGTGTTTTCAAAGATGCCAAATCTGAACCAGCACCTGGCTCGGTAAACAATTGCCATGCAATTTTTTCTCCGCGCAAGCGAGAGACCAAAAAATTCTCTTTCTGCTCGTCAGTTCCCCAAACCATCAATGCAGGCAAATCATTCTGGTTATCATGAAATTTCAATCCATCAATCGGAATATCTTGTTTTTCTAACTCCTCTTGGATCACAACATCGTGTTCAGCACTTAAGCCACCGCCGCCATACTCCTTCGGGTATGTCGCGTGCAACCAACCTTTCGCCCCTAGCTGTTCCCGAAATGTTTTGACCCACTGCCATGTCTCATGTGGCATGTTTTTCGCATCATTTGGCCAACGCACTCCGGTTGGTATATTGTCGTCTAACCAACTACGTACCTCTTGGCGAAATGCCTGCTGCTCAGCCGTGTAACGATACTCGAAATCCATCCTAGCCTCCTACGAGGGCCGCCCCTCACTATTCCTGCACCTTTCAACTATCCTGATCATACCGTTGCAAAATTGGACCTAGTACCTGCATATTAGATCAATTCATGAAAGTATTATGTAGCGGTCGATGGAGTCGGCGCTGCACGCTCCTTCGTTCGACTCACACCAATCCTACGTGCAACAATCACCTTCTGAACCTCAATTGTGCCGCCTGGATGTGCCCCGGCAAGACTCTCTCGCTGATGGCTTTCCCATTCGCCATCAAATAAAACTTCTGGATCATTCACATTGACTAAGGAATGCAAGCCGGCCACTTCACGAATGTTATCAGCAACACGAATTGCCGATTCCTTGCCCATCAATGCAAATTGTGATCCCTGATACGTCATCTCCTGGCCCGCGCTGTACAACCACGAATTTCGTACGCTAAAAAGCCGTAAGCATTCATTGTCAACAAACGCATCAACCATCAACTGCTGGTCATGCGCGTTTCGGCTTTTCTTGGTATCACGTGCCCAATCAAATATGCGTTCGATCGCGGTATCACGAATGAAGACTGCTCCGTCTCCACCATGCTCAATCTCTAAGGTCGTTTGTGCAACTTGCCATCCTTGTGCCTCCCCACCTATCAACCGAGATGAAGGAACACGAACGTTATCAAGGTATAGTTGACGTTTCCCATGACCAACCAACAGATCTAGGGTCTGCGCAGTCACACCTGAAGCATTCCCTGGGATATAAAAATATCCCATGTTTCTATGTCGGGGAGCATTTGGATCTGTTATCGCAAGACAGAACATCTCACCCATTTGCCACTCATCAGGTGCTTTAGTCTCGCTACTGCCATACCCTGCGTCACCTCCAACAAAGACTTTTTCTCCGGTGATAATCCAATCATCGCCATCTTTAACAGCTCGTGTCTTCAAAGATGCCAAATCTGAGCCAGCACCTGGCTCGGTAAACAGTTGCCACCCTAACTTTTCTCCTGTCAAACGTGGGGGCAGGAATTCCTTCTTCTGATCTTCTGTTCCCCAGACGGCAATTGCTGGTAAATCAAGAGTATTATCATGAAACCGAAGCCCATCCACTGGAGCATCCACTCTTTGCAACTCTTCCATGATCACGACTGCATGTTCAGTATCTAACCCGCCGCCGCCATATTCTTTGGGATATGTCGGATGTAACCATCCTTTGTTGCCAAGCGCTTGGCGAAATTCTTTGACCCAAAGCCAAACTTCTTTCGACATAGATTTCGAATCGAGAGGATCCGGCATGCCTTCTGGAATTTGGTCTTCGATCCAAGAGCGCACCTCTTGACGAAATGCCTCTTGCTCTGCTGTGTAATGATAAGCGAAATCCATAAATTTCTCCTGTTCTCCACCGTCATATTTCCACAGCACAAATAAGCGCCGCGTATAAAATAGCAAGCTCCATTCTAACCGATGGTAGCTAACTCTCAATCTAACGTCAATTTAACCCATAAATACCCACCATCTACAATCCATTTCACAAAAAAGGGGGGAGGCCTCAAGGCCTCCCCCCTTTTGAATCATTTAATGCTTCGGTTTTTCTATCATCACCTTGCTGATGCGGTAGAAGGAGTTGGAGCTGCTCGCTCCTGTGTCCGACTAACCCCTATACGCCGTGCGATGATAACCCGTTGCACCTCAATGGTGCCACCGGGGTGGGCACCCGCAAGACTTTCTCGCTGGTGATGCTCAAATTCTCCTTCGTACTCTGCCCCTGGATCCTCTACATCCAACAGTGAATCAAGACCAATCACATCACGAATTGCATCAGCAATAACTAAATCAGACTCCTTGCGAATCAAGGACGACTGAGATCCATGATATGTCATCTCCTGTTTCGTGCTGTACATCCAATAGTTCCTCATATTGATTAACCGCAAAACTTCAGACTCGATAAAGGCATCCATTGCAATCTGTTGGAGATGAGGATCTGAACCAACACCTGTGTCACGAATGTAGTTAAGGAATTTTTCAACCGTAGCATGCCGCGGGATAATCGATCCTCCACCGCCATGCTCAATCTCTAGAGTTGTCTGAGCAACTTGCCAACCTTGCGTCTCACCACCGATTAACCGCTCATTTGAAACACGTACATTGTCAAGATAAACCTGGCGTTTCCCATGACCTACAAGGAGATCAAGGGTTTGTACAGACATTCCTGGAACCATACCGGGGATATAAAAATACCCCATGTTCCGGTGTCGTGGGGCATTCGGATCTGTAATCGCTAAACAGAAGATTTCACCAACTTGCATCTCATCTGGAACTTTTGTCTCAGGATCAATGTATCCATGATCCCCACCAACAAACACTTTTTCACCAGTGATCACCCAGTCATCTCCGTCTTTCACTGCACGTGTCTTAAGAGATGCCAAGTCAGATCCTGCACCCGGTTCTGTGAATAATTGCCACGCTAACTTGTCGCCACTTAAACGGCCGGGCAAGAAGTCTTTCTTCTGCTCTTCCGTTCCCCAAACCATGATTGCTGGCAAATCAAGACTATTATCATAAAATTGATTGAAGATAGGCAATTCAAGGCTCTTCAATTCCTCTTGAATCACCATATTATGTTCGGCAGTTAATCCACCACCACCATACTCTTTCGGATAGGTTGGATATAGCCATCCTTGTTCGCCTAATTTCATACGAAACTCTTTGGCCCACTCCCATGTCTCGCGATCCATATGTTTAGAATCATGAGGTTGTTCGAAGTGATCCGGCACATTCTCGCCAAGCCATTCACGTACTTCTGTACGAAACTTCTCTTGCTCATCCGTGTAGTGGTAAACGAAATCCATATTCACACCTTCCTGCCGACGCCCCGATGACATCACGCGATAAAATCTATTCTCACCTACCAACAAATTCGTGTGTTGATTCTACCACATGAAAACACGGGGATGTATGATATCACCTACAAAAAACATGGTGTTTTACGTAAAAAGTCTACATTTATGGGAAAAACCTCATTATCCTGATTACGAAACAGAGTTTGCTAGTCAACAAGAGCCTTGTTTCCCAATTTGAACATGCTGAGGCTTTACGACAGGTTCCAATCAACGATATAATCGTGATTGAACCGCCGAGGTGGTGGAACCGGTAGACACGCTGTCTTGAGGGGGCAGTGGGCGAAAGCTCGTAGGAGTTCGAGTCTCCTCCTCGGCACCAGAGTTCCATGACGTGAGTTTCATTAAAGGCGACGTAGCCAAGTGGTCTAAGGCGGGGGTCTGCAAAACCCCTATTCGTCGGTTCAAATCCGACCGTCGCCTCCAATTTTTATCTTTTACGAAATCTCTTCGCCAGATATAAAATCGCAATTGAGACACCTTTAATCAATTTTATTTCCAAATCCTTACCTCAAAGCAATTCAGGACATGATTAGTGAATCCACTAGACTGGATACGTTCTAATGGATGCCATGCTGAACAAATTGATTCAATGGATCTGATAATATTGTGTCTAATGTTATGAAAAGCTTTTTCAAATCTCATTATGGCTGGTGGATCTTAGCCGGAGCAGTTCTGACCCAATACACCGCGACAAGCATGGGCCAAATGGTATCGGGAGTCATGCTTGAACCATTAGTAGACGAATTAGGTCTACAGGTCTGGCAGTTCGCAGCGTCAGTTTCCATCGCGATGGTCATCGGCGGCGTAATGGCCATCTTTGTTGGACCACAAGTCGACAGAATCGGCCCTCGACGATTAATGATTAGTGGTGCAATAATCTGTAGCGCGGGGTTAATAGGATTGGCATGGCAATCCTCATTTTGGCTGTTCGTGCTTTTCCAGACAATTAGCCGGTCATTTGGCCTGCCACTATTCGGCCCATTAGTTGTGAATGCAACTTTAACAAAATGGTTCATCGCACGCCGTGGATGGGCATTGGCCATAGGTTCAGCAGGGGTATCCCTCGCGGGACTCATCACCCCAATTTTGATGACGAGTATTGTCGACTCCCAAGGATGGCGATTCGGATACCTCACATTAGCAGGTATAGTTGCGACAATTATTTTGCCGATAGCTTTCGTTATGCGGCGGCAACCCGAAGACGTGGGGTTATTCCCTGACGGACGACAAGAGGCAATCCCCGAAGGGGACACCGAAAATAAGAGCGCCATCGCGCAAGCACGAGATGACCAGCAAACATACACTCGAACCGAATCGATCCGAACACCAGGATTTTGGCTACTGACTCTCGGATACGGATTAAATGCCGCTGCACTTGGATCAGTGTTAATGTATGCCATTCCCTTCGCCGGAGCCGCCGGTTTCTCGCGAAGCATCGCCGCAACTGGACTAGGAATTAATGGCCTCGGGAATCTTTCATCAAAAGCCGTGTGGGGTTGGGGATTACAGCGATTTGATCCTAGGCGATTAGCAGGCATGGCTTTTTGCACATCAGCGACAGGTGTTTTCATAATGCTGCTTGGGGATTTTACCCAAGAAACAATCATCTTGATGATCGGGTTTTACCTTTACGGTTTTGGCTTCGGTGGTACGATCCCAATCAGTGAATTTTTATGGGCAAGATACTTTGGTCGAAGACACATAGGTGCGATCCGTGGAATCAGCCGTCCCATGACACTTCTTTTTAGTGCAGGCGGACCAATTGCAACAGGACTTTGGTTCGACACTATCGGCTCCTATCAAGGAGCATTTTTCACGTTAGCGTGTTTATACTTGCTCGGTGCAATAACCATCAATGTCTCAAAGGCGCCACCACCAAATCAACCGAAGGCGTAATTAGGACTCGTGCACGCCAAGAAGATGCTGGGTACTTTTACCATGGACAGCACTCAATGCCCCAGATACAATTAAAGGATACGTCGCCGGGGTGGCGAAATGGCAGACGCGGCGGACTTAAAATCCTCTGTCCTTATGGGCGTGCGGGTTCGAATCCCGCCCCCGGCACCAATAAACCCGCGTGGCAGGGAAAACACAAGCCAACAGCCAAACGTTCAGAAAAAAATTCGGTCGCTGGGGAAGATCGCAAGGATTGACATATGTCTTTTTCAGCGACGAGACCGGATCTGTTTTGTATGCTATATTGAGTTCAATGCACGGAACTCATCCTGTGAACGAAGAAATGCGATACTGAATGACACAACCTGTAAACGCAAACAGAACATTACCTCAAGTGGGTCGAGTAGCTGTTTTCATTGATGGATCAAATTTATACCACGCCTTGGAAGAAAATTGTGGTAGAACTGATTTGAACTTCTCAAGCTTCGCGGAAAAACTCGCGGGCGAACGACCAATATACCGAACCTATTACTACAACGTACGACAGTCAGATCGTAAGCGACCTCGAAATGCGCGAGGATCAAAAGATCAAGAACGTTTCCTGAATGTACTATACGGTACAGAATACCTTGAGGTACGTCTGGGACGTACACGTGAGCACCAAGGTGTAACGGTCGAAAAAGGGGTTGATATCATGCTTGCAACGGATCTGTTGCAATACGCATGGAAAGACCATTACGACACAGGCATCGTCGTAAGCGGTGATGGTGATTTTGCATATGCAATCCAGACGGCAAAGGATATGGGCAAATACATTGAAGTAGCAACTTTCGCAAGCAACCAATCTCCTGAAATTGCCCAAGTAGCGGACAAGGTGCACACTTTGGACACCGAATTCCTTAATGATCTATGGACAACGCCACCGGAACCCGTAAAGAAGAGACGTCCCCGTCGAACACCGCGAAGACCGCGGCAGAACACTGAACCGAACACTGTCGATTGAAGCGAGAGTACGAATGACGGGTGAAGCCTTAGTGCGCGTACTGCATACCTCTGACATTCACATTGGCTTACACGAAAAGCTGGAACCCCCTGAAGATCACAAGCCACTTATCGCACTGGAAGCCGTGATTAACTATGCGATCGAGACGAAGGTAGATCTGTTATTGATTGCAGGCGATTTTTTTGACAACAATCGGGTGAAAGAACCACTGATAAATGCAGGTATAGAACAACTGGGCCGGTTAAACGTACCCACCGTTATTCTCCCTGGCAATCACGACAGCCTGGTTCCGAATTCGATATACCACAAGTCTGACTTCCAACATCGTGCAGATTTGGTTGAAATCATCACAGAACCTGACGGTGAACGATTTCAGTTTGACCACCTTAATCTCTCCGTATGGGGACGACCACATGTAAGCCATGATGATTTCTCCCCTCTTACCTCCCCGCCTGCAAAAGGGACCATGAAATGGAATTTTGGCATTGCTCATGGTCATTATGTTCATTCACCGGCCGATTGGGGACGCGCCTATCCAATACTTCCCAAAGAAATATCTGAAGCTAACCTAGATTATATTGCGTTGGGACACTGGGATATATTCCACGCGATATCACAAGGCCCCGTGCAGGCTTACTATTCTGGCTCTCCTTTAACTAGCCAATCTTGTGCTCTCATCAAACTAAAAAATGACGCACTTTCTGTGGAAAAAATAGCCTTGAAGTTACCGAATGATTAAAGGACAACGCTCGTCTAAGCACTGTTATAATTAGTTCATTATTGACGGTTAAAAAATCACACGGGACATTAAACAGACAAGTTAAATATGAAAAAACAAAAAATTTATCAGAGGAATAACTATTTGGAGTTCACTCCCTATAACAGAAAAAATCTTCTGTGGTTAGGTTTGATTATTCTTGCCACAATTTCGTGTGCTGCTCCCATCCCAACCCCAATCCCAACAGCGACTGCAACGGTGATTCCTCCTACGCCAACGGCCACTCCAACTCCCATTCCAACGGCCACACCCACTCCAACTCCAACGCATACTCCAACACCTACTGCAACACCAACTCCAACTCCAACTCCGACTCCAACTCCGATCCCGCCATCTGTTATTAGAGACAATGTTGCAAAATCTTTAGTGCAAATCAAAAATGGTAGTGGGCTATCGGGAACTGGAATCATTCTAGATACCGAAGGACATGTCCTTACAAGCTCCAATCTCGTCAAAACAAATCAAACTGTCACCATAGCTTTCTCTGCGGTACAAAATATACCTGCAAATGTAATTGGCGTTGACGAGATTTCAGGAATCGCGCTAGTAAAGGTTGAAAGACAGAACCTTACACCCGGAAAATTTGGTTCCTTGACATCGCTAGGTCTTGGAGACGATGTGGAAGCAATTGCTATCACGACTGGTACATTCGGCAATGCTGTAGCTGAAGTAGGGAAAGATCTTGTATCCAGTATAGAGAGTCCAGATAACGACCCTGCAAAACTTTTCGTAATAACAAATGCCTTCCGCAACACAAATTTTTACGGAGCACCCTTAATCAACCGTAAAGGCGAAATCGTGGCGATCGGCGTCCAAAATCCTCAAACGGAATCAGCAAACATTATCGGCCTAACAGCAGATGTCATCCAGAGTAAAGTACCCGATTTGAAAAAAGGCCAGTTTATATACCGGCAATACTCGCCTCCATCAGATGGTAACAGCGCACCACTATGGCCCAGAACTTACTTGAAAGGATCTGTCACCATAAACGGAACGCCCGCACCCGAGAACACTATCGTATTTGCTCGTGTTGGTAAGTTCGTGAGTAGATGGATTACGGTAACTGATGGTAAATACCGTGCTCTCGTTATTGATCCAATGTCATCCACTTCAGTTAATGAACCAATCGTATTCTATATTAATGGATATGTAGCAGATCAAAAATCAGAGCGGTTTGAAAAAGGGTTCTTCATTACGATTGATGATTTCCCATTGAGTGTGACGACGAATTAAAACGCTGCTCTTCAACAAGACACAGAAGTAACAGCGCCGATATCCATAAATATGAGAAGGATTACAGCGTGGAAAAGAATTCATCGAAGATTAATGGGATCGCATTACCACTCAACGAACTCCAGGACGAGTTGCAACGTTCACAACCACAAACCTTGAATGGCGATCCTATCAATATCTTGCGGGATTTGCCAAAAGGGACCGGGTTTGTGCTGCGTTTTTCTTTAAATGAAAGGGACCAAATGGCGAGGATTAGGCGCTCTTTTACTGAAGCGGCCACTAAACTTCGAATCCAAGATACGAGTCGCGGCCTCCTCATGACAAGCTCGAGGGTGGAAGCAGATGTCATTAGCCTGTACGCATGGTTTACTGGAGATGATATTCAAGAACAAATAGAAACAACTCACGAAGAGTTAACTGAACAAGACGCTAATGGAGGGTCAAGTACACCAGACGGAGCCACGACTTCCCATGAGCAACCATTGACCCTTGCAGCAGCCGAACTAGGTGTATCAGTAAAAACCATCCGGCGCGCGATCAAATCAGGTCGCTTACCTGCTCGTCTGATACCCGGACCACATGGCCCGGAATACAGAGTGGATGTTAGACACATGCTTGCCAACTCTTCATCAAATCAACAAATAAAACATGCCAGCCCTGATACCAAACGTAGGGCGACAAAAGACAAATCACAGCCAAAAGAGTCAGAAGAAATTGCTCTTCTTTCCCAAAGGATCAATGAGCTCGAAGATAAAATAAACAGGATTTCTCAGTAACCGCCGTTAACCCGTAACAATTTTCGCAGATCAAGCTTACCACAATGCGACAAAATCTCGCCAGTTGATTCCTTGCACTCAATAAACCCGAGCCCTACAATGCAATCTCACTAATGATCAAATAAATAGAATTTAGAACGAAAGCAACATCTGATGGACAATTTATTACGGATCGCGGATATCACGGTAGAAGATGTCTCCCAGATTCTCGGAACAGCTAAAAGAATGAAGGCAAAAACACTCACCCAAACGGTAGAGGGCAAAACGATTGCTCTTTTGTTTGAAAAGCCATCACTCCGAACCCGCGTTAGCTTCGAGGTAGCAATGAATCGGCTAGATGGAAATACAATCAATCTAACTCCACAAGAAATTGGATTAAACGGTCGAGAACCACTTGAGGATATCGCTCGTGTCTTAGATCGTTATGTCGACGGAATTGTGCTACGAACGTTCGAGCAAGAAACCATCGACGTAATGGCAAAACATACGAAGGCCCCAGTGATAAATGCGCTATCTGATATTGAACATCCCTGTCAAGCGCTGGCAGATTTATTAACCATCACCGAGTACAAAAAAGACCTTAGCAAGATAACAATAGCCTTCATAGGCGATGGCAACAATGTTTCCACTAGTCTCGCATTAGCATGCTCTCTGGTAGGAGCATCGTTCCGTATTGCCTGCCCCACCGATTACCAGTTAACCGAAAATATAGTTGCTCAAGTTAATCGCAACATTTCGCTTTATGGTGGCGCTTTCGAGCAACTGACAGACCCAACTTTGGCGGTTGAAGGTGCGGACGTCATTTACACCGATGTATGGGTCAGTATGGGGCAAGATGAAGCACGAGACACACGCATAAAGGCTTTTCAAGGATACCAAGTGACCGAAAAATTAATTGGACACGCAAAAAAGGATGCGATTTTTATGCACGATCTTCCTGCACACAGAGGGGAAGAAATAAGTGAAAATATTTTGGATCATCCGCAATCTGTCGTGTTTGATCAAGCAGAAAATCGCTTACACGCGCAGCAAGCTGTCTTAGCCATGCTTTTACAAGCTGCAAATAAAGTTTAGATTTACCTCATGAATCTTCCAGTAGTTGCCATAGTCGGACGCCCTAATGTAGGAAAATCCAGCCTATTTAACCGCCTTGTGAGAAATCGCGTCGCTATTGTCACAGATGAACCCGGAACAACTAGAGATCGTATCGCAGTAGAAGTGACTGAAGGGGACGCTCGATTCCTGCTTGTTGATACAGGCGGGTTAGAATTCGACCCTGAAACCGATATTAGACTTGGGATTCGAGCCCAGGTAGATGCTGCTCTTGATGCCGCCGATGCAATCATCTTTCTGTGCGACATCATGGAAGGTGTGATCGTTGGAGACCAAGAAATCGCCCAAATACTTCGTGAAAGTAAAAAACCCGTATTAATTGCCGTAAATAAGGTTGATAATAACGAAAGAGAATACCAGGCAGCAGAATTTTACACACTTGGGATGGACGAGCCACTTCTTATTAGCGCTCACCATGGTAGAGGCGTAGCCGAACTAATCGAATGGATCGTAGGCACAATACCTATTTTGCCGTCTGATGATGCAGAATCAATGATTCGCGTTTCGATCATAGGAAGACCGAATGTAGGAAAATCAGCGTTATTGAATGCGATTCTTGGAGAAGAACGAGTCGTGGTTAGCAATGTCCCTGGTACAACTCGAGACGCAATCGACACAGAAATTGAATACGAAGAAAACACTTTGTTGCTTATCGATACCGCGGGAATCCGTAGACGCGGCAGTGTACAGCGTGGAGTGGAGCAATTCAGCGTATTACGATCTCTTTCTGCTATAAACAGAGCTGATATCGCAATCTTGGTGATAGACGCAACGGAACCTCTACCTGCTCAAGACCTTCACATAGCAGGATACGCGCAAGATGGAACGAAAGGTTTAATAGTCGTCGTCAACAAGTGGGACTTAGTCGATCCTGAAAAAACCAATGCTGTTGATATATCACAATTTCTCCGTTCTCGTATTAAGTTTTTCACTGGTTTCCCCATCGTTTTTACCTCGGCGCTCGAAAAAGAAGGCATAGATCTCGTACTCGAAGCAATTCTCAAGATTCACGCTGAACGCCAAATCCGCGTATCCACCTCACAATTGAATCGTGTTCTTGCACGCGCAGCCGCGGAACATCTACCTCCTCTGGTAAAAGGACGGCGCCTTAGTGTCTATTATGGAACGCAGGCAGATGTGAACCCGCCCACGTTCGTGCTTTTTGTGAATGACCCCAGTCGCATGCATTTTTCTTATCGCAGATTCTTAGAAAATACTCTCCGACGTGAATTTGGATTCGATGGAACTGCAATCGAAATAAAATTGAGGTCGCGTTCACAGGATGGAGCATGATTTCGCTTTTAGGGATAACCGTTTTTGCTTATCTACTGGGATCGATACCCTCTGGGTTAATCGCAGGAAAACTACGTGGCATAGATATTCGCACCCAAGGTAGCGGAAGCACTGGCTCAACAAATGCGCTCCGTCTACTTGGGCCGCGCATAGCGTCCATCGTGCTCGCTGCAGATGTACTCAAAGGAGCCCTTCCAGTGCTTATAGTGGCAAACGAGACAATACCAATATCAAGCAATACTCTTGGGGCCCAATATCCTGCCATGGCAGCTACTTCGGGCCTTGCAGCAATTGCTGGACACAATTGGCCCATTTTCGCTAAATTTAGAGGAGGACGAGGCGTTGCACCTGCATTAGGTGCAGCCCTAGTAATGACCCCCCTCGGCGCCCTAGCAGGACTAGCTTTATGGGGTGTATTCGTAGGTATCTGGCGATACGTATCTTTAGCATCGCTAACCGCTGTCATGTTTACAGGTGGATTAATGGTCATTAATTTTTCTAGGAATACCGTATTATGGCCATACGCCGTATTCGGGGGTGTAACAATTTTAGTTGTCCTATACCAACATAAAGAAAACATAAAACGTTTAATTCAAAAAAAAGAACCGCGTCTTGGAGAGAATCGATAAATTGAGAATCTCTATTGTCGGAACTACAAGTTGGGGCACCACTCTAGGTTTATTATTGAGTAGAGCTGGAAACAACATCACCCTAATCGCCAGAACAGAAATCGAAGTGGACAAAATTCTTGCTGAAGGCGAAAACAGTCGTTTCTTGCCGGGCTATAAATTCCCCTCTCATTTGCACATCTCTTCCATTGAAAAGCACACCATCGAAAACTCCAATCTCATAATCTTTGCAGTTCCTTCGGGAAGTTTGCGCGACAACGCACGTAAATTGAAGGATTGGGTTTCACCCAAAACAATTATTGTGATTGCAACAAAAGGCTTGGAAGCATCTACAGGCAATTTTATGAGTGACATAATCGACCAAGAATTGAATCTTGAAAATCCATCTCAAGTTTGCATATTATCTGGGCCAAATTTGTCGCGAGAAATTGCCGAAGGATTGCCAACTTCCACTGTGATTTCTTCTACCTCGAGTGCGAACGCAAAGATTGTACAAGATGCGTTGGCATCCGATAAATTCAGAACATATGTCAATTCGGACGTGATTGGAACACAATTGGGTGGTGCAATGAAAAATGTAGTGGCAATTGTAGCTGGAATAGCGGACGGTCTAGATCTAGGTGACAATGCGAAGGCGGGTGTCATTTCGCGTGCGATGGCAGAAATTGTCAGATTAGGAACCGCACTCGGAGCGAATCCATCAACTTTTTCTGGTCTGGCTGGACTTGGTGACTTGATGGCAACCTCCTACAGTCGATTAAGTCGCAACCGGTACTTCGGAGAGCAGCTAGGAAAAGGGCAAAGCCCAGAAACAATTCTAGCGAACATGCAAAATGTCGTAGAAGGCATTGATACAACGAAAGCGGTCTTACTTCTAGCACAAAAGCTTGAAGTGGAAATGCCTATCGCCAAGAATTTGGGACACATATTGTGGGATAACATGAAGCCACTGGATGTGGTAGAGACATTAATGTCTCGTCCCACTACTAGTGAAACCAAAACTGCCAATTGAGGGAAGTCGTTTACAAGTGAGAATCCATGCCTAATGAAATCAACACGGTGACGATACCAGCAATTTTTGCCGCCTCTTTCTTTATTGGTTTAACCGGAGCAATAACACCAGGGCCACTTTTAGCAGTAACGATAATTGAAAGTGCGCGCCGAGGGATAAAAAGTGTTCTCTACCTGATATGGGGACATTCGCTTCTCGAATTAATCGCGATTTTCTTGCTCGTCTTCTCATTGGATTGGATGCAGAAACAATCTCAACTAATCTTCTTCATCAGCATTCCAGGTGGGCTTTACTTAGTATGGCTTGCATGGAAAACATATAAAACCGCACCCGAAACGACACAAATCTTAACTACTCCAACTAGGAGAGCCAGATCAACCAGAGTACAGACCCATCCCAGAAGACTGCTCTTCCTTGGCGCAATCATCAGCGTATCAAACCCTTATTGGGGGATATGGTGGGTTACCGCAGGTGCCAACCAAATTAACATTGCAATCGAAGCAGGAATAATCGGTATAACTAGCTTTTGGTTGGGACACATCTTGGCTGACTTTGGATGGTACGGAGCTATAGGGCTATCATTATCACAAGGCAGATCGTTAATGAGTGAACGCACCTATATTGGTCTCTTGAGAGGCGCAGCAGCGCTGCTTGGATTTCTTGGAGTAATGTTCATCTTATTAGGATTAAGAATGGCCTTAGGAAACTAGCAGTAAGTGATTTACATCTCTGGTGTTGATAGCCCAAGGGCTTCTGGTAACTCCGCAACACTATGGAGAACAAATTTTGCGTGCCCAAATTTCGGCTGCTCTAAACCATCATGGTTAATCCACACGGCATGTAGTCCAGCTAAATTCGCACCGCGCACGTCCACATCCCATTGATCTCCAACATACATCGCCTGATTTGGTTTACATCCAGCTTTCGCGATAGCTACTTCAAATATTTCCGCGTTTGGTTTGGATGTTCCTAATTTCTCATCAATAATGATGATCGGGAAAAACCTCTCTAACTGAAGAGTGCGTAACTTTCTGGTCTGTTGTGCAGCTAAACCATTAGTAATAATGCCAAGAACATAGTATTCGGACAAAACATCTAACGATTCAAGAATTTGAGGGAAAAGCTTTAATTTGGAAAACAAAACCTCATTCTCTGCTTCCAAAGCGGCCCTACCTGCTTCCGAATCATTTACTCCCAGTTCTACCAACAAAGCACTTAGGCGTCCGCGGGATCGATCCATGGAAATAGTTCTCTGAAGAAGTTCCTCCTCAGTCCAACGACTGTCCTGCTGTATCAATGCTGAAATGCCGGCCTGGTACCGCTCAGCAAAGCTTCCTTCAACGTCACAAAGTGTGTTATCTAGATCAAAAAAAATAGCATTAATTTGGTCCGCGGCCATCTACACCTCAAGAATCTGGAAAAGCTCGGCAAAATTCGTAATCGTATAGTCAGGCTGAACTTCCCCGGGATAACTTCGTACAAGGCCGCGCGCTACCCACACTGTTTGCATATTAAATTCCTTCGGCCCACGCACATCTTCATCAATCCTATCACCAACAAATAGAATTTCTTCAGGTTCAAAACCTGACTGTTCAACAACTTTCTTATACATTTCTGGGTCTGGCTTATAACATCCCTGTTCTTGGCCAATTAGTATGTATTTGAAATGTTTTTCAAGATCGAGGTGTGCGATCTTCCCACGCTGCTCGTTCGTATCACCATTCCCAACCAAGCCCAGTGGCATTTTCTCCTGAAGCTTTGTTAAAACATCGCGGACATCAGCAAACAGGTTAAGATGCTGAACTGTTTCATCATATAAGTCATAAGCTTCATCGGTTAATTTTGGATCTACAAGACCCGTTTCGGTAATAAGTGTAACCAATCTTCCCTGAACCGGATCAATTGTCATAGCCCGATCAATGAGATCTTCTATATCAAATGAGGGGAAACGTTCCGCCAATGGTCCAAGAGCTTTACGCAAACGTTCCTCTTCCCCAGATTCGTTATCGACAAGTGTATCGTCCAGATCAAAACATACCGTCTTAATTTGTGACACCATTCTGAATTTACATCCCTTTCTTATTTAACCAACGCCAATAAAAGATTGGAGCAAAAACAATTCCCTTGACCAATCCAAGTATACAAATATTGACCATCAGAAACATCCTACCAAACGACAGATTACGCTTCCATCATAACTTAGAAGCCTAAACCAATACACCTGATTCAAATCCGATTAGTCCCGCTATATCTTTATGATTTCATATCAGATAGAGTGCATTTAGTAAGATTGCAAATGAAAACAACTATAATAAGCAGTGAAGATATTAAAGGAAAAAGAAAGGCAGTACAGGTGAGTAACGAATCAGAAGTGATCACAGCAAAAGATCTTATGAGCAGCCCAGTCATAACTATTAGTGCAAACGCAACCGTCGGGGATGCTGCCCGACTAATGATAGATAATGACGTAAGCTGCCTACCTGTCACTGATGGGCAAGACAGACTCGTCGGAATCTTAACCCACACCGACTTCACTCCAAAATATAAATTTCTTGCCATGGCTGGAGACCTTTACACATTGATGGGTGAATATGTTACACCTGAAACAATGCAAGACATAGCTAAAGAAGTGCGGAATCGATCGGTTGATGAATTAATGAAAACTCCTGTGGTGACCGTAAAGGAAGAAGCGCCGATTTCTGAAATAACAGAACTAATGCTAGAACGCCGACTGAATCGTCTACCAATCATGCGGAACGAGACCATTGTCGGAATATTCACACGTCACGATTTATTGAAACTAATGCTTGAACAGATCGCAAGTTAGGCCGATACCCAAAGCACAATTTATCTTTGCATCCAACGATAGAAAACATACCTCAAGGACAATTATGGATTCAAACAACACATACGATCACCATAAACTTAAAGACATAATCGACACTGCAGAAAACTTAGAAGAAAATATCCGTGGATTACATGATCAATTACTTATTACATTGAGTAGCATGGATGATTTGCGACACAAAGGGACTGCCATGCAACGTAGCCTTCTACAAACCAAAAATCTAAGTGAAGAGACCAATGCAATGATCAAAGAGCTAGGACGAATCATGAGAGGGTTTCAAGAACAGGGGAGATTATTTGAAACAGTTGCAGAACCTTTAGTGTTAGTCGACACCAATATTGCAGCCAAATTAGAACAATCCGCAAACGATCTCAGCAAACTCACAAACCAAAAATACTAGAACCGCAACGATTCTAGTTTGTAGCATCGGAAATATTCACTAAATTCAATATAAAAAGACGGAAACTACGATTTCGCTATAAAAACCAATCCTAGGCAATTAAATAGGGAGAAGACCATGAGTGACCGCGTACGAGTTGGAGATGTTGAGATTATCACGTTGCTTGACCTAGATGCACCACCAAGAGAACCCGCACAATTTTACCCTGACGTGCCACCAGAATCATGGGACAAATACAAAGAATACCTTGATGAAAACGGGAAATTCCGCACAAATTTTTGTGGATTCGTCGTTGTGACACCAAATGAAAATATTCTTGTTGATACTGGTTACGGACCCGGCCCACACGCAGCTTTTGACAATGCTAAAGGTGCATACATTGACAACCTAAAGAAGGTTGGACTGACACCGGATGATATCAATACAGTTATAAATACCCATCTACACGGCGATCATATTGGTTGGAACATTAACGACGAAGATGGAACTGCAAAACCTCGATTCCCAAACGCCAGGTATATAATCCCTCAAAAAGACTGGGATTATTTCACTGGTCCTGATGCGGCGCCGGAGCGAGCAGCAGCGGTCCAAAAACATGTGGCACCATTGACAAGCACCGGTCGTCTTGAAATTGTGGACGGGGAATATCGAGTCACTCCAGAAATCGTGACTCTGCCATCTCCGGGACATACCCCCGGGCATCAATGCGCAGCGATCACATCAAAAGGTGAGAAGGGTATTATTGTTGGTGATCTTTTCCATAACCCTGTCCAAGTCGAGCAACCTGATTGGAATGTAGGCGCTGATATTGATAAAGAAAAAGCCCGTGAGTCACGGATGAGCCTAATGAATCGATTCGCAGACGAGGGGTTCAAAGTTGCGGCGCCACATATCGTTTTCAATCAAAATATTGGCGTCGTTATCAAAGGAGAAGGAAAAAAGTACTGGCAAGCACTTTGAAAATTGAACCGAATGCGTTAGCTGAAGCCCGCAAGTAATGACAACCAATTCGTCCACAAATGTTCCGACAAATGGTACAGGACCACTGCGTGCGTTCGCATCACAAGATTTCACATTGTTCTGGCTTGGATCTCTGCTATCAATTACGTCTTTTTTTCTTCTTATCATCGCAAGGGGATGGCTGGTTTTGGAGATCACAAACTCTCCATTCATGGTGACAGCTGTCGCGGGCGCGGCGCAACTCCCATCCTTAGTCCTTTCGATACCAGGAGGGATCATTGCCGATCGTTTCGACAGGCGTCTTATTTGTTTATTTGGGGAATCGGCAAATTGCTTAGCAGTAATGGCTCTAGCTATACTTGTAGCTACCGGAAATATTGAGATTTGGCATATTTTTATCACAGGCATAATAAATGGAACAAGCTTTGCCCTAGCGTTTCCCGCTCGTGCAGCCATCGTTCCAAACCTAGTCCCACGTAACGACATAGCAAACGGGGTAGCGCTGGCATCAACAATGTTTAGTGGCGCGCAATTCATCGGCCCGGCTTTAGCAGGCATTCTCCTGGCCTCTTTTTCCATTTCAGTTGCATTCTTCACTCCAGCTGTTGCATCGGCCGCAGCCGTCATCATTTTCTTCTTCGTACATGTCCCAACTTCACAAGAAATGTCACAAGCAAAACCATCACCAGTAATAACAAGTATTAAAGAAGGCTTTAGTTATGTGATAAATAATTCGTTAATTCTTGGCCTAATGGTTAGTGGGTTTGTCATCGTCATGTTTGGATTCCCTTATCAAACAGTTTTACCTGTTTTTGCTCGAGATGTTTTGAACTCTGGTGAAGCCGGTTTAGGTTTACTGGGAGCGGCGGGCGGTGCCGGTGCCTTATTCGGTTCTCTGGCGGTTGCAATCTCAAACCGTCCTCACCATTTGACAACTTATATTAGCGTGGGGGCCATAGGCCTTGGCGCTATGATCATACTTTTTGGGCTGTCACCGATGCTCATTATTTCAATTGCAGTGGCATTAGTGGCAGGCTTCCTACTGCAACTCTCATTTGCAGCAAATTTTGCTTTGCTACAAGTTACAGTTCCAGACAATTTACGCGGGCGAGTTCTAAGTATTAGATTTATCGTTTTTGGGCTATCGCCAGCAGGTACGATATTCCTCGGTATTACGGCAGAGGCATACGGTACACAAAGTGCGACAGCCGGAACAGGCCTGCTATGCCTAATTGGAGCATTGATCACTCTAGTCCTGTTCCCGAGTTTAAGACCAATGTTCAACAAATCACATGATGAAACCTAAACCAACATATTTGAAAAATCCGTTAAACAACCAACGTGTGTCCATTGTCCCGTAACCAAGACCGCTGTTCACGATAATTAGCAGCATAGTGGGCCAAATATCTCCAAAATTCAGATCGATGACCGCGATATCTCAAGTGGCTGAGTTCGTGGATCACTAGGTAGTCAACCACCTGTTTCGGGGCTATCACAATTCTCCAATCGTATTTGATATCCCCGGATGCTGAACATGAACCCCATCGGGTCTTGTAATGCTTAACCATTACTTTATTAGGTAAAAAACCCATAATCCGCCCATAGAAATAAGTACGTTTTTTTAAGTAAGAATCAGCTTTTTCTCGATACCAGTCATTAATTTGATTTTTGTGGTGACTTCGTTGTGATTCATCATTTAAACCTGTCTCGATCACCGAATACAATGATCCAGCGCGCAAATTCACACCACGCTCGGAATCATTGTTTTTAACACACTTCAGGCGATATTTTCGACCTAGATACAAAAAAACTTCACCATCAACATACTTTTTTTGCTCTATTGCGCTTGTCACCCGATACTCATGTATTTTTTTAGCGATCCAATCAGATTTACCATCAATAATTTTTTGAATTTGATCAGATGACAAAAGTTTGGGGGCAAGAACTCGTAGAGCCCCATCTATCACCTTTATTGAAATAGTCTTCTCTCTTTTTGTCCGAACAATCTCGACTGGAACCAATACTTGGTTAGGCAACTGAAGATGCATTAAAAGACCCCCGCTGAACAAATAACGATTATTACTCTGCAAGTGAATCGGCCGAAATGAACTGTTACCATTCATATGTTACCAAGAATGTTAACGAACCTGGCTCAACGAAAAGAGGGCGATATGACACGTGTTCCGATTTTGACGGAAAATGATTTGCCAGAAAACGAGAAACAATTCTACACCAAGATTCAAGCGAAGCGAGATCATGTCGCACCTCCGTTCGCAGCTCTGCTGAATACTCCCGAATTAGCAGCCCAAGTGGCAGCTATAGGTGAAATGCTCCGTTACGTATCCCCAAGCATCTCAAACACATTACGAGAAGCCGTAACCCTTACTATAGCTAAAAACCTGAAATGCCAATACATATGGACACACCATGTTGAATCCGCACTGCAAGCAGGATTGGATGATAAAACGATAGCAGCGATCCGTGATCAAGCCACACCAAATTTACTGAATGATGAAATACAGGTTTTCGTCGAATTCACAAATCAACTATTAGTGCATAAACTCATCTCACAGGAAACATTTTCTGAAGTAGAGACCCACCTTGGAAAAAAAGGAACTGTTGATTTAATTATCATGATCGGCTATTACGCCACTCTCTCATACGCCATCAATGCTCTCGAGATCGAACTCGAAGAGGGAATTAAACCCTTATTGCCTGAATAAATCCATCCATAGAAGAAGAATCCTTGTGTACCCTGTAGTTCTTCACATTGCGATCTGCACCATAGAACGGTATGATTCAAAATATTCGGCGGAAAGGAAAGAGATGCATGGAATACCTTCCTGAGGCATTAAGCATCATGGGAATTGGAGTGACCGTCGTATTCCTTACATTGTCTCTTTTAATCATTGCACTATGGGCACTCGGCCGGCTCATCCCGAAACACATAGTTTCCGCGGGTGAAGAGAAGGTTTCGCTTGATCAAGAGGAAACTACGGTACTAGGGAAAACCCTAGAATCTTCCAAAAACATTCGTGTCGCAATGATTGCAGTCGCACTCGCGCATTCAATACAAAACAATCCAACACGAACCCAATCGATCTCCGCGCCAAAAAAACAACGCGTTTGGTGGACACAAGGACTGACAGCTCAGTTCGTTGGTAGGACCATCCCACAAGAAACGGGCGCCAACTGGAAAGTTGGAAAGGATTGGATCAACAGAAACTACAATACTGAGCAAATAGTTGGAAGTCTCGTCTTTAATGAGAGAATAAAAGAACCACCGTCAAAAAAAACGAACTCTACTCCAAATAACAAAGAGGCAGCAGCAGCAGCAGCGGTAGCGATCGCACAAAGAATTGAAAATCCAATTGCGCGCTAAAAGAATCAAGTTCTAGGCTTTGGCTTGATCGTCTTTCTCGGCCTCTTCATTCGTTTGAGCCCTACGGAACTCGGAAAGCCCCTTACCCAAAGCATTCCCGATTTCCGGTAGTTTTCCAGCGCCAAATATAATCAGAATAATCATCAAAATCAACAACAATTCTGGTATTTGCGGTATAGGCATAACGACTCTCTCTTTTCTGTCTTTCAGACCAAATCTTTCCTCTTGCGCTCGAGATTAAAAATCTACTCGCGCATCACAACTCGCCCTTCTCCTTCAATTCATGGTATCTCCCCGAGGGAAGAGTCAGAAGGGTCAGGAAAATCAAAACGAAGGTGAACCCTAGCCAAAATCCAGCAAATATGTCCTGTGGACCTGTTAATGATTGCTCCATCCTTTTCCAAATAATTGGAGTAAGCTGACCAACCCAATATGCAGGGGCAGAAATCAATAACACTCTTATTGGTGCGTACTTACCGAGATGACTCCATCCATACAACCGATACCACCAGTTCATATTTCTCCTTGTCTAATCACTTTGATAAGGACTCTATTATATAATCTGCGCCAAATTTGTAAACCAATAGAGTATTCACCATTTAACCAATAAATGTCTCTGAAAACAAATCCGGTATGATAAACCCTAAATTAGAGTTACTTATACGTCCGACATTCCATACGATTTCATCCAAACAAATCGCCCTAATACTCAGCTACTCGCCTGAGTGTTATATTCATACTGCCTCTCACAAAGTTCGGTAAACATGCTATTGCTTGACAGGCTGTTTCTCGCTTAGATAGACTTACTCCACCCAAAGAGTATGCAAGAATGATAATCCCATTATTGAATTTGATGGTTTTCGAAGGAAGGAATGTAGTCTTTTGAGTGAAGTTTTCTTATCTGACGACGAGAGTTTTGACAGTCTTTTGAGGCGATTTAATAAGAAGGTGCAACAAAACGGCATACTTTCCGAAGCACGCCGTAGGGAGCACTTTGAAAAACCGAGTGTTAAACGAAAAAAGAAAGCTGCAGCCAAACGACGTAAGAGCATGCGTACCAACCGTGGCTGATTCAAACATATCTGAACAACTCGGAGAAGACCTAAAAAGTGCGATGCGAGATGGGGATGCTGTTCGGCGATCCGCGATCCGCATGATACGCACGGCTATAAAAAATGCTGAAATTGCCCAAAAGAAACCGCTGGATGACCAAGGCATAGTAGACATCCTAGCGCGAGAAGTTCGCCAGAGGAAAGAAAGCATCGCCGAATTTGAAAAGGCTAACCGTAGCGACCTTGTTTCCAAGGAGCAATCCGAACTCGAGGTCGTTTTAAATTACCTCCCTCAACAAATGTCCCTAGAGGAAATAACTGTGGAAGCACGTAATGTGATTGCGCAGGTTGGAGCGCGAGGGCCAGCTGACAAAGGGAAAGTGATGGGGATGTTAGCACCAACTCTTAGAGGGAAAGCGGACGGACGCGAGATTAATGAAGTAGTGACTAAACTGCTTGAGAGTTGATCAAAGAGCGCACTTAGCAAAAGTTTGGTATCAGGAGAAAACGTATGCGTTTTGCGGTAATCGTGTTCCCTGGCACATGGAGTGATAAAGACTGCGGTGACGTTTTGACCAATGTGTTCCATCAGGAAGTTGATTATGTCTGGCACAAAGAAACTGACCTATCATCTTATGATTGTGCGATACTTCCCGGCGGATTTTCGTACGGAGATTACCTACGCGCTGGGGCAATAGCGCGATTCTCACCAGTCATGGAACAAGTGACACAAATGGCAAATGACGGCCGCCTCGTGATCGGAATCTGCAACGGTTTTCAGATTTTATGCGAATCGGGCTTGCTACCTGGGGTCCTCACGCGAAACGCCCACCTACAATATCGATGCCAATGGACACAGTTACGGGTAGAAAATACACGTTTACCATTTACAAACAATTGTGAACAAGATCAAATTTTGAAAATTCCGATCTCCCATGGTGAAGGAAACTATTTTGCACCACCCGATATATTAGATAGGCTTAATCGAAATGGGCAAATCGCTTTTCGCTACTCAAACGCAAGTGGCAACATAACAGATGAAGACAATCCAAACGGCTCCCTAGACAACATTGCCGGCATTGTAAATGAAAACGGGAATGTCCTAGGCATGATGCCGCACCCTGAACGCTCCTGCGAAGCAAATCTTGGCAGCATTGATGGCTCTTTCATCTTCGAATCCATGATTGACTCGTATCTTGCACAACAACCAGCCAAACTATCTACATGATCGGAATATTATTTGCACTGATTGCGGCGACAGCATGGGCCGTATCGGCCATAGTTGCGAGGATCGGATTGCAACACATTGGAACACTCAATGCAACCTTTTTTTCATTGATCTCAAGCTTTATCGTGCTAACCATTGTTAGCCTAGCAATAGACCCTAGAGCGATTTTCGCTTTCCCGATCATTGCTATACCGTGGTTCATTGCTAACGGCACACTGAATTTCGTCTTCGGCCGCTTGTTCAATTATTCTAGTATTAACTACCTTGGTGTAGCACGAGCAACACCAATAATGGCAATCGCACCACTCATTTCAACTGGATTGGCAGTAGCCTTTTTCGATGAAAAAATAACTCCCCTACTTCTTGTAGGAACCACTTCAATCATTGTCGGGATAATCGCGATCGCAACGGACAACTCCTAACAATGTCGATACCAAGCAAACCGGATAGACGTTCCAACTTTATCGGTATCTTTTTCGCTCTAAGTGCGGCTATATCCTACGGAATTAGTCAAGTCGTCGCAAAAAAAATCGTTACGGACTACGCGGAGCCACAGGTCGCAGCAGTGACCGGAATCTTCTTCGGAATGATCGGAATGTTTATCGTCGGATTAAAAGATCTACCCAAAGATCTAAAATCGCCCCGGCAAGCCCAAATGTTTATCGTTATCTCTGGAATATTTTCATCGATGGGCGTTCTATTTCTCTTCTTAGCTTTAGATCGATCACCTGTCGTAGTGGTAACTCCCATCGCTGCAACAACTCCGTTGATAGCAATAGTCTTAAGCATCGTGTTTTTGCGATCGCTTGAAAAAGTCACCCTGCGGGTCATATTGGGAGCAGCATTAGTTGTGATCGGGATCGCTTTGGTAGTACTAGGGCGCTCAACATAACCTTCATCACTCGATCTAATCAACTCGTTATTGGGATTTTGGTGCACCCTTTGGTCCTGTTTCTGGTAACAAAATTCCTGCAACAACAACCGTTAATGACCCTACCGCAAAAAAAGTGAAGGCCGGTGCATAGGATCCCAAAATATCAGTCGTGAAACCAACCAAAATGGGTGACAGAAAACTTGCGAAATTACCAACCGCTAACGTTGCTGCCGTCATAACACCAACTTTTTCGGGAGTCATTCCACTTAATTCCATGGGAATCGTAAATATAGATGGCAGATAGATCCATCCCGCTATACCCATAACGATCACGCACAGATACATTAAGAGCAAAGAATCTAAAAATACTACTCCCAAACTCGCAACAGAAAAAATGATCCCCGGGAATATCAAGAACGGTCGCCGAAGGCCTAGTTTCGCTGGGAAAACACCGCCACAGATAGTCGCAACAATACCCACCACAGGCAAAATGCCCACAACATTACTAGCGTGAGTCAAAGACAATCCACGCACCTCATTAAAAAATACTGGTAGCCAAGTGCTGAATGCAACATACGCTGCAAACATTCCTGCAACAGCCAATTGCAACAGTATTGTTGATCTTAGTCGAACCACTTCAAATAAAACGCCACGAGATGAAAATCCAATAGAATCCGACATAGAAGCATTTTCACGCCCAACAAACAACCACAAAACGAACCCTACAAACGTGAAAATGCCAAAAATACAAAAAACCCATTGCCAGCCTAGTAGAGATCCAACAGGAACGGCCAAAAACATGGAAATCGCAACACCAACACTCTGCGATGCAACGTTGATCCCATTAATTAAAGGTAATTCTTTGGGCGAAAACCACTGCGCAACCATCGCACTCGTCATCGGAAGAACTATCCCCGCACCCACTCCGAACAAAATACGTAGTAACAATAAATTAGCAAAACTAGAATTCAATGGAATTAATACTCCTGATGACATTAATAAACACCCAAGAGCGAGTGATCTTTTTAATCCAATCTTAGGTGCAAGCACGCTAGCAGGGAGCATAATCATTGCCATCATTACCGTCACAGACGCGACAAGCAAACTAACAATCCCTCTCTCCAAACCAAAATCTTGCATAATGAATGGAAAAAGAGGGGCAGGCGCAAGGAAATTTAACCCAAGCGCTATTTGGATTGGCAAAAGGCTGCCTTCAACCACCCATCTGTACCGATTACTGTTGCTATCCATTGGTGGCTCTCTTATCTCGCCTTACAGATACCTTTTTAGAGTGCTAAATTACCAATATCACTATGTACCAAATGAATCCGATTCAAATTCTATAATGATAGGGAAAAGATCCTCTAAAGATTCTATCTGAGGACAATCATCAGGAGCCAGAGAATGCCCAATACGATTGATAAGAACAGGACGGATTCCAGCCGCTCTCGCACCTTGAATATCACTCTTGTATTGATCCCCGACATGGATTGCTTCACCCGCAGTGACATCCAATCGCTGAAGCGCCGCCTGAAAAAACACCGGGTCCGGTTTTGATACCCCAACTTGAAGGGAGCTGATCGCACAATCAATGTAATCAGAAAGAGACAGGGCATCAATCACTTGATCAATATCTTGATCCAAATTGGAAAGAATCCCAACCATTTTGCCTTCGGATTTCAGTTTCTCAAGCGTTGTTATTACATCCTCAAATAAGGCGAATTTTTGCGGAAGGTCTCGAAGCCTTGCGAATATTTTACTTGCGAATTCTAATGAAACATCCAAACCCGCCTTTTGTAATAAAACATGTTCGTAGTGCGAAAAGAAATCTTTCCTCTCGTCTAAGGATCTATCCTTAATTGGCCAACGTTCATTTTCATCTGCCATATAATCATCAGCAAATGGATATGCTTGTGCTATTGACGCCTTGTCAATAGAAACACCTTCTTGAAATAACATTTCTACCTGTGAGACTTCAGGTGCAGGATCAAAACGGCATAACGTGTTGTACAGATCAAAAAAAACTGCCTGAATCACAAAAATATTTCCTCATTAAATATTCTAACGTACTCCTTGGCTTTGGCATGGCCATTAAATATCCATTTACTCAAATTTCCGTAAACTAGGCATGAAACCAAAAAGGATGACTCCAACAACAGCGTAAACGATCCCACCCAGCATAACTGCATTTTGAATGCCAAGAACCGATGGTTCGGACAACGCTCCCATAAACATAACACCGATTGGTGAAAGTCCCATAGTAAAAACCCGCAAACTCATAACTCGTCCTCGTAGATGGTCAGGAGCCAGCAGTTGCATTGCAGTAATGTTTGTAGTTTGTGTAATCATCCCCATAACACGCATAAAGAAAAGAATTACGAAAGAAATAACAAATACTTCGGAGCGAGAAAATGCCATCACCAAAAAAGAGAAACAGATCACTGCAAAAAACAACAGTGCCCCACGTTTTTTGAAATTACTTAGGCTCACAGCAGTTAGGCTACCTACCGCACCACCCACCGCGGCTCCCGTCATTAGAACACCCAGCCCTTGGGCCCCACGGGTACCATCACCCAAACGCAAAATTTCGTCAGCAAATGCCGGTAACAAAAAACTATACGACTGCGCAAACAGAGCAGATGTCATTCCCAATGCGACCAATCCTAACAAGGTTGGTTCTCCCCGTATGTGACGGAACCCCTCTATAAAACTACTACGGGCACTTTGATCCCCTGGAGATTTTTCTGTATTTTGCCAATCCAGTAAAACAATTGTAGTAACCGTGACTAGTTGAAGAATTGTAGTAAACCAAAATCCACCAGCTACTCCCACCAAAGGAATAAGAAGAGCACCGAGAGCGGGCCCAGCAACACCAGGCCACGTTTGTGCGGCTGAATCTAAAGCAACCGCGTTAGGCAATGTTTTACGATCTACAACATCAGCAACCATTGCTAAATGCCCAGGCCGTCCAAAAGATTGGATCACACCACTGCAAACAGAGGAGATGATAAAATGCCACCACTGAATCAGATCCAACGTAAGAAGCAATGACACAACCGCCCACAAAATAACCAAAAGCGTTTCAGTAACTATTAGAAGTTTTTTTCTGTCTATTTTATCCGCCACAATGCCACCAATGAATGGCATAAAAAGCATCGGCCAAGACAAAGAGGAAATAACTACGCCCATAAGTAACGGAGAATCAGTAAGTTGCCACACTACCCAAGCTCTTAGGAAAACACGCATCATCCGACCCATATTTGAAGAAAATCTGCCTGTCCATAAAAGTCGGAAGTTTCTGTGCTCGAATGCAACAAGCATTCGCAACAACTGATCCGCTGAATGTTTTAAACCGATATTTGCCATGCGAATTTATTCAGTGCCAACATCAGCCCGAAAACTGAGATATTGATATGCGTTACGAAGAGCTTTCGCGCCACGCTCAACACCATCAATAACTGGTACTCCAGCATCCAGTAATCTCTTAGATATATCCGACAGCACATCAGCGGGAGCCTCTGGGTACCTTTCTGCGATTATTACCACATAAGGTTTTGTAGCACGTTGAGCAAAACTCAACATTGTAGCCAGCCTAGCTTCACGCAACACTGCATCTTCGCTTTCGGTGGGACCAATTTGAGGAGACCACTCATGGACAATAGCATCAATTTCTTCTGCTTGATCTAATCCATCAAGAACATTAGCCGCAAATTCCTCTAAGCGATTGAAGGAAGTTGATTCAATGGGATTGTTATAATTGATCATTGGCGATTCGTACTGTTCTTTCATTGGAACTTGAGAGATCTCTGATAGAAGAGGGATTTTGAAGCCTTGTTTCGAAAAGTAATTCGCCATCTGTGTTGCTCGACCACCAGATATGGAGTACAGACCCAAATTCAACCCAGACATGGCGGGAACATTCAACAAAATTGTTGCTGTATCGATGATCTCTTTCGCACTATCAACTTTGACAGCCCCACACTGAGTAAGTAGTCCTTCATAAACTTGTTGAGACCCCACAGTTGACCCCGAATGAGATGCTGTCGCTCTTGCAGAATCTTCAGTTTCCCCGACTTTCCAAACTAAAACTGGCTTTCGTGCTGCCGTTTTTTTCAGCGAAGCGTAAAATGCACGTCCATCCCGGATGCCCTCAAGAAACATGCCGACCACACGTGTCTGCTCATCTTGTTCGAAATAGTCAAGATAATCGGATGAGTCAAGAACAATTCCATTCCCCATGCTAACAACTTTACTGATCGGCACACCATTATCTTCAGCCTCAGCCATAAAAGAGTTAGCTGCGATCCCACTTTGACTAATGAAACCAATATGGCCTGCTTCCCATTCCTCGCGACCATCACCAAAACCGGTATCCGGATTATAAATGCCCAAACAATTAGGACCAACAAGAAGAATTCCAGAATCAACTGCCATTTTCCGAATCTTTTCTTCTAACTCAATCCCAAGTTCTGATCCAGTTTCGCTGAACCCAGAAGTAAACATTTGAACACCAATAACACCTTTATCGATACAATCCTGCATCACGAAAGGTGTAACATTAGCCGGAACAGTAACACTAACGAAATCCACTGGTTCAGGAATATCGACAAGACTAGCATAACTTTTAATCCCTAATGCCTCTGCACCAGCCCATTCTGTCTTATCAATATTGACGTTATAAATCGGCCCGGGAAATCGGAGCGCGCGCCTTAGCCAACTATAATTATTTTCACGTTTCGCTCCAACAACAGCAACAGAACGAGGGTAAAAAATTCTACTTAGACGATGCTCTTGATCCATGCAACTTCAACCTCATTTTTTAAAATGCGCCGACCCCACTTAAACCACACCGAATTGATTATTGTTAAGTGAAATACCATTCTACAAGGTTTACACAATTTAACAAATTAAATGCAATGCGTACGAAAAGACATTGATCGATTCCAAATAAATTCCCTGAAATGCTTCTGAATTAGTCCACTGAATCAATGACTGTTTGATGAGATCCCTGGTTGCCTGTCATTCTTTCAAGAAATTCGATTAACCTATCACGCCAAGCATGGCTTGATCTTGCCACACCACCTAATTTGGCTGCACGGTTACCGATTACTACGTCAGGAAACTTAAGAGCCAAATCGTTCCGGTCCCACCCAATACCCTCGCTTAACCGTATTGAAATTCCTGATCCAGATTTGTCAATTGATGCAACACCCGCCATAAAAGCGAGAATGCGAATATTCATTACAAACAAGATATCTTCAACTGGCCTAGGCAACATACCAAAACGATCAGAGAGATCGTGTTTTATATCCTCGATCTCATCAATCGAACGTACGTTTGCCAACCTCCGGTAAACAGATAACCTCGTGACCAAGTCGTCGATATAGTTTTCCGGAACATATGCATCCACCGGAAGATCGACCGTTATGCGCGGATACGATAACGTGAATTGTGATTGTAGATCCGTGAAGCCTGTTTCATCTTGGCCAAGTTTCAAGCGCGCCACTTCTTCTGACAAAATCCTAGTGTAAAGATCAAAACCCACCGAAATTATGTGCCCACTTTGTTCAGTACCCAACAGGCTTCCAGCGCCCCTAATCTCGAGATCTTTCATTGCGATACGAAAACCTGCTCCCAATTCTGTGGCGTCAAGAATTGTCTTCAATCTCTTCTCTGCAATTTCAGATAAAACTTTATCTTGTCTGTAAAAAAAATAGGAGTATGCCCTAAGTTGGCCACGACCAACTCGGCCTCGTAGCTGATACAACTGAGACAATCCAAATCTTTCAGCATCATTGACTATCAAAGTGTTCGCATTCGAGATATCTAATCCGGATTGAATGATTGTGGTACAGATCAATACATCCAAAAAACCTGCACCAAAATCGACCATCACACTCTCAAGTTCGTCTGATGACATTTGTCCATGACCAACAGCAATTTTTGCCTCCGGGACGAGTGATCGGATTTTTTTTGCCATTAAATGAATGTCTTTAACACGGTTATGAACAAAATATACCTGTCCTCCCCTATCGAGCTCACGAAGAATCGCTTCACGCAGCAGAATTTCATCGAATTCTGCGACATAAGTTTTAATTGGGACCCGTTCATGTGGAGGTGTTTGAATGGTGCTCATGTCGCGGACTCCGACGAGTGCCATGTGTAAAGTTCTTGGGATCGGTGTGGCCGTCAGGGTCAATACATCAACGTCACGCCTCAAACTTTTCAATTTTTCCTTGTGCATTACACCGAATCGCTGTTCCTCATCAATAATCACGAGCCCAAGATTCTTGAAAGAGATGTCATTTTGCAAAAGCCGATGAGTGCCAACAACAATATCAATTTCTCCCTCGCGAATTTGATCAACAGCATCTTTCTGGTCACTCTGATTAACAAACCGAGACAAAACAGAAACTTTGAATGGGTAAGGCCTCAATCTCTGTGAAAATGTATTGAAATGTTGCTGCGCGAGAACGGTGGTTGGCACTAGAACCGCAACTTGCATCCCTGACATCACTGCTTTGAAAGCAGCTCGAAGCGCGACCTCTGTTTTACCATAACCAACATCGCCACAAACCAAACGGTCCATGGGACGTTCAGACTCCATATCTGACTTGATTTGATAAATGGCATCTATCTGATCAGGCGTTTCGTCGTATGGAAAACCCGCTTCCATTTCCTGTTGCCATGCGGTATCAGACTCAAATGATATCCCCCGCTCCAACTCACGAACAGCATACAAATCAACCAATTCTTGCGCAAAGATACGGGCAGAATCTTTTACTTTATCTTTAATTCGCGACCATTCTTGGGTACCAATTCTCGTCAAGACCGGAGCCCGACCGCCACCAGCATATTTACTGACTCGATCCATTTGGTCTGTTGGCACATATAATTTATCTTCGTCGGCGTACTGCAAAACCAAATATTCTCGCTCAACATCATCCAATTTTTCTCTGATTACAGAATTGAATTTTGCAATGCCATGCTCAACATGAACAACAAAATCCCCAGGAACCATGTCTGCAACAAATGCATCGTTACGGACAGTCCGGCGTTTTATTCTCGTCGCCCGTTTAATAACGCCAAAAACTTCTGCATCTGTAAAAAAGATCGTGTCTTCACCGAGCGACCAGCCTTCGTGAATAAGATTTGACGTACTGGATAACAAAGTAAACGAATTAACAGGTGGTAACTGATCTAAATCTTGTATGACCGGTGCGGAAATACCAGCAGCCTCAAACACCTCTGACAAGCGATAGGCTTGATTCGATACGACAACTACTCGAACCCCCTTGATCAGCAAATCACGGACACCCTCGATTATCATGTCAAATTTACCACCAAAACCTGGAGCCAAGGAAAATGGTATACGCGTTACATTTGTGTCATCAACAAAACGCTCAATTGTGATAAGACGGGATTGCAAATCAAAGAATTTGAATAATTCTAACGGTGACAAATAAGGTTTTGGAAAACCCGTTGGTACCTGGGAGCGTTCTAATTGCCCCTCATAAATACCCTTAGCCTGTAATTCCATATCATCCAATAAAGCCTCCAAATTTGAAGCCCTATCGATTATTAAACACCCATCAGGAGGGATGTAATCCAAAAGAGTAGCAGAATGAAAAAGTGGCGTATAAAATGCAGCATCTTCAAACCAATGACCTTGAAATAAACCGTCTATATCGGTCTCATATTTCGACTGAATGTCAGGTTGAAGATTAGAAAAATCGAGTGAACCTAATGGATCTTCAGTACCATCAATAATCAACTCTCGTGCGGGAGCGATCTCAAGACTCGAAACAGAATTTAGAGAACGCTGTGTCTCCGGGTCGAAAACACGAATATCCTCTACTCGATTACCGAAAAATTCAATTCTACGAGGCAAGTCAGAATTGGAGGGAAAAATATCAAGTAAACCACCCCTACGACTGAAAGTACCAGGGACTTCTGTTGCCGGTACCGATTGATAACCCATTTGAATCCATTTCCCAATTACAGCATCCATACTCGCCATCTGGCCAATAGACATTCCATGCATCGAATTACGAAAGCTTAAAGGATCAAGGGTTTTTTGAATGACCGCAGTGCCGCAAGCAATTACAAGAGGCGCAAGTCGTCGATCAAAGCCACTACTGCCTCCAATCGCCTCGCCATCCGTGGCCCTCCCATAATCAGTCTCAGTGATGAGATTAAGATTGACCAAAGCTTCAAAAACCTGCATTCGACCCCTGACCGTATTTATATCTGTCGTCAAACGTTCATAGGGTAAGCTATCAGGCTCTGGATAAAGAAAAACATGTTTAGCATCGGTTGGGTCAAGCCAAACGACAACCTGCTCAAACAAGTTCCTTGCCTCCTCAGGAGACGGGAGGATTACAAACATGGGACGCTTCAGTTCACGCCACAATGCAGCTACAGTAAATGGTTTCGCAGCATCCATTACTGAAATTTTCTGTGGACTCAATTCATCAAGCATCATTTCCTCAAGAACATGCTTGTATTCAGGAGTCACGCTAAGAACATTAAGAAGACCGCTCAAACTCATATCATCTGCCTTGAATTCCCATCTCAAGAATGAATCAACTAAGAACCAACATCATGATAAACAGGTCCTCTAAAATGACCATAAATCACTCAACACCCAGGGCAACCTTTTGTTTCTGGAACAATTTCTGTATCCCATTTGAAGCCAAATCCAATATTTCATCCATTTGGTCCCGGGTGAACGAGGCAGTTTCAGCAGTCCCTTGCACTTCAACCAAGCGGTCATCACCAGTCATTACGACGTTGAAATCAACCTCTGCCGCAAGATCTTCTTCATAACAAAGATCAAGAAGTACTTCATCCTGAAGAAGACCCACACTAATCGCACCGACAAAAGTCCGAAGAGGATTGTTGGTAATTATGCCTTCCCTCTTCATCTTTTCACACGCCATATGCAATGCCACATACGAGCCAGTAATCGCCGCAGTTCGTGTCCCAGCATCTGCCTGAATCACATCACAATCAACGGTTAAGGTCCGTTCACCTAATTCAGAAAAATCTACGACAGCTCGCAGCGACCTCCCAACTAGCCGGCTGATTTCATGACTACGTCCAGACGAGGTACCTCTCTCGCGAGGAGTGCGAGTAAGGGTCGCACGAGGCAGCATCGAGTATTCAGCTGTAACCCAACCTCTACCTTCTCCTCGCATCCATTGTGGAATTCTTTCTTCCAAAGATACCGCACAAAGAACTCTGGTTCCGCCCTGCTCAATAAGAACAGAACCTTCCGCATAATCCAAGTAATCAAGCACAATGTTGACAGGTCGTATTTCATCTAAGCCGCGTCCATCAATCCGAGACATACACACCTCTTTACAAAAATATCCAAAGCGTATATTAGAAGTTTTCGCGACACCGAGCAACGAATTTTTCAAAAACAATTGTTATTGGTGAAGTAAAGACCTAAGACCGATCGCTGCACCAAACTATAAAGAGTCGAATCGCACAAGATCTCAATTCAACTGGTATAATAATGACTGCATAAAAGGCTACTTTTACACCGGGGGGGATAAATGCCTGAATTCTCATTTTTTCAAGGGCAAGTTGTACCTACTTCAGAAGCTAAGATAAGCATTCGCACCCATGCATTCAACTATGGGACCGCCGTTTTTGAAGGAATTCGCGGGAACTGGAATGAAGACACCAATCAAGTATTCCTCTTCCGGCTACGTGAGCACTACGAACGGTTAGTGCGGAGCGCACAGGTATTGAACATCAAGATAGCTTACACAGTAGATGAGATGTGTGATATCACTACCAAGTTGGTAGCGAAATGCGGCTTCAAAGAAGATATCTATATTCGGCCAATCGCGTACAAATCATCGGATATCGTTGGCCTACGGGTACATGATCTTGATGATGACTTTTTGATATATGTCACGCCCTTTGGAAATTACTTGGAGTCTGACAAGGGCATTAGATGTTGCATTGCGAGCTGGTCACGAATTGACGACAATATGATTCCATCTGGAGCAAAGATCAATGGCGTATATGTCAACAGTTCTCTTGCTAAAACCGAAGCTGTTTGGCGCGGTTTTGATGAAGCCATTCTCTTAACTAGCACAGGGCACGTATCTGAAGGTAGTGGCGAAAACATATTTTTGGTAAAAAATGGTGCACTCGTAACCCCGGATCTTTCCAGCAATATCCTTGAGGGAATTACTCGCTCAACTATAATTGAACTAGCGGAAGCCGAATTGGGCTTAACAACTACTGAGCGGCGTATCAACCGTAGTGAACTATTCCTTGCCGAAGAAGTATTCATGACAGGAACCGCTGCACATGTAACACCAATTATCGGAATTGACGGTCGCAGCGTTGGAGATGGAACAATTGGTCCCATAACAAAACGGGTGCAAGACCTTTATTTCGATATCGTAAAAGGTAAAGAGGATAAGTACATCCATTGGTGTACTCCAGCACTTGATCCTGCTATTACAAACTCTCTATAGAACTTCGTTAAGCGGAATTTTCAATAATTATCATCTTTCCAGAACATCTAGCTAATGCTGAATTAATAGCCCGCTATTCCCTTTTCACATTCCTAGCAGCATGTGGCATCATCCAAGTCACTGCCGCAATCAGTCATATAAGAGGTGTTTTGTGGTTGCAAAAAAAGCGTGCCACAATCATTCTCGGTTGCACAATAACAATCACCTCATTTGGATGGTTTTTTAATTGGTATTTAAGCCTTTCTAGCGATGAATTGCGCGGCTTAGAAGGGGTCGAACAATCAATTTTATTCGTAACAACAACTCTAATAGCAACGGTATTCAACTATGTGATTGCTGCCTTAATTCAAAGCATCACTAATATACAAATTCAAGAAAACAGATCGACTAAAGATAATTTGCCAAAGAATGGTATAGAAATGCTAAAAACATCAAACTTGATGACTTTAATCTTTTCCAGAAGAAACGACCAAAATGTCTGAATTAGAGCAAACCATTTTCTCATCGCTCAACGATCTCGCAGGGAAAAACCCTCTCGCAGATTTTTTTGTTCGACTATTAGTTAATGATTATTTTGTACTCATCACTCTTTCTCTTTTCCTCTTTGGATTTTGGTTCGCTGGATCTTCCACCAAGGTCCGTGAATCCTACCAACAGCGCATTATCGGTGCACCAATTTCTATCGTTTTGGTTAATGTTACGATCGTAATCATTAACACAATTGGCTTACCTTTTTCTCGTACCCGTCCATTTCATCAGCACCCTGAAGCATTAGAAACAACTCTAGCTCTTTTTTATCCGCCACCAGACCCTTCGTTTCCAAGCAATTCGGCAGCAGTCGCTTTCGTTCTTGTATCGACTACTTGGGGCTTGAACAAGAAAATAGGGTTTATTGCTACCATTCTTGGTTTGGGGCTCGCATTCAGTCGCATCTACGCCGGAGTCCATTACCCTTTAGACGTTATTTCAGGAATAGCTTTAGCACTGATTGCAAGTTATGTTACACAGTCATTCTTAAAGAAATTCTCTTTGATTCCGAAGACGATAATACGGTGGGCTCGTATGATTTATCTTGCATAAACAATGCACTTAGATTATTTCAATTAAACAGCAGAAGAATCACTTTTGGTACCTACGTCTTCGCGAAGACTTCGGCCTTCAATGATCGCTCGTGGTGTCTCTGACACCATACGTTCTACTTGCGAAAAGCCTGTAATCCGACCCGCCAATTCTAAAGCGTCGCTTAGAACCGGTAAACGAAACCCATGAGCGCTATGCGCATCGGAAGCGATCACATCTACGCTTTCCGTTTCCAGTAATTTAATCGCGGTTTCGTTTGCTGCGTCCCCAAAGTGACCCAGTAAACTACCCGCGTTGATTTGTGTTAGCATCCCCTTTTCCCTAATTGCGGTGATGATATTGGGGTCTTTTTGCACTTCAGTATTGCGCTCAGGATGGGCAATAATCGGAGTAAAACCATCTCTACAAATTTCTGCTAACACCCCATCAACCCAATCTGGGTAATCAAAAAAAGGCAACTCAATCAATACATATTGCGATTGTTCAAAAGATAGAAGTTTTCTATCCAACAATCCCCTAGGAACATCTTCTGAAATCGCGATTTCCTGACCCAAACGAACGGTGATCTTAGTCCGAGACTTTTCGGCGATTTGATCTCTGAGCCGAGAAGCATAACTAGATGGGTCCTGTCTTACTATTGGGAAATGATGCGGAGTCGCCACAATCAACTCAATACCATCTGCTTGAGCCATCTGTAACATTGCAATTGATTCACTACTATCTTGCGCTCCATCATCAACACCTGGAAGAATATGGTTGTGAATATCAATCATATGAAGTTCAGCTCGCGATGTAATTCAAATATTGAACGTGTGTCTCTTGAAGCCTTCGGCGTATGCATACCCGTGCTCCTTGGCTAATTCAGATGTTCGTCCCAACATCCGAGATCTAATACCATCTAAGTCTGAAATCTGGCTACGATGGGATTTCAACGCATCTATGCGTATATCCATTACGTCAGAGATATCAATTACAACGTCAGGCGTGTCTGTGAATCCTGTGTAAATTTCCGCAACTTTATGGGGCTGCAACCCATCTTTAACCTGCTCTGGGAAATGAAGATGATCCCTTGCGACAGGATAAACAGCATCAAAAGTTGCCTGCCCTGCATTCCTATGATCTCTGTGATTATGCCGAACACGTTGATAAGGATCTTGGCAGAAGATGATATCCGGGCGAAATCTACGGATCTCACGAGTGATTTTTCCTATCACCTCTCGAGAAGCTTCCAATTCACCATCGCCATAGCGCAAAAACGTCACGTCAGTGCACCCAATCGCGGCGGCCGCGTCTCGCTGTTCTTGTTCACGAATAGGAACCAATCTCTCAGATGTCATATCAAGATCATTACTGCCCTTGTCACCACTCGTGCAAAGAACAAAAGCGATTTCCATCCCTTCTTTTGCAATCTTAGCTAGAGTCCCTCCAAAACCAAATTCAGCATCATCAGGATGTGCTACCACAACCATCGCTTTCTTATAAACCAACCATGGCTGGTCGGGGCTTTCGTTAGAACTGGGGTTAACCACGATTTCTAACCTCCTCTACTTATCTGTTACATTTACCCTAAAACGATTCCTCACCTAAAATATCTTAGATCAACGACACAAATCCATTATATCCAGATGGCTTTGTCAATAAATTAATGGCTCTTGAAAATACGAGTGGTTCTTTTTAAACGATCGAATTTAGTCAACCAAACATTTTCCGCAGGCCATAACTCCGAAAAGCTTCAGCATATTTGAAATCCTGCCGATTTTCAGTAGCAATTCTTAGCGATCTTTTTTTCAATTGCTCAAGAAAACCGGATTGTCCATTCGCCCCTGAAATCATATCTTTAACTTGACTCGTATGCATCAAGATTGAACTTGATTTAAGTTCAACAGTTTCCGTTATATCAACAAATGTATCTGGGGTCTCCGTACCATAAAAGAAAACTTCCTCCGTATTATGCACTGCTAAACCTTGTGCCAAATGTTCAGGATAATGCAACCTGTCTCGGGCATATGGAAATGCAGCATCGATTGTAACTAATCCAGTAATCCGGTGGTCACGGTGTATATAAAAAGTGGTTCTGAAAGGATCTGGACAAAACACAACATCAGGTTTGAATCGACGGATATTGTAAACAAGTGTTCGTCGAAAATCATGATCGTCTTCTAGTTCCCCGTCCCCAAAATCAAGAAATGTCACTTCGCTCACGCCTAATGTATTTGCGGCAGCGCGCTGTTCTTTCTCCCGCTCACTTTCCAAATAATCTCTTGACATATCGGTATCTCGACTACCCTTATTCCCATTAGTCGCCACAATATAAGAGACTTTGGAACCACTCTGTACGAGGCGAGCCACGGTTCCACCACAACTAAACTCTATATCATCAGGATGAGGGCTAACAAAAAGAACCCTATCGACTCTGCCCAAATTTTCCACCATAATCTCAACCTCCTCATAGTATGCGTTGGCTAGGACAGCATTTCGGGATGAATCCTTCAAACGCTCAACATATTTGGTTGCGATCAATAATATTCATGGTCGTTTTGTGAATGAGCTATATAAAGCCCCGATCTCCGATGCAACTTTTCCCCATCCCAAGTGCATAACTGAAGCACGCGCAGCATCCTTAAAACTATCCCTTAAATATTTGTTCCCAACAACAATCTCAAGTCGCTCAGCGAAACTTTCAGGACGCCGACACGAAACTAGGTAACCGACTTCATCACTTTGAACAATGTCAGATAATCCCCCAACTCGCGAAGCAATAACAGGAGTGCCACACGCCAAAGCTTCTACGGCAACTAAGCCGAAACTTTCATAATATGATGGAATTGCAACAACATCGGCTGCATTATAGTAGAGTGGCAATTCACTGTGATCCACAGGCCCAACGAATTCAATATTTGAATTGAGATTCAACTCTTGGACCAAATCATCTAGCCTTTCCATTTCTGTTCGTTCAGACTCTCCTCCTACAACAATCAATCTCGGAGAGTCAACATCTTTCAGCATCGCAACAGATTTACATAGCAGATCAACTCCTTTTAATGGCTCAATCCGACCAACAAAAAGTATGATCGGCCTGGCATCAAAATCAAGCTGTGATCGTGCCTCAAATTGTTCACTAGGTTTAAACAACTCTAAATCAACGCCACATGGGATGACAAAAACCTGTTCGGATGTTGCACCATAATAATTGACCAATGCCTCTTTTTCATGAGTTGTGAACGCAACTACTCCATCTGCCAAACTAATTATGCTGGCCTCTATAGATGCCCTATCTGCACTCTCTATCGTGCCTGACATAAAACGCTGCTTCACTTCGGCCAGAGTATGAAAGCTCGTTATATGAGGTACTTGCCAAATTCGTTTCAGATGGTTTCCGACGAAACCGGACAACCAATAATGACTATGAATGACATCATAAATCTTACTTTCATCCGCAGCAAAACTTACTAAATTCTCGATAAAATTAGGTAGTGCGCTCAACAATTCGTATTTGTCTAGATCAGGTTGGCCAGCACGCAAATGAATTATGCGCAAAGATTCGTTAATTCTAGTTATCTTCTGCGTACAACTTTCGTGATCACGGGTATAGATATCAATAGACAGATCACTACCAATAATAGAACGTGCCAATGCCAAAACATAGACATTCATTCCCCCAGCATCCTGCTCCCCAAGAGTAGCCAAAGGGCAGCTATGTACTGTCAGTACTGCAACATTCAACATGTTTACATCGCATCTGCCAGTTCAATGAAACACCTATAAACAATCTGATCCTGGCCACCTAGATGATATTTATATGGTTCATTCGTTCTCAAGAAATCGAATTTATCATCACCTTCAAGTATGGCATTCTCAATGCTATAGGCTTTAATCAACAAACCGACACTTAATGATGAATATGCAGTATCAAAACCACTGTTATACAAAAAAAACGTGCCATTATAACTGAATCCTAATGCAGCAGAAACAACGGTTTCCCTCTCCTCAAGTACGTGAAGCCTCAGGTAACCCAAACCAGCCATGCTAAATATTAAATTGCGAAAAAATTCTTCGCGTTCCTCATTCAAAAACTGTGCTTTGTCTTCACGACTTATGCGCATAAGACGAAAGAATTCATCCATTAACCTTTCCAGCTCTGTGCCCATTTCTTTTATGACACGATACTGAAAGCCTCCTGCTTCCTCCAAGCGTCTCCTTTTTCTGCGCAACTCATGACGATCTTTCTTCCTCATCCCAGTCAGATAATCATCCCATGTATCAGGCAAGGCCGCATAAGGCGCTACATCCCATTCTGTAATTTCAACAGAATGGCCTATCTCACGCGCTATCTGCGGTAACATTTCAACTATTGGAGATCCAACCTGCAACCCTTGAAAATCGATTGTTTGCCACGATTGGTCACTAGCATATTCAAGAAATGCGTCGAAAACACCTTGCTCGTAATCAGGGTCAACAAGAAAATCAAGATAGTCACACAAATTAGTATCAGCAGAGAATGAAACATCTCCATCATCTCTGCGAATTATAGCCAACCCAACCAAGGTACCCTTCAAGCGAATTGATAGGGGAGACTGACCATCTGCATTGAGATCCACATCTACCCATGGCTCCTGCCATTCAGGAACCAGAAAGATTGTATTCGCTTGCTTGCACCTGCGTACCAAATCCCACCACTCCGCTTTTAAGTCGGCAAATTTCTCCTCTTGGATCTCGTATTCGTCCATAAAATGTCCTAAGAGTTTTCTTGAATCATTGAAAGAAAACGATTTTCAATCTCTGGAGAGCTATCAAATATCCCCCGGGTTACGCATGTAACAACTTTGCTGCCAACATTTTTTACCCCACGCAAACTCATACATGAATGCTCTGCTTGCATGAAAACTGCAACGCCCTGGGGCTGAAGTTTATCCAACAATGTATCTGCGACTTGATTCGTAAGTCGCTCTTGAATTTGTGGCCGCCGTGACAAAACATTTATCATGCGAACTATTTTGCTCAAGCCAAGAAGTTCCCCATTTGGTATGTACCCAACATGAGCGATTCCATGAAAGGGGATTAAGTGGTGCTCACATATTGACGCAAAGTTGATATCTTTCAACAAAACAATTGAGTCGTAATCTTCGTTAAACACACCATCAAGCGCATCGATCGGATCTACAAACAATCCACTAAACACCTCAGAATACATTTGAGCGACACGACTTGGAGTATTGACTAGGCCAGGCCGCGTTGGATCCTCACCAACAGCATAAAGGATCTCCCGTACCGCTCGTTCAACCCGTTCTGAGTCGATCAAGCCATGCTTTACCACATCTCCTATGTCTTCTTTTTCAAACATCGTTTTGCTCCAAATACCTTGAACGCCCATTCAGCAATCAAAACCTCTTTGTTCAAAAACAACGTCCATTCATCAATTCTAGGGGACTAACGTGGCCACAAAATCAGTGCTATGTGTTGGCATCAATCGATTTAACTCAATTCAAAAGTAATTCAATTGATACATCTTGGGGAGTAAGTTCATCCAATTCCAGCTCACTCTGTATCGCTGTGTCTGGATCTTTTAACCCATTGCCCGTGATAACACAAACCACTTTTGCGTCCTGCAAATTTGCCCCTTCACCAACTACTTTTATTAAACCTGCTAAAGAAGCGGCAGAGGCAGGTTCACCAAATATACCTTCGCTCTCCGCCAAGCGATGATACGCTTGTATAATATCTTCATCAGTTACAGTACCAATCATTCCAGCGGATTCTTCTTTCGCAGCTAAGGCACCTTCCCAGCTAGCAGGATTACCAATGCGTATTGCTGTGGCTATAGTTTCAGGATTTGCAATTGGAGACCCCTCAACAATTGGAGCCGCACCAGCCGCCTGAAAACCCATCATCTGAGGTAGTTGTCCACTCTTCCCAGCTGATCGATATTCAGAAAACCCTTTCCAATAAGCAGTGATGTTACCCGCGTTCCCAACAGGAATATAAAGCTGATCAGGGGCATTACCGAGTTCATCAACTATTTCAAATGCGGCGGTCTTTTGACCATCAATTCGATATGGGTTTAATGAATTGACAAGAGTGACAGGATACTCGGCAGTCATTTGGCGAACCAAGCTTAAACATTCATCGAAATTTCCATCTATAACAACTATTTTTGCTCCATACATACGTGCTTGCGCCAGTTTCCCAATCGCTACGTTTCCTTTGGGCACCAGCACAATCGTTTTAATAGAGTATCGAGCGCCATATGCCGCAGCCGCTGCACTTGTATTGCCAGTTGAAGCGCACATGATTGCTTCAGTACCCTCTTCCAAAGCTTTTGCGACCGCAAACACCATACCGCGATCCTTAAACGACCCTGTCGGATTTGATCCTTCTAATTTGAAATATAATTCTCCAATATCAAGATCATTTTCGATCGCTTGTGAACGCACCAATGGTGTTCCACCTTCGCCCATGCTGATCCTCGGCGTCTTCGGAGTAATTGGAAGAAACTCCGCATATTGATCAATAATGCTCACCACGAACACTTCCCCCAAATAAAAAAGTGGCTCCCACAAAACACTATAATTGCATCCTTCTTTTATATAGAATCTTGCATACTCCGCTCAAACCCAAACCTGATACCAGCATAATGAAGCCTTTCAATGCCGTACCTGCCTATAAACAACTAAGCCGTCACTACACGGCACAAATCATACATCTGATTCCACTCGAATTAGACTGCCAATTGATTCAACTTCTGCCAGACCAAGAATCTCCTTGGCTGCTTGCTGAACAGCAGACTCTTTAGATACATGAGTCAGCACTACTAATTCAGCCGTTTGAGAAATGTCGTCTGATTCTTTTTGAATCACAGATCCAATACTTATGTCCCACTTCGCAAAGACTTGGGAAATAGCGGCTAGAACACCAGCTTGGTCCAATACACTAATACGCAAATAGTAACTAGTGTGAAGATCGGAAATCGGCTTTAACGCTTTTTGCCGCTCTTCAGATACAATAGCAACCTTTTCTCCTTTGCTCGCCATGCGACGTACTACTTCTGCTACGTCACCCAACAGTCCACTCGTGGTCGGCTCAGACCCTGCGCCACGACCGTACATGAGCAAGCGACCAACACGCTCTCCTTGAATTTGAATGGCATTATAGACACCATCCACTTTCGCAAGTAGTAAATCTTCTCTTAGCAAAGCCGGATGTACACGAATTTGGATAGATTCCATCTCTTCTCGCGCAATCGCAAGTAATTTTATAGCGTAACCGAGTTCACGAGCATATTTGAAATCGCGGGCATGAAGACTATTGATACCCTCGCAATAAATTTCCGACGGATCGACATATGTGCCAAACCCTAGAGAGGCTAGTATGGCGAGTTTATAACGAGCATCAAATCCTTCGACATCATTCGTCGGATCGGGTTCAGCATATCCCAGCACCTGTGCTTCTGATAACGCACCATCAAAATCCAATCCCCCGGATGCCATACTAGTGAGTATATAGTTCGTAGTCCCATTAATAATTGCCCAGATACCTGAAATGTAATCAGATGCTAAGCTTCCCTGCAAAGCACTGATTATAGGAATTCCTGCTCCCACACTTGCTTCGTACCGAAATTCAACATTGTTCGCTTGTGCTTTTTCAATAAGTTTGCGTCCATGCTTAGCGACGACCTCTTTATTAGCGGTAACTACATGCTTACCACTGCTTAATGCTTGTTCAAGAAACGTGGCTGCAGGTTCTTCGCCACCCAACACTTCCACTATCACATTAGTTTCAGAATCATCAACTATCGCAGAAAAATCATTTGTGAGAAGATCCTTATCTATATCAACCAACCTCTTTTTTTCGACATCTCGGACAAGAACATGTGTAAGGTGCACATTAGGACTGCCAGGTACCGTTACAGCGCGCTGCTCCTCAAGAAGAGCCTTAACAAAACCGCTACCAACGACTCCTAGTCCTAAAACGGCTATTCCAATATAATTGTTGCCCGTTTTCTTATCCAACAGATTGCACCACCCCAGCAGAACGGGAACTGTTAGCCCCCTGTTGCTCCAGTTGCTCTCGCTGACTACTGAGCAAAGGATCATTGCGTAACTCATCTAAAACGTATCGATACCGGGCCTGGTTCCACGCTTGGAAAAGGTCATTAAGTTTGCGTTGCTCAGTGAGCCAGTCTTGTACCAATCGAATTTTCAATCTTCTTATGTGTCCTTCGGAAATTTCTCGATAGACTTGATAATCTACAATTTGAAATAAATAAACTGCATCCAAAGTTTGGACAACCTCGCTTATTTCGCCAGGCTGTAACGAAAACCAAACATCTTCAAAATCTTCTTCAACTCCACGAGGGAACCAGCCCCAGTCACCACCCGTTTTATTTGTAAATCGATGTGTCGAAAATTGATTCGCAAGGCTAACGAAGTCTTGCCCTGCCCGCAGTCGATTTTGGACTTCAGACATAGTTTCAACGTCTTCAGTCTCAATCACGAACACGTGAACCTGTTCATCCCCAGTCGGCATTTCAACAGACAACTGCTCTTCCAATTTTGATCGTATAATGTCTGCTCGCACAACATCACGATACTCCTCATCAGACATCTGCAAAATATTTAGCCTTTGGCGATACAACTCAGTAAAAGTTCGATCAGTACGGCTTTCACCCGTCAATTCAACGCTATATGGGCGGTCAAGCATTCCCTGTAACTCCCATTGAATCTCCTCTTCAGTAACAGTAATCCCCAACCGCGGTGCTGCCTGCCTTAAAATCTCATCATGCTGGATTTCTCCAATAGCACCAATTATAAGTTCCGTTGTAACCTGAGGATCATATTGACCTACCGCCATACCCTGAAGAATAGTACGGCGCGCCATCTTAATAAGAGTATTCATAGTAAATTCTGCATCGTTTACCCGTATAACAACCTCTTGTTTAGGTTGAACGAACACAACGTAGTACCCAAATGCAGGAACCGCCAATACCAAAACTAATGCTAAACCAAAAATGATCAACAACACCCTGCGTGCCCGATAGGCTCGTTCCTGGCGTCGTCTTTGTCTTTCCGGAACGTCCGGAGACGAAGGTTCAGATGGGTTTCTGTTCATCACAATAAGTGCCCCGACTTTAGAGCACAATCACCTTAAAAAATATATCTAGATCTATCAATTTATCTCCGCTAGATTTCAGCAACAATCTCGACAAGTAACGCAACCCCGATTTACGTCGTTGCTAATGCCAGAGATCAGTTCCCAAAAACTACACCGCTCCTGTCAATGTCCGAACATGCTCTGCCGAGTAAGGAAGCAACGCGATATGCCTTGCACGTTTTAGTGCCGTCGCAAGAAGCCTTTGATGTCTGGCACAAACAGACGTACGCCTGCGTCCCTCTATACGCCCTCTCTCAGAAATATATCGGCGCAATAGGTTAATATCTTTGTAATCGATACTTTCTACCTTGTCTACGCAAAAGAAACACACTCGCCTACGCGGCGTGAATCTTCGCCCCCCTCTTCTCCTACCACCACCACCGTTGCCACCCCTTGTGGTCATGCAACAATCCTTTCCCTAACAAAAGCCATTCTATCCAATGGTAAATTTCGTATGCTAAATATTTTTACCGACACTCCACATCCAGATCATAGTCGCCTAAAACGGAATATCATCATCAAGATCGTTCTGCTCAGGCCCATCACCAGCCGGTGGCATGCCAACATCATCCATCCCACGGTCACTTTGTGCCTCATCTCTCCCACCGAGAAACTGCACAGTTTGGGCATTAACTTCTAGCGTGAACCTTTGTTTCCCTTCTCTATCTTGCCACTCACTAGTAGAGAGGCGACCTTCGACATATACTTCTCGCCCTTTGGACAAGAATTGATTTACTGCCTCGGCAGTACGGTTCCATGCAGTGACCCTAAACCATTCTGTCTCTTCACGACGCTCACCATCTGCGACGTTATAGGAACGTGACACAGCCATGGAAAACGAAGAAACAGCGCTGCCATTTGGGGTGTAACGCATTTCTGGATCATTGCCCAAGCGCCCAATAAGAATAATCTTGTTTAATCCAGCCATATCTTAACCGAACCTACTCATCAATCTTAATAATCATATGTCGAAGAACCATCTCTTGTAATTTTAAATTGGTATCCACGTCGACAACTTTTTCAGGCGCTAGGTTAAGCCGGCTGAAAATATAACTTCCCTCATTTTGATCGTTGATCGGATACGCGAGCCGTCGACGGCCCCAGTTTTCTTGATTGTCCACAACACCGCCACGATCACTAATCGCTTGATTTATATGCTCCAAAGCCAACGGTATTTCTTCATCACCAATCTCGGCACTCAAAACCAAGACCATTTCGTAAGATCGATCTTCCTTTGTGGTCATACCCACCTTCTAATAACAAAATTTGCCGCGTATTACCTCATTTCGCGTACGAGCGATTATATCACTCGCCACACCGATCCACCAATTCGCTTGCATGGATTACTAGATACACCAAATATTAATAGGCATCATCACTGATTCGGATCATTCAACCTGAAGATTCATCTAATTTCAACCAAGATGCTTCGACTAAAGCCATAAGCCCTCCAGAAACCAACGAATGTCCACCAGTGACAATCGGAATGGACGCATTTTGGATTTCTGAGACAAGATCTCTCAAGGAACTATCTTTGATTTGTTTTACCTCACCCAAATCTGCCCAAAAACGATCTTCCCGACTAGAGCTCAAACCCATATGTGCCAAAAGAACCCTGATATCAATAATCGCTGCGTCTCCTAATTGAGCCATCGAATCAAAAAATTTCGAAGAGCCAACTTGCTCCAAATAATATCCAAGTAAAGAACGTACTTCACCGGATTCAACACGCCCATTAGATTCCATGCCTCGCTCTTCTGAAAATATTCGGACCCTACAAGCCGTTTGTTTCTCTAAGTAGGACCAGGTGTGACTACCTACTCTCCCTGCGACCGTTAAGACCGCATTTGGATCAGTGAGTACCGCACTGACGTTTTCCAACCCCGGTGCGGTCACACTAACGTTACGGAGATACTCGTGAAGCGAAGGGCCTATTTGAGGATGCAAAGACAGGATACTTAAATCGATCGGGGTATCAATATCAAATTGGGTCATTACAGTTCTTGGCAATTCAACACCGGCGAATCCGGCATCATGCATGAGAACCTGAGCAAGGTTATTGTCTCGTGCTGGAAGTTCGGGTACTAAATCAAGTACGGAAGCAGGTTTAAAACCAATGATGTCGGCTGAAAACAAGTTGTTTGCAACCACTGTTTGTTCAGAACAATCCATCAAAACTTTAGCAAATTCAGACAATCCATTCGATCTCATCAATGGTCCACTACCTGCCCCCGCGGCAATAACAGAACCTAAATTGTGAGTATCAATTATTTGCCGAAGAGATTCCCCGAAATGAAAATTATCCCCCCCGTGCTCGAGGATCACATCGTCTTGCATTGTATCGCGCAAATCAGTTTGATCACTAACCAAAATAAGTGGTGAAAACATAGCAGTCTTACGAGCATCCGCAAACATATCTACAGCTGAGGCGGCACAAGCCGCATCAACAATTGATTCGATCACACTTTCACCTATCGGTCCAGCAAATAGAACTAATGGGATCTTAGACATCATTCTCCTCTACCAAATACCATCGCTTCAAACATATCCAATACATTCTATGGTTAATTTGTCAATTGAAAAGGCTCCGCTCCACAAACACAATCTTTAATAAGATGTTATAGCTAGATTGACTACTTGTTTCGTACGTGGTACAAAGTCAATGTAAATACGTAAAACTAGTATCTGGAAGAAGAAAAAATAATGCGGGATTTAATCAGATCGTCCCTCCACTTGGGGCGATTTTTTTTCAAAAACGAGGAAACCAAATAAAAACGGCCCTGAAAGACTGCAAGTAGTACGGGAGAATCCGATGAGATTAACTGGTGGTGAAATTCTTTGTAAAGCGCTTCTAGCAGAGGGAGTAGACCTCGTTTTCGGGTACCCCGGCGGAGCAATATTACCTTTTTATGACGACCTCGTACGTAACCCTGGATTAAAGCACATCCTCATCAGGCATGAGCAAGGAGCAGCTCATGCAGCAGATGGCTATGCACGAGCTACAGGGAAGGTTGGAGTTTGTTTAGCCACTTCGGGTCCAGGCGCAATAAACCTTGCAACCGGATTGGCAACAGCGAATATGGATTCAACTCCAATTGTCGCGATAACTGGGCAAGTCGCCCGGGCTGCAATTGGTAAAGATGCTTTCCAAGAAACTGACATTACAGGAATTACCCTTCCCATCACAAAACATAATTACCTTGTCATGACTGCGGAAGAGATCCCAAACGTAGTGAAAGAGGCATTCCATATTGCCCGAACCGGTCGTCCCGGCCCAGTATTAATTGATATTCCGAAAGATGTCTTTGTTGAGGAAGCTGAATACGTGAGCGCTCTTGACACGAATTTACCAGGATACAAACCTACGGTAAAAGGCAACAATTCTCAAATCAAACGCGCGGCAACCTTAATTAATGAATCCTCCAAGCCAGTCATTCTCGCTGGGCGTGGTGTGATGATATCTGAAGCCGAAAACGAACTTAAAAATTTAGCAGAACAAGCGCAGATTCCAGTCGTCCCAACGCTTCTTGGGATAGGCGGATTTCCGGGTACCCATTACTTGAACTTAGGCTTGATGGGAATGCATGGCTCAGCATATGCGAATCTTGCCGTAGATCAATCAGATCTAATTATCGGTATCGGATGTAGATTCGATGATCGCATTGTAGGACGTGTAAGTGATTTCGCCACTGGAGCCCAAATCATCCATATCGATATTGATCCAGCTGCAATTGGCCAAAATGTCCCTGCTCACGTACCAATAGTTGGAGATGCAAAAAGCATTCTCACTGATTTAGTGCCGCGAATTGACGGGAAAAACCGCAGCGATTGGTTACAACACGTAGATAACCTGAGACATGACCATCCACTTTTTATTCCAGAAAGTGAGAAACTCCTACCACAACACGTTATCCAAAGAATATTTGAGGAAACCAGTGGCAACGCGGTTGTTATCACAGGGGTCGGCCAACACCAAATGTGGGCTGCCCAATTCTACCTTATTGATAAACCGATGAATTGGATAACATCTGGCGGGTTAGGCACAATGGGCTACGAAGTTCCCGCAGCACTCGGTGCAGCATTGGGACGACCGGATGATCAGATTTGGTCGATATGTGGAGACGGTGGATTCCAAATGACTCTCAACGAACTCGCAACCATTCGTGATGAAAAAATACCAGTTAAGTTTGCGATCATCAACAACGGAAACCTTGGTATGGTACGACAATGGCAAGAGCTTTTTTATGACAAACGCTACTCACAAATAGATGTCAAAGGACCGGATTTTATTAAACTAGCTGATGCCTACGGTATGCATGGAATTAGAGTGACACGCAAAGATGACGTTAATGAAGCAATTCTTGAGGCGAATGCCCATCCTGGTCCCGTAATTGTCGACTTTGTTGTTGAAGCAGAGGAAAATGTATATCCAATGATTCCTGCGGGGCAATCAGTGAAAGAAATGGTGGAAGCACCGCGCCCGGTATCGGAGGCGCAGAGATGAAACGCCTGATCAGTGCTCTCGTCCAAGACAAACCAGGTGTAATGAACCGTATATCAAGCTTGTTCCGAAGACGTGGCTTTAACATTGAAAGTATTGCCGTTGGTCCAAGTGAACAAGAAGGGTTTTCTCGGATGACCATAGTAGCAGAGAATGCACCGACCGGCGCGGTAGATCAGCTTACCAAACAATTGTACAAAGTTGTTGAAGTCGTTAGGGCAACCGACATAACTGAGCAAGAAACAGTCGCGAAAGAAACAATTTTCGTTAAAGTTCGTGCGAATTCCGAAGCTCGGGCTGATGTAATACGCATAGCCGAAGTGTTAAAGGCGGAAGTCGCAGACATCGCGACAGAAAGTATGATATTGGAGTTAACAGGTGATACGGGTCAAATTGCACGCTTACTAGATTTATTGACCCCCTTCGGCATTAAAGAAATTGTACGCACCGGACAAATCGCTATCACAAGAGGAGAATAACCAAACTATGGCAGAAATCTATTACGACAAGGATGCTGATTTAGAAACTCTTAAAGGTAAAACTGTGGCCGTAATGGGCTACGGCAGTCAAGGGCATGCCCACGCCTTGAATTTGAAGGATAGTGGCCTTGATGTGATCGTTGGGCTATACGAAGGTAGTTCAAGCTGGGCTAAAGCAGAAACCGATGGTCTAAAAGTGGCGACGGTCGAGGAAGCAGCTAAAGCTGCTGATGTCGTGATGATTCTCGTACCAGATACCATCCAGCGCGATATTTATTATCGCTCCATTGCGCAACATCTTGAATCAAATCAAATGCTGATGTTCGCACATGGTTTTAACATTCACTACAGTCAAATTGTTCCACCACAAAATGTCGATGTGACAATGATCGCACCGAAAGGACCAGGACATCTGGTTAGACGTACGTACGCTGAGGGTGGAGGTACCCCCGCGCTCTTAGCAGTTGAGCAAGACATTTCTGAACAAGCCAAGGAAAAAGCTTTAGCTTATGCAAAAGCCCTCGGAGCAACCCGAGCTGGCGTTTTAGAAACCACGTTCAAAGAAGAGACTGAAACTGACCTGTTTGGCGAACAAACGATACTGTGTGGTGGATTAAGTTCATTAATCAAGACTTCATATGAAACACTTGTCGCCGCAGGGTATCAACCTGAAGTAGCCTACTTTGAATGTGTCCATGAGTTGAAATTAATTATCGATTTGATCTACCAAGGTGGTTTGAGCTATATGCGATACTCCGTCAGTGATACCGCTGAGTGGGGAGATTATCAAACTGGGCCGAAAGTAGTGACCAACGATACTCGTAATGCGATGGAAACCGCATTAGCTTCAATTCAGGATGGAACTTTTGCAAAGAATTGGATTCTTGAAAATCAAGCGGGACGGCCTTCATTTAACGCTCTCCGCCAAAAGGATTTTGAACATCCCGTGGAGGAAATCGGAAAAAACTTGCGCTCAATGATGCCATTCGTAGAACCGAAAGAACGTGGACGCGATTATTGAAGCTTTCAAAAAATAACCGATTGTTCAGACTTAATGATTATAGACGCGCACACACATTTTGTACCTAACACGTTCCCTGCTGTTGAAGATCGCTCGTCTGGAACAGATTGGCCTTTCATGCAGCAGATTTCGGAAGACACTTCCGACGTAATCATCGGGGGAGTGAATTTCCGCAGAGTTCTGAGCCGCTGCTGGAATGTCTCCCGTCGCATCGCGGAAATGCCAGATCAGGGCATTGATAAACAAGTTCTGTCTCCAATGCCGCGACTCCTAGCTTACGAACTTAATCCCATAGACGGGCTTGATCTCTCACGCTATCTCAACAAATTCGTATCACAAATGATCGCAAGCGCACCTGATAGGTTCTACGGATTGGGGTCCGTCCCACTTCAAGATGTCAATATAGCCACCAAAGAGCTAACCCAAATCCAAGATATGGGCCTTAACGGAGTTGAGGTTTTAACAAACATCAACGGAAACAATCTTGGTGATAAAGAATTCAGGCCATTCCTAAAAGAAGCTGAACGGCTTGGAATGGCCATTTTTTCCCATGCCCAGCATCCCACCTTTCCAGAACGGATGGTGGGACCTGATCCAATACAAAATGCGATTGGCTTCCCAATCGAAAATGGGCTAGCTGCCTCCGCAGTTATAACGAGTGGTGCCCTTGAAGAATTTCCTCAACTGCGGATCTTGTTTAGCCATGGCGGCGGAGTCTTATCCACTATATTGCCTCGATTGGAAAATGCATGGCAAAGACAAGAATCCCTACAAAAAGTGTTGCCTAAATCTCCACTCGAGTATGCACGCATGTGTTACTTTGACGACGTCGTTTTTGACGAGCGCGCGTTAAGATATCTCATCGAGCTAATTGGATCCGAGCAAATCGTCATCGGATCTGATTATCCCTTTGCCTTCCGCAATGAAATCCCTGAAAAGATTTTCACCAATTTAGATATGTCAAAAGAGCAACGAACAGGCATTAGTAGCAAAAACGTAATGCGCTTTCTAGGCATAAAATCCATCTAGACTCATATGCTACAAATTATTGGACCAAACGTCACCTAGCAAAATTGCCTATTGTATACTTAGACTGCAACGAAGTAGAGTATGCTTAGACGCAGCATTAGAAACGTACCTAGGCACTTAAATAATTTGGAGTATCATTCGAGAATGAATGCACTTACCGATCAGAGTGATATTCGCTCGTTAGCGAATGGTGTTAACCACAATTGTGGTGGCATAGTCCAGCTTAGCGTGTTAATAACCGAAAAGGTTTAAACCGCGAAAGCTGGGAGTCATTCATGTTCCCAATGGAGGTGCAAAGATTATGGATAAAGAAAAGGTCGTCATATTTGACACAACCTTGCGCGATGGTGAGCAAGCGGCTGGTGCAGGCTTAAATTGGGATGAAAAACTTGAGATAGCACGCCAGCTCGAAAGTCTCGGTGTTGATGTAATTGAAGCCGGTTTCCCAGCGAGTTCGCCAGGAAATCTCCGTAGTGTCCAAGAAATCGCGCAAGAAGTTCGTACCCCAATCATAGCTGCCCTTGCCCGTTGCATCCCTAGCGATGTAGATACGGCATGGGAAGCCGTGAAAAACGCATCGCAACCGCGCATTCACGTCTTCATATCCAGTTCAGATATCCACATGCAGCATGCGTTGCGTAAGTCCGCAGATGAAGTGCTAGAACAAGCTGTTGATAACGTTAAGCGGGCAAAAAAATATGTTGAAGACGTAGAATTTTCTCCAATGGACGCAACCCGAACAGATCCCGAATTCCTCTATCGCCTCTTAGAGGCCGCAATAGATGCGGGTGCGACAACCGTTAATATTCCCGATACAGTTGGATACGCAATACCCGAGGAATTTGGGGAATATATTCAATCAATCAGGGAAAACGTTCCAAACATTGACAAAGCAGTAATCAGTGTCCACTGCCACAATGATTTGGGGCTTGCTTCGGCTAATACTTTATCAGCTATACAAGCTGGAGCCCGTCAGGCAGAAGTATGCATCAATGGCATTGGTGAACGAGCAGGAAATGCTTCGTTAGAAGAAGTGGTCATGGCATTACTCACTCGCCAAGACTTCCTTAACATTGATATCAACATCGATGCAACTCAAATTTATCCTGCGAGCCGGCTAGTAAGCGAATATACTGGTTTCCCAGTCCAACCAAATAAAGCTGTTGTTGGAAGCAATGCATTTCGCCATGAGTCAGGCATCCACCAAGCGGGCATAATTAATGCACCTATAACTTTCGAAATAATGGATCCTCATGCGGTCGGTGTTCCAGACCGTATTTTACCTTTAGGCCGACAAAGTGGCCGTCATGCTTTAGAAAGCCGTCTAAGTGAGCTTGGATATGAGGTGGGGGACGAAGAATTGGGCGCTTTGTATACAGCATTCAAAGATCTTGCCGACAAAAAATCAAGTATCACAAGTAAAGATCTTGAAGCATTGATGGGTGATGAGAGGCGCGGCAGCATACAAGGAATTTACAGAATCGACCAGATTCAAGTATCCGCGGGCTCCCCTTCCCTACCGACGGCAACTGTTCGCATAATTGACCCCGAGGATCAAATTCACGTGGATTCAGCAATAGGCACTGGTCCGATTGATGCAGTGTACCAAGTAATAAGCAAGGTCGTAGGCATTCCAAACACCCTAGTCGAATACCGGGTGGAAGCGATTACAGAAGGGCTAGATGCCCTTGGTGAGGTTGTATTACGAATCGAGCATGATGGGGTAAATTTCACTGGGCGAGGCTCTGACACAGACATTATCGTCGCAAGTGCCAAAGCATACGTTCATGCGTTGAATCGGACCCTCACCGCGAAACAGCAAGAGTCATATCCTGCTGTAAATTGAACTACCACGTAATCCGCAGGTCGTAGAAACCGGTAACGACTCATCCATTGATCTAGAGCCATATCTCTCAACGGCTTGTTAAGTCTTTAACGTTGCCAAGAATGAATTCGACGAGCCAACCAAAGGCACTCTTCAAAGTCGGCGCTAGTATTGATTCTGCCGCCAGTTCGTTGCTCAACACACCCAATATTAAGATGATTCCGGTTCCAATAGCAGCGCCTACAAACGCCCCAACAACCGTACCTGCAATATTGTCGATCCAACCCAACAATAGGAAAGATAAAACTCCTTTGAAAAGCTTCGATGCCGCCCAAGAAGTGACTACAGAAACCGTGATAACGATCGTGAAAGCACCAAGAGTTTGGAACGACTCGTTATCAATAAAGCGTGCTAGAAAAGACGCCACAGGCTCATTAAACATACGCGCAAGTAATAAGCCACCCACTACCCCACCCAAAACAAAAATGGTCCCAATCAAGCCTTTTCGAAAACCAAATGCAGCAGGAAGCAAAAGTAACAAGATTATCGCGATATCAAGTCCATTCATTAACCGAAATCCTATTTTGAAGTTCGTTTCAAAAAAAATTGTACCTAAATTAAATCATAATCAGTACCGCAAAACACACGGCAACACATTCTACATCAAAAAATTGGCCGCTAATCCCTTAATTACAAACTGTTACGTATATTTGGTCGCCCCAAAAGCATGCGATCTACTTAATGATGAAGAGTTCCCAACCTATTTTTCGTGCCAATCAAATGGGAAGTTATCGACACACGGCTAAGCAAAAATTTGATTGCTACAACTGGACATATGAAAAAATATCCTATTCAATGTTAATGTAGAATAAATAAGTGTTGGAAATTTATAATTTCTATTTATTAATTGGGGGGGCTGCATGACAATTGAAGAGACAAACAAGAAACCTCGTCGCAACGTAACGGCGAACCTACCAAAAGCGACAATTGTCCGAAAGCAAAACGTCACTCATGATTTATGGCTAATCTGGCTTAAACCAGATGTCTCTTTCGGTTTTAAGCCGGGGCAGTACTGTACCATTGGTGTCGATGAAATTGAACGTCCCTACTCGATAGCCTCTTCTCCAGACGAAGACTTAATCGAATTATTTATAGAACTAGTCCCCAAACCAGACGGTGTATTGACTCCCCTTCTATACGATTTAAATGAGGGAGATCAAGTCACTATCAGACCGCGTGCGAAAGGCATCTTCACACTTGATCAGAACTATACCAATCACTTGATGGTTTCCACTGTCACGGGTGTCGCACCATATGTGAGTATGCTACGCGACCTCGAACATAATAATAATCTCAGTGATGCCAAAATATATGTGATCGAAGGCGCAAGTTTTAGCGAGGAATTTGTTTACGATAAAGAGCTTGAGTCATTTGATTCTCGCTATCCAAATGTGACATTCGTACCAACAGTAAGCAGACCTGAAGACCCAAAGAATAAAGAGTGGACAGGTACAACAGGAAGAGCTAACGAAATAGTTGAACGCTACCTTCAAGAATTCGGACTGCTACGAGAAGACACGCTTGTATATGCGTGTGGCCACCCGGGGATGATAGAAGACGTCAAGGAAAGAATGGATCGTCTCGATTTCCCCTTTAAGGAAGAACGCTTCTGGAAAGATTAGAGAAACTTCTCAAAACGGCTATACCACAAACCAAGAAAACACTCACAGCAGCAAACCATTCCCAAGTACTATCAACGTGGTTGATTTTGTTTAAAAGTCTCCCAGACAAAATGAACGTGTATAAGAAAAAAGGTATGGGAGATGGAAAAAGAAATCTACTCCAAACTAGCACCTCGATTTGAAGCATTTCGGTTATACGAGGACACCACACATACCGTAACATACATGGCCCGTGATATAACCGCCGACAAAATATACCTCATAAAATCTCCTCGCACTGCATCGATCGATTCGCAAGATATTATTAATCACTACAAAGAGATTAATGACATCATCAGCGAAATCGACCACCCCAACATTGAACATATTGACGAGATTCAGAATCATGATGGGAATCTATTCGCCATCAGTCTCCATCAAGAAAAAACAAGTTTAGCAGACCAAACCCAAGCTGGATTAACCCTTAAGGACGCGCTTAATATCATGATTCAAGCAGCACATGGGCTAAGCGCGGCACACAACTCGAAAATCATACATGGTTCTTTGGATCCAAATTCCATCTCCACTCTCCAAAATGGTGAAACAGTCGTATCTAATTTCGGAGCATATGTTTTAGCGAAAGGCGTTCCTCCTCAAATACAAAACCTTCAAAAACTTCAATATGCGAATTACCTAGCACCAGAATTGTCAGACGGAAGAGAACCCACCATAGCGAGTGATATTTATAGTCTTGGCGCTACAATCTATGAAACTGTAACTGGTCGAGCCCCTTTCAGCGGTGACAATGCCCAAACTGTCTTCGTCCAGCAGCGTGAAAAGGGAATACTTTTACCAACCGTTCTAAATAAGAATCTTCCAGATGATATTGAGACTCTGCTCATCAAAACATTGCAACTAGAGCCTGAAAATCGGTATCATACTGCAGCGGAATTGGCTTCCGACGTCACACGGGTGCGAAATATAATTGGTCCAGAGGTATTAATTAGACGTGTACCATCAAACAAAACTCCTCCTCCAGATAAAACCCACCAAAACCCACCGAAGAAAGCTCCAATGACAGAGTTATCAACAGATTTGCCCGATGATCGTAGTGATTGGATAGAATGCCCAGCCTGCCATACAATCATGGCAGCTGTATCGACCAAGTGTGAAAAATGCTGGCACCCTTTATCTAAAGAAACGCTAGTAACAACCACCCAGGCAGAAAGAATCCAACGTATTTATAATCAGAAAGTCATAATACGCAAAATACTTCGCTACGTTCTACCAATTACTGCATCTATTGCCGCAATATATTTTGTTTCCCGACCTGAGCCTCCTCCTGGATTGAACTTAGATCCACCGACGACTGATATTACAGCGATTTCCCAACCGGGAGAATGGGTGAGTTTCGGCTATGATACTGCTGGAACAAGCTATGTCATCACAGATGATTCCAAATTGACCGGCACGTTAAAGTGGGTGGCAGAAATTGGCGAACCTATATCAGGTGGAGCAGTATCGTACAAAAAGAAGCTTTTTGTTGTAGCAGCAGACAAATTTCTCGTTTCACTTGATCAAGAAACAGGCAAAACACTTTGGCGCACTGAATTACCAACACCCTCATCGGCAACACCACTAGTCGCCAATGACCTCGTTTTTATCGGGACTGCCGGATCAAGTGTTCTCGCATTTGATACACAAAATGGCGAAGTAGTATGGGACGTTCCTCTTGGTGAAGGAATCCTACGCTCTGGAGTGCTTTCTAATGGAGTCCTTTATGTAGCAGGGATTAATGGATTCCTGTTTGCGTTAGACGCAAACTCCGGTGAAGTACGATGGAAACGAGAGATGGGAAGCGGTATAAGAGGAACACCTGCAATACATGAAGGGAAATTGCTCGTAGCAACCACTGATCGCCACCTCTTTGTCCTTGACGAAGTAACAGGAGAAATCACGCTCGACTACTTATTGCCACGTGGCGCAGAACAATCGCCGGTTATTGATCCACAACGCTCAATTGTATATATCGGATCGAACTACCGAACTTTCCACGCCATCAATATTAATGCGACCAATATTCTCCTCGAAAAGGGAATCAACCGTTGGTGGGCGCAATTATACATTTGGGAAGTAGTCCCAAGGGGCCCGATTCAAAGTGGCGCCATATGGAATCAACGACTCCCATCCAAAGTCACTACTGATGCAGCAATAGGGGGCGGAAAAGTTTTTGTTGGAACCGAGCAGGGAGCCCTATATGCTTTAAATGATCAAGATGGTAGCGTCATCTGGATGTTCCAAACTGACGAACGACTTAATGCACCGATCACAGCCGTTAATCAAACCATCTTTGCAGGGTCTAATGACGATACACTGTATGCAGTAGATGCTCAAACAGGAACCGAAATTTGGCGCATTAACACCGAAGGCAATGTTCAAGGAGCACCTAGTTACTCCAATGGTGTTCTATTTGTGACTTCAAGAGACGGAAAAGTTTACGCAATTCGTTAGCCCCTAACCAACTGTATCTCCGGACGCAAAAAATGGGATGAATTCAAACCCTAACCAAGAATTGCTTATCACTACTTAGAACATCTCATCTGCCTCACAACGAATAAAGAAATACAGGAAAACACATAATGGAAATCGGGATTATAGTGCTTCCAGAAAGTGGTAAAACTACTCTACTTAACGCATTAACAACATCTCCTCTTGAAACAGGAAATCCACTTAAAACCATTAAGATCTCTACTGAAGACAACAAAGCAATCGCTGTCTACGCTTTTCTGGTATTCTTATGCGTGTTTTTTTTACAGCCGTTTTCTTCGCCACAAACCAACAGCTAAAGGAGTTATTTTAAAAATGGGATTCACCTGCGGACTTGTAGGCCTCCCCAATACGGGGAAATCAACTCTCTTTGGCGCGTTGACACGTACCAAAGCTCAGTCAGGAAATTATGCGTTCACCACCATCGAACCGAATAACGGCATAGTAGCCGTTCCTGATAAGCGCATGGATACGATCACCCATTACATCAAAACAAAAAATGTTGTTCTCACAACCATGGAGTTTATCGACATTGCCGGACTAATTAAGGGTGCTTCCAAGGGAGAAGGGCTTGGCAATAAATTCCTCGGTCACATCCGCGAGGTCGATGCCATCGCCCATGTCGTGCGCTGTTTCGAGGATGATAATGTCCCTCACGTCAGCGACATCATCGATCCAGCTTCCGATATCAACACCATCAACACCGAATTGATGATCTCCGACATAGAATCCCTCGACCGCAGAAAAACCAAAATTGAAAAACTGGCTAGATCCGGTGACAAAGAGGCCCTCATGCAGGTGGAAGTGCTCACCAAACTGTCCGAGACTCTTGATCAAAACCGACCCGTACGAAGTATCATCGATTTCAATGACGAACAGAAAGAGTACGTAAAAAGCTTGACTCTTTTGAGTGCGAAACCGGTTCTTTATGTCTGCAATGTGATGGACCCTAGCGACACCGAAAATGGACTGGTACAAAAGGTCAAAGAAATTGCCAAAGAAGATGGTTCATCTGTGGTTGCTCTAGCAGGAAAAATTGAAGGCGAAATTATGGAGATAGAAGATCATGATGAACGGAAAATGTTTATGGAAGAAATGGGGCTGACCGAAACTGGACTCGACCTCATGATCTCTGCCGGATATGGAATGCTTGACCTCGCCACTTACTTCACCGCCGGAGAAGAAGAAACACGAGCCTGGACGATTCCCAAAAATGCCAAGGCCCCACAAGCGGCAGGAGTAATCCATACCGATTTTGAAAAAGGATTCATCCGTGCCGAAGTTTATAGGCTCGAAGACCTAGTCAGGTATGAATCCGAAGCAGCCATTAAAGACGCGGGTAAACTAAGAGTGGAAGGAAAAGAATATGTCGTCAAAGATGGTGACATCATGCATTTCCGTTTCAACGTATAAGTATCAAAAAAATGCCTTTGAACACGCTGATTTTAAATCAAGAAGAAAATTCCATTCAGATCTAACAACGTCTCTGTGCTACCCTATGAGATGCTGGCAAACATGAATATTTTGGAAGATTGCACCTCGTAAACAAGGGGCAATAACCATGCACAAGATTGCTAGTCAAAGAAAACATCAGTTCCACCAATTAATTCAGTCTACAGACAAGACTTGATAAGAAGAAACTTGCTACAAGGAGGAGAAAATGAGTGGTTACGAGTTTGTACTTTATGAAAAGCAGCGTGGTGGCGTTCTAATCACACTTAATAGACCGGAACGTATGAACTCCTTTAATGAAGGGATGCGACGAGATCTCCATGCCGCACTAGAAGAGGCAGATGCTGATCCCGAAATTCGAGCGATCGTCTTAACGGGGGCAGGAAGAGCATTTTCTGCTGGCGCAGACATGAGTACAGGAATTGAAGGAGAAACTGTATGGCCTTATGGCCTACCCAAAGAAACTTCGATCGCAGACTTTATTGACGGCTGGCGCAATAGAGACCGGACGGGAATTCGTCGACTACAGCACATGTGGGAATTGCGAACGCCCGTGATAGGAGCCATTAACGGATGGGCTATGGGATGGGGTAGTTGGTATGCCATTTGCACTCACATGACATATGCATCAGAAGATGCCGTGTTCGCCCAACCCGAAGTCCGCCACATCTCAAATACTAACTTCATGTGGACACTACTTGCCGGATACAAAAATGCTCTACGCTATGGATTAACCGGAGACCATATTGACGCAAAAGAAGCGGAAAGAATTGGGATTGTAAACCAATCTGTTCCAAGAGATCAACTCTTGGAAACTTGCTTCGATTTGGTCGAGCGAATTGCAAAAGTCTCACCCGAAACAGTTGGCGTTAATTTAATGGTATCAACCCAAGGATTAAACATGATGGGACTCTCACAAGCATGGAATTTGAATGCCGAGCTATCTGCTATTGCACACACCTCTAACCGAGAAGATTTCAAACGTCACATCGATGAAGCTGGTGAAAAGGGCGGCATGAGAGGGTACCTGCAAGAACGCGATGCACCATTCCAGCCGGAACCCTTCGGACCTCGATCCGAGAAATCCACAGACTAAACACGCCACGTATAGCCCAAAACACAATTTGGCACATGGAGGAAGATATCATGGCAAATTACGAGCACATTTTATATGAAAAGCAAAGAGGTGGCGTTCTTATAACATTAAACGCCCCTGAACGCATGAATTCCATCAATCCGGATATGGAAAACGAACTGCATGAAGCGCTTGATGAGGCAGACAAAGATCCTGATGTACGAGCGATTATCTTGACAGGTGCTGGGAGAGCATTTTCGTCTGGGTATCAGATGGGACGAGCAGATAACAGTCGTTCGAGCACAGTTTGGCCCTACGGATTACCTGAAGGTACAAGCATTGCAGAACAACTTGATGCAACAAGACGAAGAGACAGAGTCGGGATGGAAAAATTTATGCATCTATGGGAACTATCGACTCCCGTAATCGCAGCGGTAAATGGTTGGGCCGTCGGAGGTGGATCATGGTATGCAGTTGCATGCCACATGACAATTGCATCAGAAGAAGCAGTATTTGCGCAGCCTGAAGTAAGACATATATCCAATACTTCGTTCTTCTGGACACTTGCCGCTGGATATAAACATGCACTTCGTTACTCCTTAACAGGCGATCATATTGACGCAACCGAGGCCTTAAGAATCGGGATCGTTAACAAAGTGGTCTCATCTGATGATTTGTTGGACGAATGTTTCAACATTGTGGAACGTATCGCAAAAATCTCACCAGAGACTATCAAAGTAAATCTTTTTGTCACCACACAGGGACTAGAAATGATGGGATTGCGAAATGCCCTCTCACTTGGAGCAGAATTCTCGTCTATTGTTCACGTATCCCAAAGAGAAGACTTCAAGGGGCACTTGAACGAAGCTCAATCGACCGGTGGCGTTAGAGCATTTTTGCAGGAGCGAGATGGACCATTCCAACCGGAGCCCTTTGGTCCACGATCAAAACCGCGAAAATGACCTGCATCTATAAGTGAGGTTACACAATGTCTGAATATGAAAACATTCTCTACGAGAAGCAACGAAATGGAGTACTAATTACTCTGAACCGCCCAGAATCCCTCAATGCTATTTCCCCTGACCTCGAAAGCGAATTGCATCATGCTTTAGATCTCGCAGAGAGCGACAATGATATTCGAGCGATTGTCCTAACGGGAGCAGGCCGCGCATTCTCTGCAGGGTATGACATGGCAAGACCCGGCAGCCCAATGAGTAAATTTGTATGGCCATATGGTGTACCAGAAAATGAAAGTGCAGCAGGAGCAATTGATCTCTGGCACAAAAATGATGACGCTGGCATACAAAAGTTACTTCATTTATGGCAATTAGGTAAGCCAGTGATCGCAGCAGTAAACGGATGGTGCATGGGAGGGGGATCATGGTACGCACTGACGTCTCACCTCACCATAGCGTCCGAACGCGCGGTTTTCGGACAGCCTGAAGTGCGACATATATCCAACACCAACTTTATGTGGACCTTGTTAGCAGGATACAAAAATGCTCTTCGATATGGGCTAACTGGTGACCATGTAGATGCGCTAGAAGCAGAACGCATTGGTCTCATTAATGAAGTCGTCTCCCACGACCTTCTGCTGGATAAATGTTTCGAACTTGTTGAGCGCATAGCTAAGATTTCACCAGAAACTGTCAAAACGAACCTCTTTATTTCAACTCAAGGATTAGAAATGATGGGACTCAACAAAGCATGGATTCTGAATGGAAAGCTTTCGGCATTGGCACATTCTTCGAGCAGAGAAGATTATAGAAAAAAGATGTTTGATGATCTTGAATCAGGTGGCATGCGAGCATTCCTGCAAACCCGTGACGGACCATTTCAACCGGAACCATTTGGCCCACGATCTCACAGAAAAGAGTAACGCTACCCCCCATGTTAGATTTGGCTTGCTACTTTCGCAGGGTATAATGTCCATCATCCGATAGGAGATCTTGATATCCATGCATGTCATCGGCACAGCAGGACACGTTGATCATGGCAAATCAACTTTAGTTGAAGCCCTTACTGGTATTGATCCGGATCGCCTCGCTGAAGAGAAACAACGTGGGCTAACAATCGATTTAGGCTTCGCATGGCTAGAATTACCAAGTGGCAAATCAATCAGCATTGTGGATGTCCCAGGCCATGAACGATTCATCAAAAATATGCTGGCCGGCGTCGGGGGCATTGATATTGCATTAATAGTAATTGCCGCAGATGAAGGCGTGATGCCTCAAACCACCGAGCACATCGCAATCATAAATCTTTTAGAGATCCCACATGGTATCGTTGCGATAACGAAAAAAGACCTAGTTGATAGTGATCTGCTTGAATTAGTGACAGAAGAAGCCAAGGATGCAATTCAAAATACCACTATATCAAACGCCCCGATTATTCCTATATCTGCTGCAACAGGCGAGAACATCCCTGAACTATCCGGTTTAATTGATCATATCGTAACAGAGATCCCCGGTAAGAAAGCCGGACGAAATCCCAGGTTGTCGATTGATCGATCGTTCAGCATCTCTGGATTTGGTACCGTCGTCACGGGAACACTAATTGGAGATGAGCTACATGTTGGACAATCACTTGAACTAATCCCCTCTGGTATTGAAGCCCGCGTACGGGGTTTAGAAAGCCATCAAAATAAATCTGAAAAAGCACAACCTGGCTCAAGGGTAGCTGTAAATCTTGTTGGTGTAGAACCTGACCAAATCACCCGTGGTTTAACGTTAACAAACCCTGGGTGGTTAAAAGGGACCTACGCTGCGGATGTAAACTTAAAGATCGTTCAAAATGCCCATATGCTAGTAAGACATAACCTCCCAATAACATTTTACTCATTAGCCGCAGAGTCTACAGGAAGAATCAGACTATTAGAACATGACGAGATTAATCCTGGTGCACAAGGGTGGGCGCAAGTATACCTTGATCATCCGTTACCACTAGTTCGTGGAGACTATTTCATTATTCGTTCAACAACAGGGACTTTAGGAGGCGGGCAAATAATCGATGCCTCACCTGCAAGGCATCGACGAAAACATCAACCAACAATTGACAAATTAAACAAATTAAAAGACGGCTCTCAACTAGAAATACTCCTAGAATCCCTAAGTGACGATCATCCAACTCCACTGAAAGAACTATTAACTGGGAACTTCTTAAGTGTTGACTCACAAAGTGATCTCATGAAAGAGCTTGAAAAAACAAACAGTGCACGAGTTCTGCATGAAATTAACGGAGATGTATCACTTTTTTCGATTAAGGCCTGGCATAAATTACTCTCAAAAACGCACAATACGACCAGTGATTACCACAGTGAATTCACCCTACGAAAGGGCATTCAGAAGGAAGAGTTACGAAATAAATTAAACTTATCTACGAGTCTTTTCCCCGCATTCCTACAACATCTAGCAGTAGAAGGAGTAGTGCTTGTAGAGGATAATCATATTAGGCTACCTGAACACAAAATTTTGCTGTCGGATAAAGATGCTAGCGAGCAAGAATCAATCTTACGTCTAATTGAGAACGATGGGTTCGCTTCGGTCAACGATCTCCCAAAAAACCCTGAGCTCATCATGTACTTATCTGACATAGGACAGCTGATCAGAATAAACCAAGAAATCATATTGTCACCTGTTGCTTACAAGGACATGGTTCAATCTATCAGAATTATTATTGAAGAAAACGGAAAGATTTCTGTAGCTGAAGTACGGGATAAGTTCCAAACGAGTCGCAAATATGCACTAGCCCTGATGGAATATCTTGATCAGCAAAAGATGACTCGACGAGTGGGTGATGAAAGAGTATTAAGATAACCTAAAAGAAAAGGTTTTTACAAAGCACTTGAGGGAATCGTCATTTTCAAAAAAGAATTTGTTGAAACATCCTTTGGTACCATCTCATACGTACGTGCAGGAAATGGCCCTGCAATTGTACTCCTACATGGTATTCCATCCTCATCATTTTTGTGGTGGGAAATCATTCAAAGGCTTCAGAATCGATACACACTTTTTGCTCCAGACTTGCTTGGCTACGGAGATTCAGATAAGCCCGCAGCAATGAACATTGCGGTGCAAGCACAATCTGAATACTTGATCGAATGGGCGGAAGTGTTAAATCTTGAAACTTTCAACATTGTTGGCCACGACATCGGTGGAGGAATAGCTCAACGAATATTAGTGAAAAAACCGTCCTTAATTGCAAAAGCAATATTGATCGATTCTGTTTGCTACGATAATTGGCCTGAGCCAACGATAGATCGACTTAAAGATCCATCTTGGGATGAACGCATTTTATTTCGTGACATTCGACCTGGCCTCCGACGTGGATTAGAAAAAGGACTGGTAAATCAAAAAATCATTACTGATGGTTTGATTGAAGCATGGGCAGCACCGTGGCTCGGAGTTTCTGGACATAAAGCGTATCTCCGTGCCGCTCGCGCACTTGACCACCAAGATTTAACCGAAATCAGAAATGAAATAGAAAAGATCCAACAAGATGTTCTCATTCTTTGGGGAGAAAAAGATGCTTACCTTGATGTGACGTCTGGCGACAGGTTGGCTAAAGCAATGAGCTTCGCTCGTCTTGAAATACATCCAGAAGGCGGGCATTTTCTACCCATAGATCAACCTGAATGGGTTGCAAATCACATATCAGTATTCCTGGAGGAACAAACAAATGCCCCTTGATTTTTCACATTTAACTGAACAAATTTCAATAGTCGCGAAACAAACTGAAATTGGTCGTGCCGAGGCAACAGACCGAAGTCGAAATGCCTTAGATATTATCCGTGATGCTTCTGAAAACTACAAATCGCTTAGTAACAAAATTGAAATAAATCGACGTAAGTATACATGGCTGGTCCCACAAATTAATGAACCCTTAACAAACGCATACGATCCACCAAATATTCCGGAAAATCATGTAGTGGTTGCGACCGATGGGTCTCAAATTGATGTTGATACACACGCAATAACACCTTGGTATCTGCTGAATATTGGAACCGTAAATATCCGTTATGGAACAAATCCATCGGCCCATTTACAAAGTACACCGCAAATCTATGGTGCCGATAATGATTTAGTCATAGTTGACCCTGAAAACCACTTGCAACGAGAAACCATAGAGGGAAATTTACTCGGATACAAACGTGAGGTTGAAGAAGTGAAAGCCCTCATCAAACTTATCCGTGATATCCCATCCGATCTACCGATCCTAGCGCTTTTAGATGGATCACTAGTGTTATGGGGGTTAGCTGGCCAACAATTTGGGGAATATGTCCGAAAGGAAATTATCGAAGATGGTCTCTTAACTGCATTAGAAGAACTGTATAACGAATCAAAAGTGAGGCCCTTATATGTCGCAAGCTACATTAGCCTTCCCAACGCTACTGAAGTCGTTAATACACTTCGTATCAAAATTTGCGAATTCCCAACACCCGATTGTGATCAATACTGTCGAGAAAAACCTGTTATGGAACGTCCTTGCGATCAAGTAGCCCAAGTTTTGGATCGCCACATTTTTCAAGAACTGCTCCAACCGGGGCAGCGATCAACCCTGTTTGCCAGTCGATCTTCAGTCGTGGATAAATATTACGGTATTCATCGAGTTCTATTCTTCTATTTGAATACCGGAAATGAAATCGCTCGTATAGAAATCCCGCAATGGGTTGCTGAAGAAGAAGGTGTTAACAATTTACATGGTTTGTTAAATAACCAAGTGCGTCTTGGAAATGGTTATCCAGTGAGTTTAGCGGAAGCACATGAGCAAGCGATAGTCCGAGTAAGTGAACAAGATTTATTCTGGCAACTAGTAAACTCCAAAATATCCAATACACAAATCCAACCAACCACATCACAAAAATCAACCGCTAAAAGACAACGCTGGACCTAAACTTGTAAAAGATCTATAACAGTATTTAAAGTGAAACTATAATAGGATCTTGATGTGACGAATTGGAGTAGGATTTGGCAAACCACATAGCAGAAGTAATCGAATCATCCTCAACGGAATTTGTAGCCCAAGCTGTCAAGCTACACCATCCACCTGAACTAGGAGAACCGGTAGCTATAAAAGATGGAAAAATCGTTACGTATGGCCTTGTAGGCTATGCTGAAACAACCAGTATAGAGCCGGGAAGGCAGGCTATTTCACGTGGAACAAATTTAACAAACCAAAGCGAGGTATATCTCGAACACCCAGAGCTGACTGTGCTGCTTCGAACCACCTTCACTGCCATTGTCACAAGTCATCGAATAGATAACACTCTGTACCCGTTCCTACCGCCTTTCCCCGTAAAATTACACTCTTTCGTATATCAATGTGACGAGGAAGAAACAACCTCTCTAAGTAAAGATCTGACCTTTTTAGAATCACTTTTGCGAAACAATTTGCCGACCGCTGACGAATTTGTCGCGGCAAGCTTACGTGTAATGGCCGAAAAAAATCCCAATCCCCATGATTTTCTGGATAGCGCTGGCCAACGCCTTGCTATCATTCTTCGAAATGATACTAGCCGTCTGCAGCAAATAATTCAAAGAGTAAAAATGGCCGAATAAACGAATCAATTAATGAATCTCGATGCAACTTTGCCTACAAGAATCTGAGACAAATCAAGTGACAATTTTGTATAATAATCTTATACGATAAGTGACGGTTGGAATTAGGCTAGACGCCATCAGTAATAAAGTAGTCGATTGCTACGTAAGTAGTGAGAGGATACATAGAAATTAGCATGATTGAGCACGGCATACGAAGGCGTCTGGAAGCGCGGGAAGACAACCTCTCCCGATTCGCCCAACGCAGTTCCCTTTCCAACGGAAGAAAAAGCCCTGAAGAACCATCGCTAATGCGTACAGATTATCAACGTGACCGCGATCGCATCATCCATTCGAAAAGCTTTCGACGTTTAAAACACAAGACACAAGTATTCATTGCCCCAACGGGAGATCATTACGTTACGCGATTAACACACACAATAGAAGTATCCCAAGTAGCACGAACAATCGCTCGTAGCCTAAATCTGAACGAAGACCTCACAGAAGCGATTGCGCTCGCACATGACCTAGGGCATTCTCCATTTGGTCATCTTGGCGAGGAAGCATTAAATGAGCTACACCCTGATGGCTTTGCTCATGCTGAGCAAAGTTTACGAGTAGTTGACTGTCTTGAAAACAACGGAACTGGTCTGAACCTAACATATGAAGTAAAACAAGGAATATTAAATCATTCGAAGCCACGCTCTAGCTTGAAATCTCTAAGAAACGAACCACACCAGACACTGGAAGGACAAATCTGTCGTCTTTCTGACGCAATCGCCTATATTAACCACGATATGGATGACGCAATACGAGCACGAATCATTCAAGAAAGTGACCTGCCAAACAGCATCCATGAACGCCTCGGTAAAAATCACCGTGAACGATTAAACACGTTGATTACCAACATAGTTGAAGAATCATGGGATGCGGCGGGAGAAACATCTCACCTAGGTTCTGAACCACCACATATCAAAATGAGTTCTCGGATAGAAGAGACCGTTCTTGAAATGAGAGAATTCTTGTTTCAGAAAGTATACCTACCAAACGGCCGAGGTACGGCGATTGGGGAAGAAGCGTGGCAAGCGGTAATGGCATTATATGACCATTACTCCAAACACCCCGACGAGATCCCAAGTGAATATGGGACGACCGTAGAAAACGTCAACCAGCGCACTGTAGACTATATTTCCGGAATGACTGATACCTACGCTCTTAAAGCCTATAAAGAAACTAGAAACAAGAAGCACATCAGATGACAACAGCAGCAGATATCAAATCAACAATTGACATTGTTGAAGTCATAGGAGACTACGTCTCACTTGAGAAATCGGGACAATATTTCAAAGCGGTATGTCCATTCCACACTGAAAAAACCCCCTCATTTTTTGTCTTCCCTGAACGCAAATCATGGCGATGCTTTGGCGCATGCGCAGAGGGTGGAGATGTTTTTAGCTTCTTAATGAAACAAGAAAATCTTTCATTTGTTGAAGCCTTAAGATTTTTGGCCAACCAAGCTGGAATAAACATCCCGGAAAGTTCTCCAACTAAATCGAATGCGAATGAAAAAATAATCATTGCAAACCAACTTGCCTCAGATTATTACCATGATCGTTTGAAATCATCGCCTCTAGCAAATGATGCCCGTATTTATGTTGAAAATCGCCATATCAGCACTGAATCGATTGTGAACTTCCAAATTGGCGTCAGTCCATCAAGTTGGGACGATCTCAAAAACCACCTGAAAGATCGTGGTATAGATGAAGAGACTCAGCTACAAGCAGGCCTATTAGTACGTAGTGATACGGGATCAACATATGATCGTTTCCGTAACCGCCTCATGTTCCCCATTAAAGATATGAATGGCAAAGTTGTTGGATTTGGTGGGCGAACACTAGACGACAGAAACCCAAAATATTTGAATACCGCTAAATCACCAGTCTTTGACAAAGGAGCCCTATTATATGGCTTGTACCATTCGCAAAAAGCCATTCGTGAATCGAAGACTGCTGTAATCGTTGAAGGCTACACAGACGTGATCCAAGCGCACCAACATGGTTTTCAAAACGTAATCGCATCAATGGGAACCGCCCTCACGGTTCAGCAAGTGAACCTGTTACGAAATTTAGCCCAAAGATTTGTTCTAGCTTTAGATTCTGATACAGCGGGCCAAGCCGCCACAAGAAGAAGTCTTGAATCTTCGTGGGGGGTTTTTAATCGTTCATCAATCCCAACAAGCGGAAGAAGAACTTTATTTGGACCCAGAGAATCTCAAGATATACGGATTGCCACATTGCCTAATGGAGTTGATCCAGACGACCTTATCACCAAGGATCCTACGCAATGGGAAATCTGTATAGATCAAGCACCTGAAGTACTCGACTATTTATTCGAATGGGAGGCATCACAGACCCAAACCGGTAATACTGCTGATAAACAACTAACAATAGAGCGCTTGTTTCCACTGATTGCCGGACTAGACAACTCATTTGAACAAGACCATTATTTTAATAAATTAGCGAGGATTCTAGAGATTGATGAAAAGGCATTGATCGCTAGCGTCGGTCGACTTCGATCTCCACAAAAGAACACGCAGAAACCAAGAGAAGTAGTAACCTCTGCCCTTGAAAACATCGATACTGATCCACTCGAAGAACATCTTTTGGCTTTACTTGTTCAATTCCCGGAATTACATCTTGAAGTGGCGGAACTCGAATCAGAAGTGTTCTGGGTCCCACAAAATCGCCACCTTTATGAATTAATCAAAGAAAAGGGACCAGATCTCCCGACAACGGAATTTGATCCTATATTCACTGAGCGTATCGGAGAGTTTAAAGATGCACCCTTACCATCAGTGGATGGCAAAGCTCAAAGAGATGCACTAATTAGTTGTGCCGAGCGCTTAAAAGAACGTCACATCAGAGGAGTCATTCGAGACCAAAAAGCGCTAGATGGTGCATCAACAGGGAATTTTTCCAATGAATCTGATAGAATAGCTGCTCTTGAACGAGCTAGCCAGTTAACGGTAAAGTTTAAAGATATTGATTAGAGAGAACTGACAAGGATTGTACTTGCCAAGGGGGAAAAGTTGATTAATCACAACGCAACCGAAACCGAAGAAGATGCAAGTCCTGTTGATGAGCGGGCACTAGCTAAGGCGATCGTAGAGAAGGCAATGTCTGCCGCTCAGTCCGAAAACCGAAATGACGACCCTAATAATAGCCAAACGAAAGCTCCGACTAAAAAAGGAGCTGCAGCCGAAGGTGAACCTGAACTCATGGATGACTCGGTCAGAATGTATCTCCGTGAAATTGGGCGCGTCTATCTCTTGAGTGCTGACGATGAAAAAAGACTTGCACGCCAAATGGAAGGTTGGAAGGAAATTCCAAACCTTGAACATACTGTAGAGGAAAATGAAGGCGTCTTCCCTTCCCCTTTGGACACGACAATGCTGATTCTAAATAAACTAGTTCAATATATAGCAATCGGAGATGCTCTTGCTGACAACGTAAACATAGATCCACCCCTCACAATTGGTAAAGCAATGCTTGATCCGGACCTTCGAGCAGCAATTGACGTGGAAATGAATCCAGACAGGGTTGAAATCCTAGCTGATGCGATGGGAATAGAAGCGGCATGCCAACACGAGGGAGAACATCTAGATGTTGAGAAAAGTATTATCGGATTTTCTCTCTACAGTTGGCTATTGCCACCACACATTCTTGAGGTTATAGACCAAGAAACGACACTCGAAGATCTAAAAAGTTTACTCGAAGATCCTGATTTTATTGATCGCATCCGCGATCTATCTCCACAATACAGAGCTCACTTTGATCAAATAAAGCAACAAGGAATCGAAGCTCAAAGCCACTTAGTAGAAGCAAATCTGCGACTAGTCGTTAGCGTTGCAAAAAAATATATTGGTCGAGGAATGTCTCTCTTAGATCTCATCCAAGAAGGTAATATTGGTCTCATCCGTGCAGTTGAAAAGTTTGACTACCGAAAAGGATATAAGTTCAGTACTTATGCAACATGGTGGATCAGGCAGGCAATCACACGAGCGATTGCCGACCAAGCTCGCACAATACGCATACCCGTTCATATGGTAGAAACAATTAACAAATTACAAAGAGAAAATCGACGGTTGGTACAGGAATATGGCCGCGAGCCAACTACCGAAGAGATCGCGTCAGGAATGGAGATAACTCCTGACAAGGTCCGCGAAATATTAAAAATATCGCAAGAACCCGTTTCCCTTGAGACTCCTATTGGAGAAGAAGAAGATAGCCATCTTGGTGATTTTATTGAAGATCGTTCTGCTCTCGCACCAGCTGACGCTGCATCTCACCAATTACTTAAAGAACAAATTAAAGATGTGCTCCACACCTTAAGCATTCGTGAACGGCGAGTACTGCAATTACGATTTGGACTTCAGGATGGACGTAGCAGGACATTAGAAGAAGTAGGACGTGAATTTGGGGTCACCCGGGAGCGCATCCGGCAAATCGAAGCGAAAGCTCTACGTAAGCTTCGACATCCAACTCGCAGCAGGCGACTACGAGATTTCCTAGAGTAATTCGCACCGTAAACATAACAAGCGATATCATCCCAATAGCTAAAAGGCTCTTCAACCCAACAGCATAAAGCTTTGGTCCTGTTTCCTGCGAGTTGAAATAATGCCTTCACTATAAACATCACTGTAATAAACAAATCTAGCAAGATCTCGATAAAGAGACTCCATATCGCAAATCTGATTTCGATTATCAAATTTTCCTAGCCGGGCGTATTCTCATTCTACATTCACATAGTTTTTACTGTGTGTGTCGCTCTTTTCATGCGACCATCTCGCAGTCCAGACTTCCTCCACGAAAATGTTTAGTAGCTAGCGTTAATCCTTTGATTGTCTTTTCACACATACCATAAAGGAGCCTATTGACAGGTTTATTTGGCACAATACCAGCAACTGCCGTGAGCGGCGTGATCATCACGAGGAGTGAGTGCTGTTCATCAGTTTCTTTTACCATCGTCCGATTCATTTAAGGTTCACAATGTATTCGCTATTACTCACCAGCCAGACCAACATCACTCCATGCCTTGTTAACTCATCTATATTGGAGCACAAAAAAGGGGTGGCACTTTATAAGTGCCACCCCTTTAGTATCAAATTAGGAAAGAATTCTTTTAGCGACGGAGCCGTGGATCCATCACATCACGTACTGCATCACCAAACAAGTTCATTCCGAAAACTGCAAAGCTAAGGAAAACTCCAGGCCATATAATCATATGAGGAGCAGACTCAGCGTACTGCTGAACGTTACCACTCAGCATGCCGCCCCATGAAGGATGGGGTGGAGGGACTCCAAGACCTAGGAAGCTTAATGAAGCTTCTGCAACAATCGCTGCACCCAAAGCAGCCGTTATGACGACGAGCCAAGGTGCTAGACTATTTGGAATCATATGCTTGAATAGCATGCGGTTCCCAGTCGCTCCAATCGCTAACGCAGCCATAATGAATTCTCTCTCGCGAATACTCACTGCTTGAGACCTAGTGATACGTGTAACACGAGGTATGTAAGGAACTGATATCGCAAGAGCACACTTATCTACTCCAAAACCCAATGCTGCTACTACAGCCATTGCGAGTATAAGGGAAGGGAACGCTTGGAACATGTCCACAAATCTTTGTAGAATAATGTCAAATTTCCCGCCAAGATAGGCGCTTAGAGTTCCAAGAATACCACCTGTAATTCCACCAAGGGTCACTGCAGCAAACCCCATAAATAAGGAAATTCGTGCGCCATACACCAGGCGGGTGTACATGTCGCGTCCAAACTGATCGGTTCCAAGCCAATATGTGCTATTCGGTCCTTGCAATCGATCAACTGCGTGCATTTCAAACTGGCCAAAAGGCGTGAGGATAGGAGCCGCACCTGCCATGAGCAGAAGGATTGCTATCACGAGCACACCTGCTAGCCCAAGAGGCTTCTTCTTCCACGTATTCCAGATACGCCAGGTGATGGAGCGCTGAGGCCGCACCCACTGTATCTCTTCTTCTATCTCAACGCTTTCTTGTTGAGCATCCTGTTGTGCCATATCAAGGGCCTCCCTTAATTTGGTTCTTTATTAAGACACTACCCGCTGGTTTAATATCGAATTCTAGGATCTAACCATCCATACATAAGGTCGACGAGCAAATTACTCAAAACAACCGTTACCGCAACAAGTGCAACCATCATCTGGGTTACAGGATAATCGCGCTGCGTAATTGAATTTACTAACATCAACCCGACGCCAGGTATCCCAAACACTTGCTCAGTAACAACAAGCCCTCCGACAGCAATCGGAATCTGCAATCCATAAAGAGTTACGACCGGAATCAAGGCGTTCCGCATAGCGTGTCGAACTATGATAATCCGCTCAGTTAACCCTTTCGATCGTGCAGTTCGTATGTAATCTTCACGTAGAACTTCAAGCATCGTAGATCGCATCATCCGCAGTGGGGTTGATGCAGTCGCTAGTCCCAAAACAACAGATGGCCAAATCAATTGGGCCAAGTTAGCTCCAGGTCTCTCCCATATCGGAATGTATCCCTGTTCTGGTATCCAATCAAAAACACGAATCAAGAATAAGATGGTCATCAGACCAAACCAGAACGTTGGCAGGGAATTAAATGCAAACGCGAACGATCTTAATACGTAATCCGGCCATCTATCCTGATACAGAGCGCTCAGTATGCCAAACGGAATAGCAAGAGACGCACTAATACTGATCAGCATTATGCCAACTTGAAGAGAAATCGGCCATTTCCGCCTGAACAGGTCAATCGTCGGTATCCTATACCAGAAGGAGTCACCGAAATCACCCTTAATCATTCCTCCCATCCAAACAACGTACTGAATGTGCATTGGTTTATCTAAACCAAACTGCGCACGAACCTTAGCAAGCTGTTCAGGGCTGACTTCTCCGCCCTCTTCACCGCCAAGCATCATAACCGCAACGTCGCCAGGTGCAACCCGCATCAAGATAAAAACAATCAGCGTCGCTCCCCAAAGAGTTGGAATTGCTAACAGCATTCTACGTGTGACGTAACCCCACATAGGCCTCTCTCCTTTTCCTCAAGCACCTAGAATAGATTACTCGAACGATGCGTCAACCAGACCCACGAAACCCTTCTCGTGTCGCCCAGTCATGAGCCCAAAGAACAACTTCTGCCCTTGGCTCGAGGACATATACTAATGGTCGCAAGAATAACCAAGTGGCCTAGCAGTGTCAAGGCATATCCACGATGGAAATTAGATTCCAAATAGCAATAGTATGATTCACATCACCGTATTTAAAATCAAGTGAAAAAAATATGCGCATCGTATTTTCAAGCATACTCCGCAGCATACCCTCTCTAGCGGATGATCCACGCCCAATATCCAGCCGTAAATCAATACAAATTCAAAACATCGTTAGCCTATATTGAGGGACAGAATACACAGTGCTACAATGAACGACGCGTTCATGGTGGGCGTGGCCAAGTGGTAAGGCGCCAGGTTGTGGCCCTGGAGATCGTGGGTTCAAGTCCCATCGCTCACCCCAGCGCGCCCGTAGCTCAGCGGAATAGAGCACTGGTCTTCGGAACCAGGGGTCGTGGGTTCGAATCCTACCGGGCGTGCCAACGAATTCAAAACCCCGAGAGAGCATCTTACGCGATCACAAAAGCCTGAGAATCACTGCTCTCTTTAGGGATTTTATCCTCAACCGATGCCACTTAGAACGACATCGAAAATATAACACCTTGCTCTGATATCTTTGACCTTAAAAGAACTTCTTCGTATACCTTTGTTGACAAGATCATTTCGCATACCCCTCCACCTAAGTGCACAATGAGCTTTATGCATTTTTGATATTTGATTCGGCATCGCAAGTCCAAATGACAAAAGTCAATTCTCAATCGGCCATACCTCACAATGAATATTCTGATCCTTTTAGCAAGAGCTATTCTGAAAACCAGGCACTTGACTCTGAGGAATAGAGTGCTATTATTTCAACCAGGTTCTATACTAGGTTCTTAAAAGATTCTAGACCCAGTCATAGATTTAACAACTGGAATGTTTGTACACAACGAAAGGGGTACTGCAAGAAACTAAAAGGGAATGAAATATAAACGCAGTGATTCTGCATAGGCCCAGGCTGGAGTCGAAGCCCGTTCGTCAAACTATATGTCCTATCTTGGATCCATTAGTTCGCGCAATCCTCATGCACTTTGCCTTTACAAAGAATGTGGTTTCTTTACCCTCCCTCCAGCCTCGGCGTGGGTAGCATCACGGCAATACAGTTAGAATTTCACGCCCGACAAATCCAGATTCGGATTTCCTAAAACAAAACGGGAAAAACACTGAATGCCTCAAAAAGCCGGAATTTGGGAACTCTGAAGATCTATCAGGTGGATTAAAAAACAGGATCGAGTATCCGCCACCAAAGCAACTGAATAATTGAGGACATACCAGGAGGATTCAATGGAGGACCGCCAGCAAACAAACCTGGTAGCAATCGATGTAGGGACCACAAAGGTTTGCACGCTCGTTGCACAGGTCAATCCTGAAGGACGGGTCCAATTGCTCGGATATGGCGTCACAAAATCGGCGGGCATCCGCAAGGGTGTAGTTGTCGACATGGATCTTGCGCAAGAAGCGACAAGTGCGTCAATCTTGGAAGCAAAACGGTCAAGTGGAACCACGTTTAACGAGGCATATGTCGGCTTCACAGGGGACCAGGTTGTGTCCAAGAATGCAATTGGCAACGCATCTCTCGATAGCAGCCGTCCCATCACAACAGACGATCTTTACAAAGCGCAGGCAGATGCTGGCACCCCTTGGGAAGACGACAGCGACGAACTCTTACATGTAATCCCGCTTGGATACACTGTTGATGGCCAAGCATGCGATAACGAACCAATTGGCATGCATGGAGGGAATTTACTAACAAAACACCATGTCATCTCAATGCCTCCAGCTCCTTTACGAAACTTAAAAACAGTCATCGAAGGCGCGGGAATCCGTGTTCAGGGTATGGTCTTAGAACCGATCGCAAGCGGCGAATCCGTCCTAACTGATGATGAAATGCAAAGAGGGGTTGCAATCATCGACATAGGTGGAGGCACATCAGATATAGCATTATTTCACAGAGGAAAACCCATCCATACGACAATACTTCCAGTTGGTGGGCATCAGATCACTAACGACATTGCACTAATGCTCGGGACTCCATATGTTTCCGCGAATGATTTAAAAATAAACTACGGCGGAGCATCACCCAACAATCAGGAGGAGCCAATTCGGGTCCCCAGTGTTGGCGCTCAAAATTCTCGCACCGTTTCTCCAATTGAATTGAATCTAATTATTCGCGCTAGAATCAATGAGCTTTTCCATATCGCTTCAAAGCGACTGTCAAACCCAGAACTAAAAAACCTCATGCCCGGTGGACCGGCAGGATTAGTGATTACTGGTGGGACTTCGCACCTACAGGGGATTGCACGTGCCGCAAACGATATTTTCCATATGCCCGTAAGACTAGGTACGCCAGAAGGAATTGATTTAATGCCTGATTCATTAAACAATCCCGAATTTGCTGCAGCGAGTGGAATGCTTCTGTGGGCGAATAAAGATCTTAAAAAGAAAAAAACCGCCCTGAATCTTAGTTCAAATACAACGCAACGCATTACAGGATGGATGCGCAATCTTCTGAAGGTTTGATAGAAATGATTTTTACCAAAAACAAGGCAATATATATTCGCTGCAATAGCTTCCATTTTAGAAGGAGAAAATGAAATGGCCGTTCCTCAAGATCTTGATGGGTTAGCAAAAATTAAGGTGATGGGTGTTGGTGGAGGTGGATGCAATGCCATTGCAAGAATGGCAAGAGAGCAAATTGAAGGTGTTGAATTGATCGCTGTGAACACAGATGCTCAAGCACTCATGCAATCTGAAGTGCCTCTTCGAATACGAATTGGGGATGAAATAACCCGTGGTTTGGGAGTTGGAGGCGACCCTGAAATTGGCCGAGGGGCTGCCGAAGAAAGCCGTGAAGAAATAAAAGAGGCCATACAGGGCTCTGACATGGTATTTATCGCAGCGGGCATGGGTGGAGGAACCGGAACCGGAGCAGCGCCTGTAATAGCCGAATGTGCTCGTGAAGCAGGCGCCTTAACTGTAGCTGTGGTAACTGAGCCTTTCCTTTTTGAGGGCAGGAAGAGAAGCAAGAATGCGGAAAGCGGTCTAGATCTTTTGAAGCAACATGTTGATACCCTTCTTGTGGTGCCAAATGATCGTCTGATGGAGGTGGCTGGGGATGATGTCCCGTGGCAGGACGCGTTCAAGATGGTTGATGACGTTTTGCATCAAGGAATTCTTTCGATCGTCGAGTTAGTCACCGTCGCCGGTGATATTAATCTGGATTTCGCGGACGTAAAAAGCGTAATGAGCAACTCAGGACAAGCCCTCATGGCAATCGGCCGTGCTACTGGCGAAGATCGCGCTATTGAAGCGGCACGGGCTGCGATAGCAAACCCATTACTGGACCTTGATATTCGTGGGGCAAAGGGTGTTTTGTTTAATGTTACAGGTGGTACTGATTTGAAACTAGCGGAAGTCAACGCATCAGCAGAGATGATTCGCGAGGCCATTGATCCAGACGCAAACATCATCATAGGATTCGTCACCGATGTAAAAATGGAAGGCGAAGTCAAAATCACCATAATAGCTACAGGATTCGACAAACAGGACGAAAATGTCCCAGAGGAAAAGGTCGATGAGATGTTGGCTGCTGCTCTCAGCGAGGATTTGGACATCCCTCCATTTATGCGCCGAAAAGCAGGCCAAAAGAATGGGACGGGAAGATTATCAGGCTTTTAATTAGCGGTAACTTCTAGATCCAATTCGTTAAGTTTGGCTTCTTGATGGTGGATCCTAGTTAGAAAACCAACGAGTTTGGAAGCTATATCCGTGTCAATTTATACTCCAAAGATAGCTGTTGTATACTGATCTGACTAACGCGCAAAGGAGTCCATAGCGCAAATGTCGAACGTTGTCCTTTATGACACTACCCTCCGTGACGGAACACAAATGGAGGGCATCAACCTCACTGTTGATGATAAGTTGCTGATTACAGAAAAATTGGATGAAATCGGCATTCACATCATCGAAGGAGGGACCCCTACTTCTAATCCAAAAGATATTGAGTACTTCCAACGTGTACGAGGACTGAATCTGAAAAATGCCCAAATATCGGCATTCGGATTGACCCGGCGAACGGATATTACTCCAGAATTTGATAAAAATCTGGAGTCGTTGCTGCAAAGCGAAGCACCTATCATAACTCTCGTTGGGAAAAGTGATATCCGTCATGTAACGCAAATAATTGAAACAACAGAAGCCGAGAATCTTCGTATGATCGAAGAATCTATTGAGTATCTCCTGAAACACAACCGTAGAGTAATTTTCGACGCTGAACATTTCTTTGACGGCTATAAATATGATCCGAAATATGCCCTCCAAACGTTGAAAATTGCGGCGGAGGCGGGAGCAGAATCGGTAGATCTTTGCGACACAAATGGAGGTACACTCCCAAATGAATTGCCTGCAATTATCGCAGCCGTCCTCCCAGGCGTAAAAACTAGAATCGGCATACATTGCCACAATGACTGTGATGTCGCTGTAGCTAACTCATTAATTGCTTTTGACCAAGGCATACTCCAAATACAAGGGGCCGTTAATGGCTGGGGAGAACGAACAGGCAATGCGAACATTCTTTCAATCATTGCGAACTTGAAAACAAAAAAACACGTTGATTGTGTTTCTGATGAACAACTCGGCCTATTAACAGAGATCTCGCATATCATTGATGGGATCGCGAATATTTCACCAAAAGCGAGCCAACCATTTGTAGGAGATAGTGCATTTGCTCATAAGGGAGGAATCCACGCTGCAGCAATAGCTAAATGGGAAGATAGTTACCAGCATATGACACCAGAATCAGTTGGTAACCATAAACGCGTCCTAGTATCCGAATTGTCCGGCCGCCAAAACGTGATTGCGAAGGCAGAAGAAGTAGGACTCGAGATCGCAAATGACCAGGTGTTGGTCCAAAGAGTTTTGGAACGAGTGAAGGAACAAGAAAACTTAGGATTCCATTATGAGGGGGCAGATGCCTCATTTGAGCTTTTGATCAGAAAAGAATCCGCGAATTATGTCCCGAAATTCCACCTCGTAAACTACACCGTTATTGTTGGGAAACACCAGACAGATACCAAGCGATTCGAAAATGATGAAGCAAGATCTGAAGCGACCGTAAAAGTTCAAGTAGGCAACAAGGTATATTTTGATGCTGCAGATGGCAATGGCCCCGTCAATGCTTTAGATGGTGCATTAAGAAAAGCATTACGCGACAAATTCCCGCAAGTGGATACCGTTCAATTAACTGATTTCAAAGTACGGATTTTGGAAGAAAGAGAAGGAACCGAAGCTCAAGTGCGCGTACTGATCGAATCAACTGATGGGACCAACCTATGGCGAACAGTTGGCTCGTCTGCTAATTTAATTGAGGCCAGTTGGATTGCCCTAACCGATAGCTTGGAATATTGGCTTCTTAAATGGGGTGACGCTGATCCAAAACAAATTTGATCTTTAGTTATTGAATATGGAAACTGATGTCAAAAATCTTCTGAAACAGGTATACCAAACCGATACAAAAGCCGTAATTACCGCTGCAGGCGGAGGTGCGAGTGCTATTGCTTGGATCCAAAGTATTCCTGGTTCATCACGAACCTTTCTGAAAGGTGCAGTGCCCTACCATCCTGACACTCTAAAGGCATCTCTTGGATTCGAACCCGACCAATCCGTATCCGAAGAAGTAGCATTGGTACTCGCTGAGCGATCCTACAAGGAAGCATCAACTTTAACTAAATCTGATCCGAAATCTATTGGAATTGGTTGCACTGCAACATTAGCAACCGATCGACAAAAGCGCGGAGAACATAGGTGCCATATCGCGATTATGACCGCACGCAACGCCGAGGTACATACACTCATATTAGCGAAGAACTTACGTGACAGAAGTGAAGAAGAAGCTATCGTAAGTCGTTTAGTAATAAAAACCCTTGCTGAGGGCGCTGGGTTGGACACACGCTTAAATCTCCTAATTGACGATGGAGAGCGCTTAGCAACTAAAACATTGAAGCCAATCAGGGGATGGGATCAGTTTGTAAATAGCGATGATCTTAGCTTAACAATTTCCAGTGAGGGGAACACTCTACCAGGAATACCACCTGCGAAAGGTATCTTATCTGGTTCGTTTAACCCGCTACATGAAGGGCATATAGGAATGGCCAACATGGGAGAACAAATCTTGAGCGGAGATGTCGCATACGAATTACCGATCATTAATGCCGATAAACCCACGCTAACAGAACTTCAGGTCCGTCTTCGAATCTCGCAATTTGCTGGTTGGGCAACAGTAATCCTAACAAAAACACCTACTTTTTCAGAAAAAGCTACAATTCTCCCGCAATGTACATTCATAGTAGGAGTAGATACAGCAAGCCGCATAGTCGAGCCACGATTTTATGGAGGGACACAAGAGGGGCTAAATAAAGCATTATCAGAGTTTCAAGAACAAGGATGTCATTTTCTAGTTGCGGGACGCAAAGATGGATCGAACTTCATCACACTGTCAGATGTGAACATTCCTGACTCCGCTCAAGATCTCTTCGAACAGATCCCAGAAGAGCAGTTCAGATCAGACTTGTCATCAACACAAATACGCCGCGACGGATCAGGCTAGCTGATGCTACCCAATCCAATCTAACGAAAAATAAGCACACTAAATTACAAATCGACAATTAATTTGGGATCTTCCGTAATGTAACCAATATGAGTGCCATTTACATCACGCTTCTCCAACGCATCCAACAATGTTGGGGCCATATCCTCGGATACAGAAATTAGCAACCCACCAGAAGTTTGCGGATCACAGAGAATTGCCTGGTCATCTAAATCAAGTTCATGATGTAAAGTGATCTTATTCTCGATGAATTTAATATTCCGAAAAGTTCCATCAGGAATCACGCCGTCCTCCAATTGACCCCAAACCTCAGGTAAAATCGGTATCTCGCCCATTCGGATTCTAGCTCCCACTCCTGAAGCGTTAAGCATCTCTTGCAAATGCCCAAGCAAGCCAAATCCAGTAATATCTGTACAGGCGTTCACACCAACCTCAAGCATTGCCTCAGAGGCTGGACGGTTTAACGTACTCATGATTGATACCATCTTCTCTATCAGGTTGTCCTCCAAACGACCCACTTTAAGCGCTGTGGTCAATATACCCATCCCGATAGGTTTGGTAATGATTAATGCATCACCAACTTGTGCTCCAGCATTTGTCACTTCGTGACCGGGCGCCACAAGACCCGTAACACTAAGTCCATACTTTGGCTCAGCATCATCAACAGAATGTCCTCCAAGAATCAATACCCCGGCCTCAGTCGCTTTCGCTGCTCCGCCTTTAATAATCTCGCTCAAAACGTCCATATCGTGGTCCTTCGGAAAGGACACAATATTTAATGCGATTATCGGGTGGGCACCCATCGCATAGATATCGCTTAAAGCGTTCGCAACCGCAATGGATCCATATGCAAAAGGATCGTCTACAACGGGAGCAAAGAAATCTACAGTTTGGACAAGAGCGACATCATCATTCAACCGATAAACAGCAGCATCATCTGATGTATCTTTTCCAACAAGTACATTCGGATCGTTGATAGGGGGCAAATGACGCAGAACCTGCGCGAGCTCAGATGGACCGAGTTTACCTGCTCAGCCAGCACAGTTAGCAAGACTAGTTAATGGTGTCGTATCCATAAACAAATTACCCCCTTTCTAAAAATAGCCTGTTATACCCAGACTAATGGGTAGCAAAACATATCCATTTAATGCGATCACAGGAGAATATACAAGAGTTCGTACTCACGGCTCCTTACGAATTATTCTCAATTCTCCAGCCATTTTCAATCCTACCGTACACACGCACAACCCAATCAACACCACGAATGCGGTAAAAATAAACGAGCCCGTGAAGCCAATCTGCTTCGCAATTATACCGACTGTAGCAGATCCAACAGCACTGCCAAATGCCATACCAGACGAAAAAATGCCCATCGCCACGCCGCGCCGTGCAACATCGACACGATCAGACGTTAACGCGGTTAAAGTCGGATATGCGGCACCCCAGCCCATACCAAATGTAACAGCAGCTATCAGCAACGCGGGCAATGATGTAGCCATACTCAATATGAGAAGGGCGATCATCTGCGAGGTTAGGGAAGGCAATAGTACAGCAGCCCTCCCATAGCGATCAGAAACCCGACCGGCAAGGAACCGGACTACGATCACAACGACTGCATAAACAGTAAAAAAAACTTGGTAGCTATTTATGTCTCTTTGCTCGCCCATTACGGCCAAAAATTGGATCGTTGATCCATATGAAACGGACAAGAGAAATTGGATCGTTGCGGGAAACAATGCCTCGCGCACAAACCATCGATTATTTTGCGAATCAGTTTCTAGGGACGCGCTAGCATCACGCCGAACCACTGATTGCTCGCGTACAAAAGCAACAAGACCGAATGAAACCATACACAATACAGCTGTGGCGAAGAACGGGGCACGAAATCCATAACCGTTCATAATAGCTAAACCCATTGCCGGGCCAAAAGCAATCGCGAAATTATGTGACAACATAAACGTGGAAATCGCTTCACCACTGCGCGAAGCAGGTGCAATATCAAAAACCAACGTCCGTGATGCTGTATTTGTCGCTGTTGTTCCGAAGGAACGACCCGTGAGGGGAAGCGCAAAGGAAATCACTGATTTAACAAACGCAAATGATGTCGCGACTAAACTACCAATCACTAAACCCGTCAATAGAATCCGTTTGCTGCCCCAATGATCAACTGCTCGCCCAAAAAGAGGCGCGGTGAAAAGGGTTATCAATCCAGTAATACCAAGCAGAAGGCCGACATCCGTTTCACTCCCACCCATATGCATAATATACAAAGGGATTATTGGAAGCAGTGTGTAAAATGCTGCAAAAACGGTTAGCTCAGCAACAAAAAGGAGAACAAAAGACCTTGTATATATCTTCTCTACAATCGCAGATGATCCACTTATTGTAGGGTCCATTTAAGGTCTCTTCTTCTAGGTGACGTGCGTCGTACTCACAGGAACCACACCCTATTCACGAAGAACAAGCGGTCCCTATTCTTGGCTATTTTCAATCTGTCTAGGCCCATAATCTGGGTCTCCTAACAGATTGTCCAACTCGTCACCTTCAACACTCTCGTGTTCAATAAGCAATTGTGCAATCTCATCCAACTTTGTTCGGTATTTGGTTAAAACGTTATTCGCGGTCCGATTTGCGACTCCCAACAATGTCCGAATCTCTTCATCAATTTCATCGGCCACTTTAGAGCCATAATCACGAGCATTGCCCATCTCTCTCCCAAGAAACATCGTCTCTTCGCGACGCCCCAAAGTAACTGGCCCAAGCTTGTCACTCATTCCGTACAAAGTAACCATACGACGCGCTACGTCCGTTGCCTTTTCAATGTCATTTGATGCGCCGGTACTGACGTCACCGAAAACTATTAATTCCGCTACTTGCCCACCTAAAGAATATGCCAACATGTCCGTGAATTGATATCGGGTCCAGAGGGTTCGATCTTCTTCCGGAAGATATCGCGTATAACCACCCATAGCCCCACGCGACACTATAGTAATCTTCTGAACGGGATCAGCATGTTCCAAATGGTGCGCCACCAAAGCATGGCCCGCTTCATGATAAGCGGTAATTTCCTTCTCTTTAGGCGTTATAACTCGGCTTTTACGCTCTGGTCCTGCAATGACACGATCAACAGCTTCTGCAAACTCCGCATATCCGATAACATTCTTTTTCTGACGGGCAGCCAGAATCCCAGCTTCATTAACAAGATTCGCCAAATCAGCGCCAGTAAATCCAGATGTTTGCTTCGCGACAAGTTCTGAGTCAACAGATGAGTCGAGTGGTTTGCCTTTCAAATGTATATCCAAAATAGCTTGCCGCCCACGAACATCAGGTGTGTCCACAGTCACTCTACGATCAAAGCGGCCAGGTCTCAAAAGAGCAGGATCAAGAATATCAGGTCGGTTCGTTGCCGCAAGAACAATTACATTTGTATTTGTATCAAACCCATCCATTTCAACAAGAATCTGGTTTAACGTTTGCTCTCGTTCGTCATGCCCACCGCCAAGTCCAGCTCCTCGATGTCGACCGACCGCGTCAATCTCATCGATGAAAACTATCGACGGAGAATTTTTCTTGGCTTGCTCAAATAAATCACGAACACGGCTCGCTCCAACACCAACAAACATTTCCACAAATTCGGATCCACTTATTGAAAAAAATGGTACTCCCGCTTCACCAGCGACTGCCCTACTAAGCAACGTTTTGCCACCACCTGGGGAGCCAATTAATAACACGCCACTAGGCACGCGCGCTCCCAGAGCTTGAAATCGCTCGGGATATCGAAGAAATTCAACTACTTCTTCTAATTCATTCTTTGCTTCATCAACACCTGCAACATCCTCGAAGGTAACCGTTGGTCTATTCCCTACGAACAATTTGGCCCGACTGCGACCAAAATTCAGCGCTTGGCTGTTGCCACCCTGCGCCTGCCGCATCATAAATATCAAAATACCACCAAACAGAATTAGAGGAAGGAAGTTCACTATTATGCCAAAGAAATTAGATAGCCCGCTGGCCCCTTTCACTTCAATAGAAAGACCACTACTAGCTATATCAATTCCCGCCGACTCAAGTATCTCGAAAACGGTCTGCCCCGACTCTTTTCTTGAAGTTAGAACAGCACCACTCGTACGAATGATTTTCAAATCGTTGCCATTTACTTCGATGCGATTAATCTGGCCTTGCTGGGCCAACGCGATAACTTGACTGAGTTCCACATCTTCGCCACCACGGGAAGGGTTAAAAACAGTCATTAAAATGGCCGCTATCGCGACAAAAATCAAAAGATATATAAAACTATTTTGGAACGATCGTGGATTCATATTCATTCAATCACGGGATATTCACACTCTCAAACCAACAAAAGTGCATCATAATCATCTGGCAAATAACAAATTAAAGCACGTATTCTTCTTCAAATGAAGGAACGAGCCAACTAGTCATCATCCAAATCGTGATTGATCTCCTTTCAAACCCTCTCAGTCTTGCCAGTACTCCCCTCAACCGGATGGAGTATATCTCAAAACCTCTGCTGCGTTAACCATCAATTCTCTACCCATTCCCCCATTTGTCCAAAGCTTCAGCGATTTCAATCTGCAACTTGTTATATTCTTCACCGAGCTTAGCCACCTCACCAACATTTTGGCCATCCGATGCAGTTGCAATCTCCCGTTCAACTATTTTGATCCGTTTCTCTAAAACCGCAATCTGATTTTCTAGAGCATCTAGCCACGGCTTTGGAGGCTCTTTTTTTTCTTGAGGTCGATCATTTTTCTTCTCATCACGTTTCTTGGGTTTAGGTGGTTTTGTAACAACCCTCTTATCACGACTTTCCCAGTCATGAAATGATCCCTGAAATGTTACCAAAGCGCCATCGTGAACGTTCCATATCTGATCGGCAAGAAGCGAAATAAGATGCCGATCATGGGAAACAAAAAGCATTGTGCCCGTATAATTCAAAAGGTTTTGCTCAAGCGCCTCGCGGCTCGGTATATCCAAATGGGTGGTAGGTTCATCAAGAACCAAAAAATTGGGTTCCAATATAAGTAAACGAGCTAAAGCAAGCCGACTTTTCTCTCCGCCACTCAATGAATCAACCGCTTTAAACACATCTTCCCCTCGAAACAAGAACCGGGCAAGATATTGCCGCGCCTCTCCAATCAAGACGTTTTTTGCCTCTAAAAGAGCGTCGAGAACAGTACCGTGAAGGGGCAAATTCGCTAGATCTTGTCGATAGTATCCCGCTTCAACGTTGTATCCAATCTTGACTGAACCTTCCAAGGGATCATGTTCATCAATTAAAGTTCGGAGTAATGTTGTTTTCCCACTCCCATTCGGCCCAACAACCGCAACACGCGAACCTCTCGCTAATTTAAGATCAGGTACCGAAAGTAATTCGATATTACCCTCGGGAAGATGCAAACCTATCCGCAAATCATTGGTGCTAAAGACAACTTGTCCAGTGCGACGTGTTTGGATTGATCCAATTGCTAAGCCATCCCGCTCTTGGACCTGCTCAATTCTCTCTACACGGGCAAGCTTCGTTGCACGACCTCGCGCCTCACGTCCACGCTGACCTGCACTGTACCGCTGTATAAATGATTCTTCGTGAGCGATGTTTTTTTGCTGAGCATCGTATTCCTTTTGTTCCCGCCGCCGCAGGTCATCCTTGAGACCACTATATTTCGTGTAATTTCCCGGATACGATTGGACCCGCTGATTTTCAACGTCCCAGATTTGTTTAGCTACTCGGTCAAGAAAATATCTGTCATGAGAAACAATAAGAAATGCACTTTTCCAACGAATTAGCATGCTTTCTAACCAATCCAATGCAGAAAAATCAAGATAATTCGTTGGCTCATCCAATATCAGCAAATCGGGATTGGATAATATCGCCTTTGCAAGCGATGCCCTAGTGCGCTCGCCCCCACTAGCAGCATTTAATGGTGTATCCAAAGTGTTTTCGTCAAACCCAATTTCTGAAGCAACACGTTCTGCAAGATTTTCATAAGTGTAACCGCCTAAATTCTCATATTCCTCGATCAACGAAGAATAAATTTGACCACTCGTAAGTTCCCCTCCATCAGATGTTCCCGCCCCTAAGACCGCCTCCGCATCTTGGATCTCTCGCTCAACCTTTTGAATATGGGCAAAAGCAGAAAGGATTTCTTCACGAATTGTTCTCCCGCCTTGATCGTTCAAAGCTTGCTGAGGAACGTATCCAATCTGAAGATCTCGGATACGGTAAACATCGCCAGATGACGGAGATAAATCTCCGGTGAGTATACGAAGCAAAGAAGTTTTCCCAGATCCATTAGGACCTACTACTCCAATACTGGCATCATCCGGAATCTCTACATTCACTTGAGAAAAGACTTCTATGTCAGAATACAAAAGCCCTGCATCTGAAGTCGAAAGCAAACTCATAAGAGTGGCCTCACCTGTCTATTTAAAACAGGTCTTTCATCAACAACCTCTTTTGAGACAGGCCATACACATGTTAGGTTGCCACCAATTGATCCCATTTCCACCTTTAAAGACATCGACTGTCTACCCTTAATGAATACAATGTGCTGGATACTGATATCTTATATCCATGAAAAGTTTATCAAAACAAGCGCTGGAAGGAATTATGTCTGAGTGGCATGACTTGGATGGAGGGATCCATACCTATTATTTGATGCCCTCTAAACCGATCCCTAACGATATCCCAATATCAACAACGCTGGATGACGTGATAAGCACTTCTACTACAGGCGCCGTATTTTTGCTCGGCAATCACAACTCACACCTCATTATCCCTCCATTCCCTATCGAATCAACCCATGATTATCCAGGATGGAATCTGCAACCCTTACGCGACCAACTGCAGCGCTCACATAAATTACTTGTTGTACTCATACGACGCGGTGGTTTTTCAATCGGTATTTTCCACGGTATGAGTCTTCTCGTTTCAAAAACGAGCTCGCCATTTGTGAAAGCGCGCCACCGGAAAGGTGGAAGTTCATCTGGCCGTTTTGCTAGGAGACGAGACGGACAAACTCAGATTTTACTTAGCAAGGCATGTGATGCACTCACGGTCCAGTTCAAAACGGATGGTGAAAATCTCGACCACCTGATTCTCGGGGGCGACAAACAACTTTTAGTTGCTTTGGAAAAAAAATGTACCTCTTTACAAAATCTCAAATCCATCCAAATGGATCGAATTCTTAATGTCCGTGAGCCACGATTGAAAGTGCTAAAATCCTCTGTAAAAGAAATCTATACCAGCCAAGTAATCACCTTTTAGAGAAAATTCAATCTCTGCGCTTATCTTTCCATTGATTAGTATTCTGCAACATCAACTCAGCGTTTTCAGACGAACGCACACCCATTAAACCTAACATTTTATTGAGCTCCTGCACACGCATATCACCATCAATTTCATCCACTAATGTTACTGTCCGAGTATCGACTTCAGATTTAGTAACACGAACGTGTCGATCCGCAAATGCTGCAATTTGGGGAAGATGAGTAACACACAATACTTGATGATTCTTGGACAATTCCCATAGATTAGACCCAACTGTTACCCCAACTTGCCCTCCAATACCAGAATCAATCTCATCAAATATTAATGTAGGAATCCCATCTACTTGGGAAAGAACACTTTTTAACGCAAGTAGTAGCCTTGCACTCTCCCCCCCTGAGGCTATTTTCGCCAAGGGACGTAATGGTTCTCCAACATTCGAAGAGACTTGGAATTCGATCCGATCAATACCTGTACGATCAAAAGCAAATCGATTTTGTTTTCCATCAATGTCAACTACTACTCCATCATCATCGTCTTTATGCTGAATCTGAACATCAAATCGGGTTCCTTCCATTGCCAACTTCTCAAGAACCTCTTCAACAGCGAACGCCATATCGGCAATGGCTTGTCGTCGTTTCTTTGATAGATTCAAACCTTGAGCTCCTACCTGCCTTAACAGCCCCTGCTGCTTTTCACGCAACTCTGACAGCGTTTCATCATTTGACACCAGTCCATCAAGTTTTGTAACTGCTGCACGAAGGAAATCAGCGACCTCTTCCACAGAATTCCCATATTTTTTTTTGAGTCCACCAATTAGAGTCAATCTATTTTCAATCTCATTTAAACGAGCGGTATCCTCTTGAATTTCGTCGCGATACCGACGGAAATATAGAGCTAGTTCTTCCGCTTGACCATAGATATTTTCCAGTTCCATTTGAGATTGGGCAAAGGTAACATCGATCTCTTGAATCTCTTTTACAATACTCACAAGCTCGCCAAGAGAACCCAAGGCTCCATCTTGATCATTTTCACCCATTAACAATCTATAGCTATTGTCTGCAAGGCCTCGCAGCTTTCCAGACTGCACAAGAACATTCCTCTCACCAATCAATTCCTGCTCTTCACCATTTTCCCAGGCCGCATCATTAATTTCTTTTATTTGGTAATTCAACAAATCCAATTGATGAGCTACATCTCGGTCATCTAAGTTAAGTTCAGCCACAGAAACTCGGACTGCATACAATTCTTCCACTAAATTAGCGAATTCCTTTTGCTCTTGCACCAAACCAGCATATTTATCAAGAATCTTGATATGTTCTGTTGTCCTTAATAGGGAGAATTGCTGACCCTGACCGCTTATATCAACAAGATAGGAGCTGATCGTGTTCAAAAAACTTAACGGAACAATCCGTCCATTAACGCGGCATGTATTCCGACCTGCCCGTGTTATATCTCTACCTATCACCAACTCATCGTCAGAAGTTTCTATCCCATGTTGCCGAAGCGCATCAACCAATTCATCATCTTGCATTTGATTTAAGTAGTAGATCCCCTCAACCCTTAAATTATCTGTACCTGACCTCAGCAGGGACATGTCTGCACGCGCGCCAAAGAGCAACTTCAATGCATCAACAATTATTGATTTGCCTGCACCTGTTTCTCCCGTGAAAACATTCAAATCAGGCGCAAATCGGATTTCCAAATGCTCAATCAAAGCTAAATTGGTTACAGACAACATTCGTAACATTAATAGACACCTAGGCTCAAGAGTTTCACATAATACCCCTAAATTATACCCACATCTTTTTTACTTTAATTTACAAAGTTTTGAACTTTTCAAATCGCTACTGATCTTTTCTTCAATGTGATGTAAATATGCCAATGAGCAGGGAACTATTTGACACAATACGAGGTATTATGTCCAAACAATTCGGTTTCCAAAGGAGGAATAGATCAGAATGAAAAATCTAGATGCTCTACTAAATCAAATTGATGAATCATATGAGCAAATTATCGCGCTTGAGCAAGACCTCATTCGTATCCCCTCAGTAAATACAGGAACAATGCCCACAGGAAACGAAACTCCCGTCTGTGAATTTGCACGCGACTGGTTGACCGAAGTAGGCATCCATTCTGAAATAATTGAGTCTGCGCCAAACCGGGGCAACATCATCGCCACGTTACCTGGTGAATCAGGAGAAGCTGGATTGATGTTCATGTCCCATACGGATGTCGTACCCGTTGAAGATGAATCAAAGTGGCGATTCCCACCTTTTAGTGCAACTATCTCTGATGGCCGAATATTCGGCAGAGGAGCGTCGGATTGCAAAGCTTTGCTAACTGCCCAATTAGTTGCAATGAGTATACTAAAACGCAACAACATCCCATTAAAAGCCAATCTCTTGCTCGTGTCATGTGCAGACGAGGAACATGGTGGTCGGTATGGCTTTGGATGGCTTGCGGAGCATCACCCGGAAAAAATCACTGCTCCTGTAGCTGTTAACGAAGGGGGCGGGCAACCGATTACTGCAGCAGGTGGTTTAACATATTTACTCGGAACTGGAGAAAAAGGTCGGCTCCAAATTGAGATTAAAATCACCGGGACAAGTTCCCATGCGTCTGTACCATGGCAGGGAGTGAACGCTATGTATCGACTGACGCAAGCATTAGAGCGTATTGAATCATACGAACCAGAACGAGATACCTCAACAAATATTTTTGACCATCTTTCAGATTTTGCCATTGAACACAAGGTCTCACCAGAAAACGTCGATCAGATCATCAGCGAAATAAAAGACGACCATCCTCGTCTCGCATCAATGCTGCGTGCTCTTTCCCGTATGACTCTTACCCCGACCATCATCCATGGTGGGATAAAATCGAACAGTGTACCAGAATTTATTCAACTCACCTGTGACGTTCGCACCCTACCTCATCAAGACCTCGATTACGTCAAAGAACAACTAGAAAATATTTTGGCTGACATTCCCGGAGTAGAATTTGAAATCGATTATATGGCTCAACCAAATTCTTCGCCCTTTGAAACAGAATTCGCTACACAAATTCAAAAAGCAACAGCGAAAGCACTCAACATCGAGGATATTAAACTCTTACCATCAATCAGTAACGGATTCACAGATTCCCGGTTTACCCGTCCACTAGGTGTCACTACCTATGGCTATACTGGAGCCCATCCGGACGACAATCCAATGCTGACAAACTCACATGGAACTGATGAATCAGTCGGAATAAAGAGCTTAATCAACAGCACCCGCGTGATGCTTGCTCTCGCATACGATGTTCTTGCGATCAAATGAATCTCTAAATCCAATCATTTCGTGCCAGGAATAATGGCTTACGGTTGAATTTTCCATTCGATCATAAATAAAAAAACCGGAGCAACGAGGGTTGCTCCGGTTTTACAACACACAACTAAACCAACGCGATTTGCATCACGTCAATAAACGAGAAACATTGCCCAATAATGTTATTTTGATGGCAATGTTGCCACAACAGGGCCTGGTCCCGAACTTATGCCCTTGGTATGCTCACTCCACATCTCAAGCTCAATAAAGTTCTCTCCACCCTCTTGCCATTTCTTCACAACTTTACCCTTACAAACAACTGTTTCTCCCACAGTGTTGAAAATGCGAAGGCGAAAAGGGCCCAGTTTCTTTATCACACCTTCAAGCCCGATAAATTCACGTGCAGTGCGCTCCCACCAACCGAGGATGAACGTGTTGTTCGCATACATCTCAGGTGCACCCTGAGCCTGCGCTAACCGTGTATTATGGTGAATCGGATTGAAGTCCCGATTTGCCCCGGCTTCAACAACTAGCCGCTGCACTCCAACGTTAAAATCGATCGATGGAATTTCGTCACCCTCATTCACATCTTCCCAATATGTTTGTTTTGACCAATCAGCCATAAGATTCTCCTTTTTAGATGTTCTTCATATCAACCAGACTCATCACTTAGCTATCTGCGCCAGGATTGAACGCGTAGCTCCCATTTCGTACTCGTGCTACCAAGTCTCCATTTTGATCATGAATCTCGCTCTCAAATGTCATAAATGCACCGAAACCGACACTTGTCTTCTTCACTTGAACCGAAAGAAGTTTACGTCCACTAGTTGTTAGTCGATCTCCCACATAGACTGGCTTTACATATTCGATTTCCATATCGGTTACAAAGCCTGAACTCGTTGGTGGATGGGGTAAAGGAATTCCTCGCCGCCCTTGATTCGGATCACTAGCAAAAAGCTGATCTGGATCATTTGTCGGCCAGCGAGTTTCGTCACCCGGCTTCCAATTTGCTTCCACCGAGAATGTTTGATGCACTGCGCTATATGGTGCAATAATACCGTCATAGCCATACTTCTTAGCTACGTCGTCGTCATGATGTAAGGGACAATCAAGCTCAATCGGCTCGCAGTATTTACGTATCGCCCCACGTTCAACCTCATCTGCTCCCGTTCGAGTTTCACCACCAGAAAAATCCTTACCAATGGCACCCTCTAAATCTTGCCACGTATTCTCTGCCATACGTCCTCCCTCCTTACTTTCCACCTTATTCATCTATCCATTTACCCATCTTGTTAGCGTGAACTAACCTGCACTAGACCGGTCATAAGTATAAATTCAGTAGAGAATCAGGTCAATAAGGTGTCACGAAACAAATTGACACTCAGGTATTTTCTCAGTCCCGGCTAGTTCTGTTTTGGTATCACAAAATCGCGTTTACAAACTTATGTATTATAAACGCTGTCACGCGTCTTTCAGAATTAGTGCAACGATAAACATAAAAAATGCGCTCGCGATGAGATGGAGGAGAAATGCCAACGACTAGGAACGTGTTTTCTTACGATGGATATGAAGACATACTTGTAGAAAAACAAGATGGTGTAGTTCTTGCCACGCTTAATGTTCCGGACAAACTAAATGCAATGACAATAGGGATGAGGCAAGGAATCAAGCGCTTGATCGACGAAATCGGTTCAGATGATGAAGCAAGGGTCCTCGTCTTGACTGGAGCAGGGCGCGCTTTCTGTGCAGGTGCGGACGTGAGCAGTAGCGCGGGCAGCGCATATGTGAAAGATGGTACGCGACCAAACATAACAGAGCCTCGCTATAGATGGGTATCTGACTTCGTTTCACTCGACAAACCAACTATTGCGTGCGTCAATGGGGTAGCGGCAGGAGGAGGCCTAGCTCTCGCTTTAATGTGTGATATTCGTATAGCGTCAGAAAAAGCGCGTTTCATCTCCGTTTTTGTTCGTCGCGCATTAACTCCTGATAACGGCACCTCCTGGTTATTGCCGCGTCTCATTGGGAAATCACAGGCATTAAAAATGATCCTTACAGGTGATGAAGTCGATGCCCAGGAAGCATATAGAATCGGACTAGTTGACGAAATTGCACCAGAGGATGAAGCTCTTGAAAACGCTCTGACTCTTGCAAAAAGAATTGCTTCAAATCCACCTGTCACCGTTGAACTCAGCAAGAGAGCAGTGTTGAAGGGCTTAGAGAGCGATATCGTTCGACAAGCAGAGTACGAAGAGTATATTCAAAGAATTGTCCGTGATACCGAAGACTTTGTAGAAGCCAATCTCGCCCGTCAAGAAAACCGCTCTCCCAAATACAAGGGAATCTAACTACCTGCTCGCTTAATATCTAATTGCGAAGGAGAGATCCCCAAATCAGTACAACTTCCCCAAAAGATCGCTAAAATACGAGACGATTAAATAGATGCAGCAGAAAGAGGACGTTATGAACACAACTAGCAACGAAAACATCAATGTCGGTTTTGTGGGTGCCGGTACGAATACAAGAGTCAAACATATCCCGGGCTTCCAAGCTCTCGATAACGTCACACTTTATGGGGTGGCAAATCGCAGTCGATCCTCTAGTTCCGCCGTAGCCGGAGAATACGGAATTCAGAACGTATTCGATGATTGGCAAGCTTTGATCCAATCCCCAGAAGTCGATGCGATTTGTGTCGGCACTTGGCCATACATGCACGGCACAGTCACAATAGCCGCCATTGAAGCGGGTAAACATGTACTTACAGAAGCCCGCATGGCCGAGGACGCTTCCGATGCACGCGCAATGCTTACTGCTTCCCGAGAACACCCGGAACTTATTACGCAAGTTGTTCCCTCGCCCTTCACATTAAAAGTTGATCAAACAATAATCGACCTAATTAACGAAGGTTATCTTGGCAATATCACAGCAATAGAAGTACGCGTTGCACAAAATACGTTCCCAGACTTCGAAGGTCCCCTGCTCTGGCGTCATAACCGTGATTTCAGCGGGTACAACATCATGACTATGGGTATCTGGTATGAGGCACTCCTTCGATGGGTCGGACCAGCAACCAAAGTTTCCGCAATGACAAAGGTCGTTGTTAATCAGCGTGTATCCGACAACGGAAATTTAACCGCAGTTTCTATTCCTGATCACGTGGATGTAATATGTGAAATGGCTTGTGGAGCACAAGCACACCTTGGTTTCAGCTCAATCACAGGACTAGGCGCAACCAGCGAAGCATGGTTATTTGGGACTGAAGGGACACTGCGTTTAGACGGTCGAACGCTAACATTATCTGGTGGCCAACGGGGCGATTCAGAATTGAAGGAAATACCTATAGAACCAGCAAAACAAAGTGAATGGCGCGTTGAAGAAGAATTCGTTGAAGCAATTCGCGGTATCGCACCAGTAACACATACTCCTTTTATAGAAGCTATAAAATACATGGAATGGACGGAAGCCGTTACACGTAGCGCACAAACGGGCCAGGTAATCAATCTGCCGCTTTAAATCAACCCGCATGAATAGTAGCCACAAACACATACCCATAAATCTCTTTGATTTTGAGGCACTTGCAGAAGCTGCCCTATCAAAATCAGCTTACGACTACTACGCTAGCGGCAGTGGAGATGAGATAACTTTAGTTTCTAACCGAATAGCATTCGACAAAATAGAACTTCTACCACGAGTCTTGGTCGATGTGAGTCAACGAAATATCCAAACTACGGTTTTATCCACTCCGGTTGCAGCTCCGATTCTTATCGCGCCAACTGCTTTCCAACGTCTTGCTCACCCTGACGGTGAAATAAGTACTGCTCGTGCTGCTGAAAAAGCGGGCACCATTATGACTGTATCTACACTATCAAACACAACTTTGGAAGATGTATCTAGTGCAACGCAAGCGACACTGTGGTTTCAACTATATGTCCATAAAGATCGCGAATTAACGCGATCTCTCATTCAACGTGCAGAAACAGCCGGTTATAAAGCAATCTGTATCACCGTTGACACTCCATTACTTGGACGCCGTGAACGAGATGTTCGCAATCGATTTGGTTTGCCCGACCATTTGGAAATCGCTAATGTCAAAACGCACCTAAACGCGTCTGAAGATAATGCCTCTGCACTTGCCATTTATGCCACAGAGCTCCTTGACCAGGCAATCACCTGGAAAGATATCGAGTGGGTAAGATCTATTACAACATTACCCGTCCTACTAAAAGGAATCCATCATCCTGACGATGCTGTTCTTGCGGTTAAACATGGTGCGAATGGAATTATTGTGTCGAACCATGGCGCGCGCCAGCTAGATACAGTACCTGCTACAATTGACATGCTTCCCGGTATTACACGGGCGATTGATGGTCAAATTGAAGTGCTGCTGGACGGAGGAGTTCGGCGAGGTACTGATATATTAAAAGCCCTCGCTCTCGGAGCAAGTGCAATCCTTATTGGTCGACCAATACTTTGGGGGCTAACCGTTGATGGAGAACAAGGTGTACTGAGAGTGCTCGAAATGCTTCGTGAAGAACTCGATCTCGCAATGGCTCTATCAGGAATCACCTCAATTGACGAGGTCTCCAAAGACCTACTTTTCCCCACTAAATAAATATCTTCTTCCACGCCACCCAATCCGATTAGGCCAACTCGCCGATTAAGTATTCACCATCAATCCACTGTGGTTCGGATTCAAGATGTTCCATCATTTTTAGAAAAGCTTCATGCTGGGTCGCACTATTCGCGTTCGCAACATACTGATCCTTATTTTCAAATACAGCCACTCCAACCCATTCGTCTTGATTATCAGGATCCATCACAAACCAAGCGACCATACCATCAGGGGATTCATTTTCCTGAAATACACGCAATAAATCATCTTGATGACCAGGTTTGATTTTGAGATTAAAAATAGTTCCATACATTTGTAATGCCTTTCCCCATATCCACGTTTACAATTTCAACTCACCTTACAACATTAAACAAAAACAAAAAAACCTTACCCTGAACGTACAATCCCCTTGAACATACGATGTGTAAGAAGATTGCAAATTATGATGACGCTACCACCCAATCCAATCGCAAAACTCACACTCAACACACTGGCAACCAATCCCGCAATAAAACCGCCAAGCGGCGTGAAACCAAATGTCAGACCGTATAGTCCCATTATCCGACCGCGCATCTCGCCAGAAGAAATAATCTGTAGAGAAGCCGCCATCGTCGCATCATATGCCATAAGAGAGGCACCGATAAATGCAATAATCAACATGGACAAATAGACCCAGGACGAGAGAGCGAATAATAAGACGCCCACACCAGATGCTCCCACAGTAATAACCAAAAGAAATCCTATCCGCTTAAAATCACCTAAACTCGCAACGATCATTGTCCCCACAAGTGCTCCAACACCACTTGCTCCCGAAAGCAATCCAAATCCGATTTCGTCTAATCCCAAAACATCCCGGGCGACAACCGGCAGCATGACAATATATGAAAAACCAAATGTCTCAATTAATAAGCTAAGAAACAAAAGAGATCCGATACGACGACCACCACCAAACGCATATTTAACACCTTCTGACAGATTCTTCCATATTGGTTCGGATTGAGCGGGGTTATTGCTCATCCCAACACGGACCATCACCACAAAAATTGGTGTAATGACCCAAACAATCGCTATTCCAATATACGCCCATCCAATTCCGAGCGCAGCTATCACGATCCCAACAATGATCGACCCCACAATTCGCGATATATTGAATCCGGTCATACGAGCAGCATTAGCATTCAGAATACGCTGCGGACCAACCGTATCGTAAATCAACGCATTATTCGCGGGGATGAAAAACGCCTGCATGATTCCCTGAATGAAAACCACCGCCAAAATATGAAATAAAGTAATCACATCCAAAATCACAAGAATCCCAAGCAAAAGCGCTGAGACCGCCCGTATCCAATGAATCCCAACAAGGATATGTCGGCGATCGACACGATCAGCTAAAACACCCCCAAACGCACCAAAAGCTACAACCCCTATGCCGCGCGCGCCCATTACGGCTCCCACCCAAAAAGGCGAATCTGTAACCGTCAACACCAACCAACCTTGAGTTAGCATGCTCATAGTCATTCCCATTGATCCCGTAACATTTGCTAACCAAAGAAACCGAAAATCACGGCTTTCAAACGAAGGAAAAAGCCGACCAACAATCATCTTGGGCCATGAAAATACTACTGTTGCGATCACTTTGAGTCCTTCATTGTCAAACCTTGGTTTTGTAGATCATATGCGCGCCGGTGAAGCGAATTTTATCCGATCGAAATCTCATTTTATCAGCAACCGTATACCACGGAACGAAAAGAACGTTACAATGAATAATGATCCGTGTTTTGCACACAGCTGATATTCATATTGGCGTTGAAAATTATAGTCGCACTGACCCAACTACGGGTCTTCCGACGCGGCTTCTTGACTTCTTGAATGTGCTTGATGAGGCCGTCGATTTCGCTTTGGCCAATGACATCGATCTTTTTATCGTAGCAGGCGACGCATATAAATCCCGAGACCCATCCCAAACACACCAAAGAGAACTTGCGAAACGTATTATTCGGCTTACAGAAAACAATGTATCAGTATTTCTACTCGTCGGGAATCATGACCTACCAAACGCCGTCGGCCGTGCAACATCGCTTGAAATATTCCCGACGCTTGCAGTCCCTAAAACAATGATTGGAAACTCACTTGAAAGTTACCCTGTTGAAACAAAGAATGGGCCAATACAAATTGTAGCAGTCCCATGGGTACGCCGAGCAAACCTCCTTACGGGTGCCGAAACACGTGGATTATCATTCGAGCAAATTAATCAGAAAATTCAAGACCTATTGGCACAAAGACTGCTTAACCTCGCGAAGGATCTGGATCCCGATATCCCTGCAATCCTTACCGGACACATCACAGTGGAGACGGCAACGGTCGGATCTGAACGAAGCATGATGCTTGGCACAGATTACACCCTATCTCCATCAAATCTTGCTCTCCCTGAATTTGAATATTGTGCTCTCGGGCATATTCACCGTACACAAACTTTATGGGAAGATCCGCACCTAATTTATAGTGGAAGCCTACAACGCGTTGATTTTAGTGAAGAAAACGATCCAAAAGGATTTTATGTTCTTGATATTGAACCGACGCTACCACAAGGCAAGCGGCTCCAAAATGTGCACTTCGAAGAAGTCAATGCCCGAAGATTTATCACGATCGACGTTAATCTGAAAGATTCTCTTCATGAACCAACAGCCCATGTTATAAAAACCATTGAAGAAAACTACGTTGAAAACGCAGTCGTACGTCTACGCTTACAACTCGCAGCGTCGCAAGAGAGTCTTTTGAACGAAAATGCTATCCGCAGAGCACTTGATTCATCGGCTTTTGTCGCATCAATCTCTCGAGACGTTGAGCGTCCGACACGTATCCGATTGGGCCGCGACATGACAGCAGAAACATTGTCTCCCATCCAAGCTTTGGAACTATACCTAGATTCTCGTGAATCTTCAAATCAAGATCGAAAAGATTTGCTTGATGCCGCACGCCTCTTGATCGAAAACGAAGAGGAAAGTAGTTAGGATCGCTGTCGCAAAGACGCGAATGTTACGCACAAGCGCTGATCGTGTAACCAACGCTAGCGGGATCGTACGTGGTGATCAATCCCTTCGTAAGCCTCCACAAATTTCCGAATTCTTGACTCATCAAACACGTCAAATTTATCGATCCGAGTCCATGCAGTTAAAGCAATCTTGCTATCCATACCAGAATATGGCTCTAGCAAAATACGGCGGTCATCATCAAGATACCCTTGAACAATAGCTGTAAGTTGACTGACTAGCGCTTCACAACCATTAGGGCAATTATAATGAACATTCACAAAAGCATCTTCCAAATTATGAACCTGTAATTCATTCGGAATTTGCTCTTCATAAATTCCAGGAGGTGCAACACCTGCAACGTGTGGACCCGATGTTGGGGGCAATGAGTTATATGATTCATGGGCAGTATCCAAAGTCTCAATGTGCAGGTTACCTAAATCGGGGATTTTAATGCCCGGTTGTTCCTTAAAAAGTTCCGCAACGATACCCCACACGACACCGGCGAGAATTAGCACTCCGAACAAACCCAACAACACACGAATAATGATGCGCCGCCGATGGCGAGACCTTTCCGCCCTTTGGCGCTCCTCAATCGAATCTTCACGCTGCCCTTGCTTTCCTGACCGTTGCTCGCGTCGTGCTTGGCGCTTATCTTGTCTGTCTTGCCGTCTTTGAATCTGCCTTCTTGACATTATTCTCCCGATACACCCTGTAATTTAGACACTATTATTAACGTTTCCAAATAGTGTCAAACCAGTTTGTACTAGAAAAGATTTGGGGTCAAGAACATACAAATTAATCATCAATTTTTCATGGCCGAAGAAATAAATCATATAGAAATCCAACCTGATTGATTGCACCAAACATATACAGGCCGGTACACTAGTATTGACAATGAATCACAACAATTCGCATGACTCTTCATTCACATCAGTATCTATTGCCTAATGGCCTTACGAAAATATGTCTGGAAATGACGAAAAAACTTTGGAATATGCAGGGTTCTTGAAACGTGCGACTGCATTTGCCACCGACTACTTGATTGTTGGGGTCGCCAGTTTACTTATGAGAATGGGAATCAACCATTTTTTTGAAGATATCCCTGCTCTTCCTCTGCATATTGCCCTTCTTTTTATCGGCGGTTGGGCATACTGGAGTTTCCAAGAAAGCTCACGGCTCCAAGCCACTTTCGGCAAACAACTGGTTAACGTCGTAGTTACTGATCTTGACGGTGATCGCCTGTCGTTCACTCGGTCATCTATACGATACCTGACAAAAGTCATCGGGCTGTATTGCTTAACATTCGGGCTGACTCCTATGGGATTAACTCCACTGGGTGGCGTCATTACAGAATTGATTGCAACCATTCTTGGAGTCGGATTTTGCATTGGTTTCATCTTGGTGATTTTTACTCCCAAAAAGCAAGCTCTCCACGATATGTTTGCGATGGCGGTCGTGGTCAAAACTTGATCACTTGGAACCATAGGCAATATAAAAACCTGTTACACAAAAAATTGTCTTAAAAAAAGTTATGGCGAATCAACCACTCACCCAAAATACAAGTAACCCTTGGATTGTTTTTTTCACCGAGATTATGATTTTCTTTGGTTGGGTGTTATGTGCATGTCCATTGCCATGGTTCTACGTACTCTTATAAGCGCGCATTCATTTGCTGCAATGGGCGCAAATCACATTAGCCAAATCGAGGTTGGTGTCATGTCCGGTCTGATTGGAGCAGGTAATACACTTATATTAGGGGGGGATTTCCCTTTTTGTGATTTTCGCTATCTGGCAATTCATGCCGGGAATCAAATCATATCGATACAACCCGAATGAACCGTTTGAAGGGCAAACGTAGATTCCCTAGCACCAATATTATTCGATTGGCGTATCAGATTGACGTGACCAATCCCCGAAAGAGCCATCATAATTTCGAGCTTTGTTGTACCCCATTAACTTGAGGATCATTACCGCGTGCGCCGCACGCATTCCACCCTGTCAGTAGGTTAAAACCTCTTTATCTGGTGTAATCCCTTTTGCTTCCAAAATGGCCCGGATTTCATTAGCAGGTTTGATCGTTTGTGTACTTTGCTCTATTAATGTACTCCACTCCAAATGAACCGCTCCCGGTATGTGACCAACACGATCTGCCGCATTACCACGGTTAATTTCACCGGTGTATTCACCTTCCAACCGCGTATCCCAGAACACTGTCCCGGAGTCATTTACGCCCTTCTTCGCATGATCCAAGCTGCAAACCAAATCGCCAACAATTTTGGGAACAAAAGAAGCTGGAGAGTGGTTTGGCTTTTCACTGGTCACATCTCGACCTTCTTGCACCCATTTATTGATTCCACCGTTCAAAACACGAACATTCTCAACCCCAAAATACGATAACAACCACCATAGTCGAGCTGCAGGTGGTCCAGCATCGTCATAACAAACAATGATATGTTGATCTCCAATCCCTTGTGCCGCCAACATACCAGCAAAATCTGAACCATCAGTCGCTTCAACATCCCCTGGAACAGCGGAGAATTCCAAATTGATAGCACCTTCTATGTGCCCATCAACGTACTTCTCTTCTGGCCGTCCATCAATGATACGGACGTTAGCATTGGACAGATTCTCAGCTAACCAAGTAGTTTCCGCCAAAAGATCTGGATTGGCGTAACCATCAGTAGTGTTCATGACACCCCCCTCGCCATCGTGGCATTAATTCCAAATGTTGTACCTTAGAATAACATTCCTGCTTGCCTACCCACCCATCTGAGGATAATATGACCTTTGCACATCGTTGGCAGTGCTTTGCATCACATACACTAATGATGCTTTGAACCTGCATTCAGCATTATATCTCATGCCTGCACTGCTAGAAGTTATATTGTGGGGCTGTAGCTCAGTCGGGAGAGCACCTGCTTTGCAAGCAGGGGGTCAGGGGTTCGATTCCCCTCAGCTCCACCACTTATTTCGTATCTAAAAAGCCGTTTTACCTCTCATAAGATGATCATTTTCATTCACGTTTACGGTAGTTTTTACTGTAAATGTTAATCTGTTTCCTTTTTTCCCTTAGCTTTTTGATAGCTCAACGCTAGTCAGAAAACGCCTAGCGTCCTGCCTTATAATAGACATAACAGATGGTCTAGAGATTGAGGGAGAGGTTGATCGATGGAATGCCCAAAATGTGGACATGCGAACGACGAAGACAGTAAATTTTGCCCCCGCTGTGGAACCCCAATGTCGTCCATAAGCGGTGATGGTAACAGCGGTTCCGATCAGCCAAGTGGTGAAACAAAACGCGCAGATCGAATGCGATACCGTATTTTATTCGCGATTCTCTCATTGTGGATTCCTCTCGTTGGAATTGTTGCCGGTCTTTATTATCTTCGTGTGCTAGGAAAACCACAGAAGCGAACAGGGTTTGCAATGCTCTTGTTTCTAATTTCAGTGATCCCGATATGGTTCATGCTGATTACCCCAACGACACCCAGCGACGATTCCGCCGCCGGGATAACTGTTACTGCGACAGCCGTGCCTACCCAAACCCCAAAGCCAGCAGCTACTCCTCAACCAACTATAAACGAGATTTTTAAAAGTAAATACGGCATCACCAATGTCACTCGTGCTAAAAGAATCTGCGAAATTTTCCTCCCAGTGGTCACTGAAGTAAGGAATGGCTTTGATAGTGATGAACCTGTTCTCTGGTTGGCGAACAATTCCGCTCGAATCAACGAGGAATTAAGAAAAATTTACGATTTGGCAGATACGAGTCTAGCGTCGAGTCTCCGTACACCAGCGGAAGATATGTTTGCTGAATGGACACAAGGGGATCTGGAAAAATGGTCAGTTTCTGCAGTAAAAATGACGGAGATATGTGTCGATCCAGCATGGAATGACGAGACAACAAGCCCTGCTGTAACAGGAATGCCCACGCGGACGCCAAGTACAGAGGATAACTACACCCCTCAACAAACCAGAGACGATTTAAACGAGATTTTGAAAAGAAAATATGGCATCAATAAGGTCATCCGTGCTCAAAGGATTTGTAACATTTTCCTCCCAATGGTTGAGGAGGTATCACAAGCCCTCCTTAGTGATCAAGAAACCCTTTGGATAACCATCAATTTCTCACGAATCCATGACGAACTAAGAAAAATTGACGATTTGGCTGATACAAGCGTAGCGTCCAGCCTCCGTACACCAGCGGCAGACATGCTTTCTGGATGGACACAAGGGGATCTGGAAAAATGGTTGAGCGCTGTAGAAAAAATAACCCCCATATGCACCGAGCCTGCATGGAGTGCTTACTAACGAGATGGGAAGCTAATGCGTAAAGTACTGCTGTTGGTTCTGGGATTGGTGAGCGTGGCTATCGTGTCCGCGTGTAGCCCAAGTGCGGCTTCTACACCAGTTCCCACACCAACTCCGACACATACATACGCAGAACGCGAAGTGATCAGCTTGTTAAAAGATCGCCTCAGTACCAGAACCTATCCGCATCCTGATCAGCGACGTCTCCCAAATTTCATGGTTAATTGCCTCGCGATAACCAGAGAATACCCATTTCGAGCAACACCAATACAGGGCTTCCCCCCTCGTTGGAAAGTCGTGGTCGATATGTCTTCCAAACATGACAAAAACTATGAGTATATTTTCTATGAACGTACTGGAACATTTGAAATGACGGAAGGTTATTTCTCCGCCTGTTAAAGGATTCAACGCTTCAAAAGGGAGCCGGTCGTCCCTTACGCATATAATTATTATTATGAGGGCGCGTCGGCGCTAACTTCGATCTGGAGGAGAAGTCAAAAAACAATTGTAGGTGGCTCTGGTGTAGAGGACCACTGGGTCAGCAGTTGGACAAGAGCGATGCATTTTCAATACCAGATCCTAACACCACCGTGCCAGGAGCATGTACCACGCCTACTTTGACTGTAGCTATAGGTACCGTCTTTACATAGCGCAGTGGGGCTAAGTGGTGTTCGAGTTGGAGTTGGTATGGCTGTTGGAGCGGGTGTTGGAGTAGCCGTTGGTGTAGGTGTATTGTTATAAACGGTGAGTGATCCTGCCACAACGATTAGCAGTATAAATAATCCCAAGGGCAGCCATCCGCCACCTTTCCTATGCCAGGGAGGTTCAGACGGGTTGTTAACGTGACCACCCGTATCATCAGATGTAAAGGGTGATTGCGGGCGAATAGGGGTTTTATTTGAGAGTTGCTGTTGCCGACGAGAATGCTCCCTTGCCTCTTCATCGGTTAGGTTGATTAGCCCTCGGCAAACTGGATATCTGCTACAGCCAAGGAATTGACGACCTTTGTATTGTCCTCTGCTTGCAGTTCTTAGGATTGTGCCAGATCCACATTTGGGACACGAACGATCAATCAACGAGCTAAACCCCCTGCTTACAAAGTCCAAAATAGACAGAAATTACACAGAGTTGATTGTCCTATAGTCGACCAATATGGTCTTTATCAGTCAGTGTTGTACCTTGTGCCCCTACGACCTGAAGGATAAATCAAAAATCCAAGACCGGACAAAACACTGACAAAACCGGCGACTTGGATAATGAAAGGGTAAGAAGTTGCCAGAAGAAAACCGATCAACCCAACTACGACCGCCTGAACCGCTAAAGCCGACCGTTCCTGACGGGCCGTGCGAATATTCATGTGACAAGCATGGTGTGTGAAGTCTTCTTTCATAGCCATGTTTATTTCTCCTGACATTATTGGTGACACGGAATTAACATATGTTAACAAACATTAATGACCTGTTACCACCTACGCCGTACCCTACGCCGATACACATGTTAAACATGGTACTTTCGTATCTGGAGACAGGGGTATTGCGTAGTCATTTTGTAGCTGGGGAGATCGTTAACCGGGTATTCTGACATGCTCTTACCATTACGTGTTTCGGGTTACGATTTACGTACAGTATCGAGTGATGCTTTAATTAGGTCGCTAGGTCGGGTGCGTCATCGATTAATCTTGTGGGGCAGTTTGTAGGGCAACGCCAATTAACACGGACTTCCACGGAATGACAAAACACATACAATCACCCAACAGGCACTTACGAGGGTTTATATGTATTGATAGCTGAACAGCTTCTTTGCAAGCAGGGGGTCAGGGGTTCGATTCCCCTCAGCTCCACCACTTATTTCGTATCTAAAAAGCCCCCTATCGTGAATTGATGGGGGCTTCTTTTTGGGCTTGTACTGCAGTTTTTCTAAAAACGTGTCGTAATGGATTGAATCTGATATTTTTTATAGGGGTTTTCATCATGGCAAATAAGCATTGTGACTTTTGTGAAATAACAGGATCAAGGTTAATTACAGAGAATGACCTAACCTTTGCTATGCATGACCTTTATCCAGTAACAGACCTTCATTCTTTGGTCATTCCTAAACGTCATGTCAGCGATTATTTTGATCTGTCTCAAGCGGAAATACAAAGTGTTCACGCTTTGCTTACAGATGTGAGACGCAAGATTCAAGCCTTAGACGAATCTATTACTGGTTTCAATATAGGAGTGAATTCCGGAGAGGATGCAGGACAAACGATCTTTCATTGTCACATTCATTTGATACCGCGTCGAAAGGGGGATACCAAAAATCCGAGGGGCGGGGTACGGGGTGTCATCCCAGAGAAGCAAAGTTATTAGATATCACTCGAAAGAAATCAATTGGTTTAGCATACAACCGCGAAATTAGAGCCCCGACCTATATGGATTTCCACCAAATTGGTAGGAAGGGTAGAATACCAAAACTGAAAAGACCTGATCCGTGTTGAGAGATGATGGATTACATCATTCTGGGTAAGTGTGGTTAAGATGCATACATATCTCCGATTATTGATTGATAGTTTGATCGAGAAACACGATGCAGATTTGGTAAAGGTTACTTTGGTATGAACGCCTCAGACGAACTCAAACCTGATGAGCGATGGAAAGCGATAATACTCTTCGGCCTCAACAATGCGACATACAAGATGGCATTGGCCAATTGCCTTCTTGAGTTTGCGAGCAATGGGGAAACCACCATCAAGTGGGATGAATTGGCGTACTCCTTCTATTTGCAGTACAAAGAACGTTTATCGGAAAACAACATGCCTCAGCAAACACATCCATCACGACAAACTAAGCTTGAGGTAATTATCAAACAAACAAATAACGGTCAACTTACGGAAGAGCAGGCTGTTGAAAGAGTTGCTCGTGAAGGGTTTGTTGATGTTGTCCCTCGTTTCCAAACAATTGGGCAAGAGAAAATACCAGGTTCCTTTTACGATTACGATTTCGGGAAGAATTTGACCCTTAAAGATAGTACTCTTCAAATAGCGGAACTTAAGAAGGCAGAGCTAAACGATGAGATAAGCGCCCGGTGGAGTCATCTCGAAGGCGCGTTCATGATTAACCGAGATTCTGATAATCAATTGGCTAACGATGTAAGGGAAACTTACCTCCAAAATGGGTATGATAGGAAGCCTTTAACTCACAACAAGCCCTTTCTCCAGGCATATCAAGGCAATGTTTGTTTCTATTGTGGTTATGACTTAGCGTCAAATATTCACGTCGACCACGTGCTGCCAAGACAGGTAGTTAATCATGATGAAATCTGGAATTTGGTCTTAAGCCATGACTTCTGCAATACACAAAAATCAGACAAGCTTGTAGCGCGTCATTTCATCGATAAGCTTATCGCGCGAAATGAGAACATCATGGGTGGTAATCATCCATGGAAATCAAATATTGAACGAATGCTTGGGACAGATCCAGTTGCGCGAGGGAAGACGCTGGAAAAACATTATGACCAAGTGCAAACTGTCTTAGGATCTAATTACTGGGAAGGATCCAGCTACAATCCAGAAACAGACCCATTTTATCGCCGGGTTATCACTCTACTTGCCAACGATACCAAGCATAAATAATTCATATCTGGCCGATTATGTCTGGAGATTGAGTGGAGGTTGATTTATGACGACATTAGATGAAGAGTACTTCTAAAAACCTGCTATAATCGCGGGGATTTTTAATTAAATGGAGGAGCAACATGTCACTTTATCATATTGAACACAGGCATTCCGCAGAAACTTGTTTCGGGGCACCTGATCGAGACGATGAAAAGCTTTCGTTATGGAGGCAAATAGGAGAAAAAGCTAAAGAGAACAGTGTTGATATAAAGTTTTTCAAGATTAATGCAACCGAGCATGTTTTTTTTCTTTTATTGGAGGCTGGAGATTATTCGGATGTGGAGAAAACAATTGGACAGTGTAAAAAAACTGGAGAGTTTGTTATAACTCCAGTTATAGACCAAGCCTTCTTTTAAATCAGATTCACTAGAATTAAATGTTGTGATTTCATTACTGAAAGATAAGCCCTCTCGTTAATTTGAGAGGGCTTTTTTATCGGGCCACTACCACAGTTTGTAGGGCAACACCCATTAACTGGTATTTTCGCGGAATGACAAAACAGATATAATGTCAACAATTTGGTTTGGAATATAAACCAGCAAAAAGGAATGGTGTTTACTTTGAATACAAAGACCCTTTCAGGATGGCTTTTGATCGTTGGTCCAATTGTTATATTATCGGCGTTTCTTGGTTGGCCTAATGCGGAGACCGCTCAAGAAGAACTCCAAGAGTTAGCTAAAAATCCTACACTCAGTATCGCTTTGGGCGGGCTCTTTATGACTGGTATTGCATTATTGTTTACTGGTCTGAGCATCTCTTCGCGAATCATCGCAGAAGGTGGTGCGAAGTGGTCTTCCTTAACAGCTGTTTCAGGAATTCTTTTCCCAATTTCGATAGCAGTCATAATGACTTCAGTTGGCTTAAATACGGGAGCGGTACGTCTCTACGCAACATCTATAGACAACGCGAGTGCGATTCATTTGATTGGTTACCACATAACAGACGTTAATGGGTTAGCTATGGGTATTTCGTTCATTGCGCTTGGCATAGCTCTTTTGGGACGATATGAGGATTTAGTACGACGAATAATTGGCCTACTATATTTAACAATTGGTTCGTGTCATTTGATTGCGACATTTTCGGAAATTGACGCATTGACGATTGTATCTTGGCTCGGCATGTTTATCGTATCAATAGCATTTGGAGTGACTGTTTTACGAGATCAAAGTAACGAATAGGGCGCGTCAGTTCTAAATTTGATCTGAAGAAAGGGTCAACAATCCAACACTAGAAAAAATCCCCCTAATCCCGGAGATTGACATTGAAATGCCGGTACTCTCACCAAATGGATCCAATGGTGAAAGCAGCAGAGCCAATACCAACAGATACACCTGCGCCTACGGCAGCATAAGAGTCACCGGTAAGGCTTCCTAGAATGAGTCCCACTAAAGATCCAATGATCACTCCAACGACAACACCTTTAAGAATTGCGATTTTTGTATCGGTCTCCACCTTAATTACTCCCAACATCCCCAAAATGACATCTACTACGAATCCCAAGATCGTTTGTATAACCGGATAATAACATGGTAGTGACTACTTTTATGTATACGCTAAAAGTACATGTTTCCTATCTAGCAGCGCCAAATTTCGCCCAAATCATCGTGTACTCATTCTCGTAATTCCTCTTCGGCCTCCAAAATCTGTTCTTCGAATATTGATGCATGCTGCTCCATTGATACTCTTCGTGCGTCATGTCCATCTGTATTCGTTTCTTCAACCTCTGGTACTTTTGGCTTGTCTTCTCTCCCTATCACTTCTTTATCATCAACCCCATGCTCCACAAGCAAGATATCGATCATGTTAATGAAACGTTTCCTCACCGCCTTATGCGGTCGGTATTGCTTCACGGCGTCCTTGTACGCTTCTCGGTACAGTTTCCCAGTCCAAACCGCATAACGAAGGAGATCAACACCAGCGGTCGAATACATAATTTCATTTTGGTGAATCCCTCTGCCCTTGAGAGTCGCTGCGACCCGAACATAGCGAATCGGTGCTTCGGGAAATCTCCTCGCAAAAATAACGCTATACAACGTAACAACATACTGCTCAAGGCCGTTAGTCTTTCTAGATGTCCCACGAAAATGCTTCAGGTAGCCCACCTGTTCAGCGGTCTGTCCATCATCCGAAACCCCGACATAGCTCTCCTCTGCTTGAATACGCTTTGCAACTAATTGATCGTATTCCCGTAAGAGGATGAGAGAGGTGAGACCTTCGTTGCTCATTACATCATTCTCAATAGCTCGTGGGTTCAGTTTTGGAATCACCCCTTGTGCTGAACGAAGATTGAGTTTGTCTAAATCATTGAATGTCGCGGAGTCTCGCTCAGCTGGATAGCCTAAGGACTCAAGATTCCTCACTGACCAATCCCAATCTTTGAGCTGGTCCTCCGCTTCACGCACTTCTCGAAGCTGCCGTATATCTTCAGGATCAATATGTTCCGAGGACACTTCAATGTCCCGACCTTGCGGCTCCAATTGTTTTTTTGCAGCATCCAATGCCCTGCGCCACTCATCACCGGAAGCCGGAGAAGACCCGAGTCCTGCAACTCTTTCGACAAGTGCATCGCTGACTTCTTCAGCTCGAAAGTCATCCATCATCCATGAAAGAGAAACGGGTTGCGTGCCTTGTTCTGGTTCGTCTACATTCGGAGTCACAGATTCTTCTTCAACCGCAAACGCGTTCGGATTGGCGAAGGCCGACATAAGCCCCGCATCGACAACGCTATGTGATGGTGCATCTTCCTTTGAGGGTTCCGCCATTCTCGATGATGCCACAACATCAAGGACGAATTGAAGTGGCGTCGGTTCTCTATCGAGTAACTCTTTGATCTTACTAACCGTCCTCTTTGAACCATATTGAACACCGCTAAATTCGACGCGCTGAGTCTTGTAAATACGATACATCGACTCACGCGCTTGTAATCTCTTGATGATTTCAATGACCGCCCGCGGAGGTATGGTTATGCGTAACTTTTTTAGCTCTACCGCAAGGGAATCCTCATCTTGATATGATAGAATCATTTTCCCCCTCTTTTATATATACCCCTATAATCTACCCGTAAATAACCCTATTAGATTGGATTTTTCAAGAATACTACGCGATGAATCAAAACAAAAGAGGGTCATAACGCACAAGATCACGGATAATTGGATCTGGTTAGCGAAGAAAAAAGCCGTAGCAAAAGTCGCAGGCCGATGGCCTTTCCCGGTATATTAGTAGTCATGAACGCGCATCCTCATAAACTTCGATGCCGACGAAGGGAGAACCCCAATGGCAAAGGATGAAGACAGAGAAAAGCCCGCTGAGAAAAAAGATCCTTCCACCCTCTTCCAATTGCCAGTTGCGCCAGGACCATCAACCCTCTTCCAACTTGTTGTCAGTGAATTGGAAGAAGAAGACTGGACACTGATACATTCAATTGAGGAAGAAGACGATGAATTAAGCGACCAGTAAACATCTGAAGGAGTATTGGATTGGAAGATTTGATAACTAATCTCTTTAACGAGTATTGGTGGGTAGGTGTAGCAAGCGTCGCAACGGTACTATGGGTTAGCTATCGCATGCGAAAGAAATAACACTTATTGTATTGAATAGTATGGTCAAACCCTCAAACAAAACTGAAGCAAGAGGTGTGTCGAATGGATGATTTTGTTGCTCTGGTCATGCTTGTGATCGTTCCAGCTATTCCCATTGGACTGGCTATTTGGGGTTGGAGGGCCGCATCTAGACGATCACGGATACTTCTTGATCGTTGGATAATGGACAATGGATATACACTGGTTTCGTACAAAACTGCGCTTTTCAAGAAGGGGCCTTATTGGAAAGCAAGCCGAGGACAAAGAGTATTACGCGTGATCGTTTTGGATGAAAATGAGATCGAACATAATGGATGGGTGCTATGCGGATCAACATTCAAAGGTGTCCTTCTCTCTGACGACGTTGTCGGGATATTAGACCCCATTCAACCTAGGTAACATGTCTTCCCAAATTGATGGTAATACCCTCACAAAGGTTAGTACCGCCGTGCGATTGTTTATGGAATTGTCGCTCAAAATAGTGATCAAGGAGTATTCGATCCAGAGTTTTCAAAGAAATCGAGATCCATCGCGAAAGCACTTGCTAACATCAGCAAGCCAAAGTCTTGATCAACCTTGGTTGTCTCCATCTCTAAACGAAAGGTGTCCGCGTCGGTGAACATCTCCCGACCAATTCCACTCCACTGTTTCGTGATACGCCCAATTTCTTCATCTTGCTTGTAAATCATAAACGTGTTCGGCCGAAGGAATGGACCATGTATCTCAGCCAACACCGTTCCTACCGCATCCTCGATAGTGAAACGACGACCCCGTATACTTATTTGTCGGCGAAGCGATCCGATCTCGCGTCCGCTTCCATCTTGCACATGGAGGTGGGACAGCACGAAAAAAAATGATCGGCTGGCCGTCAGAACAGGTTTGTTGTCCGGATCAACAGCATGAATCACCAGCGGTCGGTTTTTCTTGATTAGCATGCGGGCAAGAAGACTGGACTTTTCATATGCGTATACCAATGGAACTCCATCAGGAGTCGATACAGAATAGCGATTCTGCGTCTCCAAACCAGTGAAGGCCTCGAAACTTTCCACTTTCTGACTCACAACCAATTCTTGGTGCTCTGAAAGGTTCGTCATAACACTCTCCATACGCTTAATTCATACTTGAATTTCACTCTAAGTGAACATAGAAAATTGTACCATACCGGTATGTTTCAGAATGAGCCCAGTTGATGTTTTGAGGTATGATCGAGCGATGACAATTGAAACCGAAATTCTCCTCCTCGGAACCATCGTGTTTTTCCTTGCTGGCTTAACTCAGGGTTTGACGGGGTTCGGGTTTGGGTTAATAGCCGTTCCCATCCTCGGCTTTATCATTTCTCCCAAAATGATCGCCCCCATGGTTGTTATATATACCTCTTTCACAAATTTACTCGTATTGAATAACGCCAAGGCACACTTAAATCTAAAAAGGATTTATGTGTTAACGGCAGCAGGTGTCCTCAGCATTCCGCTAGGAACGTTGATCATTAGTTACTTGACGGCCGATCATCTGAGGCTATTCATTGGATCTGCGGTCACAATATCTGCAATCTTGATGTCACTGGGAATAAGGATTCGAATCGTAAGGGAACGACTCGTTTCTGCAATGGTCGGTGTCGTCAGTGGAATTCTCAGCGGAAGCATCGCGATAGGGGGACCACCAGTCATCCTGTTTTTTTCAAACCAAGAGGTTCCAAGGGAAGAATTTCGGGCAAACATCGCAGCGTACTTTTTCCCAATCAATGTTGCTGCAAATATCAGCTTTTATATTGCTGGACTGTTGACCTTGGACACTGTCCTGTACGCCCTGTGGTTTGTTCCGGCGCTGACTTTAGGAGTGCTCGTTGGGAACAAATACAATAGTCTTTTATCAGAGAATATTTACCGAAGAGTTGCATTGGTCATCGTATTTTTTGCAGGGATTTTGTCCATACTAAATGGGGCAGGAATTCTGTAACTTAGTAAAAAGATAGACAGTACCGTAGCAAGATTCAAACCCTGTCATTCCAGCACGATGTATACGGTAACGGTGTATATTATGACAACATCCATGTTGCGCGACGCGTCGCATAGAAGGAGACCTTTATGACCACAGAAAAGCGGGAATACCCTGTTTCATTTCCAGTCGAATACCCGACATCATCATCCCGCCTCCTGGCATTGTTAGGGTTCGCCTTCTGGCTAAAATTGTTCCTTCTCCTCCCTCATATAATCGTTCTCTCGTTTCTAAGTATCATTTCATTACTTGTACTGATTATCGGATACATCGCTGTCCTGCTCACTGGCCACTACCCAAGAAGCCTATTTGGGTTGCAAACAGGGATCGCCCGTTGGGATTTCCGCACCTCATGCTGGTTTGTTGGATTAACAGATAAATACCCTCCGTTCTCGCTGAAGGAAGGGGGATACCCAACTGACATTTCTATCGAATATCCGGAGTCATCGTCCCGTTTCTTGGCGCTCTTAGGGCTACTGTTGATAAAACCGCTCGCGTTAATCCCTCATATACTGGTGCTCTATTTTTTGGGAATGCTGCACCCCATATTGATGTGGATTGGGTTCATCATTGTGCTTGTAACTGGCAGGTACCCACGAGGTTTATTTGAGTTCGTCCTCGGCATTATAATCTGGGATACAAGAGTGAACTGTTGGTTTGCTGGACTAACAGATAAATATCCCCCCTTCTCGCTACGATAAGGCGGTACGCAATAAGAGACCGTTAGCAACAATCGTCTGGGCAGCATTCGGCACAACATTGCACATCAATGACCTCGATAGGAATATCAATTTGTATCATAGGGTGCTCCTTGATCTTCGGTATCATTTTACACAAGCATAGAGACGATAGCCCCACACCCGGTTTACAATATTGTGGATACACGAAACCGGAGGTTATGGATGACACTAGCAATCAGATTACTTCTTGCCCTCACCATTCTCTTTGTACTCGGCTGTTCTGAGGAACGTAAAGATGCAGGTGACGAGGTGGCGAGACCTTATGAACTACCAGCAGTGACAAAGAGCGTGGATGGAAAAGCCATACAAAGTATCGCCCTCGATCCACAAATGGAAAAGAAGCTACTCGAGCTTGCGGAAAATCGTGGTACATGGTTCTGGACGACTGATATCACAACGAACATGGATCAGCTATACAACAGTTGGTCCCTAGTGTGTCAGAAAGGCACCAAACTTGAATATGCTAACGGAGTAAAGTGGTTTCGCGATGCAATCGTGAAGGCAACAGACACTGATCTCGAGGTCTTCCAGGAAACAAAACGTTCGTACAAGGTCGCCGGCTGGAGCTCTCCCTGGGCATATGTCGTAGAAACCTATGAGACCGATCCGAAGAATCCCAACTACCAGCTCTATCTCATCGAGTCGGGCGAATGGCGATACCACGATTGCTAAATAGTCATCCATCAGGCCAACCCACGGCATGATGCATCAAATATTGCTCATCAACTGCGATGATCCAATTCATTGCATCATCGTGGCCAAGAAATCGAATTAATATGGACTGCCCGGCATGTAGCAAACAAAATACAGAAAACGATCAGTTCTGCCGAGAATGTGGCACATCTCTGGGCATGCCGGCAAACAATAACGGTGAGGTGCCCCGGGATACATCGGCACGATATCACGGAC
>VFHL01000008.1 GCA_009392005.1 SAR202 cluster bacterium
GTATGTTTCCGTTGTTGTAGTAGTAGGTCGAGTTACCATCCAAGAGACCTTCACTGTAATTAAAAGTAGAACGAATCTTGCCACTAGGATACCAAAATCTAGATAAGCCATGCTGTTTACCCATGAAATAATTGATCTCGGAAATGGGAGTGCCATCAAAATGCTTACTCACCGCTTTACCCGTATATGGCACTTTTACTTCAGATTGATACCAAAGACCATCAACCCGCTGCTCTAACACCAATCCTCGAGCCTCTACAACAACCAGACCCAACGTGATGAAAACCATAAAATATTTCATCTGTTACCCAGATTAAAAGGTATTCCATAAAGAACGATATTTCAAGACGCTCTATCATTACTTTTACCTGAAATACCTGTGACAAATAAAAAAGAGGCCCGTAGGCCTCCATGGTGATTCACTGTACGCGTCTCTTTAGTTCAACTTCGCAAGTGTTTCTTTGATTGCATCAAAGTTAGGCAAATCCTTTGGAGTTTCAGTTTGCTCGGCATATTGCACGGTACCTTCTTTATCCACCACAAAGGCTGCTCTTGCACTAACACTTCCAACCCCAATCAGATCATCAAGCAAAACACCATAATCTCTTGCTGTTTGCTTGTTTAAATCACTGGCCAAAGTAATGCCTATATTGTCCTTTTCGGCCCATTGCCCTTGAGCAAAAGGGCTATCCACACTGATAGCAATCACATCGGCATTTAAATCATTGTAGGCGGATAAGCCAGAACTCACATCACAAAGTTCCTGGGTACAAACACCTGTGAATGCAAGAGGGACAAAGAGAATCACGGTGTTTTTTTGCCCGTTGTTATCACTGAGACTCACATTACTGAGTCCGAAATCATCCTTTTCGCCTGAACCATTTATGGATTTTAGAGAGAAATTGGGAGCTTTGGAGCCTACTTCAATTGACATGATATTTTGCTTATTTGTTGGGTTGAACGCGCGTTATAATGATGTGCTAGAGCGCTGTCAAACAGCAAAATACGCAAGAAAAATACAGTGTTCTCACTTTACCGTAAGGGTTTTTTGGTTTAGAGTGTAAAAACGATCTGTAGGAGGAAAGGATCCATGCATAAAAGAAAAAATAGATCTGGCTTTACCCTGATTGAGCTGCTCGTTGTCATTGCCATTATAGGCATCTTAATGGCCTTATTACTGCCTGTTCTAGCGAAAGGAAAACACAAAGCGCGTAAAGTCAAAAGCAAGAGCAACCAAGGTCAAATAGCAATTGGATACACAAGCTATCTAAGCGATAATGATGGATTTTTTCCTGTTGTTAATGGACCCGCTGGAGTGGGAGGAAAGCAAGGGACAGCAATGGGGGAAAAGGGGCCCTTGCCGAAAATCGTCGCAGATCTTTATGGAGCCAATGTCCCTGAATCAGAACGCCCTTTAAATGACCATGTTGGCAGCACTGAGGTTTTCCATGATCCTAGCGATATTGGAGGGGGATCTTATAATGTGGATAGCTGTTGGGAATCGTTCGGCAATAGCTATCAACCACAGGTCGCTGATGATATGTTTCGAGTCAAACGAGTACTAGGAGAGAAGACTGAAAATGAGGAAAGCTATGAAGGCTATTCAATGCATGAGTCGGAGATGTCTCGTACGGACAATAAAATTATTCAAGGCGACTGGAATTGGCCGTATGACCGCGAAGACACTTGGCATGCCCTGCATCAAGAAGGTAGGCATATCATGCTTTACGGAGATATGCATGTCGAAGAGTTTGTATTCCCGCCTACGGAACAAATGCTGCAGTGGATAGCTCCACCGCCCCATGCAAACATGGTAGCACCTGATCCCGATTTTACTTGGTGGTAGGCCAATGAACCACCGGCGGGCTAGCCCGTCTTTTTTTGTGCCTTTAACTCAGCAGCTGTTTCGCTTTGGCTATAAAAATCATCAAGAGGGAAACATCCGCTCGGCAATCCTTTTCGGGGCGCCGTTGTACAATCACTAAAAGTCCGACATACAAGTCGCTTCTTGAGCTCACCACACTCCGTTGCCTCATTCAATATATCAGGGTAACTAAGGATCACACGACCAAGCCCAACCATATCCGCCCAACCTTCCCTCAACAGCGCCTGACAAACATGAGGCAAATACTCCTGAAGATAACTCAGGCCCGATGCGATGATCGCCATACCACCAGGTAATTGCTTTTTAAGTTCACGGACAACTTTAATCTGTCGGGCAACATCAATTAATGGATCATAAGCCGGCTGATACCCATCACTCGGCGGATAAGCCGCAGGCCGTTGTAGATGTGGTGTATAGTAGGGAGAGCCAGCCGTCGTATTGATCAATTTGATTCCCAGTTTAGAACAGAGATTCACAAAACCAAAAGTCTCCCTCAAATCGATCTTGGTCGGGTCCTCATGATCCACTCCAAACTGATACGGGAAGGGAAGCTCATGTTCCTCGGGGATGCCCGGACCCAGTTTATCAGAATGTGATCTCTTTGGGTCCGGTCGATGTGGAACCATATCGAATGTGCTCAAGCGTACTGCCAAATCAATATCATTACCATCAGCCCGGATGGCTGCCACAATTTCACGTAGCATCCGGGTACGGTTCTCAAAACTACCACCGTACCGTCCATCACGCGTGTGTGCGCCCAGCAATTCGTGTAGCAAGTAGCCGTGACAGTGTTTAATATCCACAAAATCTGCTCCCACCTCTCGCGCGATGCGCGTTGCCTGAACGTATTCGATGACTAGTTCATCAAGCTCAGCATCAGTCAAAACATCTTGCTCTCCCTGCACTTTGAATTTTTCATCCAAAATAGGATGTTTATAAGCAACTTTCGGCTCATAGGTGAATTTTTCGTTGGGTCGACAGAAACGACCCGAATGCGTAAGTTGAAACCCGATTGCAAGATCTTCGGTGTTGCCAAACTTTTCCTGATGGGCATTCAGTAGAATATCTCGTAACTCAGATATCCCTCTTTGATTCTCTTTATTTATAATCAGCTGATTAGGATTCGCACGACCATCAGGCCGTACAGCCATGGCTTCACCTCCACAAATTAACTTGGCACCACTTTGACCAAACCGTCGCCATCGCCGGCGCATGGGATCAGTAACTCCGCCCCCAGTTGTTCCATCCCAGCCCTCCATGGGATGAATTGCCACACGATTCCCAATTCTTTTGCCATTGATCTTAACTTCGTTAAGTGGCTGAGAAATAGGTGAAGCATTTTTAATAATTTCAACATCACAGGGAATCTCGATATCTAATGAATCTATGTGTCCCCGAAAAGCATCGACCGTCTTAAGCGACGGTATTCGGATCAGCTTGAAGCGCTCACTCATACAGCGGGCATTTGTTCAACAATTTGCCGCAAAATTTCACGATCTGAATCCGGACGCTCGGGAGATTGAGGATGTGTATAATCGCAATTGATGTGTCCTCGTAGCTTGAGAAACATCGCCGCCGAATGTTTGTAAGCAGGAACGGGAGAGCGGAACGTAAGAAATCCCAAATACTGCAGCCAATCGTTTAATTCATAAAAGGCCGGATCCCCTGACGCCCAAGCCGCATCGCGCCTAGCAAACACATCCGGAGCAAAGGTACTGAGGCCGAGCAGATAATCGCTACCATATATAACCATATCGATAGCAAGATCATTTCCAGTAAACACATGAAAATCTGGCCGCAGTTCGTCACGCAACAAAAGTCGCTCCCATTCCAATTCACGTTGGAGCGAGGAATGTTTCG
>VFHL01000009.1 GCA_009392005.1 SAR202 cluster bacterium
TTGACGGAAAAGTCCGTCGATTTCGTGTGGTGAAATACCTGCATCATCGCAAGCAGCTTTAATCGCCTCGCAAGCGAGCTGCCATTCTGTGCGCCCGGAATCAAACGAGAATTCTGTTTCGCCGATTCCGACTATCGCTGCCTTGTCTCTCATGTAACTCAGATCTGAGTGTGTATTGTTTCCAGTCATATCACTCCTTTTCACAACTCAGTGCGATTGCTAAGGTGGGATCCGGGGATTCCAGAACAGCAACTTTTACACAAACCCTCGTAGTTCAACAATTTCAGCTACGCGTTGCACACCAATTTCAAAGGCTGCTTCTCTGAGGGTTATGGTATGTTCGTTGGCTCGGTTTTGGACTTCGTAGTATGCGTGAAGTATCTTCTTCTTGAGTTCTTCATTGACCCGTTTTTCTTCCCAATGGAATTCTTGTATATTCTGGGTCCACTCAAAATAGGAAACAATCACACCACCAGCATTTACGAGAATATCGGGTAGGACGCTTACTCCGCGCGCAGTCAAGATTTCATCTGCTTCAGGGGTTGTCGGGTGATTCGCACCCTCTAGGATGATTGCAGCTTTGATATTCGCAGCGTTGTCTTTATGTATTACGTTGTCAATGGCCGCAGGGATCAATATGTCACAGTCTAATTCTAGTAGCTCCTGATTTGATATGGGTTGGCCACCATTGAAGTCTGAAACGCGACCGGTATTTTCGGAATGTTCTACGAGCTGTCCAATGTCCAAACCATTCGAATTAAAGACCCCTCCATCAACCCCGCTCACTGCTGTTATAGTGCCGCCACTTTCATAAATGAGTCGGGCAGCCCAAGAACCAACATTGCCAAATCCTTGGACAACGATGCGTGCCTTTTTCATATCTATTGCAAGGTCTTTAGTCACAGCCTGTAATATATATGTTACTCCTCGGCCGGTTGCTGCCTCACGACCAAGAGATCCTCCCATCGCGATCGGTTTTCCGGTGACAATAGCGGGTGTATGTCCGCGCAATTGCCCGTATGCATCCATCATCCATGCCATTGTCTGCCCATGGGTACCCAAATCTGGCGCGGGAATGTCACGATTCGGTCCAATGACGTGTTCGATACTCTGGGTATATCTCCGAGTAAGTCGATTCAGTTCATCAGTTGACAGCAGTTTCGGATCGACTTGGACTCCGCCTTTTGCGCCGCCATATGGGATATCGACCAAGGCGGTTTTCCATGTCATTAGAGATGCCAATGCACGTACTTCTTCAAGATCTGCTTCTGGGTGATATCGAACCCCGCCTTTGTATGGACCACGAGCACCATTATGTTGTACGCGGTATCCAGTGAAAACTTTTATATCACCGTTGTCCATTCGGATAGGAAGTTGGACGCGCAGTTCGCGATATGGTTGTTTCATGATATCTCGCAAACCCTGGTCCAATTGTAAGCGATCTGCAGTTTTATCGAAAAAATGATTTACTTGGTCAAAAGTGTTTATTGACATAGCAGTGAATCCTTAAAGATTACAATGCTAGGTGAGAAAATCCCTCTATTGTTTCTTGAGCGGGTAAATTTATTATTCACAGGGGAAAATTCCAATATTACTCGTCCCCTCTGAGGCGGAGTGTACGTGCGTGGATGAATGAACGGCCACAATTTGTTGTGTAATCAAAACCGATAATAAATAGAATCAACTGTTCTCCTGTCGTGATACTGAAGTCTCCATTGATGACGGACAACAAGCCTAAAATCCCAATTGAAATACAAATTACACCGAATATCACCGCTATATGCATGAAGAGAGACTTCTTCGTCGGGATTTTTTCGCTTAAGAAAGCTGTGGCGAGGAGGGGAGTGGCGACGATTAATGGGATAAGAGTATTGAAATCGGTCAGGATTCTATTTATGGCGCATGTTGCTATATAGAATGTGATGCCAACTAATGCCAGACTAATAGCGATATACTTTGTGTATGCTTGCATATCGCCAGCCCATTTTTCCGGAATGGGCTGGAGGAATATTCCACGCGGTTTAAATGGTTTCATGCGAAGACCCTAACCTCTTGATTCGCAGAACGCAAGTGAATTGAGTGAAGGATCTGTAGGAATCAAAAAATATCCTTTGGTGGAAAGAGGGATGATGGCAGGCAGAACGGGGCGACCCATGAGGAGGAATCAAGATGACAGATATGAATAAGCAGATTTTAGTCATTGGGGGAACTGGGCAACAAGGTGGTTCTGTAGCCGAAGCATTACTATCTACTGGCTGGTCCATCAGAGTACTGACGCGTGATAAATCTAGTGAAAAAGTGGAAGCGTTACGTGCTAAAGGGGCGGAGATTGTGGAAGGTGATTTGGACGAAATCGAGTCACTTGAAGCCGCTTTAGTAGATATTTATGGCATTTACTCTGTGCAAAGTGCTCCTTCGGGAGATATTGAGGTTCGTTGGGGAAAGAGTGTAGTTGATGTTGCGAAGAAATACGAGGTTCAACATATCGTTTATTCTTCTGTCGCCGGGGTTGAAAAACTCGCCTATCAAGGAGCTCTTACGAAAAATAAAATTGAGAAACATATCCAATCGGTAGGAATCCCCTACACGTTTATTCGTCCGGCCTCTTTCATGGAAAACTATTTCCGGCTAAAACGGGGTATCTTTCGTGGCCGCATCACTCGCCAACTGAAACCGACAACCCGAGAGGAAACGATTGCAGTGAGAGATATTGGGTCTTTTGTTGCAGCCGCCTTCAACCGTCCAAATGAGTTTAAAGGGCAAGCGATTGATATCGCCGGAGATAACCCCTCAATGTCTGAAGTCGCCTCTGAATTTACACGGAGGATTGGGAGGCCGATCACCTACGTTCAAATGCCACGGGATCAAGTTGAAGAGCGTATGCCTGCACAGCTAGTGGCATTAATGGATTGGGTTGAAAAGGAGGGGTATGGTGTTGATATCCCAAAGTTAAAAGATCGTTGGGGTGTACCCCTTACGACATTCGGAGAATGGTTGGATTCGACAGAATGGGTGGAGTGAGGAAGCCTTGATTCTGCTCAACCAAGGATTGGTGAAAGGCGTTTCTTCACCTCTTCAGAGATCATTTCGGGTTGTGTGATGATCGCGTTGCGTAGTGCATGCTGGCATGCACAATCTGGATTGGCTTCGATGTTTTTTGCTACAAGCGCAACGATTGCTTGAGAAACTTCGGTGTTTTTACGCATGTTTTCTATCACTATTTCCACGGTCACTGGCGCTGTTGATTCGTGCCACGTATCGTAATCAGTGACCAAAGCTAAAGTTGCGTAGCAGATTTCGGCTTCGCGGGCAAGTTTTGCCTCGGGCATTGCTGTCATTCCGATTACGCTTGAATCCCATGAGCGGTAGAGTAGCGATTCAGCTTTTGTTGAAAACTGAGGTCCTTCAATAACTAGATATGTTCCAGATGAATGAACGCGTGCTTTCTGTCTTTTTGATGAGGTAGTTAATAGATGCCGCAACTCTGGACAAAAAGGATCAGCTATGCTGACATGTGCGACGATGCCATCTTCGAAGAACGTTTGTTCTCTCTTTTTTGTTCGATCAATGATTTGATCCGGTATTACCAAATCAAGAGGAGGAATATCTTCTTTTAAACTACCAACTGCACTGATGGAAACAATTCGTTTGATTCCAATCATTTTCAGAGCATATATGTTTGCTCTTACGGGTATTGAAGTTGGGGAAAGATGATGATTGCGGCCGTGTCGAGGCAAGAACGCGACGCGCTGGTTGGCAAGGTCTCCAATTGTAATGAGATCGCTTGGAGAGCCAAATGGGGTATCTATCTTGACCTCTTCTCTGTTGAGCAATCCGTCTACACTGTAAAGGCCTGATCCGCCGATGAAAGCCAAAATCGGGTCACTCATTAGATAGCTCCATTATTTTTCTTAAACTGCTTTTGTAGGGCTGATTGACAACACCTTTTTCTGTGATGATTGCGGTAACAAATTTGTTTGGTGTGATATCAAAGGATCGATTTAATGCACGAATGCCAGGCGCTGTGATCGGGACTTCAGCGAAATGAGTGATTTCGTTTGGGCTGCGCTCCTCAAGAGTAACTGAGCCTCCTGATTCAAGAGACAGATCAATTGTACTAGTCGGTGCTGCAACATAGAGCGGAATATCGTGCTCCTTTGCGAGGACAGCAATGTTGTAGGTGCCGATCTTGTTTGCAACATCTCCATTAGCAGTGATGCGATCTGCTCCCACAAGGATCCTGGTGATTTTCTTTTCTTGCATGATTTGCCCGACAGATGAATCAGATATAACAGTTGCGTCAATACCTTCTTTCATCAGTTCCCATGCCGTTAGTCGTGAACCTTGAAACCAAGGGCGGGTTTCAGTCGCAAAAACATGTTTTAAATTGCCACGGGCCCAAGCGGTGCGTATTACTCCCAAAGCGGTTCCATAGCCACCGGTGGCAAGTGCTCCTGCATTACAATGAGTGAGAACTGTGGAACCCGGTGGAATCAAATTTGCTCCAAGGGCGCTCATTTGGATGTTTGCTTTTTCATCTTCATCGTGAATGTTAATTGCTTCCGCAACGAGGTTTTCAACCATGTCTGATAAATGAGCTGTTCTATGTGATACGCGTATCATTCGTTGAACAGCCCAAGAAAGATTAACAGCTGTTGGTCTTGCGTCTTCAATTGTGGATGCTATCTCTGCTAATTCTTTTAAGAAGCTTTCGCGAGATTCGTGTGTTATACGACCTCCCGCGAGGGCCACTGCATAGGCGCCGGCGATGCCAATGGCTGGTGCACCCCGAATTTGCATGTTTTTGATCGCTATCACCACTTCGCTATACGTTTCAAGAACTAGCCATGCTTCTTCAGAAGGTAAACGTGTTTGATCTATGAGGTGGACTTTTCCGTCAATCCACGCAATCGGGCGGAAGTTGGAATTTTTATCAGTCATGCGATGTTTTTTCTTGAAATGACCTTTTCGTTAACACGTGGCAATGCTACTTTTCGATGCAAGCTATGTCAAAAAACATTGGGCACTTGCTTGTTTGGTTTAATATTATCAAGTGCAGATTGTGGCGAGTTAAAATTTTGGATGACACGATCTTAGAGATGGAGATGATATGTGTGGGCGATATACTTTGAAAACACCAGTGGACTTGTTATGGAAACATTTTGCACTTGGTAATGATGTTCCTGAGAAATTTATGTTCTTGACACGTCCTAGGTATAATGTCGCGCCGTCGCAAGAAATACTAACAATCGTTTATAGCGAAAATCCCACCCCTCAGTTTATGCATTGGGGGATGTTACCTCTCCCCCAAGTTGATGAAGGTAAGCCAAAACACAGTAGCAGTATTATCAATGCCCGTGCAGAAACTCTTTTTGAAAAGGCGATGTTCCAGGAAGCTGCGAAATATAATCGATGTCTTATTCCTGCTGATGGGTTTTATGAATGGCAAAATCGTGATGGCCAAAAGACTCCGTTACATTTTGTGCGAAAAGATGATCAGCCATTCGCTTTCGCCGGTATATGGCATGAACGAGTTCTATCATCGGGTGAGAATTCTTTCTCATGCGCAATTGTGACGACAAGGGCGAATAAATTGATGAGACGATTTCATCACAGGATGCCTGTGATTCTGGCACAAGAAGAACAGGATCTTTGGCTAAACCCACTAATTACAACTGCGGACCACCTGAATCCACTCCTTACAGCACAAGGGGCTGAAGATATAGTTGCTTATGAGGTCTCCAAGATGGTTAATTCTTCCCGTGAGGATATTCCTGAAATGATTCTTCCTGTTTCGCCAGCTTCGTACCAAATGGGTTTATTTGAATAAATCTGAAACTCTTGTTTCTTATGTTGAAGTCCCTTGACCCGTTAAAGGTACCGAAGATATACTTGTTAGCCGTACTCAATGTAGGAGGAAGACGATCTACGCGATAGTTGAAACTGGTGGGAAGCAATATCGGGTTCGCCCCGGAGACACGGTTCAAGTTGAGAAATTGCCGCATGATGAGGGCGATACTATTGAATTGGACCAAGTGTGTCTCGTGAGTGACGACGATGGCAATGTGACTCTTGGTACTCCGTTAGTAGCAGGGGCGAAAGTGGTCGCTGATGTAGCTGGTCACGGTCGTGGAAAGAAAATTGTTGTTTTGAAATATAAATCTAAGACAAGGTATCGTCGAAAGTCGGGCCATCGGCAAGATTATACAGAGCTTTGGGTCAAAGAGATTTTGACCTAGGGGTTGTTCTCAATACTAGTGACGAAGGATTAATTGATATGGCGCATAAAAAGGGCGGCGGAAGTTCGCGGAATGGACGAGACAGTCAGGGGCAAAGGCTTGGTGTGAAGCGGTTTGATGGCGAATCTGTAACCGCGGGAACCATTATTGTACGGCAACGAGGGACTCGTATCCAGAAGGGTACAAACGTTGGTTTGGGGCGTGACCATACCCTATTTGCTCTGGTGGATGGCAAAGTCAAATTTGAGCATGCCACGAAAAATAAAAAACGAGTGAGCGTTTATGTATAACGGAGGCTCAAAATGAAGACAGAAATCCATCCCGAATATCATACGGATTCAACGGTAACCTGTTCCTGCGGTAATGTATTTCCTGCAGGATCGACGAAAAAGGATTTAAAGGTTGAAATTTGTAGTACCTGCCATCCGTTTTTCACTGGAACGCAAAGGATTGTTGATACACAAGGACGCGTGGAACGGTTAAAGAAACGGTTCAATTTAGATTAAGGCTACTTCTTCGTTCCATGGTAGGTCCGATTAAATTAATTAGCAATGAATGAGGGATACTTTAGGGGGAGATTTCCCCCTATTCTTTTTTATGGCAGTTAACAAACCCACTTATGGTGGGCAGGCACTCATTGAAGGTGTAATGATTCGTGGTGTGAATGTTGTGACGATGGCGGTCCGACATCCTACTGGAGATATTGTTCAACGTGTAGACACGCTTACGATTGCATCTAAAAATAAGGCGCGCCAAATTCCATTTGTACGTGGTGTTCTAATCCTGTGGGAAATGCTGACTATTGGTACCAAGGCTTTACTGTGGTCTGCCTCCGTGGCCTCTGAAAATGAAGAGGGCGAATCAGAAATTTCTGGGCCAGCTTTATGGGGAACGATGGCTCTTAGTTTGGTTTTTGGCATCAGTCTTTTCTTTGTTAGCCCAATTTTATTAACTAAATTATTGGATATGGTTTTTCACTCTACACCTTTATTAAGTAATATTATTGAGGGGATTGTTCGATTACTGGTTTTTGTTGCATACCTTTGGCTTATTAACTTTGTGGCGGAGATTAGGCGCGTTTTTGCGTATCATGGTGCTGAACACATGACTGTACATGCGTATGAAAATAATCAACCATTGACCGTTGAATCAATACGACATTTTAATAAGGCACATCCTCGTTGTGGGACTGCTTTTCTTCTGGTGGTGATGGTTGTTTCAATAATTGCTTTTGCACTTTTAGGGGATCCATCTATATATTGGCGCATCGCATCTCGTATTCTGCTGATTCCAGTGATTACGGGTATCAGTTATGAAATTATTCGGTGGAGTGGACGGAATGCTTCGAGTTCTTGGGTTCGGTTTGTTACTGGGCCAAGTTTGGCTTTACAATCTTTGACTACGCAATGGCCTGATGACGATCAGATTGAAGTAGCTGTTGCTGCGATGGAGCATGCTCTAGAGGAAGATTCTAACGCGGAATAAATGTCGGTTCTTTTCTGGGCATAAGTCTAATATTTTAGGTATTTAACCGCGTCTTGCATCTAGCTCTTTCCAAACCTGTTCTAAAGGAACTTGAGTTTCCTCTAATAACACCAGAGTGTGGTATAGCAGGTCTGCGGTCTCGCTTGCGAGGCGCTCCTTGCTTTCACTTAAAGCTGCGACGACGGTTTCTCCCGCTTCTTCTACCACTTTTTGGGCAATAGATCCTGTACCGTCTTCCAAAAGCTTTGTTGTATAGCTACCCTCAGGGCGATCGAGATTGCGCTGGTGGATCACTCCTGCAAGTTCTTGCAAAATCCCAGCACCCGATTGCTGTACCAATTCCACTTCATTATCAAGTTCTTGATAAAAACATGAACTGTTACCGGTATGACATGCTGGTCCATGTGGATATACTTGTAGCAGCAAAGCATCCCCATCACAATCCATTTGAATGGAACGAACATCTAGGAAATTTCCGGAGGTTTCTCCCTTGTGCCAAATTTCTTGGCGGCTTCTACTATAAAACCAGACTTGACCAGTTTGCACCGTTTTTTCAATAGCTTCATCATTCATGTAAGCGATCATGAGGACGCGACCAGTAAAGGCATCTTGAGCTATTGCTGGAACAAGTCCTTTGTCATCAATTGAAATCTCACTCGCCACAATTTTCTCCTTATTAGTTGAATGGCCAGCATATCTTGATTCATTGATCCGGTATGTGATGAAGGGACCAACATTCTTAAATATGACTGTTCATTTTATTCACATACGTATTGGAATCCCATTCTGAGCTAAATACTGTTTTGTTTCTTTAATTGTAACTTCTCCGTAATGAAATATACTTGCTGCTAAAGCGGCATCTGCTTTTCCATCAACAAATGCCTCCTTAAAGTGGCCTGGGTTACCAGCCCCCCCACTGGCGATCACTGGGATTTGAACATTTTGAGATATTGTTCTTGTTAAATCCAGATCATAACCATCTTTATGACCATCCCTGTCCATGCTAGTCAACAGTATTTCACCGGCTCCTAATTGAGCAACGTGTTGTGCCCATTTAAGGGCATCAATCCCGGTCTGCCGCCTTCCCCCATGACTGTAAACTTCCCATTGCGAATTAGAGGACACTCCGTATTGGGAGTGTCCTTTTTCAGTTTCCGGTGGTGAATTAATTGTTTTTGCGTCAATTGCCACTACGATACATTGGTTGCCAAATGCTTGTGCTGCATCGGAAATAATGCTGGGGTCATTAATTGCGGCACTATTGATGGAAACCTTGTCCGCTCCGGCATTGAGGAGTGTTCGTATATTTGCAAGGTTCCGTACCCCTCCCCCTACCGTTAACGGAATGAAAACTGTCTCTGATACTTTTTGTACCACGTCAACCATTGTGTTCCGTTCGTCCGACGAAGCGGTAATGTCAAGGAAAACGAGTTCATCAGCTCCTTGGTCATTGTAAAATTTTCCAAGTTCACTCGGATCACCGGCATCTCGTAATTCTACGAAGCTAACGCCTTTTACTACCCGTCCTGCGTCAACGTCCAAACATGGGATAATTCGTTTCGATAGCATGGTTGATGATTAATTCCTCGGAAATGTGCTTGATCTTTTAGTCATTAGTTATGCCTTTTGATTTACTTTTGGGTTGATATTGGACAGATCGATTAGTGGTGCCCCCGGCAGGATTCGAACCTGCGACATTACGGTTAAAAGCCGTCTGCTCTGGCCGGGCTGAGCTACAGGGGCGAAGTTAATCTCTGCGTATTATACGTTGTGATATCGATTTACCATATCAGGCAGTGTGCTTGGTAACAAATAAGGATGCTGTTTGCACAACACTCCGTTAGGGAAACATTCTATTGTGTATCTGCAAGAGGATTCAAGTGGTTGAATAATTTGAATTCGCTTGGAGGCCAAAATCGAAGCCAACTTTTGCCTATAATCGTTCTTCTTTTGATAGGACCTGTCGCACGTGAATCTCGGCTAAACGGACGGTTATCACCCATAACGAAGTATTGGTCAGCATTTAACTTGATTGGGTGCATGGTGTCGCGTGAACGGTTTTCCACGTAGGGCTCCTCGATCACCTCCCCATTGATTGAGGTATATCCATCTTTAATTGCAATGGTATCTTGAGGTAAACCGATCAAACGTTTAATGAGGTATTCATCAGTGGCTTCATTATGAAAAACAATTATATCGCCGCGTTCTGGAGCTTTGAAGAGGTGTATCGATCCATTTTCTTCTTCGTTGACCATTGGTAAAGCCCGTACCATATTGTTGTTTGTTTGTATGTAAGCAGCTTTGTTTACCAAAACAAGTTCTCCGCCAAGCACTGTGGGCTCCATGCTTGGGCCAACAACTTGAAAGTTTTGAAGTAACGCTTGGATTACAACGAACAGTACGATTGCTGCAAGGAGCGTTTCTAAAAAGTCACGGAAAAACGACTGCATTGGCGAACTCATTTTTTACTTTGATGCTAATGCGTCTATTATAATGCGAATAAGAAGAATTTTGTCTAGTTAGGGCTATTGCTCAGATTTGGTAGTTATCGTTTATGTATGCTAATCTGCGGCTTCGTCCAAATATGCTGCATTGTAAAGGTGATAGATGGTGTTCTTAAATCGAACAATGATGTTTGTGTTATGTGCAATATTATTTGGTGTTGCTTGTTCGGCAACCAACTCCACGCCCTCCCAAATTCCGACTGGTGCAAATGTAGGTACTACGGGTTCCCCAGTAGCGCGTGGTAATGGAACAACCCAATCTCGATCTTTGACTTCTACATTAGGCGTTACATCTGGAAATATATCAGGAGGAATGTTGAACGAGCGGGGTATTTTAGTCGTCGGGACTGGGTCAGTGCAGTTAGATCCTGATTTAGCCTTGTTGACAATCGGAGTTGAGTCTCGTGAAAAAATGGTAAGTGTGGCTCAGCGGAAAGCATCCATAGCAATGGAGGCCATTATCACTTCGCTAGAGTTAGAGGGGGTGTCAAAAGATGACATCCGGACTCAGAGATTCGATATTCAACCGATTATCAGTTATCGAGGCTCTTCAAATCCTGTACAGCAGATTGATGGGTATAAAGTATCAAATACTTTAGTGGTAAGGATTTCTGATCTTGACCGCGTTGGGAAAATGATTGATTCTGCTGTCATTGCAGGCGGAGATATGACGCGTGTGCAAAGTATTTCTTTCATTGCGGAAAACCAAACAACGGCAAGAACGGAAGCGCGGACCTTGGCGACTGAAGATGCCATAGCGAAGGCAAGGCAATTTGCTGAATTATTGTCTATCAAAGTTGGACAACCAACTTTTGTGACGGAGGTTGGTTCAAATAATGCTGGTGCAAGGACGTACTCGCTTGAGCGATTTGCAATGGCAGATACAAGTATGGGTGGTTCAACTGTGCCAATTATCGCTGGGGAAATTGATGTGATTGCACAAGTACAGGTATTGTTTTCTATTGAATAGATTGAGATTTCGGATGGTGTAAGAATATGGCAAGAATAATAGCGACTGATGAGCAGATCAGTAATATTGTGCGACATATGGATGGGATGATTCATTGTCATGAATGCGGTGTACGTATCCGATATGGTGACATTGATTGCCCACGATGTGGCGCAGATATTGAGGAATTGTTACGAGCGTGGGCACGTCAAGTATTTGATAATCTTATGGCGACGGTGGACGAACACGCGTCCGAGTGATTAAAAATGTGAAATTGACCTTAATTTTTAATGTTTAGTTGGTCACAGTTGGGATAGGAGCGGGAGGCTTACACTGTTCATATCGTTTGAAGGCGGTGAGGGGACCGGTAAATCCACGCAGGTGGACAGATTAGCAACACGTCTGCAAGATAATGGGTACCGGGTATTGGTACTAAGAGAGCCAGGAGCGACAGCTTTAGGCAATTATCTTCGCAAATGGCTCAAAACGGCAGAAAGTATGACGACAGAAGCGGAAATGTATCTTTTCGCGGCAGCTCGTGCTGAGCTTGTTCATGAAATGATTATCCCTGCTCTCGAACAAGGGAAGATTGTTGTCACAGATCGGTATGCTGATTCGACTGTGGCGTACCAAGGATATGGTAGGGGTATGGATATTGGGCACATCAAAGAGGTGAACAGGATAGCAACTAATGGTGTTATCCCATCGTTAACTTTCCTTCTTGATTGCGACCCCAATATTGGGTTTGCGCGCATAGCAGAGGTTGCAGGGGGTAGCACTGTCGATCCAATTAATGTTTCTCGGCAGGGTGAAGGTGAGCGATTTGAATCTGAACCCCTTCAATTTCATCACGATGTACGTGCGGGTTTTTTAAAGATAGCGGCTGAAGATCAAGCTCGATGGGTTGTCATTAATGGCGAATTGAGTTTGGACGATATAGCAACAAAAATATGGAGTGAAGTCCAACAAAAAGTGGGACGGATGCAATAAGGGTGTATCAGATTAAGTAGGTATCAAAAATGACGGGAACCAATCAAAATGTTCCAAATATTGTTACTGAGCTTGACCCCATTTTTCGACCTAAATCTGTTGCTGTTGTAGGGGCATCTAACACCCCGGGCAAATGGGGTTTTAATATACTAAACCGAATTCTTGTTGGTGGTTACGGTGGGAACATTTTCCCCTTGCACCCCGCAGCTGGTGAAATTCAAGGGTTGAAAGCCTACAAGCGTCTTAGCGATATTCCCACCCAAGTTGATCTTGTGGTACTCGCTGTTCCAGCTCTTCAAGTCCCAGATGTTCTCAGACAGTGTGTTGAAGAACAGGTGGGAGGAGCGCTAGTTATTACAGCCGGTTTTGCTGAAACCAGTGCTGATGGAGTGGAGTTGCAAAGTGAGATCGTCAAAATCGCACGTGACGGCGGCATTCGTTTTATTGGTCCTAATTGCTTAGGTATATGGAGTTCAGCTGTGCGATTAAGTATAGCGGGTACCGCGACACGGCAGGGATCGATCGCATTTGTTTCTCAAAGTGGAGCTTTTGGTGCTTCGTTAATAACGCTTGCTGAAGCCAAGGGATATGGGCTAAGCAAATTTATTAGTAGTGGAAACCAGGCGGATTTGAATGTTGCTGATTATTTAGAGTATTTGGCCGAAGATGACGATACAAAAGTGATAGTGCTTTATATTGAAGGTGTCCCTGAGGGACGACGGTTTTTGGATATGGCTCGAAAAGTATCCCGAATTAAACCTATTGTCCTTTATAAAGCGGGGCGTACCTCAATCGGGGGACGAGCTGTTCGGTCGCATACCGCGTCTATGATGGTTGAAGATGCTGTCTTTGAAGGAGTATGTGCGCAGGCGGGCTTAGTACGCGTTTATGATACGAATCGGCTGTTTGATACGGCCGCTGCGCTGGCATCTGCTCCACTTCCGAAAGGCCCCAATGTGGGGATCATTTCCATGACAGGCGGCAATGCGGTTGTTTGTTCTGATACGTGTGCATACCTAGGGCTTGAAGTGCCTGAACTGGATGAGAATACAAAGGATCATTTCAGTGAAAATGTATTGGCTGAACATGCGCCTCGACCCAGCAATCCCATTGATCTTGCTGGAGATTTTAGTACCCCATTGTTACATGCCCGCTGCGCAGAGGCACTTGCTGAACTAGATTATATTCATGGTTTGATTGTGACCCCACCTAGTTTGAATCGGACTCGTGGTGGGGATGACAAGATCACAATTGAAGCTGTTTCGCGTATTGCGGCTATCCCTGGACGATATGGAAAGCCAGTATTAGCTTTAGGCAGGCAGAGTGCTGACGACCAGGTGGCAACCATTTTACGTGATGCCGGTATTCCTTTATATCAATCACCAGAAGATGGCGCGTATGCTATGAAAGCGCTTGTGTCGTATGCGACTTTTCAATCACCGGGTGATTGAGTAGTTCCAAACTGCCGCTCTTTGTAAGGCGCAGGTAAATTTTTTGTTGGTGTAACAAGTATTGTTTGAACGGGTAAGATGGAACGAGGAATGGATCAAGGAGCGATGTTATGAAACTAGGTTTTTACGGTGATTTTAGCCCATGTGTTATTACCGAAGATGGAGTAGTGGACATTAGTGTGGTTGTTCGTGGATTGCAGGCTGGTTCACCACAACTTACGATGGAGAACATAATTATCAATTATCAATTTCTTAAACCAAAAATTGAGGAATATTTAGACGAAGCATCAGTGATTCCATTAGGTGAGGTTCGTTTACGTCCACCTGTCCCACGACCCGGAAAGGTGCTTTGCGGGCGTGGGAACTTTATGGAGGGCGTACCTGTTGATCCGACCCGACCCTTAGCTACATTTTTTAAATCCCCTGATGCGGTGATTGGCCGAGGTGATACGATCGTATTACCTAGTTTTCAACCGGTAATTTTTCATCATGAGGCGGAGTTAGCATTGATCGTTGGCAAAGAGGCAAGCTTTGTTTCAGAGGCGCAAGCCTTGGATCACGTTTTTGGATATACAACCTCAGTGGATGTATCCGCACGGGCTCCGATTGATGGAGAGCCTCCTCTCCCAGGTGAATATGGCAAATCATTTGATACATTTTTGCCCATAGGACCAGCGATAGTAACGGCAGATCACATTAAAGACCCTAATAATTTAGGGGTAAAATATTCTGTAAATGGTGAGTTACGGCAAGACTATAATACAAGTGATATGGAACACAGTGTTGCTTATCTAATTGCTTCATTGTCTGCTGTAATGACGCTTAAGCCGGGCGATTTGATTCTTTGTGGTACAAATCACCAAGGGCTTGGTCCACTGCAGGATGGCGACGTTGGAGAAATCGAGATTGAAGATATTGGCATAAGTTTTAATCATGTTGTTGATGAGAGAAAGCGGACATGGCCAAAGGCTGTTGATCCCACTGTGGGGACGCGCATAAAGGAGCGGAGAGAAGGACTTCAAGGAACACCTAGTACGGGTACTTGGCCACTAACACGACCTTCGGCAAATGCTTAGGGCGATTAACGAACGGGCTCCTAGTCTTGCGGCTAATGCCTTCGTGCATCCTGCGGCTTATGTTGTGGGACATGTCGAAATTGGCGCGGATGTAATTGTCTTGCCTGGTGCTGTTGTGCGCGGAGATATGTCTGGTATCGTGATCGGTTCTGGAACTGTTGTCAGTGAGAACGCTGTTATTCATGGTGGTGGTGAAGGTACAGGGAATCGTTACCGGGAAGGAAGCGAACCGGAAGACAGGTCTGGTTTTTTCGTGATCGGTCGGAATGTAGTTATACATCAAAGTGCGGTAGTGCACTGTGGGCGAATCGGTGATTATGCGAATATTGGAGGGAATTCGACTGTTCTTGATGGAGCTGAACTTGCGGATTACACCGATATAGCGGCGCACACAGTTGTGCCTCCCCGTGAAAAGATCCCATGGGGTGCAAACCTGAGAGGAATTCCGGCACCGAAATCGACTGCTGCCCAAATATCGACGACTAGACGAAGAGAACTGAGGTCTCAAGCGCGTGAGATTAGAGAGAAAATGCTGTTTTGGCAAGATATTGGTTTGACATCACAATCTGATTTGAAGGAGAAGGATATGATTCAGGCAATTGCCTCAAAGTCTCCTGATATTGATACCGAAGCTTGGGTCAGCGAAGCGGGATATGTTGCAGGAGATGTGACTTTGGGCAATAGGTCTAGCGTCTGGCCTGGGGCAGTTGTCATTGGTGATGCTGGCTCAGTTGTGATCGGTGAGTATTGCGACATTCAAGACAATGCGGTTGTGCATTCAGATGGAGACTTGATAATTGGAAATCATGTTTCGATTGCTCACGGTACAAGTGTTCACGCTAGTAAAATAGGCAGTAATGTATTGGTGGCGAACAATTCTACGTTATTGGCTGATGTTGAAGTGGGTGACAACTGTATTATTGCGGCAGGGACGCTGCTAGATTGTGGAACGAAAGTGCCTTCGGGATCAATAGCGATAGGTGTTCCGGCTGTTATCCTACCGCTCGAAGCAACGCGACGCGAAAGACTTGATCAGACGGGGATCGGTTACTCTGAGAGGGCGCAAATTATGAAGGCTGCCGGCCTTTAGACGAACGATTTATCATAGTAGGATAAATTCGTGGAAAACATTACCAATCTCGATCTTGATTTGTTACGCGATTCCCTCGTGAGAGATGACTTGGTTTTTCTTGATGGTTTCCATGCAGTCAAACATGCTGCTCGATTTGGTGCTGACATTGAATTGGTCGTATGCGCTGATCTCGCGAAATTCTATTCGTTGGCAAGGGATCTAGCCCCATCTCTCAATGAGCAGTTAGGTTCCAGCATGAAATCCATCGGATGGCGTGAGATTGAGAAGATAGGACCAGGGCGCGCGCACTGGACGGGAGTTTGGGGTGTCGCAAAAAAACCGACGTACAGCGTTGCCGAAATACTTGACTCTGGAGACCCTGTTGTTCTCCTTGAACATCCCGAGAATCTCGGCAACCTCGGCGCATGTATCCGCGTCGCAGCCGCCGCGAGTGTGGGAGGTGTTTTGGTGGTCGGAACTGATATGCTTTGGGCTCCTGCAGTGGTCAGATCGGCGGCTGGGCTCCAGTTTGCTGTACCAGTAGCACCATTGGCAGACATATCTGCGATTACCCGACCCATCATCGCAATCGATCCGAAAGGTCAAGATGCTAGCTCCTCGGTGATTCCCGAGGCTGCGATCTTCGCATTTGGCAATGAGCGGCATGGCCTCAGTAGCCAGATCGAAGATCTCGCGGCTGCTCGGATAAAGATTCCGATGAAGAACGGAGTGAGTAGTCTCAACCTCGCGGTAGCAGTTGGGGTTGTACTCTATACCTTCATGGGGTGATCGATGACGATCTTGGAGGCAAGTCCATTGACCAAATCAGTAAAGATTCCCAGCAGAGATGTGGGTTCTAAAAAAACTATTAAAATAGTGGTGTTATAAAGTTGAACAACTGGAAGGAGAGCGGGAGAAGTTATCAACTCCCTTGAAGTTGTTTACCTTCTGTTTTGATTGACGGTGCAATCACAAGCTGTGCGTCGTGCATTTCCCGTAAGTTCGTCGCTCCGCACATTCCCATAGCTGTTTGAAGGGACCCGATCAAGTTTTCTGTTCCATTCGTTCTTTCGGTTGGCCCAGAAAGTAATCGTTGTAATGTTGTTTGGGTGCCAGCGTAGACTCTCACCCCGCGTGGTAGAGCTGCGTGAGGGGTCGCCATTCCCCAATGGTACCCGTGTCCCGGAGCTTCCTGAGTGCCAGCGAACATTGACCCAAGCATGACAGCATCAGCACCAGCGACAATTGACTTGCAGACGTCTCCACCAGTTCGAATTCCTCCGTCGGTAATGATTGGGACATACCGTCCGGTTTGTTTTTCATATGCATCCCGCGCCGCAGAGGTGTCAAGAGTTGACGTGACTTGTGGTACGCCAATTCCAAGGACTTCACGTGACGTACAGGCTGATCCCGGCCCAACGCCGACTAGTATCCCTGCCACACCTGTTTCCAACAGTTCAAGAGTTGCTGAGTAGGTGACGGTATTTCCGACGATTACGGGGACTTTTATTTGTTGAACGAATTCCTCAAAATGAAGTCCATTCGGGCTTTTAGAATAGTGTCTTGCTGTGGTGACTGTCGATTGAACGACAATGTAGTCAGCGCCTGCTTCTGCTGCTACCGGTCCAAGTCGTTTGGCGTTTAGGGGCGTAAAGGAGACCGCTGCTTTGCCACCTTTATCTTTAATTGCTTCAATCGTTCTCGCAACATAATCATCTTGAATGGGGGCTGCGTAATATTCTTGCATGAGATGAGTCACTGTAGCGTCAGGCTCATGTGCTATAGCTTCGATCGCAGAGTACGGATCTTCAAGTCTACCGTGTAAACCTTCTAAATTTAATATCGCGAGCCCACCTGCAGCTGTTAACTCTGCTGCGAAGCTCGGATCGGTCACCGCGTCCATCCCAGCTGCTACAACTGGGAGGCGAAAAGTCTCATCTTCGATTTGAAAACTGACATCTGTTTGATCTGGATTTACCGTGTAATCGCCGGGAACTATCGCGACTTCGTCAAAACCATATGCTGGTCGCATTTGTTTAGAGATGAAAGTTTCCATATCGCTCCTCTAGCCCTTTAAAATGATTCTATCGTGCTGAGCAGGAAAAGCAACCCTAACGCGATAGAATTCATGAGAAATATGTTAAAAATATAACTGTATTAATTCGGTGCAGAGTGATGCTTGGGATTATTGTTTCGACTTTGATGTGAGCCTTTTAGTTGAGGTCTCGTAATTCGGCACTTTTGCTTTCAATATTATCTCGCGCTAACGAAATAAAATTATTAAGTTCTGTTGAACCTAAGTTTTTGCCATTACGCTGACGTACTGATACCGTGTCTGTCTCTATTTCTTGATCCCCCACAATCAACATGTATGGGATTTTTTGTAATTGAGCTTTCCTGATTTTGGCGTTCATTCGTTCGTTCCCGTCATCCATTTCAACACGAATATCAAAACCCTTGATTTTATGCGTGAGCGTTTTGGCATAGTCAACATGTCGGTCGGCAATTGGTATAACTGTCGTTTGGATGGGTGCTAACCAAGTTGGTAAAGCGCCTCCCGTGTGTTCCAAAAGGATACCTAAAAATCGTTCCAATGAACCGAGTAATGCTCGATGCAGTACCACCGGACGTTCAAGTGTCCCTTCCTCAGTTGCGTACTCAAGCTCGAAACGTTCTGGGAGGGAAAAATCTAGTTGGATTGTCCCCAGTTGCCAATCTCGCCGCAAGGCATCTTTCACAAAAAAATCAATCTTAGGACCGTAGAATGCGCCTTCACCACTCATAACTTCGAATGAGATGTTTAAGGAATGCAGTGTTTCTTCGAGTATCTGCTCTGCTTTATCCCACATCTCAATATTGCCAACACGTTTTTCTGGACGCATTGATAGGGAAATCGATATGTCTTCAAATCCGAAAGTTCGATACGATGCCATAAGCATATGGACGAATTCACGTATCTCATCTTGGATCTGGCCAAACCGACAAAATATATGCGCGTCATCCTGAGAGAAACTGCGGACGCGCGTCAGGCCATGAACAACCCCTGATCTTTCGTAACGGTGTAGGCGACCGAAATCTGCATATCGAATAGGCAATTCGCGATAAGAGTGAGTTTGTGATGCATAAAGCATTGCTGCTGCTGGGCAATTCATTGGCTTTACGCCGAATTCTCGATCATCAATATCAATGAAAAACATATTTTCAAGATAACTTTCGTAGTGCCCAGATTGTTTCCATAGATCGGTCGAGAAAATTTGAGGTGTGATTACTTCGTCATATCCATGTTTCGCGTAAAGGTCACGCATATAATCAATTAATAGTCCGTATATCAATGCTCCTTTGGGCAAGAAAAAAGGACTTGCTGGGGCGATAGCATCGAACATGAAGAGGTCGAGATCCCTTCCAAGTTTTCGATGGTCACGTTTTTCTGCTTCTTCAAGACTCGCCAAATAAATCTTTAAGTCTTTTGGTTTAGTGAAAGCTGTGCCGTATATACGTTGCAGTTGCTCCTTAGTTTCATCACCGCGCCAATACGCTCCCGCAACACGGAGCAATTTAAATGCTTTAATGTCAGAAGTGTTCGAAACATGCGGTCCCTCACAGAGATCGGTGAATGTGTGTTGTGTGTACAAAGAAACTGTTTCATCTTCTATATTGTCGATGATTTCGAGTTTAAACGGTTGCTCAGCGAACATTTCGGTCGCCTCTGTTTTTGTGATCACAGTTCTTTCAAAAGCTGATTTCTGGTCAATAATTTCCCGCATCTTGTTTTCGATCGGTTCTAGATCATCCGGTGTCAGAGCTCTCGGTAAAAGAAAATCATAATAAAACCCATCCTCGATGACAGGACCAATGGCTAGTTTAGCGTCGGGGAAAAAGGAGATAACCGCTTCAGCCATTACATGTGCCGCTGAATGGCGTAATGGCGTCAATGGATCATTTTCGTGATGGTGTTCGGAATTCATGAACGCCTTCTCCTAGCGGTACTTTTGAGCCTGTTTTCGCGTGTCGTTGGAGCATTCAATTCAGCAACATTTAAACGCTTTTATGTTGCATCATTAGTTGAGATGAGTGGGCAAATCATATGCCAAACACCTTCTAGCAGTTTACGGTGGAAGGTTGGTAGCGTCAACGAAGTCATCAAAGTTTCTTGATACTGGCGAAACGTGGATGCTATAATTGTTCCCGGCCTATATGGCTAGGCGAGTAAAGGAACTAAAATTCGGAGGCGATATGCGTATAGTAACTTGTGTAAAACAGATGCCTGATCCTGAATCACCAGCATCTTTGTACAGTATTGATGATGTAAACAAGAAGGTTGTGCCTTCTTCAAATGTCCCGCCCGATGTGAGCGATTATGATCGCTATGGGGTAGAGGCAGCCTTGATGCTCAAGGATAAAGACGCTGATGTGCATATCAGTGTTGTGAGTTTAGGTATCGATCATTCGTTGGATGTTATAAAACGTCCGGTGGCGATGGGGTGTGATGATCTTTATTTGATTCAAGGCGAAGATCTGGATGATCCAGACCCTTCTATTACGTCACATGGATTAGTAGCGGCTGTTAATCAGATAGGTGATGTGGATTTGATCACATTTGGCCGCCAGTCTGGTAATCGAGATCAGGCATCGGTGGGCCCCGGGGTTGCGGTGATTCTCGGCTGGCCGTGTGTCACTAACGCCGTTGATTTGGAAGATATTGGTGACGGGAAGCTGCGGGTTGAAAGATTGTCTGAAGGTGGTACTGAAATCGTTGAGGTGAATTTACCGGCTGTATTAACGTTCAGCAGTGAAATGCCTCACCAGCCAAGATATGCGACCATGCGTGGAATTATGCAGGCGAAGCGGGTCGAGCCAACTATATGGAGCGCCTCAGACCTCGGTTTAGATGTAGCGAGCCTTGAGAAAATCGAAGTTCTTGACGTGTTTTTCCCAACTAGCACGACAGAGGTTGAAATAATTGAAGGTGATTCTCCAGCGGAGGCCGGTAGGGCACTTGCTCAACGATTGCGTGAAGCAAGAGTTATTTAGATACGTTATTAATCTTGATGTTAACCAGTGGTTTGATAGGAGACAGTACTAATGGCTTATGAAAATGGAGTTTTGGTCTACGGCGAAGCCAAGGATGGACGATTGTTGAGCATCACGGGTGAGTTGCTGAACGTTGGACGGCAGCTTGCAGATTCCCTTGGACAACCGTTATCGGCAGCGCTCATTGGCGAAGGAACAGCTGAGCTAGCGCAAGAGGCGATTGCATTGGGTGCGGATAAAGTGTTTGTTGTTGATGACGCGATTTTCGCCGAATATCTGCATGATTTACACGTTCCGGCAGCAGTAAACGTGGCGAAAGAAGTTGATCCCTACATTATATTGGCGGGGCAAACTGCAAGTGGTCGTGATTTGGCACCACATCTTGCATTTCATTTGGATACTGGTATCGCGATTGACTGCACTGCATTAGAGATTGACTCGAGCACCAATCGTATGCGTGCGACGCGTCCATTTTCGGGAGGTAACTTCCGTCAGGTTATCGGAGTTAAGACCCAGCCCCAAATGGCGACCATCCGTAGTAAAGCGATAGACGGAGCTGCGCCCGATACGTCTCGTACAGGCGAAGTGGTAAATGTGAATCATGGAGTGGACGCAAGCCAATCACGAATGAAATTTATTGAATCCAAGCCCATTGAATCCGAGGGTGTGCGTCTCGAGGATGCAGATGTTGTTGTAAGCGGTGGACGAGGCATTGGTGGTCCTGAAGGATTTGAAGGGCTAGAAGATTTGGCTGCTATTTTTGATGGCGGTGCTGTTGGAGGCTCTCGAGCGGCAACAGATTCTGGGTTTACTGCGCCTGAGAGGATGGTTGGAATTACTGGCGTAATTGTGGCTCCTAACCTCTATATGGCAATTGGCATATCCGGAGCGAGTCAGCATCTTGCGGGATGTGGCGGAGCGAAAACGATCGTGGCAATTAATACCGATGAAGAAGCACAAATATTCGGTTCCTCTAGTTTTGGTGTTGTTGGGGATTACAAGCAAGTTGTTCCAGCATTCGCCGAGGAGGTAAAGAAGCTTCTACAGGGGTGAAGTCTGATGGCGATGGATGGCGATTTTTATATCGATATTGAAGAGACGTTCCAACAAATCAGTTCAGCTGAAGTCATCACAGTTTTTTTCCCACTTCTCGGTAAGACGTTGCTTGTTGACGTTCGGACAGATTCTGATACGGATCCCCTTGTCCGGGTTGTTCAAAAAGCTGACGGACCAGAGGATCGGGTGCGTCGTTTGCAACGCATGCGACCCCAATTTCCTCGACCAGATGCCATTGCGATGATTATCTGGTCGCATCAACTGAGTACTTTGGAGCGATGTGGGGTCATTGATCAGATTCGTGATCGACTAGTTTCAACCGATCGGTTCAGTGCGGTAACGCAGTTAGATGAATCGCTAAAGATGATTATTGAACTTGAGAGCGCCGAGATTGTGAAGGCGATTACAGGGGATGAGTACCACACTTTGTGGTCGGCATCTGATAAGTGATCGTTAACGGAGTAATCAACGATTTACGGTGAGATGGTTCTCTGGTGGTCGCTATTTTTACTAAATGAAATTTTTGCGTATTGTTAAATTGCAATTCGAAGGGAATGGCACTACATGTTAGCTTCAGTACCACCACAGGCGATTACAATAGGGATGAATCCAAGTATTGTCAGTGCTGGGCCTTTCCATTTGACGTGGCACGGATTTTTCACGTTTCTTGGTATACTCGTTGTTGTTTTAATCGCTGCTCGTCGCGCACGCGGATACGGCATATCTGAAGATATTGTTTCAAATGTTGCCATGACTGCGGTTGTTGGAGGGATCATCGGAGCGAGATTGTTCCATGTTTTGGATTGGTGGAGTTATTACATAACTAACCCTCTGCAAATGCTGAATCTTTTGAGTGGAGGCATTGCTCTCACTGGTGGGATTATTGGTGCGACGGTTGGCGCTGCTATATATATTAAATTCGCTAAAGTGCCCCTAGGAACTATCTTAGATATTGCCGCACCCGGGGCTCCTATCGGTCAAATGGTTGGGCGCATTGGGGACGTAATTAATGGAGAACATTTTGCTGTTTCCACAGATCTTCCTTGGGCATTTGTATATACTCATCCAGGTAGTCCGAGCTTTGGCTTGTTGCCACAGCATCCGGCGGTTGCTTATGAGATGATCTGGGATATTTTTATCGCGGGAATTTTGTTCTGGTTGGTGGGCAAGGTACGTCCAACGGGGATGGTTTTTGTCTCTTACATTGCTCTGTACTCAATTGGACGGTTTTTCATTCAATTTCTTCGTCTTGACGCTGTTTATTTTGCGGGTCTCCAAGAAGCACACCTGTTGACAATGTCGTTGCTTGTTATTGCAATTCCATTGCTGATTATACGCGCTCGTCCCAGTCGTGCTGATGAAGATCCGTATGTGGACGACCGGCAATAAGAGCGTGGTAATCCTTTGTGTTGGTTTTTACAACGAAAGGAAATGTTTTGATTAGGGTTGGTCCAATGCTTGTGACAAATCTTCAATAAGGTCATCAGGGTGTTCAAGGCCAACTGATAATCGCAGTAGATTGTCTGGCGTATGTGTCTCAGGACCTTCAATTGATGCACGATGTTCAATGTAACTGCTGGTTCCACCAAGAGATGTTGCCGCAGTGAAAAGAGTTGTTTTTGCCGCAACGGACATCGCTTTATTTTTTCCGCCACGGATTTGAATAGATAACATTCCTCCGAATGAATCCATTTGTTCAGTAGCTATTTGATAGCCATCGTGAGTTTCTAGACCTGGATAATGAACGGCCTCAATTTGAGGATGACTTGACAGATAGGTGGCTATTTTTTCTGCGTTCGCTGTGTGTGTTTGCATTCTTATAAAAAGTGTTTGTATTCCCCGTAAGACGAGCCAGCAATCAAAGGGACTTGGTACTGATCCGATGGTTGACTGGAGATTGCTAATTCGGCCGAGAAGGTTATTGTGTTCTTTAACAATGATGGCACCTCCAAGAACATCGCTGTGTCCACTCAGGTATTTTGTTGTTGAGTGAATGATGGCATCGGCCCCGAGTGAGAACGGTTGTTGCAATGCGGGTGTCATCCAGGTGTTGTCTGATACACAGAGAGCATTGTTCGAATGAGCGAGTTCAGAAACTTTTCGGATATCAGTTATTTTCAGCAATGGATTTGAAGGGGATTCGGTCCAAAAAAGTTTTGTGTTTGGTCGTATGGAATTTTGCACTTCACCAATGTTTGTCATGTCAACGAAAGAGCACAATAAACCCCAAGGGGCCATGATTTCCTTAAAGATGGAGGCAGTTCCGTGATAAACATCGATTGGTGCGATGACGTGATCTCCCGGCTTAAGGGTATTTAATAAAGTGAATGTTGCAGCTGAACCGGAAGAAAATGCTCTCGCGGCGTCGCCTCCTTCAAGTTCTGCGAGCGAGGTTTCGAGCATCTCCCTATTTGGATTGCCTAAACGCGAGTAAATATATCCGGCCGGGTAACTACCATCGGCTTCACGCTCGAATGTGGTCGACATATGTATCGCCGGCTTTACCCCTTTGGTAGTTGGGTCACCGAGTGGAGTTGAATGAATTGCTTTTGTTTGAAATTTCATATATGACTCCAACAATTAGTTCGTAGCAATGAATCCACGTTTGCTACTTCATTTAGAATTTATCGTCCTTTAAATTTTGCAGGCCGTTTTTCAACAAATGCTCGTACACCTTCTTTATGATCGTCTGTTTGCCGCGCAAGATTTTGGGCGCGGGCTGCTTGAGTGAGATGTTCAGCTAAATCCTGTTGTTGCGCTTTATGGACAAGCATCTTTATGAGGGACATGGAGTAAGTAGGGCCTTCACCAAGTCGGATTGCTAGCTGCATCGTTTCCTCCATTAGCTCTTCGTGGGGTACAACTTTACTACAAAGCCCGAGCCGATAGCCGTCATTTCCATCGACGGCATCACCTGTATATTGAAGGAGTAAAGTGTTTGAGAGGCCAATCAATCGAGGTAATTGCCATGCGCTTCCATCTGCCGGTATCAATCCATTTCGTATAAATGCTTCAGCGAAGCGAGCGTTTTCTGATGCGATGCGGATATCGCATGAGAGCGCAACGCCGCAACCAAGACCGTAGGCGGCACCATTAACTGCCGCGATTGTCGGTTTTTCCAAATTCCATAATTTACGGACGATAGCGGGTCCTTTTGCTTCATGAACACTGTCTGCTTGATATGCGGGATCCAGTGATTCCCAAGGGCTCGGCCCTGCGTCAGTAGGACCATTGGCTTCACGTTCACGCACTGCCCGGTCGAATCCTTTGACGTTAGCACCAGAACAGAATGCAGGATCTGCCCCGGTCAAAACCAAAACGCGCAAATCAGGATCCTCACTAAATCGGTCAATTTCTGATTCTAGTTCTTCACTCAATGGCCCTCCAAGAGCATTTCTCGTTTTTGGATCATCAAGAGTGATAACTAGTACACCTTTTGTTTCTTCAGAGTGTATATATTCAAGGGTCATGACGACCTCCTTTGTGCTTTTGGGCGTTGTTTTATGAGTGGATGTATTATGGCATCCACCCTATATCCAAAACAAGGAGTGATAGAGCCCTATTGTGTTAGGGTGGGGTGGGCAAAACTAATATTGGCAGAATGATTTTTAGGTGCTGCACTTCGCGTAGATATTTCTTGCTGAATCTATCAACGCATTGGTGAATGCTCTTTCGCCATTGCGAGTACTGCATCTCGTGCTACTACACCGACGACTTTAGTGTTTTCAGTAACCGGGATGTATCCGAGACGATCGGTTTCCATTTTGTTGAGGATAAGATTCAAGCTATCTTGTGGTGCGGCAGTGAATACTTCCGTGTGATGCACCATTAGCTCGACAACACGAAGAGTGGATTGCTCTCCTGCAGAGAGTGCTTTTACGATCCGGACAGGAATAATGCCGACCCAATCGTCTCCATCGTAAACAAGGTAGCTTTTTTTCCCGTTGATGAATTCGTCATCCTGCGCTAGATTTCTTACACTACCGCTTGATTGTACCTGTGGCCAATTTTGTTGAAGTGCATCACGTGCACTGAAGTCCTTTAACGCTTCGTTACGGATTGCGGCACTGCGGCTTTGCCCTGCTGCTCGTCGCAGAAACCATCCGACTAAGAAAAACCAGCCCGCGAGGCCGAACAAGCTAGGTTGTTGTAATACGAATAGAGCGATCCCAAAAATAATGCTAAATATACCGATGATTTGCCCTGCGGCGGTTGCTGCAAGGGTTCCTTTAAAATAATTTCCTGTTGCCCGCCACATAATCGCATGGAATACACGCCCGCCATCTAGTGGCAAGCCGGGCAACATGTTGATTACTCCTAGAAGTAAATTAAGGACCGCGAGCCAAATAGCGATCAGACCTAATGATGATGATTGGGTGCCTAAAGGGCTGGCAAATAAGAAAAATGACATACTGAGCAAAATACTAGTTGCAGGCCCAGCTAATGCGATCAATGCTTCTGCCGAGGGGCGGTGATTTGTTGCCTCAATTGATGTTGATCCTCCAAATATGTGGAGAGTAACTGCGAGCACCTTTTGGTTGTTAGAAAGCGCAATTAAAGCATGAGCGAACTCATGGACAAATACAGATCCTATGAAAAACAGTGAGAATAAGCAGCCAGCAAAGTATCGTGCCCCGAATGCCACTTCAGGGAATGTTCGGGCCAATAATACTGATGACATGAAGTAGGTTGATAAGATGAACAACAATATCCAACTTCGACTTACGAAGATTGGTACGCCAGCAATACTTCCGACGCGTAATTGATTATTCGTGGCAGTTCTCCTTTTTAAGAATTGTCCTCTAAAGGAGGCAAATCATATTTTGACAGATCGGTGATACCTGCCTCCCGGAGAACTTCAATGTCTGATAGGCAGTGGCCCGTGTACGATTTCGGATCTTTACCAATAATTTCAGCGACGGCGTCAGCAAATCTCTGTGGATCTTGTGCACTCGGATCGATTCGGCCCATCGCGATCATCCCTTCGGTTCGCAGACGGCTACCATCTGGCCAAATTGTGTTAACTCCAATGCCGTATTCTTTGAATTCCTCTGCCATGGTAAGCGAAAGTAATGTTGAAGCTTGTTTAGACAATCCATATGGCCCTCCAAAATAGCCTGACTGAACTCCGCTTTTCCCAATGTCGGGACTGAGCTTTGGAGATACGTTGACGATGTGTCCCTCGCCGGCTGTTTTCATTGAAGGTAGAACGGCTTTCACTAGGGATGCGAGTCCTCGGAAATTCAAACCCATCAATATATCCCATCGTCGCAAGTCCGTTGCTTCGATGCCACCTGGGAAATTAGCGGCTGCCGGATGAATCAATATATCAATGCGTCCGAAGGCATCCAGTGTTTTTTGGACCATCGAATCAACATCTTCATCTGCAGCGACATTGCATTTTACGGGAAGTGCTGTCCCTCCCTCTGTTTTAATCTCTTCTGCTGTTTGGATAATTGTTCCACCTATGCGTGGATGGGGTTCTTCGGTTCTTGCAGCAAGGGTAACGTTTGCACCAGAACGTGCGAACGTTTTGGCGATTGCTTTGCCGAGTCCACGACTACTACCGGTTACGATAGCGACTTTTCCATCCAGATCCATAACAACCTCCGTAACAAATCAGATACAGATTAAACAAATTTTGTAAAGAACGAATTTCAACAGGATTTTGATTGTACCGTGTATCGTGATGATCTTAAAGGAACGAGTACATTCTTATTATATCCAATGATTTCAGTGTATTTACTTAGAGATTAGGTAGTGTAAGCACCGTTGATGTGAACGTATTCCTCTGTTAGGTCGCAACCCCATGCGGTCGCATTGCCATCTCCTAATCCGAGTTGGACTCGAATGACGACTTCAGGTTTCTGCATTGCTGTAATTGCTGCGTCGCGGAAGAATGGAATTGGTTTGCCCGCTTCCATCATGCAGATATCATTCATAAAAATACTCACTTTGTTTTCTGCAATATTAGCGCCACTTCGGCCAAGTGCCATGAGAACGCGTCCCCAGTTCGGATCATTCCCGTATATCGCAGCCTTCAAAAGTGGAGATGCAGTGATAGTGCGTGCCGCGATTCTAGCGTCGGGCAGTGATTGCGCTTGCTCGACTTGAACTTCTAAAAGTTTTGTAGCTCCTTCTCCGTCACGCGCGATCATTTTGGCAAGAGCCTTGCACACTTCAAAAAGAGCATCGCTAAATTTTTCTCCGTTTGTCCCCCCATCAATAGGAGTGTTTTTTGCCAATCCATTCGCAAGAATTATCAGGGTATCATTTGTGCTCGTATCTCCGTCGACAGAAACCATATTAAAAGTTTGGTCTGCTGCTTCCTTTATAACAGATTTTAAGAAACCTGAATCAATGGCAAGATCGGTTGTAATGAATGAGAGCATTGTAGCCATATCAGGGTGAATCATTCCAACCCCTTTTGCAGCACCCGCAATCGTTCCTTTCACTCCCTCGATTTCGATCTCAACAGCAAATTCTTTCGGATGAGTATCAGTGGTCATCATGGCTTTTGCGAAGTCATGCCCTGAACTATCAAGGCTTATGGACTCAATCCCATTTTGAATAATTCCCATAGGTAGTTCTGCACCGATCACTCCAGTACTGGCGATGAGAATTTCGCTCCGTGAGAGATTTAGCTTGCTCGCTGCGATTGATGTCATCGCCCGTGCGTCAATCATCCCTTGATCGCCTACCCCCGCGTTGGCGCACCCGCTGTTAACGATGATTGCTCGTGGTTGCGCTTCTTCAAGATTTTCCCTGCTCAAATGAACCGGTGCTGCAGCGAATTTATTCTGTGTAAAAACGCCTGCTCCTACACACGGGGATTCGGATAATAATATTGCTAAATCAAGCTTTTCGTTATCACCAAATGTCTTCATTCCCACGTAAGTAGCTCCCACCGAGAAACCCCGAGGCGATGCGACATTCCCTCCTTCAAGAGGTTTAATTGATTCGTTCGCGTGTTGTGAATGTGTCATGAATATTCCTCAACGTTATGAACAGAAATTTCCACCAGCGTGTCAATTATACGCGTGCTAGCCAATTTGTTCTTATAATAATCCCTGGGTTTTATCAAAATATAGGACGAATGGCTGAGTTGAACACTTACCACGCCCTATAAAGCGTTAAGAATCACATCGGGAGGGTTTAAGCCCCGTTACAGGTAATGTACGGAGCACAACAGTTCAGGGGTTCAATGTTTATGATAGTTAAATTTCCTTCTCGCTATGTCTCAATGTCTGACTAGTACTTATCTTCAACTCAAGGCATACTATGTTATGAGGAACATAATACCGTTAGTATGTGTGCTATTGAGGTTAGAATGCCTCATATAATTACCGGTATTGCTCATCGTTCGAGGATTTGTACATCAGGAGGTCAGAGATGGCACAGGCATTAGGTCATGAGGGCGCAAGAAGTACGATTGAGACAGATAAGGGTCTCGCAACATATTACCGACTGAGTTATTTGGAAGAGCAAGGTTTAGTAAATCTGACAGACCTTCCTTTTTCTATTCGGGTTTTGTTAGAAAATGCACTTCGGAATTTGGATGGCTATTTAGTCACTGATGATGATATTAAGAATGCTCTCGCGTGGGATCCTCAGAGTCCTCCCAAACGTGAATTCCCTTTTATACCAGGGCGTGTTTTGATGCAAGATTTGACAGGTGTGCCAGCAGTTGTTGATTTGGCGGCATTGAGATCTGCGATGGCGCGCGCGGGCGGTGACCCGAAACGCATTAACCCACTTGTTCCTGTTGACCTCGTAATCGATCATTCTGTCCAAGTAGATTATTTTGGTACAGGCCAGTCATTTTTGTTAAATGTGGAGAAAGAATTTGAACGGAATCAGGAACGCTACGCATTACTTCGTTGGGCGCAAAACACACTGGAGAACTTTTCTGTTGTTCCCCCTGGGGTTGGAATTTGCCATCAAGTAAATCTGGAATTCTTGGGAGATGTTGTGTCTACCCGGGATACATCTGACGGACTGGTTGTTTTTCCGGATACTCTCGTTGGATTAGATTCTCATACCACTATGATTAACGGCTTGGCCGTTTTGGGATGGGGTGTTGGAGGCATTGAGGCGGAAGCGGTGATGTTGGGGCAGCCATATTACATGATGCTTCCCGAAGTGATTGGATTCAAGTTGACGGGCGAACTTCGCGAGGGAGTGACGGCTACTGATTTGGTTTTGACCGTGACAGAGATGTTGCGTGAACGTGGTGTAGTTGAGAAATTCGTTGAATTCTTTGGCCCTGGTCTTTCGAACTTACCCTTGGCTGATCGTGCCACGATAGCCAACATGGCTCCCGAATATGGTGCAACATGTGGGTTTTTCCCTGTTGATAATGAAACTCTAGAGTATTTGCGTGGAACTGGGCGCGATGACGCTTCCGTGGATTTGGTCGAACGATATGCAAAAGAACAAGGATTGTTTCGCATCGATGAGACTCCAGATCCTCAGTACACCGACACGTTGACTTTGGACATGGCCACAGTTGAGTCAAGCCTTGCTGGTCCTCGTCGTCCACAGGATCGCGTCGCACTTCCGGATATGAAATCAACCTTCTTGAGCACACTTGGAGAAACGTTTGATAAATCGAGGTCTTCTGGTGAGGGAGATGGAGTTGCGATTGACATCGATGGTGAGGAAGAGACCCTTGATCATGGCTCAGTGGTTATAGCCGCGATTACGAGTTGTACCAACACTTCGAATCCATCAGTGATGATTGGCGCTGGGTTGCTGGCGAAAAAGGCTGTCGCTAAGGGTTTGGCAAGCCGTTCATGGGTAAAGACCAGCATGGCACCAGGTTCACAGGTTGTTGGGGCTTATCTTAATGACTCTGGTTTGATGCCCTATCTTGAGGATCTTGGTTTTCACATCGTTGGTTACGGCTGCACTACGTGTATTGGGAATAGTGGGCCATTACCAGAGGCGGTGGATAATGCAATTACGGAACATGACCTTGTTTCCGTGTCAGTCCTAAGTGGTAACCGCAATTTCGAAGCACGAGTTCATCCGCAGGTGAAAGCCAATTATCTTGCGTCTCCTATGCTTGTAGTCGCCTACGCCTTGGTGGGACGCGCAGATGTAGATCTTGTTCAAGAGCCTATCGGTGAAGATGAATCAGGTTCTCCAGTTTTCCTACGAGATATATGGCCAACACAGGCGGAAGTTCGCGATGCAATGAATAGCTCATTAAAACCCGATCTGTTTACAGAGCGCTATGGTGAAGCGTTTAAGGGGAATGATGATTGGCAGAATATGCCAATTCCTGATGGAGATTTATTTGAATGGGATCCCGAGTCAACATATGTGCAGGAAGTACCATTTTTTCACGATATCAAGTTGTCTCCAGATCCCGTTGAAGATATAAGTGATGCGCGCGTTCTGGCGTTTTTAGGTGATTCTGTGACTACTGATCACATCTCCCCTGCTGGCGCTATTCCGCCTCAGGCACCTGCCGGGCAATTTCTGATTGGCGAAGATATTCCCCAAACTGAATTCAATACGTTTGGATCTCGGCGGGGGAATCACAATGTTTTGATGCGCGGAACTTTTGCTAACGTTCGTTTGAAGAACAAATTGACTCCTGATAAAGATGGTGATTGGACCCTGTATATGCCGGATAATGATGAGATGCGGATTTATGATGCCTCAATGAAATATCAGGCTGCTGATATTCCATTGGTTGTTATTGGCGGGAAAGAATACGGGACAGGGAGTTCGCGCGATTGGGCTGCGAAAGGCCCCAATCTGTTGGGGGTGAAAGCGGTTTTAGTTGAAAGTTTTGAACGAATTCATCGTAGTAATCTGATTGGTATGGGAGTACTGCCATTACAGTTTCAGGATGGAGAGAGTGCAGATTTATTAGGATTGACTGGTCATGAAGAATTGACTATATCAGGAATTGCCGAAGATTTGACTCCTCGCAAGGAACTGGCAGTTGTGGCGAAGAGACCTGATGGCGAGACAATTAATTTCAAAGTAGTATGCCGTGTCGATACATTGGTTGAAGTTGATTACTACAAACAGGGTGGTGTGTTGCAAACTGTTTTGCGGCGTTTTCTCAACGACAAATAAATGTCTGAACATCATTGGGCATAAAAGATCGTTGCTAGCTTGACTTCAAATAGACCAGTAGGCGAATACTCTCAGGAGATAGTTGCGGGTGCCCCGAGATATAAAAAGAAAAGCTAAATTGAAGGTTCTCCATACATCTGATGTGCATTTGACGACTGTGGACTCGTGCAAATATTTAGAAATGATAGCTGATACGGCGAAACGTGAGTCCGTTGATCTTGTCCTGATTGTGGGAGATTTATTTGACAGCAGTAGAGTGGAGCCAGATGTAGTTGAAAGAGCGATTCAGACGCTAACGACAATGGATATAAAAACGGTTATTCTCCCTGGGAATCATGATCAAATGGATGGCACATCCCCCTTGGAGGCTGCGGCATTCAAGGATATGGGATCAACAATACACTTGGTCACTGAAGTTGAAGGGGAGTTGGTTCGCTTGGCAGATTTGGGCGTAACGATTTGGGGGCGCGCTATGGAAGAGCATTCTCCTACGTTTCAGCCGCTTCGTGGAATCCCATCATTGGATGACGGTGATTGGCGTATTGCGATGGCTCACGGGTTTCATGTTTCCAGAGGTGAAATGATAGATCGCTCATCCCCCATCTTGGCAGAAGAGATCGCCGCATTGGATGTTGATTATCTTGCATTAGGGCATGTTCATGTTTTTAGGGATGTTTCAGAAGGAAATGTGAAGGCCTATTACTCTGGTGCCCCTGATGAAGGTGACTTTGTTGATAAACTTGGGGTAAGTGTTGGGCACGTTGCGGTAATCACGTTTGACCCAGATTTTGGGCCAGAGATTTTTCACATGCCATTATTAGAAGATAAGCGTGAATAGAAAATTTCTTACACAAAAATGAATGCTCGTTAGGTTGCAAGCGAACTGTAGTATTTGTGCTCAACAGAATCGGATATGGCAGGGAGAACTAGCAGCCAAGCCTAGAACGGCAATGATAAAGGAAGATGTCGATTACGGCATTGGAAGTATTAAAAGTATGGCAAGAAGGGTTTGCACGTGGCAACTCTGACGCACTCTCAAAAATTATTACGGATGGATTTTGTGTTTGTTAGGCAAACGATTGGTACTAGCAATCGAGAGGAAACATTTAAGTGGGTATCCAGTACACCAGATTTGAAATAGATAATATAGAAGTGTTGTATGAAAATTACGAAGCCATGCTCTGTCTTCATACCATCCAGCGGACAGAGGTTAAGGGGAAAAGTGATGGCTTTTGGACGCATAGAGGATGACAAACTCTCCTATTGGACTGTCGTTAGAGGGGTTATTCCAAATCAGGTAGGCAATTATCAAGGTGTGAGCAGTGATTGAGATTAGCCGACGTATCAAAAAGTTACGGGAATTATTGAACCATCATAATTATCGTTACCATGTTTTAGATGATCCAGAGATAAGTGATGAGAGTTATGATGTTTTGTATCGCGAGTTGATTGATATTGAGCGAGAATACCCCCAATTTGTTACCTTGGATTCTCCGAGCATGAGAATTGGTGCTGAACCTGCTGATGGATTGTCTACAGTCAGGCATCCTTCCCCCTTACTCAGTCTTGGGAATGTATTTGATTCTGAAGAATTAGAGAAGTGGATTTCTCGTATCTCGGACTTAGTGGATACAGATATCGATGAGTATGTTTGTGAACTCAAATATGATGGATTAGCAGTTGCTCTAACCTATGAAGATGGGGTGTTTGTTCAAGGCGCCACGAGGGGTGATGGAGCAGTTGGTGAAGATGTCACCGCGAATCTTCGTACCGTGCGCAGTATCCCTTTAAGCATTAATGGTGAAGTTCCACGCCGTTTTGAAGTTCGAGGTGAGGTTTATTTGCCAATCACCGAATTTGACCGGATTAATGAAGAGCGAACTGCGCTTGGCGAATCGAAATATGCTAATCCTCGGAATACCGCCGCTGGTTCTTTAAGGCAACTTGATTCGAGGGAAACGTCCAAGCGTAATCTTGACATAGCAATATATTCGTTAGGTTGGGCTGAAGGCTTAACTCTCTCAACGCATGCGGAAGCTTTAGAGTGGCTGTCCTCTTGTGGATTTAAGATATCCGTACACAACCGGCCTGCTCGTAATTTAGAAGAAATCACTCAATACTATTTGGACTGGCAGATTGCTCGACAAGATTTGAATTATGGAACAGATGGGATTGTTGTAAAAGTTAATCGATTTGATATCCAACAGTCTTTGGGAGATGTTGGACGGGAGCCTCGATGGGCGATTGCTTATAAATGGCCGGCAGCTCAATCAGTAACTAAATTACTTGATATTGGCATTAATGTTGGACGAACAGGCAGTTTGAATCCGTATGCGATTCTTGAACCCATTCAGGTCTCTGGGGTCACTATTACTCATGCGACGCTTCATAGTGAAGAGGACATTTTCCGGAAAGATTTACGTATCGGCGATCACGTAGTTGTACAACGTGCGGGAGATGTTATTCCGCAAATTTTAAGACCACTTGAGGAGTTAAGAACCGGAGATGAGGTAGTGTTTGCTATGCCGAATGATTGCCCCTCTTGTGGCGGATCAGTGGTCCGTGATGTAGGTGAGGCAGCACATTATTGTATGAATCGTAATTGTTTGGCGCAGGTACAAGAGTCTTTGGTGCATTTCGTTATGACCATGGATATCGATGGGTTGGGAGAACAAACAGTGCGTCAATTATTTGAAGAACAGTTAGTGAGAAATCCTGCAGACTTCTATTTTTTGGATCCACAGCAAATAGCGGTGTTACCTGGTTTAGGTGAGAAAAGTGCGTTCAAACTAGTTTCGAACATTCAAATCAGCAAGAATCATCCACTAGAACAATTACTCATGTCATTGAATATTCGGCACGTTGGCCGCGAAACGGCAACTATCCTCGCGGAACAGTTTGGTTCAATGGAGGCAATCTTAGATGCAGATATTGATCAACTCTCATCAGTACCTTCAATTGGCCCCAAAATAGCAGAGAGCATTCAGAAATGGTCAAGAGATCCGGTCATACAGTCCTTGGTGAAGCGTTTGGATGTAGCAGGTTTGCGTATGACCCGTGAAAAACAATCTGATGATTCAGCTCTCTTGTCAGGTTTAGAAGTGGTGATCACCGGTCGGTTAGATGCTTTTACTCGCTCAGAGGCTGAAATAAAGATTCGTGAATTGGGTGGTGTGTTAGGTCGTAATGTGACTGGGCGTACTTCTTTAGTGGTTGTTGGGGACAATCCCGGAACCAAAATCGAACAGGCTCGCGAACGCGCGATTAAGGTTATTACGGAGCAAGAATTTCTTGATTTGATTCGATCTCCCAATCAATAGACTTTAGGATGATCTTTGGTATTTTGGACCCTTCAGGAAGATGGTCATTCTCGCCATCATATTCTTTACTGTAATGGTGAAATCTGCTAGAATCCGTATGTAGTCTGCGGGACGCGCGCGCATACAATATGTGGTGGCTCCCGAATTGTTAAAATGAAAAGGTTATCCGGGTTGTGTTGCTTCAAATTGATGATGCGCATGGCTAAGATTTTAGGAGGTCACCCTTGACCGAACAAGTCGTAAGTATCGAAGATGAGATGCGAGGCGCGTATCTTGATTACGCGATGAGCGTGATTGTCTCGAGGGCCTTGCCTGATGTGCGGGATGGTTTGAAGCCAGTACAGCGTCGGGTGATGTATACAATGTGGGAAATGGGTCTTAGGGCGAACCAACCATTTCGCAAGAGTGCAGGCGTTGTTGGTGAAGTGATGGGTAAGTATCATCCACATGGCGACTCGGCTATTTATGATGCTATGGTTCGGATGGCCCAACCCTTTTCTTTGCGCTATCCACTTGTCACGGGGCAAGGTAATTTTGGCTCTGTCGATAATGATCCCCCCGCTGCAATGCGTTATACCGAAGCTCGATTATCTGCTATTGCAGCAGAGCTACTTCAGGATATCGACCGGGATACTGTACCCTTCGCACCGAATTACGACGATAGAGTAAATGAGCCGGTCGTATTACCTAGCCGACTACCCAATTTATTGATAAATGGTGTTTCTGGTATCGCAGTTGGTATGGCTACGAGTATTCCGCCCCATAATTTGTCTGAGATTAGTGACGCGATGGTTCATTTAATCGATAATCCAGACGCTTCTGTTCTAAATCTTCTTGATTATATAAAAGGCCCCGACTTCCCGACCGCCGGCATAATCATGGGGCGGTCGACACTTGAAGAGGCTTATTCAACTGGTCGAGGGCGCGTTGTTGTACAGGCACGTGCTGAAATTGAAAAGATCGAGCGTGGTAACCGCAGCCAGATTGTTGTGTCTGAAATCCCGTATCAAGTTAACAAAGCGACGTTGGTAGAGCGGATTGCAAATTTGGTACGCGAGAAGAAGATTGATGGGATTTCAGAAGTACGAGATGAATCCGACCGTCGCGGTATGCGTATCGTGATTGAATTGCGGCGCGATGCATGGCCAGAACAAGTTCTCAATAGTTTGTATAAAAACACTGCGATGCGCACCTCATTTCATTTCAATACCGTAGCGTTGTTTGATGGGCAGCCACGAGTTACTAACTTAAAGGGTATGCTGACCGCCTTTATTGGCTTCAGAAAAGAGGTCGTTACCCGCCGCGCGGAATATGATTTGTCTCGGGCTCGAGATCGTGCACATATTTTGGAAGGATTGAAGATTGCGTTAGATAATCTTGATGCAGTCATCTCCTTTATTCGTAGCGCGGAAAGTGCCGAACAAGCACGAAGCGGTTTAATGGAACAATGGGATATGTCTCAACGCCAAGCTCAGGCAATACTAGACCTGCAGTTACGGCGTTTAGCAGCCTTAGAGCGCCAAGCGATTCTTGACGAATACGCTGAAATATTGGAAAACATTGCTGAACTCGAAGATCTGTTGGGTGACGTGAAAAAAGTGGAAGCTGTTGTACGGGCTGAAATTATTGAGATCAAAGATAACTATGGAGATGAGCGACGAACTGAAATTTCTGAAGAAGAAGCACGTGATTTTTCAAAAGAAGAGCTTGTTCCACATCAAGAGGTGGCAGTCACTTTAAGTACACGCGGCTATATCAAGCGAGTGCCAGCTACTACCTATCGTATACAACATCGAGGTGGGCGTGGTATTACGGGGATGGTGACGAGAGAAGCAGATGCAGTTCAGCACCTGCTGATTTGTGATACACATGAAACACTTCTTTTGTTTACGAATCGAGGGCGGCTCGCTCCTTTGAAAGTATATGATTTGCCACCCGAGAGTTCCCGAACAGCGCGTGGCACTCCTCTCGTGAATTTTGTCCCTATAGATCCACGTATTGATCAAGTGACTACGATTATATCAACCAAGTCGATGACTACCGAAGGTGCGAGCCTTGTGATGGCGACCCGTATGGGTGAGGTGAAACGCGCGCTTCTGAATAAATTCAAGAATTTACGTACCAATGGCATTATTGCAATGGATCTAGAAAAAGATGATGAATTGGTGTCAGGACGGATAGCAACTGATGAAGATCACGTTTTAATCCTGACCGCGCTAGGGCGGTCAATTCGCTTCCGGGTAGGTGATTTAAGAAGTGCTTCAAGAACTAGCGGAGGAGTCCGTGGTATCAAGCTGCGGAAGGATGACTACGTTATATCTATGGAAGTCGTCTCTCAAGGCCAAGATCTACTGTCAGTTACAGCGAATGGTCATGGGAAACTAACAGCGCTTACTAATTACCCTCAGCAAAAACGTGGTGGTCAAGGAGTTATCAATTTTAAGATGACTGATAAAACAGGGCCTGTTTCTGTGGCGAGAGTTACAAGCCCGGACCAAGAGATTATGGTGGTCTCAACGAAGGGTGTTGTCATCCGCCAGTTGATTCAAGAGATTCCTCGATATGGCCGTTCATCACAAGGTGTTCGCGTGATGAATTTAGATAAAGCTGATACAGTAGCCTCTCTTGCAAGAATTGAGCCATCGTCTGAAGATGAAGCAGAGGAAGAGGTTGGCGAGCAAGAGGAAGAGCCAAAGACAGCTAAGCCGAAGGCTGAAGGAAAGAAGCCAAAGAAGAAACAAGACGAAGAATCTGAGGAATAGCCTAAGTACTCATTTGGTTTACTGTTTTTTTGATTTGAACAGTTGAAATGGTTTGCCGTTATCATTCAGTATCACGTTAACTCGTAATCCTGGAACGTAGTTGTTATGGTCTCTGGTCCTGCTGTGCAGTATTAGTCCCGATTCGAGGCGTATTTGAAATAGCCAATGATCGCCTTGGAAAAATCGGTTCGTTATAGTCCCAATACCATCAGGATCTTTTGATATCAAAATATTATCGGGTCGCAACATTATTTCAAGGTCAGTAGAGTCAGTAGGTTTGTTTACCCTCGATATAAATCCTAATTCAGTTTGGTTTGAGGCATCGGAAAATTGAATTGGTAGAAAATCAGTTGTGCCAAAGAACTTAGCCGTGTACTTGCTGTTCGGGGCATTGAAAATCCCCTCAGGAGTATCTGTTTGTTCTATTTTTCCGGCTTTCATCAGAGTTACTAGGTCGCCCATGAGCAGTGCTTCTTCTTGATCATGAGTAACGAAAACCGTAGTCACTTTATGTTGGTGGAGTATTTCATGGATTTCTAAGCGGATTTGCTGTCGGAGTGTCGCATCAAGATTGGAAAATGGTTCGTCAAGGAGTAACAGACTTGGTTTTGGTGCGAGCGCGCGAGCTAATGCAACGCGTTGCTGCTCTCCACCAGAAAGTTCGTGTGGAAATCGTGATTCTAAGCCTGATAGTCCGACTAATTCGATCACTTCACGGACAGCAGAACTTTTTTCATCCTTCGATCCGAGACCGAATTCTACATTTTTATAAACATCAAGATGAGGAAACAAGGCGTAATCTTGAAACACCATGCCAATAGAGCGGTTCTGTGGGGGAACAAAAGTTCCTGGACCCGAGACGATATTGCTTTGCAAATGTATTGTCCCCTTATCAGCAACTTCAAAGCCGGCGATTAGCCGTAAAGCTGTAGTTTTCCCACAACCACTTTGCCCAAGCAACGAAAGGGTTTCCCCTTCGTTCAAGGTAATGTCGAATGCTTCTACAGCTTTAACGTCACCGAATGATTTGCCAAGATCATTGGTTTTCAAAGCAAGTTGATTCACCATCGGTCCTCAGAGTTACGTATAGTTGCGAACGCTAATGGTAGTGATGATAGCAGGATTAAGATCAAAGACGCATGCGCAGCTCTAGTGAAGAATGCTTCTGATGCCGCCGACCAAATAGAACCCGCTAGTGTCATAAAGCCAATTGGGCTTAATATCAGGGTTGCAGGGAGTTCTTTAATTGTGAGAACAAAAATGAGGGAGAATCCAGCAATCAATCCTGGTTTTGTGAGGGGTAATGTGATCTTTAGGAGTGTTCGAAAGGGACTTGCACCTAATCCACGAGCTGCTTCTTCAACGTGAGGATTTATTTGTTGAAGAGATGCTCGCAATGTACCTATAGCAGGTGCCATAAACAAAATACTGTAAGCAAGAATGAGCATAAACATTGTCTGGTAGAGTGGGTTCACAAGCCGTATTCCAAAAAAGACTAATGATAATCCGATTACGATGCCAGGAAGAGCGAATCCAAGATATGAGAGTTGCTCAATTGCTCTCGCTAATTTGGTATTTTGCCGAGCTGTAAGTGACGCTATTGGGAAACTGATTCCAATGATTATTGCGGCAGCTAAAATGGATACATAGAACGAATTCCAAGCTGTATGCCAAATAGGCACGAGGGTATTTCCCGCATCGACACCTCGTATGAGCCAATAAATGAGTACGCTTGCAGGTATCAATAGGGATGCAAAGACTAATCCAGAACAAAATAACGTAGCGAAGAAAGTCCAACGCCCCAATCGTATTGGCTTCAATGGTCGGGCCGCTCCTGATGCGCTGCGAAAATATTTCGCGTGTCCTCGCATCCGCGATTCTATATATACGATAGGGATTGCAATTAGGAGAAGCACGATGCATAGGGTTGCAGCAGATTGATGGTTAAATCCTGCTTCGTATTGAAGATAAATTGACCATGTGAAAGTTTGGTATCTCATTAAAGACACCGCACCAAAGTCACTTACTGTGTAAAGACTGACCAAAAGTGCTCCAGATAATATGGCGGGACGTAACAAATGTAGTGTAATTTGAAAGAACGTTTCTTTTGGACTTTTGCCAAGGCTCGATGACGCTTCTTCTAGAGCGGGATCAAGCCTGGTAATTGCACTTCTTACTGTCATGAAAACGTATGGGTATGTTAGCAATGTTAGTGTTATCGCGGCACCTGGGAAGCCATATATTTCTGGGAGCCGATCTACTCCTATTGGTGATAATAGTTGTTGAAGTAAGCCGCGCGGTCCAATCGCAGTCATTACGATAAACCCTGCCACGTAACTGGGTATTGCGAGAGGGAGGAAAGCAAGTACGATCCACATTTTGCGTAAAGGTAGGTCTGTACGTGTTAACAGCCAAGCAAGTGGTACCCCTATCATAACTGATGAAATTGTCACAGTTGCGGTTAGTACAACAGTTCGGAATAGAGTATTTAGAGTTTGAGGTCGAAGAAGAAGGGTAATGGTACTCTCATTTATGGAGCCACCTCGAATAAATAAGTATACTATCGGCAATAGCATGCCAACCGCGGCTACTATTGCAAATATGTATGGGACAACGGAGGTTTTATTAGGCGGTAGTCGGCTGTAGCCAATGGCCGCGAGAAGACGGGAACTTTGATTTATCAATAGATATGCCTTGGAAATTTTGTTGTTTGCTTTAGATTCAGCGGACACTCTGAATG
>VFHL01000010.1 GCA_009392005.1 SAR202 cluster bacterium
TTGAAGGCGATTTCCCTGCCTGTTCCCTAGTCGAAGTCTCGAACCTGGCCGGGCCCGACATCTACGTGGAAATTGAAGGTATCGCCCATATTGGAAAAGGCGCCCGTTAAGGAAGTTTCTAACCTCTTTTAAGCGTTTCTATTACTTTTCAATAGTGTAATACACGCAGTTGAGTACGCTAAATTCACTCAAATGTTAGAAAGTCTGAAAAATACATAATAGGAACAAAGACTTACAAAGTTGGAACTATTCAGTGGGAATGAGCTAATACAAATTCTATTATTAATACATATTAAACTTACAAATTCGGTATAAGTATCCTTGGAACATTGATTTTATCGATGGAACCTATAATTCTTGTTGGCACAATATTTTTGTCGTATTTTATTGGATCTGTTTCGTTCGCGTATCTCGTTTCTTTAAGACTGAGACGTGGCGATATCCGTAAATTGGGATCTGGCAATGCTGGTGCCCTCAATGTTGGTCGTGAGATCGGTACTAAATGGGGATTGATCGTTTTCTGTTTGGATTTTTCTAAAGGTTATATCACTGTGGTGATCGCTAATGCTTTGCTGGATGGGCTTGTTCCAGGTGTTATCTGTGCCGGCGTAGCTGTTGCTATTGGGCATATTTGCCCAGTATATTTGCGATATAAAGGTGGAAAGGGAGTAGCTCCCGCTATGGGAGTTATGTTGGCTGTATTACCTGCACTAACTTTAATTAGTTTTGCCGTCGTAGCGATTGCTTTTATCGTCACACGAAATGCAATCATGGTTATAGCGAGCGGGATCATATCTTTGGATTTATTGATACTTATTACGTGGCAATCGCCTTGGTATATTCTTTTATGCATAACTCTGAGTTTATTGGTTCTTATTTCGCACGTCATTTCAATTCGGAAAGAATTAGTCTTGATTTATCATTCGAGGAGATGGAAAGATATCTTCTCTCTTGAGTGATACTCTTTATTTAGAGGGTTGACGACGAGGTTAAATTTAATAAGGCCATCTGTATGGAGGTATGTACACTGTGAAGGTTTTGGTGATCGGTGGTGGAGCTCGCGAACATGCGATCACATGGAAAATTCACCAGAGTCCTAAAGTCAGCGAAATTCTTATTGCTCCGGGCAATGGAGGAACCGCTGGTTTGGGCGAGAATATTTCAATTGCTGCTGATGACATCGAAAGTTTGATTAAATTGGCGGTCGATCGGCAAGTTGATCTTGTGATTGTTGGTCCCGAAGACGCATTGGCTGCAGGAATTGTTGACCGCTTACAGGCATTACAGATTCCAGTTTTTGGGCCGACGCAGTTGTCTGCGGAAATTGAGTCCAGTAAAGCATTTGCAAAACAGTTGATGGAATCAAGATCAATTGCAACTGCGGAAAGCAAAACATTTTCGGATTTCGAATTAGCTGTTAACTATAGCGAAGCGCAAGAAACACCGATTGTGATAAAAGCGGATGGTTTGGCTGCGGGCAAAGGAGTGGTAATAGCGCAAAGTCATGAAGAAGCAAAATCGGCTTTGCATGACGCAATGGTTAGTTCTATTTTTGGCGATGCCGGTAAAACGGTTGTTATAGAGAGATTTTTGGATGGATTGGAAGCCAGTGTTTTCGGTTTTTGTGATGGGAAAGATTTGGCAATGGCTTTACCTGCGTGCGATTACAAAAGGGTTTTTGATGGGGACGAAGGCTTGAACACGGGTGGAATGGGTGGCTATAGCCCACCGGAGTTCGTCAATCAGGCCCTAATGGAGGATGCTCGTACTCAAATCATGCAACCAATGCTTGATGCCCTGCGTGAATCTGGAAGACCATTTACAGGAGTGCTGTATGGAGGGCTGATTGTTACAGAGGGTGGTTTGCAAGTCATCGAATTCAATGCACGTTTAGGCGATCCGGAAACCCAATTGCTTCTTCCTCGTCTAAATACGGATTTCATTGACGTTGTTGAAGCTTGTCTTGAAGGCCGTATAAGGGAGATATCAATTGATTGGCGCACGGACTCTTGCGTTGGTGTTGTCCTAGCATCACCAGGATACCCGGGTAGCTATCCAAGAGGATTGTCTATCAAAGGCCTTGATAACATGGATGATGATATCCTCGTTTTTCATTCGGGGACTACTTTAGATGAAGGATCTCTTGTTACCAATGGTGGGCGCGTTTTGACGGTAGTGGCTCTTGGTTCAAATATGCACGATGCTCGACAGCGGGTATATGAGAATGTACGACGGATAGAGTTTGATGGTATGCATTATAGAAATGATATCGCTGCGCGAGCGATTTGAAATGACGCAGGAGAATTACAATGGAAATTAAGATTGATAGCTGTAAACATTGTGGTAAAGGGTTTACCTTTGATAGTGAGTCGGTTCCCCGATATCGCGTGGATGCGGCACCGCTGGTGATTGTCTATGTCCTTGATTGTGTCAATTGTGGTCGGCAGGTTTCAATCGATATAGAACAATCGTATGACGAATTTTTGCAAGAGATGAAGGAATCGGAAGTCCCTGATGGGATGAAGCGATGTCCTGATTGTGCTGAATTCGTCCAAGAGATGGCTCGTGTGTGCCGATTTTGTACATATCGTTTTGGTGAGGATAACTGAGTTAAGGAGGGTTAGAAATGTCACTATTGGTTGGAATAATAATGGGCAGCCTTACGGATGAACCTTTGGTTGTTGAGACGCAGAAGGTGCTTGATGATATGGGGATTGAATATGAAAGCAAGGTAATATCAGCGCATCGACGCCCTGATGCTTTGAGTGAGTATGCGAGAGCAGCGTCAGGTCGCGGGATTGAAGTATTGATCGGTGTCGCTGGCGCCGCGGCTGCCTTACCAGGGGCGTTAGCTTCTCTTTCAGATTTACCAGTGATTGGCGTGCCAGCGCCATCCAGCGATTTAAAGGGTATAGATGCTCTTCTTGCGATCGCTCAAATGCCCCCAGGTATACCTGTTGCAACAGTTGCTATCGGTTCAATGGGTGCGAGGAACGCCGGTTACCTTGCTGCTCGTATACTGGGTATTAAGCACGAATCAATTAGAGAATCGTATGGAACATATCGTGCTGGCCTCGCAGCGGGATAAATGTGATTCTCGCGTAAGCAGATTAATTTTCCAGAGGAGTTCCTAGCAATGATTGAACGGTATTCGCGACCTGCAATGAAAGCGATTTGGACTGATCAAAATAAATTTGAGAAGTGGCTCGATGTTGAAAAAGCTGTTTGCCGTGCATGGGCTGATGAAGGTGTTATTCCTAAGGAGGCCTTGCCAGAGATCGAAAAATCATATGTCGATTTTGAGGTAATGGATAAAGCCTTTCAACGTACAAGGCATGATGTGACCGCTTTTTTAGAAGGTGTATCTTCAACGATTGGTCCGGAGAGCAGGTTTATTCATTTGGGTCTTACGTCAAATGATGTATGGGATACCTCGACATCCTTACAACTTGTCGAAGCATCAGGTCTTCTTATTGATGGAGCAAATGCTCTGGTTGAAGTTCTGAGCCAGAAAGCTTTCGAGTACAAAGATACTTTGATGATGGGTCGGACTCATGGTGTCCACGCGGAACCGACAACGTTTGGTTTGAAGATGGCAATGTGGACTGATGAAATGAAACGCAATGTAGCGCGGTTGGAGCAAGCTCGGTCAATTGTTTCTGTAGGCAAGATTTCTGGTGCGGTTGGCACCCATGCTACGGTTCCACCTTCAGTTGAAACAGCTACTTGTGAACATCTAGGGCTTGATGTTGCACCTGTTTCTACACAAATCATACAACGTGATCGCCACGCTGAATTTGTTACCACTATAGCTATTGTCGCGGCATCATTGGAAAAATTCGCGACGGAAATACGGCATCTTCAGCGTACAGAAGTGCGGGAGGCTGAGGAGCCATTTAGTGAGGGACAAACTGGTTCTTCAGCGATGCCACACAAAAGGAATCCAGAGCTTTCGGAGCGGGTTTGTGGTTTAGCGCGGCTCATTCGCGGGCATGCGGTTACAAGTTTAGAGAACGTTGCTTTATGGCATGAACGCGATATTAGCCATTCATCAGCAGAAAGATTGGTGTTGCCGGATTCGTGTTTGGCTCTTGATTACATTCTCGCTATCTTTACGGAAGTGATGAGCGATTTACGTGTCTACCCTGAGCGGATGATGCATAACGTGGAAATGACAAAAGGCCTGGTATTTTCCCAAAGAGTGATGCTGAGTTTGATTGAGAAGGGGCTCAGCAGAGATGACGCCTACAAGATTACTCAAAACAATGCGATGCAAGTTTGGGATAGTGACAAGAATTTCCGAGAGCTACTTCAAGATGATTCAGAGGTCGCGAAGCATTTATCTTCCCAAGAACTTGCTGATCTTTTTGATTATGGATATTACACTCGTTATGTGGATGAGATCTTGGAGAGATCGGGTGCCTTAGCCGATCGATGACGTGTCCTAAAGTCAATTTGTCAGGAGCTATATCTAGTTCTAATCCTATTGAATGGGATCTAATTCGAAGCGGAAATCTTCGATTACTACGTTTGCTAACAGTTTTTGTGCCATCTCAGTTACGACTTTCTCTGCCTTTGCTTTATCAGTTTCATTGATGTGAAGTTCAAGGTATTTTCCTGCCCGTACACCCTCAACCGATTTGTAGCCCATATTGTGGAGCCCACCAAGTATGGCGATCCCCTGTGGATCATTCACCAATGGTTTCAAAGTCACATATACTTTTGCTAAGAACAAAATACCCCCCTCTGAAAGTCCGACTACTCAGAAATTACGGCTGTCCCGTACCCCAAAATTTCTGCTGAGCCGCTAGAAATCATAGATGTTGAGAATCTAATGCCTACAACAGCGTTAGCACCTAGTGATTGCGCACGCTGTTCCATACGAAGCAATACATCTTCTCGCGATCGCGCTAATAATTCCGCATATTCCCTGACCTCTCCCCCGACAATTCCACGCAGGCTTGCAAGAATATCATTCCCAATCGCACGGGCTCGTACGGTGTTGGCTCGGACAAGACCTAAAGTTTCCTTTATTTCTTGGCCTGGAATTTCGTCGGTAGTGGTCATAATCATGGTTCTGCTCGTTCTATTCGATCATCGCTTGTTTTTTTGCTGCGGATTCGATCTCTTAGTACAGCCAAAGTACCTAGAACACCGCCGATCCAAATCATTGGTATGGCGATTTTTACAACGATTGAGACTTCAGGATCCAATATTGCAAACCTTACTGCAGAATAACCGCTATACGAGATAAGCAAAACTAGGCCAATAGACATGCCCCACATCCCAAGCAATCTCATTCCAGCACCTCGTTTTATGTCGGTAATGTTAAACCAGTAAGCTTCTCAAAAACCTCTAAATAGGTTGCTGAAGTCTTTTGTACAACCTCATCAGGTAACCCTGGTGCTGGTGGTTCTTTATCCCAACCTGCATCGCTTAACCAATCTCTCACGTATTGTTTATCAAAACTTGGTTGCGGCCTTCCAGGTTCATATATTGATAAATCCCAAAAACGAGATGAGTCTGGCGTGAGCATTTCGTCAATAATAGTGAGCTCATCGTTTATCCAGCCAAATTCGAATTTTGTGTCGGCGAGAATGATACCGCGTTTGTTAGCAAAATCGTTTGCCCATGAGTATGCCTCAATTGTCATGGTTTCTAGTTTTTTTGCTGTCTCTGTTCCAACCATGTCAACAAGCTCTTGGTAACTCATTGGCATGTCATGTCCCTCTTCTGCTTTTGTGGTGGGTGTAAATAAGGGGGTTTCAAATGCTTGGCTATCTTTTAGGCCTGCGGGCATTGTTGTGCCGTTTACCGTTCCGGATTTAGTGTATTCTGCCCACGCTGAGCCAGTAATATAACCACGCGCGATGCATTCAACATCTATGCGTTCAGCTTTCTTAATGATCATGCCGCGGCGTGCTGTTTCGCGATCAATTGTAGGGAGAGAGATACCTAATTCTTGGATCTTGTCGTTCTCATAGGCCATGCAAAGAAGATGGTTTGGTAAGAGATCCGATGTTTGCTTAAACCAAAATGCGGACATTTCTGATAAGACGACGCCCTTCTCGGGTATGCCAGTTGGCAATACAACATCAAAAGCGGATATCCGGTCTGTAGTCACCATGAGGAGTGAATCTCCAAGGTCGTATGTGTCGCGTACTTTCCCTCGGTGCGGAGTTCCTGCCAGGTTCGTGTCTGTTAGTAGGTTTGCCATATTTACACCCTCCTCTTTGGTTTATTCAACTTTCTTGAGAATACTCAGCTTTTACTGCAGTGTGCAATCCACCTCGAACATTATAGTCCAACGATACCGTCATACTGCGTGGTTTACACAAATTCACTAGGTCGTTCAATATTCTACTCGTTGCATGTTCTTGAACAATTCCGACGTCACGAAATGAAAAAAGATAATACTTTAATGATTTAAGTTCTATCACACTATCGCCTGGTACGTATGTGATTATTAAAGTCCCTTGATCAGGCAATCCGGTCCATGGGCACACTGCCGTGAACTCATCGGTGTCAATCACCACTTCAGCTGGATTTTCTGCATAATCGTATGGAAATGTGAGGAGACAACTAGCGTCTATCGCCTCTTCATTATTCATTGGTGCCTTCCAGTCAAGCGCCTTATATTGTTTCTCTAAACCGGAAATATCATTCATTTTCCGCTCCTTACGATTTGGCTTAGCTCAAAGTACCTTTAGTGCTTGGCATTTGCCCTTCTAGTCGAGGATCAATTTCCATTGCTGCCCGTAAAGCGCGTGCCAGTGCTTTAAAGGTACCTTCTGCTACATGATGATCGTTGCCCCCGGCGAGTATTTTTACGTGTATTGAGAGCCGGGCTTCATTTGCAAAAGTTTCTAAAAAATGACTGATCAGTTCGGTTCTCAAGTCTCCTAGTTGGGGAGAATTAAATGGTAATTCCACTGTCGCGTGAGATCGCCCGGCTAGGTCTATTGCCACAAGTGCAAGAGCATCATCCATTGGGATAATAGCATTGGCCATTCTGGTAAGCCCAATTCTATCGCCGAGCGCTTGATCAAATGCCCTCCCCAATACGATACCTAAATCTTCTGTGATATGGTGGCCATCGGGATCTTGATGTGCGATTGCTTTGACAACTAGATTCAAGGCGCCATGGCGGGCCAGCTGATCCACCAAATGATTTAGCATGGTGCTTCCAGTTTCAATGTCATAATTACCTTGACCGTCAATATTCAATTCAACATCGATAGTAGTTTCGTTTGTTTTTCGGGAGACTTCTGCTACGCGTGTCACGATGGACCTACCTCTTCTAGTACTTTTAATAACTTCTTGCTTTGTTCAGGGGTTCCAATACTGATCCTAATGTGGTTTTGTAATCTAGGGTTGTCAAAATACCGGATAAAAACCCCTCGTTTTCTCAACGCATTTGAGATATTTTTAGCATCACCTTTAATTACTTTGCACAATATAAAGTTTGCGTTACTTGGGTATGGTTCGAGAAAGTTGGTTGCCTTTAAGAGTGGAGCTAGCCGTTCTCGTTCAGATACGATCTTCTGTACACTTTGCAATAAGAAATCTTTATCTTCTAGTGATTCTTCTGCTGCACGTTGTCCAGCTGCATTCACGTTGTACGGCTGTTTTATTACAAAAAGCATTGATGCAAGTGCCGGACTCATCAACCCATATCCAACTCGCAAACCGGCGAGACCAGCCCATTTGCTGAACGAGCGTAATACGATCAAATTCTCATGATCCGAAATCAATTTTGATACTGACGAATCTGCAAATTCATAATAAGCCTCGTCAATGATCGTAGGGATCTTTGTTTCGAGGATTTTGACTAGGTCGTCTTGTGGAATCAAATCGCCTGTTGGATTGTTTGGTGAAGCACAAATGATGACTTTTGTTTTCGGTGTTATTGCAGCTAAGATCTTTTCAGTGTCGAGTGAAAAATCATCTTTACGAGCAACCTCAATGATAGTACCACCTGCGATCTGAGCATCAAACTCATACATACCGAAAGTAGGTGGCATTGTGATCACTTCATCATCGGTCTCAATGAAAAGACGAAATACTAGATCGATTAATTCGTCTGCTCCACTTCCCGGGACGATGTGGTCTGCACTTAAGCCTGTATATTCCGCGATTCGCTTCCTCAGAATACGGTGATCTGGGTCGGGATATATGTTGTAATCAGGGAAATTTGCGATTACTTCTTTGACTCTTGCGGATGGTGCATACGGATTCTCATTACCATCGAGTTTGATGATTTGTTCCTGTGCGATGCCGCTCTCTTGTTCTAGAACGCTTGGTGGGTTTATCGGGGCATATGGTTGGACTGCCAGTATGTTGCGATTAATAAATCGCTCCAAATCCCCTAATGAGTGTGGTGATCTCTGAGTTTTATCCATGGCACCTAGCTTAGCTTCTTCTTTGCTTCTTGACTACACTATATTAAACCTGTAAGTAAACGATGGCTGCGCTAATTTTCAAGTAATCGCGTTTCAGCCGCATGCGCGTGAGCTGGAAGACCTTCACTGTCGCCAATGCGTTTAGCCGCTGCTCCAATTTCAGACAATATATGTTCTGGTATGCCTACGAGACTAGTGATCTTAACAAAATCCAAAACGTTTAATGGAGACGCAAATCTTGCGGCCCTGCTTGTCGGCATTATGTGACTTGGTCCAGCTGTGTAGTCCCCTAATACTTCCGGAGATTTTTCACCCAAAAATATTCCGCCCGCGTTTAAGAATTTATCAGCTACCTCCATCGGATTTTTGACCGATAGGCAAAGGTGTTCAGGTGCATACTCATTAGCAAGCTCCACAATTTCGTCAAATGTATCAAGTATTCCTATGACACCGTTACGTTCGAGAGAGAGATGGGCCGGTGAATTTTCGGGTAATTCTTGTAGGGCAGATTCTGTCTGCTCCAGAACTTGTTGAGCGATGTCTTTTGATGTTGTAAGGAAAATAGGGCATGCGTCTTCGGAGTGTTCGGCTTGTGCTAGTAAATCAGCAGCGCAATACACTGGATTCGCATGCTCATCCGCGATTACGATTGATTCTGACGGTCCTTGAATTGTATCGATGCCGACGATTCCAAACACTGATTTCTTGGCCAATTGCACAAGTACATTACCAGGCCCACAGATTTTATCTACGGCTTGTATTGTGTCTGTTCCGTATGCAAGAGCAGCGATCGCGTGCGGACCTCCAATTCGGTAGATTGTATTAACGCCCGCGATATCGCAAGCAACTAAGGTCGCTGGGTGAATGTCACCACCTTCCTGAGCAGGTGTCGCGACGACGATTTCCTTAACTCCGGCTATATTTGCCGGTATGGCACTCATTAAAACGGTTGATGGATATGATGCGGATCCCCCTGGGACATATAGACCAACACGGTTAATTGGTCTTATCGCTTGTCCAAGGCCTTCACTTGTATCGAACCAGCCCTTGATTTCTTGGCGGTTGTGGAATGCTCTAATCCGGTCGGCTGCAATGTTGAGTGCTTCTAATAATGATGAGTCAATCGCATCATATGCATCAGCTATTTCAGATGGGGTAACATCGATTTGAGTGATTTGAATATTATCAAATCGGTTTGTGAATTTTATTAACGCTTGATCTCCATTGGATTGTACCTCACGTAAAATTTCTGATATTGCTTCTTCCGGTGTTATATCCCGATCGAAAACTGTTCGTAACTTGTTTTGTAACCCAGGGCTTGCATTAATCTTGGTGAAATCTCGATCTAGAAGAGTAGATCGAGTGTCAGCAACGCCATTTATGATTTTCATATTAAATACTCCTGAGCGGCCGTGATGGAATTCTTTATAGCATGTTCAACAATAATAGCAGGCAAATTTTCGGGCATTTGCTGAAATATCAATTCCAACATTGAATCTGGACGTTTGAGAAAATCATCGATTACATTATGGTCAATGTTTGGATCTGACTTGAACCTACTTATAAATCTTTCAAATCCTGTCCAACTGCCTGCCTGGGTCGTTGTATCAGTTGTTGATTTTAACCAAGAACTCAAGAAGGATGCATCAACTAATGTGATTGACAATTGTGGATCTACTTGTTCAAGACAGGAGTGATAAAAATCCATCTTTTTCCTCGCGGTATTAACCTCGAGGTTTAAGGAATATTGAAGTGCACGGTCCAGTATGTTGTGGTGGGGATTGCTTCCAATCGAATGCGGGTTTCCAAAATATGGACGATACACGCGCGTGATCCACGCTTCATCCAAGGCGAGGTGGCTCAGATAACCGGCTAAGAAGGCTCGTTCTCGCCATGTTAGGTTGCGTGCGTTACGCAAATCAGGGCTCGATCGGAACATACCTCGAATTCCGTCCCCTTCTTCACTTTGGTTTAAGTTGAAGTAATGCGTTTCTTCTCGTGGTTGGTGCGTGACCATTCGCCTATCAGGCGCTGTTGACCCAAGGAGTGCGTATCCGAGTAAGTCATCTGAATCTGGTACATCAAGTTCGCTAAACGCGGCTTCAGCGACTTTCATATGAGTTGCAAAGAATGGCACGCGAGTGTTACCTCTTGTTATTTTGTTTCTTGTGTCGCGTTTAAAAGACGTTGATACGATATGGATTCATTTTGAAATACATACGCAACAGGTGTAGCAATGATTTCGCTTCCCCCCACTGCACGCAGGTGATCAACCGCTGTCATCAAATCGTCTTTCTTCACAATGATTGTCACGTCATACCATTTTGCTTTTGGAGTGGATTTGCTGTGTAATGGTGCGATAGTTGGGCCTTGAATTCCAGCGGTTTCAGGACGTTTTGTTACAGCCGCCGCTATATCGTTCTCAGATTGACCTTGGATATTAGCATTCAATCTATAAAAGCGATTTGCTGCTCTGGAGCTTTCAACCATTTCCAATAGGATTCGCGTACTTTCCAACCGATTTGGATCTTCCCTGAGGGTTTTCTTATTTCCAATGAGAACCGCTTGCGATCGCAATATTGTGCCTTCGGATATCGGCTTCAACCGATTCTCTCGAATGGTCACACCCGTTTGGACAATATCCGATATCATGTCGGCGTATCCCATCATTGGTGCTGCTTCCATTGCTCCCGCTGCACCAATTAGCGAAAAATAGTTGAGATCCTTGCTATAGAGAAATTTTTGGGTTAGTCGCGGGTATTTTGTGGCAACTCTTAATTCTTGGCCTTCTTCTCTCATGGTGACGGAGAGATCCGCCAAGTCAAAAACGGATGTTACATCAATCCATGAATCTGGTACCGCGAGGATCAATTCGCAGCGACTGTAACCAAGATCATCCATTAAAATGAAAGTGTCACTGTCGTCCAAGCGGGCCTCCATATATCCATCAAGGCCGACAATGCCTAAGTCAACGCTTCCTTCTGATACTTTCTGGGTGATATCGATAGCACGTTGAAATAGTGCGACAGAATCAGGTATTCCGTTTATTTGGGCGGTATAACTCCTACCACTTTCTCTATCGACGATAAGTCCACATTTTTCCAAAAAAGATGTAGTGCTATTTAAGAAGCGATCGTTGCTCGGTAACGCAATTCGTAACATAATTTCTATCCTGCTGGTTTCTGAATCAATAGTTGTAATATTGTTAGCTTCGTAATTTTGCCTTAGATTGCATCTGAATTCACGTTAATGTTTTCTACCTCGCATAGATCAGCTATTGACTCGATCCAATAGGCGAAACCAAGAGCAGGTAAATCACCGCCCCCTAATGCTCGGACTAAGTCATCGTAGCGCCCGCCACCACATAGAGGATCCGTTGATGCTTCATGCTTTATTTCAAATATCATTCCTGTGTAATAAGCAATACCACGAGCCAAACCTAGATTTACAGAAACTTCAGTATTTTCTATTTGCTGCGTCTCCAGTACTTCTAAAAGGTTTTTTATAGGATCAAGGAGAACGGGATCTATTTTGTAGGTCGTAGATAATTTCTCGGCATCGGATAACACGTTTTTTGTTTCGCCGCGCAATTCGCAGAATTCTGAGAGAAAGTCTAAAGCCTTGCGTAATTGATCTGGATTATCCGGGTTGCGAATTTTTCCAATAAAACGCTCTTGAATTTGTGCCAAATCACGACGAGTGGCGGTTTGGTTGTCAAAGATCCCAAGCAACTCTCCCAAGGCATTTTGTGCTTCCATTAAGTTTATGTCATCTGCTTTTTCGACGTTCGATCGTGTTCTGACCATACCGAGTTTTTCTGCTAATTCCCATACCCAGATTGGACCCTTTTCTGAATCTAGGAGGTGCTGAATATTGCGCATCAAAAATAGCTCGGCCCTTTCGGATAAATTGAATGCCCGAAGGATGCTCCGGATAATTCCAATGTGTCCGATGTTCAATTGAAGGCGATTCAATCCCATTTTTGTTAAGCCTGTCGAGGCGATTCTCAATACTTCAGCATCTGCTACGAGATTCGAGTTACCAATAAATTCACCACCAACTTGTGTTCGCTGGTGTGGGTTTTTTGTAGCTTGTACTTCATATCTGAAAATTGGTCCTTGATAACGCCAACGTGTCTCATTGCTGGTTTGTTGGTTGGTTTGATCGATGAATGCGCGAATGATTGAAGCGGTGAATTCAGGCCTGAGTGCCACGCGGTGCCCACCTGGTGCTGTAAATGAGTACATTTGTGAAGCTAATTCGCCACCTGACATGCGAAGGAAAAGATCAACATCCTCCACAATAGGGGTTTCAATGGTCTCGTACCCGGATAGGCCAATGTAATTGAAAAGGGCCGCTTCTACAGCGGCTTTGGTCCCCTGATTTTTTCCAGATACGTCATGAAATCCTGATATTCGGTTTACTGTTAGTCGTTCCAATTAATTTAACCCTGAAAAATTTATCTGCACATTTATTCTAATCATTGTAGGGCACTGCTGCTATGTTGAATAGTAAATATACTAAATCCGCTTAATTTTCTTCCTGCTTTTGTACCATGTTCAAAGAATAAAGAACCCGCAGGATCTGTTGTAGCGATGAAGCTGGTAATTCGACAAAACCCCAGAAGATGTTAATAGCGATAATTTACTTCAAAGTAACGTCTCCAGCCACAACATTTTCTAGGTGACCATTATCGAGACGGATTTGTAAACTTCCTTGTTTGTCAACGGATTCTGCTGTCCCTGTTATGACTGTTCCATCATTAAGCGTTGCAGAGACACGTTGGCCGATCGTATCTAACTGATCCTTCCAAAAATTGATTATAGGGGCACCATTTCTTGCTTTCTCATAATAAAATTCAAAAGCGTTTAGTAGTCTTTGTACAACCTCTAAGCGTGTTAGTGGTTCATTTGTATGTAGATGGAGACTTGTTGCTGTCTCCGCGATTTCAGAGAAATCCATTACATCAAGATTAATGTTCACTCCGATTCCAGAGATGCAATATGAATCCCCATTTGGAGAAGATGCGCTTTCAACGAGGATGCCGCATACTTTCTTTCCGAACAAGAGCACGTCGTTTGGCCACTTTATGGATGGTTTTTCCCCAATTGTTTCTTCGATTGCGCGGGCGACTGCTAGAGCTGAAATCATGACAACTTGAGGTAATACAGCATGATCCGGCCGCAGGATGATCGAAAGCAGTAAAGTGCTGCCAGGTGGTGCAATCCATTTGCGATTGAACCGACCTCTACCGCTAGTTTGCTCGTGGGCGATGGTTACTGTTCCCTCTGGTGCATGATTTTCTGCTGCTATTATCGCTTCATCTTGAGTGGATGATGTTAAGGGAAAATAGTGAATTTCTTGGCCAATGTAGTTAGTTGTTAAGCCACCTTTTATATTTTCTGCTAAAAGTTCATTTTCCATACTTGAATCTCCTATCTTGATTCTTCAATGCAAGTTCTGTGCGCAGTTGCGTTTAAAACACACGTATTTTTCCATGACAACGGCGGATTAGCATGATTTAATCAGTCGGGGTTCCAAATGTTCTCGTGCATTCGTTACTATTTTGAAGCTTCGGTATGTGTTCCGCGCCAATAATTTCTGTAGATCTATGTTAGGGCCATTAAATTCAATGCATAAGCATTAGTAGAATGTTGCGATTGTTGTATATTGTACGATATCCAACTAGTGGAATGAGTGATAATGGAGCGACTTTGGACACCGTGGCGAAATGAGTACGTTGTGAGCGATAAGACAGAAGGTTGTTTTTTGTGTAGTAAGCCTGATCAGCAATCTGATGAAGCTAATTTTATCTTATTTCGCTCTAGCCTTGTGTACGCATTGCTTAATACATTTCCCTATAATACCGCCCACTTAATGGTCTCACCTTATTCACATACAGCGGATTTGGCTGGTCTTGATTTTGAAATCAGTAGTGAGATGTGGTCGTTGGTACAGAGATGCACAAGTATTTTGCAAGATGAATATCATCCGGATGGTTTCAATGTTGGACTCAATCTTGGCCAAGCGGGGGGAGCGGGTGTGGTCGATCATTTACATGTTCATATTGTTCCGCGGTGGCTGGGGGATACAAATTTTATGCCTGTTGTCGGTGAAGCCAAGGTTTTGCCGGAAACTCTTGAGCAGACATATCATCGGCTTATATCGCACTTTAGTAAATGAAAAGTTCTGAAATTTAGATTGCGTCCGTTAGTTAAAAATAGTTCGTTACAAATTCGGGCCTTATTATTCTCCAGCATTATCGCGCAGGAACTCCCGAATCTATACGAGTCTTTTCCTAGTTGATGCCGTTACAGCAAAGAATGCTGTTGCGATTAAAGCCATTGTGGGACCAGTAGGCATGTTGAAGTGGAAGGATAGATATAGACCTACGATTGCTGAGGTAGCTCCCAAGATACTACCCAGTATCATCATCGATTTGAACTTCTGTACTAGTAGATATGCTGTTGCAGCTGGTGTTACTAACATTCCCATTACAAGTACGATGCCTGCCAATTGTATTGATATCACAATGACGATCGAGAGTAGTGCTAGTAAAATTGTGTCAATCCGCCCTCGTCTTATACCCACTATCGTCGCCCCTACAGGATCGAAGCTCGTGAACACAAGTTCTTTATAAAAAAGAAATAGAGTGATTATTACTGCAACGCCAAGACTGATTGTGACATATACATCATTCAGGGATACACCAAGTATTTGCCCCAAAAGGATGTCCTCAATCTTGATCGGAATGCCACCAATAGACTTGATCAAAACCAGGCCAAATGCAAACATCCCTGCAAAGATGATTCCAATCGTCGTATCTTCCCTTATTCCGGTACGCCGCACAATCAACCCTATTAAGAGCGCTACACCAATGGCAGCCGGGAGCGCCGAGAACCATATGTTGATTCCTAGGATCAATGCAATAACAATGCCGGGCATGACAGAATGAGCTAATGCGTCTCCCATGAAAGAAAGTCCTCTTGTGATTACGAAGCCTCCCATAACTGGACACATTACCCCAATACAGATTGAAACGATCAATGCACGGATCATGAAGGGATATTGCAATGGTTCCGTGATGTACAGATCAAAATAATTCATTTCAGTAACCCAATTCGTTCTGAGTGAACTCCATGCCATGTGAACCATATAATTCTTGCAAGACGCTTGGAGTGAACGCTTCGCTCGGAGGACCAAAAGCACATACGTGTTTGTTGAGGCAGAGCACTTTGTCGAATCGATCTGCAAGATTCGTCAAATCATGAGTGGCCATTAGCACGACTATGCCACTGTCACGCAATTCTCGTAGGACACCAACCAGATATTCTTGAGCACCGACATCAATTCCTTCAAAAGCTTCATCCAACAGGATCACATTAGCTTCTTGCGCCAATGCCCTTGCGACTAGAACTCGCTGTTTCTGCCCACCAGATAATTTGGATAACAGCCTAGACCGTTCATTCCACATGCCGACTCGTTCTAGGCATTGTTGTACGATTTCTTTGTCACGTTGGTTGGGTCGTCGTGGCCATTTGATCTGGGAGGTTCTACCCAACATTACAACTTCACTTGCTGTAAGAGGAAAGTGCCAATTAAGTTGCTCGCGCTGTGGCACATATGCTAAGGGGTCATGTTTTCGGCCTTTCTCTCTATTTATTGTGATATGTCCTGAAGTCGGTTCGAGTAACCCGGCGATGACATTTAATAAAGTGCTTTTCCCTGCACCATTTGGTCCCACGATCCCAACTAATGTCCCAGATTCAACTGAAAAACTAATGTTATCAAGAATGTGGTTTGCTTCTCGATACAAGTTGATTTCAGATACATCAAGGATGGGCGCACTTTGTGTGTTCAGGTTAAACTCTCTCAATTTTTCTCTAGTGATCTCTTTAGTGATCATCATGTTATCATTCCTTTGAATCAAATTCCCCGCCCTCTAATAGGGTTGGGGAACGCTTTTTTCTCCAAGCTCTGTTGAGCGATTATCCGTATTTCACGTAGAGAATGGTTTATGCGCATATAAACCATAAATGGGGATTTGCAAACGTCCTGAAACGGGATTGTTTTGTTGAGTTGTTGAGTGTGGATAACCGCTCAACGGAACTTGGTACTATTCACAATATTCTCATAGTGCCTCGGTGCACTTGGCCTGAGTAAGACCGAGTGTGCAACACTATTTTTAATTCGAGCAAGGCTTTTTTGATAAGCATTTGGCTTGAAAGAAACCTAACCAACTTGCTTTTTTAACTCGTCACCGTGCTCCAAGTAGAACTCCACAAACGCTTTAACTTCTGGTTGTGCCAAACTCGCTTTGTTCATTTACTTGTACAGAGCGAGTTTGGCTTGTGTGAACCATCTTTGACCTTATCTGGGGATTATTCAGGTTAAAGCATCAACAATAATTCTCACATTCTTCTTCATCAATTTGATGTACGTATCGGTTTCTGTTCCAAGGGCGCCTAATGATCCAATATGGAGATCTCCCACGAATGTTGCTCCCGTTTCCTGAGAGATCATTCTAGAGACGCTACTGTTCTCGTTAACATCAGCGAAAATTGCGGGAACCGAGTGTTCTTCGATGGTGTCGATGATCTCTTTAACGTCGGCTGGGGAAACTTCTTCTTCGGTGCTGAAATCTGGTATGACGGCACCAAGCACTTCGAAACCGTATCGATTTGCAAAGTATTGCAGGCTGTCATGAGTTGTGATTAACACTGCTTGTTCTTCAGGTATCTGCTTCACCTGATCATTGATCCATGTGTGAAGCTCCCTTAATTCCAGAATGTAATTTTCGGCGTTTCTTTCATAATCTTCGCGGTGTTCCGGACTGAATTCTATCAGCGCATGACTGATTTCTGTAATCAGGTTCTCTGCTATAACAGGGTCTACCCAATAATGGGGATCAAATTCACCATGATCATGATCACTGTGATCGTCATGATCTTTGTGATCGTCTTCATCGCAGTCATGATCGTCATGATCATCATGTTTTTCTTTATCGTCATGATCTTTGTGATCGTCTTCATCACATTCATCATCGTCATGATCGTCATGATCATCATGATCATCATGTTTTTCTTTATCGGAGTACTCCAACAAATCCACTGACTTGCCCAAGTCAATTACACGTGCAGAGTTGGTATTTGTGGCATTATCGAACAATTTTTGAAGGGATGGGCTTTCAAACTCAGCTCCCACGTTGAAAATCAGATTGGCGTTCGCAATCTTGGCAGCATCTTTGGGGCCTGATGTATATGTGTGGGGATCGACTCCAGGTGGATACAAGCTTGAAACTGATACATGATCCTGTCCGATCTCTTTAATCCAATCACCAACGATATTGCTGGTAGTTACAATCTCTACTAGCTGGTTATTATCGAGTGTATTTGGCTGCTCCTCATCCTCGTTTGTGGAACAAGCACCGATCAATAACAAAATTGGAGCAATAATCAAAAACGTTATGTAGTTTCTGTAGCGAGGTTGGTTTATTTGATGCATGGTGAGTTGCTGTTTACTTCCTATATTTTTGTTTTTCTGTAATAGAGCGTCTTGAAGCTATTTTCTTAGATTCCCATTGCTTGATTGAATTGTTAGTCAAGGGTTTTGCAGTTGGAGCAATACCCGTATAACTCAAGTTGATGACTTGCAATAGTGTATCCATGACGGGATGCAATACGGCGCGAAAATTCATCAGCGTCGCAATCTGGAATGTCCTGGATTTCTCCGCATTCTAAGCAAACTAGGTGGTGATGGTGCTGACCACCTCCAAAGCGATACCTAGTCGTTCCTCCATCCACTAATACCCTACAGATGAGGGTTGATTCTTGAAGAGCCGCAAGGGTCCGGAATACTGAAGCTCGGCTTACGCTTGGTAGGGATCCACTCAATTCCTCTGCAGAGAAATGACCAGGCCAATCAATAATCGCTTTCATTATTGTGTCGCGAGTTGACGTAGATCTCCTGAATTTCGTTGGCCGCTCATCTTTACTATTCATATGTACCCCTCATGTGACAGTCACAATATTATTGAGACTTAATCTCAAGAACAACATTAATTGAGACTTTATCTCAATAGTGTAATCTTGTCAAATCTCCCCTAACCGACTCATAAATGAAGTGTATATTGGATTTGAGATATGAATTGTGAATCTAACTTGTTGATTTTTCTCATTGCAAAATAAATCTGGAGAAGATATGCACGTTACTGAATCGATTGAGTTTGTTCTGAAACCGAATTCCCCTTACGATTTTGCTCGCACCGTTGGACATGTAACAGGCAATGCAGGTGAATATGCATTGGATAAGTTTGTTGACGGGACTTACACGAGAGTATTGTCGATCAACGATCATCATGTTCTGCTCAGTGTTCAATCATCTGGAAGCCTTAAACAAACAAAGCTTGCATGTAACTTATCTGCACTAGAGGGGCCCCTTCACAGTGCTAATGAGTTTCAACAGATGACTTCGTGGATGTTTTCCGTTGATGATGATCTTTCATCATTCTATGGTATGGCATCACAGGATCCATTTTTGCGGGATTTGATCGAGGATTTTCATGGGCTTCAAATTCTGAGAAGCCCATCTCTATTCGAATCCATCGTGATTTCAATACTGGGACAACAAATCAGTGCATCAGTGGCACGTAAAATGCGTTCGGATTTGATCAAAATATACGGTGGATCTTATGAGTCTAAAGGAGTCGAGTATTATTTCTTTCCCGCTGCAGAAATATTTGCTGATGTCACCAGTGAGGAATTACGCGGGATTGGTTTAAGTAGGAGGAAGGCAGAATATATTCTCGGTGCCTCCAAGCTGATTACGAGTGGATCACTTAGTGCCGAATTTTTGAAGCACAAATCAGATGCAGAGGTTTTGTCCGCGTTGACAAGTATTGATGGGATCGGTCCTTGGACCGCAAACTGGTTGTCAATTCGCTCTCTTGGCCGCCCAGATGGATTTCCGGCAAATGATCTAGCGTTAAGGCGAGCTTTAACGCGTATCACAAATGCACACGAGGTTGTGACGGAAAAAGAAGCACAAGAGATGTCATTAAAATGGATTCCACATCGTAGTTTGGTAACCACTTACCTGTTCGCAGCTTTAAGAAATGGTGCGATAAAATAGTTGGGCTGCGCGGCGCTTAAAAAAACCGTATGGGTAGTGTGACCTGTTCCATACTGATTGTTGCCAAAGTAAACGAAATCGATTATGGCATCAATATCCCTGCCCCGTGTTTAACGGATGTTCTGATAGCTATGGTATACTAGCCCAAAATAAGGAATAAAAAAGAAAGTATATGGAGGAATTGTGGAGCGGGAGCAAAAGACATCACTGATTGAAGAGTATCGTACGAACCCGAAAGATACAGGCTCCCCTGAAGTTCAGGTAGCCCTCCTGACCGAACGAATTACTGGCCTTACGGATCATCTCCGTACTCATCGACACGATCATCATACGCGTCGTGGCCTTCTGCGACTTGTCGGCCGACGGAGACGACTTCTTCGTTATCTCAACAATGAAAACCGTGAGCGGTATCTTAAACTCGTTCAGAGTCTAGGTCTCCGCGGTTAGTTTTTCTGCCCATCCTGTTTCACTTCCCCTCTAGAAGAGGATATTCAGCCAATGGCTCATGTATTTCAACGACGTATTGCCAATCATGACATTACGATTGAGACAGGCCGCCTAGCCTTACAAGCAGGCGGAAGCGTTTATATTCAAGTTGGAGACACTGCTTTACTAGGAACTGCGACTGCGGCGGCTAAACCGCGTGATGGAGTTGACTTCCTTCCGTTAACCGTAGATTACGAAGAAAAGCTCTATGCGGCGGGGAAAATACCAGGTAGTTTTTTTCGGCGCGAAGGTCGGCCAAGTACGGAAGCTATTTTAGTGGATCGTCTTACTGATCGACCTATTCGCCCACTTTTACCAAAGATGTGGAGAAATGAAACACAAATAGTTATTACAACATTGTCAGCGGATCAGGTGAATCCACCAGATGTCCTTGGCATGGTTGCTGCATCAGCTGCTTTAAGTGTTTCTGACATACCATTTGCAGGTCCATTGGGTGCGTGCCGGATCGGTTATGTCGATGGTGATTTCGTTGTCAATCCGACCTTTGAACAGATAAGCGAAAGTGACCTAGATCTTGTTATAGCTGGGACAAAAGATGCAGTGATGATGGTCGAAGCAGGGGCAAATATTGTTGATGAAGACTTATTGCTTGAAGCTATACGTCTTGGCCAAGAAGTCAATTTTCAGTTTGTTGAGATGCAAGAAGAAATGGTTGCTGCGGCAGGAAAAACCAAACGGATAGCTCCTGAGGTTGAAGATAAAACTGAGATTACTAATAGTGTGACCACTGTTATTGGGGATCGTTTACGCGAAATCGTTGCGAGCGGTCAAGCTAAAGGTGAGCGATCAGAAGCAACGGATGCTCTAGAAAATGACGCGGTTGCTGCACTTGAAGGTCAGTATGAGTCTGGCGATATTGTGTCAGCTGTTGGAGATGTGCTTAAAGCGGAGATTCGCAGAGCGATTTTAGAAGATGGGAAGCGACCTGATGGCCGTGGATTGACTGATATTCGCCCTATATCGACTGAAGTTAGTTTGCTCCCACGAACACACGGTACTGGATTATTCACACGTGGTGAGACACAGGTACTTACGATTACTACTTTGGCTTCAATGGGGTTAGTCCAAAAACTAGATACACTGAGCCCCGAAGACACGAAGAGATTTATGCACCACTATAATTTCCCACCATTTTCCGTTGGTGAAGCTGGTCGGATTGGTACACCAGGTCGTCGCGACATCGGGCACGGTGCTTTGGCTGAGCGCGCTTTATTGCCGGTAATTCCCTCTGAGGTAGATTTCCCTTACACCATACGTTTGGTTTCTGAAGTACTCGGATCAAATGGAAGTTCATCGATGGGTAGCGTGTGTGGTGGAACCCTTTCATTGATGGATGCTGGAGTTCCGATTGCTAATCCTGTAGCGGGTGCAGCGATGGGCTTGGTTACGGGAGACGATGGGAAATACGCCGTCCTTACAGACATCCAAGGCGTAGAAGATTTCTTGGGAGATATGGATTTCAAGGTAGCAGGGACATCTGAAGGTGTTACTGCATTACAGATGGATATTAAGATTAAAGGAATCTCTTACGAGATCATGCGTGAGGCATTAGATCAAGCAAAAGACGCAAGGCTTTTCATTCTGGACAAAATGCTTCAGACCATTGATGAAACTCGACCAGAAATGAGCCCGTTCGCTCCACGAATGGTCCGCCTCCAAATTCCAGAGGACCGCATTGGAACACTTATTGGTCCAGGTGGGAAAACGATTCGCGGCTTGATCGAGGAGTATAACGTTTCAATTGACGTTGAAAATGATGGATCCGTGTTTGTCGGATCTGCAGATGGTGGCTCTGCTGACCAAGCTATAGATATGATTCAGCGTATGACCAAGAAAGTCGAGATTGGTGATATCTATGATGGTAAGGTGACAAAAACGGCTAATTTTGGAGCATTTGTTGAGATTTTGCCTGGTCGTGATGGCATGGTTCCTATTGGCGAGTTAGAAAATTATCGAGTCCCAACAGTTGAAGATGTTGTAAATGTTGGGGATGAGGTTAAGGTTTTGGTCACTGATATTGATAATACCGGGCGTATACGCCTGTCCCGGCGTGCCCTTTTGGAAAATGACGGTCAAAACGCTGATCGCGATGGCAACGCAAGTCAAGAAGAACAGCGGTCAGGTGGGGGAGACGGTTCCCGCTTTCGTCGTGATAATAGAGGACAGTCAAATCGTGATGACAGATCTCGTGGCCCGCGGCGGGATTCTCGTGGCGACAGGCCAGAACGACGATAGGCGCGATCTGGAGTAACAAGCTATGTCGCCAACCCGTACGGTTATCAATGGAATCTTTGGGAAGATGGGACAAGAGGTACTGAATGCGGTGACTCTTGACCCAGAGACTCAAGTTGTTGGAGCAGTCGCCCGTTCCACGGACATACCAGAAATCGCTTTACCAGATGGATCTGGCAATGTCCCGGTCCTCGCTAGTTTGGTCGAAATGGCGTCTTCTACCAAACCAGATGTAATTGTGGACTTTACTAGTGCTGAATCTGCGCGAGCAGCTTTTCTTGCGGCAGCTAGTGAGGGGATACATTTTGTTACTGGCACGAGTGGTTTCACATCTGATGATTTAGACAATATGAATACGGTAGCGCTTGATAAAGGTATTGGAGCCATTTTTGCACCGAACTTTGCCTTGGGCGCTATTTTATTGATGCATTTAGCGGAGAGCGTAGTGCCGCATGCTGAATTCACAGAAATAGTTGAGATGCATCATAATAAGAAAAGTGATGCGCCATCTGGTACTGCTATGGCAACAGCCGAGAGAATGCTCAAGGTGCGAGGAAAAGATTTCGATCAGCAGATAACTGAAACATCAAATTTGGAAGGTGCCCGGGGTGGGAGCTATGGCGGGATTTCGATCCATAGTATTCGGTTGCCTGGATTAATGGCTCACCAAGAAATCATTTTTGGCCTAGCAGGTCAGACTCTAACATTGCGGCATGATACGATAAATCGCGAGTGTTACATGCCTGGTGTTCTGCTTGCGATTAAGCGTGTTCTTGGAACAAAAGGATTGACTGTAGGATTAGAGTCTTTTATGGGACTTAAAAGCATTTCATAATACACCGAAGCGTAAATTTGGAGGACATATCAATGAGTAAGTATACTGTGGCGATCGTTGGTGTCACAGGGATTGTTGGCAGTGAAGTTTTAAAGATTCTTGGTGAACGCAATTTTCCTATCAAGGATTTGAAGCTGTTAGCGTCTTCGAGATCTGAAGGAACCAAGATTCCCTTTCAAGGTGATAATCATATTGTTCACGAAGCCACACCAGATAGTTTTGATAACACTGATTTGGTTTTTATTGCTGCCGGCAGTTCCACTAGCAAAGAATTGGCACCAGAGGCAGCTAAGCGCGGGGCAATTGTGATCGATAAGTCCTCAACATTTCGAATGGATCCGTCTGTACCATTGGTTGTTCCAGAAGTGAATGGTGATGATATTCGTGATCATCAAGGAATAATATCAAGCCCAAATTGCTCAACGATCCAGCTTGTTGTTGCGTTAGACCCGCTGCATCGCGTTAACCCAATAAAGAGAATTATAGTTGATACGTATCAGTCAGCATCAGGTGCTGGTGGACAGGCTCACCTCGACCTATTTCAGCAAACGCGTGATAGTCTCGCAGACCAAGAGCCGGATTCTGATACTTTTCATTACCCATTAGCGTTCAATGCGATTCCACAAATCGATGTATTTGGCGAAGAAGATTATACTGGCGAAGAATGGAAGATGCAGGACGAAACGCGGCGTATCTTGCACCAACCTGAATTACCAGTTTCTGCGACCTGTGTTCGAATTCCTGTTCCAATTTCTCACAGCGAAGCCGCTCATGTCGAATTTACAGATTCGATGAGTCCTCAGGAGGCACGGGAAATACTAGGTAAATCTATAGGCGTTTCCGTTATTGATAATCCAGAGACGAAAAAATATCCGTTGGCGCGGGATGCAGCAGGCACCGATGACGTATTTGTTGGTCGTATACGCAGAGATTTGGCTTTTGATAAGGGCTTATCAATGTGGATTGTAGCTGATAACATTCGTAAAGGTGCTGCTCTTAACGCGGTACAAATCGCTGAGTCCGTTACACAAATCACCGCATAATTGTTGTGAGAGAATGATTCAAGTCGTTAATGTTGAGAAATCAGGGTTAGCGGAGTAACATGACCGGCAGAGGTGATTCTATGCCTGAGTTTGGTAGACTCTTAACTGCTATGGTCACGCCGTTTACAGAGTCTGGCGATGTTGATTATGATCAAGCTAAGAGATTAGCAAAAGCCATCGTTGCTTCCGGCAGTGATGGCGTAATTATATGCGGAACAACGGGGGAATCCCCAACCCTGTCTCATGATGAAAAATTGAGGCTTTTTGCTGAAATTAAGGATGCCCTTGGGGATACTGGTGTGCTGGTAGCAGGCACTGGAAACTACAATACAGAGGAAAGTATTCAGCTTTCCTTAGAAGCGCAAGAAATTGGCGTTGATGGATTGTTATTGGTCGTACCCTACTATAACCGACCGACCCCTACTGGTTTGTACCAGCACTTTGTGAAAATCGCGGAATCAGTGTCACTGCCATGTGTGTTGTATAACGTGCCAAGTCGGACTGGACAGAATATGCCAGCGGACACGACGATTGACTTAAGTCATCTTGATAATATTATTGGCACGAAAGAAGCCGCTGGTGATTTAGAACAAGTAGCGCACATTGTTCAACACTCAGCTACCGACTTTCGCGTATGGAGTGGAGATGATAAAGACACCCTACATGTTCTTGCCGTAGGAGGTTATGGGGTCGTTAGTGTTGCTTCTCACATTGTTGGGGCACAGATAAAGCAGATGATTGATTTGTTTTTAGAGGGCAATACTGGCAGTGCGGCAGATATACATCGAGGCCTGTTGCCATTATTTAGTGCTTTATTCTTAGTGACCAACCCTATACCAGTTAAGCACGCGTTAAATTTCTATGGTTATTCCGTCGGGTTACCGCGTTTACCACTTGTTGCTCCAGACAGTGTAACTGCAGGTGCAATTGAATCGATTCTCCAGCAATATAGCACTGATCTTGATAATGTCTGGGCTTAGCAATTAGGCGGGCCTAATTGCTGTCAACCGCGTCCCGGTAGCGCAAGCAAATTTGTCTTGTTGGACGCGGTTAAAATTCCTAGGATGATGCAGGCTTATTTATTGGACTTCGACGGTTGCGCCCGCTTCTTCTAACTTCGACACTGCGACGTCAGATTCTTCTTTGGTAGCGCCTTCCTTAACGTTAGCTGGCGCAGATTCCACTAGATCTTTGGCTTCTTTTAGACCTAGTGTAGTGACTTCACGAACTGCTTTTATGACGTTGATTTTGTTCTCACCAATGTCCTTCAAGACTACGATGAAGTCAGTTTTCTCTTCATCTGCATCTGCTGCAGATGCTCCGGCTGCCGCTCCATCTGTGGGTGCAGCAGCGACAGGCGCCACTGCTGCCGCACTGACACCAAGTCGTTCCTCTAAAGTTTTCACAAGATCTGCAAGATCCAGAACTGACATCTTTTCTATAGCTTCTACAACTTCTTCATTCGCCATGATTATCTCCCTCTTGGGTTTTTTCTAGCTGTTTTACACGTTCCTGCAAAATAGTTACCAAATTGCGCATATGTGCACTCAAGACCGATACCAGGTTCTGTGCCGGTGCTTGAAGTAGTCCCATAACTTGTGCTTGTAAATACTCCCGGGAAGGCAGGGACGCTATGCGTTGCACTTCTTCATCGGAAAGAAATGCTCCTTCCCATACCGCACCGATTATAGGCAATTCCAATCTCGTATCAGTGATATGGTTAGTGATTGCTTTGACGGGTGCAATAAAATTATCTTCCGAAAATAATACCAAACCTGTTGGACCTTGTAGAAGCTCCTTAAAAATAGGTTTGTCTACTCGATCTGCTGCAATACTTGCCAGGTTATTCTTGACGACTCTGTATTTTCCTCCGGTTGATCGAATAACATCTCTTAAGCCGTCAGCTTCTGCAACTGTTAGACCTCGGTAGCTTAATGCAATTGCCCCAGAAGATTCGGAGAGCAAGTCTTCCAATTCTTTTACTTCTTCTATTTTCTTTGTAGCGGGCACTCCAAATATCCTCTTTCCTTATGCCGCGTGAATCTCTGTCAATGCGGTTGCGGCAGTCACGTCCATCTTTATTCCGGGGCCCATTGTTGTTGATAAGCTTATCGTGGCTATATATTGCCCTTTTAGATCATCAGGTCGTGCGCGAGCAATAGAATCTATGAGTGAGGACAAATTTTCTAACAATTGTTGTTTGTTAAAACTAGCTTTTCCTATTGGACCATGGATAATTGCTGTTCTATCCACCCTGAACTCGACGCGACCTTGCTTTGATTCTTTTATCATTGCGGGTAAGTCATTGTGATCTACTACGACAGTTCCAGTACGTGCGTTTGGCATCAGACCTCGGGGACCTAAAACACGTCCAAGTGGAGCAACGAATCGCATTGCTTCTTGGGTTGCGAGCACGATATCGAAATCTAACCAACCATCTCGAATGCGTTTCACCAAATCTTCGCCGCCTACATGATCCGCACCTGCATCTGTTGCAAGGCTTGCACCTTCACCCTCAGCAAAAACTAATACCCTAATGTCACGTCCGAGTCCATGAGGTAAAGTTGCGACGCCACGCACTTGTTGGTCAGCATGGCGGGGATCTACATTCAGGCGCGCATGTAATTCTACGGTTTCGTCAAATTTTGTTGATGCACCTTGAAGTGCGAGATCAATCGCTGTTTCAGGATCATAAAGCTCCATCACGTCAATTCTGTCTGCCGCTTCTTGGTATCTTTTACTTCGTTTTACCAACGTATCTAACTCCCTATCTCAACACCCATGCTACGCGCCGTTCCTTCGACTATGCGCATCGCAGCATCAATATCGACTGCATTCAAATCATCCATTTTTGTCTCTGCAATGGACCTTACTTGATTTGGGTCTAGCGTTCCTACAGTTTCCGTACGTGGTGTACTTGCTCCTTTCTCAACGCCAAGTACTTGGCGAATGAGAAAACTCACAGGAGGACTCTTTGTTTCAAATGTAAATGAGTTATCTTCAAACACTGTGATGTCAACTGGAATTATTTGCCCCACTTTGTCTGCAGTGCGAGCGTTGTATTCCTTGACGAATCCCATAATGTTTAAACCCTGCGCACCCAAGGCGGGTCCAACAGGTGGCGCTGGTGTAGCTTTGCCTGCTTCTATTTGTAAGCGCAGAATGGTGCGAATTTTTTGAGCCATGACTCTCCTAGGAATCTTGTCGATAAGTAATCAAAGACGAGACATTATAAAATAACTTGTACACAACTATCAAGAAACTAACAAATCTTCGATATCGCCAGGTTGGTCGCTCCCCGGACAGTCTAGATCTTTCATCTCATGAAATTCGTGCGCTGGCACTATAGCCACTCCCTCAGGTGTGCTTGGAGCCGAAAACATATTACCACAATACGAACATTTCACAGCAGCCTTGAGATCCCATTCAATAAATAATGCCCCACCTCTTATTTCACGGAATTGCCAAGGTCCTACTTTAGAAGAAGAATCCATCGTCTATAGCTTCTCAACTTGTAGGAAATCCAATTCCACTGGGGTCTCACGTCCAAAAAATGATACTAAGGCTTTAACCTTGCCTCTTTCCATATTGATTTCATCGACGACTCCAATGAAATCTTGGAATGGACCTTCTGTGATGCGTACGCTTTGACCTTTCGTGAAACCGATTCGTATTCTTGGTTCCTGTGATTCCATTTGTTGAAGAATTCCGCTGACCTCACTTTTGCCCAGCGGAACTGGTCGTGGTGGGTCTCCTGCACTAACGAATCCGGTAACTCCGGGGGTGTCACGAACTATCCTCCACGTATCTTGGTCCATAAACATGTTCACGAGGATGTAGCCAGGGAAGATACGCTTTTCTACAGTCTTTTTTTCTCCCCCTCTTATTTCCACCTCGTTCTCCACGGGAACGACAACGCGCAAGACGCGATCCTGGACGTCCATAGACTCTATGCGATTTTGGAGGTTCTGTTGTACACGATTCTCTTGTCCAGAGTAAGTGTGGACTACAAACCATCCAGCCTCCTCATTATCCATTACCAATTGAGTGACTCCTTCACGCGAACTATCCACCAAGAACAAGCACGCGTACGAAAAGGCCGAAAATCGAGTCAACCAACCACAGGAACATTCCCATGATTGAGCCGACAATGATAACCATGATGGTCAACCGGGTTGCCTCTTCTCGAGTTGGCCACGTGGAACGCCGCAACTCGCCGATGATATCTCGGAAAAAGGATCCACCCTGGTTTCTAGATGCATCCTGACGTTGATTTTGTAGTAGTTCTCTTGGCCTCATAATTCTTCAGATGGTCCTATTGATCCGCTGCGAACAGCAGAATTGAACTGTTTTGTTTCCCTATGTAGAACCGTGAAGATTTGTCCGCCCCCTCGGTTTTCTTGGTAGCGCGACTTGTGTTCTCATGGTCCCCTATGGATTCATGACTGACTAAACCACCTAGCGCACTTCCCGGTGGAGTCGGTGCCCTCGGCAGCGAGGACAGAACTTTGCAAATTCCAAACGACTGGGGTCATTCCTCCGGTTTTTAGACGAAGTGTAGTTACGCTCTCGACATTCGGTACATGCAAGCGTCATGATTGTTCTTTGACCTGATTTTGCCACGTTTTTTCCTATTCAATAATTTTGGTAACGACACCAGATCCTACGGTACGTCCACCTTCGCGGATTGCGAATCGCAATCCCTCTTCCATCGCAACGGGCGATATCAAGTTGATCGTCGCTGTTATGTTGTCTCCTGGCATTACCATTTCAACACCATCAGGCAGATCAAGTGTTCCTGTAACATCTGTTGTCCGAATGTAGAACTGTGGTTTGTAGCCTGTAAAAAATGGTGTGTGCCGGCCACCTTCATCGCGGGTTAGTACGTAGATTTCTCCGAGTGCAGCTGTGTGCGGATTAATACTTTGCTTCTCTGCAAGCACTTGGCCGCGTTCAACCTCATCTCGATCGACGCCTCGAATCAACGCTCCGACAGCGTCCCCTGGTTCCGCTTCATCAAGCATTTTATGGAACATTTCGATGCCAGTGATTGTTTTTTGGTGAGTGTCACCAAAGCCTACAACATCAACCTCTTCGCCTACTTTTAGCGTGCCGCGTTCTACCCGGCCTGTCACAACAGTGCCACGGCCCTTAATACTAAAAACGTCTTCAATCGGCATGAGGAATGGCTGATCTTTTGGTCGGTCAGGGACAGGGATGTAATCATCCACCGCTTGCATTAAGTCAACGACAGGCTTGTATGTTGGGTCGTTAATGTCGGTGCTGTCAGACTCTAGCATGTCAAGCGCGCTACCACGGATGATTGGGATTTCGTCTCCAGGAAATTGGTAAGACGATAGTAGTTCACGTAACTCTAGCTCTACGAGTTCTAGCAACTCTGGGTCATCCATCTGGTCGACCTTGTTGAGGAAAACGACCATTTTCGGAACGTTAACCTGACGAGCGAGCAGTATATGCTCTCTGGTCTGAGGCATTGGGCCGTCGGGCGCACTTACCACGAGAATGGCACCATCCATCTGCGCCGCTCCGGTGATCATGTTCTTGACGTAGTCGGCGTGTCCTGGACAGTCGACATGCGCGTAATGACGGGTTTCCGTCTCGTATTCAACATGAGAGATTGCGATTGTAACGCCTCTCTCTCTTTCTTCAGGTGCGTTATCGATACTATCAAAGGCTCGGAACTCATTGTCTGTATTTGCGAGTGCCAATACCTTTGTGATCGCAGCCGTTAAAGAAGTTTTTCCATGGTCGACGTGACCAATGGTTCCCACATTCATGTGGGGTTTTGTCCGATCGAATTGCTGTTTAGCCAACTACATACCTCCTAGATATGGAGCCCACAACCAGACTCGAACTGGTGACCTCGTTCTTACCAAGAACGTGCTCTACCGCCTGAGCTATGTGGGCCGGGAATCAAAATTTCAAATATTCTCAGCTACCTATACTACTATCAATTATAGCAACAGAGCAAATTATACTAAAAGACTTGCTGAAAGGACAACAATTTTAAATCTCGTTTATGTTTGGTGGTGGGGGCAGGATTCGAACCTGCGTAGCCGTAAGGCGTCAGATTTACAGTCTGATGGATTTAACCACTCTCCCACCCCACCTTGGTTAACGCATAACACATTGTTTAGCGGAGCCCGAGAGGGGATTCGAACCCACTAACCTGCCGATTACAAATCGGCTGCGCTTCCCTTGCGCCACTCGGGCTTATCTTCAAAAATGAATGCGTTATAACAAATTGCCAAACGGGCCAGAATAGCTTTTTAGCACGCCAAGTATAGGAATCAGCTCGAAAATCGTCAAGAGTTTGATGGTATTGGTGTTTCAATTACTTCTGCTAAGGTCCGTTGATTGGCGTACGCACAGTTTTCACAAGCGTCAGTCGGAGGCGGGATCATTTCTGAATTGAGAACCGATATCATGCTTTGGACTTCGGGTTCAATCCAGTCACTGCTCCATTCATACGGTACAAGTGTTTCCTGAAATTCCATTTTCGCATGAAATCCGTCCGCATTTCTTATCGCGTTAACGACATAAAAATAACTTGTCGGTGAAACGTTAAAGCCCATACCCTGAAATAAATATGCGTAGATATCCAATTGGATTTTGTATGATTGATGATATGTGCCAGCGAGATAGAGTTGTGGTGTAACAGGACGATTATTTGCTTGCGATTTGTAATCAACGACGATGATTTCTTCGTTCCTTGTATCCAGCCAGACATCGTCAATCCCGCCATGTAGTATTATGTTTGTTCCCTTTACTTGATGTTCAAGTCCATGACGCATTGAATCTCTCCATAGTTCCAAATCTTGGTGTGCGTATGGGACTACATGATTCAGATCAAACTTCGAGAACAATCGATGAGGCGTTTGCTCTTCACGACAAGCATCAAATTCCTTTTTTAGCAATAAATCAGTTGTTTCATTTAGGGTCCAGCCCGGGGTCGAGGGTGATATCAACCCTTTGACACGATCAAGGTAGAAACACCTTTGGCAGTTCAAAAAATCACTGAATTTTGATCGACTTATCTTAAACATTTCGGTTTGATGTGGCTTGTACATTGAGCTAGATCTTTTTCTGATCCCAGGAGCATTAACAGGTTCGCCTTTTGAATTTCGTTTAAGACTAATCATTGGCGCGCTTTGGCTCCTTTAACATTTCAGGTAAGAGGTGGTAAATTTGGTGGGCCCGGCAGGGATCGAACCTGCGACCAATCGGTTATGAGCCGACCGCTCTACCACTGAGCTACAGGCCCCACTTCTCTTCAATTATATCCCGAAAACATGTTCGTCAGTAGAGGGGTGTTTTTTGTTTGTCCGCATAAGCATTAATGCTAAAAGTGACAGTTATGATTGCTTGTTATTGTGCTTACGATCCTGGCCTATATATTTCTACAATATTAAAACCGAAGCTTAAATCATTCTATGCATCGATGGTTGCTAGGGTTGGCAATAGCCAGCCCCAAAACAAGAACATAAGTACCGCCATGCTCCAAATTTGGCGACGGGCCCAAGGGATGGCTCTGGCTATGTAGGCAGCTATTCCTAGTGTGGCAAGGGTTGTCGCTATACTGAATATCAGATTTGAAGATCCAAAAGCATGGATTGGTATCAATACGCTTACCAAATTATGAGTTGTACCAACAATTGCACCGAGTATGCCCCACCATAGGATGGCTACGCTGTAAAACAGCATTGCCATTGTTAACGTAAAAGATTCAGTCGGTACGCGTTGCAGTATTCCTGGCCTCTCTCTTGCAACGAAAGGTATTAGCGGTATGCTAATCAATACAAATGCGAATCCCATAACCCAGCCAATTCCAACGCCTATTAAGATAATCACAATAAATCACCTATATTATTTAAAAACAAAAAGTTGCATGCGTTGCTTCGTGGCATGACCCAACCTATTCTAACGTGTTCGTAACGATAATTTTCGCTGGTACGAGTGTCTGTAAACGCTTAGCGGCAATTTGTGCGTGATTTTTGCTTGGGAAGATTGAGAAATATGATGGCCCGGCTCCTGTTAGCTGGGGAGAAGCATGAGGGATATCCGAAAATACGTCGCGATATGGAACGATTTCTTTAAATAAGCTAAGGGCGCTATTTTCTAGATGATTGATTGCTAAAGAATCTTGAATTTTGAGCTGACTTTTTTTCATGCGGCGCGCTATTTTGGGCACCGTTTCTCCCTGTGTGTAATCGCGCTCCGTGATAGCACTAAATACACGTTGTGTTTTGTTTTGAATCTGCAGTGGTGGCATCAAAAGAACCATCCATGACATTTTGGGTGGATTTAATGTCGTGATTTTCTCTCCACGACCTTCTACTAAAGCAGTCGTGTTTTGAATAAAAAATGGTACGTCGGATCCTAGTTCCGCTGCAATATGTTCAAGATCTTTTAGCGAAAGCCCAGCATCCCACATCTCATTTAAGGTGAGAAGAGTTGTAGCCGCGTTGCTGCTTCCACCGCCTAATCCTGCACTCGTCGGTATGTTTTTGTGGAGAATAATACGAGCTCCAATATTAAGCGAGGTTCTTAATTGAAGTAATTTCGCAGCTCTGTATACGAGATTGTTTTCATTGTTTAATTCCTCAACATCGCATTCTAAGATTAGGTTTTCCGATTGTTCGAATTCCAACGTGTCCGAAAGGCTAATTTTTTGAAAAATTGACGAGATGTTGTGAAATCCATCACTGCGTTTACCAAGGATCTCTAAGTTGAGATTAATTTTTGCGTTTGCCTGCGCAGTTATCATGGTGTCATTCATTCCAAATTTGCAGACTGGTTAATGATCTTGGTCAAATGTCCCCATTCTTCAATGGTTAAATTTTGCGGCCTTTGTTGTGGATCTAAATGGGCATCTAAAAGCCATTCACCCGTTTTTGCGGTTGGTACTTCTAGACCAAGCGCTAATGAATTTTTTATTTGTTTTCTAGGCGTTCGAAAGCCTGCCCGAACTGTAGTGAAGAACGCATCGATTAGGTTTGGAGCGATTTTGGGTTCATCAAATATGGTTAATTCGATGATAGCAGATTCAACCTTTGGGGAGGGATAGAAGCTATCGGGTTTCAACACAAATAATAGTTTTGGATCACTGTAAACTTGTATCGAAATCCCTAATATTCCGAGATGGCCAACCGAAGCACAGATATTTTCAGCTACTTGTTTCTGAACCATCACGATCATACGCTGTGGCTTTTTATCGGCCTCAAGAAAATGCCGTAGAACTCCTGATGCAATTGAGTAAGGTAAATTAGCGACAACAACGTAAGCATTTTCGGGAACGAAAACAGATGGAGACATTTGGAGTATATCGCCTCTGATAACATTCAAGTTAGGTGTATCTCGCGTTCGTTCTTTCAGTAGTGTTGCTAATTTTTCGTCAACTTCGACCGCGATAACATTCTTTGCATCGCGCGCCAAGTGTTCTGTCATTACACCTAGTCCAGGCCCTATTTCTACCACGGTGTCAGTTTTGGAAAGATTTGCTGCGACCAATATTCTTTTTAGTGCTTCGTCATCAATCAAGAAGTTTTGACCGAATGATTTTTTGGGCCGAATATTGTTTTTTCGCAATAGGAAAGAAATCTGTTCTCGCAAGGGATATTGTTCATTTATCGTCATAACCACACCCAAGGGCCGTGCCCCTCCTGTCGACCACGTTCAAATAATACGATTACGGTGTCTAACTCAGGTTAGGCACTCCCACGGCACCCGGAGCGGACCCCTTAGGGCTGCTTCTGTCAAGATCTGACCCGGTTCGGAGGGCTCCGTCACGTAGGACCCGACCCTCATCGCTAAAGCGCCGAAACCACATTACCAAACGGAGGGCCTCAAAGGAGGGCTTCCACCCCGCTAAAGCGGATTGCGGGTTCAAGGCACCGCTAGCTCCCCGTGTAGCACGACCTACCAAATAGTAGTCGGGTATGCGTGAACGGTCAATGTAAATTTTCGCTTGGTGAATCAAAAAGTTAAGGTGATTTGTGTTGAGAGTTTATACTAATGGGCGCATCTTCTTAAACAAAAGCGCTCAAGTGGTCGCTGCACTCACCTATCTAAATCTGTGGATATTTCATATCATATACGCGGACTAGGAATCTCCCGGTTCTCGCTCGCTTTTTAGAAAATCCTCAAGTTCTTGGACTAAATCTTCAGAATTTAATGTCTCATCAATTGGTTGCGAATCTTCTGTAAACCCTGAGTCGTATTCAACTTCCAGTTGTGTAACATATGATTTCATCGAATCTTCATTAGCAACAATCTGGTCACAGCGAGCATTGAATGTAGAAACCGCTTCATCCAGACGAGTGAAATCCAACTCAATATTCAATAATTGGACAACGTAACCGAGGAGTGCACGTGTGACTGCTGGATTGTTTGCAGCTTGTATGTAGTGCGGCGCCTGACCCATTAAAGTCATGTAAGGGATACCACGTTTGGTCGCCGCGTCGAAGAGGGCTGTTGCGAATCCTGTGGGTCCTTGGTAATTTGGTCGGCGCAATATGCCCCAATCTTCCAATGCCGCCTGCCATTCTGGATCTGTGGAACTGCCAGTTACACGTGGTGTTCGAGTATGGGGCATAGATGCAAGAAGGGCTCCAAGTGATATGATGCGTTTTACCCCACATTTCTCTGCGAGATCAAGTATCAAATTTGCATATGTTTTCCATTTCAGATTTGGTTCCATTCCTCTGAAGAGGAGAATCCCTGTATTTTGTTCCGGCCTCTGCCATCCAAAAAATTCGCTTGTTGGCCACTTGATTTTGCGTGCGCCTTCAGCTGTGATTCGGGAAGTTGGACGTGATTGTGTAAAATCAAAAAAATCTTCTGGATCAATTGAAGCGAGTCGTACAGCCGGTAATCTACGAATCATGTTGCGAATTGAGGATGTAGCGGCTTCTCCCGCGTCAATCCACCCTCCTAAACCAACAATTAGCGTGTCAAGGTTTGTGGGCGGTTCTCGATGCAGTTCAAGATTATCCATTTAAGTGGTCCCTTCTTAATCAATATAACGATTGAAAATCACCGTTAACACAAAAGTTTCCGGATTTGGTACCCCTGCCGAGACTCGAACTCGGGCTTCCAGCTCCGGAGGCTGGCGCTCTATCCGCTGAGCTACAGGGGCGTTAGGCCAGCAATCCCTTTTTTAACAAACCCTGCGACGCGTAACCTCATAAATAGGCATTAAAGTTTTGAGTAACGTGTACGTTTTCTTCTAACCATATTCTTACATTTCTTTTGGTATTTTTGAAGCCACGAATTAAGTCATACCATGACCGATGCAACAGCGGTTGCAATTATGATCATGTGTTGAGTGGTGACGCTTCTACGTGACTGCGTGTCGGGCTCAATACGTGATTCAGTTTAATGTTTTGTCAAACCATCTCCACCTGATTTGAATGATGGAACGAGAAGTATTGGTGCCAAAAACGTTGTTACCACGGTCATTAAGATCGCGACTCCGAAAATGTCTGGTCCAATAACTCCACGTGCAAGGCCAATACCAGCAACAATTAGGGCGACTTCACCTCGTGGAAGCATACCGATTCCAATTCTCGTGCTTCCTATGCGGTTAAATCCTACTGCGAGGGCCGGTAATCCAGAGCCAAATACTTTAGATAAGATTGCTAGGATAGTAAGTACAATGCCAAGACCAATTGACGCTGTCATTGCTTCCAAATTAACTAACATGCCCATTACAACAAAGAATATTGGCACCAAGCCATGGAATAACGATTCAAGTGGTTCCATAATCCGTTCTTTTAGTTCTGTTCCTGATAAAGCGAGCCCTATGGAGTATGCTCCTATAATCATTGCGAGACCAAACATTTCAGCCAGTGCGGCTGCTATAAAAGCGAGTCCAAGTGCGAGAGCAAGGCTCGCACCTGTTGATTGGAACTTAAGCAATAATCGAGATATATAAGGAGCGATGAGTATACCGCCAATTGTGAGCGCAAGCCAAAAACCGGTCGCTTTGCCACCCACGAGGGCCACGTTACTTATCGATACGCCACCCGTCTCTGCGATTCCAATAACGATCGTTAGTGCCAAGATTCCTAACACATCATCGACTACTGCTGCTGCCAAAATTGTCACGCCCTCTGGGGTATTGATTTGTTGAATATCACCCAAGATTCGAGCGGTAATACCAACGGAGGTTGCGGTCATAACACAGCCAAGGAATAATGGCATTGTATCGAATGGGTTATCTGTAAAGCCCATTAAAACCGGCGCGTATATTCCAGCGACGAAAGGGAAAAAAACGCCTCCAATTGCAACTACTGATGCTTGTGGTGCAAATCGCAAAAATTGTTTCAAGTCTGTTTCCAGACCTGCTACAAAGAGCAAGACCACTGATGCTATTTGGGCGACCGACCAGAGTTCATTTGATACGGGTATAAAAATTGCAGCTCCGTGAGCTGCATGAGGGAGAGGGAATAATACACCAAGCCCTGGTATAGATAGCGCTCCGAGCGCGAAGGGGCCAATGATAACACCTGCACATAATTCACCAAGTACAGAGGGTTGTTTTAGATATCGTTCAGTCAGTTCACCTGCTACTTTTGCAGCGACCAGTATTACTGCCAATTGTAATACCAAGTGTGTGACTATGTGAGTTATGTTTTCTTCCAATTGACTCCTGACGTGGGCTAGCTGGATATGCTTAATAAGCGCTCTTACAGGGTGCTTTTCGATTATAGCAAGAGTTGCGCTTAGTAAGGATGGGCACCTAAAGAAGCATGAGCACCTAAAGAAGCATGAGCAGGATTATACTATCTCTTCGTGGTTCTCACAAAGGATTATTATAAAGGAATTTGTGTGCTAGATATTCGCAGAAAACATGTTATTGCAAGAGGACTCATTTCGTGTTCTTTACGTTATGACTAACGAGGTGGAAGACTTGACACCGAAACTGACCTAGAATAGGCTGCTTGAATGCCGCTATCCTGACGGGTATGAGATTTATAGAAAAGGCAGCGGTTGAGGGTAAGTGGAGACAAAGACAGAACCTCCTTCGTATAACGGAGGATCAGATTTAGGTAGGCTAACGAGCCGAAACGGCGGCCAGTTTATCTGGTAGCTGCTTCGGCTCGTTTTGTTTGATCAGGAGATTATGGATACTTGGGATGGTGTTGTGTTAGCCGCAGGTAGCGGGACACGTATGAAGTCTAAAACACCAAAGCCGTTGCATCTGCTGAATGGCAAACCGATGTTGGGTCATGTGCTAGACACGATTGAAGTGGCCTTACAGGGTCAAGCGATCGTTGTAGCGAGTGACAGTACTAGTTTTGGCCAGCTTTTTGACCCAAACCGTCGGTATGTGACCCAGTCTAGTATGTCTGGTACAGCGGGGGCGATTCAATCTGTTGAACCAATTATTGATGCTAGCGTTCAGAATATTTTGGTTGTAAATGCTGATAATCCATTTATATCGATTGATAGCTTAAAGAAATTAATTCAGTCACATGAGAATAGTGATGCCGTCTTGACCTTCTTATCGGCTTTTGTGGCAGATCGACAGACATTAGGATTAGTCATGCGGGATGAAACCGGTCAAGTCGAATCAGTGGTTGAGTCTCAAGACGATACAGCACTGCATGGATCACTTTTTGAAGTTAATTGTGGAGCTTATTGTATCAACACAAAATGGTTATGGGATACGATGCCTCAATTACAGCAACATGAAAATGGCGAGTTTTATATTACGGACCTCATTGCCCTCGCTAGTGAATTAGTTGGTGGTGTAGTTGCAATTGTCTCTAAGGATTCATGGGAGGCGTGGGGTGTAAACACTCGACTAGACTTAGCTGCAGCTGAAAAGCAGATGCGCAATAGAACTGTTCAACGTTTGATGAAAGATGGGGTTACATTCGTTGATCCGGATTCAGCCTATATTGAAAGTACTGTTGTGATTGGACAAGATACGATCATACAGCCAAATACATATATCCGGGGAAGCACACAGATTGGTTCGGATTGTAAAATTGGGCCAGGATGCCAAATAGATGATACTACGATTGGCGATCGATGTACGATTGGAAGTTCCGTATTGGAAAAGACAGTGATTCAGGATGACGTAAATATTGGCCCTTTCTGTCATTTGCGTGCAGGATCTCATTTGAGTTCAGGAGTGCACATCGGGAATTTTGGTGAAATTAAAAATAGTCGATTAGGCTTGAATGTTCGGATGGGTCATTCCAGTTACATTGGTGATGCCGATATCGGTGATAATGTGAACATTGGAGCTGGAGTGGTCACTGCTAATTTCGATGGAGATGAAAAACATCGAACTACGATTCAACAGGATGTTTTTCTGGGTGTTGACACGATGCTTATTGCTCCAATTAAAGTCGGGGCCAGGTCTCGCACAGGTGCCGGGACAGTATTGAACAAAGATATACCTGCCGACACAATGGCGGTTGGCGTACCGGCACGGTTTTGGACATTAAAGTCTTCAGAGGGAAGTGCTCACGATGATCGGAATTTGAATGATAATCAAGGTATTGGACGTAAGGAGACATGAGTACACTTTCTTGGATTTCACTATTTTTCGTCATTGTTCTTATTTTGCCGACTATGATCGCTTTATCTGTGTTCCAGGTTGGGATGATTCGGATACGGGGTGAAAATGTAGAGCGGCTTGTCCAACGCGAAATAGAGGGATCGCGTCAATTAGAGATGCTACTAAGTAAATTAGGTCAAGTTGTGTTTACGTTAGCCCTTGCAGAGGTGATTAATGTTCTGGCTATGTTTGTATTGAGCCTAGCAGTGTTCAATGACGGATTAAATTTGACAATATCTATAGCAAGCTTATTCTCTGTACTCCTTGTGATTTCAACATTCGTTTTGAGTCGAATGCTCGCATACATGATTACCGGTTCCTCTCCTGAACAAGCTATTTTACGACTTGTGCCGCTTGCATCTTCGTTGCTGAAACTTTTTTACCCTTCAACCATTCTTGTTGCGAAACTCGAAGAACGGATTAAAAGCAATTACAGCCAATCATCGGAGGATCAAGAGGCTTCCAAAGAAGGTCAAAATGGTGAAGGCCTTATTTATCAGGGACACGAAGTTGAAGAGCATGAACGTGAGATGATTAGAGCAATTCTGAAATTGGAAGATACGACTGTTCGCGAAATCATGGTTCCATTTCCAGACATAGTAGCAACAAGCGAAGATGCGTCGGTTTCTGAGATTATCGATCTTATCAATAGCGAAGGTTTCACACGCATTCCTCTTTTTGAATCTACGAAGGACAATATTGTTGGTGTAATTTATGCGAAAGATTTGCTCACACTGGCAGAGCCTAGGACTTCTTCCGTCCAATTAAGGACGATTTGTAGGGAACCATTTTTTATACCAGAGACTAAGAAGCTTGATGAGTTATTAGATGAATTTCAGCAAAAGCGCCTTCATTTAGGGGTCGTGGTTGATGAATATGGTGCAGTGTCCGGGCTTGTTACCATTGAGGACTTGTTGGAAGAGATCGTTGGGGAAATTGCGGATGAGTATGATTCACAAGAACCTGAAGCGGAACGTGTTAGTGATGACGAGGTTGTTATTGATGGTAAGGCGCCATTAGATATGCTTGACGAATACTTTTCGATCGAAATGCGGGGTGAGGGATTCGATACTATTGGCGGATTGATATTTCATGATTTGGGGAAAATCCCTGTCCCAGGAGATCGTGTTGCAACAAATGAATTGACATTCGAGGTGCTCACGACTGTTGGTCGCAGAATACGAAAAGTTCGGGTATGGCGTGCCCCTAAGCTGAATGATCTCGATCAATAAAATAAGCGATCTTAAAATCGGCTTAGGCATAAGCTAGATGACTGCATACTTAATTTTTGATTGATAACTCAACGCAATCAATAGCACAATAAATCCATAGTTTTAATAATGAAATATGAATGTTTGATGTTATTGGCGATTTTAAATGTACACCAGATTACACTTAGCTAGTCCTGAATGAGTGGGCCACTTATGCTTCGTGGGAAGTGATACGAAAATGTAGAGCCAAATATCTCGAGGCTTGCCAATATTTTCTTACAAAAGACATGCGTACTGATCGTATAAGTATTTGAAAGAATAAAAGGTTTGATAAAAGGAAACCTTTTCATTTGGGTGATTGTGAAATTCAAGACAGCTTTTTAAGATTCAGCGATAAACATTGTGGTAACGCACCCATCTTGGTTTGGCTACCTGGTTTTTTCGCCTTTCAGAAGGCAGGAACCATTGCGTTTAGTGGAAGATGAGGGTTTGCAAGTTTGGGCTCGATCAACGATAAAGCCGGCGATGGTGAGTTTGATATTCACCATCGCCGGCTTTCAAATCCTACGCCAATTACCTTTGGAGGCTTAACTAGCGCTCCTCTTTACCTTGACAGGGAAAGAGGCTTCTTCCCCTTCCGTTGAGCGTGCGATAACCGTGAATATTGCTTCATCGGCTCCAAGCTCATCCAAGTAAATCTCAACAGCGTCGGTAAAAGGATCTGTTGATTCCATTACGAAGGCACCGGAGTCATTGGCGCGTCCTGTTAACCATTTGTGAGTCGACGACTCTATTGGTCGGGCGCGTACAACCTGACTCTTAGCATACTTCAATCGATGGAATTCAATTTCCATTCCGACTCGAGGTGACCATCCGGCGCCATAAACCTGGACACCTGTATCACCAACGGTAATTTCACTAGGAACTATAACAATGATTGGAGGACCATTCCGGTTTGTATCGCGGAACCCAACTGGCTTCGCCTCTCCATCTGCACCAGCTTCACCAGCTGGTCCCTCTGGACCGGCTGGTCCCTGAGGTCCTGCAGGTCCTTGTGCTCCTTGTGCTCCTGCTGCACCCGTTGCGCCTTTGGGTCCTGGCGGACCATCAGCGCCATCTGCGCCGGCACAACCCGCAACCACTAGCATTGCTGCTAGAGCGAGCACCAAGCCCAGAAAAGTCCTATTTCTGCTTAGCAAACGCATAGCAAGTCTCCCTTATCAACTTTAATGGTTATCCTGCACTTCTTTTAACTAGTACAGGGTAAGATGCTTCTTCACCTTCTGACGAGCGTGCAATTACTGTGAACATTGCCTCGTCCGCTCCGATCTCGTCTAAGTAAATCTCAACTGCTTCAGGGAATGGTTTGTCATCTGATTGAGCGAACTCAAAAGCGCCCGAGTCATTAGACCTTCCATTGAGGAATACGTAGGTTGATGATCCAATTGGGTCGGATCGCTTCACCTGTGCCTTGGCCCAGAACAAGCGGTGGAATTCGATCGTGATTGACGATCGGATAGACCAACCTGCTCCACTTACCGTAATGCCAGTATCCCCGACAGTAATTACATCAGGACTTACTATGATCATTGGAGGCCCATTTCGGTTCGTGTCACGGAATCCCAGTGGTTCGTCCTTGCCTGCTACTCCCGCCTCTCCCGCAGGTCCTGCTGGTCCGGCTGCGCCCTGTGGTCCTTGAGGTCCCTGTGGTCCCTCAATCCCCGCTGCGCCTGCTGGTCCTTGCGGTCCTGCTGGTCCGGCAACGCCTGCTTGGCATGCCGACGCGACTAGAGCAACGGCAAGTGCGAAAACCAGAGTGACGCCGATTTGTTTACGTATAAAAAATCGCATCACTTAATTTCCTTTCTCGCCGACTGTACCACTGCCTGCTGATCGTTTGACAGTGACAGGGAACGATGCCTCATCACCATTACTGGATCTCGCTATTACAGTAAATACAGCCTCGTCCACTTTGATTTCGTCGAAGTAAATCTCAACGGCTTCTGTGAAAGCTTCCGTTTGATCGAATTTGAACGCTCCGGACTCATTAGACCTTCCCCCAACGAATTTGTAGGTCGAAGACTCTAAAGGCCTAGCGCGTACCACTTGGCTCTTCGCATAAAACAGTCGATGGAATTCAGTCGTTACGCTCGTGTTAGGAGCCCAACCAGAACCGAGTACCGATAGCGTGGTCTCGCCCACAGTCACTGTTGATGGCTTGACGACTAGGTTAACTGGCCCATTACGATCTGGCCTGTTAAGCGGTTGAGGTGCATCCTCTCCGTCCGCACCGTCCGCGCCAGCCTCACCTGCTGGTCCTTCAGCACCTTGCGGACCTGCTGGTCCTTCAGCGCCTTGTGCTCCTCGGTCACCCGCTGGCCCCTGAGGACCCTGTGATCCATCCGTCCCAGCGCATGCGGCGGAAACCATCGCAATTGCTAGCGAAAAGACGAGTGCCAGAAATAACTTTCTTTTTCTTAGCACTTGCATCATGCAAACCCCCTTCCATAGTCACGGTTGTTCCGTGTTCGAAATCAACCTGATTCCTTGGAAATTTATAACTAAAAGGTCGCGATAATCATAGTTCTGCTGTGTAGTGATGTCAAATGGGATTTTTGTTATTCAGTGTATTTCTTCAAGTTGGCTGCTTTCCTCTCTGATCTTCTACTGGATCTTTGCGGGAAAATAGAGTTTGCGATATTGGTAATGGTGTACTCATTTATGTTTCTGCCCGTAAAAAAATGCACTACAAAATAGGCATGATATTTGCCAGGCTTTTGGGCATTTGACCCCGGGTGTATAGGCATACGGATTTGTTTAGCCTCATTAGGCACCCCCGAGATATATAATTGTAATGATATAATTCCATTCATTGGAGAGGTGGCCGAGCGGATTAAGGCACCGCTCTCGAAAAGCGGAGTCTCTTAACAGGGGCCGTGGGTTCGAATCCCACCCTCTCCGCGGAGAGGTGCTGGAGTGGCCGAACAGGCGCGCCTGGAAAGCGCGTAGGGGACGACCTCCCCTCGTGGGTTCGAATCCCACCCTCTCCGCCATTTTATGCCCTCACGTATAGTTTCTATTAGATACGAAGAGCGTTTTTCTGTCCATCTTCATTTCGTATCTAGCTGTCGAGGTGTGCGATCTCCTCTTAATGTTTTTGGTCAAATTAAGGAAAACTTGACCTTTGCTTTACCATCGGTTAGGTTGGAATTTAGCTTCGCTGGTGCATATTTGAGCTTAAAGAGCTTTCTCTAGATCCGAATTTGTAGTGACTAATTTGGATTGTGGCAAAGTTCATTTTTTAGTAGGGATCGATACCAAAAATTGGTATAGAATTCGGAGAATCCATCAAATGACGGAAAAACAAGGGAAGAAAAACATTACACAGAAGAAGAGTCCGCGGCGCCGCGTCAGCAAAACCAAAAATGAGGTCGCTAAGGCGGCCCCAGATTCAGGATCCTTGCGTGATCTTGTCATTGTTGAATCCCCTGCGAAAGCTAGGACTTTGAGCAGGATGCTTGGTGACAAGTATCACGTCGAAGCGTCAATGGGTCATGTTCGGGATTTACCGTCAAATGATTTAGGAATTGATACTGAACACGATTTCCAGCCGAAATACGCCATCATCAAAGAGCGTTTCCACCTTATCAATGAATTGCGACGTGTGGGAAAATCCGCTGATACAGTGTATCTCGCGACTGACCCAGACAGAGAGGGTGAAGCGATATCATGGCATGTCATGGAAGCGATGCGTCTGACACCGGATCGTATTAAGCGGGTTGTTTTTCATGAAATTACTGAAGACGCGGTTTTATCTGCGTTTCAGGAGCCGAAATCTATTGATATGGAATTAGTTAATGCTCAGCAAGCCAGACGATTACTTGACCGTATCGTTGGATTCAAGATTAGCCCTATTCTTGGCCGGAAGGTGCGACGAGGTTTGTCTGCGGGGAGGGTTCAATCCCCTGCACTAAGAATGGTTGTGGATCGAGAGCGTGAAATTGATGCATTTGTAGCGAAAGAGTTTTGGACTGTTCATGCGGATCTGGCAGCTGGTGATGCTTCGCAAGCCTCCCCTCAAGCATTTTCAGCGAAACTTGATAGTGTTGTTCAAGGATCAGGGGAAATAGTGAAAATCGATTTGTCTAACGAAGACGAAACGATGCAGATTGTGGATGATATCAGGCCGAGCACTTTTAAAGTTCAAAAGGTCACTAAGCGGAACAGACGGCGTCGTCCCGCCGCTCCATTTATAACATCGACGCTCCAGCAGGAGGCATGGCGTAAGCTACGTTTCCCCGCACGGAAAACTATGAGTGTTGCGCAGCAGCTATATGAAGGTATTTCCTTAAGATCGGATGGTCCTATAGGCCTGATCACCTACATGAGAACTGATTCGACGAATCTTGCAGACCAGGCGCAACAAGAAATACGTCAATGGATTACCGAAAAGCATGGGGACAAGTATGTGCCAAAATCCGCGCGCGTATATACGCGTAAGGTGAAGGGTGCACAAGAAGCACACGAAGCAATCCGACCTACCTCAATCCAAAGGTCTCCCGAGAGCATCAGAAGCGATCTTACCCAAGATCAAGCTCGTCTTTATGACCTTATTTGGAAACGGGTGCTTGCGTCACAGATGACAGATGCAATATTTGATGCAACATCAATCGATATCTGGTCCACGAATACTTCGCGGGATAAAACATACGTGTTCAAAACATCTGGTCAGGTAATGCAATTCAATGGATTTCTTGCGGTGTACGAAGAAGGGACTGATGAGTCTGAAGAGGAGATGGGTGGCAAATTGCCAGAAATGGCTCAATCGGATCTTTTGAATCTAGTTGATTTGGAACCGAAGCAACATTTCACTCAACCGCCGCCACGTTTCAATGATGCGACGTTAGTGAAAGCATTAGAAGAAAAAGGTATTGGTAGACCTAGTACGTATGCGCCAACAATATCGCGGCTTCTAGACGTTGGATATATCAAGCGCGATCAGCAGCGATTTGAGCCAGAAAAAGTAGGGCTTTTGGTGCATGACTTAGTAGCAGAGCATTTTGACGATATCGTTGATTTGGATTTTACGGCCAATATGGAAGAAAAATTGGAAGAAGTTGCACGTGGCGAACGCGAGTGGGCCTCGGTTCTACAAGATTTTTATGATCCATTCGCCGCAACTGTGGATAAAGCTGCGGAGGCGATGCCAAGCATGAAAAGCCAGCTTGACGAACCAACAGATGAAATCTGTGAAGAATGTTCCAAGCCGATGGTCTTAAAGACAGGTAGATTTGGAAAATTCCTTGCATGCACTGGCTTCCCTTCGTGCAAGAACACTCGAGATGCTTCTGAGAAGATCGAAAAAGGTTGCCCTAAGTGCAACGCTGATTTGGTTGAGCGTCGTGCACGCAAAACCGGTAGGAGTTTCTACGGGTGCTCGAGTTACCCGACATGTAACTTTGTTATTAATGGACAACCTCTTGATGTGTCATGCCCTGAGTGTAATCGATTATTAATTGCTCAAAAAAACGATGGCGCAAAATGCGTGTCCTGTGACTGGCAGGGTTCACAAGAAGAATTAGTGGTTCCAGAGGATGTTTCTTCCACGCCCGACGTTGATTCACCGGTTGTTGTTAAAGGTTCAGTGAGCAAATCTGTAGAAGCGTAACGATTGGTATGGCTGTGTCACTAATGGCAATCTGATGATATTGAATCGTTCTGAAAAAAGTCTAGATTTCCACCTTCTAAGTTTCGAGAAACATCTGGTCGGTGTACGTAATGCTTCGCCAAGTACGGTGAGAGCATATATTGATGACCTCACTCCTTTTGTGCAGATGTTGAAAGACATCAAGATTGAGGCTTATGCTGAGGTGGATCGGACTGTGGTCCGGAAATTTGCTCAAAAATTATATGACCACGGTTATAGTCGTTCAAGCATTGGGCGAAAGCTAAGTGCATTGCGTAGTTTCTATAAGTTTTTGGACTTGGAAGGAGTTTCCCCATCGGAACTCGTACGCAAGACTCCTTCTCCCAAACGTGGTCGGTACCTACCTGACTATCTTTCTATTGGTCAAATGGAAAAATTGATTCATGCTCCAGACATAAAAACCCCCCTTGGTCAGAGAGACCGGGCTATTATTGAACTTTTTTACAGTTCAGGCATTCGGGTAAGCGAGTTAGCAGCATTGAAACTGGATGAAATCGATCTAGGGGTTAATGAATTACGGGTTTGGGGGAAAGGTCAAAAACAGAGGATTGCCTTATTTGGTGAGCGTTGCAATGAATCGCTGGGTTTGTATTTAGATAGTGGACGGATAGCTCTTTTAAAAGAGCAAAAATACGACTCAATTTTCTTGAATGCCAAAGGTAAACCAATAACACCACGTGGCATCCAATATATTATGGCACAGTATGCTTTGCGGATCGGCTTGCCGAATATTCATCCTCATACCCTTCGGCATAGTTTCGCCACGCATCTCCTAGATGGTGGAGCGGACCTAAGGGTTGTTCAGGAACTTTTAGGGCATACCCGACTGACAAGTACTGAAATATACACTCATGTTACCCAGGCCCAGACGAAAGTTGTCTACAAGAAAGCGCATCCTGGGATGAATCGTTGATTCCTGTTCTTAAGCTTTTTAAGATTGAATGGCTTCGCGTTTCGCTCAGAAATGAATCTATTTATTCAGGTTGAAAGTTTCTTTCTTGCTCACGCGTCCTTCTTTGGATAGCTTGTCTAAATGATTTCTAACATTTCTAGCAGCACCATCACGTAATCCTTTTTTCAAGTTCTTGGGATAGATATCTTTGACCATTTCTTCAACTGATTCGATCCCTTTGCCTAAAGAGCCGAGAACTTGGGATTCTCGTTGATTACGGTGGTCAATGTATGTTTGGACTAGTCGGCCTGCACGGGGTTTATTGACCACGCCACCATGTGCTGGCGCAATAATTTCATGCCTGAACTTCTTTAATAGTTCAAGCGATTTCATATACGCTCCCAAATCTTGCATTGTTGAGGATGACGAGCCAAGTATCGTGTCACCGGTAAAAAGAACGCGTTCTTTGGAAAGGTGGTAACAAACATGGTCGACTGCATGACCCGGTGTGAAAACGGCCCGCATTCGCACTCCCCCACCAGTCTCCAGCATTTCTCGCGAGCGGAGCGGTCTCACAGCTTCTTTTGGTGCTAATTTTTGTAGGGTTTTCACAAGTTTTGGATGACAAAGGATTGGCGCTTGCATAGCGTCATACATTCGGTCGACACCACCATAGTGGTCAGCGTGACCATGCGTGATCGCGATTCCGGTAATTTTTGGGCTTCCAAGTTTTTCGTAATATTCTAGTATCGTTCGAGTCCATTCTCGATCTTGTGTGCCAGTGTCAATGAGGATCATTTCTTCTTTTGGATCACCTACGAAATAGTTGTTGCTGCCGCCAGGATGTGCGTCGGCGCCATCATCTATATGGCAGACGTATACATGGGGTGTTAATTGCATGTTTCTCTCCTTCGCATATTATAGATGCCCGTTTCCGGATGTATTGTGCCTATACATACATTGAAATGCAACATTCGCCTTCTTGCTGGGGTCATTTAATACTCACGCATAGAAACAGAAGTCGTCAGAATATGGGTAATCACCGATGAGTTCAAATCTCCGAGAGAAGTTTACGGAATTATCATTTGGGTGTTATTTATGTAGCTGGCAAAGTAGCTGGTACAATTAGCAGGAACACTAGGATCGGAGGAAGAAATGCATATCCTTGTGATGAATGGCCCCAACCTAAATTTCCTAGGGAAAAGGGATCATCAAATATATGGGAATTTCACCTTAGAAATGTTGTGCGAGAAGATCGAGGCGCGAGCAATCGAATTGAGCGTTACAGTAACGTTTCACCAAAGTAATGCTGAAGGTACCTTGATCGATTTCGTTCAAGAGAATGCTGCCAATTGTGATGGCATAATTGTTAATGCAGGTGCTTTGACACATTATGGGTATGCCCTTCGGGATGCTCTCGATGATGCTGGTGTACCAATTATTGAGGTGCATATCTCAAATATATATGCGCGAGAAGAGTGGCGGCATCGATCTGTAATTGCGTCAATCGCAAAAGGACAAATTACCGGCCTTGGGTGGAGAGGATATCTGCACGCTCTTGAAAACCTTGTTTTTGAGGAGAGCAATTTGGAATTGGGAGAAAATAAAATATGACAAAAGAGCGCATTAATGCATTGCGATCCACCTTACGTGACAAGAAATTGGATGCATTCCTCATTTCGCATCCCGAAAATCGTCGCTACTTGAGTGGTTTCACGGGATCTGCGGGATTCTTGTTCATTTCATTTGATAAGGCTATTCTAGCTACTGATTTTCGTTATACGGAGCAGGCAAATAGGCAATCGCCTGACTTTGAGATACTACAGATTACGGGCGCAATGACTTCCTGGCTTCCGGAAACACTGAAAACTCTAAACTGCAAAAATATTGGATTTGAAGCGGAGGATCTCACAGTATCAGCTCACGAAAGGCTTCTTGAAACTGTTCGTGGAGCAGATAATGTCGAGGTTGATTTCACCCCAACGCAAGGTTTTGTTGAGCCTCTCCGCAGCGTAAAAGAAGAGTCTGAAGTCAACGATTTGCAAGCTGCAATTGATGCCTCGGATGCTGCGATGAATGCGATCACAGCTATTTTGAAACCAGGTATGACTGAAAAAGAAGTTGGGTGGAAGCTTGAACAAGCTATGCGTGATTTTGGGGCTGAGGGTCCTTCTTTTGAAACGATAGTTGCATCTGGACCGAACGCGGCTTTACCTCACCACAGACCGTCTGACCGAGATCTACGGATTGGTGAGCCCATTGTCATTGATATGGGAGCACTAGTGAATGGCTATTGTTCCGATCTAACACGTACCGTGATTCTTGGCGAGCCTGACAAGAAATTTACAGAAATATACGATATTGTTCACACAGCTCAATTGGCAGCAATAAATACTGTTGTTGAGGATATGACTGGCGGTGAGGTTGATGCACTTTCTAGAAATATCATTGAAGAAGCCGGTTATGGTGATCAATTTGGTCATTCACTTGGGCATGGAGTGGGACTGGCAGTTCACGAAGCGCCAAGGGTCGGTAAGGGTGTAGAAGATCACATAAAAAATGGAATGGTCTTTACTATAGAGCCAGGTATTTATATTAGTGGTTGGGGTGGCGTTCGTATTGAAGACATTGTGATTTTGGAAGAGGGCAATGCTCGAGTACTGAGCCATGCAAATAAACGTGAGACATTAGGAGTATAAGCTCGTGATTGAAAGTGGAGATTTACGGCGAGGCATTACGATTCAACTTGAAGGAACGATTTACCAAGTTCTGGATTGGAAGCATATAAAAATGGGCCGAGGCTCAGCTCAAGTCCGTATGAAATTAAGGGACATTGTGGATGGGCATACGATAGAACGAACCTTCCAATCGGGAGAGCGCTTCCCTCGCGCTGTTTTGGAGAGACAAGAAGTTCAATATCTTTACAACGAGGGTGATTTATACCACTTCATGAACACTGAAACTTATGATCAAATGACGATTGATCGAGATAAGATAGAAGAAGCATTGCCATATCTAGTTGATGGTATGAGTTTGAGTTTAATTTTTTATGAGTCTGATCCCGTTGGGGTTGAATTACCAACAACGGTTGAGTTAACCATTGTAGAGGCGCCGCCATCATTCCGTGGAGATACTGCTGCTGGCAATACGAAGCCCGTTGTATTGGAAACAGGTATCACCATTCAAGTGCCATACTTTCTTGAGGCTGGTGAGCGCGTCGTAGTGGATACTCGTTCAGGGGAATACGCTGGGCGCTCGCAAAGTTGAGCGAAGTGAAATTTCAGCAGATGTTTTATTCGTAATGGTTACTCTCTCGTGATGATGGAACCAAATAACGCTCGACACGAGCACCCTTCATACAAGGCTGATTTTCACATCCATACAAGCTATTCTCCCGATTCTTTCATGAGTCCACGTGCTCTTGTAGAAGCTGCCGTTAGGTCCGGAATGAGCTGCCTGGCTATAACGGATCACAACACGATACGTGGCGCGCTAGAAGTGCAATCAATTGCACCATTTTATGTGATCATTGGAGAAGAAATTAGCTCAGCAGATGGTGAAATCATCGGTCTATTCTTGAAGGAAGAAATTCCGAGAGGATTGTCAGCTCGCGAAACGATCGGTGAGATAAAAAAGCAAGAAGGCATTGTTCAGATTCCCCACCCGTTTGATAGGTTCCGGAACAAAAGGATACAACGCAAACCTTTAGAGAGTGTGTTACCTGAAGTTGACATTGTCGAAGCGTTTAATGCTCGAACGACATTACGTCGAGATATATTGAAATCCACTGAATTTGTCCAAAATAATCGTAATGAATTCAATATAATTCCCACAGCAGTCACGGATTCTCATACTGCATATGAGATTGGCAGAACTTGGGTTGAGCTGCCAATGTTTACGGGTCGAGAGGACTTTTTGGAGGCACTTAGCCATGGTCGTTTGGTCGGGAATCTCGTAACGCCGTTGGTTCATATTGCGACACGTTTTACGAAGCTAACAAAGCGATTTATTCAGCCAATACCTAAGTCACGTTAATGCATATTGTCGTGTGTGCCGATTGCGATTAAATGCTGGTATTCTATGACCGTCATGAAAGCAACGAATATTTTTACATTTGGCGTATTTTCTACTGGGCGTGGCAACAGTTCAAAAACGCTGTTAACAGCTGCTCTTGAAGGAACGCGAAGTAATTATATTCCTGCCGCGGTTTCCTTTGTCTTTTGTAATCGGGAAAAAGGAGAGCATGATGGTACCGATGAGTTTCTTGAAATGGTGGAGTCGTACAAAATCCCCTTAATAACCCTGTCATTTCGCAAATTCAGATCCGAATTTCGAAAAAGGTACCCTCAATCTGGTGAGGATTGGCGTATTGAGTACGATCGTGAAATCCTGCGAAAAATAGAAAAATTTCAGGTTGACGCTATTGCACTAGCGGGATATATGTTGATCTTTAGCAAAGGTGGTGGCATTCCTGACACATATAATACAGTTAATCTGCATCCCTCTCGGCCTGGTGGCCCAGTAGGGACTTGGCAAGAAGTTATATGGCAGCTTATTGACGATCGGGCTATGAATAGTGGAGTGATGATACATTTGACTACCGATGAGCTAGATCGGGGTCCGGTCCTAACCCATTGCGTGTTTTCTTTGCGCGGACTTGCATTGGATGATGCGTGGCATGCTGTCGGTGATCGTACCAGCAACCAAGTCAAGAACGATGAAGGAGAAAAGAATTCGTTGTTCAAGATTATTCGTGAAGAGCATGTGAAAAGGGAAAGCTTGCTTTTTGTTGAAACACTTAGGTCGTTGGCAATGGGTTTAATCAAAGTTGATGGTCTATCTGTAAAGAATATGCACAATGAAGATATCGATGGACATGATCTGACTGCGGAAATAGAAGCACATCTATAGAGATGTTTACTTCCTGAGCAGAAAATCAGATGAGCTTTGTTTAAACTAGTAGAGCTCTAGTCCGCTGTTACGCGCTTTTTTCGGGTTGAGGGAATGAGATTGGTTGCTCTGCTGAATTTAGCAGGAGCGGTTTAGCGGTTCCTCTGAGCGTTTCTCCAGTGATGATGCACTTCGCAACGCCAGATATCGATGGAATCTCATACATAGCATCAAGTAACGTTTCTTCTACGATCGTCCTTAATCCGCGTGCACCGGTTTTTTTCTTCATTGCTTCTTCAGCGGCTACTTGCAGTGCTTCAGAAGTGAAGACTAGTTCAGTTTCATCTAGCATGAAAAGGTGCTCATATTGCTTCACTAATGCATTTTTGGGTTCGGTTAGGATTCTGACTAATGCATACTCGTCAAGTGCATCTAGGCTAACCAACAACGGTAATCGCCCAACAAATTCGGGGATCAACCCATATTCTAAAAGATCGTCGTGATTTATATGTTGTAGGACAGCTGATTTTTCATCTTGGGATCCTTGTGTTTCTAGGATTGTTCGAAAGCCAATCGTTTGTTGATCTTTCATGATCCTATTTTTAGTGGCGTCTTCCAATCCTTCAAACGCCCCACCACAGATAAAGAGGATATTTGAGGTGTCAATTTGGACGAACTCTTGGTGTGGGTGCTTCCTGCCACCCTGTGGTGGCACGTTAGCGATTGACCCCTCGATGATTTTTAGTAAGGCTTGTTGGACTCCTTCGCCTGAGACATCTCTTGTGATTGACGGGTTTGCACTCTTCCGCCCGATTTTATCAATTTCATCGATGTAAATAATTCCTCGTTCAGCTCTCCCTACGTCGAAATCGGCGGCTTGCAGTAAATGCAGTAGGATATTTTCTACGTCTTCTCCCACGTATCCTGCCTCTGTTAGAGATGTCGCATCTGCTATTGTGAATGGTACGTCCAATATTTTGGCTAATGTTTGAGCAAGCAAAGTCTTTCCTGAACCAGTCGGACCCACGAAAAGTACATTTGTTTTCTCTAACTCCACGGAATCTACATCGTGCTTTTGCATCCTCTTGTAGTGATTGTAAACAGCGACACTTAATACACGGCGTGCCCGTTCTTGCCCAATAACGTACGTTCCAAGGGTTTCGAAAATTTCTTGCGGAGTTTTAGGTGTTGGGTATTTTTCCTCAGGCGGGACTTGTCCTTGCTCCATCTCTTCCGTCATGATCCGTTGGCATGTGATTACGCATTCGTCACAAATGAATACCCCTTCAGGTCCAGCAATCAGTCGCTGTACCTGTTCTTGACCTTTATAACAAAAGGAACACTGGTAGTTTGATCTCGAACCTGAATCAGATGTCATATGATCCTCGTATGGAACGTGCCGATTCTGTTATTCCTCTTCCTCGGCGCTGCCAAGCATGTCATCTACTAATCCGTACTCTTTTGCCTCTTCAGCAGGTAGGTAGAAATCCCTGTCCATATCCCGGGTTACTGTTTCAAGGGGTTGCCCTGTATGTTTAACAATAATCCCACGAATCTTCTCCTGCATCCGCAGAATTTCGCGTGCCGCGATCTCTATGTCAGATGCTTGGCCTTGTGCTCCACCCATCGCCTGGTGCATATGTACAGTTGCGTTCGGTAGAGCATATCGCTTACCAGCTGCCCCCGCGCAGAGCAGTACCGTTGCCATGCTAGCCGTCATTCCAACCGCAATAGTGGATACATCACTTCGTATCAGTTGCATTGTGTCATAGATGGCCAAACCAGCATTAATGACACCTCCAGGACTATTGATGTACAAATTAATTTCTTTGTCGGGGTCTTCCCGATCTAGGTAGAGTAGTTGCGCTACGATCAGGTTAGCGACTTGGTCATTGATGGGAGTACCAAGGAAAATAATCCGTTCCTTGAGTAGGAGTGAGTAGATGTCAAAAGCTCGCTCACCACGGGCACCACTCTCGATTACCATTGGAATCATGCTGCTGGGATTTGTAATTTCAGACAAGTTTGTTGACCTCCATATTTTCTTGTAAATTTATTTGTCAGTCGTTTCAGAGTCTTCAGTGGGAGAATTAGTATCTTCCCCCTCCTTTGTATTATCCGCTTTGGTAGTTCCATCTCGCGCAATTGTGACTAGTGAGTCCATTGCTTTTCTCTGTTTGACACTTCTTTGGACCGATGTACGGGCTTCTTCAGATTCAATTAATTGTTTCATCTGTTCTTGTTGCTCTGGTGTGGCATTTTCATCCAGACCAGTTACGCGTTCTAGTTCAGTTTGTATTTCATCTTCTGTCGCCTCAATGGATTCTTCTTCTATCACTTGGCCAAGTATAAGTGAATTTGTGACGCGACTCTCTGCGTCCGGCCTCATTTGTTCAACCATATCTTCGATCGTAGTTCCACTCATTGATAAATAACTCTCAAGCTCCATACCCATAGATCTAAGTCTCTCTGCTTGCGTTCTCAACAGGTGTTCGATTTCTTGATTCACCATGATCGGTGCAAATTCCAGCGTCGCCCCTTCGATGACCTGCTTCAACACCTCGGTTTCGTAGTTCTGCTTGACCTCTTCTTCTTTACGTGATGACAGATCTTCCGTGACGCTTAATTTCAAGGCGTCAAATGACTCATACCCCTCTCCGATGCCTTTTGCCCACTCATCATCCATAGGTGCAAGGTCCTGCCCTTTAATTTCCTTCAGGGTGACTTTATACCGTGTCTCTTTACCGGCGAGATCTTCAATCGAGTGGTCTTTAGGAATAGCGATATTGAATTCTCGTTCTTCATTCTGTGACATGCCAATAATTGCGTCCGAGAAACCAGGTGCAGGGAACTCGGATTCTGGACGAGGGTAGTATGTCCAGTCATCTTCATTCATAAACTGCCGCTCGTCAGTGGTATTGTCAGTTTTATCTTCATCCGAATCTGCGGGAATATCTTCATTGGATATTGTGTTCTCGTCTGGTTCCAGTGGTGGTAAACCTGTTCCCCATGCTTCAAGCTTTAGGGTGACCATGTCGCCCATTTCGATTGCGCGGTCTACGGGTTCCCAAGGAGTACCGTCACGTTGCATGTTTTCCAAAACTTCCGTGATTTCATCTTCTGTGACGTTTGATTCTTCCCATGCGACACGGACCGATTGGTAATCACCAAGATCAACGGTTGGTTTCAAAGGGACAGTCGCTTTGACAATCAAAGGGGCTTCCTGCTCAATTTCAACTGTTGGTTGCCCTACTGCTTCAATCCCCTCCGATTGAATTGCTTTCGCTGTAAATTCGGGCACAAGGGTTTCTAACGCTTCTTCCACCAATGCTCCAGGTTTCAGAACTTGTTCTAATACGCGGCGTGGCGCTTTTCCTTTGCGAAAACCGGGTACGTTTGCCTGTTGGACTATTTTTTTGTAGGCACGATTCTTGTGTACCTCAAATTCATCATCATCAACTTCTATGTTCAAGACTATTTGACTGTCCGGAATTCGTTCTGTGCTAACTTTCACGATTTCTCCAAATCCTGTGTTCCGACCGTTCGAAAAACTTACTTAAGTGTATTATTCTCGTTGCAACCCTATCGCAATATAATTATACATCGCCCACCACGCCGCTGGAAGCTGTCCTTTGGAGTTTCTAGGCGGGCGTTAGCACTCCGGGTAGTCGACTGCTAACGGAAAGTCAGACTAGCATCAGCGTATCTGTTTGTCAAGATAATCTTAGCTTTTTCGGGTGGGTCATGCACTTCAATAAAATCGATATCAGAATAGGCAGACCTAAATGTTCCTTAATTAATAATGGATCAGGATCATGTTAAGGTTATTTTGGCGGATTGTTTGCGATTTCAAGTCCTAGTTCTGTTAATTGATTTGGTTCCGCTGGGGTCGGAGCTCCTGTCAGCGGATCCACTCCTGCTTGTGTTTTGGGAAACGGAATCACTTCTCTGATGGTTTCTTCATTGGCGAGTAGCATTACAAACCGGTCTACTCCTGGCGCAATGCCACCATGAGGGGGGGCTCCAAATTCAAAAGCGTTAAGCAAGTGACCAAATTGATTTTCAATTTCATCTTTTGTGTATCCAAGAGCTTGGAAAATCTCTAGTTGGAGCTCTTTTTGATGAATTCGAATGCTGCCACTGGCAATTTCATAGCCATTGCAAACCATGTCATATGAGCGTGACATAATTTCTCCTGGGTTGGTTGATACCTTTGATATATCGCTTTCTATGGGAGCAGTAAAAGGATGATGTACAGAGTCCCAGCGGTTTTCTTCTTCGTTCCAGTCAAATAATGGCATTTCAGTGATAAAACCTAATGCTAGAAGGTCTTCTGGAGCCAATTTCATTTTCAGACCCATTTCCTGCCGGATCACTCCTAGGGCTGGAGCAACGACTGATTCTGCTCCCGCCACAATCAAGATCAGATCACCATTCTTCGCATCAAAATGTCCTGCTATCGCTTCAAGGTCTTCCTCGGTCAATGCGCGAGCGATAGATGAGCGGATTCCGCTTAAGGAGACCTTGTCATCGTCACCAATCAAGTTGATTGCAACAAGGCCCTGGGCTCCCTGGGAACGGGCGAGTTCAACCAGTTCATCAATTTGTCGACGAGAATAGTCGGCACATCCCACTGCATTTATTCCACGGACGACACCACCATCTTCTACGGCAGATTTCAGAATCCCAACATTTGATTGTTTTGCAATACTTGAGAGTTCTTGTATTTCCATCCCAAATCGAAGATCTGGTTTGTCGCTTCCAAATCGAAGCATCGCTTCTTTAAACGTTAATCTAGGGAAGGGCTCAATAATCTTTTTATCCGGGGTCACTTTCTTGATGAGATTCGTAAAAAGCTTTTCTGTTAAATCTAGGACATCATTTTCGGTGACAAAACTCATCTCAAGATCTAACTGTGTGAATTCTGGTTGTCTGTCTGACCTCGCATCTTCGTCGCGGAAGCACCGAGCAATTTGGAAATATTTTTCTATTCCCCCCACCATGAGCAGTTGTTTAAGTTGCTGGGGTGATTGGGGAAGCGCATAAACTGAACCAGGGGATAATCGACTGGGTACGATGTAATCTCGAGCCCCTTCAGGGGTGCTCTTGAGTAGTATCGGTGTTTCAACTTCGAGGAATCCTTCTGCATCAAGATAATCCCTCATAAACTTAATCACTTTGTGACGAAGCTCAAGATTTTGAGTCATGCTTGGGCGTCGCATGTCAAGATATCGGTATTGCAGGCGGAGCAATTCGTCAACTTCCTCACTCTTTTCATCGTTGATGTAAAACGGAGGTGTATTGGAGGGGTTCAATATTGATACGGATGCCGCTTGGATCTCTATTTCACCTGTTTCTATCCGAGGATTTTCTGTTCCAGGTTGCCTTAGCACGACTTTTCCTTCAATTTGAATGACCCATTCATTCCGGATTGCTTCTGCCGTTTTGTGTGCGTCAGGTGTGATTTCAGGGTTGATTACAACCTGTACTATGCCCCATCGATCGCGAAGGTCAATGAAAATCAAATTTCCATGGTCTCGTCGCCTATGCACCCATCCAGCGATGGAAACTGTTTCTTCCGCATCCTGTGACCGCAACTCGCCGCAGGTGTGACTTTTCAGCATTAAATGTTCCTTCCAAAAGACATTTCACCCATTATTTTTAAAGATACTATGGTTTGGTATATTAACCGATTTGTGTTGGTGATTGATTCTTTATAGGTGTTTTATTATGTGGTCAGTCAACTGAATACAATTTCAATATGTTATAACTTCGGGTCAGTTGAACGTTTCGCTTAAGTTAGAGATGAGTCCAACATTTCAATTGACGTTTCGTGTATCGCATCGGTTTGCGTGATAGGTGCAGAAGATCTCTCGTTAACGCGAATGTAGAGGACTGGGTCTTCATTTGATTCATAGCCCAATTCTTCTAATACACTGATATCCTCGGTTGGGCTCAACGTTCTAATAATTTTGTAGGGATAATTTTCGAGTAGGCATTGCTTGATAAGTTCTTGCGTTTTCTCTTCGTCGGGATCCCCGACGATGTGGTATTTAAGGGTTGCATTCAGCAACCGTCCAACGGCCTTCGCATAGTTAGCCGCAAAATGGCCGATTTTGTCATATTGCTGTAAGAAGCTACCTAATGTTTGCTCCGCAGCATTGGGTCCAACTGATCTATTTTCTGTGATATGCATCAAAGTGATCAAAACGTTAGCGACAACGGCATTTTCCGCTAGTGGTTTCCTTCTGTACCGTAGATATCCGAGATCTTCGTGTTCTTCGGCGAGGTCATAGTAGCCTGTGCCATCTTCTGAATGGAATTGGTCTTCAATCACTTTTGCTACCTCTAGAGCTCGATTTAAGTATGTTTTCTGGCCGGTAACTTGGAAGGCATCTAGGAGTGCTTTACATAGATGCGCGTTGTCCTGGACTAAGCCTGTTACTTGGGCGGTTATATCCCAGTAGTGATAGGCTCCTTTTGTTTGGTCCCACATTTCTTCCCATAAAAAATCTAAGCATTTAAGGGCTAGAATTTCGTAATGTTTGTTATTCAGCAGCCACGACGCATAAAAGAATAATGAAATTGTTTGGGCTGATGCATCCAATAACAGGGTTGAATCTATTGGTGGTGGGTTCGTGGTGCCACGTTTAATCTTGTCTTGTGAAAAATACTCTTGATCTGCAGCTTGGCTTGCAGCGAAATAGGCGCCTGATTTTTGCAAGAAATGCTGTTCAATAAATGAAAGTAGGTTTTCCGCGACGTTAAGATATACTGCTTTTTTGGTCACCTGGTATGCGTGAAGATAGTTGTTGGCATTAGCTGCATTTACTTCTAGTACTTTTTCTGTCTGCGGATCGGTCCAATCAATCCCATTTGAGTAACGGAACATGCCACCATCGATTTGGTCAAAAATGTCGCTTGTACTCATGCTTCCAAGGGTTTTCTCTACTATTTTGATTTGGTTGTCATCGTTTTCAAAACGTTGTTGATATAACAGAAAATCGATTACATCAGGAGCTGGAAATTTTGGCATTTTCCCGAACCCACCGAATTCAGGATCGAATATCTTGAGTATGTTTTGTGTAACGGTGGAAACCACGGACATGGTTGGTTTCGCTCCGAGTAGCAAGACTGGTTGTTGGGCCTCAGCTTGACTACGCACATGAGCAACTTGCTGATTCACATAATCGCGGCGTTGGGTGTATACATCCCTAACCTGCTGCATGACATGTCGCATGTCATCCGGAGCAATATATGTCGCTCCAGTCAGCGTATCGCCTGACGGCGTTAAGAATGCAGTTGAGGGCCACCCGCCCATATTATAGCGCTCGTTGATATCTGGTCGCCTATCACTGTCGACCCGAATAGGTATGAAGTGCTCATTCAAGTACTGGGCAATAGTACCATCGTCATATGTCGTGGTATCCATGATATGGCACCAATGACACCATGTGGCTGTCAACATTAGCAAAATTGGCTTGTCTTCTTGTTCAGCTTCGTTGAAAGCATTGATGTTCCAAGAACGCCACATTATCGTGTCTGGTTTGTCTTGATTCGTATCATTTTGATTTTGTGTCATCTTTTTTTGCTCCACAAATGAAAAGACCCCCGATGGAGGGGGCCTTTAAGTAATCATTTCGATAATGATTTGATCAGACTAGCATGCCTCCGGTTCGCCGGGAAGCTCTTCACTGGCAAACGAGGTTCCACATGCGCAGGTGCTTTTTGCTTCTTCATTCGTAATCTCAAACCCTGATTGCATTAACGTGTCATGATACTCAACGACACAAGCTCTCATCATATAGTTGCTGAGAGAATCCAAAACGATTGGTACACCTTCGACGTCGTGATGAACGTCGCCTTCCTTGGCAGCGTTTTCGAAGTTCATACCATAAGATAAACCGTGGCACCCACCTGGTGCTACAAACACTCTTAGAATAGCCGTGCTCGGATCTTCCTCTCGCCCTATGAGTGTCTTCACTTTCTCAATCGCTTCTTCTGTAAACGTAACAGACATAGCATACCCCTTAATATTTTCCTACCAAATGATTATCGGAAAAAGCTGAAACATTGTCAACTGGAACCACTAACATTGATAACCGTGACGATGCTATTATTTCCCCGATATCTTCTGGGTATATTTACAGTAATCACATACCTTTATCGACTGACTAGAAAATCTACGCCGCCGGGTTGCCCTCAGATAGGAGAATTAAAATGGTTTCTGTTACAAAAGAACGTGCAATTGAAATACTTTCAGACTTGGATAAATGTTCGGCGACATCCTTTCATGAAGAACGGGTGATGAGCTATATAAGGGCTTTTCTCAAAGATAAGGGTCTAGATTTTAGATTAGACCAATATGGCAACATCATAGTCCATTACGTGACTGATTCTGATTCAGAGCCTATAGCATATGTCGCGCATATGGATCATCCGGGTTTTGAACTTTTGGGTTTGGATGATCGAGGTAGGTCTGTTGCCCGAGCGTTGGGAGGTGTTCCACCTGTTTCATTTGATGGCGGAACGAAAGTGAAGATTATTATGGGTAATGAGGAAGAAGTGACAGGAGTCTTAGAGGCGAAGGTTAATGGTGTATTGGATCGGCAGGTGTTTATTCAACCAAATGGTGGAGCAGATATAATTGAACCAGCGTATGCTGTGTTTGACCTTCCTGAATTCCTGCTTTTGGATGATTTTATCCATATGCGCGCTTTGGACGATTTGGCAGGATGCGCAAGCATTATCAGTGTTTTGGAGTCAATGGTGTCGCAAAATATCAAGGCAAACTTCTACGGTGTTTTCACACGCGCGGAAGAAGTAGGGTTGATTGGGGCACGCCTTGTCGCGCGTGACCAGGAGCTGCCGGAAAATACGACAATTGTGTCTATTGAATCAAGTCGGACACTTCCAGGTGCAGAACAAGGAAAAGGCCCGGTTATACGGACTGGTGATGCTAGCTATACCTTTGATGGTGGAGCGGAGCGGCTGCTGTCCCGCACGGGTTCAATGTTGAAAGAAGAGGATGCAGATTTTCAATATCAACGTCAGTTGATGAGTGGAGGGACTTGTGAGGCAACAGCGTTTGCTTTACAGGGATATCAAGTAACAGGTCTCGCTTATCCTTTGGGCAATTATCATAATCAAGGCAACCCATCGGAGGTTTCCCCATCTGGATCAGTTGAACTTGAGAACATTCACTCAGAAGACTTTTACAATGGCATTCGACTACTTACCGAAGCATTAAGTATATCTGAAGATGAAGATCAAACGCCGTTAGCAAAACGGTTAGCAAATGTGCCAATTACTGATGAACAGCAATTAATCGATAGTTCTGGGCTAGGTACTTAGATTAACAGTTGCCCGTCTACACGCTGGAGAGAGCCTGCCCACGAAGCTTTTTCAGGGCCTCAACGTTCTTTCTATCTGGACCTTTTCCATCGTAACCAGGAACTTCGAGGAAAAACGGGATGCTTTGGAATAAAGGGTGTGCTAATAACGCTTGGAAACCTTCGTTACCAATAAAACCGTCGCCGATATTTTCATGTCGATCGCGTTGTTCTCCTAAATCAACCTTAGAATCGTTTGCATGAACAGCGACCAAAGCTGATTCACCTAGGATGTCAGTAAATTCTTTCGCGGTGGATGCAACGCTATCTGGAGTTGTGATGTTGTACCCCGAAGCAAATGTATGTGCTGTATCTAAGCAGACCTTTAATCGAGGATCATTCACAGGTTTGATAATTTTCGCAAGTTCATCAAAATGGGCTCCAATGTTTCTGCCCTGCCCTGCATTGTTTTCTAAGACTAGGTCTACGTCTTCAGGAGCATCATGTAAAACTCTCTTCAGTGCTTCGATAACTTGTGGGAGAACACTATCAATTCCTTTCCCTAAGTGGCTACCAACATGGAAAATGACGCCCGACCCACCAAGCTTCGCACATGTGTTGAGATAGCGTTTCAGGGAATCGATAGCCTTTTCTAAGTTAACTTCCTTTGGTGTCGCAAGGTTAATTAAATAGATGCCATGAAGAAAGATCGGTTCAATTTTTGCTTCCGTCGCTTTCTGACGGAACAACTCGAATTCACTCTCATCACGTGTTTTGAAAGCCCAATTTTGGGGTGGCGATACGAAGATTTGGATTGCCTCAGCACCAATCTCTTGCGCTCGTTCGATTGAACTATCCAAAGTCCCTGCAGAAGATACGTGTGCTCCAATTTTCATGTTTTCCTCCAAATAAATTCGATGCTCAATGTTTTTGCACTCTTACGATTTTAGGTGATCATCATGGCATCACCGAAGCTATAGAATCTATATCGTTCATCGATTGCGGCGGTATATGCTTTTTCTGCTAATTCTTTTCCTGCAAAACTTGCAACAAGCATTAATAACGTTGATTCAGGAAGATGAAAATTCGTAATCAGTGCATCGGTTAATTTAAATTTGAATCCGGGAAGAATGAAAAGATCTGTCCAGCCCTGGCATTGAGTGAGTGCTTCTAGGTTTTGTTGATTTTCACCAATGCCGCATGTGATCGCCACTTGTTCCAATGCCCGCAAAGCCGTCGTCCCAACACAAACGATCCGTTTTTCCGATTTCTTTGCGTCTTTGATCAGTTTGGCTGATTCTTCTGGAAAGGAGAAATATTCGACTCCAATATTATGCTCTGCAGGATTGTCGGTACGAACTGGCTGGAATGTCCCTAAGCCAACATGGAGAGTCAAAAACACAATTTGGACGCCCTTTTTTTCGATTTCTTCAAGAAGCGTTTCGGTGAAATGAAGGCCTGCGGTTGGGGCTGCAGCGCTACCATCGACTTTTGCGTACACTGTTTGATATCTCTCGGGAGCAGATAGTGGTTTTTGAATATAGGGAGGCAAAGGAACCTGACCATGGCGTTTGAGCGCATTTTGAAGTGCTTTTTCACTTTCGAACTTAATGATGCGTGTTCCGAGGTTTGTCGACAGGAGCACCTGACCTTGAACAGTGGCCTCGCCTTCCCCGACAATGAACTTTGCCCCTTTTTTTAGCCGGTTACCTGGTTTCGCGAGGACTTCCCACTCACCCTCCCTCAATTGGCGGATTAGCAAAAGCTCAATTTGTCCGCCCGAAGGAATTCGTTTCCCATATAGTCGAGCAGCGATAACTTTACTGTTATTTACTATTAGTAGATCCCCGGGGTCCAAGTAGTCAGTTAAATTAGTAAAAATATGATGTTCTATTTCACTATTCTCGCGATTGACTGTCATTAGGCGAGAACTATCGCGAGGTTCAATGGGCTCTTGAGCGATCAATTCTTTCGGAAGGACGTAACTATATTCAGACGTCTTCATGCTTATATTGATCCTTATTTAGTGTCAGGAGATTGGTCTAGCAAGTAAGAGCGGTGGCTAAACTAGCCTTGGCCACCGCTCTATATTAGTCATGCAATTTTTCAGTTGGAATGTGATCCATTTACTCGGTAATGGTAAGTGTTCCAACCATTCCTGCTTCTTTGTGTCCCACAATGTCACAAACGAATGAGTAGGTTCCAGCGGTTAATGCGATTGATCCACGCTCAGTTTGGCCGGCTGTTGCTACTATGTTTAAGTCTTTCCCTTCGATCACGAAACTATGGTCGACGACGCCCGTGTTTGTAAGCGCGATTTCAATGGTGCCCGCCTTTGCTGTTAAAGAGCTCGGGTTAAACTTGAAATCATCAGACCCATTGACCTTAAGTGTGGTTTTCGTACTACTTGCCGCATCGGTGCCACCGGTATCTCCACTGCTACATGCGACTCCTAATGCCAGACTCGACATTATTAAAAACAAACCCAAAATGGTGACGAATCTTTTCTTCATTAAATCCCCTGCCTTTCTTTTTTGGGCAAACATATTTTTGCCAACAATATTAACTCTAGCTTCTTTCTGCAGCGAACACAGTGTTTGATAAGAGCATAGTTACAGTCATCGGACCAACTCCTCCTGGTACAGGTGTGATAGCTGATGCTAGTGACCTTACATTATCAAAATCAACATCACCAACGAATCGATACCCTTGCTTTTTTTGAGAATCTGGGACTCTGTTCGTTCCGACGTCGATTATGACTGCATCTTGTTTAACCATAGTTTTGGTAATGAGATTAGGTCGCCCCATCGCTGCAATTAAGACGTCTGCCTGAGTTGTATATTGCTCTAATCCAACAGTTTTCGAGTGGCATACTGTCACTGTTGCGTTACCACCAGTGATTTTTCGCTGTAATAATAACGAGAGTGGCCGTCCTACGAGATTGCTACGACCACATATAACAATATGGCCATTATCATATTGGATGTTGCTACGCTCTAAAATTTCGACGATACCGAGTGGTGTTGGGGGTACGAAAGCTTCTTCCCCTCGGGCAAGCCTTCCCATGCTGGTTGGATGGGCACCATCAACATCTTTCTCAAGGGCAATTGCTGCGGCGACTTCATCCGAATTAATGTGGGATGGAAGCGGTAATTGAACAATAATACCGTGTATTTTGGCATTTTGATTAAGACTCTTTATGGTGCCAAGCAATGTGTTGGTAGAGGTGTCAGCGCCCATTTTGTGAGTTTCAGTGTATACACCGATGCTATTCGCAGCCTTACTTTTGTTACCGACATATAACCCGGATGCGGGATCATCCCCAACAAGTACGGCAGCCAATCCGGGAACGACACCGTTCATCGATAGTTTTCTTACGCGTTCTGAAAGCTCTTTTTGGACTTCAGCTGCGATCGCTTCGCCATCCAATAAGTTCACTGGTACTAATTTTCTCCTGAATGCGACAAATTTTCCGCATTTCGATTTTTTCAAGCCGACGGCATTATAGCACTGCAAAGTTTTGCAAACTACCTTGGCTTACGGGTGTATTCCTTGTCTCGAAGTGTTAGGTACCCTAGACTGTAATGGGAACATTTTTATACATAACTTATACAGAATATTTTCCAACGATATTCATTCTTTGTTGCCAAAGATGTCACGTGAATAGGGAAAAGATATAAAAGCTAAATTCAACTCGATTTGTATGATCATCCAATACAAAATAGAAGAGGTTATTGTGCATACTGTTGGTGTAGATCTAATTGAAATAGCGCGTATTCGGGCAACGCTGGATAAATTTGGAGATCGATTCCTGAAGCGCGTTTATACTGATGCAGAAGTTGCTTATTGCCGTGGCAGGGTACCTGAGTTGGCCGTTCGATTTGCAGCGAAGGAAGCTGTCATGAAAGCATTAGGGACTGGAGCGCGAGGAGTAGGTTGGCGTGAAATTGAAACTTTAGCGCAGCGTAGTGGCAAACCCTTTGTTGTACTGCACGGCCGTGCTAAGGCTAGAGCGGAACGTATTGGACTGAAAGAGGTGGGTATTAGCTTAACGCACTCGAAAGAGTATGGGATTGCCTCGGTAGTTGGAGAGATGGACGAATGAAGCTTGTTCTCGCAGAACACATTCGCGAAATAGAAAATGCTCTTGTCGGTAAAACCGAAACAACAGTGGAACAGCTGATTAGAGATGCGGGTTTCGGTGTTGCACAGGCAATTCGTGAACATCGCGGCTATGTCGCTGGCCTCAAATGCCTTGTTCTCGTGGGGCCGGGCCACAATGGCGAAGACGGAATGATTGCTGGGAGTCATTTGCACCGTTGGGGGGCTGAAGTTCTTGTTTATGAAGTTACGAGTCCCGCAACTGATGTGGGTGGGCATAAACTTGATGATGAGACAATCCGCGGATTACTTGATTCATTGGGAATTCCGGTGATTGGCATTCGGAGTGATGAAAATCTTGCAATTCTAAAATCACTGGCGGATGACGTAGATATAGTGGTTGATGCTGTTTTGGGTATTGGTTTGTCACGATTGATCGCGTCTCCATTAGCCGACATTTTGAATGTTGTGCGCGATGCGAAATTGCGTCACCGCTCGATGGAGATAGTTGCTATTGATTTGCCTAGCGGATTGAACAGTGACACTGGGGCAGTTGATGTGGCGACACTGCCAACAGATCTCACATTGGTTTTAGGGCTTCCAAAATTGGGTTTGTTTTCCGGCAAAGAATCGGACATTTCTGGTAGATGTCGTTTGGTGGAGATCGATGGTATTTCGAGTACTAGTAGTAAAACATCTCCTACTATGGACCTTCTGACTAAATCAGGAGTGCACCGATTGTTGCCCAAAAGGGATCTCGATGCGCATAAAGGTACACATGGAAAGACTTTTGTTATCGCCGGATCAGAAAAATACACCGGAGCATCAATTCTTGCTGTGGTGGGCGCCCAAAGAGTTGGTTCTGGACTCGTCTGTTTAGCAACGACTCCGAGTGTGAATTCAGTTGTAGTGTCCAAAATTCCCGAGGCGATCCATCAGATTTTACATGAGACTGATGATGGCATCAGCGTAGATTCCACGTTGGAATTATTGGATTTGCGAGATTACAACGCTCTTTTGATCGGCTGCGGGATTGGTAAAAGTACCGATACGGCACGTTTTGTGGAGCGATTTTTGTGCGAAAGACAAGATTTGTCTGCAGGATGGCCTCTGCCGTCTTTAGTTATTGATGCAGATGCTCTTAACATATTGGCTGATTTGCCTGACTGGTGGGTATCGCTCACTGGTGATCATTCTGGGCCGAGCATCGTAACTCCCCATCCTGGTGAGATGGCAAGATTGATGCATCGGTCAGTAGAAGAAGTTCAAAATGATCGTATTGGTTCAGCAAAAAGCGCTGCTGAACAATGGGGTGTTATAGTTGTATTAAAAGGGTCACACACAGTTGTAGCCTCTCCTGATGGCCATGTTTTGGTTAGTCCATGGGCGGTACCTGGTCTCGCGACCGCTGGCACGGGCGATGTTTTAGCAGGTGCGATAGCGGGGTTCCTTTCGCAAGGCTTGACTCCGCTTGATGCAAGCGCGTGCGGTGTTTACGTACATGGATTAGCGGGATACATGAACAGTACACAGGGGAATGCGGGATTGCTTGCATCTGAAGTCGCAGATGCGCTTCCTCGCGCGATATATGAAGTAAATGAGGGAGATCTACCAATTCAATGGTAGAAAAAGAGGTTTGCTGAACAAAGGAGTAGGAAATGGCTATTGAGGACAAACTGAAAGAATTGGAATTGGAGTTGCCAGGTGTCGGAAAACCTGGTGGCAATTATGTACCCGCTGTTCGATCTGGAAACATTCTGTTTATAGCGGGTCAGGTTCCTGCGCGAGATGGCAAAATAGCGATTAAGGGACTTGTTGGTGGTGAAATACCATTGGAACGCGGGCAAGCGGCTGCTCAACTCGCTGTTTTAAATGCTCTTGCGGTGGCAAAAGCGGAGTTGGGGAGTTTAGATAATATTTCTCGTGTGTTAAGAATGACGGTGTACGTTAATTCTATGCAAACATTCACGCAACATAGCTTAGTTGCGAATGGGGCCTCAGACTTACTTGTGAATCTATTCGGCGATGCCGGTCGACATGCGCGTTCGGCGATTGGTTTGACCTCTCTACCTGGTAGGTCAGCTGTCGAAGTGGAGCTGACGCTCGAGGTGAAATAGACTATCGTTTGTTGATCCATTAGGAGTCAAAAACTAATTTTGAGGTTCACCACTCCTCAAAGAATATTTTATCTTGATCAATCCCTTGCTGCTTAAGGATGCCGGCAATTTCTGTTGGCATACCAGGCGGACCGCATAGGTAATATTCTGTTTGCTCTTTGAGTTCTGTTTGTTCTAACAGCGAAGCGTCAATTCGTCCGACTCGTCCATCCCATGCCTCTCCACTGTGAGTGGTTATCGTAGGCACAAAATCCAGAGATCTATTTCTTTGAGACAGCGTAATTAAGCGTTCGTAAAAAACTAACTCAGATGGAGTTTTTGCACTGTAAAGAAGTGTTACGCTGAGGTTCAAATTTTTCGCGTCAATGTAGTTCAACATACTCATAAAGGGATTGATTCCTATCCCACCAGCAATGAAGCAAACTGATTTGGCACCATCGTTGTGTAGGACAAAATCTCCACCTGGTCCTATAATTTTGAACCGATCGCCGATATTCGCCTCATTGTGAAGATAAACAGCAGGAGATCCGCCGCGTTCAACCTTTATGGCGAGTTCAATTGATCCGAGAGTGGTTGGTGAGGACACCATTGTAAAACCACCTATAAGAGGGGCGGCTTGGTCATCTTCTATGTAGAAGTCGACCCACTGACCTGGCAGGAATGCGAACTCGTTGGTTTCCAAAGATATTTCAAAGGATTTAACGGTTGGAGTAAGTGTAGTTATGTTGGTGATTTGTCCGTAAAATTCCATGATTAATGTAATATAATGGTGAGGTATTTTCGCAACAGAATATATGCATTATAGAGCATTAAAATATGTGATGGATTATTTGTTGTTGAGCTTCGCTGATGTGTTGAACCTTACGATTGTAAAGCTATGATATATTTCGAGAGAAATTCCCATTGACTGAAAGGCATTAATAAATAATGACTAACCCAAGCATACTTTTCGTGTGTGTGCACAATTCCGGTCGTAGTCAAATGGCTCAGGCACTCTTCAATCGTATGGCAGCCGGGCGAGGTTCTGCAGAATCTGCTGGGACGCTTCCTGGTGAATCGATCAATCCTGTTGTTCATGAAGCCATGTTGGAAATCGGCATAAATCTTGAACATCAGTTCCCCAAAATTATTACTCAGGACATGGTTGATCAGGCGGACCGGGCCTACACGATGGGGTGTGCCATTGACGAAAGTTGCCCAGCAACATTCATTCCATCAGAGGACTGGGGATTGGACGATCCTGCAGGAAGATCTTTGGATGAGGTGAGAATGATTCGTGATGAAATTGTTACGAGGATCTCTTCACTTATTGAAGAACTGGATATTCGTTCATGATTAGGTATCTTTTCACTGATGATGTTCGTCGCGAGAATTTGGAAATGAACCACCCCCGTTGATGCGGTGGGAGTAAAAGGGTGACATGAAAATTTACGGAATGTTTGGAGTGGAACCCGAGATACAAGCGTATGCAATGGCTCGTTATAGTCGTTCAGCATTATCGATGGCAGAGAGTATTAATGAGCTAACAGCAGAGCAAGCAGAAAACTTTCTGAACACGTTTTATTTTGAGTATGGTCATCGATCAATCGCAGATATGGCTCACCTCGCATTGGCATTAGAAGATATATCGATCTTATCGGCGATGCGTGTGGTTGATGAGCAGTTGTGGGATGGCCAAGAACGTTCTACACGTTACCAAGTTTTCAAAAGTGGATCTTATGTTGTTCCCAAAGAGATTCAAGAACATCAAGATATTCATGAAAATTTCGTGCAAGTTTGCGATTCGTTGTTTGAAAATTATGAAACCATAACGAATGGATTGGTTGATATCCTCAGTGAATATTACAAACGTCCAGATGGGTTGTCCAATGGAGCTTATCGTCGTAGTTTGAGAGCTCGGGCTTTTGATATTTCTCGTGGGTTGCTGCCTGTAGCGACGAAAACAAGTGTTGGGCAAGTAGTTAGCGCGCGCGTTTTAGAAAATCAAATCACACGACTGCTTTCAGATGACATTGAAGAAGTTCGTGCAATTGGTAATGAGATGCGGGAGGCTTGCACCCGCCCCGCTAGCAATCCGATGTCTGATGAATTACTGAGTTTGTTCACGCAGGAAAATTTGGTGTCACTACCCCCGGATGTACAGGAATCAGTGACAAAGCTTTTAGATCGTGTTGTGTCAGCAAATTTGTCTCCAACCTTGGTTAAATATGCAGAAAAACGTTCTTATCCAACTGCAATGCTTCAACAATTTGAAAGCATCGCAAACACTTTGATGGGAAAACAGCGAGTCAATCAAACACAATCGGTTGAGTATGCAAAGCATGAGACACCGGAAGAAGAAATTATAGCCACTCTACTTTACCGAACAGGTGTGGGTGGGCATTCATATTCGCAGATACAAGATGTCGTAGCGCAGATCCCGAAGGATGAAATGAGCAGGTTGCTCGCTTTGGCATGGGAAGACAGAGGGCCTCATGACGAGATTCCACGAGAATTACACTCGGGATATCAAGTCAAGTTTGATTTGCTTCTGGATATTGGGGCATATCGTGATTTACATCGTCATCGGAGATGCACGCAAATAGCACAGGGTCTTACGGCAAACCATGGTTACGTTGATGCTGAAACGACATTCTTGCAGGGTCTTGAGAATGACGAATTAGTGCGGAAAGCAAGAAAAGAAGGGCTCCTTTCTTTGTATGAAGGTGCGCTCGATAAAGCAGGCAGTTTTGTTGATTCGATCAGTAGCCAAGTACCTCATTCTGCGCCTTATGCGTTACCTCTTGCATATCGCACTCGTGCTCTATTCAAGATGGATGCTGCTGAAGCAGCATACATTATTGAACTGCGGACCAAAGAGGGTGGGCATTTTTCGTATAGGCATATCGCATGGGAAATGCTAAATGTTTTGAAACAACAAATGCCGACGTTTAGTCAAAATGTTCGAGCAACTGATCCAAATGTCCCGGTCGACATATTTCAGCGCTAATTTCGGCTTTGCAGTAGAGGTAGTCAATGCAAATTGATATCGGTGAATCATCTCTTTCGTTAGTTGTTGGTGACATCACAAACAGTACGGTAGATGCTGTCGTAAATGCGGCTAATGGTTCTCTCGCTGGTGGAGGTGGGGTTGATGGTGCGATTCATAGAGCCGGTGGGCCCTCCATTTTGGAAGAATGTAGTGAGATCGTACGTCTGAATGGACCTTTGCCAACTGGCAAAGCTGTTATCACAACAGGTGGGTTGTTGAAAGCACGGTTTGTGATCCATACGGTTGGCCCAATATGGGAGGGTGGTCATCAAGATGAACCAGCCTTGCTGGCGAGTGCATACAATGAGAGTTCGAAAATCGCGTTTGCTCATGGATTCACGACAGTTGATTTTCCTGCAATTAGCACAGGAATATATGGCTATCCGCTTGAGGCTGCTGCGAAGGTTGCGATTCGAGAAGTTGCGGATTTCTTGAGAAATACGACTAAAAAGCTTTCCTTCAGATTTGTTCTTTTTGATCAGCGAGCATTTGATATGTTTGGCAATGTTTTGAGAGATGAGATTGGATATGAGAAATCATCATGACCACTCCTGAGAACGATCTTGGAGAAGTCAAGAATTTAATACCACAGGCCATTGGTCGTCCGGGTCAACGCCGTTTTTGCTTGGTGATAGAAGGATCTGATCACCTGGCCGTCGGTTGGATGGAAAAAGAACAACTACAGGAACTATCTTTATCAATCTTGCGGAAACTAGGGCCTGGTCCTATGTCTAGATCTAATACATATGCGCAGCAGTTTGGTTTTGATAGCGCCATAATAGATACAGAATTCAGAGTAGGTGTCACTACACTAAGGGTTGATGAAGAAGCAGGACTGTTTTTCGTTGAAATTCATGAGCGAGGCGCATCATCTACGCATCCAATAATTAGGTTTTCAGGATTGTCTTCAATGGTACAGGAAATGGCTCTCACAGCTTTAGAAATATGCGCTGCTGGCAGACCGCTGTGTCCAGTATGTCATATTCCTCTTGATAGTGAGGTGAGACATGTTTGCCCTCTTTCGAATGGCCATCACGTTGTCTAGAAAATGATATGGATTGCACGTTGGAACCATCACACACAGCAAAAAATAACCTTAAGTTGATTTTATCGACTGGTGATTTTACGAAAATGTCGCGGCTTCCAACGGGGTCCAACATGGCTTATGAATCTGTTCTAACCGCACCCGGTGAAATGGGTGTAAGAGTGGTATACAAACCTGCAGTTGGAGAAGCTCCGCTTCGGGATTTTCCCGCTGGATCTTTGTACAAACGGGAATATGCGGCTTATCTGCTGAGTGACCTTTTAGGTTGGGGTTTGGTTCCTTGTACGGTTATACGGGAAGGTCCACATGGTATAGGTATGGTTCAGAAATTCATTGATCATGATCCTGTACTACATTATTTTTCGGTTAACGCGGACTATGTAGACGAATTCAAGTTAATAGCGACTTTTGATCTTCTCTTAAACAATGCTGATCGGAAATCTTCACATTGTCTTCTCGATAAAAATGGCAGAGTTTGGAGCATTGATCACGGAGTCACGTTTCATGAAGAGCCCAAACATAGGACTGTGATATGGGACTATGTAGGCCAAAAGATATCTAAAAACGTTATAGATGACTTGTCCGTTTTTAACAACATGTTAGCCAAAAATTCTTCGGATCTCGTGCCGTTTTTCGCGCTCTTGAATCCTCTAGAACAAAAGGCGTTTATCGAACGGTTAAACCGAATTATTCTGGATCCAATTTTTCCAGAACCAGATACTAATCGTAGGTCTTATCCATGGCCGATGTTGTGATCACGGGGTATAAAAGAGAGATCTAATATACCCCATAGAATATTCCAGGATTTCAACCGAAGCGTTAAGCTAAGCTAGAACACTTTCTTGGTGATGAGAGAATTTTTGGTCGATCATGTCGCCAAGCAATCCAGCTATATCCAAGAGTTGCTCAACCGATTTGTTAGCCAGGATCGTTCCATTTAGTTCGTCGTCACTTTTGGTTGTTTGGATACCCCAACGTACCATCCATCGCGGATAACCGGCCATGAAATCAGCGAGGGCGGGGCTGGATGAGTTATTAAAAGCAACTTTTGATCCGTCTGCCAAACTTTCGGCGTATACCTTTATCGCGGCCCCTTGTGAATCATCGCGGTCTTCCGGAAGATCGATATGTAATTTGAAGAGAAGTCCTGCTTCATCGTAGCGTAGGCCAGATTCTATGTGTAGGCTATGTTTTTTTGCCATAATCTTATTCTCCTGATGTCGGGATCTTTGCATATGGTATGTTTTTTGACTGGTCAATTGGTCGCCGTTCGAGGAATGCACTTCGGCGCTCCACAGATTCGTCAGAAGCCGAATAATCTTTGCCGTAGTATCGTTGGAACGGGCTCTTCTCAGGGTTAATGAGATCGGCATATTCATTAAACCCGATCTTTTCCATTTGAAGAATGATTGGGCTGTTATTAATTATGTCAGCGCAAAATGACCGAACTTCCTCTTCTAATTTTTCATGATGTACGACCGAGTTACATAATCCCATTTGAAGCGCATCAGATGCAGAGTATTGTCTACTGGTATACCAAATTTCGCGAGCTTTCTTTTGTCCGACTGCTGAGGCTAGATACGATACTCCGTGTCCTGCTGCGGGACTTCCTACGCGAGGACCTGTTTGCCCAAAGGTTGACCTTTCGGATGCTATTGTGAGATCGCAGTGATACGCCAAAATATGTGATGCACCAATGACGAATCCATCAACCATTGCGATTACTGGTTGTGGTATATCTCTCACGACCTGGGAGACATTTCCAATCTCGCCGCCTAAAGTCGCGTCTGCTTGTGTGTGTCCGACTTCATCCGTCGGATCCGGATTGTCAAAACTTTGATCTTGACCGGCTCCGAAAGCGTTTGGACCAGTCCCTGACAAAACAACTACGCGGACATTATTATCAGATCCTGCGTCTCTCAGGGCATGCACTAATTCTTGGTTTGTCCTCGCCCGCATGGCATTGTAAACGTGTGGTCGATTTACTGTGATCCATGCGATCCCATTGTCTTCCTTCTCATAATTTATATCTACATAAGCCACAATTCTCCTCCTTTTATGGGCCCATTAGTTTGGCAAAATGGTATCCTACTGTGTCACTTATCTCAAGGCTCGTGGTTTGACGAATACGATGGCCGCTGAGTGGAATTATGTCAATACGTTTTGTGGTCCATGATGATCGAAGGGATGTGATGTGTTATTTGGTAGCCGAGCGCGATTTCCGTTCAGCCCAATATCGACGTAATCGCATAAGATAACGTGGCCTTTGAGTTGTATTTTTGGCAATAAACTGGGCAATCCTAGGATTCCCTGCAAGTACAGGCTCACGCCATCCTTGAATTTCTTTAAGGGTAGGGACATTTCCGGATTTTCCAACAATAGATTGTAGATGTTGCCATGGTCCCCTTCGGCGTCGTAGGCTCATGACAACACCACCTGCCTCTTGGACCAGTAAAATCCCTGCACCGATATCCCAAATGCTTGGTGGATTAAAAATACCGTATTGAAACATTCCAGATGCGACTCCTGCCATCTCAAAAGCCGTGCTTCCAAGAGATCGAATAGTTCCGACACCACCCCTTAGAGGGGATCGGAATTTGTACATTCGCCAGTAATACGCTGGAAAGATTGTTAAACGGCCACGATTGGGAGTCGGATTGGATGCAACGGTAATTGCTTCTCCATCGATGAATGCGCCACCTCCGTAGCGAGCATGGACGACTCGTCCTTCTGTTTCTTGAGTTGGAGGCAAATAAATAGCGGCCACCACTGGCTTACCGTGCAAAAGCAATCCAATTGAGCAAGCCCATATAGGGATATGGTTGATAAAATTGGATGTTCCGTCAAGTGGGTCTATGACCCAAGCGAACCGCGCCGCGTCAGAACCATGATTCTCACCTTCTTCACCGATAATCGCATGATCTGGATACTCTTTCAGAATTTGAGCACGAATAAAGTCTTCGGATTCCTTATCTGCGATGGTAACTGGGTCACGATCCCCACCTGTTTTATATTCAACTTCAATTGGTTTGAGAAAATGGTCAAGGAGTTTTGCTCCTGACTCTTTGGCAAGTCTGATCGCAAATTGTTCTAAAATTTGAAATTCAGAATCGTCTATAGAACCATTGTTTTCATCAAGTCTTTGTTCATTGCTCATTCAGCACTCCTAGAAAAGAGAACGAGTAAGTTCAAAATCGAATCTATTTTTCTAAAATAATGTTATTTGATCATAACTGGTGGAGTTGTATTCTATCTGAAAATGTTTCCGCAGAGGGATATTTTTCCTGATCCAAATATTTTTGACTTTCTTAAGGGTGCTATAGTGAAATGGCTCGATTGATTGTGAATATCGTGCTTTCAACATTGCCTTGCATGGTATTGAATGAAGAAAGGATAAAGAAATATGCGAGTGTCTATTGGCGTTGATCATGGCGGTTTTGTATTGAAATCAGAGATCCTTTCAATAGTTGAAGGTGCGGGCCATACCCCACAAGATCTGGGTGCGTTTGAATTAGACGCAACCGATGATTTTCCTGACTTTGCCAAGGCGGTCGCCGTCAGTGTTGCGACTGGTCAAGCCGATCGTGGCATTGTGATCTGTGGTAGTGGTGTTGGTGCGTCAGTAGCTGCGAATAAGATTCAAGGTGTGCGAGCAGCCGTTTGCCATGATAGCTATTCTGCACGACAGGGTGTCGAGCATGATGATATGAATGTGTTGTGTTTAGGTGCACGGGTAATAGGGATAGAGACTGCTCGCCAATTGGTTCTCGCTTTTTTGAGCGGGTCATTTATAGATGAAGAAAAGTACAGGCGGCGCTTAAATAAAGTAAACGCATTAGAACATTTTTCGATTGATTAGTCTCAAGAAATTCAGTGATCTTTTTTCAGAGGTTGGTCCGATTTTATGGTTAATACGGTAACCAATATCGTTATATTGGATGACTATCAACGCGTAGCAATGAATAGTGCCGAATGGGACTTGATACCAGGTGTTAATTCGGGCAGTGTCAAAATTTCAACGCTTGATACACCACTCGTATATGACGCTATCGATCCTCTTGTATCTGATGCACACATTTTAGTGACGATGCGTGAGAGGACATGGTTTTCGAGCTCTCTGTTAGGCCATTTGCCTCAATTGCGAATGATTGCAGGAACAGGTCGGAGGCAAGCCAACGTTGACCTCGATGCCGCGACAACGCGTGGAATCCTAATCTGCACAACAGATTCTGGTATTGCTTCAACAATCGAGTTGACCTGGGGATTAATTCTAGCGATAGCGCGGCGTATTCCCCAACATGATAAAGCGCTGCGCGATAACAAATGGCAAGCATTTGAAGAGATTCAACGGAATACATTAAATGCTGATCCGTTGCTCGCAGGGACTGAATTACGGGGTAAGACACTTGGTCTTCTTGGTGTCGGAAGAATTGGCGGTGGGGTCGCTCGACTGGGGTCTGCTTTTGGAATGGATGTTATAGCTTGGACGCCCAATCTTACTGATAAGCGCGCTTTCGAATTGGGTATTAGCCGTGTTGAACGTGAAGTTTTGTTCCGAACAGCTGATATTATTAGCCTTCATGTACCGCTTAATGAGAATACAAAGGGGATCGTAGGATTTGATGAGATTGCTATGATGAAACCCTCAAGCATTCTTGTTAATACTTCTCGTGGGCCAATAGTTGATGAAAAGGCTTTGATCAATGGATTGAAAGAGCATCATATATGGGGCGCCGGAATTGATGTATTTGATCAAGAGCCTTTACCACCAGATCACCAGTTATTGGGGTTTCCGAACGTGGTTTTGACGCCACATATTGGTTACGTTAGCGCAGAGAACTACTCCATTATGTATCAACAATGCGTTGAAAATATCGTTAATTTCCTTGCGGGGGAACCGAGTCGCGTTTTGAATCGTGAAGTTCTAAACAATGATTCGCTGATTTAGCTGGTTGTTCTAGGCTCATTTGCGATCCCTTTCCTGATAATTGTTCGGAATATCAAATTTGTCTTATTGAAGAATTGTTTGTTCCACTGAGGGTTGCAATCCTATAATATGGGCAATTATTCAAGGAGTAATGTGATGCTGTTAGCAATAGACATTGGGAATACTACTTTAACGTCAGGTGTTTTTTCAGACGGTGATCTTCAAGCGACCTGGAGATTAAGTACCGATGCCCAAAGAACTTCTACGGAGTACGGTATCCAAGTACTTTCAATTCTGAAACAGAACGATATAAGCATTCCAAGCATTGAACATGCGGTCATCTCTTCAGTTGTACCTCCGCTTACTGCGCCGATACAACAATTGTGTCGGGAGCAACTTGGATGCGATCCTCTCGTGATCGAACCCGGGGTGCGAACAGGGATTCGAATTTTGACAGACAACCCTAAAGAGGTAGGAGCAGATCGGATTGTTAATGCTGCTGCGGCACACCAGCTACATACAGGAACAAAGATTATTATCGATTTTGGGACCGCGACAACAATTGACGTGGTATCTGGTGATGGCGATTATGTCGGAGGATCCATAGCACCGGGTATAGAAGTTTCTATGGAAGCATTGCACTCGAGAGCAGCTAAACTTCCACGTATTGAATTGAAATTCCCACCGTCAGCCGTTGGGAAAAATACAATTCATGCAATGCAATCTGGGTTGATGTTTGGTTACATGGGCTTGATTGAAGGGATCGTTAAGCGAATGTTGAAAGAACTTGATTCGGTATCCACACAAGTTATAGCGACAGGTGGATTGGCTTCTATTATCTCTGTTGAAGCAGATTTTATTGACGTCGTAGAGAACGATTTGACTTTATACGGTATGCATTACATCCATACTCTAAACAAGTGACTCTAGTACAAATATCGACTTTGCACTTTGGCCATCGTATTTAACCGGGTCATGGTAAAAACCCAAATATAGAGCTTTTTACTGGTGGTATACTGACTCGCATATCAAAAGGCTGAGGGGGAAGGCCGATGAGTTCTTTAAAAGGACGCAGTGTTGTTTTGGGTGTTACAGGAAGTATCGCATCATACAAAGCAGCTGATATTGCAAGTAAGTTGAATCAAGCTGGGGCGTTGGTTGATGTCATTCTTACACCTGCTGCTCAAGAATTTGTTTCTTCTTTAACCTTTCGGTCTTTGACTCATCGACCCGTCGTTACGGATATGCTTGACGCAGATTCTGAACTTGCAGTGGAGCATGTAGCGTTAGCTGAGCGGGCGGATGTGGTACTGATAGCACCTGCCACCGCTAATACTATAGCAAAACTGGCGTATGGGTTTGTTGATGATGCAATAACAGCCACGGTTCTTGCTACCACTGCCCCAGTTGTTATCGCTCCCGCAATGGATGCAAAGATGTATCAGTCGGCTGTAACCAATGAGAACATTAAACGTCTTGAAGATCGGGGCTATCTATTTGTTGGCCCAGGTGTAGGGAATTTAGCGAGTGGTTTAACCGGTCCAGGCCGGTTAGTGGATACAGCTGATATTTTGAATGCTATATCGGATAGCGTCAGTTCTACTAAAGATCTCGAAGGACTAAGGATTGTTGTAAGCGCTGGAGGGACCGAAGAAGCGATTGATCCGGTTCGACACATCACGAATCGCTCAAGTGGTAAACAGGGATATGGAATAGCGCAAGCGGCACGTGATCGTGGCGCGGAAGTGACGCTCATATCAGCTCCCACTGCCCTTGCACCAGTTGACGGAGTAAATATGGTGAATGTTACCAGTGCGCGAACAATGTTGGATGCTGTGCAAGATGCCTGCGAAGGAGCTGATGCTTTGGTGATGGCTGCTGCTGTAGCGGATTGGGAACCCGCTGAGTTTGCACAACAGAAAATGAAAAAGGTAAAAGGTCAGGATCGACTAGTTCTTGAGCTGAAGAAAACTCCGGATATCTTATTTGAGGTTCGTAATGAAGCATTGATTAAGGTGGGTTTTGCGGCAGAGAGTGAAGATTTGATTGCGAATGCAACCGACAAGCTACAAAATAAGAATCTTGACTTTATCGTGGCAAACGACATAACAGCGTCAGACGCAGGCTTTAATGTGGATACGAATCGAGTTGTGATTCTTGATAAATCAGGGGGGCGTGAAGATTTGCCGCTTCTCTTAAAGGAAAAAGTCGGGGATCATATATTGGATCGAATAAAACTAATTAAAGCGGAAGCAAACAAATGATTGTAATGAATGAAATCGCATTACTAGAATTTTTTGTATAAAAACCGAAGCATTAATTTCTTGTGTTTAGATAACGGAAGAGAAGCGTTTTGTCATTTGCTAGTCCCTCGCTTGTTTGGCGTAAGAAAGTGTATTTTTATTTGGCATTATTGATCATTGGGTTCTTTTGATTTTACGCTTGCATGTTTCGCTTAACTCACTGTTATACTTTGCGCTTGTCGGTTTCTAGCGAGAGTCGCTACAATGAATGGATACTTCCGGTTTCAGACCTTATAAGTCACCGGTATTAACTTGGAGATATTTCAAATGAACCGTTTAGACCGAAGCGGTGATCTTTCGCCGTCCTATGATCCCAAAGAGGTTGAGAAACCTATCTACAGTTGGTGGGAGGAAAGCGGTTTTTTCCGTGCAGAAATTGATCAGGATAAGGAACCATTTTCTATCATTATGCCTCCGCCAAATGTTACCGGAGATTTGCATCTTGGCCATGCCCTGACAGATACATTGGAAGATATTTTAGCTCGATGGCATCGGATGCGTGAGTTCGCTGTTTTGTGGTTGCCCGGTGCAGATCATGCTGGTATTGCTACACAGTGGGTGGTCGAACAAGCGTTACGTTCAGAAGGTAAAGATCGGCGAGCGATGGGACGAGAAGCCTTTGTGCAAAGAACTTGGGATTGGGTTCGACAGTACGGAGGCAGCATTAATGAACAGCATCGGCGTCTTGGTGCTTCGTGCGATTGGTCTAGATACAGTTTCACTTTGGATGAGGGGCCTGCAAAAGCGGTTCGCGAGACTTTTGTGAACCTTTACGAAAGAGGTCTCATTTATCGTGGAGAACGGATGACGAATTGGTGTCCTCGTTGTTCTACGGTCTTGTCTGATCTAGAAACAGAGTTTTCAGATCATCAGGGATATCTTTATCACATTCGCTACCCTTACACTGACGGATCAGGATTTCTGGTTGTTGCGACAACGCGTCCTGAAACATTGGTAGGAGATACCGCGGTGGCTGTGAATCCTGAAGATGAACGGTATGCAACAGTCATTGGGCAAAAGGTTCTATTGCCTGTGGTGAATAGAGAGATCCCTATTATCGGTGATAGCTATGTTGACAAAGAGTTTGGCACTGGCGCCCTGAAGATTACTCCTGCTCATGATCCAAATGATTTCGAGGTTGGCACGAGACATGGGCTAGAAGTGATTAATGTATTCAATCCAAATGGAACTTTGAATGAGCATGGCGGACCTTATGAAGGTCAAGATCGATTTGTTGCACGCGAACAAATTGTTGAGCAATTAAAGAAAAATGGTCTGCTCGAAAAACAAGAACCATATTTACACTCTGTGGGTGAGTGCTATCGGTGCCAGACGGTTATAGAACCATCTTTGAGTGAACAATGGTTTATAAAGATACAACCGCTAGCAGATCCAGCTATTGAAGCAGTGAAATCAGGTTCTATCCACATAGTTCCGGAGCGTTTCACTCGTGTTTATCTTAATTGGCTGGAAAATATTAGAGATTGGTGCATAAGTCGTCAGTTATGGTGGGGACATCGGATCCCTGTGTGGTATTGCTCTGATTGTTCCCAAATGACCGTTTCTATTGAGGATCCTTCAAAATGCAGCAAATGTGATTCCGATAGCCTTGTCCAAGATGAAGATGTTTTGGATACATGGTTTAGTTCGGGCTTATGGCCACATTCGACGTTGGGATGGCCGGAAGATTCTGCGGAGTTGGAATACTTTTATCCTACGACTGTTATGGAGACAGGTTACGATATTCTGTTCTTCTGGGTTGCACGAATGATTATGATGGGCATTGAAAATACGGGTGAAATTCCGTTTCAATACGTGTTTCTTCATGGTCTCATTCGAGATGCAGACAAACAAAAGATGTCGAAGACCAAAGGCAATGTTATCAATCCCGTTGATGCTATCGACGAATATGGTGCCGATGCATTGAGAATGGCTTTAACAATTTCCACAACGCCCGGTAATGACATCAGCATAGGACCATCGAGGTTTGAAGCTGGGAGAAACTTCGCGAACAAACTTTGGAATGCTAGTCGTTTTGTGTTTAGAAGCATTGATGATGTTTCGGATCTGAATCTTTTGGGCTCTGATCCTACACCTGAGCATCGAGAAGACAGGTGGATATGGAGTCGTTTCCATCGATTGACCGCTCGTGTTAACCAGTTGCTTACTGATTTTCAGTTGGGTCAAGCGGAACAGGAGGTTCGCGACTTTATTTGGGACGAATTTTGCGATTGGTATATTGAACTGGCGAAAGTTCGTATACGAACGGAAAACAATGGTGACCAACCATCTCCCCTGCCCCATTTAGTCCATATTCTTGAATCATCTTTGAGGATTCTTCATCCCTTTATGCCATTTGTCACAGAGGAAATATGGCAGCATCTCGTAGCAAAAATCCCAGGATTGGCTCGGGGCCGAGCAGGTTTGATTGTTGCTTCCTATCCGGAAGCCGATGAATCTTTATTTGACGGTTCTGCTGAAGAAGAAATGGGAGATGTGCTCTCAACTGTACGTGCTATTCGGAATGCTCGCGCAGAAATCAGACTAGAGCCTAACCGTTCTATTGAAGTCTTTCTGCGTGGTACAGGAACTGACTCCGCCCTGCTTGAAGAAGCGAGCGCGATTGAGATTTTATCGCGGGCTGAACCACTTCATATTCTTTCAGTTGATGATCAAGGACCCGATCCACAAAAATCACTCACCACAGTTCTTGATCGAGTCACGGTGATGGTGCCATTGAGTGGACTTGTTGATATTGATCTAGAGCGACAAAGATTGAACGATGAAATTGCAGAAACATCAAAACGGATCGGTTCTCTTGAAGCAAGATTGGCGAACGAGAATTTCCGTAGCAAGGCTCCTTCTAATGTTGTTGAGCAGGAAGAAGCACGCCTACAAGAGGCTCATGCAAAAATTACTCGTTTGAACGAGCAAATTGGACGTCTTTCCTGACTTAACCCAAGGCGCTCTAAAAAAGACGATTCAATGCTTAAGATTTTGTCGTTAGTTTCATGATTCTATTGAGGTTTGGAGCCTCCGGCAGTGCCCAGAGCTCCTCCAATAGTTTGGTTGCTTGATCCTCTCCGAGGACGGGGGTCACGAGAGCGCGATATTTATTTTCCAAAGATTCGTCACTCATAGGATTTTTGGGTGATCCAGAAGCATGCTTAATGTGTTTATTGACGCTTTTCCCATCGGTTAATTTGATGGTTACATAGACTTCATCCTCATTAAATGAATGATCAATTTCGGCTTCCACTTTTCTACGCATCGCGGAAACCTTCGGATCTAACACGTTGAGGTCGCTGAATTGAGCGTTATGTCCAGCACCATCAATGAGAGCGGATGCAGCACAGTGCTGGAAAGAGAATTTTCCTTCAAGGCCGTGACGAGGATTGGGTCGGTTCATTAATTCCAATACCAATGGATGTACACGGACAAAAATATTCGTAACGTTTTCGGGCTTTAATTGGTGTGTGTTGCGAAGTTGTATAACTGCATCTTGGATTGGGTGTGATACGACCCCATTGGCATATGGCTTTAAACCATTATTTCTGAGTTCCCAACGAGAACCGAATGCATCAATTAATTGTTGCTCGTCATGTCCCTGCGAGGAAAGAACCGCCCAGAAGCCCCGCCTGCCGCCAATGATGTCTTGAGGACCTGTCAACCCGTCTTTTGCAAGTAATGTCGCTTGAAGCCCATTTGAAGCAGCTTTAGCGGGATGTAGCGCTTTTGTATCACTGCCGAAAACCTCGCGTACACCGCTAGCTTGTGTCCCAGCAATGCCAAGTGCATGAATTACTTTATTCTGCTCAAGATTCTCCGCCCAACTTGTTCCAGCGGCGGCGCCAAAAACTCCTGCAGTCCCTGTTATGTGCCATCCATCATCATAATGCCATGGGTGAACTGACATGGATACACGACAAGCTACCTCCGCCCCGATTGCGAAGGCAGCTAATGCTTCACGTCCCGAAATTTTGCGGTGTTCAGCAGTTGCGAGGATGGCGGGCCATACAGGAGCACTTGGATGTAAGACTGTTGGGAAATGGGTGTCATCATAATCATGTAGATGTGCCATATACCCATTTAATAAAGCAGCATTGCTCAAGCTCGTTTTAAGATTGGAACCAATCACGGACGCTCTTGGGATAGCACCTTCCTCTTGGACCCATTTCACTAAAGCTTCCACTGGTTTGTCGTGCGATGCCGATAGTGAGACAGCGATCATGTTGATCAGAGTTCTTGATGATTCATGAAGAATATCGTTGGGGATATCAGTCACGGTTATCCCAGTGATGTTTTTTGCTAACAATTCAGTTACTGACATCTAAATTCTTTCTTGTTACAAATGTAAAAGTTCATGTATTGGGATTCAGTCTGTTAATACACAATGCTCATCCAATAATCCCATGCTCCGAGCAGAAGTCGATCACGAGGTTCCGGAAAACATCAGGTTTCTGTCTATAAACTCCGTGTCCGGCATCCCGCACGATCTCTGTACGTGCATTTGGTAAGTTACGACCCAATACTACTGATCCTCCTGCCCCTGCCACGCTGTCTTGCCCGCCGCCAATGACTAGAACAGGGCATGTGATTTCTTTCAGTCGTGGCGTGAAGGGATGTTCGCGTAGGCCAGCTGTCGCCCGTGCTTGCGCAACGAATGATTCCATATGCTCGGGTTTAATGTTCCTATCCCCTTTCCCCTCCTGGGCGTCAGAACTTTGTCGATACCAGTTTTCGGACGCAGATAGATTTACCTCACTGGAACTGGAATCGATGATTACTGCTGCGCAACGCTCTTGATAATCAAGTGCAAATTGTTGGGCAACAACACCGCCCCAGCTAACTCCATGTATTACTACTTTCGCAACTTTCAATTTGTCCAATAGTTTGACTAAATCTGACGCATAATGGGGTACTGAATATTTTGTCGCTGGGGAGGATTTACCCAATCCCCTGTTATCCCATGTAATAACTCTTGAAAAATGTTCTTCCCAAAAATCAAATTCATCAACGAAACGATCACCGTTCCCTCCTAATCCATGGCAATGCACGAAAGCAAGCGGGCCGGATCCTGTCTCTTCATAATGGATACTCACTTCTTCTATGGTTGCTCTTGATCCCTCTGATTGGATGATCATATTTGGCATGTTTGAATTCCCTTTCATGCATCTGTTCAACTTTTTTGATTTTATTAATGCTTTAACCTAAATTAGTGATCCAATATATTCCCTGTATGGATTCTCTGATAATAATTATGATTTCATCTCGATTTCATTCTCACGAATCAGCGGGATAAAAAGCAATAGAATGCTTGTGATGATTGCTAATGTGACGACTCCTGTTGTTAGTGATCCGGCGACATCACGCATGTAGCCGAGTAAGAAGGGGCCGCCAAATCCCCCGATCTCTGCTGCAGCGAAGAACATGCCGCCTGCGCGTCCCATCCTTCGAGCGCCGATTCCTCGAGTTTCCATCAAGATTAGGGTAGAGATGGGCATCAGTGGAACTCGGACTATCACAGATAGAAATACATTTGATATCAAAATCGGACCAGAAAAGATAGCTAATCCAGCAGTTGTTGTAAAACAAAATACGATCAATGCACCTAGGATCAATCTTCGTCGGCCATCAATCGCAAGGCGTGGTATGAATAGGAGGCCCAAAACCCCTGATGCGGTTGCTATTGCACTTAATGAACCTGCATCTGAGATCGAGTAACCACTTTCAAGGAGTAAGGTCGGTACCCAATTGTTTAATCCATGATTCAGGAGAAACGTAATGATCGCGACCACTAAAATTATCTGCATATTGCGAAGTTGAAGTAGTTTTTTTATAGCTGACGGCAATTTTTCATCGTCGTTAGACGGTAGTTGGGCTTTGGGTTCTTCTTGATCACGTGCAAAGATCCACCACAAGACGAAGACCAAAAGAACAAAGGCTCCATACACAAGAGATGTTCCGCGCCACGAGCCGGTCAGTCCGATGATCCAATTCGGCCCTGTTGCTAGAGCAAGTGCCATGCCAGTGATAGGCGCAGTGGTATAAATGCCGGCTGCAAGGCCACGTTCCTTTCCGGTGAACCAGATAGCGACCACTTTAGGAGCACCAATCGATATAATTGGCGCTCCAAGGCCGAACAAGGCAACTGATGCGAAAAGGGTTGGGAAATCGACGGCGAGTCCACGAAGCATTAATGAAATCCAAACGATGCCAATACCGATTCCCAAAGCGCGACGTACACCTAGACGATCAAGCATCGCGCCAAGAGGCATTGCAGTGACAATATAGATTAATTGCCACGCCCCAAGAACTAGGCCCATTTGGCTGTATGTCATGTCAAGGTCATTAAGGATTGGTTCAACAAGGGGTGGTATGGTTCCAGCCGTTAATCCAAAAGATGCATAAGCGAGCCAAAGTAAGCCCAACATCAACCATCGAATATCTGCGCGAGCGTGAGCGGTCAAAGGTACTGATTCCATTCTTATGTGTTATGAGGATTCGTATAGTGTACGCTGAATTGGACAAATATCGAGAATTTATGATACTGGATCCATCGTGTTATGTTGATTGGACTTATGTCTTAGAGTACTGTTTGCGCAATCTTTATTTCCAATGAAGCAGTATGTCGCCAAAAAAAGGGGGGACGCATGACTACAGAGCCAGTCGTTTTGCTAGAAACCGCCGAAAATGGCCGAATTTGGATTATAACGATGAATCGGCCTCATCGGCTGAATGCTATGGGCGATGGGTTAACAGGTGAATTAACAAAGACGTGGAAGGCTTTTCGTGATGATCCTGAAGCACGTGTTGCGATCTTAACTGGTGCGGGTCGTGCTTTCTCTGCAGGCGCGGATCTGAAGGAAACAAGTGACCGCCGTGAGGCGGAAGCACAAGGCGAACCAACTCGGTCACGTGAAGAGGGCTGGACACCTCTTAGTGAGAGCATTGATCTGTGGAAACCGACGATTGCAGCAGTCAACGGATTTGCTGTAGCTGGCGGTTTTATGATGGCGATGCAATGTGATATTCGCATCGCGGCAGAGCATGCTGAATTTGGGATACCTGAGGTTCGTTGGAATATGCCAGGGGCAGCATGGATAGCGCCGCTGACACGCATCATTGGACTTGGCCATGCACTAGAGTTGTCGTTGTGGGGAGATGCTCGGATATCTTCTCAGCGGGCTTATGAGATCGGATTTGTTAACAGAGTGGTGCCTGCTGGTGACTTAATGGATGAAGCGAGATCGTGGGCGGATCGGGTATTGCATTTAGCTCCGCGCGCAATGCGAAATATTAAAGAAGCATTGTATCGGGGGTATTACATGAACCCTATGGAAGTCACTCCGTATGCCCAAGCTCTAGAATATAATTTGCGCGGAATGGAAGATAGTCGTGAAGGTCCACGTGCTTTTTCGGAGAAACGGACTCCAATTTTCAAGGATGAGTAACGTTCGTTCCTATGAGTCATTGGGATAAAGGAAAACCATTCTTATTACATGAAAAGTAAATTTGAGAACATCTAGGTATTCGTAACAAGAAATGCTAGACTGCTTTCGTGGCTGTTCTCACCGTATTTATCAATGTGATGGTACCTGTGTTCTTGATGGCGGGTGTTGGCGTCGCTCTTGCTTATTTTCGGCGAATCCCACCTAATCCGCTGGCGCAGGCTGTCCTTTATGCGTTCAGTCCCTCACTTGCGTTCCATTCTCTCTCGACCACTGTCATACCACTGGACGAAATTGGCCGCATAGCTGGGTTTTCTATAATTCTCGTGAGTGCACTATTTGTGTTCGCTTGGGTTGCAGCTCGTTTCCTGAAATTAAACAGACAAACTGAGGCGGCATTCTTTTTATGTGTACTTTTCATGAACGCTGGAAATTATGGACTACCGGTGGCCCTACTTGCATTTGGTGAGGAGGGTTTATCGAGAGCGATTGTCTTTTTCGTTATACAGGCGATGGCAGGAGGTACGTTCGGTGTTTTTATCGCTTCTAGAGGTAAAGGAAGCGTACCCGAAGCACTAAGTAATGTTATGCGTATGCCTTTAGGGTATGCAGCCATCGCGGGATTCATATTTAGTTTATCGACGATACAGGTGCCTTCGTTCTTAGCAAATGCAACTGAGATTCTTGGGAATGCTGCGGTCCCCGGAATGCTCTTAGTTCTTGGCATTCAGTTGTTCAATAACTTTCGTGTTGTAGAAGTACGTGCCGTGTTGGTTGCCACTGTTTTAAGGTTGCTTCTCGCGGTTGGGCTTGCTGCTGTTATTACCTCGTTCATTGGCATATCAGGTTTGACACAGAAAATACTGATCGTGCTTTCAGGTATGCCTTCAGCGGTATTTATTACTATTCTAGCGACTGAATTTGATGCTCGGCCAGATGTTGCCACCAGTGGTGTGATTGTGACAACGATATTAAGTTTAGTAACCTTGACTGGTTTGTTGGCGTTCCTTACAGCGTGATGGGGATCTAACTTATGATATTTGTTAAAAACCACTACCGAGAATGAAATCGTCTACGGTTCGGCGGTTGTTCATCGCGATTGATGTTTCAGAGGAGCTTACTCTTCATTTTGATGAAGTGTTAAAACGATTTCGCGACGACGGATCTCCAAAAATCCGTTGGGTGAAACCCACGAATATTCACTTGACTGTGAAATTTCTTGGCGATACGGCAGAAAACATGATTCAGCACATTGATTCATCAATGAGTGCTATAACTGCTGAATGTTCTCCGTTTTCGGTTCATGTTCATGGATTGGGCGCGTTTCCCAATTTACGTGCGCCTCGGACGCTGTGGTGGGGTGTTCGCGGGAATATGCAACCATTGGTTGCTATGAAGAATGAACTTGAATCGATCTTGGAGAGTAAAGGCTTTCCTAGGGACCGCAATACTTTTGCTCCACATTTAACACTCGGAAGAATCAAACGCCACCTGACCTCAGACGAACAACAGCGTTTTAAACAGTCAGTAGCGAATGTTGGAGAATTGGCGTCATTGAATCTCATCATATCTAAAATAAGTTTGATAGAGAGTCGGCTGAATCAGCATCGCGAGAAATATGTCCATGTCCACGAGTATTCGCTGAAGATGGGTGAGAAGTGAACATTATTAACTGGAGATACAGATGGTTGTTCCATTCTTGTTGGTTAGGTACAATGAAAATCGCTTTATTTCCAAAACTTGCTGGAGAATCAATTAGTTTTGTTTGGGGTCGCTTATGATTGAAGCAAAGGGACTTACTAAATACTACGGTAATTTTCCTGCCATTGAAAACGTCTCTTTCGACGTGAAGAGTGGCGAGGTACTAGGTTTTCTTGGGCCGAATGGCTCAGGTAAAACGACGTCAATGCGTATCCTGACTGGATTTATGCCACCAACATCCGGAAATGCAGAGATCGGTGGATATGACGTGGTAACGAAATCACGTGATGCGCGTCGCTTGATTGGCTATCTCCCAGAGAGTGTGCCACTTTACACAGATATGACGATTCGATCTTACTTATCTTTTATGGGTACTTTAAAGGATATGCCTCGCGCGAAATTGCGGAGCAGAATCGATGATGTGATCGATCATTTGAGTTTGCAAGACTACGCGGACACCTATGTTGGTAGACTATCAAAGGGATATCGGCAGCGTGTTGGGATTGCTCAAGCGATCTTACATGAGCCCCCATTACTTATTTTGGATGAACCGACGATTGGGATCGATCCACGACAGGTTGTCGAGACGCGCCAAATTATCAAGGGTTTGGGAGGAACGCATACTGTGTTGATCAGTAGCCATGTTCTTCCGGAAGTCAGTATGATCGCTGATCGAGTGTTGATCATACATGAAGGCCATGTTGTTGCCATGGATAAAATGGAGAATCTCTCAAATACATTGGGCGGTAATACCCGTGTTTCTATTGAGGTCCGTGGACCAGAAAAAGCGATTGAAAAGGCCCTCTTGTCAGTTGATGGAATACAGGAAGTCGTGATCGAAGAAGTTACAGGTGGTGTCGTGCGTTTACAGGTCCAAGGTACAGCGGGTAGGCCTGTGCGCGAGGACATCGCAAAAACCATAGTAGATGGTGGCTGGGGTTTGTATGAAATGAATCCATTTGGTTTGACTTTGGAAGAGATCTTTCTGCGGTTAACCACCACTGAGCAAGCTTCACTCGATTCTGATGATGAAGAGGAGTCTTCCGCTTAGCAATGAGAAATATATGGGCAATAACTTATAAGGAACTGAACACTTACCTTAGTTCGCCGATCGCATACGTTCTAGCAGCGGTATTCATTGGCTTGGCGGGGTTATTGTTCTCACTTAGTCTCGGAGGTTCGTTCCCTGAGGCGACAGTCAGGGGCTTCGTTGGGCCGGGGGTAGTTCTTCTTCTCGTTGTCGGTTCGTTATTAACGATGCGACTGCTTGCGGAAGAGCAAAAACTTGGTACATTGGAACTGCTTCTTACATCCCCAATTATTGATGCGCAAGTTGTATTAGGTAAATTCTTGGCGAGTTTTCTGATCATTGTTGGGATGTTGGTGTTGTCTTTATATTTTCCTATTCTTTTGTTTGTCTTTGGTGACCCTGATCCCATGCCAATTGTGACGGGTTACTTGGCAATGGTTGTTGTGGGGATGACTGCGTTGGCAATTGGCATATTCAGCTCATCATTGACGAGCAATCAAATCGTTGCTGTTGTAATTTCGTTAGGAATCAATTTTATACTTGTCATTACCGATATAGCGTCGAGATACACGAGTGGTTTGTTGGCCGATGTATTGCGGTATGTCAGTGTGTCGGCACATACATCCGATCTTCTACTCGGGATACTCGATAGTCGGCACATCCTTTACTTCCTGAGTATCACGGTATTCTTTCTTTTCGTGACGGTTCGAATGCTTGAAAGCCGTAGGTGGAGGTAATAGCTGTGGATCGAGGCCAAAATCTGCGTCAAAACATTGCCGGACAACGGACTCTTCTTGAGGACCTGGGTCTTGCTGCAGGGGCTGTGGGTATTCTGGGTGAGATTGGTGCAGGGCTTCTATATCTCTTTGTAGAACCGCTTCAAACTTGGGCCATTCGCTTAAGTTTGGTTGCAATGCTTTTGATCGCAATATCCATAGGTTTATCATGGCGGGCATTGCTGAGCTTCTTGAGAGCGCGGCAAGGACGGTATGGATTGAACACAGCGGTAATGATTTCAGCACTCCTGGCGATCATTATTGTGGTAAATGTGATTGGGGTTAATAACCCTATTCGTTCTGATTTGACGGCAACGCGACAATTCACCCTTGCTCCTCAGACAGAAGCCGTGTTGAATCAACTTGAAAAGCCTGTTGAAGCGTTCGCATTCTTCACACCTAGGATGCCGCAATTAGCGCAGTCACAGCAAGAAGCTGTAAATTTGTTACGTGAATATTCCGTAACGAATCGTAATTTTTCCTATGAACTTGTTGATATTGATCAACGACCATCGATTGCAATTCAATATGGTGTCACGGAACCAGGAACCGTTGCATTCGCGACGGAGGATCGTACTCAATTGACATCGGAAGTTAGTGAAAGATCTTTCACAACTGCCCTGCTTCAGGTAAGTGGCCAAGGATTGAAAACTGTTTGTTTTTTGGAGGGACACGGAGAAAGGACGATATATGATCCGTCCGGGACCGGTTTTTCGGAAGCAAGTTTAGGTTTAGAGCGAGATAACTATTTGGTGAGGCACTTCAATTCTGTAACGGATGCACCAGAAGATCTTCTTCAGCGATGCACAGTCTTAGTGATTGCAGGCCCTCAACAAGATCTAACTGAAGACGAACTGGGTTTGTTGAATGAGTATCTTGTGCAATCAGGTAAGGCGTTTTTCTTGTTGGATCCTGGAGCTCCACCAACATTCAAGTACCTCCTCTTACAGTGGGGCGTGGGAGTTTTGCCCGGATTTATTGTGGATCCAGATAATCGGTCCGATCCATTAACTCCAATCGTGAGCCAAGACCTCATGGCACCATCGCCAATTACAGATGTGCTTGATACAGCATTTTTCCCTGAAGCTGTTTCACTACGTTCAATGGTGAATCCCGACAATCCGGGACTCATTGAATCTGTTTTCCCAATTGTTGCTAGTGGGGCCCGTTCCTGGTTAGAAACGAGTGAAGAGGGCGATATTACTTTTGATGAATCGCAGGACCTACCGGGTCCCGTGCCCATGGGTATGATGGTAGAAAGCATTGTTGATCCTGAGAGCGGTACTGTTACGAGAGTGGTAGCAATTGGCGACTCTGATTTTGCACGGAATGACTTTTTCCTTGGGCGAAGTAACGCAGATCTTTTCTTGAATTCCGTTAACTGGCTAAGTGACCAAGAATTCTTGATTTCAGTAAGACCCAAAGCGTCAAATTTCAGAATTCTTTTACTCTCTGACTTACAGTGGCGATTCATTTTGATTTCGAGTGTTGGTTTGCTGCCCATACTGATCATTTCCTTGGGGGGCATTACCTGGTGGTTGCGGCGCTAAACATACGAGTAGAACATGTCATATAGGCTTACATTTGCACTTATCGCAATATTGTTAATTCTGGGCGGTTATACGTATATCCTTTCCATCAGGGGTGACGTTGAAGATTCCGTTGAATCTACACGGATCTGGTTTTACGACTCAGATCCTGATGAAGTCAATTTGATCAGTATTACTTACTTTGGTGATTCTCAAACATTTGTTAAGGCCGGTCCTGGTGATTGGCGCTACAATGATGTGGATGGGTCCGATGTTGGACCAAGATTTGCAGGTACAAGTTTACTCGCGAGTGGCGCCCAATCTGCGCGCGTCGTAACTGAAACACCAAGCATCCAAGATCTTCAAGATTTTGGTCTTGCAGAGCCCACCTTTTCTATGTTGGTTGGTTTCACGACAGGTGAGACTGTCCAGATCTTCTTGGGCTCTATCTCCGCTGATGGAAGATACAATTATGCCCAAAAGGCAGGCGACACGAGAGTGTTCTTGATGGATCAAATATGGGGAGAAGTTTTAGCAGAGATGGTGACGGATCCACCGCTTCCAACGACTCCAACGCCAGAAGAGTCAGGTAGCTAAAGCATACTGAAGGATGAGGTAGATTTGTCGTCACGGTTGTAATCATGCACAGCATTCATGTACCAATGGAGCAAGGCTAGCGAAAAAGCGGAGTGATTGATGACATCATCAGAATTAGAAATATGGAAATCTGAAATCCTTTCGATTGGCACCGAAATTCTTATGGGTGTTATTACGGATTCGAATGCATCTTATATCTCGGATAAACTACCAGAACTGGGTATTGGTAACTATTGGACGACTGCGGTTGGCGACAATGTTGGCCGTATTGTGGAAGCGCTGGAACGTGGATTAGACCGATCTGACATCATAGTAACGACTGGTGGATTGGGTCCCACGGATGATGATCTTACACGGGAAGCGATTGCACTTGTTTTGGGAGAAAAACCAGTAATTATTCCTGAGCTTGAAACAAATTTGCGGGCAAGGTTTGTTGGACGCACAATGCCCGATCGAAATATGAAACAGGCGACGTTGATTCCTTCAGCTGAGGCAATTAGTAACCCACGAGGGACTGCCCCGGGGTGGTGGACCGAAACGAATGAAAAAGTGATCATTTCGATGCCTGGCGTTCCGCGAGAGATGTTTCAGATGTGGCAAGATGAGGTTGTCCCACGCCTCAAGAAGCGGATGGAAGGTCGGGATCATGCGATTGTTACACGCACAATCAAGACATTAGGTATCGGTGAAGGCCACCTTGACGAATTGATTGATGAATATCTTGATTCGCAAAATCCTAAAATAGGTGTTTATGCGAAGACAGATGGAGTGCATGTACGTATTAACGCTCTCGGAAAGAATCACGATGATGCGCAGAGTGTCTTAGAACCCATGGAGCTATCTTTGACCGATCTGTTGCGGCCATATATATGGGGTTACGATAATGATTCGGTTCCTGTAATAATTCAAAAAACTCTTCAAGATCGAGATGAGGGATTGGCAATACTTGAGTTCTGTACAGGAGGCCATGTCACCGACGCATTTACTGATGTTGATCAGGCGTCAAATTATTTTAGGGGCAGCTTCATAGCATCGACGATTGATAGTATTATCGGGATAGGTGTGCCTCAAGCTCTTGTTGATGATCATGGATATGTTTCTGAAGAAGTTGCTCTTGCAATGGCTGAGGCAGTGCGCGAGAACCTGTCAGCGGAGATTGGGATTGGCATCGTCGGATCCTTGGGCCCAAATCCGGTTGGTGATATACCTGCAGGTACTGTTTTCATTGCGATTAGCAGTGATACAGATCGAAAAGTTCATCAAGCAACTTTTCCACAAAATAGGCAGGACTTAAGGTGGCGAGTGAGAAATGCAGTACTTTTTAACTTGTTAACATGGCTACATGGAAATCCAGAGTAAAGAGGACAAAGTAGTATTGTTTGACGCTTGTCCGTAGAATGTTTGAGAGCATTAAGTGGACTGTAAAAAATTGTTTTGATTATTGTTAATTGGCGTCGATTATATGTGAAGAAAAATGTCCAGCAAGAATGAAGACGAAAAGACAAACAATTCGATATCACGTAGGGAATTCTTACGCTTCGCATGGGGTTCAGCAGCGAAACATGCTCGTGAGAAATTAGCTGATACAGTTGAAGATCTTGACAGCTCTCTCAGTGTAGCGAGACCTCGATTTAGTTCGACCGTGTACGTGGGCACTGTGAATGATTTTAATGATACAAAACAGAACGAAGTTATCGATGATTTTGTTGCTGGAAACCATTTTTTCTTGGTGAGAACAAAGTATGGATGGCTTGTTCTTTACGATCGTTGTACTTATCAAAGCTGCTTTCTCAAGGCTGTTAAAAGTGCGGACACCGATGGTCAAAATTCAGTATCTTTCGAATGCGCTAATGATGCATCACGATATGACATATATGGAGCCCCAATAAGTGGGCCGGCATCGTATCCAATGGATTTGCTGGATATAAATATTCGTGGCGATAAGGTGTATGTTATGACAGATGCGGTAATTACTCGTTCACATATTGACCTTGAAAATGATTCCATAGATTTTTCCTAACTTTCACTAGCCTAGGCGATATTAATTTGGAAACTGTTCTTTCGACGGCTCTTTTCTCGAAATCTTTTGGTAGAATTACACGCAACTACTTAAGAGGAGCGTGATCTTGCAAATTTCACCACATGTTTATCAGTGCCACATACCAGACACACATGCGATGCATCCGGGGGGAACCAACATATATTTTGTTGGCGATCCAGCAGAAGAAATGGTAGTGATTGATACAGGCGATTATGATCGCGATTGGACGCGTCAAATTCTCGAATTTTATGAAAAGCTAGGCAAACCGAAGATCACACGGATTGTGGTAACGCATGGGCATATGGACCACATTGGCGGGTTGGATCGAGTTCAAGATGCTATGCAGGCGCCAGTCGGATGCCACCCGAAGCTTGCCAAAAAATTATCAATGATGGTTGGCGAAAAGAATGTTGTAAAATTACGATCGCGTGAGATGTTACAGACAGGGGGCGGAACCAAGATCCGGGCTTTGTTTACCCCTGGGCATGCCGAGGATCATGTCTGCTTTTATGTGGCAGCGGAGCGCGTTTTATTTACAGGAGATACCATACTTGGAGCATCGTCTTCTACAGTAGAAAAACTAGACGATTATATGAAGTCTTTAGGGCAGCTCTCAAAACTTCGTGCAGAAATTATTGCACCAGCCCATGGTCCAGTGGTTCCACCACCACGGGGTCGTAATTTGTCATCAGCCTATATGGGTCATCGAAATGGCCGAGAAGAGCAAGTGCTTGCTGCATTAGCCAAAGGGATAACCTCTCCAGACGAGATGGTGAAGGATATATACCCTAAAAACCTCAAGAAGGCTTTGCGGCCGGCTGCTACACGGAATGTCAGGCAGCATCTTGAGAAACTGAAGAACGAAAAAAGAGTCGTTGAAATTCCAGCCAGCTACAAATTGTCAGATTGAAGGAACGCATTTGAAAGTTGAAATTTCTGTGCGCTGGTGAAAAAGCGGAACTAGGTTGTTCTTACTCTTTGTCCGAACGGTACTTGTTTGAGGGTGAAAAACTTCCTTTGTCTACCTCGCGTGGCTCACTTACCCATATATCTCGGTTGGGATGCATGCCTGCACCGAATTTCGCGGATACGGCGGAGAGTCGCATTCGATTGAGAAGACGAGTATTAGCGATTCCGATTGAAGGATGCATTCCGCCATTTGACTCGACAACATTTTTCCACGCTGCCGTTCGTTTTTCTAAAACTGAAGAGTTCAAAAGTTGTGTGCAGTTCAATTCATTGGTATTTAGATCAACGATGATTTCATCACCATCTTCAATGAGTCCAATTGGTCCACCTAATGCGGCTTCTGGACCAACATGCCCAATCACCAAGCCAACAGATCCTCCAGAGAACCGAGCATCAGTCATTAGACCGACGACAATATTTTGCTCTCTGCAAAGTGTGGTGATTCGAGAAGTAGCATCCAACATTTCTGGCATGCCAGGCGCACCACTGGGTCCTTCATAACGGACAATCACCATATCGTGGTTCTTAAATATTTCAGGTTCATTTTCGAGAGCGCTCAATAAGGAGTGTTCACCATCAAACACGCGTGCCTTTCCGATGAAAACGTTGTTTTCCAACCCGCCTTCCACCCCTGCAAGTTTCAGTACAGCGCTATACTCGGGTGAGAGGTTCCCGCCCAAAACCCTTAACCCACCTGTTGCTTTATAAGGATCTTTAACGGCATAGATTACTGCACCATCTGGTGGAGGTGGATCTAAACGGTCTATTTGCTGTGCAAGAGTCTCCCCTGTGCATGTAAGAGTATCTCCATTTAATAGGCCAGCGTTTAGTAATTCTTTGACGATAACTTGAACGCCTCCCTGCTCATCAATGTCAATCATGGAATAGTTTCCAAAAGGCCTCGCATCGACCAATACAGGAACAACATATTCTGAGAGATAGTTGAATTCGTCGGGTGACATGATGTCGTTAGCAAAATCGCGATATCCAGCTGCTCTAGCTAGCTCAGGAGCGTGTAGCAAAACATTGGTGGAGCCTCCAATTGCCATCGCAACCACGATTGCATTTCTAATAGAATCTCGCGTAACGATATCTCTTGGAGTTATTTGGGAACTGATCAGATTGGACAGATAACCGACTAATTCAGCGGGGAAAATTTGGATTCTACGGATGTCATCTGAAGCCGGAGAGACCATGTGTAGAGGCTCCATTCCTAGTACACCGATGAATGTTTGCATCGTGTTGTAAGTAAACATGCCTCCGCAACTGCCAAAACCAGGACATGCTTCACATGCGATTCGATATTTCATCTCTTCATCGTCACTTCCGGCAACCTGGAAGCCGGAGATAATATCCAGCCGTTCATTAGTGACAGAATCGATTCCAGGACGAATTGTGCCATCCGACATGATTATTGCTGGTCTGTTATGTTCTAGGATTGCTGCCAGCGTTCCAATTGGTGGCTTGTCACAGGCGACCACACCAATGGTTCCCTCTAAACCACTGGCGCTTAGGTGTTCACAAACCGAGTCGTGTGTCACTTCTCGCCCAATTAATGAATAGCGCATTTCAGTGGTGCCGTTACGCATGCCATCGGACGTTGCTATAGTATATTCTGGTTGTATCAGCCGCATACGTAACTGATTGCTGTCCTGACCAATATTTTGGAGGAGAGCTTCCTGTATTGCTTCAACTTTTTGCTGCACCCCCAAATAACATTGTGAATCGCCTTTGTTGCCTATCACACCAACGGAAGGTTCATGAATTAGATCCATATCTGTTCCCAGTTCTCTCGCAATGCCATATGTCTGAGCATTGCGTCCTGGGTTGTTATCTATGAGTACTGTCTTGGAGGAGCTTCGATTCTCATTGTTTGCGTTAGATTCCATATCCATAAATTTACCCCTGTATGCATTGATATGTATGTTGTTAGTTAGGTCTTCTCTGTTCAGTGTATTTGGCGTAAGAGACGCTAGCAACCGGCGAAGAAGGAAGGATTATTTTTAGATGTTCTCATTGGGCTGAATAACTCAAGGTGCTACGAAATGTTTTTGTGCATTAATCGTTTTATGGCGCTTGTTTTGTCCAATATTCGCGTTCACGTTTCTCAACATCTCTTGATTCTTCGAGTGTCACCCCGTTCCCTCCTCGTTCAACATCAAGGAGTGTTTGGGCGACATGCCAACCGCCACGTTCTCCCCCGACAATGTCTTCAGGATCAACTCTTACATCGTTTAGCGTGAAGCTGCTTTGGGTCAACCCCATCAACGTGGTTCTGTGACTGATTGAAACACCCGGATCATGTGCATCAACGATTACCATCCCTAAATTCTCATACCGTGGTCCATTCACATCCATTGTTAGCAATATAAATAGATAATCTGGTGGTAGTAGCGCGCCAATATATCCTTTTTCACCGTTAATGATATATTCATCACCATCTCGTACTGCTGTTGTCGCTTTGGTTGCAAGATCAGTTCCTCCGTTTGGTTCTGAAACAATTTGATTGACAATGATTTCACCTTGCAAAGTGGGTGGTAACCATCGTCCCTTCTGTTCTTCAGTACCCCAAACACGCAGAGTCGTTGTCCAGGTTCCATGAATCCCTAGTGGTGGTAATTGCCGTTTTCGCAATTCATCCATAATGACTTGGCTTGCTGCGGGGGAATATCCACCTCCACCCAGATACGTGGGCCAGTTCGGTGCTAACCACCCTTTTGCACCTAGTTCCTTTCGGAAATTCAATGTCCACTGAACCCAGAATTCACCAAGATCGTGCCCTGGCGTCGGTAGCTCTACATCTTTCGGGATCTTGGTTTCAAGCCACGCTTTGACTTCAGACCGAAGACGTACCAATTCACGTGTTGATTCCATGGCCCCCCCCATTACAACAATATGTTTTCTGTCGTGTATTTGTGAAAAAAGGTATATGCATTCATAGCATATTACAGGAATGTATGTATGTATGTTTAAATTTCATATCAAGGTATCACTTGAGGACGAATCTTGAGTAATTGATGCTTTGTTATGGATTCGGATACTATTAATGACGCGCTCTAGTCCCTATCGATCAAATTTGTGTTTGGATAAAAAGATGACCAGGAAAACCATAATGATTCTTGGAATTCCATCGGTTGTAATGTCCGTCCTTTTAATTCACCGTGAATAGCGATGCCAGTAATATCCCACGTGCTAGAAGTGCTGTCGTCTACAAAGTAGCCTTTATCATCCGCTGTAAATCGTAAAACGTTTCCATCAATCATTGATTTGTATATTGCCCCTGTGCCAACGTCTTTGCCGTGATTAATAAATTCTTTATCCAATGCTGATGCGGTTCCTTTTTTGTAGAAGGCGACGATTGTGTGTGGTGCCTGTTCATAATGCACAACGAGCGATGTTTTCAACCGAGTGAGTGGGATACCTATATAATCCTCCCCACTCGCTAGGGTCAGAATGCGCTCCTTTGGAGGTAACGTATTGTCGATTGTGCCTCGAAACAATTCGGGTTGACTGTTGGGCGTGTCATATCGCAGGTAAGGGGTATTTCCGTAGCTGTCTATGAGCTCTGGGTTTGCTTTGCTAGGTGGAAGCACTGATCCATTTTTATATGCACGTTTGAAATCGCTCCAAGCGATGATTTGAACTGGAATGACACCCAATTTTAAACCTGCCGCATCTCCAACAACTGCTCGGCCAGTCAATTGTGGCCACCAGCTCTCTGTTGTGTGGTCCCAAAGTAATGTGTTGCTGTAGTAGAGGTTGCTACTGGTGCCGAATACTAATTCCTGATCATCAATAATCCTGTTGAACCCAGTAGCGGAGTTGGACAAGGGAGAATAACTAATGACGATGGGCACTCCATTCAATGAGTCATTGACGACTTGGTGGTGAATCATTATCCCTAAAGGGTATGCTTTTGCTTGTCCTTCAATATTCACAGATATAACTGGATGATTAGCATCTAACCAAAACAGCTGTTCTTCTGCTGCTGCAATCGTTATTGATTCGCTGGTATATATCGGCGGTACGGTGTCTCGCCGTGGACCATATACGATGAGGTCATAATCTACCAACGTCTTGTGAAAGTTTGTTTTCCATTGGCCAACCGAAAAAGGTAAACGGCCGTATGGTTTTTCCGGAGCGGGACCAATTAAAGCAGATGGGGTGTCATTAGAAGGCAGAATGATAGTTCTTGTTGCCGCGGGCGTTGCTTTCATTATGGGTGTGACGGTTGTTTCAGGGGCTCGTGGTGTTAGCTCTACCGCTGTGTGAGGAGTGACTGTTGGGTCAGCGTTACCTGATGTGCCACAACTGGATACGCCGAGGATTACCAAGGCAAGAACAACGAATACGTGTTTTTGGATCATTGACGGAAAAATCCCCTTCTCAATTTGTTCTTGTCTAACGAATATCTAGATCGGAAAAGATCGCTTCCCTAGTTGCTATTTCAACGTGCGAATGGATGTCCTTGCATCCCCTTCAAAAACCGAACTTCACCTAGATGGAAATAGCCATGTCCGAGAATAATACTTTGGATTTGTCTCCCAACAGTTTGGCGGGGATTGTCCGGGTTAAGTGGTCGGTCGTAATCTTCTTCGTCAAACTTCCCTACACCTTCCCATACTGCTTCTGCTACCCGTTCAAGATATGAGATTAACAATTCATATTCTGGTGCAAGGGCTTCTACTTCGTCAGGTGTGAAACCAGTTCCTGAATCCTTCTCTGTGAGACCGAACTTCTTATGCCATTCTTCTTGGACCCATAGAGAATCTACTCCGTCTTGGGTTGAGACGCGATGCCATGAGTTGTCTTGCACTCTCGAGAAGTGCCAAACAAGGAATGTGATGTGATTGGCTTCAGGGGTAGGTCTGAACAACATTTCCTCGCGCGTCAGGTCCTTGGTTTCAGCGGCGAGGCTTCGATTTAGCTCATTTAAAGCCATTTGAATAAATCTTGAAGTATCCATATCAACCTGCTTTCTTCATTATCGCATTGTATTTATTATCTCATGCTTCAACAAGTGGAACAGCCATTTTGGATACGAAAAACTTATCTTCCTTCATTTATTGATATGATAGAGGATAATCTACGAACATCGGTACACCTCAAATGTTCATCCGTATGTTAAATCGCCCGCAGGGAGTCTACTTTTGATTACAGGTCTAGCTAATGTATCTCGTTTCTTGCGTGATTTCGCGTTAGGAAGAAGTTATTGGGGTTATTACGTTGTAGCTGCTTTGTTCATAGCAGAGATCGCCGTTACGGGTATTTCCTTCTATTCATTTAGTCTGTATATCAGGGCATGGCAGAATGATCCTGAATTCCAATTCACTACGTCTCAAGTCGCATTTCAGTTTTCAGCCAACCCATTAGATTTGATGCGAGCAATAGGGATATATGTGGTTGATTTGTCACAAAGTTGGAGCTTAACTGCTATCAATTTTGCGTTTGTTGTCACATTGGTTGTCGTGCCGTTCACTCCGTTCATGGGACGAGTGATCGATTTGCGTGGTGCGCGAATTGTTATGTTGGTAAGTGTTCCTCTGATTGCGGCCTCGTTATTCTTTCGGGCATTTATGACCGAAGTTTGGCATTTGTGGATATTGCAGATTCTTCTTGCGTTTGGGCAATCTGGGGCATTTCTTGGAACTGGTCGCCTTGTCGGTTTGTGGTTTCAGACGAACCGCGGATTTATGATGGGTCTCACCTTAGCGGGTAACAATGCAGGCGGGATGCTTATGGCTCCCTTGAGCGCATATTTGCTCACCATTATGGGATGGCGGTCTCTATTTTTCATCTTTGGTATCTCCCTATTTGTCATAAATTTCATTGTGATTTACTTTTTCGTTAAAGATCAGCCTGAAGATGTTGCTGTAGAGGCTCGGAAGGCGGGGCGTCTCGAAGAGCTTGCCGCTGTGGAGAGTGAGATTTTGGGACAAAACTCAGCCTCCGCAGGAGCTGCAGATGATGAACGCTTACCATCTCACGGGGCAATTGATCAAGGTTGGGATTGGAAAGATGCGGTCAAATCTAAAGTATTTTGGCTGATTGCAATGGGCCAAACCGCTGCATTTATTTCAATCTTCGCGATTTTGAATCAACTAGCGAAACACCTTGAGATTATAGGCATTAATCTAGCCGTCGCAGGATTTGCCCTTGGATTACTCGGCTTTTTCGGTCTTTTTGGGAAATTGATTTTCGGGTGGTTATCAGAGAAGTTTCCTGTGAGATACGTGTTTGCGTTCTGCCTAGTTTTACAGATAATTGGGATCTTCATACTTTTCCTAGTTACGTCGGATGCTAGGGTTTGGATTCTTATCCCATTTGTTGCGCTATATGGTCTTGGGTTTGGTGCCATGGGTGCATTACAACCGTTGATTGTCTTGAACACTTTTGGGATCTTGTCTTATGCAACAATCCTTGGAGTGATGCAGGTTTTACTTCGTGTAGCCAACGCTCTTGCGCCAGTCGCTGTTGGTGCTTCAGTTGACTCGAGTGGGAGCTACAATACTGTGTTTATAGCGACAATTGTATTTTTGGTGTTTGGAACAGTTTGCGTTGCTCTTGCTAAGCCACCGAAACCGGTTCAGAGTGATTAGTTCCCAGGGGAAACGAAGGAGATAAGAATGGATCTTGGAATAGAAGGTAAGGTTGCGATTGTAACTGGTGGTAGTCGTGGACTAGGCCGTTATTCAGCCCTTGCGCTAGCGCGAGAGGGTGCATATGTTGCTATTTGTGGTCGTGATGAATCGACGTTGGTTGGTACTACTGAAGAACTAAATGGAATAACTACAGCGATGGGAGTAGTTATTGATATCACTGACGAGGCCGGACCGACGACGCTTTTCGACAGAGTAAAAACCCAATTGGGATCAGTTGACATTTTGGTAAATAATGTTGGGGGAAGTCGTGGGACGGACGCGCTTTCTACGACAGATGATGAATGGCGAAGTGCGTTTGATTTGAACATCATGGGTGCTCTTCGTTTGATGCGCCTAGTGGTTCCGGAGATGAAAGAGAGGAACTGGGGAAGGATCGTTAATATTTCATCCATCTATGGGCGAGAGCATGGTGGTCGTGCGACCTATATGACAGCAAAAGCAGGGCTCATTGCACTTACAAAGCACATGGCCTTGGATCTTGCGAAAGATGGTGTCCTTGTTAATAGCATCGCTCCTGGATCGATCGCGTTTCCTGGTGGGAGTTGGGAACGATTTCAGAATGAACAACCTGAGGAGGTTGTTCAGGAATTTATTGCACGTAATTTGCCAATGGAGAAATTCGGGTGGCCTGAGCCAATAGCAGATACTGTCGCATTCCTTTCGTCAGAACGTGCTAGTTTAATAACTGGTGCAACCGTAAACGTTGATGGTGGCCAATCCCATTCGTTGATTTAGCTGTTAAAAAGCTTTTTGGTTTTTAATATCTTGGCCTTGTGATTCTGCTGTGATATTCATGTAAAATACTGCTGTCATGCGGGGGTAACTCAGTGGTAGAGTTCCTGCCTTCCAAGCAGGCTGTCGCGGGTTCGAATCC
>VFHL01000011.1 GCA_009392005.1 SAR202 cluster bacterium
TGGCCATTGCGGCTAATTTTTGGCCACCCATCTCTTTGAAGTTGTCACCTTCCATATTTTTGGCCATTGCGGCTAATTTTTGGCCACCCATCTCTTTGAAGTTGTCACCTTCCATATTTTTGGCCATTGCGGCTAATTTTTGGCCACCCATCTCTTTGAAGTTATCACCTTCCATGTTTTTGGCCATGTCGGCGAGCTTCTGTCCACCCATCTCTTTGAAGTTATCACCTTCCATATTTTTGGCCATTTCGGCGAGCTTGTTGCCGCCCATGTCCTTGAAGTTATCGCCTTCCATGTTTTTGGCCATTTCGGCGAGCTTCTGTCCACCCATCTCTTTGAAGTTATCGCCTTCCATGTTTTTGGCCATGTCGGCGAGCTTGTTGCCGCCCATGTCCTTAAATTCAGAACTTTCCATGTTCTTGGCCATGTCGGTAAGCTTGTCACCGCCCATTTCCGCCATCTTGTCGTTGGCCATTTCTTTGACTGATTCCGGTGTCAAAGGTGTTTGATCGGCCTTTGGGAGGGGATTATTTGGGTCAGGAGAAGTTGGTGGTGGTGGATTAGGGTTGTTCTGGTTATTGTTTGGGTTTTGGTTAGCGTTGGCCTGGGTATCTGGCGTTGGTGGTGGTGGATTAGGGTTGTTCTGGTTATTGTTTGGGTTTTGGTTAGCGTTGGCCTGGGTATCTGGCGTTGGTGGTGGTGGATTAGGGTTGTTCTGGTTATTGTTTGGGTTTTGGTGAGTGTTGGCCTGGGTATCTGGCGTTTGTGCGGGATTGCCTCCGGGTGGTGGATTGTTGTTTGGCCCTGGAGTTTCTGCAGGAGTTGGGTTGTCTGATTGTGTGTGTCCATCTTTGTGGTTTGCGAATGCCGTAACAGGCAGCGTTAAAGCGAGAATTAGCATTGCTACTGTCACGTACGTAATTATTCTCATTACTTTTCCCTTTCACGCCCGAAGCATTCTTTATTTAAGCGCTGCACGTAAATCCATTTAAGAGTCGATTAAATCGTATAGCAACTACTGCGCCATCAGATCCAGTCACTGTCAATGCGAAAACTGGTCCCGATGTGCATCGCCAGGCTCCAATAACCCCTCCGCCGGTGCTACCTGATTCGGTGGTTGTTACGAAGGCGAAAGTTTTACCTACATTGCCATCTACAATCTCTTCATCCTCGTTGATTAAAGCGAAGGTGATAGACGGTTGAGATTCAACAAGTCCCGTGTAATTATCCGACAATACCGAATCTATCGTCGAGTCTTGATCCTGAAACCATAGAAGTATCGAATTTGCCCCGCCATATTCAAAGAACAGAATTCCATCATTGCTTGTTGCATCATCTTCCGTTAACCCGGAGCTTTCTAGGCTGACCTCGCCGTCGATTGTTAGGTTGAATCCAAACGAGTCAACCGTTGTATAGGTGACTGCTGCAGTGGGGGCAGGTGTTGCAGCTTCCGGTGTTATGGCAACGGTTGGTATTGCGGTTGGGATGGCTGTTGGTACCGCTGTTGGTACTGCTGTTGGTACCGCTGTTGGATTTGGTGTAGTCGTTGCAGTGGCTACAGGGGGTATTTCAGTGGGTGAAGGTGGAACTGTTGCGATTGCTGTTGCAGTGGGTGGCACCGTTGAAGCGGGTGCTGGGGTCGCAGTATTGGGTTCTTGTCCACCGCCACAGGCGGCGAGAATAAGCGCTAAGCTTAAGAAGATGGTGATATGTGCATTTTTGATGTTCATTTTCCCCACCCAATAACAAAAGGTGCGTTCACATGTTATCAGTTCACGGGAGCTTTGAGGATAAAATCACTCATTTTTCTTATGGCAGCCCAGTTAGCCTTGACCGAAAATGGATCTCCTGTTACAGGATTCCTCTCGAATTCAATGACCCATCCATGGAATGCCTGGGTGTGACTTTCAACGGTGATATTCCCTAGTCTTTCAGAGAGTCCGTCGATATCGGAGTCTTCAGAGAGGGTTTCTAGGAGATTTGTATGATGGTCGTTTCCAGACCATTCCGTATCTAGGACCTTTCCAAAAATGGGGAATGATTTCTTGCGAATAGTGCGCAGTTTGGTTGTATGGATGGAGCCAATTCGCTCATCTCGCAAACCAAAGAGATACCACCATTTTGGAGGATTGTTTTTTCCACCTCGTCTATGAAGGATAGTGATCCAATCAAAAGGGGTATCCTTGAGATACAAGACCCCACGACTATTTTTGCTGTTCCACCGGGAGCCTGCCATTTCTTTTTCCAAGGCTTCATTGCGTGTGTGTGTTTCTGTGCTAATGCCTAAACCATTCAAATGAACGACTAGATCCAATAAATCTTTGCTGGCACCCTCGTAGACAGTTTGCCCTGTTTTCTCAATTGAGGTCTTGAGTTCGTGAGTTTCTCGTTTCTTTTGTCCTCGGGAAAACAAGAATAGTAGTATGCCAATAATTGCAATGGCGGCCGTTCCCCCAAACTGAAAAAACTCTTCCATTACGCACTCCTTTTTTGTAACATCGTTATTCGCATTTTCGATTAGGTGGATCTTGGGGAATCTGCCTAAAAACCATGGTGTTAAGTTAATGATACATTGCCTGTTACGTTTCAGTAAAAAAGCACGTTACATCGGTGAAGTCTGCGTCGGCGTTGTTGATCAAAATATGTGTACAGATGTATTTGACCAAACATTTATTATGTGAAGAAACGTGGTATCTTTGACTCACTCTGAACAACAAAGGGAGAGGTTAAATGAGTACACCATTGGAAGGGATACGGATACTCGAGTTTTCCCAAATTGTAGCGGCACCTTTTGCGGGAGCTCTGCTTTCAGATATGGGAGCGGATATTATCAAAGTCGAATCGACATTAGGTGATCCAGTTCGTGCTTACCAGCCGATTGTTCCTGATGAGAGCCGTATTTATATGGCTTTGAATCGCGGGAAAAGGAGCTTACCTCTTGATTTGAGCAAGGATGAGGCACGAGAGATTATTTATAAACTTGTTCCCGATATGGATGTGGTGATTATTAATTACAGGCCTGATGTTCCACAGAAATTGGGGATCGATTATGAAACGTTGGCCGAGTTGAATCCGCAACTTATATATTGTCAAAATACGGCCTTCGGCTTGGAGGGACCACATCATTATCGGCCAGGTTCAGATATTGTTACCCAGTCGATGACAGGCTTGATGACTGCAGAAGGGAAAGTTGAGAATGGAATACCGCAATTGATCCAGGCTACTGCTCTTGCCGATCATGCGACAGGTATTTCCATTGCCTGGGGTGTTTCTGCCGCACTTTATGTCCGGGAAAAAACAGGTAAAGGGCAAAAGATTGAGGCGAGTTTGATGGCTACCTCTTTAGCGATTCAGACTCAGCGACTTATACAAGTGGATGTCGTGGATAAAGAGAATCGAGAGGAGTTCTTCTCCGATCTAGAAACCCTTCAACAAGAGGGACGCTCTTATGAGGAGATGTTAAAGCTCCATCAAGGCTTGCGACCTCGTCCACCTGGGAATATTTATTATCGAACATTTCAAACCAAAGACGGTAACGTCACGATTGGGTGCCTTAGCGATCCACCAAAGCAGCGGATGGCCCAATTGTTGGGAATTCATGATCCGCGGTTTGATGAAGGTTATGATCCAATAGAAGCAGCTAATGATCCAAATGCAGCAGCTGAGGGTGAGAAACTCATCGAGGAAGCTGAATCAAGATTTCGTGAGAAAACGACAAAGGAATGGCTGCACTTATTGGATGACGCAGGCATACCTGCTGGGCCACTTCATTTTACAGAGGAAATGACGAAAGACGAGCAAGCGATTGCTAATGGATACATCGTTGATCTAGACCATTCACTGGTGGGCGGAATGAAAATGTATGGTCCTCCGTTGAAGATGAGTGAAACCCCTTTGGAAGTTCAAAGGCCAGCGCCTGCATTAGGTGAACATACGGATGAGGTTCTATCTAGCATCGGATATACCAGTGAGCAAATCAAAGATTTGCGCGAATCTGGTGTGACTCGGTAACAATAACAGTTGGGCAGGCTATTGGTCGTCTATTTACAAGAAGATGTGGAAGGCTTAAACGATTTAAGCCTTCCACATCGGATGGTCAATGTTTAGGTGATAGGTGTATCGAATTCTTCACGCAAATCACGTTTCAACACTTTCCCCATTGGATTTCTCGGCAACTCCTTGGTGAAAACTACGGATTCAGGACGCTTGTGGCTTGCAAGGAGATCACGTGAAAAACCAATAAGATCTTCTTCATTTGTGGATTGGCCTGATTTGAGGACGATTACAGCGCGGATCCGCTCTCCCCATTCTTGGTCTGGAATTCCAATTACTGCTGCTTCGTCAACCGCGGGATGAGTTTCGAGAGCAACTTCGATCTCGCTTGGTGCGATATTTTCTCCACCCCGTATGATCAGGTCTTTCGCTCTGCCGGAGAGAAAGATATAACCTTCGTCATCAATGTATGCGAGATCTCCCGTGAACAACCAGCCGTCTCGAATCGTTTTGCTGGTTTCTGCTTCTTGTTTGTAATAGCCCTTCATGACTTGGTCGCCTCGTGCAACAATCTCGCCACTTTCTCCTTGTGGTACTTCTTGACCGTCTTCGTCAACGATACGGATTTCAACACCCGGAAGAGGACGACCTATTGACGCCAAACGATTGAGTTTGATCTCTTTCTCTTCATCGGTACCTTCTATAATGTGATCTTCAGGTTGAAGTGCAGTGATTGTGGCTGCAGATTCTGTTTGCCCAAATGCGTTGATGAAACGTGTATTTGGGAATACTTCGATTGCTTGTTTTATCACTTCAAGAGGCATTGGGGCCGCTCCGTATGTGATAACCTCCAAGCTAGATAAATCGTGTTTACTGAAGTCTTCATGGTCCATGAGGAGCTTAATCATTGTTGGGACCATCATGGCTCGTTGAACACCTTCGTTTGCTACTTCAGTCATCCATGCTACTGGTTCGAATTGGCGCTGGATGACAATTGTTCGAGCTCCATACACACCAGCTATTATCGCTTGTAATCCGGCAATGTGATAAAGCGGCACTGTGAGGATGTTCTTTTCGGTGTCGTCAGGATCGAGAGGAACAACGTTTGTTAGGGAAAAGCTGCTTACGCTACCGTATGTAAGCATGACACCTTTCGGGGTTCCGGTTGTTCCCGCAGTGAACATCAATATTGTTGTATCGTCATCTTCCACTTCGGTCGTAATGTCATCGGTTGGTTGCCCAGCCAGAACAGATTCATACTCTTGAAAACCGTCGGCTTCACCTTCTAGTGATATAAATTGGTTCACTTTTTGTAATTGGTCACGTAGGTCATTCACCAGTGAGATATAGCGAGAACCAGCGAATAAGACAGTCGCCTCAGATAATTCGACGATTACTTTGAGTTCGTCTGCCTTCGCTCGATAGCTGTAAGGTACGAACATTGCTCCTAATTTCGCGCATGCAAAATATATTTCAGCAATTTCTGAGCAATTCACTTGCATTACACCGACTGCATCACCTTTCCCAACGCCCTTATCCCGCAACGCTGCGGCTAATTGATTGGCACGTTCGTTGAGCGCTTGATAGGTGAATCGCTTTCCTTCAAATATGATTGCTTCCTTGTCAGGCGAAATCATACTCGAAATTGATAGGAATTCTGCTGTATTCATATAGTTCATCCCCTCCTACATAAATGATGTGCAAATTGTTATACCAAAGCCAGCGCCCATATTACCACTTCCCTAATGCCAGTTGCTACTTTTTGTGTTCCAGAGATTAGGAGCTAAGGGGCAAATTTACCCATGCGCTGTTCCTCGCTGATATCCCCCATGCTTCGCCAAGTTCCATTACGCGCATGCCATCTTCAAAAGTCGGGATTACTGGTGAAGGTGTTTTCTCTTCACGTATCGTGGCGATGAAGTCTGCCTCGACCGGAACTCCTATAGGATTCTCCCATTCACTACGCATTTCGGCTGGAACGGGAATAAGTTGGACTTCACCTTCGCCTGTCTTAGCGCCGTAGATTCCTTCTTGGTATTCATCAGGGCTATAGCATATTAATGTGCCTTCTGTTCCATGAATTTCAATCCGTGTTCGATTATAAGAATGGGATGTTGGTGTATGAACATAGATGATTGAAGCGCCGTTACTTAGTTGCCCAAGTACCGTATTCGTCGTCGGCTGGATAAGTTGCCCGCTTGGATTTTCGATCTTTTTTTCTAGAGATGATCGCAAGGCAATGATTCGGGTATGCTCACCAACCCAGCGTCGTGCTATTTCATACATGCCACCTAATCCAAAAAAAGGTGTTTGCCAGTGAACCATGACTTGGACGATTTCGCCCACATATCCATCTTCCAATAGTTTTTGCATTAATGCATCCTCCCTCATGTATCTGCCGGAAGGGAAAATCATTGTTACTAAATCTGGATTTTCTTGAGCTTTTTGTGTCATTAAGCGCGCTTCATCTAAGGTCGCCGAAATCGCATTCATCATAAAAACATGCTTCCCCGATGCAAGTGCAGCTAGGGTGATCTCAGAATGCAGTGGCGCTTGGGTTCCAATGACAATTGCGTCGATACTTGGGATTTTAACAAGTGTTTCCCAATCACTGATTACTTCTGCAAACCCGAATTCATTTGCGACTCGTTGACTTGACTCTTCTGTGCTATTCGCGATCGCCACAAGTTCAATTTCGGGTATCTCTTTGAAATTTGGTAGCAGCCTGATTTTGGTGTAATTGCCTGCACCTACGAAACCAAGACGGACCGGTTCGTTCTTCAATTTTCATCTCCTTACTTAATTGTTCCTATGTCATCAGATAATTGGATTACTTCAATTTGAAGATTCATTCTAACGCAATTTTTTATCAGTTGAGGTTTTTACAAGGTTCGATCGCTTGATTATGGGACTTCCTTGTATGGAACTAACTATTCGAAGAATGCGATGTTTCCAGGCAGAGTTATAATTTGGCATGTGACTCCTACTAGTTTTTTTGTTGAAGGATTAGAACTTTTGGCTCTCTATAGAAAATTGGAGGTGCTCAGTGGGTTGGTCTCAACATCACCCGATTGGTTTGATTTATGAAGACGTGAATCAAGTGTATCCGGGGTACACATTAGTTGTGACGAATAGCGGTTTGGGTGCAGGTGCAGATGGGAACAAGTACGCTTCGTTGATTGATATGAGTGGTCAGATTTGCCATCGATGGCAATGTGATGAAGGGATTTCTTATGGACAAATTCTTGCGAATGGGCATTTATTAATGCGGACGTGGGCACCACAAAAGGGCATTGATGGTGAACCGATGGCGGGTTCATCAACTGCAATTCTTGAGTTGGATTGGGATAGCAATATTGTTTGGGAATATCGAAACAATGCGTTACATCATGATTTCGTACGGTTAGCATCGGGGAACACATTAGTTTTGTTGTGGGAGAAACTGACTCAGGAAGAGACGAATAAAATTACAGGAGGAATTTTTAGGGATTCCGATCCCGACCAAATGATGGCTGATGTTATAGCAGAGATTGGCCCTCAAGGTCAGGTCATTAAAAAGTGGTACGTGAAAGAGTTTTTAGATTTTGAAAAAGATGTGATCTGCCCTCTTGAAGGGCGCCATGGATGGACTCATGGAAATTCGCTCGATGTTATGCCCAACGGTGATATTCTGGTTAGCTTTCGGCAAATAAACGTTATTGCCATTGTCGATCAATCTTCAGGTGTAGCGAAATGGAAATGGGGGCCTGGTGATATTTCACATCAGCATGATGCAACCCATGTAGGTAATGGGAACGTAATGATTTTTGATAATGGTTCCCATCGTTTTGGTGTTAGTTATTCGCGAGTTCTCGAAATCAATCCTGTGTCCAATACCATTGTTTGGGAATATAGGGGCTCTCCACCGATCGCATTTTACAGTTTTAACCTTGGCAGTGCCCAAAGGTTGCCAAATGGCAACACATTGATTTGTGAGGGGGCACCCGGAAGGCTTGTTGAGGTTACAAAAATGGGTGAAATTGTCTGGGAATATATCAGCCCGTTTACGGTGGTATCGCGTACGGGGACATTCACGAATGCTATTTTCAAAGCGTTTCGCTATGCGTTTGACCATGCAGGTTTTGTTGGCAAGAATTTGGACCCGGTACAGTATGACGGATTGAATCGTATGTTGAATTAAACAAATTGTTCGATCGTTTAAATTAGCTTTAGGTTATGATCCTCGTATTGTTGCGAAATATCCTAACCAAGCAGCTCCAATACCAAGGAAGATTTGGAGTCCTACGTTTGTTAACCCCAATAAGATCGCACCATCTCGTATAAGATGTGTTGTTTGTAATCCGAAAGCTGAGTACGTTGTAAAACCACCAAGGAATCCTGTGATTACGAGGATTCGCATTGCTTCTGACATGATCTGTCGCGATTCTATCAATCCTGCAATTATGCCAATCGCGAGACATCCAACGATATTTACGAACAGTGTTCCAGTGGGGAAATTAGTTGTTCCGAAAAATTGTTGTGCCCAGTTAGCCAGAAGATACCGCGATATACATCCCAAAAATCCACCAATTCCAACGTACAGCACAGAGAGCATATTTAATCTCCAAGCGTTTTTTAAAAGGAGACTTCCATCTAGTTATGGATGTTTATCAGCTACTTAATTGCAATAATTCGATCCTGACATCATCAGGTCCCTTAATGAAAGCAATGCGTGGACCGGATTCGCCAGATCCGATTGGGCCTTCGATTAATTCGGCACCGAGGTCTTCTAGACGTTTGATTTCGGTTGTGATGTCGTCTACGGTGATGCCGAAATGTTCCAACCCGTAGTGAGCGGTGGCGTCGCCAGGTCCCATTTTTTCATCTGTGCGTGCGCCTGAGATGTTGAAGCGAATCCCGTCTGGGGTGTCGCATCGGATGAACCGGTCTCCAGATTCACGTACGATATCTCCAACAATTTTGAGATTGAATGCCTTTACATACCATGCAGCCGTTTTTTCTGGATCTGGTGCTTTGAGATGCACGTGATTGAATTCATATCCCATGTCGGATCCTCCTATGTATACGATCAATCAAATGTCGCACGCTAAGATTAAAAAGTCAAAAGCGAAAGCGCGACGGAATCACATACGATATTATTAAATTCAAGGGTCTATAGAGGAAGGTGTATAAGCAGGTCATGCATATCATTATTGGCCTAGGAAATCCTGGGAAGAAATATCGTGATCAGCGCCACAACATTGGATTTGCGGCTCTAGATAGACTTGCTGAAAATTTTGATATATCGGTTGAACAAAAGAAAAGAAACGCATTAATTGGTAAAGGAGTATTTGAAGGGCAGGAAATCCTCCTTGTAAAACCCCAAACGTACATGAACCGTAGTGGCGATTCAGTTGGCCCAATTGCGAGGTATGCGAACACATCGTTGAATAAAATACTTGTGATTTATGACGAAATGGATTTGCCGTTTGGTCGAATACGTATCCGCGACAAGGGTAGTGCTGGTGGGCATAACGGGATGCGCTCGATCATTTCTGCTCTAGGTGGTTCTGAATTTCCGCGTCTGCGGATCGGTATTGGTCGACCCGAAACAGATAATCGTACTGCGATTGATCATGTGCTGGGAGCATTTAGTAGCGAAGAAAAAACACAGTTGGAGGACCTATTGAATCGGGTGGTTGGCGCAACAAAAATAATTCTTACCAATGGGATTAGTGAAGCCATGAACTCCTATAATGTTGGTTAAGTAGGGCAATATCTTCGTGGCATTCATTTTTTTCACTGTGATTGATTTGCGATTGAGATTGAATTGAGGTTGTAATCCCAAAATGCATGGTCTATTTCGGCAAGCTCTTTTTAGTGTATTTTTAGTGGCTATATTATGGACAGCGAATGCATGTTTTGGTGCAGCCAGCGACTCAGCAATTGAAACTGCGACATCTCAAATCGAATCAGCTGACAGGTCTTCACCGTCTAGTTCTCTTCTGACGCCTGAATCTGCGGTCTCGAACAAAGAGGTGCAAACCAGAAAAAATGGGGTTTCTTCTCTACATTTCAGCAATTTCGAATCGCCACCAGATCTTGATGTTGAGCAAGTTTGGAAAGAATTGGGCGGTTCTCCCCTATCTTCATCAATTGCGTCTGACTGGATGGAAGTTGGCCAAAAGAAATCTTTTTGGGCATGGAATCCACAGAGGTCGATGATGTCTAAAATGGATACGACTTTGAAATACAAAACTGAAAGGCTCAATTTTTTTGTGCAAGATGGACGGTTTGATTTGGATTCACTTCAGAAATCCGCAGAAGTGGTACAAAAATTTATTCTACCAAGGATAGAAAAGATGTTAGACGTCCAGGCCGAAGAGAGGGCAATCAGCATAATTCACGGACGGATTCCCGGGATTGCCGGATACTATTCTTCGATACACGAATATTCTCCTAGTATTTATAAGTTTAGTAATGATGGTCCCATGATATTCGTAAACTTAGAACAAGCCCCCATGGGGACTCCAAATTATTTTGGGACTATCGCTCATGAACTCCAACATTTGCTGCATTGGCGTGTTGATTCAACCGAGGATGCATGGGTCAATGAAGGGATTTCAGAGATGATCGTTGGTGCACTTGGATATGAACAATTGCATATCGATGCTTTCACAAGTGCTCCTAATGTCTCATTGATCCATTGGTCAGGGCTTCAGGGCAATTATGGTGCTGTAACTCTTTTTCTGAAATATTTGTTCTCCCGCTATCTAAAGGAAGATGATCTTACGACCCTTGTTCATGATCAAACTGATGGGATTGAGAGTCTTGAAAGAGCATTAAAAGGGCATGCGAAGGACATGGATTTTCACGCCATTTTTCAAGAGTGGGTAATCGCGAATTATATGGATGCTCGTGGTAAACCCGATTCATATGACGATCTCGAAGTGGTGATAGAACCGACTCATGTTTTGAAAAAGCCTGGAACTTTGTCTGGATTGGTGAATCAATATGCTGTCAATTATGTGGAAGTTATGCCACAAAAAAACGCGTATACGATTGAGTTTAAAGGTGATGTAGTCACGCCACTGGTTCAGGCCACGGATGTTGCCGGAAATACTCTGTGGTGGAGTAATCGAGGCGACGCAATAGATTCAAAAATAAATAAAGAATTTGATCTACGCGGTGTTGATAAAGCGATGCTTGAAATCGATTTATGGTTTGATTTAGAAACATACTGGGATTTTGCGTATGTAGAAATTTCCGTGGATGGTGGCACCCAATGGAGTGTGTTGGAGGGAGCTTTCTCAACCAAGAATGATCCTTTTGGGCAGAGTATGGGGCCAGCATATACCGGACAAAGTGGGGGTCGTCAACCTCGTTGGCTACGGGAATCTATTGATCTTTCTCCATTCGCGGGGCAAGAAGTTGTGGTTCGCATTCAGGTTATTACGGACGGAGCGGTCAACAATCGAGGAGTAGCCATCAGCCGATTTGCCGTGCCTCAAATTGAATATTTGTGGGATGGACAAGGTGACGGAGGTTGGGATGCAGATGGGTTTGTGTTAACCGGAAATCTAGTGAACCAAACATATTGGGTGAAAACTATTGAGTTCAGGCCCAATAAAGAAGTTTTGATCAGTGATTTACATTTAAATTCAGAGCAGTATGGTGCAGTGCATTTTCAAGGTTCCGATGATGAATCGAGGATTGTCTTAGTTGTTATGGCTGCTTCTCCTGGATCCTCTATTCCAACTTCATATACTGTTACGTTGCATTAGATACGATAAAACTGAGACGGTTAACGGCCAAAAATTTCATCGAATATTGACGTGTAAAGAGGCAAACTTTGTGGCATATATTTTTCACACAATGGCTTGCCAGAGAGTATAATAGAGCGGTTTATGAGCTATCCAATTATCATTACTATTGTTGGTGGGAACAATCCATCAACCCAAGAATTAAAATGAGCAGAACAAATAGGGCGTGGCCTTGCGGAGCGCGGAGCGGTTGTTGTCACCGGTGGGGGTGATGGTGTCATGGAAGCGGCGAGTAAAGGCGCTTTCGAAGCGGGCGGATTGACGGTGGGGATTTTACCCGGTTCTTCCCCGCAAGATGCTAACCAATATGTTACGATTCCAATTCTTACATGCATGAGTTATGCGCGGAATATCGTAGTCGTGAAGACCGGTAGGGTTGTGATTGCAGTCGGCGGCGCCTTTGGCACATTGTCTGAAATAGCGCATGCTTTGGGTGATGGTATTCCGACGATCGGCCTGGGTACGTGGGAGCTGTCACGCGAAGGAATAGAAACAGACGGTATTGTAAGAGTTAAAAGCCCAAAAGAAGCGGTTGATAAAGCGATAGAAATAGCTCACAATAGCAGGTCTTGAGGGAGGCCGATAAATGTCCACAATTGATCGTGTTCACGCTCGTGAAATCATAGATTCACGTGGTAACCCGACTGTTGAGGTTGAGATTCAACTAGAAGATGGAAGCTTCGGCCGAGCGGCTGTCCCATCCGGTGCAAGTACAGGATCATACGAAGCATTGGAATTACGTGATACAGGTGATTCGAGATATCTGGGTCGCGGGGTATTACGTGCAGTAAATTCCGTTTTGGATGAAATAGCACCGGCATTGAAAGATCTCTCCGCATTGGATCAAGAATTGATCGACAAAACGTTAGTTGATTTGGATGGTACGTCCAATAAAGAGCGTTTAGGCGCGAATTCACTACTTGGTGTTTCACTTGCAGTGGCTCACGCTGCAGCAGAATATTCTGGCTTGTCCTTATATCGATATTTGGGTGGAGTAAGTGCGCATATACTTCCAGTACCGTTCTTCAACGTACTTAATGGAGGACAACATGCATCGGACTCCACGGATGTTCAGGAGTTTTTTGTTGTACCGGTGGGTGCAAGTAGTTTTTCAGAAGCGTTGCAAATTGGGGTGGAGACATATCATGCTTTACGCACAGTGCTTCAACAAAATGGTTTGCAAACCAATATTGGCGATGAAGGTGGTTTCGCTCCATCGAATACCACAAATACGCAAGCAATCGAGTTGTTGATTGAGGCTATTGAGAAAGCTGGTTATCGGCCAGGGGAGGATGCCTTCGTTGCGGTGGATGTAGCGGCTAGCGAATTCTTCAATAATGGTATATATGAACTCAAGAGTGATGCAAAAGAATTAAATAATCAGTCCCTTGTTGATGTCTATGCTCAATGGATAAATGATTATCCGTTTATATCCATTGAGGACGGTTTGGCAGAAGATGACTGGGATGGATGGGTTCTTATGACGGAACGTTTTGGCGAGCAGGTACAAATTGTAGGTGATGACCTGTTTGTCACGAATACGGAACGTTTAGCGAACGGGATTCGAGAAAAGGCTGCCAATTCAATTTTGATAAAATTGAATCAAATTGGCACTTTGACGGAAACGCTTGACGCGATAAGCATGGCGCAGCGAGCAGGATTCACCAGCATGATAAGTCATCGGTCTGGAGAGACAGAGGATACTACGATAGCGGATTTAGCCGTTGCGACAGGAGCTGGACAGATTAAAACAGGTGCGCCTGCACGATCCGATCGGACAGCGAAATATAATCAATTGCTTCGTATTGAAGAGGAGCTAGGATCCGCAGGCCGGTATGCCGGTTGGGATGCTTTTCCTAACGTTCGTAAAGTATGGGAATCATCCACGTCATGACGTCTTTTGTTGAAATATAGTGAATTTACTGTTCACCTAATGGTTGGACAGTGGTCCTACTTTTTTGTTTCGTAATGAAGGAGGGTACAGAGTGGCTAGTGATCAGGGTAAAAGTGAAAAAACACGTGTTGGAGTCAATGGTTTTGGACGTATCGGCAGGCAAGTAGTAAAGGCACTGTTCGAGTACTACCCTGATGATATTGAAGTGGTTGCTTATAACAACACCTCTCCAATTGAAAGCAATGCACATCTCTTTAAATATGATTCCACCTACGGACGATATCCAGGATCTGTTGAACCGGCGGATGACGGCTTGGTGATAGATGGCAAGCTTGTTAAAGACTTAACCGAATTGGATCCTTCTAATATTCAATGGGGAGATATGGAAGTTGATATAGTTCTAGAGACTTCTGGCAGATTCACAGATGCGAGTAAGGCGTCTGTGCATATGGAAGGTGGAGCAAAGAAAGTAATTATATCGGCGCCATCAAATGGAGCAGATTCAACAGTGATATTAGGTGTGAATCAAGATGATTACGATCCTAATGCTCATCGAGTTATTTCTTGTGGGAGTTGCACAACCAACGCAATTGTTCCCGTCGTCAAAGTACTGAACGACCATTTTGGGGTTGATAAAGGATTGATGACGACAGTGCATGCATATACCAATGATCAAAGGCTTCTGGACGGTTCTCATAAAGATTTGCGCCGTGCGAGGGGAGCGGGACAAAATATTGTTCCCACATCCACAGGTGCAGCAAAAGCGGTGGGGCAGCTTCTCCCCGAGCTTGAAGGCAAGATTCATGGTATTGCGCTACGAGTACCTACCCCGACGGTTTCGCTCATTGATTTTACTGCTGAATTGAAGCAGGACGTGGACGCCGATCAAGTTAATGCGGCATTTAAAGAGACTAGTGAAAATGCGATGGCTGGGATTCTTGGATATTCAGAAGAACCACTTGTTAGTACTGATTTCGTAGAAGATACACATAGCTGTATTTTTGATGCTCTTTCAACCGTTGTGATCGGTGGGAACATGGTGAAGGTGTTGGCCTGGTATGACAACGAGTGGGGATATAGTGTCAGATTAGCCGAGTTGACACAGAAAGTTGCCAATCAAGGGATATAAGAACAGATACGTGTTTCACAAACAGTTTTGTATTCATTTCAATTGTTTGTAGTTTTAATCTACAACGCGTGAGTTGTTTCAGCGTGTGGACATTTTGATAACATCTTCATGTGATTAGATGCTTGTTAACTGATATGCTCGTGTGAGAGATGCCTACTTATTTAAGGCGAAGCCTTCAATATGTTTTTTCTACATCGGAAGGGATATTTACGCTCCTTTTGGTAGTGGCGTTCGCGATCCGCATCTATGGGGTGCAATGGGATCAAGGTGGACTGTATCATCCCGATGAACGCCAAATTTTGATGACGGCCTCCCGCTTAGAACTTCCTTCCACTTGGGCTCAATTTCTGGATCCTAAAACCAGTCCGTTAAATCCACATTTCTTCGCGTATGGCAGCTTCCCAATGTATTTGCTGGAAGCCTCCACCACAATGTGGGAGACTTTTACTGGTCTGCAGGCCGATTTGATTGTACGCGCAACTATTGGACGCCTTATATCTGTTTTGTTTGATGTTTCCACAATAGTATTCGTGTATTTATTAGGGCGCCTTCTATATCATTCGCGGATTGGCTTGTTAGCGGCGATGCTTGTTTCCTTTTCTGTCTTACACGTCCAACTTAGTCATTTTTATACTGTAGATACAATTTTGACCACATTCACGATTGCAACGGTATATTTTTCCGCCCGTTTGCTGCGGAATGGGAATATTCTCAATGGTCTTTTAGCAGGGATTTTCTTAGGCCTCGCGGCATCGACCAAAATCAGCGTTGCTCCGCTTTTCCTCGTTGTCGCGTTCGCTTGGTATGTTTCCTCGGCGCATCTTTATCCAATTCCACCCGATTTACGGTTACTGACGCGATATCAAAAGAGGTTTGGACGTTTTCTTGTTGGCGCATCAACTTCGGGTGTTCTGGCAGCAATGATCTTTGTATTTGTACAGCCATATTTTGTTCTTGATTTCGGTTCGTTTCTAACCGGGATATCAGAACAGGCACAGATGGCTCGTGGTGCAGTTGATTTTCCTTATACGCGGCAGTTTATTGGCACGACTCCATTTTGGTTTCATATCTATCAACTTTCCTGGTGGGGTACAGGCCTTCCACTCGGCTTTTGCATGTGGGTTGGATTTTTGTTTGTTTTAGTTCGAAGTATTAGAAACAAACGACCTGAGGATCTTTTGTTAGTGATCTGGGTTGGATCCTATTTTCTTTTGACCGCTGGGCTGCAGGTTAAATTTATGCGATACATGTTGCCAATCACTCCGATATTGGCAATTTTTGCAGCGATTTTATTGTGGGAGTTACGAAGCTTTAGATTGGCCCGATTATCAAATCGCAAGATTGGTGATTGGGTGATCACCTTTGTTGTCGGTTGTAGTTTCCTTTATACCATTGCTTATGTGAATATTTATTCGGTTGAGCATCCAGCGACTCGTATGAGTGCATGGATACAAGAAAATGTTTCAAGCGGATCCAGTATAGCGCAAGAGCATTGGGACGAGCCGTTGCGCGGACTGCCTGAAACCGGTTTTCGGGTTCCACAACTTCCGCTTTATGAGCCAGATTCAATATTCAAAGCTCGCCAAATTGGTGAAATTCTCGAGCAAAGTGATTACGTCGCGATTTATAGTCAGCGTTTGTATTCTTCTATATTCACTCTAAAGGAACGATACCCACTGACGAGCTCGTATTATCGAGCGCTCTTTGCAGGAGACCTTGGATTTGATCTCATTCGAGTTGAGGCCTCGTTCCCAAATCTATTCGGATTCAGTTTGCAAAATAATGCTACATCATCTATTGGTTTGAGTGCACCTTCGGCTATAACATCTCCTATGATTACAGCCCGTGGACTTGATTTGGGTTTCGCGCAGGAAAGTTTCGTAGCGTACGATCATCCAAAGGTATTGCTGTTCAAGAAAACGAAGGAGAAGACATCCAAAGAATATGTGGAGGTTTTTTGGGATGAGTCTCAGCCACTTAAATCCAGTCTTCTGTTGTCCAGTAAGGAATGGGACTCGCAGCGTGATGGGGTGACTTGGTTCCGCGATTTCAGCCTAAATAGTTGGGCAAATCAATACCCAGTTATTGTGTGGTATTTGGCGTTCCAATTCATTTTCCTCGTAACGTTACCTTCTGGTCTGCTGCTTTTTCGCCCTTTAGCGGACAGAGGGTATCTATTGATAAAAGTACTGTCTTTAATAATGGTTGCGTATATATCTTGGGTGCTTGTTAGTCTTACTGACGCATCTTTTTCACAACCTATCATAATGCTTGCTCTCACTTTGGTAGCGGGGTTTTCAGTCATAACATTATCATTTCGGACAAATGAAATCAGGGAATTCTTCCGTCAGAGATGGCGACTGGTACTTTTTTCCGAGGCAATATTTTTGATTGCGTTTCTTGTTTTTATCTGGATTCGTTCTGCAAATCCAGATTTATGGCATCCGTATCGCGGTGGTGAAAAACCAATGGATTTTGCATATTTGAATGCGATTGTTCGGTCTACTTCCCTCCCACCTTTTGATCCATGGTTTTCGGGAGGGTACTTGAATTATTACTATTTTGGGCAGTTTATTGTGGCAACATTGATTAAGTTAACAACAATACTGCCACAGATAGCTTACAACATAGCGATCCCAACGTTTTTCGCTCTAACCTTCGGTAGTGCCTTTTCCGTGACATATAACCTGGCATCATTCACTAAGGCGCATACATATCTAAAACCCTATGGGCGTGATCTCCTAGTTGCGGGTCTTTTAGGAGGGTTTTTTGTAGTAGTTGTGGGTAATTTAGATGGTGCTGTGCAATGGGCCCAAGGTCTTGTTACTGCTTGGAAATATATCGGAATGGTGATCGTGCCAGAAATAGGATTTCCGACCTTAGGGTCACTGGGTGAAAGCGTAAATGCGCATGGTTTTGTGGGAGTTTTTCAATGGCTGCGTAATGTTGTTTTTGATAGCGCCCCGTTGGCAGTGGGTATTTGGAATGCGTGGAGTAATGAGCAACTACTGACGGGGTTCGATTATTGGCGAAGTAGCCGAATGTTGCCAGGAAATCATATTACCGAGTTTCCTTTCTGGACGTTCCTTTTTGCCGATTTGCATGCCCATCTCATCGCTTTACCAATTACGATCCTATCGCTCGGTCTCGGATTGTCATTGGCATTTCGTATTAATGGTTATCGATCTTTGATGTATCTTGGCACGTTGGCAAATCTCGGACTTCTTGGATTAGTTTTGGCAGTGTTGTGGATGACCAATGCGTGGGACTACCCCACATATTTAATGCTGGCGGCAGCCGTGGTAGGAATCGCCTTTTGGATCAAAAAAGGCTCTTTGTTGCAGGGAGGTTTGATTGCGATAGCGTGTGGCAGCATTCTATTTCTTACAAGCCAAATCCTCAGCCAGCCTTTTGGTGATCATTTTGAATCTTTCTACTCCGGGGTGATTCTCAGCACTTTCCGTACTCCGATTCTCAACTATTTAGGGATTCATGGATTACCGATTGTTTTCATTCTTGTCATGCTCACAGTTTTGATAAGTCGTCAAATGCGTTCGCGTGTTGGAACCCGCTTGTCTATTGATAGATCTTGGTTCCATTTGAAAAACCTTGTGTTAATTCTTGCCTTCGTCGCCGTCATATGGTTTTTCGTGAATAGACAGATGTATCTTAGTGTTGTGCTGATAGGGATTGCAGCACTAATCGTTCAATACATGGTGATGGGATCAAAAACCCTGTCTCATCGCTTCGTCGGTACTATTCTTGTAATGGCATTTTTGATCGGTATCGGTGTTGACCTTGTTACCGTCCAAGGTGATATAGATCGAATGAACACGCTATTCAAATTTTATTTGCAGGCGTGGGTGTTATTTGGAATCGGTGCAGCATATATTCTTTGGTACCTTGGTTCCGTTGGCGTTTTTGAAGGAATAAAACAGTCTTGGGGCAAAAGATCTCTCTTTGCGGTCATTACGGTGTTTATTTTTGGTGCTAGCCTTTATCCTATTGCCGCGTTGGAGCCACGATTAGGGGATCGGTTTGAAAAGACTAGTCTTACTTTAGATGGTTTGCGATATATGGACACTGCGGTTTATAGAGATATTCGTGGGAGCATCTCATTATCTTTTGATAAAGCAGCAATCGATTGGATTCAATGGAATATTGAAGGTTCTCCGATCATTGTGGAAGCGGTCACTCCAGAATATCGTTGGGGTGGCAGGGTGTCAGTGGCCACGGGGTTACCAACTGTCTTGGGTTGGAATTGGCATCAACGTCAGCAACGTGGGATTTATGCAGACCAAGTTGTGGCACGTCACAAGGCCATTGACAAATTTTATTCAAGTCCTGAAGAAATTGATGCAGAGCAATTCCTGCAGAAATACAATGTTGATTACATTTATGTTGGCCAACTTGAAGATTTGTATTACCCCCGCGAAGGACTACATAAGTTTTCAAGGATGGCGGGGAATTCCTTAAAAATTGCCTACGAAAATGAGAAAGTGGTTATATACGAAGTGGTGGCAGCGTCAGGATAACGCCAAAAATCTTACGGTAAGATCACGATTTCCCCTCAAAAGGGTTCCTGTGATATTTGATTAGCTTTATACTGGCTCGGTTGGATGCGTGAAGGAGGAATAAGATATGCCCGTTTCTTGGGATGCAATTAGTCAACATTTTGTTGATTGTCACGATATTAATGGAGAGATCGAACGGACCGCGGCACTCCGGTTTGCGGAGTTTGAAGGAATTTCAGACGACGAAATGGATGCGATTGACGCAATTGGATCACGAATCTTTCGTGGTGATAACGCTGTAGCCGACGTAAAAGAATTTCTTTTACAGGAAGGTCAGATTACGCAAGATTAGTGGTTGCTTTCGGACCACGGTAGCGATTTACGATGACTTTGAATTGTTGATCTGTCGTTGGCTGGTTTGTTGATGGCAAATTAACTGTTGGAGACAGGCGCGATGCACTATGCTCTTGAAAATCTTGATACTATTTCCCCGATTGTCCATGGCGATTCTTGGGCGTTACTCACTGATATTGATGGCACGCTGGCAGATTTTAATCCGCGTATAGATGAGGCGGAAATAAGACATTCGCTGAAAAATCATTTGATGCAACTAGTGTCTAAATTGCCACTTGTTGCTGTGGTGACAGGGCGGTCATTAGTTGACGCTCGTCGGATGGTTGATATCGAAGGGGTTGTTTACCTAGCGAATCACGGATTCGAACACTGGAATGATGGGAATGTTCACTTAGACGGATCGGCAAAACCCTATTTAACGCGTGTACATTCTGCTTTAGAAGACTTGAAACGTCATATGTTGGAATTTGATGTATTTATCGAGGATAAAGGTGTTACGGGTGCGGTTCATTATCGTACTGCGGGAGACCCTATATTGGTTGAACGTGTATTGCGAGATGCCACCGTTGATTTAAAGAGTTTATACGGATTACAAATCAATTTTGGGCGGAGGGTTATGGAAATAAAACCACCCGTCCTTATGGATAAGGGGATAGCAGTTACGCAACTGATTCGTGAATCAAAGTTGGATAGGGCAATATACGTTGGTGATGATATAACAGATGTAGAAGCGTTTCGAGCGTTTGATTTAATGAAATCAACCGTTGACGGATTCGATGGTTGTACGTTTGCTGTATTGAATGATGAGGCCCCAGCAATTGTGCGAGAGCAAGCGGATTTTGGCCTTAACAATATCGACGAAGTAGAAGAATTGTTCTCGTGGTTAATTCGTTCTTGACTGGATGTTTTTCCCAATAAACATATTCGTGATATATCAGATCTGTATTCGCGGTTAGTGACTCTTACCCGTTACCGATCATGGTAGGCTTCCTTCGTTGACCCTATGTTTCAGAGCGTGATATATTTGCGTGCTGAGAACCATGGTGTTTTTAACAACGTGCCTTGATATGGAATTTTAGTTTGTTATTCAAGTTCAAATTCAATGAAAATGGTGTGGAGTGATGGGAATTGTTACTGCTGTCGTTCTTGCCGCTGGCGTCGGTGAGCGAATGGGATACAAAGATAAGGCGATGGTTACCCTTATGGGGGACCCTTTGATTACGCATACTCTTAGGCCATTTCAACAGTGTTCCAAAGTTGACCAAATAATTTTGATTATGCATGCGGATAAAATCCACCAGGGGAGCGATATTGTCACTGAATATAAATTTGACAAAGTTGTTGGTGTATACCCAGGGGGTGCCAATCGACAGGAATCGGCTTTTATAGGTTTAGATCATGCTGAAAATGCTGATATTGTTATTATTCATGATGGGGCGCGGCCATGTGTAGATGAAACCATAATAATTCGTGGGTTGGTGGCTGTTGTTGAGACGGGAGCAGCTGTTGCTGCAGTGCCGATTAGAGATACCATTAAGGAGATAGGTGGAAACTCGGAAATCCAAAATACGGTTTCTCGGGATTATTTATGGGCTGCGCAAACCCCGCAAATGTTCTTTAGAGATTTGTTGTTAAAAGCGCATCGCTCATCTTCCCAACCAGCTACGGATGATGCTGCATTAGTTGAATCTTTACCTCATCCGGTGAATATATTTGAAGGCGCTTCGACGAATATTAAAGTAACAACAATCGAAGATTTGGAATTAGCGGAGGCGATTTTGGCTCGGCGTGTTAGATGATTAGATTCGGGATAGGGTTTGATATTCATCCACTTGAAACCGGATACCCTTTGGTTCTCGGTGGAGTTGAAATTGAATATTCACATGGACTTGTTGGGCACAGCGATGCAGATGTTCTCACCCATGCGGTGATAGACTCCCTTCTTGGTGCAGGTGCGTTAGGAGATATAGGGGACTATTTTCCTGCAGATGATCCTCAGTACAGTGGGATTTCTAGCATTCTTCTTCTTCAAAAAACGGCCACGATGCTCAAATCAGCGAACTTGCGAGTGGTGAATATCGATGCTACGATCGTTGCTGAAAATCCCCGTCTGAGTCCGTTTAGAGATGCCATGCGCCAGAACATTGCTGGCGCTTTGTCAATTGAAATAAATTACGTCAGTGTAAAGGCGACCACGGCTGAAGGACTTGATTCAATTGGTAATGGGCATGGGATATCTGCGCAGGCGGTTGCGTCATTGGAGCAAGCGTGAAGATCTACAGTACACTTTCCTCGCGTAAGGAAGACTTTATCTCTGTTGACCAAGAGGTCTCAATGTATGTTTGTGGGATCACACCATATGATGATGCGCATCTCGGTCATGCCATGAGTTATATTATTTTTGACGTTGTAAAAAGGTACCTTGAGTACAAGGGCTATACCGTGCGTCATGTCCAAAATTTCACCGATATTGACGATAAAATTATCGATCGAGCGTTGGGAAACGGTGAGGATCCACTTGCTCTTGCAGAAAAATTCATGGAGCGTTTTCGAGAAGAGATGGGTTTGCTCAATATCAAACCAGCGGATGTATACCCGAGGGCTACGGAAGAAATCCCAACAATCATAGATGTGATTCAGAATTTGATTGAAAATGGGTATGCTTATGCGTCAGGCGGGGATGTGTATTATCGTGTGCACAACTTTGAAGGTTACGGGAAATTATCTAAACGTACTTTAGACGGAATGCGCGCTGGAGCGCGGATTGCAGTTAGCGATGACAAAGAAAACCCTCTTGATTTTACATTGTGGAAAAATGCTAAGCCAGATGAACCGTTCTGGGAGAGCCCATGGGGGGCGGGTCGCCCTGGTTGGCATATTGAATGTAGCGCTATGTCACTTAAGTACCTTGGTAAGAGCTTGGTAATCCATGGAGGCGGGCAGGATTTGTTGTTCCCTCATCACGAAAATGAAATTGCTCAATCTGAGGCATACACTGGACAGCAACCATTTGCTCGTTGGTGGATTCATCACGGTCTTATGCAGATGGGTGATGAAAAGATGAGCAAATCTATAGGAAATTTAATTCGGATACGAGAAGCGATTCCTTTATATGGGTCAGACACTTTAAGATTGTTTGTTCTTGGTTCACATTATCGGAATCCCTTAAGCTACAGCGAAGATAGTCTTCGTTCGACAAAGCGCTCAATCAGTCGGTTGAGCCGTGCTTTAGAGGCGCAGTCGTTTGATGATGGCACTGTGATGGATTCGATTGCGTACCAAAAACAATTTGAGCAATCGATGGATGATGATTTTAATACGCCACAAGCCACGGCCGCTCTATTCGAAATGGCACGGGAGATCAATCGTGTAAGTGACGGTGGTGGAAATGTCCAAGATGCACAAGGTATTTTACGTAATCTCCTCAGTGTTTTGGGGATTGATTTAGAGCAGTCTGATCCAGTGAATTCTTTGGAAATTGATCCACTGGTTTCTGTCTTAATTGAAACGCGGGCTGACCTACGTAAAAGTGGGAATTATGAGCAGGCAGATCAGATTCGGAGTCGTTTACAAGAAATAGGGATATCGCTCGAAGATACAGCAGACGGCACAGAATGGCGCTTTGATGAGATCTTCGAAACAGATTGATACAGGTTATTTAGTGTAATTAGTTTTGATGGCACATTTTAGTTTGGTGGTCCGTCAGGTGTTTTGACTCAACCTGATCTTCTCTATCAGCGTGAACTGGGCCACATTATCGGCAGTGCATTAGACCGACCAATTCAGGGACAACGAGAATTGTGGTCGGAAATGTCAAGCTCTCCAGATCTTCTTGTTTTAAAGCAACACTTAAAAGATATTCGCGATCAGTATCCTGATGCATTCGAGTACTCTCATATTGGTGACAGTATTTTTACAAACACTGTGCTGAATCATCTGGATTTACGTAATATGCACCAGAGGGATTTGCGGAGTTACCGCGAAATGCGTAGAGGTTATGTTTGGTACCCAACATCCGGGGGTAAATTATTGCCTGCAGCCGCGGTTACGGCTAATTTGTCGGCACGCTCATTCTCTATGTTACCCGAATGTCCACGTACCCAATGGAAATCTACTTTATGTTGATCAATTAATTGCAATAACTGATTCCATAGGTCGGGGTTAAGAGCGGGCTCCCCTTTTTTGTTGCGTTTCCATGAATTAGCTTTCCAGCGCCGAGCCCAACCGTTATTAATTGCGTCAACAACGTATTTAGAATCAGAATATACCGAAACTTTGGATCCTTGATCTAATATTTCCAATCCCTTTATTACTGCAATAATTTCCATACGATTGTTGGTTGTACGAGAAAACCCTCCAGACAATTCAGTCTCTCGGTCTGAATATTGGACTAATACTCCATATCCGCCTGGTCCAGGGTTACCTAGACTCGACCCGTCAGTATGGATCTTGACGAAATTTATTGTTGTCACTAGATGATCTCCAAAATCAGCGATCATTAAGGTTATGTTGCTGATGTGAATTAAGAACCGAAGTGTAAGCGGATGAATTCATAATTGCTCTTTAATTTGTTTAGCCAATTTTATGCTGAGGCCATCGACCATCGCAATATCTTCGTTTGATGCCTGACGGATTCCATCTACGGATCCAAAGTACCGTAGGAGTGCTTTTTTGCGTTTAGGACCAATGCCGGTGATGGTGTCTAATGCTGATTTTGTGTTTTGCTTTGATCTCAACTGTCGGTGATAAGTTATTGCAAACCGATGCGACTCGTCTCGGATTCTTTGAAGAAGAAATAATGCTTGGGATGTTTTGGGTATCTTAATACCCTCGCTGTTGTCAGGTATAAATATTTCCTCTTCGCGTTTCGCTATGCTTGCAACTGGAATTTCGGTTAGATTCATTTCTCTGAGCACACGGAGAGCCGCATTTAATTGACCTTTTCCGCCATCGATTAATACGAGGTCCGGTTCCTTCATCCAACTCTTTGTTTTGTCATTTGGGGAGGGACCTTGTTGTTTCACTCCAGTAGGTTCTAGATGCTCTTCCGTAGATCCATTGGTGTCTAATGATTGAAATCGTTGAAATCTTCTACGTAGTACCTCTTCCATCGAGGCAAAATCGTTAGCACCTTGAACTGTTTTAATCTTAAATCGTCGATATTTTGTCTTGCGTGGAATGCCGTTTTCAAATACGACCATACTTCCAACGGAATTTGTCCCTTGTGTGTTTGATATGTCATAACATTCTATATGAAGTGGTATTTTGGGCAGGGCTAAGTGCTCTTTCACTTCCTCCAGAGTGTCAACGACGCTGTGCTTGTTGTGCAACTTCCTTGATTTTAGTCGCCGTATTCCTTCTAACGCGTTTTTATGGACCAATTGAACTAGTCGTTTCTTTTCCCCTTGCTTTGGGACATTAATCCGCACTTTCCCGCCTCGTTTGTTTTCCAACCAATTCAGGAGTAATCCGTCTGATTTTGGCAATGGATATTGCAATATCAGTCGCGGAGGAATGTACGCACTTACATCATAATATTGTTTGATGAAACTAGACATGATTGAACTTGTCGTTTCACTTTCGGTTCCTTCTAAAGCGAAGTTGTTACGTCCAACCAATTTTCCATTACGCACAAAAAAGACTTCAACCCATGCTTCGTCTTTTTCATGTGACAATGCGATTACATCTTCGTTATCTAATTCTGTGGATACCACCTTTTGTTCTTCCATGACATGCTCAATTGATTTAAGTTGATCGCGATAAAAGGCTGCCTGCTCGAAGCGGAGATCATTCGATGCTTCGGTCATGTTGGTTTGTACCTTGTCAAGCACATTTTCATGATTACCTTCGAGAAACAAAACGACTTGGTCCAGTACGGAGCGGTACTCGTTTTCAGTAACAGCTCCAATACAAGGACCTAAGCATCTCTTTATATGAAAATCTAGACAAGGTTGAGGGTCTTTGCCTGTTATCACTCTTGTGCATGATCGGAAAGGGAAGATCTTGTTTAGTAAATCAAGGTTTTTTCTTACCGATCCGGCGCTCGAAAATGGGCCAAAATAACGAGCATTATCTCCAAAATCCCCTTCAGATTTGATGCTACGACTGATCTCGACTTTGGCCCATGGTTCATCCACGTTTATTTTGATATACGGGTATGTTTTGTCGTCTTTGAGCCTCACATTATATCGAGGCTTATTTTTTTTAATTAACGTGTTTTCCAGTAAAAAGGCTTCTTGCTCTGAGTCGGTCAAAATATAATCAACATTTGCAGCTTTAGTGGAAATTAAATGGACTTTGAAATCACTTTGATTAGAGGTTGAGAAATATGAACGCACACGTGAGCGGAGGTTCTTTGCTTTGCCAACATAGATTATATTGTCGTTCGCATCTGTGAACGTATAAACACCTGGTTGCCGCGGTAATTCGCCTAGCTGTTCTTTGATTGGATTGACTAGAGCTTTCATACTCTAATTATACAGCTAAGCAGTCTCATAACGCGTCTACCTGTTAACGGTTTGGAATCTTAGCGGAGGAATTGAATTCCCAAAAGATCAATAGTGTGGGGGCAATGGAGGAAAATGGGCTTCGTTTCTCTCCGTGCTATACTTTTCCTGAAAACATTTGGTCATACGACCTATAGGTATAATTATCATGCTGACAGATACAATTTTTGAACGTCTTAACAAAATTAAAGAGCGCTTCCAAGAGATTGAAAATCTCTTGGTGACGCCTGAAGTTGTTGTGGATTTTCAGGAAGTTGCAAAGCTATCTCGCGAACGGGCTTCAATGGAAGAGACCGTTAACTCTTATGATGAGTATGTTGATAGTATGCGTAAATTGGAGCAGGCGGAGCAATTACTGGGAAGTTCGGAAGACCAAGAACTACTAGATTTGGCACGCGAAGAAATTTCCGATTTGAAAGTAATGAAGGATGCCTTTGAAGAACGATTGCGGATCGCTGTTTTACCTAAAGATCCTTCCGATGATAAGGATGTGATTGTAGAAATTAGGGCCGGTGCAGGTGGTGATGAAGCCGCGCTTTTTGTTGGAGACCTGTATCGAATGTATGGCCGCTACGCCCAAAATAAAGGCTGGGATGTTGAATTATTCAACAGTAGTGAGACAGGTATTGGCGGTTATAAAGAGATAATATTTGGTGCTCGTGGTTTTGGTGCATTCAGCAAACTTAAACATGAACGCGGGACCCATCGAGTTCAGCGAGTTCCGACAACTGAAGCTTCTGGACGGATACATACGTCGACTGCGACGGTGGCAGTACTAGCAGAGGCTGACGATGTTGATATTGATATTGATGCCAAAGACATCCGGGTGGACATTTTTCACAGTGGTGGACCAGGCGGGCAAAATGTTAACAAGGTCGCGTCAGCTGTAAGAATCACGCATATCCCAACTGGCATAGTGGCAGTGTGTCAGAATGAGCGTTCGCAGCATAAGAATCGAGCGCAGGCTTTGTCTGTGCTCCGTGCTCGTTTGATGGATATCGAGCTTCAAAAGCAAGAGCAAGAGATTGCGCAAGAGCGTCGTTCCATGGTTGGCGGAGGTGATCGGTCCGAAAAGATCCGCACGTACAATTTTCCTCAAAGTCGTATAACTGATCATCGAATTAACCATACATCCCATTCCTTGGACCGTTTTCTTGAAGGTGAAATTGAAGAAATGATTGAAGCTTTAACGCAACATGAGCAGGCTCGACTGCTAGAAATCAACTTTGCATCATGATCAGTTAGGTGATCACCTAATAGCGAGAAAGAAAATTTAAGTATAGCTGCAGTTATTAGCCAATCGTTTATTCGTGATTGTGGGGCGTGGTAAATGGCATGCCTTGATTGCATAAAATGTTCATGTCACTAAATCAAGTTTTTTTGATAGCATTTGTTGCATTTACAGGAGTGGTTTTATGGCTCATTTGGAAGAAACATTGGCAAAAATCCGTCCATTAGATCGTGAAGCTATGGCTATCGCTAGGCATCATCAGAATAATCTCGCAAAACCTTTGGATAGCTTGGGTAGGTTGGAAGAAATTGCGGTGCAATTAGCGGGGATTGGTGGAGATCCATTCTACAAAATTGATGGTAAGGCAGTGATTATTGCTGCTGCAGACCACGGTGTTCTAGAAGAACCAGGCTATCCATATCCGCAAGCGGTGACAACCCAAATGATGGTAAACCTCATTGGCGGAGGATCTGCAGTTAATGTTATTGCTCGGCAGGTAGGCTCTCGCGTCATTGCCGTTGATGTGGGTCTAGCGGAAGAATTAATAGGGTTACCGAACATCGTTAGGAAACGCGTTCGCTCTTCAACAAATAATATTACAACAGGTCCAGCCATGACCTTAGAAGAGGCTCGGGAGTCTGTAGAAAATGGTATTTCTATTGTAAGCGAAGAGATAGGTCGAGGAGCAGATATCATAGCTGTAGGGGAGATTGGTACCGGGAACATGGTTTCGGGCCTAGCTATTTTAGAATCTTTCGTTGAGGGTTCTATGGGGATGATTTCTGATACGAAGGATCTTGTATCATCAGAAGCCGCTTGGAATTTACAACATGCTCAACTAGCAGTTAAGAGGAACGAACCGGATGGGCAGGATGCTTTGGATGTTCTCGCTAAGGTGGGTGGAGTCGAAATAGGGATGATCGCTGGGATTATATTGGGAGCGGCGGCGTTGAGGTGCCCAGTTGTTTTGGATGGATTGATTACTGGAGTAGCAGCTTTAATTGCATCAGGATTATCCGAAACATCGGCCGATTATTTGCTTGCTTCCCATTCGTCCTCAGAAGATTCACATACGTTTCTTTTAAAGCATCTTGGTTTGATCCCGCTGCTAAATTTAAAGATACAATTGGGGCAAGGAACGGGAGCAGTTTTAGGGATGTCTGTAATTGAGGCCGCTGCTCGATGCCAAATCGAAATGACAACGCATGATCAAGCAGGTGTCGCCGGACCATCGGAGTAGGATAAAGCAACATTCATATTGGCAAAATTAAGCTAGGGTGAAATTAGATTTAGGTCAAGTCTCTTGTGGTGTAATCAGGATTTCCAATTCGTTTTTGTGATAGCTACATACTAGAGAAACAAATTACCAAGAGGTGATGTCGATGCGAATAGCGTTTATGGGGACTCCTTTGTTTGCTGTTCCAATTCTAGAGATGCTTGTTGAAGACGATTATGAGATTGCGGTTGTGTATACTCAACCGGATCGGCCTGCGGGCCGTGGGCGATCGGAGATCTCTTCACCTGTTAAGCAGGTAGCAAAGAAATATGACTTGCCAATTTGCCAACCTATCTCATTACGTCGAGAGAGCGAAATTAGAACATTTGCAGAATTCAAAGTTGATTTAGTTGTTTTGGCAGCTTTTGGCTTCTTTTTACCTAAACCAATCCTTGAACTTCAAAAATTCGGAAACTTGAATGTTCATCCTTCATTGTTACCATTTTATCGGGGGGCGTCACCGATTATGTCAGCTTTATTGCGAGGTGATGAGGAAACTGGCAGCTCAATTTTCTTGATGGATGAGGGGATGGATTCTGGTCCGATATTAACCCAGAGATCATTGCCAGTTGCTGCTAACGATACGACGAAGACTTTGACCGACCGCTTGTCTCAACATGGAGCAGAATTATTACGCGAAACGATACCGTTGTGGTTAGACAACAAAATCGACCCAACGCCACAAGATGCAAATCAAGCGATTTATTCGGGTTTGGTGAATAAAGCAGATGGTTTGATCGATTGGTCTGACTCGGCAATGGCAATTTCCCGTGAGGTTCGAGCCTTTGATCCATGGCCATCAAGTTTTACGTATTGGGAAGGGAAGCGCTTAAAGATCCTGAAGTCATCGCCGATTGAGGGGAATTCACAAAGTGAGATTGGTACAATATTTTCAACCAATGCAAGCGGTGATATTGGTGTTGTTACCGGAGATGGGATATTGCTAATTGATAAGTTGCAGATTGAAGGTAGAGGAATTATGTCGATTGATCAGTTTGTAAATGGGTATCCAAATTTTTTGGGAGCAAAATTGACACAAAAATAAAGGAATTCGATTAACCCGCCCCGAAGATGATGGGAAGAAGGTGAATTATGGCTCATGTGACAGAAACACAGATACGCGTCCGCAATCCAGACATGGACTCCCAAGGATGGGTGAATAATGCCCGGTATGTGGAATATTTTGGTGAAGGACGACTTGATCATATAGATTACCTTAAAAGGGAGACACCAGGTGAGGTACCGGGTACATTTACGCTAGCGGAAATGCTTATACAATATAAAACACCAGCACGACATCGTGATGTTCTCGATGTGAGAGTTTGGACACAGGAAATTTCCAATCGTAGCTTTAAATTAGGGCTTGAGATTAAAAAAACAAATACCGATGTTGTTGTAGCTCAAGGTCATTCAGTCCAAGTTTGGATTAATGATCAAAGAGCTGTTCAAATCCCAGATTTATTTAGGAGTGTTCTTGAAAAATCAATGCAATAGCGTCTACTACAAAATTGTATCTTAGTCGCGATTGTTTTTGATATTGATCTAGCTTTGTGGCAAATCGACGGTGGTGACTATTGGTTGGGAAAATTGTACTAGTGACCTGCCATGCGACCTGCTTGAATAAAAGCATTGACTGCTTCAATAGCGAAATTTTCAGGTAGCATCCCGACCTCTTGTGCAGAACTTTGTAGGTCATGTGCCAATTGCCCGGAGAATGATACGGTCACCCATCCCGGATCACCCCATGCGAGCAAGCGCCTGAGCTCGTCTTTTGATATTTCGAAAAGCGGTTCATTCGTACTCTCATCACTAGTCGCTGCATTTGCTCTAAATACTTTCAGTGAGTCGCGGTTACCTTCTGCCCAAACTCTGATCGTGTCGTCTTCAGAAATGAAAAACTTGTTGTTACTCATGAATTTTCCTCAATGATCCGTTGTCTTGTTTTTAACAGTGCCAATAAAATATGCGATTGTTGATATTACAATCACTAGAACTAAAATTAATATTGCTAACGTATGGCCGACTCCGTACTTATAACTGCTCTCTAATGCATGTTCATTTGTTGACGAGTACCGTCCATGTAATAACCTAAGTGACGCCCTCCCAAAACATGTATGTGCCCATGAAGTTGGCTTTGTTCGCCATCAAATCCAAAATTTGATACCAAACGGAAGCCGTTCGGACATAGTTCGTTCCCGAGCTTCACAGCGACTTGAGCTAATTTATCTATCCCTCCCCACATTTCTTCTTGTGTCATATGGTCCTTCGGGACCACGAGGATCATGACGGGTGCCCACCCTAAGCGGTTATCGAATGCAATGATGTTATCGTCCTCGTAATGGATCTTAGCTGGGGACTTTTTAGCGATGATTTCACAAAAAATACAATATGAAGATGTCAGGTTCTTGCTCCTTGATCGATTTAAATAATGGTTGAACTCGTCTTCTAGGAATGTGGTGCAGAAGACAATTTGCTCAAAAATTGCAATACAAAGGTATGTTTGGATTCTTGGTTTAGTGTAATCGCATTCAAGTTAGTTTTCGTATTTTTGGTTTGAATTATTTCTCTTTTGTGGCAGGGAGGGCGGCGGCTTTCCATCAAAAAAACCGCGCACTTTCATCATAGCCATGTTACTACTTGTATTATCTCCTAGCCTAGCTGCTAATCGCGAATCTAATGTTGTATTCGTCAAATCGGATCTCATTGTGACAACTAAGGGAAGCATTGAGTTGTAACGATGGTTGACAATTTGGAAGAGCTTATCCCGAGCCCATGGCGTGCTGCTATGTGCACCGAGATCATCCAAAACCAGAAATGGGACAGTTTTTACGCTTTCAAATAAATCGTCATAATCCAAGGTGCTATCAGGAGCGAAAGTTGAACGTAGATGATCCAAGAGTTCAGGTACGGTGACAAATAGTACTGACTCATTACGTTCTAAAAGTTTGTTCGCGACAGCTGCTGCAAGGTGTGTTTTGCCACAGAATTCATCACCCATTAAAACCAGCCACCCTTCCGGTATTTTTGCATAATTTAGTGCGGCTTTGAATGCATATGTCAAACTCTCTTGCTCTAGATTTGCGAGTTCGGGTCTTTCAGCCTCAAATGATTCGAATGTCATGGTTTGAAGTTTTACAGGCAAATTATTCAATTCATATAATGAACCTACTGAAGGTGTTCCGACACCAGTCAAGTTGATTTGAGACAAACTTGTGTCCGATATCCTTGTTCGAATTGCTTCATTCAACTGATCTAGCGAATTGTTAGTAGTGATGATGGTAGGTAATTCGCGAGTGAATCTATGATTGATTATTTGGAAAAGCTTTTCTGTTGCCCAATTGCTGAGGGCATTCGCTCCAAGATCATCTAATACTAGAAAAGGGGTTTCTTTTACTTGTTCGAATAGGTCGTCATATTGTAGCTCTGCTTCAGGATTGAATGCCAAGCGCAAATGATCAAGAAGATCAGGAACTACGATAAAGAAAACGTATTTACCTTGAGACATTAATTCGTTAGAGATAGCAGCCGCTAGATGAGTTTTTCCAGTGCCACTAGGACCAGCGAAGACCAGCCATCCTGTTGGTTTGCGAGTGTACTCCAGTGCGGCCTCAAAACTTTGATTAAAGGCCTTTTGGCTGGGTTCATCTGGGCGAGTTCCAATAGATATCAGGTCATTAAATGAAAGCCGGGTTAGAGGACCAAGATTGCTATATCTTTGTAGCCGTTCGATTTTCGTTGTTTCACTTCGATCTTTTTTGCATTCGCATGGCAAGGCCCGGCCGAAGTCCGGGTGCCCATGGGGGACATCGTTCCCGATCCAACCTGCATCTAAGCAAATATCGCAGTTGGGGTCATTTTCATCTCCAAGGGACAAGGGGGCCTCGGTTTCCCTTGATGTATCGCCCAACTTCTTGCGAAGTGCTTCGTCTAGACGTTCCAATATCTTTTCCTTCTTTCGCCCAACGTTCTAGAATGCTAGATACATACCGCCAATTGCGCGCGTTCATTTGTGCAGCGATATGAAATGCTTCTGCTATCCAGTCTTCAGGGAATTTTGCTTCTGCTTCTTTTAAATCGTCAACGATTACGCTGGTAATGCTTCCAATTGTATTCTCATACAAAGCAAAGATATTTGGTGGATTCTTTGGGAGAGAGCCCGTGGTTATAGTGTTGTGTTCTTTCGGTGGGTGGTCCGTGAGATATTCAAGGGCCTTTTTTCCTTCAGAATTGTTTATGAAATACAAAATATCGTCGTTTTGTGGGCTCTTGATTTGTAATTGTAAAATGGTGCCATGCTTGGTTGCTTGATCGAGTGCTTCATAAAGGGAGATTTCATATTTTGTCCCCTCCCGTTCGTTTTCCGTTAATGGATTGTCTATTTCAAGCTGTTTTCCTGAGATGTATCGGGGGGTTCCTTTCATGCGGAATATTTTCCAAAAAATATGGAGGACAATTTTTGTTTCTTCCAAACTTGCTAAGGTAGGTAGAACATCTGAGAAAAATACGTCTGGTAATGGAGTGGAACGAGCTTTTTCAGGAAATCCTTGGAAGTGATTTTTCATGAGCTTGTTGTATCTCTGTATAAATCCGCGAAGGAACTCACTTGATCACGAAAGACAAGTTGGACTCGTCCTACTGGTCCATGTCGATGTTTTGCCACAATGATCTCTGCTAAGTTTTTTGGGTATTCTTGATCTCGGAATCGTCGTTCCCATTCTTCTTCTGTGAAATAAAGATCTGCTCTATAAATGAACATTACAACGTCTGCATCCTGTTCGATACTACCACTCTCTCTTAAATCAGAAAGTTGCGGTACGCGATCAGGTCTTTGCTCGACAGCACGGCTAAGCTGAGATGCAGCTAGAATAGGTACATTTAGGTTTCTTGCAAGGCCTTTCATCGAACGAGTAATTTCACTAATTTCTTGTACTCGATTGTTGCCGAACCCGGCTCCGGTACCACCTTGCATGAGTTGTAAATAATCTACGATTACAAAATCGAGTCCATGTTCACTTTGGACTCTGCGTGTTTTTGACCTTAACTCAGTTATTGTGAGGAGTGGAGAGTCATCAATAAATATAGAAAGTTCCGACAGTCTGCCAACGGCATCCATGATTAGGCGCTCATCAACATCGGTCCAATTGGATCGTATACGATTTGTTGGCACTCCAGATTCTGCTGCTATGAAACGTTCTACTACCTGTTCTGTGCTCATTTCAAGACTGAAAACAGCGACGGTTTTTTGGGTGTCAGCAACTGCACGAGCCATGTTTAGTGCCAGACTGCTCTTGCCGACACTGGGGCGAGCGGCTAATACCAGAAGGTCAGACGGGTTGAATCCGCCAAGGAGTTTATCTAAGTCCAGGAATCCTGTTGGATGTGTGTTTGTTTCCCCATCTTCGTCGACTGTGGGGCTTTCTTCGAGATAGTGATCCAATGCATCACGAATTGATAAAAGCCCTAATGAAGAGCCGCGGAACCTGAGCTGATAAATGTATTCTTCAGCTTCTCGAATAGCGTCTTCGCTTTCCTTTTCTGCGTCATAACCTAAGTTAGCAATTTGTCCGCCGGCTTGAATTAATCGACGCATAATCGCCAGGCGATTTACGAGTTGGGAGTAGTGTTCGACGTAGACGGGGGTAGGCACACTCGCAATTATATGGCTGAGGAATTCTTGTCCCCCAACTTCTTCAAGTCGCTGGTGTCGAGATAGCTCATCCGCAACAGATATTTGGTTTATTGCTTCGTTACGGGCGAATATTGCTAGGCATGCTTCAAAGCACCATTTGTTTTTTTCTCGATAAAAGTCGTCGGGTTTAAGACTTGCGGCGATTCGCGCTATTGCATCGCCGTCAAGAAGGAGGGATCCGACCACGGCCTCTTCTGCTTCAATATCATGCGGTGGTAATTTTTCCGCATACATCTTGCTTTACGAATTCTCTTTTTCATCCGCAGATGTATCCTCATCGCTGGTCGTACTTTCGAGGGATACTTCTTCTGATGAATCTACTACAGTAGTGGTTGTGTCTTCTTCTGTTTCTGATTCCGCTTCATTTGAATCTTCTTCAGCAAGTAGGGCTTCAAGTCCTGCCTCGTCAATTGGTTCCTCAATTGTATCTTCAGAAGCTTTTGCTTTAGCAGCTGCTATTGCTGCCAATACGTTGTCTGGTAAATCGCCTTCTGGTTCAACGTTGAGCGTTATATTTGCAAATACATCTTGTGCAAGTCTTAGACGGATATCGTACTCCCCAAGCTCCCGTATTGGCGCTTCTAATTCAACTGATCGGTGATCAATATTCTGTTCTGATAGCGCATTGACTGAGTCTGCAATTGAAGACGTGGTTACGCTTCCAAATAATTTACCTGTGGGGCCAACTCGTGCGAGGACAGACACAGTGGTACCATCTATTGCCTGAGCTAATTCAGTCATATTGGCGACGAGCTTTGCACGACGGTCTGCAAAAGACCGGGCACGAGACTCGGCACGTTGGATTTCTTCCTTGGTCGCTAGGACGGCGAGGTTTTGTGGTAGCAGATAATTTCGAGCATAGCCATTTTTGACCGTTGCTATATCCCCGGCTTTTCCTAAGTTTGATACATCTTCAATAAGTACAACCCGCATGATTCTCCTCCGTATGATTGTAGCACATATGGGTGTTTTTCTTGACATAGTGACAGCTCATTTTTGTCAAGATTCCTTTTGTGCACGCAAGCCCCTATTTCGTCGCATATCCCCCTTGTATCGCGAAGGTTTCAAAACCCGATTGCGGTACTTATAAGTCAAGTCCTAGATAGCTAATTTCAAGGCGAATTTTTGTGTCATATCACCTGGTTAATTTTTTCTGTGATCATATTTTGCTGACAACTAAGAGGTCGTGTCGCCCTCTTCGATTGTGAGCGTGAGTGTCTCAGGAGCGTTTTCTCCGATGGCCCACTTCCGAACGTATAAGGTACCAACGATCGCTTCAGTAGCTTCTTGTTCTTCCTGATATCGATGGGCGCCTTTAGTTGAACGCTCATATTTGAAAACTATATTTAATTGTTCCATATTTACCCTTTCAAAATTTACTTTTTGAATTTACTGCGATATCGATGCTTAGAAACTCGACTGTGATTAATTGCCAACAGTGTGTAACTTTGGCAATTGAAATCATTCTGACCCGAAGTATTTTGCCACAAAACGCTACAAAATTCCTAATTCCTATCGCTTTTCCACGGATTCAGCCAAAGCGTTTTTCCATGCTAGGGTCATTTCGTCTACAGTCAAGTTCACAATTCCGGGAAGGTCGAGATTCGTTCCTTGCACCGTTCCGAGTTTAAAGAAGGGGATATTTCCCTCTTTTGCTAAAGATTCAAACTGATCGGAATTTTCAGGTGTCACAGACAGGACGATTCTTGATTGTGCCTCTCCGAACAGACTGGCATCTTTACTGCCATTCAGAGCGTGTGTATCGCCGGACAATCCTATTTCTCCCCAAATACAGCTTTCTGCTATTGCAACCGCGATACCACCATCCGATACATCGTGCGCCGATTGGATTAACTGCTTATCAATAGTCTTTAGCACAAAATCTTGTATTAGAGATTCTAGATCTAGATCGATTGAGGGTGTCCCTTTCGTTTCATGCTGCATTACCGAAAGATATTCACTTGCGCCAAGGGTGGTTTCATCTTGCTCAAGCTTTTGTGAACCAACCACATATACTAGATCTCCAGCATTTTTGAATGCTGGAGTACAGTGCTTGTCAATATTGTCGATTAAGCCGACCATTCCAACCAATGGCGTTGGTAGTATAGGACCATCCTCTGATTCATTGTAAAGGCTTACATTTCCGCTAATCACTGGTACTGATAAGCTGTTGGATGCCTGTTGCATTCCGAGAATACATTGTTCAAGTTGGTAGTAGATCTCGAGCTTCTCAGGGTTTGCAAAATTCAGGCAATTCGTTAACGCGAGTGGACGTGCACCCATGCATATCAAATTACGGGCTGTTTCTGCAACTGCAATTGCACCGCCGATGAATGGGTTTGACCAGCAATAGCGTCCATTGGTATCAGTTTTTAAAGCAATACCTTTTGTGGTCCCTTGGATTCGCAATACTGCTGCGTCTGCGCCTGGCGCCACAACGGTGTTATTCATGACTTGGTGGTCGTATTGCTGATACACAGATTGCCGGTCTCCGATATTACTAGAGTTCAATATTTTAAGGAGTGTTTTTTCTGTGGGATCGTTGTCTAAATCGTCAATAGTTGAGGAACGTATTGCTTCCATTTTTGTGTCTTCTACACCCGCGAGTCTATAGAGAGGTGGGTCAGTTATAATTCGTACAGGCATTTCTGCAACGATTTCACCTTTTTCTCTGATTCGAGCCATCCCATCATCTGTTACATGGCCGATCGCAACAGAGTGCAGATCCCAACGATCAAAGATTGATTGTATTTTGTCGACATTCTCAGGAGCCACAATCATCAGCATTCGTTCTTGTGATTCAGAAAGCATTACTTCGTATGGAGTCATACCATCTTCTCGGCGTGGCACTAATGCAACGTCAAGATCAATGCCAGTCCCATCATTCGAGGCGCACTCAATAGCAGACGATGTCAGGCCTCCAGCTCCAAGATCTTGCATGCCAACCAATGCACCTGTTTGAGCTGCCTCTAAGCAGGCTTCAAGCAGCAATTTCTCCAAGAATGGATTGCCAACTTGAACTGCCGGACGCCTTTCTTCCGACTCGGTGTCTAGTTCTACGCTGGCGAAAGTTGCTCCATGAATGCCATCACGGCCTGTATCTGCACCAACAAGAAGCAAGACGTTGCCACTTTCACCTGTTTGAGCCAAGATTACATCTTCATGTTTCGCTATCCCAACACACATCGCATTGACAAGTGGGTTTCTTGAGTATGCGTCAGCAAAAGTGATTTGCCCACCTACATCAGGGATTCCCAAGCAATTGCCATAGCCACTTATACCGCTTACAACCCCTTCATAGAGGTAACGATTACGTGCATCTGATAAAGGTCCGAAAAAGAGGCTGTTGAGGAGGGCGATTGGTCGTGCGCCCATAGAAAAAATGTCTCGAACGATACCACCGACTCCAGTTGCAGCTCCTTCGTAGGGCTCGATGGCAGATGGGTGATTGTGGGATTCTACCTTCATAACAATTGCTAGATTGTCTCCAATATCAACCGCGCCAGCATTTTCCTTGCCGGCGCCGATTAAAACATGAGGAGCATCAGATTCGAAAAGACGGAGGAGTGGCTTTGAGTGTTGATATCCACAGTGTTCGCTCCAAAGTAGGCCTACGATACCCAGTTCTAGGTGGTTTGGTTCTCGATCCAGCCGCTCCACTAAAACCTCGTATTCCGCTCGGGTAAGTGCGATTTCATCTAGTGTTTTTTGGTCAATAGACATGTTGCTCCAACCGGTGGGTGAGGAAGTGCTAATTCATAAATAATTTAACAGGGCTGATCATCGTGTGTCCAGTAATTCGGATTGAAATTCACGAGATTTATTGAATCAAATTCATGGGGTTACTTCGAAATCTTAAGATCCTGAATTGTTGATTGGTCTTTAAATTCAGCTGCTTCACCATCTTGTACCAAGGCCCCCTGATCAATTAAAAGAATCCGGTCTGCGTAGTTAACGATAAGATCTAGCTCGTGGCTTACCAGTAAAATTGTGCGGCCAGTATCGACTACTTGTCGCATTAATTCGTAGAAAGCAGTTTTAGTCCAGTTGTCAATTGCCGAAAAGGGTTCATCTAGAAATAAGTACGGCTTTCGCTGCGCTAGAGCGAATCCTAGCCAGGTTCTTTGCTTTTCCCCACCAGATAAGGATGTAAACTCTTTGTCTGCAGAATCTTCGATGTCACATAGAGCAAGGATGTCTTTTAATTCAGCGTCTCGTTCCCGAGAATCAGTTCGTTGGTGGTTGTGGAAGCCCATGCCCACTACCTCTTTAGCTTTCAAAAAAGGTGGATCTTCTAGGTGTTGAGGTAGGTAACTAATGTTCTGAGCTAGATTTTCATCAATATGTCCGCTGGTCGGAGAGATTTCATTCAGAAGAGTTTTCATAAGGATTGATTTGCCTGATCCATTTGGGCCGACGAGAGCTGTCAAATGATTTGAATGTAGTTCAAATGAGATGTCGTTCAAAATAGTTGAATTGTTAATAATAACGCTGAGATTTTTGACATTGATGTTCATTTAATTCGTGCCGCCAAGTAAATCATGATTGGCGCTCCGATTAATGTTGTTGTTAAGCCTACTGGTAACTCTGTTGGCGCGAGCAATAATCTCGCAATTTGGTCTGCTAGGAGCACAAGGAATGATCCAATAATCGTCGACCCTATAATGAGTGAATAGATTTTGTTGCCATAGATTCTTCTGGCTAGGTGCGGTGACACAAGTCCCACAAATGCTATAAGGCCTCCACTGTAAACAGAGGTTCCAGCGAGTACTCCTACAAGAGTCATGGAGATTGCTCTAATCATACGGGGTCGTATGCCTAGTGACCTTGAGAGTACGTCACCGAGAATAAGTGGCCCAATATTCCGTGCGATGAGGATTGAGATAATTAAACAAATTATCAAGGATAAGGAAGACCACTGCGCTACTTCCCATGTGGTTGTAGTAAATGATCCAGCGACTAAACCGATTACTTGTGTTGGGAATACCCGGCCGTGAGAAACAATTGATATTGCTATAGCGATCGTCAAAGATCCAACTGCGATCCCCATCAATATTAGTCGAGTTGGCGTCAAATTCTTTGAAGCGATTAGTGCATTGAGTAGCCAGGCTATTGCCAAGGCACCAAACAACGCTGCGAGAAACTGAGTGAAACCATTCAAAGATATGATTCCTGCAATACCTAAAGCTAAGAAAATGGTTGATCCACCGCCAATGCCAAAGAGGTTTGCATCACCTAGGGGGCTACGGGTAGAGAATTGAATCAAACTTCCCGATAGGCCCAGGCATGCGCCTGCTATTAAGCTAACAACTACACGAGGTAGGCGTATTTTCCATATTATCGTAGATATGATCGAGTCATCTGGATTTATCAATCCCTTAAAAGCAGTGTTGAAATTTACGTCAGCGACGCCGGCGAATATCCCGGCTAGGGACAAAAGACCGATTAACGCAAAAATGATGAACCAAGGGAAGAAAATACGCATTTCGATTACGGCTCATTCTATTATCCGGTGATCCCATTTTTCAATGCTTCAACTGCGTCCACTAATCGAGGTCCAGGTGCTTGGAGAAAAAGAGCAAGGTCTCCTTCAATAACTGCGTTCTGTTGGATTGCCTTTAGACCGGCGAAAGGAGGGATGAATCTAAGACTTTCTGATAATCGCGGAGCCGGTTTTGGCGCAGGTGTAATGGTCACTATTACATCGGGATTAGCTATCAGAATAGCTTCTGTTGTCATCGATGTGAATCCTGGGAATGGGCCAGCGTCAGGCAATCCCGCCGCTTTATTCTCCATCCCTAATACATTTGCGATTAGGCCAGTGTATGATTCCGGTTTCGCTGCATATAGATTTTGATCCGCATCAGAAATTAGCATTAGGATACTTTTATCTTCACCAGTTATAGTGGAAAGTCTTGTTTTAATACTTGTTATTGCAGTGGCAGCTGCGTCTTGCTTGCCAATGACTTCCCCAATTATTGTTACGTTTTCATAAATGTCTTCCACAGATTCAATTTTCACGGCCATCACTGTGATGCCAGATGCTGCGAGGGTTGGTGCAAGTCTTGCCTGTGTTAGAGCTTCGATGATCACTAGGTCGGGTTTCATGCCAATCAATGTTTCAACTGAGGGGTTATATCCACTGCCAACATCCGGGAGCCCTTGCGCTGCTTCCGGATAATTTGATGCGCGATCACGTCCTACGGCTTCTCCTCCAACCAGGTATAGCATTTCTGTAGCGGTAGGGCTGAGCGTTACGATTCGAGAAGGACTCGTTTCAAAGCTGAGTTGTTGGCCGAGTGCGTCAACGATGGCTACGGGAGTTGCTGTTGGTGTAGGCGTAGCTGTTGAAACAATAGGCTTATACAGATTTTCTGCAGGGGTTGTTGGCGTTGGGGCTACCGTGGTTGGTATCGCTTTGGAGGTTACGGTGGTAGCAGTTGATTCGGTTGTTGGTGTGGCATCCGCTGTTGAGCAGGCGATCGAAAGCATCATCACAATTAATAAGGCGGATAAAAATATACGCATCGGGTTCAATTCTCCTTCTATTTTTTAGACACTGTAACGAACTTATTGTTTATTGATAATCGTTTGTTGGATTAATATTCTGCACATAGATGTCATTTAATAATTCGTATGAACTGAGTGTTTTATGCAGTACGTAGAAATCTTTTCTGGTACATTTGAGAAATTTGTCACAAGGAAAATTGTACTACATCATTCTTGCGAGTCAAGATCCATATTGCAAATACAAAAAATTCGGTTAACTCTTGTGTATATGTGCGAATGATGTATTCATCCGTTAAGTCTTTAACGAGTTTTTACGCATTTTATAAGAAGAGTGAAATGCCGTATCATATTTTGGATACCGATTCATAGGCTGCCTTGATAATTCAATGTATGTCAAGTAGAAAAAGGGTAGACTTACAAAAAAAACATGTGCAGACACTGTATGGGAAAAAGTCCGTACGATGCCGTTTCTTTTCAATAGATAGGACAAGTGTTTTCTACATATCCCGGAAAATGACATTCCGGAAATTCTTAAATGCTCATTAGTCGTCATGCCTCACCTTGTCTTGCAGAAGATTGATTTGATGTACTTTGTCTCATCGGCCGAATGGTTATCATGCCTAGTCTCCATTCGCGTGGTAGTCTGTTCCTGTGGTAGGTAATAATTCGCGTCGGCATGAATTGCTTTTGGATTGGTACGAGCATCATCAGAGAGCGCTCCCTTGGAGGGCGACTGATGATGCTTATTCAATATTGGTTTCCGAAGTTATGCTTCAGCAAACAGGTGTTGAGCGGGTCAAAAAGAAATATGTTGAATTTCTGGAATTGTTTCCTGACATCGAAACCTTGGCTGGAGCGTCATCAGCGGATGTGATCCGAGCGTGGTCACCATTGGGATATAACAGGAGGGCGTTAAATTTAAAGAGGACGGCTGAATTGGTTGTGGCGGAATATCGGGGCCAAATCCCACGGGATGAGGAAACCCTGAAGTCCTTTCCAGGTATAGGCCCATACACAGCGGCAGCGGTTATGGCATTTGCTTTTCATGAAGATAAGGCACCTGTTGACACAAATATTTCGAGAATTCTCCGAAGATTATTTGGTATCGGGAGAGACGTGGCGAAACGTGAAGATGCGTTGATGGCGCAGAAAATATTGCCATTGGGTAAAGCAAGTGCGTGGAGCCAAGCTCTAATGGATTTGGGGGCAACAATCTGTTTGCCGCGAAAGCCACTTTGCCACGAGTGCCCCATTTTAGAATATTGTGACGCCGCTCCAAAACTAATTGCGGGTGGTGATGAGGATACAGCTCCCAAATCCTCTTCTCCATATGTGGGATCAACGCGTTACTATCGTGGTCGTATTGTTGAGGCTCTTCGGGGGGTACCTGATGGATCTTCTTTGGGGGTTTTGGATCTTGGTCACATGATTCGGGATGATTTTACTTCTTCAGATTTGAATTGGTTGCAACTTATATTGTTTGGACTTCGTGAAGATGGCCTGATTGCAATAGAAGATTCCGGGGATGTGACTTTACCGGTGTAAAGAATATTGAAAGTTTTCAGTATTTTAGCTAGGTCGTTTAAATTTTCGAACGAAAATATTAAGGCGAAGTTTTAAAGGTCATTTTGCAATGATCGATCGAGGGACCTGAAGCTTTGATTTTGACATCGGTTTGTAATGTATGGGTAAGAAAGCTTTGTTCCATTGAGCATACGCGAGGGAATTTTTCGACTATGGTCGTGTACGGACAGTTGAACATGCTTATTACTGTGTTATTGCCGCTTTTTTCGATGGCTATATCTGCCCCTTCGTCTTGTAAAGCCGAAATCGCTTGTTCTAATCGGTCCTCTTGTGAATCAGTTGGGACATCTTTTGTGACGCTTGTGCTCCATAGCTCGCCCATGTTTTGAAATAATGGTTCAAAATCATCAGGCGTATGCTTTGTTCCGATTACGTTTAATAGGCGCGATGCGAGTTTGTCATAACTTTTTGGGAATGAATTACGTGCTTCATTCGTTAAAGAGTATAAAACACGTGGTCGACCAGGGCGTCCGTCTTGCGATTTTTGCCCTTGCAGAAGGTTTTTCTTTACCAAAACCGATACGTGGGATCGTAGGGTGACCTCAACTACACGTAATCCATCTGAAAGCTCAGCGACCGTTGTTGGACCGTTTCGCTGAATGAAATTCAAGATTAGCTGTCGCGTGTCTTGCATTTCGCCCCACCTTACGTTGATAAATCGACGGTTTGATTGTAGATAGTTCCTCGTTAAGTGTCAAAGATTTACTAGTCTTTTTAAGGTGGTATTTCACTGCAAAGTGTTTTCTTAAGCTCCATTTTTTCAGCGCCGGGTTGAGTTTCAGTCGCGCCTCATCTAAGCGGTTTTATTTACGTGTCATTAACCATTCATCTACTGCTGTACGGTCTTCTTGTGAGATTATGTTGTCATCTATGGCGACTTTCAGGAGATCTGAAATCCTGCTTAAAGTTTGGAAGGAGAGGTTGGTTTTTTCAAAATCTGCTGCGGCTTGTGGCAGTTCGTATGTGAAAAGGGCGATACATTCAGGAACGGATCCGCCGAGGTCTCTCACAACTTCTGCTGCCTCTATTAGACTGCCGCCTGTGCTGATTAGATCTTCAACAACGATTGCTCGGTGTCCTTTTTCAAGAATCCCCTCTATTTGCTGCTCTTTCCCATGCCCTTTGGTTGCTTGCCGGATGTATATCATAGGTTTATCCAGTTGCTCCGCAAGTAGTGCGGCCCATGAAATACCTGCAGTTGCCACTCCTGCGACAAGGTCAAATTGATCAAGAGCATTATTTTCGAGGATTCGTTGTGTTAACAGGTTTACGACTGTACGCCGCTGTTGTGGAAAGGACAAAAGGATTCGGTTGTCTGTATAAATGGGTGATTTGATGCCAGACGTGTATACGAATGGTTCTTTCGCGTTGATTGAAACCGCGCCTGTTTGCAAAAGTATGCCTGCTAACATTTGGCTCGTTTTATCCATTTTATCCCACTCCGTTACGTGATTTTAATGTTGTTGTTTGGGCTCGTTCGTCTTCTTTCTTTGTCATATGTCCATGCTAACGATAATCGCAGCATTTGCAATCACGGTCGCATCAGTTCCGCTATCATTTGGAACATTTAATCCTCCTGGGACGACACTGATGTGTTTTTCCCCATAGGGAAGAACTGATAACACTGAATCCCCGTCGACCTCGCTCGGTTCTTGCACTCCGACTGTTACCTCGACGCGCATCGCATCTGCACCAGATCCAATGACGCGTGGAAAGCTCAAGCTACAATGACGCAGTGCATCTTCCACCGCTCTTTGTGCAGCTTTTGTATAGTTTTTGCCGTGTAAATCAACTCCCGTTCCCATCTCCAGAAGACATCGTTGATATGCCATGTCATTACTCCTTCTCCTTACTTTAGTAGTACACGCTGCGACCTGATCCACCTGATGCTGCGATGACATCACCCGTAATTGATCCAGCTTTGGGTGATGCCAAGAATGTTGTGACATAGGCAATTTCTTGAGCATCAACGATGCGCCGAATTGCATTGTTGCGGCTCATATCTTTTTCAACTTCGGCGACTGTTTTGCCTAATTTTTCTGCTCGTGCCTTAATGTTTTCTTCGACACGTTCTGTTTTTGTTAAGGCGGGATGTATTGCATTGACAGTGATGCCAGCGGGACCAAGTTCATCAGCAAGAGTCTTGGTCATATGAACCACTGCCACATTGCGTGCTCCACCACTTAGCGCACCCGAACTTCGTGCAGCGAGGCCACCAATGTTGATGACGCGGCCCCAACCTTGCTTTTGCATGACCGGAGCTATGGCGCGGGTTGTTCTGAGGTATCCAAGGAATTTCACATTAAAATCTTCCAATATTTCTTCATCTACCGTTTCTGCAAGATTGACAGCGTTAGCCCCACCAACTTGTGCCGCACAGTTAACCAAGATGTCAATGGTGCCAAACTCGGTTACGATTGCATCAACTGCTTGATCCACAGTCTCAGTTTTTCCTGCGTCTGCGACGGCGGTTATGATTTTTTGACCTGTTAGTGATCGGAGCTCGTCAGCTGCTTTGTCGAGTGGTTCTTGTGTTCGGGCAACGAGCGCAATATCAACCCCTTCCAATGCCAATTCACGGGCAATAGCTTTGCCAATCCCTTTACTGCCACCAGAGATATAAGCGACTTTTCCGCCTAAATCTAAATCCATTTATTGTGCCTCCTCGTTGTTAAAATAACATTTGCAAAAAAGTGATTCGTTCCTCATGAAATCACGAAGAATGTTTTGGAATGGCCCCACTTTTTAAAAGATAAGTCTATGATAAACCAGGGTGTATGTATCAGCTATGATTTTTGTTTGACGAAAGGCATGATGAATGGTTTTTTCAGATAAGGCACTTGAAGGAAAGGTGGTTATTGTGACTGGCGGCGGCACAGGCATCGGGCGTGGTATCGTCCACGGAATGGCGAAATTGGGCGCGCGATTGGTGATTGCGAGTCGTTCTCTTGAGCATTTGGAGCCTACTGCCGAGGAAGTGCGGGACATGGGTGGTGAATGTTTGGTTGTGGAAGCTGATGTTCGCGCGCCCGATCAATGTGCAGAATTGGTGCAAGATACTGTTAATCGGTATGGACGAGTTGATACTCTCGTAAATAATGCTGCAGGTAACTTTCGCGTGGCAGCTGAGGACTTGACGCCAAATGGATGGAGAACAGTTGTTGATATTGATTTGAATGGAACATTCAATTGCTCGCAAGCGGTTTTCCCGGTCATGAAGGAACAACAAAGCGGTTCAATCATTAATATACTGGCATTCACTGACTTAGGTGGCCCAGGCAATGTTCATGCTGCATCAGCAAAGAGTGGAATTTGGGGGATGACTCTAACTTTGGCGACCGAATGGGGGAAATATAACATTAGGGTTAACGCCATCACACCTGGTTCTATCCCTACTCTTGGTACGGTTCGTAATTTGCGATTGGGATTGCGGTCTGAGGAACCAGACGACATCGGTGGAGAAGATGCCATAAAAACATTACAAGGCTCCCCGAATACATCCATACCTCTTGGGCGGCTCGGAACTCCTTCAGATATTGGTCAAGCAGCAATTTTTCTTGCTTCTGACGCTGCGAGCTGGATTACCGGAGCACATTTACATGTTGATGGAGGGAAAAGGCTGGGAGGTCCTTCCTCCGGTAATTAATTAAGGGCACGCATGTATTTTAGATGGATGCGTTTTTGCCTAATAACGGTAGCCGCGTCAAGAATCCTTCGGTGCTATTTTCGGGGAAAATTTTATCGGGGTTTAAGATTTCCTTAGGGTCAAAAACATTTTTTATATCCTGCATTATATTCACGGTTTGTTCGCCAAGGTCGTTGACAAGGAATTCTTTCTTCAGGGTCCCAATTCCATGTTCACCACTTAAAGTGCCACCCATTTCTAGCGCAACCTGGAAAACCTCGCTGGCCGCGACTTCAAGCCGCTTCAATTCACCGGGGATCTTTTTGTCAAAAAGAAAATTTGGATGCAGATTCCCGTCACCCGCGTGCCCGAAAACTGCGATTTTAAATTGGTGTTTTTCACCGATTTCGTGAATTCTACGGATCATTTCTGGGATCTGGCTTCGCGGAACAGCTATGTCCTCGCCCAATTTGTTTGGTGCTGCGCGCCCAAGTGCTCCTGACGCCACACGTCGTGTTTCCCAAATGGCCTGTCGTTCTTGCTCATTTGCTGCCTCGTTGCATTCTATGGCTCCAATTTCTCGGCAGATTGCAGTCATTGATTTTATGTCGTTTTGAATAGCATTTTCATCGTTCCCATCTTGTTCAATAATCAGTATCGCATTTGTTTCTTGTGGGAAGGTTAAGTCTCGATATTGTGTGACAATATCGAGAGTCGCTCGGTCAAGTAGTTCGAGCGCAACAGGTAGTATCCCGGCCCCGATAATTTCTGTGACTGCTTCACTCGCATGGTCAAGGCTTTTGAACATCGCAATCGCTGTTTTGCGCATACTAGGATAGGGGATTAACCTCAGCGTGACTTCAGTTATAACTCCCAATGTTCCCTCTGAACCAACAAAGAGTTGCATGAGTTGATATCCCGTAACATTTTTAACAAGTTTTCCGCCAAGTTTCAGGATAGATCCATTAGCTAATACGACGGTCATTCCAAGGACGAAATCCTTGGTCACGCCATATTTCAAGCATCGAGGTCCTCCAGAATTGCACGCGACGTTTCCGCCAATCGTACATTGCTGTAATGATGCAGGATCAGGTGGATAGAACAAGCCTTGTTCTTCTACTGCATGATGTAAATCACTGGTGATTACCCCTGGTTGGGCCACTGCAACCGAATTCCTTTTGTCAATTTCATGGATGGCATTCATTTGTGCCAGGTCCAAGACTAGTCCTTCAATGGTGGGAATTGCGCCGCCGGATAGGCTTGTCCCAGCTCCTCGTGTCGTGATTGTAGTTTCTGTTTTGTTCGCTAATGCCAAAATACGAGAAACCTCTTCGGTCGTTTTTGGTAGGAGCACTGCTTCTGGCATGCGTTGTTGAAACGTACCATCGAACGAATATGCTACTCGTTGTGCCGGCCCTCGCCTTATGTTTTGTGGTCCAACAATATTTTCAAAATCATTCAGAATTTTTGCATCCATAGGGAATCCCTTGTTTTGATTCTAAAGAACGGCATCTTCACGCACTGGCAGTATCTGAATTGTTGTTCGAGTCGTACATATATGCTTTGTCGAGCAGTTCCAATATATGGATGACTTGGACTTGCTCATCCGCGAGGTGTGACTCTAATTGGAGCTGGCAACCTGGATTTGTCGTTACAACAATCGTCGCGCCTGTTTCTTTCACTGACGTTGCTTTCCGTCTTCCTAAATTTCTGGCCATTTCAGGTTCTAGAATATTGTATATTCCGGCGCTTCCACAACACATAGTTGGATCTGTCATCTCTTCTAGTTGTATGCCTGGGATAGCATTCAAAATTTGGCGAGGCTGTTCCCGGATCTTCTGCAGATTTGCAAGATGACAGGCGTCTTGGTATGCAATTTTTCCAGGCAGTTTTTTTAGTGGTAAATCCTTAACAAGGGGAGCAAAGAATTCTGTGGCATCCACGACGCGTTTCGAGAAGTGTTCTGCTTGCTCGAAGTACACTGGGTCGTCACGCAAGATTACGGGATAATTCTTCAGATGTGCGGTACAGCCTGATGCATCAACAAGAATTGGGCCTTCAGTTTGATTAAACGCATCAATCTGCGAGCGCGCCATTTCTTGAGCATCCTTGGTGAAGCCGTTGTGGGCATGGACAGCTCCGCAGCACCCCTGGGGCGGCGCGGTGACGGAATATCCCATGGCATTGAGTAGGCGAATTTCTGCTCGGTGTACATTTGGGAAGGCGACACCCATCACACAGCCTGTGGCTATTGTTATTTGCCCTTTGGAGGAAGGCACCTCCCACTTTTGCCCATCACCCAAAAGGAAGGAGTCATTGATTGAGGGTAGAAGTTTTTCGAGTTGCTGTGCACCAAAAAGTTTAGAGATTTGCGATTTCTTGAAGAATTCGATGAGTCCAAGTTTTTGGAATGTATGAAGACTTTTTGCAATTGTGCGGAGGAGTTTTAACTTGATAAGAGGAAGCAATAGCAGTCGGTTAATCCGATGGGTGCTTTTATTCTGTGCTCTGAAGTCTGTTCGTAACGCTAGCCCAAGAGTTTCCATGTTGAAACCAGCTGGGCAAATTTCTGTACAAGCATCGCACATTAAACAGCTTTCTTCGTGAACGATTAAATCATGACTGAATTCGATATGTCCCTCTGTGAGCGCTTTTGCCATGGCAATTCGTCCGCGCGGTGATTCTTCTTCGAGGTGTGTTTCTTGGTATGTCGGGCACACGGAGTGACACAGTCCACATCGTATGCAGCTGTCCATATTTGCCAGTTCTCTTGTTAAATTGGGCAAAAGGTCCGTTTTGGGGCCGGAACGTGTGTTTGTGTTGTCAGTCGATTTCATATCGTTCCGCTTGTGTTGGCCCAGCGAGATAATCAGCGAGGGAAAAATCGCGTGCACGATTGGCGGCGCTATGCGCATCTAGTGATTCTTGATCCGTCCAGCTTTCTGCAAGGATAAACGTATCGGTATCTTCCGTTCCCTGAAATAGGTGGTATTGGTTGCATCCTTTTTCATTACGTACTTCTTCCATCACGGGCGAAAACGCGGCGACAAGATTCGATCCTTCTCCTGGATTTGCTTTGAAATTGATGATTAGACGGATTGCCATGTTACTCCTCCATGTGCCTGCTGTTACTTTCTTGGGTTACAGTATTCTACTCATGCGAATGCGTATAGACAAACGTGATCAATTAATAATCCTGTGACCGAGTGGCCGTTTTTACAGGGTATTTATTTCTTCTTAGATCCAAGAGATTTGCAGATCATTTGTCACATTGGTTCGTATTCCCGTCACTTGCAGTAGTGGGTTGGTTTCAAGCACAATGGAGAACCAATGTATATTAAGGATGATGAATTTAACTTATGGTAGATGATGTAATTGACAAGATGTTGAGCGGCCAAGTCCCTGCTCTTTCCCGTCTGATTAGTAAGATCGAGAGAGGAGATGGAGATGTTGGTCATATCATGGAGAAGATCCGGCCCCATACAGGTCAAGCTCATACAATTGGCATAACAGGCCCACCCGGGAGTGGGAAAAGTACTCTCACAGACAAATTGACAAGCCATCTTCGCGAGCAAGGGAAGACGGTTGGTATCCTTGCGGTTGATCCATCAAGTCCATTTTCGGGCGGCGCTTTACTTGGTGACCGTTTACGGATGCGCCAACATTATCTGGATCCGGCAGTTTTTATTCGCAGTATGGCGACGCGAGGGGCCCTTGGAGGTCTATCGGCGGTATCCAAACGCGTTTTGAAATTATTGGACGCGGCACAAAAAGACGTCGTTATTTTGGAAACAGTTGGCGTTGGGCAGACTGAGTTCGGGGTGATGGATGCTGCAGATTCAGTTGTTGTTGTCCTCGTGCCGGAGGCGGGAGACGCCATTCAGACATTGAAAGCAGGATTACTTGAAGTTGCTGATGTCTTTGTTGTGAACAAGTCTGATCGTACTGGTGCGAAACGGATGGCTACTGATCTTGAAATGTCTGTAATGATGGGCCCACAAGATGATCAGTGGACTGTCCCCGTGATGCAGACCCAGGCTCATCGTAATATTGGGGTTGCGGAGTTGTGGGATAAACTCGTTGATCATCGCAAGGTTTTGGAAGACTCGGGCCGTTTAGAAGATTCCCGTCGGAATCACCGGCGTGAAGAGTTCTTCGAAGTGATTCAAGAGACGGTTAATCAGCAATTTCGTACCCTTGTGTCCCAAGATGCCGATTTAGGGGGACTTATTGCGCGAGTCGAAAATGGTGAGTTAGATTCGTATCATGCTGCGCAAGAAGTATTGTCAGATAGTGTGCTTTTGCAGGGTTGGTTTACATCATTACAAGGCGAATAAATATAGTCGTATTTTATTGATTCTGCAGAATGTTCTTGAATTGCGTGTCTTTCCGGAATGGCCCAAACACTGCGATATGGTAGTTTTCAGGTTTGAAAAGTGTGCGTGCGATGTTGTTCACCTCCGTTAGGGAGACTGCATCATATTCAGCAAATATTTCTTCTGGTGTGAGCGCCGTTTTTTGAAGTAATTCTTGCCCCCCATACCATGCGGCAACGTTACGGCTATCCTCCATACGTAATAGCATTCGCCCCTTGATGAGCTCTTTGATTCGGTTTGTTTCGTGTTCTGTAATGTCTTCTGTCGCTCGCTGTAGCTCTTGTAATAACGATGTTAGCGTTTGCTTGGATTTTCGAGGGTCTGAAGCTGCGTAAAAAATGACAGATCCGCAATCCTGATAATAGGTCCCGGATGCACTAAGGTCATACACTAATCCCTGATTTTCCCGCAGTTCCGCAAAGAGGCGACTACTCATACCATCTCCGAGAATACTGACCAACAGGTTTGATGCGAATCGGCGCGGATCATTGTTGGCAAACCCTTGCATACCTAGGCAAATATGGGCCTGTTCCGTTTTTCGATACTCCACGCGGATGGATGCATCGATTTCATGGGGTTCAAAAGCGGTAAGGGGTGCGGTTTGGGATGGTTCCCATGCTCCTAATGCCTTTTGTACCATCCTGACGATGTCCTGATGGTCAACGTTACCTGCAACGCTGATTACTGTATTTGTTGGGCTGTACTGTTTGGAGAGGTAACGCGTTAGCATTTCACGATCGATTGCCTGGACACTTTCAGTGGTTCCCGCAACATCACGCCCAAGAGGGTGGTTTGGGTATAGTAACTCCCCCACCAATTGGAACACCCGCTGACTCGGTGTGTCATAAACCATATTGATTTCTTCGAGGATGACCATTCGTTCTTTTTCCATCTCATCATGGTTAAGGGTTGAGTTTTGCAGCATATCCAGCAAGACATCGATCGCAAGATCACAATGAGACTGCGGTACTTTTGCCCATAAAACCATATCCTCATGGTCGGTGCTCGCATTCATGATACCGCCAATGCTCTCAATGGCATCCGAGATCTCACGTGCTTCGGGGCGTTTTCGGGTCCCTTTGAAAAACATGTGTTCGAGATAATGGGACATTCCTGCTTCACGTGGTGCTTCGTATCGTGATCCCGCTTCTACCAAAATATTTATGGTGACAGCATTTGTGTGAGGCATATGCGTTGATAAAATACGCAGCCCGTTCGGCAAAACAGTTTTTTCGGCCATGCATTATTCCTTGGTGGCTAGTTCAATCCAAACTTTTAAGAGGGCATCCAAAGGACGTCTCCATGTAGATCGGAAGGATGAGGTTGGGACGCGAAGTAGGCATGTTCACACTGAGCATCAGCGATCGTCGTACTTGCACCATGGCCTGGATATACGGTCGTTTGTGGCATGAGTAGGAAAAGTTTTTTCGTGATACTCTGCAGCTCTTGTGCCAGATCATCAGGGCTCGCAGAACGACCGGGTCCCCCGGGGAATAGCGTGTCACCGGTAAACAGATGCGACCCTGTAATAAAACAAGAACTTCCAGGTGTGTGTCCTGGTGTATGAAGGATTCTGAGAGGAACGGTACCGATTTGCAGTGTGTCGTTCTCGTTCAGCATTAAGTTGCCGTAGGGCGCGATTTTTTCTGCCTCCGTTGGATGAACGCCAACCTTTGCACCGGTTGCTTCGACAAGTTCTCGCAATGCCCCGGTATGGTCACCGTGGGTATGGGTTATTAGTATGTACTTGACCTGTGTTCCGACAGTGGCTTCAATGATGCGGTCAGGTTCGGCCGGTGCATCGATAATTGCGCTCTGTTTTGTCACGGGATCTATAACAATGTAGCAATTATTCCCGTATTCGCCAACCTCGAGTCGTTTCAACCAGATATCGCCTCTATGTTCATAAGACATGGATCATTCCTTTGTGCTGCGGTTCAATGAATTCAAATCGTATCCTGTGACAAGATTACAAGTGCCCGATTTGCATGTCAAAATCGCGACGTTCAGTGTTCTCGTATCAGCTTTTGTTGGCTTTCCTAACTTCTGCAAGGGCAATTAAGCTGGATCCGCAGCCAATTCCTTGTTGTAGTTGTAATTCTAAGTCACGCAACATATTTGCCAAATAGGGTTCTAGGAAGTACGCGCGTGGATCTCCGACTTCCATGTCGTCTGCAAGACGTGCAGCACTTCGGAGATGTGTCCATGCTCGTTCCACGATCCCTTGCATTGTTATTGGGATTTCGTTGATTGATGGAGATTCAGGCAGTTCTTGTAGCATGTATTGTGCTCCTCCGATAACAGCGTTCCAGGCAGCAGCAAAATCTATATAAAACGCATTCACTTGCCCGAATCCCTCACTTGGCTTGTAGTCAATCAAAAGATTCTCAAGAGGGGTTCGTATTCCGGGCGCCCATAAATTATTGACGAAGGGTCGGAGTGATCGGGATGCATGCTCCTCAGGATCATTTATGGGCCGACCCACAAAGACCGATCGATCAGTAACCGATGTCAGACGGATGAAAATATGTTCGTTCTTACTTGTATCTTCAACAAGCGATTCTGCGCTCTCTCGCCCACCAAGGGAAATGGTTCCATTTGCGGTATTTAATGTTGCCGGACCCGCTATTTGGCGCATCCATTCTGGCTGATGTGAATATCCAAACTGACCATTCCACTCCATTATCACCATCGCTCTCTCTCCTGAATGGTGAACGATATCTTTGAGGATATGTTTCGCGTTTTCTGGATCAATATAGGAGAGCGCATTTCTTCCAAACATGTAGATGTCATAGGGTTCTTCGTCAACAATACTGATTCCGTCAGCGGGATCCCATGACATGAACGAGATGTTTTCATGTGTGTGGAAATGTTTTTGAGCTTGGACCACCTTTTTCTTGTCAGATTCAAGCCCATGGTATGTTTCCACAAAGTCGAGAGGTATCAACTGCTCAGCAGCACCACTGACGGGTGCGTTGGGAAGGGGAATCTGGGTCAATGATTGGAGACCACCTCCCGATCCACTGCTTAATTCTAATATCCGGATCTTTTTATTTTGCTCGTTAAGATAGTCTGTTAAGGATTGTATGAAGGGGCCTTGAATCGCTCCAGTGATAACATTTTCCCACCTTTGCTCGACATTATCTGCATCATCTGATGTTGGCAGTTCGACGTGTCTCGTTGGACTATTCACAATAGTTAACTTTCTTTATTTGTAGCGAGGATGTGTCAGGATCGATTACGCGAAGTATTTTCTCTGCGAAATTTACTATGTTCATCATACGTTTCGGCATTACATTGGTCAAAATGAGGTTTTTTTGTTGACCCTCCAGTTCTGTATTAGTACGATGCGGAGAAGACGATCATCTGAGGTGTTTATGAGTGCCCCGCTCGATGCGAACATAGAGGTTCGCAATCTTTCTTTCCATTACCGTGATTTTGGTGGTCATGGTAGAGATATTGTTCTCTTACATGGACTTGCATCAAACGCAGTGTTTTGGGACCTCTGCGCACCGTTTTTGCAAAAGCAATTACGTGTTCTTGCTCTCGATCAAAGAGGGCATGGGTCTAGTGCACAAACGGATGATGGGTATGATTTTCCAACGGTTGCTGGAGATATCGTGGGTTTTATTAACGCGTTGAATTTGAACGCTCCTATTCTTGTTGGGCATTCGTGGGGTGGAAACGTTGCAATGCAAGTTGCTGCAGACTATCCCGATCTTTTATCAGGTCTTGTTTGTATTGATGGTGGCACGATCGAGCCTTCTGCATCAGCGGGTGCGACATGGGAGAAAACAGAGCAAGCACTCGCTCCACCGCACTTTCCTTCGCGCAAGGTTCAATGGGATCAAATGGTGCAACGGAACCAAGGCCGGGCGGACGTTCAATGGAACGATGGTGGACTCGCTTTTCTCAAAGCGAATTTTGATGTGCAAAGCGATGGAACAGTGCTACCGAAGCTATCATATGAACATCATATGTTAATTGTTCGTGCGATTTGGGACCAAAAAGTCTCAACACTTTTCCCGCGGATTCAGGTACCAGTGCTTCTTATGCCTGCACGTCGTGATAGTCAGGATTCTGATTCGTCCGGCCGGCGTTCTGAAAAAGAGGCTAACTACAAGAAGGCTGCTTCGTTGATACAAAGGGCGCGACTTGTATGGATGGAAGATTCAATTCATGACGTGCCGCTTCAGCGTCCAGAAAAAGTCTCACAGAGTATTTTGGATGCTGTTGGGGATGGTTTTTTAGGGGAATGATGTTTGGTTTCCTTCGTGTCATTTGCGCGACGGTTCACATACTAGTTGGATTTTGATTCGGAGTCCTTGAGCCAATATTCCCGCTCTCTTTGTTCGATCTCACGTTGGTCTTCTAAAGTGACTCCTTGCCCTCCACGGACAACGTCTAATACTGTTTGTGCGACATGCCATCCTCCGCGCTCGTCTCCTATAATGTCGAGGGGATGTACCCGCACATCGTCAAGGTCAAATGTTTTTAATGTTCCACCACGGAGAATATGTTTGTAGTTGATGGTTACACCGGGGTCTTTCGCATCGAGGATCAACATAGCTAAGTTTTCATGTTTTTTCCCGTCAGGATCAGTGTTGACGAGAATAAAGAGGTAATCTGGCGGAAGTCCTGCAGTGATTTGGCCCTTGGTGCCATTAATTACGTATTCGTCGCCATCGCGGATTGCTGTGGTGGATTTGGAGGCAAGATCCGAACCGTTTTGTGGTTCACTCAAGATTTGGTATACCGTTATTTCCCCACGCAGGGTTGGCGGCAGCCATCGTCCTTTTTGTTCTTCTGTTCCCCAGACGCGCATCGCTGTCACCCATGCATTCTGGACATTTATTGGAGGGATTGATCGCTCGCCCAACTCTCGGTAAATGATGTCTGCTGCTGCTGCTGTGTACCCTCCACCACCTAAATAGGTTGGCCAGTTTGGTGCCAGCCATCCTTTCGCTCCCAGCTTGCGACGGAAATCAATCGTCCATTCGACCCACTCTGGGCTTAGATCCCGCCCTTTCGGTGGCATCTGTAATGTAGGCGGGACCATTTCGTCCAGCCATTCGCGTACCTCTCGGCGCAGGTGGTAAAGATCTCTTCGTGTCGCCATTATTCCCCTAACAGAATTGTTTTTTTGGTGGAGACGGGGGAGAGTCGAACTCCCCGTCCAAAGGAATCCCTGATATAACCGCTACAGGTTTAGTTGGCGTTTAATTCTCATTGAGATGAACTGTGCCAACACATTTCATCTCAACCAGCCGATGGTCTTAAGCCCATTGTATCGGTGTCCAATGGGCAGCACTCTGAAAAAATCATCGCCCAAAGCCACCCTCAGAGGCAGATGACCTTAGACGGCACTGCCTATTTAAGCGGCGAGAGCGAGTTTTGGCTGTTTGCCAGTTATGTTTTTGCCGCCTGATTAACGAGGTGGACGGCACCTCGACCTGCTGTCATACCCGGATCCTCCCTTGTCGAAACCACGCGTCCCCGTTTCGAAAGGAGGAAGTCGTTTATGTCACATTGACTCCTTCCGGCCCCATTATAACGAATTTGTGTGTTCTGTGGTTTGCTATTCGCAGAATGTTTTATTGCCGTCGGGTACCAATTGAGCGCTGGATTTCTCTATCAACATCCCGTTTCGTGATTGCCTGGCGTTTGTCATATTGGCGTTTTCCACGGGCAAGGCCCAGCAAGACTTTAGCGCGTCGGCGCTTAATATAAAGTCGCAAGGGAACAAGCGTTAAACCAGTGGATTTTGTCTGGTGCATTAAATCATCGATCTGGCGTCGATGGAGTAGTAATTTCCTGTCGCGCATCGGTTCGTGGTTATTCATGTTGCCGGCTGAGTAGGGGCCAATATGCGTGTTGATCAACCAGGCTTCTCCGCGGTCAATGCGTGCATATCCCTCTCGGAGGTTCACACGACCTTCGCGCAGGGCTTTGATCTCGGTTCCAAGCAGAACCAGGCCTGCTTCGACTGTCTCCAATATTTCGTAGTCAAAGGAAGCCTTTCGGTTGATAGATAATGGCCGGTCAGAACTTGAGGCTGCCGCCTTTTTTGGTTTCTTCGCCATAACAGTGGGAGTGTAGCACAGACGGATTAAGTCTTTATGACCTCTGGGCAGTATGCACGGAATGGTCAGATGTCCTGTCGCCGATAAACTACAACTGAGGTAATTTAGTTGAATAGAGTATTTCAGGGATGTTTTTGTTTATCATCGTTTTTCAGCACGCCACACGAACGCGGGAGGGGCGTTTCTTAGCGTTATTCCGCAATATGTTTTTCTGGCTGAATGTGCAGTAATCACATTATTTGGGATCGAACATCTGGGGAAATAGGTTACTTGGACGAACGATCCTCCACTCTCCAACATCGTGAAAGCGGAGTCACAGATGTCGTAGCGGGATGTTGGTCCCATTGCGGTGAGGGGTAAGCCAGACACGATTTGTTCAAATGTGTTGATGCCGAGTTCAGACGCAACTTCACTGAGATTTCGTGCATTTCCGCAAATGACTTTCGCGGATGGGAATGACTCTTGGAGGAGTGAAGTAAATTCGGGTGATCGCTCGAGAAGCACAAGTTTGTTTTCTGGAATACCTTTCTGAATAAGTGCTCGTGTAAATGATCCTGTTCCTGGTCCCAACTCCAGAATATGTCCTTGGACGTTCGGTTTGATGTGTTTCACCATCAACGATCCCAGTGCTGCGCTACTTGGGAACAAGGCTCCAAGTTGCAGTGGGTGGCGCATGTAATGTGAAAACCACATCCGATATTTCATGGTCAGATTGTAGCAGTAGGATGGGTGCCAGACGCAGAAAATATTATGATCTCATATCCAGTAATGTTAGAATGAGCGCCGATTCGAGGAGTGATCTTGTGATGGCTTCTCAATATGTTTAATTGGAGAATCATCTATGTTTCTTTCCGCGGAGTCTATTACTCGCGTCAGTGTCCGGCGTCCTTGGTGGATCATTCTAATGTGGTGCTTCATCTTAGTTTTGGCCTTCATATCGACCAGGACTCTTGTTCCTGATGCCCTGAACGGAGAAGGGGGTGCAACTGTCGAACTCGAGTCGGAAACAGCTCAAAACCTTATCGATGAAAAATTTGGATTTCAAAGTGGTGGACAACCACAGTCCAGTGAGCAGGATGCCGAGGGCGAATCTCAACCAGTAGAAACAGAATTTGTGTTGATTACGTCTGAGTCTGTATTGATCACTGACGATGCTTTTCAGCAGGCGATCCAGTCATTTGGAGATCTATTGGAGGAGAAGGCAGGATCTCTCGTTGTTGGCAGCCTCAGCGATTACCAAGCAATTCCCTCGATGGACCAAACGACTGTTATGTTTCGGGTAAACATACACAAAGATCAGTCGAGTGAAATCCATTTGCTGACACATGCCGCATCTGACTTTAGTGGAGAGCAGTTCAAGGTTTTGGTTTTCGGGAATGCCAGCATAAATACCGCATTTCAGGAACGTGCTGAACGGGATCTGCTGGTTGGCGAATCGATTGGGATTGGTGTCGCGCTTGTGATACTTGCATTGGTTTTTGGGGCGGTCGTTGCTGGGCTTATACCTATTCTTTTAGCCATTGCATGTGTTTTCACCGCGATCGGACTGACAGGGATTATTGGCGAATTCGTGGAGTTGAATGAATTTGTGCCCAACATTATTACGATGATGGGTTTGGCTGTTGGTATTGATTATTCCCTTTTTGTGCTTTCTCGGTATCGCGAAGAGCGTGGGAACGGTTTGTCAAAAGACGATGCAATCGTTCGATCCGGTAGTACAGCAAGCCGTGCTGTTTTCTTTAGTGGAGCGACAGTTGTATTAGCTCTAACTGGGCTTCTCTTGATCCCTGAGAGCTTCTTCCAGGCATTTGGCTCGGGAGCAATTGTCGTTGTTTTCGTTTCCGTTATTGCTTGTCTCACTTTGCTGCCAGCTTGGATCAGTATTCTAGGTGATCGCGTCAACAGCGTGCGTGTGCCGGGAATTCCTGTTGTCGTCCTTTTTCTTGTGGGTGTCGCCTTGGTTCCAGATCGTACAGAACCAGGGCGCGTGATGCTTGTCGCATTCGCAGTGATTGGTCTTCTTTTTGTCTCTTTATTAATTAAAAAATTCTTTGGATTTGGCATACCGTTGCTTTCACCAAAACCTCCATCCAACTCCAGTGACGAAGGAGGCTTTTGGGATCGGGTGACGCGGGCGGTTATGCGTCAACCTATTCTTAGTGCATTGGTTTCGACGGCGATTCTTCTTGTATTGATCATTCCATTTTTTGATTTGGCGAAAGGCACCAGTGGTATATCTGTTTTGCCCGACGAAGAGCCAGCGAAACAAGCATTTGAGCTGCTCAACACCAAATATGGCTTTGGTAGTGACTCTCCTGCCCTCGTCGTTGTTTCCGGGAATGTTGGTTCGCAAGCGGTTATTCAATCCATTGATCGACTTAAAGTTCTGATGAAAGAGGATTCTGGTTTTCAGGAACCAGAGGTCCAAAGTGTACCTGATGTACAATTGGCAGTCTTAACTGCGCCCGTGCCAGGCGATCCGTTCTCGCAAGTAGCTTTGGATACGATTCGGCGCGTACGGACTGATCTTGTCCCTCAAGCTTTTCAAGGCGTGTCTACATCTGATTACGAGGTGTTTGTTGGTGGGGCGTCAGCTGAGATTGTTGATCAGGTGAAATTGACCGATGATTACACACCACGAGTTTTTGGAGCAGTGTTAGGTTTAAGTTTTCTGCTCTTGCTGGTTGCTTTCAGGTCACTCGTGATTCCGATTGCATCGATCTTTATGAATTTGTTGTCTGTGGGCGCTGCCTATGGTTTGGTTGTTCTCGTTTTCCAAAAAGGGTTCTTGATTAATCTTTTTGGGTTTCAGCGAATGGATCAAATTGAGTTTTGGCTTCCCTTGTTTATGTTCTCGATCCTCTTTGGGTTATCGATGGACTATCACGTTTTCATGCTAAGTCGGATTAAAGAGCACTTTGATGAGACAGGTGATCAACCAGAATCTGTTGCATTTGGGCTGCGGACCACCGCACGCATCATTACTGGTGCGGCGCTCATCATGGTTGCGGTATTCGGTGGGTTTGCTTTGGGAGATATCGCCTTTTTCCAATCGATGGGATTTGGACTCGGTTCAGCCATCCTTCTTGATGCGACGATCGTACGTTCGATGTTGGTTCCTGCGGTGCTTCGTATTCTTGGAAACGCGAGCTGGTATTATCCAGCAGCACTGAATTGGATCCCCAATATTAGTATTGAAGGTAATTCATCAGACACGCCATCATCGGAAAGTTCGTCCGAAGGCCCTGTGTGACAATGGCATGATCAAGGGATGAGGTAACTATGCAAGGCGAGACATCACAAAACATTTCTCAAGAGCAGATCGAACGACAGGTTCGATCCACACTCGAGGAAGCCGCAATTGAATATGAATGGATCGAAGTTGATCCAGATTATGCTGACACCGCTGCATTTTGTGAGAAGTATGGGTTTGAGATGGATCACTGTGGCAATACGATCATTGTGGCTTCAAAAAGGGGTGAGAAAAAATATTCTGGATGCATTGTGCGTGGTACGGATCGAATTGATGTTAACAAAAAGGTTCGTAGCCTTATGGAGGTCTCGCGACTTTCGTTTGCGAATGCCGACGAAACCATTGAATTAACGGGCATGATGATTGGAGGCGTTACCCCGTTTGCGCTTCCTGAATCGCTTCCAATTTATGTTGATGCGCACATCATGGATCTCGATTACGTCATACTGGGCGGAGGGAGTCGATCGGGCAAGCTCAAAGTTAGCCCTTCAACACTTCTTCATATTCCGACGGCTGTCGTCATAGAAGATCTTTCAATCAGAAGCACCGGATGATTCTTGGCTTTCGTCTGTGCCTTTATCGAAGTGCACAGATGTTGTGTCTTTACGATGTTCCCTTGGCAACTTTGTCTGCTAAATCTTCCATGTATTCAGTATCGTGAAACTTCGGTTTCCGCTTCTCTCTTAGCGCAAGAAGAGCTTCGCGATGCTCCGGAGTTTTGCGCGCGTTTGCAAAATTCTCGCTAGATTTGCGCCATACAGACGCGACATCCGTAGCAGCGAGGTCATCCCAAAGCATTCTTTTGATTGTTGCGAGGCTTGAAATGGGATTTGCGGCGATTTCTGCTGCCAACTCGATCGCGGCTGGGACGAGTTCATCGGGTTCGTATAATTTGTGAACTAAACCAAGTTCTAGGGCTTCTTCAGCGTTATAAATACGCCCCGTAAGCATCATTTCTCTCGCTTTGTGCAACCCAATAATTCTTGGCAGAACCCAACTGCTTCCCACTTCAGGCGAGAGTCCGATGGCGGCGAAGCGCATTGAAAAACGTGCTTCAGTCGAAGCAAGTAACATGTCAAATAACAAGGGTCCGGTCATGCCAACGCCAACAGATATGCCATTGATTGCTCCGATGATCGGTTTCGAGTTCATCAAGAACTCAGGATCAAAGGGGGTACGCCTTCTTTCCCGGGCTGCTTCAACATCCGATTCGAACGTGGCGTTGAAGCCACCGATGTCTGCGCCTGCACTATAGGCGCGTCCTTTTCCAGTACTGACGATTGCGCCGATCGAAGGGTCAGCATTCGCTTCTTCAATCGCTTCGACGAAAGCACCATATGTTTCGGGATTCATTGCGTTCAACTTCTCTGGTCGATTGAATCGGGTGAGCATCACGCGTCCATGTCTCTCGACCTCTAGTGTGTCCCATTTACTCATCTCAGTCCCTCCTTGTCATCGTTCTTGCCATCTGGAAAGCTTCTTTAGATGGCGTCAATGATTGCATTTAGAGTCGTGCTCGGGCGCATCGCATTAGCGACCAATTGCATGTTGGGGCGGTAGTATCCGCCAATCTCCACTGACTCTCCTTGGGCGTCAATCAATTCCTGAACTATTGTATCGGTGTTACTGGATAGTTTTTCCGCGACCGGGGCGAAGCGTGCCTGTAGGCTCGGATCTTGAGTCTGGTTTGCAAGTGCCTGTGCCCAGTAAAGAGCGAGGTAAAAATGGCTCCCTCTTGTATCTAGTTCATTCACATTTCTCGATGGCTCCCGGCTATTTTCTAGATGTTGTCCGATCGCTTCATCCAGGGTTTTTGCCAAGAGTTTCGCTGTTTGATTTTGATGGATTTCGCCGAAATGCTCAAAGGAAGCAACGAGAGAACAGAATTCTCCGAGTGAATCCCACCTCAGGTGTCCCTCTTCAAGGAATTGCTGTACATGTCTCGGGGCCGATCCACCCGCGCCGGTCTCAAATAAGCCTCCTCCATTGAGCAGGGGTACCACTGATAACATTTTGGCGCTTGTGCCTAATTCAAGGATTGGGAAGAGGTCCGTTAGGTAATCACGGAGTACGTTTCCAGTCACGGAAATGGTATCTTCACCACGTCGACTCCGCTTTAATGTGAACCGTATCGCATCGACAGGCGACATCGTGTGGATTTCCAAGCCTTTGGTGTCGTGTGTGGGTAAAAATGCCTCTACCTTCTTGATCTGTTCAGCATCATGTGCCCGGTTTGGGTCTAGCCAAAAAATAGCTGGGGATCCCGTCGCTTTTGCTCGGTTGACCGCGAGTTTGACCCAGTCTTGGATGGCCACGTCTTTGGTTTGGCACATGCGAAAGATGTCGTCCTGTTCAACTGTTTGGTTCATCAGTATGTTGCCTGATGCATCAGTGACCTGAATTGATCCATCACCTGGTGCTTTGAAGGTTTTGTTGTGGGATCCATATTCTTCGGCCTGTTGCGCCATCAGTCCAACATTGGAGACACTACCAATCGTCGAAGGATCTAACGCACCATTTGTTTGGCAATCTTCGATCGCGATCTGATAGATGGTTGAGTACGATCGGTCTGGAATCATTGCAATTGTGTCATGCAGTTCGTTGTCGGGCCCATAGGTGCGTCCACCATCGCGGATGATCACTGGCATGGAAGCATCAATGATGACATCGCTTGGCACATGCAAATTCGTGATTCCCTGACCAGAGTTCACCATCGCTAGATCGGGGCGGGAACTGTACACCTTTTGAATATCAGCCTCGATTTCTTGTCGTTTGGGTTCGGGAAGAGACTGGATTTTTGTATACAGTTCTGCGACACCATTATCTGGGTTGACCCCGAGTTCCTTTAACACATCTGCATGTTTGGTCAAGACATCTTCGTAGTAGACCGACACGCAATGACCAAAAAGAATTGGATCAGATACGCGCATCATCGTTGACTTTAAGTGTAAAGACAGTAAGACGTTATCAGCTTTTGCATTGTCCATTTCAGCGGCGTAAAACTGGCGGAGTGATTTCACATTCATGACCGCACAGTCGATGATTTCGTCAGCAACCAATGAGATGTCATTTTTGAGTACGGTTACTTTTCCATCGGCCGCGACGAATTCAATTGCAGCTGGCCCGGATTCTTGAACAGTGACAGCCTGTTCACTGCCATAAAAATCACCACTAGTCATGTGGCCAACCCGTGTTTTCGATACGTTCGGCCAGTCTTGCATCATCTGGTGGGGGTTTCTTTTACCATGTTCCTTCACTGCTGTCGAAGAGCGACGATCAGAATTGCCTTCGCGGAGCACCGGGTTGACTGCGCTCCCGAGTACTCGCGAGAAGCGCTGTTGTACTTCGCGCTCCGTGTCATTCGAGGGCTCATCAGGATAATCGGGAACATTGTAGCCCTTTTCTTGTAATTCCTTGATTGCTGCTTTTAATTGAGGAATCGAGGCACTAATGTTGGGTAGTTTGATAATGTTTGCTGCTGGATCCAAGCAGAGCTCACCGGCCATCGTTAAATAATCAGGGATTTTTTGTTCCTCGGTCAGATTGTCCGGGAAATTGGCAAGAATACGACCTGTTAGCGAAATATCCCATGCCGTAAGCTCAATTCCAGACCCCTGGGTAAAAGCCTGCAGTATTGGCAGTAACGAGGACGTTCCTAAAGCGGGCGCCTCATCGGTTGTTGTATAGACAATAGGTGATGTGTCTGACATATTCTTCTCCTCAATTGATCCTGATACACGAGCATGACATAAATCAGGTTTTTCCTACTGAGAAAACGTTGTTTTATCGCCATTGCTCACCATAGTAACTATAACAAAAAAGCGGTGGGTTATACGTTCTGGTGGGATAGCGTGTTAGGTACTACCTTCAGAACTCCTATCACGTTGCCTGGCGGCTTCATACATGACGAGTGCTGCTGCTATTGAAGCATTCAACGACGCGATTTGGCCTTTCATTGGGATGGAGACTAACAGGTCGCATCGTTCTTTGACTAAACGGGATAAACCCTTTCCTTCCGCTCCAATGACCAGTGCCATTGCTTGATCATAATCTGCGTGTGTATAACCTGCATCGCCTTCCATATCGACACCTACGGTCCAAATCCCTTGTTTCTGAAGGGCAGTTAGGGTTTTTGCAATATTGCCGACCCTTGCAACCGGTACATATTCGACAGCACCTGCGGACGCTCGTGATACTGCCGCTGTCAATCCGACAGCCCGTCGCTCTGGGATGATGACCCCATGCACGCCTGCTGCGTCGGCGGTGCGTAGTATCGCTCCTAGATTCTGGGGGTCTTCGATGCCGTCCAGAATGACGTATAGAGGTGAAGTATTTTTCTGATGAGAGGCTTCGAGAAGATCGTCCAGGTCAACGTAGCTTTTTGTGGCAATCATGGCGACAACACCCTGGCTGTGTCCCGTTGGGCTGATTTTTTGGATGAATCGCGTGTCTACGTATTCCACCAAGACGCCATTCCGCTTTGCATGGTGCAGGATCTGGCCGATGATGCTGTGTCGGCCAACTCCTTTGGACACAAGTAGTTTGTTGATTGGGCGGTTGGCTTTTAGCGCTTCTAAGACGGGATTTCTGCCTTCGATGAAGTCATCTCTCGCCGGGGCGGTGGATCTGTCCTGGGGAGCGGGTCTTCCGCGTCTTGGCTTCTTTTCAATCATGTGTATAACCTCTTTATTACGCTCGTCGACGAATAACCCTTTGCGGTTCTAAGTGTACTACTGTTAACAAGGAGTACTTGTTCCTATGAGATACCCGTATAATCCTAGAGGCGGATTGATAGGGGGCATGGTATGGAATCTGAAAATGTTGAGTATCAGGATGATGGATTTGGTGAATTTCGGTTGGGTATCGTTGAGAGTGCTGAATTCTTACTTGAAAATTGGGTCTGGTCTATCACCAATCTTGAAAAAATTGGCATTCCGCTCAATGAGGCGATCACGACTTTGTTCGACTATGAGCGGCTAAATCTTGCGCGAATCAAGGCAGAAACTTCGATCACGATTTTCAAGGATTATGCGAGTGGTGAAGAATTACTTGATGAAGCCACAGATATTGCGACGACAAACTATTACCTCAAAAAATTTCGCGGTTTTCCACAATACCTGGAAGTTCTATGGCGTATCATACTCGCTCGACGTTACCCCGATGCTGGGTATCCACGGATCAAGGCTGCTGCAACCCTCTACGCGCAAGGAACACGTGCAGGGGAGCACTCTGTTCCGCGGGCTGCTGAAGGATTCTTGCGGTATGAGATTTGGCGGGGTGAGGAATATCGCAGTGCATTTATTGAATCGCTGAAGAAATACCAAAAACCCCGTGGAGGGTATGCCCGATTCTTGAGCCGGATTGATGCATTGCTTGAGTAATGTCTTGGACCTGTTCGCTTGCTAATTACGTGTTGCTTTAAAGGGATACCGTCTCCCATTCAGTAGGATACCAATAGGGGTCGATCGAACAAAATATTTATACGTGGTTAAACAGAAGATGGATGTTGTCACTATGGCTATGATGAATTTCATCTCGATCGGTATGCTCAAATTGAACATTGAGAACGTGATGAAGGTGACAAGGGGCAAATGAATCAAGTACATCCAATAGGCTCCATCAGAAATAAATCTTAACTTGGCGTTATAAGACCCGAATTTGCTTTCCGCTAAGCCGATAAACGCATACGAAAATAAAACAGAGCAAATCATTTTCAGTAAATACCCCGATAATGCCAAAAGTTCGGTCGTTTCATTTTCGATGCCAAGTGCACGAGCCGTCTCGTTCGAATAGATATTCGCTGTGAAATTCATGGATATAACATGCAGGATTGTATAGAGCGTAAAACCAATGATGCCGGCTACGAAATAGTAGCGCCAGTAGGATTTCAGAAACAAGAACAATGACGTGTTTCCGTAGAGGCTATAACCAATAGCGAAATACAAGCCACTTCCGATTGGGTTTAAGATCAATTCTCCTCCCGTTGGTAAATTGATTACACAAGCAAGAATAATGAACACGAAGGGGAACCGTGTTCGAAACAACAGCGTGGATGCAAGCGACTTTACTTTGTTGGAGATGTTGGTTATTACCCCGAGTCCACTTTGGCGTAGAAGGTTTGCAATCCCCATGCCAAGTAAATGTAGTGGGGTGAATAGAACGGTCAATATGGTGAATATCAATAATTGCCACAAAAACCAGAGATGATGTGGTTGACCAGCGTCAGAATAGAAAAATATCAGATCTCCGGTTCTCCCGTAGCTAAAAATCGATGGTAACGTCAAGGACATTAGAGGCCAAAAAACCACGATCGGTAATCCAATGCGAAGTAATCGATTGCCCCACCAACTCTTCCACGATCTTCGGCTGACCAGCAAATTGGCGAAAAATCCTGCGAGGATGAAAAACACCGGCATACGCCACATATGTATGAACTCAAAGATGGTGCTTATGAGGGGCGAGACCCTATCATCGACAGGCCACCACAGTTCCACGTTGGGCATGTAGGGCAAAGCTGCGTGTAAAACAATGCCAAGCAGCATTGCGATGCCTCTTAAAGCATCAAGTCCGTGATATCGTGTCGATCTATCCCGGGCCACCTCAACGTTATTGTTTGCCGGCATGCCCAGAGATGTGCCACATTCTCGGCAGAACTGAT
>VFHL01000012.1 GCA_009392005.1 SAR202 cluster bacterium
AATTAGTATGCTGTCCATTGTAATAAGTGTCACGGTAGTGTTTATTTAAGACCTCCTGGCTAGGCAGGGGCTGAACAACAAAAGATCCAAATTTGTCCTGAACCAAACGCATAGTAGACTCCACTTGATCCGATTTTCGGACCACCTAATTATTACCCTTCTGCGCATTCTGATAGTCACCAGGGATTTCATCCTCACCAATGATTGTCTTGCTTTTTATGAATCGATTATCCGGCACTATAGACGCAAATCCCAACAGAACCTTTTGTGGTGTTGTACATAAAGAAAACATTTTTTCACCGCAATGCGTGTAGTTTGTCTGTGGCTTGATCCACCATCGCGTGTATGTAAGCAATAAACTCCAACGAGATTGCTGTGTGTAACTTGTGCCTATTTGGTGCCACGTTTGACCCAGAAAAAATATTAGGGACCCCCGAGCTGGAAACAACGTGACGAAACCTGGATGGTGGCGATCTTTAACATGCGGGTCTTTATGGGGCACGATTGCGGATCTGTGACTTCCCGGCCATATCTTGATGCCTCCGTTCGATTCGGTAAAATCCTCAAGGCAGATCATGGTTGCCAGATGAGTGGTGTTATCGATCTCTGGCATAGCCAACCTGGAATCAATATGAATCTTCGGCGGATGAGAATATCGAGGATCACGCTGATAAGTAGTGGACGCCGAAAACCCATCCAAAATGGCCATCTCTCCAAACAAGCGGGAAAGCAGCATTGTTACCAACGGTAGGTCTACAAAGTTCAACAACACTTCGGGCCGATCTAATAGGCAATCTCTGAGTAATACTTGTCCGGATGCTTCAACAAAACGTCTCTCCTCTTTGGTGCTTTCTGTATGACCATCAGTTGAAGCATTTTCACGATCATTCTTCAATTGATTTAAAACATTGACCAGTCCGCTGCATTCCACCTCAGGCACGATATCTGGAACAACCGCATAACCATTCTTGGCCAACCCTTCATAAGTTCCTTCGGCTTGCTCGAGCAATGCAATATTCTCATTGATATGCTTTGATTCTTGTTCTGCCATTTGCCCCCCAACCCCTTGTAACTTAGACCCTCGCGCGATTGCCCCTGGGAACGACCGATTTATACGTCCATCAGAGCTCTTAACTCTTGCGACAAACGATCAGCCGTCACAGGACGTAGATGCTCTCTCTCATTAAGTTGCTGTGGGTGATCACGCAGAATGTAACTGGCATGCAATGTGCGGCGAAATTGTCCACTAATATTTCGAGTGCCTCCGTGCCATATGTGAGCATTAAAAATAATGACCGCACCTGCGCGGTGAATTAGATGGATTTCATCGGGGTGCCGATCATGATGATTTCGCATCGCATCCCGCGGATGTTGTCCCGACAAATGACTTCCCGGAACGAGTCTTGTCGGCCCATTATCACTGCTCTGCTCATCTACGAGCCACAAAGAATTAACTTTTAGATAATGTCCTGGAATCACTGCGACTTCATGATCTGAATGTAATCGCTGCAATCCATATCCCGGCATTGGGTCTCGGAAGTTCAACGAATTTGTCTTGAAGTCACCCTGGAGAATATGGGAAACAGCTGCTAAAACAGGTGGGTAGGTCATACAACAATCAAACATTGCATCTTTATTAATTAGGTTGGTCAAGCGCCGGCAACCGACTTCCTGAGTTAATTCCAATCCTGCCAATTCACCTTCTTGTTCGTATAGTTGATCAAGTCGTAAACGATAATTTCCTAATTGGCGCGTGCTCATTACGTCGGGGAGAACAAGATATCCCTCTTGATCAAGCGATGCCTTCTGTCGGCAAGTTAGCGTATTGCCACTCACGCCTAATCGGCTCAATGCCTCCTGCATTCTCACAATACTCGCCTCTCTAATACGATCTGACAACCCGCGCGACATATTTCGTCTTTAGCGATCACTATGTTACCTATTCCCGACGTACCATTTCTTGATCCCCATCAGAAAACCAAATGTTCGATTGACTCCAGCCTGGCATCACCATTCAACAGTTGATCTCTTATACTTCTATATGTTTGTTGCCGCGGATTACACACAACAACACTCGCCGCAATTTCAGTTTTTGCTATCTCCTCAAACAACATCTGAGGACTAATCAATCTACTCGGAAAATAACTCTCCTTGGGAGAAAACTCATTGTTGTCAACTATGGCCCCTACCTTGTAACCATTTTCCTCACAAACTTTCTTGGCGGCTAAGGAGTAGATACCGGAACAGAATAAATAAACAAGTCTGTTTTTGTTCCTAGGCAAAGACGCGATCACTTTTTTCCGCATGTGGTCACAAAAAGACATCACAACTAACATGTTATCCTCAAGTTGTGTAGCGAATTGCTTGTGATAAGCCAGAATCACATTCTTCAACTTATCGGCACTCCCGACTCGATCAGAGAAAGCCTGCAATCCAGCCGTATCAAGAAGGAGAAGGCGAGCACCTAGAGCGCCTCTTGCGTTTGATATACGCCGGCTCAGGAACGCCCTACTCGGCTCTGAAAACTCGGGCATATCGAACATTTCAGTCAAGCTTTCCACAATCTCGACGTAACCTAGCGTAGTTTCCACATCTTTTGATGATTTCAGACCGCCAGATTTCGTTCTGTGCCAATAGATGACTTTGGGCACAAGTGTAATTTCGCTAGCCAAACATAAAACCTGCGCGACAAAAACCTGATCTTCTCCGACTTTCGCATCTATAAACGTCAAATTGTTTTTCACCAAAAACCGTCGCTGGATTGCATAGTGCCAACAAACGTCTGGTAAATAATCAACATTGTTCAAGTGCGCAAGAAACTCGCCGGCATTTACACTTTGCGTCTCTTGACTGAGAAACATCTCTCGATTGTTTGCCGTATTTGATTCACCGACCCATTGACCAACAACAACTTCTGCCAGCGGATAGTCAATGATTGCCTGCAATAAATTAGCAACAGCATCGGGCGACAAACAATCATCACTGTCAACAAAAGCGACATAGCGACCACGCGACTTAGACAAGCCACTGTTCCGAGCAACAGGTGCTCCTCGACACTCACCGTGTCTAATTATCTGAACACTTTCAAATGCATCAGAGAAGTTTTTACAAATAACTGGCGTGTCATCACTTGAACCGTCATCAACAATGATCAGTTCTACGTCATTCGATAGTTGACTACAGATGCTTTCGAGACAACTTGGCAGGTACTCCGCATCATTACGCGTCGGGACCACCAGACTCAGCAATTTCATCGTAATGAGATAAACACGCGCTTCGCAGTTCAGCGTTACTGAGACACAACAACCTCCGGAAACGACAACGGCTTCTTTGTCTGCACCGCCGCTTCAATAAGAGGGGTAGTGTAATCTCGCCCGTTGCAATATGAACATGCTGTCAGAAATTCTTTATGGTTGTAGAGGCGATTAATGTCTTTTCTAAGGACATCACTATCCGCGGCCTCAGAGATATCGATCCAGTCTGCCTTGTCCGACGGAATAGCTTCGAGATTTGTTGCATGAGCAGAAAAAGGACACCGATATAACCGACCATGCAAAAGCGATAACACATCATTATTACAGCAATTCTGGAACATCCATTTTAATTGACTATTAGTCTTTCCCTGATGGGGTAAGATTCTTCCCGAATCAGTCCATGTCGGCACTTTAGCAATGAAGTTGATCTGATTTACCTCTAATACTTCCTTCAGCAATTCTAATTTCTTCGAATGTTCACCATAGTTTGTAATGTCGAGAAAAACCCGGTCACTCTTTAAGCATTCCAAATTCTCACCTTTTGGGACTATCGTGCCATTCGTATAAATCACAATATTAGATATATTTTGATGCGCTAATAATGCATTCACGATGATATGCATTTTTTTGTGCAACAAAGGTTCTCCGCCAATCACTCGCGCCTCAGAAATACTATCGACACTTTTAGAAATTCTTTCAATATGCAGTAACATTGCATCAAGATCAGCATGTCGACCCTTTTCGTAATACTGCATCAGGTTTGAGCAGTCAATGCACTTCATTGAACATGCTTCAGTTAATACAAAGTCTACATATTTCAGATCTAACCCCACATGTTCAGAAATATTTCTCTTGAGACATTCATTGCTATAAAGTTGTATCTGTCTTTGTACATTGACGATATCCCTTGATTGCCCGTAAGCCCGGGTTTCAGGCATATCATCCAGGTCTAAATCAGCGTCGTCATAGTCCACCGATTCAAAAAACGCTTTACAGGCATAAATATTCTGGAAACCATCCATTGTAAGCGTCGACTCAATCGGCGATATATAAATACTGGTAACAAATACATGCGCTGTGTGTTTAATCGTATTTAACTGTTTAGCAGACTGCACCGTATAACCACAGAACTTTGTTCCATGTTTAGTCGGATCGCTATCACAAATATGAGACACATCATATCCATGCTTTCTAATCGCGAAGAGCGCAAGGCGAGCGAAAAACCCAGCACCATAAAGAACGATCGGTCCCGGGGCGCTGGATAATCGTGAGAAAATGCTGTCAGAGTCAATCAATAACAAAATGCAGGGCTCCGGAGATCTATCACAGCTTGGTAACAGTCAATTTACTCACTTATTGTAACTAATACATAGGCATCTTACCATTCGGTCTGGACTGTTTGAGCGAGATATTGATCCACTACTCAATATTATGGACAGGCAATATGTATTGTTTCATGCCCATTCCTGATGCAAAACCAAGCCACCGCGAATTAAACCCGCTTACATCATCGCAATATACAGAAACCGCCCCTTCAGACTACCCATCACATCAGACCAATAAACTAATGACCACACAATCTTTTCATATTGGCGAAAGACCTATCGGAATTGATTTCCCACCCTATTTGATTGCGGAACTCTCCGGAAATCACAACAAATCCATTGAGCGCTCTCGGAAGATTCTTCAACACGCCGCTTCGTCGGGTGCTGATGCCATCAAACTACAAACCTACACACCAGACACAATGACACTCAATGTCAAGACTGATGAATTTTACATTAGTGACAAGAACAGTCCGTGGTATGGGCGCTACCTCTACGAGCTTTATGAAGATGCCTTTACACCGTGGGAATGGCACGAAGAACTCATGCACGAAGCTCATCGACTCGGTCTCACTTTTTTTAGTACTCCATTTGACGAAACCGCGGTTGATTTTCTAGAAACACTTAACGTCCCTGCCTACAAAATTTCGTCCTTCGAAAATACTGACATCCCACTTCTTCGAAAAGTTGCGCAAACTGGCAAACCACTCATTATTTCGTGTGGCCTAATAAATCTGGAAGAGCTAGAAGAAACTGTTGCTGCAGTTCAATCCGCAGGTTGCAACAATTTTGCCCTCCTCAAATGCACCACAAGTTACCCAGCATCGGTCACCGACAGCAATCTCTCGACAATCTCTGATATGAGAAACAGATTCGGTTGTGAAGTCGGTTTATCGGATCACACTCTAGGCATTGCTAGCGCTTTAACGGCCATCGGACAAGGAGCCTCGATTATTGAAAAACATCTCACATTGTCTAGAGCGGATGGTGGGGTCGATGCTACTTTTTCCATGGAACCTAGCGAATTTGACTCCCTCACAACTGAAGCAAAAAATGCGTGGTTATCTCTTGGAACGGTTCACTACGGTCCAACCGCATCCGAATCGGAAACGATAAAATCGCGACGCTCCATCTACGTCGCCGAAGACCTAGTTCAAGGTCACATTGTGACGGAACGCGACATTCGCCGCATTCGACCTGGAAATGGGCTCGCTCCGATCCACTATGACAACCTTCTTGGAAAAAGAACTACACGAAATATTCCAAAAGGCACTCCAGCCAGTTGGGATTTGTTCAGTTAAGCGTATAAAGTCCACGACCCGCTTCGAAAAGCGGCTCTCATTTTTTAAGCTGAATATTTTTCCCTGCGAGTAAACGACAGCTCGTTATGAACATAATCTTCAGGGTAGATGCGTCCACGAACATCGGTTCGGGCCACGTCCGACGATGTCTAATTCTTGCTTCTTATCTACGGAACCGGGGCGCAAACGTGTCATTTATCTGTCGTGAAGTAATTGGCAACCTATGTTGCTTACTTGAAGACGCACAATTCATTGTGCACCGACTGCCCTTTGACCATTCCAGTGCTGGCAATGCCCCTCACGATATGCGAGTTGGGGATGATGCTATCTCCAGTGCCGCCATCATTGACAAACATGGTCCGTTTGATTGGCTTGTCATCGACCACTATGGCTTAGATCAAAGATGGGAGCAGGCAATATCGCAATCTGTCCGAAATATCTTCGTGATCGATGATCTCGCCAGTCACTCTCATTCATGTAATGCGCTTTTGAATCATGCTTATCTCACCGGTTTGCATAAACGATATAACAGCCTGGTTGCACAAAACACCCACCTTCTACTTGGCCCCAAATATTTCATACTCAATCCCGCCTTCCATATTGCCAAAAGCAATGCAATTCCGTTGGCATCCCGCAATCAACGAATTCTGATTTTCTTTGGCGGCGCCGACGGCACGGATGAAACCACAAAAGCCATCCATTCTCTGCAGCAGATTGCATCCTTCAACATTGACGTCGATGTTGTGATAACCCGACAAAATACACATGGAGATTGCATCAGGACTTTAGTCCAGAATACAAAACGATACACGCTTCATGAGGATCTTCCAGACCTTTCCCGACTAATGGCCCGAGCAACCATTGTTCTAGGTGCCGGAGGAGGCACCATCTACGAAAGTCTTTTTATGGGTCTTCCCAGCATCGTGGTTACCACCGCAGAACACCAGACAGCAGCCGCAAGACAACTGCATCAATCGAAATTGATCTTGTGGTTAGGTTCTACACAGTCGATTGCGACACCCGCAATAAGAGACACTATCAAATCCTGGGTTTCCAAAGCATCAGACAAATTACCTCTTGAACCAGGGAAACTCATGAACGTCGTTGATGGGCAAGGCCTGGCCCGCATCGAGAAAGTTCTAGAAAACAGTTAGAATCAGGGCGCCGTTAAATTAACTGAGTTTCGTAACCCAGCTTATTACATACGTGTTGTTAGAAGACCTTTTTTACGATCAACCTCATCCAGGAAGTAGATTGTTCCTGATTATTAGCGTAGGGAACCAGACTCACTCAGAGGCATTGAAACGCATTTCAAGCACTCAGTAACAATCAGCAATATTTCACTAGGATTATGATTTCGTGACCCCCAAAGAAAAGTATGATCAAGCGTTTATGGAGAGTTTCTCGATAGACAAGCAAGCGCTGAACGATAGTCTTGAGTACAATTCCGTCGAGGAATGGGACTCTGTCGGACATATGACTTTAATTGGTCTGCTAGAAGATACCTTCGAAATAGCAATGGATATGGATGACATCATTGATTTCAGTTCATACAACAAGGGACACGAAATTCTCGAAAAGTATGGCGTTACGCTCGGGGGAAAAAAATAACTTCCTACGACGCACTATCACACACTCCCTTTACGTCGGGATAGCTTAATGTGACAAAAGTTGTCGCTAGCATCGAAGCTCGTATGGGGTCATCGCGTCTTCCCGGCAAGGTTCTAGCAGATCTTGGCGGTATAACGGTGTTAAGTCTTCTTCACAAACGCTTGCGACAATGTCGCGCCCTGGACGGAATCATACTCGCCACTTCCACTTCCAGTCAGGATGACATCCTCGAAGAATGGGCAAGGTCGGAGGAGATCGCAATCCATCGAGGCAGCGAATCTGACGTACTGCAACGAGTCGTCGACGCTCACCGAAATATGGAATCCGATATTGCAGTCGGGATTACCGGTGATTGCCCGTTTATGGATCCAGAAATAGTCGACATGAGTGTACGCAATTTCTTAAAAAACGATTGCGATGTATTGTCTACAAAAGGCTCGTTTCCAATTGGACAAGATACAGTCATTTATAAACGATCAATACTAGAGGACAATAGTAACAATATCTTCGATCCACTAGTCAGAGAACATGTCGGTTACTATATTCTTCAGCACCCTGAGTTGTATCGAACAGTAACCATCGTCGCACCAGACTGTTGGAACTACCCCGACCATCGGTATACGTTGGATTACAGCGAGGATTTAACATTTCTTCGCGCAATCTATGCCCGTCTCTTTCCCAGCGCCGGCGATTTCTTTACCTTTAGTGACATTCTACACATCGTGCTCAATGACTCCCGTCTGTTTGATATTAATTCAATGCATCGTACAACCCTTGGCTCTAAATGTGTCTAAACCCCATCGCAGTTTGATAATTGGACTTGGTCGTATCGGTCAAGAACTCGATTATTCGCTCGATAATCGCCTTTTCCAACAAACACACGCATCCGCTTACCATAGTCACCCTGCTTTTCAACTGGTGGGCGGCGTCGA
>VFHL01000013.1 GCA_009392005.1 SAR202 cluster bacterium
GGCCCGGCCAGGTTCGAGACTTCGACTAGGGAACAGGCAGGGAAATCGCCTTCAAAAAACTCGGCCCTAGCCTTCCACACCTGTTTGTTGTTCTGAATGCGCGTGACAAAAATGGTGAGCTTGGTAAAGTCCGCCATCTTGCCGCCAGCGGCCTCAATCAACGCCTTGTGTTTCTCGAAGATGATTTTGGCTTGCTCGTATTCATCGGCCCCGTCGATGGTCACGCCATCGGCATTTCGCGATGTCAAGCCGGAAATGTATGCGATGCCATCACACACAATGCAGTTAGACCAAAGCTCGGGCGCTGGTTCTGTCGCTTTCGGGCTGGTGTAGCGGGTAATCATTCCAAAATCCTTTCTTTCAAAACGTTTATAAACAACAGATTAGTAGATGGAATCTACTCCCATTCGATCGTACCTGGCGGTTTTGATGTAATATCATATACAACACGGTTAACCTCATTGACTTCGTTCACGATGCGTCCAGACATTCTCTCCAACACTTCGTACGGGAGACGCACCCAATCGGCGGTCATCGCATCTTCACTCGCCACCGCACGAATGGCGATTAAGTGACCATAAGTACGAAAATCCCCTTGTACTCCAACGGTCAAGTCCCCAGACAACACAGCAAACGATTGCCAAACCTCACGCGTTAACCCTGCATTTTCGATCTCTTCCGTAACAATGGCATCGGCTGACTGCAGAATTCGTACCTTCTCAGAAGTCACTTCTCCAATGATGCGTACAGCCAAACCCGGTCCAGGAAAGGGTTGCCTCCATACCATTGCGGGAGGTAAACCAAGTGTAATACCCACTTCTCGGACTTCATCCTTAAATAAATACCTCAGAGGTTCAACCAGGTCTAACTCCATTTTTTCAGGTAGACCGCCAACATTATGATGAGACTTAATCACAGCGGATGTGGTATTTTCTGGGCCTCTGCTTTCAATAACATCTGGATAGGTGGTCCCTTGAGCTAGAAAATCAACGTCGCCAATAAGGTCTGCCTCTGCTTCAAATATGTTGATGAACTTTTCGCCTATAATCTTTCTTTTTTCCTCTGGTTCGGTCACATTAGTGAGTGCACCAAAAAACAATTCAGCTGCGTCAACGTCACGAACATTGAGTTGTGCATTCTGTTTATAGGTTAATAGGACTTCTTCAGCTTCATCCTTACGTAACAACCCATTATTCACGAAAATGCAGGTTTGCTGACTGCCTATCGCCTTATGAATGAGTGTTGCTGCAACAGAGGAATCAACGCCTCCTGATAAAGCACAAACAACGCGTCCCGTGCCAACTTGCGCACGAATCGCTTCTATACTCGAATCGACAAAATTCTGTGGCGTCCAATCTCCTTCACAATTACACACTTCGAAAAGAAAATTCTCCAACAACTTTTTGCCCATTGGTGTGTGTGCGACTTCTGGATGAAACTGTAATCCAATAACACCAGAATCGTTGCTCATCACAGCTGTAGGAGATGCATCTGTTACTGCACGCACTTTGAATCCAGGCGGGATTTTTGACACGCGATCACCGTGGCTCATCCAAACGGGAGTAGAGTGAGGTAGGTCACGAAATAAAGCCATCTCGTCATCTGTTCGGCGTAAATCTGCATGCCCATATTCCCGTATTTCACCAGGTTCAACCTCGCCACCTAATTGGTGTGCTAATGCTTGCATCCCATAGCAGATACCTAAAATCGGTATTCCTGAATGCAATATCTCTTCGGAAATAAGGGGGGCACCCGTTTCATAAACACTCGCAGGTCCGCCGGACAGGATAAAACCTTTCGGATTTAATTTCATAACTTCGTCAAACGAAGCATTGTAGGGGATAACTTCGCAATAGACTTTTAACTCTCGTATCCTGCGCGCTATCAGTAGGCTATATTGAGAACCAAAATCAACTACGACAATGCTTTCAGAAATCGAGAAAAGACTTTCATCATGCGGTTTTTGGGGGGCAATTTTGTCTGACTGTGTCATAGATCTCTAGATTACCATCCTCAATTTTCCTTATATAAATGGAAACTGGCAGCCTATAAAATAAACCCGGGAAATAAGTCCAAATCCTCACTATGATGCTGCTAACGAACCACTCATTGAGACTAGCATTTATGCTAGACTAAGGTCAACGTTCATACATTTATTAATGAATTTGATGGTCAACCAAAAAGAGCTAAACGTCACACAAATCGATGAATCTGTCTTGTGCCTTAAGCAGGGGAATCTCGTCGTCTTCCCAACGGATACTCTGTATGGAATCGCTGCAGATCCCATGAACGAACAAGCAGTAAAACGTCTTATTGAAATTAAAGGACGTTCTTATGATCAAGGAATCCCACTGTTGTTAGGGGATATTGATGATGCAAAAAAATACACCACGCATTTCAGCATCGTTGCACAGAAATTAGCGGCTGCTTTTTGGCCCGGACAACTAACCCTTGTATTACCATCCATACCCAATATTTCACCACTAATAACGGGAGGACGAAACACTATCGCGTTAAGGGTTCCAGATCATCCTGTCGCACGATTCATGGCGTCCGAAATGGGAGGAGCGATTACTGGGACCAGTGCAAACAAGCATGGCCAAGAAAATCCTCTGAACGTGACCCAAATACGTGAGCAGATCGGACAAGACATAGACCTTATCCTTGATGGTGGCACGCTATCAGAGCCCACAGCCTCATCAATAGTTGAAATTGCAAACGAAAAGATAAATATTTTAAGACATGGCGTGATATCTAAAGAACAAATCCACGAAATTGCTTTTGATTTGGGGGACAACGATACCCAAGAAAAACCATCATGACAGAAAAACCCGACATACTTACAACACTAAACGTCTACTACGATAAAGTCGAAAATTATCTAGAAACAACATTTGCCGATCAAGACGGACCCCTTTACAACATGATGCGTCACCATCTCGCAATTGGTTTAGACACGAAATATCAGGGAAAGAAATTACGGCCAATACTGACATTGCTTTGCACTGAAGTGATTGGTACCAACTGGCACAATGCTTTAGCAGGTGCAGCCGCCATTGAAATTTTACACAACTTCTCACTAATTCATGATGATATTCAAGACGAAAGCCCTACACGAAGAGGGATCCCAACATTGTGGCATAAACATGGAGTCGCACAATCAATAAATGCGGGAGATGGGATGCATGCATTTTCGCGCCTTGTATTGCTGCGATTAGAAGATGCGGGATATTCAGCAGAAATGATCTTAGCGTGTGGCCAGTTAATGGATGAGACGTGCCTTGTACTTTGCGAAGGGCAATATGCTGACATAGATTTTCAAGAAAAGTCAGTGGTCCCAATCGATAATTACCTGGACATGATCGAAAAAAAGACTGCAAAACTTTTTGGTACCACCCTCGAAATCGGTGCACTGCTAGGGGGCGCGAAAACAGATATCGCCAAGCGCTATAGGAATATCGGGAAAAATCTAGGTATAGCTTTTCAAATTCGCGATGACGCTCTAGATCTTTGGGGTGGTGAGGTTACAGGAAAACAACACGCGATCGACATACAGAACAAGAAGAAAACCTTACCAATTGTTTATGGACTTTCACAAGAAAACCCAAACGGAATGCGGCTTCGCTCCTACTATGAACAACCCAATTTATCTCAGGAGGATATCTCGCAAGTGATCATTGTGCTGGAAGAACTTGGAGCTCTTGAATATTGTAACGAGATCGCAGATGAGTACCTTGAACTAGCTATAAATGAACTGGATCAAATCGCGGAACCATCAAAAGCACTAGATAGGTTACGTTCGTTATTCAAATATCTCGTGCTACGTGAATACTAACTATCTAGAAAAATCACCGAGGAAATCAATATGCCCAAATTGACCATTCGAGACATCGATGTTAGTGAAAAACGAGTGATTGTTCGTGCAGATTTTAACGTTACATTCGTTCCAAAAACCAATTCAATCGCTGATGATTCTCGGATCAAAGCGACATTACCTACAATTCAACACCTTCGTGAGCGAAATGCAAGAGTCATTCTTTGCTCGCATCTGGGTCGACCAAATGGTTTTGACAACGAACTCCGACTGGAACCAATTGCACAACGACTCTCTCAACTACTTGGATCGCCCGTCAAATATGCACGCGACTGTATAGGCGAAGAAGCAACCAAAGTCGTGAATGAAATAGGTCCAGGTGACGTGGGATTACTAGAAAATCTTCGTTTCCATCCAGGTGAAGAAGAAAACGACCCTGATTTCGCAAAAACTCTTTCCCAAATCGCAGATATCTATGTGAATGATGCATTTGGTACTGCACATAGGTCACATGCTTCTACAGAAGGCATCACTCACTTCCTGCCTGCAGTGTCAGGATTTCTTATGGAAAAAGAAATGGAATTCCTCGGCAATGCTCTTGAAAATCCATCTAAACCATTCATGGCAGTCATAGGTGGAGCGAAGGTAAGTGACAAAATTACGGTTCTGAAGAATCTCGTCCCTAAAGTTAATCAAATCCTAATCGGTGGTGGAATGGCTGCCGCATTCTTAAATGCTTACGGACATGCTACCGGTATTTCTCAGGTACAAGAAGATGAACCTGATATGGCAAGAGATATTGTCAAACAAGCCGCACGGCTCGGAGGTATAGAACTTCTATTGCCGCTAGACGTTGTAGTAGCAGATAGAATCGATGCCAACGCAGAAACGGAAATTGTTTTTACGGATAGTATTCCTAAAAATAAAATGATCCTCGACATTGGCCCAAGGACAAGGGAAATGTATGAGACCGCAATTGCAGAAACAAAGACCGTTTTATGGAATGGTCCAATGGGGGCATTTGAATATGCTGCCTTTTCAGAAGGAACGAAATCTGTTGCGACAGCTTTGGCTAACATCACTGCCAATGGATCCATTACCATTATAGGTGGTGGATCTACAACCGAAGCGGTTGAGAGCCTTAATCTTGCGAATAAGATGACCCATGTATCTACTGGTGGTGGGGCGAGCCTTGAATTCCTAGAAGGACGCGAATTGCCAGGTGTATCGGCTATTCAGGAAAAAGTTTAGACACAACATCGGTCGAGACAATTTCTCATGAAACTCATATAATAGGAATCTTGGAAAAATTATCGTAATGAGAAATTAATCTGCTATTAACAGATTTATATCTCGCCAGATAAAAATGAACAGATAGGTAGAAATTAATTATGAGTACTAAGGTGGGGTTTGAATTAGTCAAAAACCTCGCAATTGAGACTCCGACCAAGATTATTATGGTTGTTTCTGATGGACTGGGTGGTTTCGCACATCCCGATACCGGTAAGACAGAACTAGAAACCGCCAAAACACCAAATTTAGACTCACTTGCAAACCAAGGTAGGGTAGGGCGTACGGTTCCGGTGGCACACGGCATCACACCCGGTAGCGGACCCGGACACCTTGGGCTTTTCGGATACGACCCATTATCTTACGACATCGGACGTGGCATCTTAGAAACATTAGGTATCGATATGGAAGTACGTGCTGGAGATATTGCAGCGCGAGGCAACTTCTGCACTGTAGATGACAATGGCATCATCGTTGACCGCCGTGCAGGGCGTATCCCCTCATCTTTGTGTAAAGAACTGTGTGAGAAACTGAGCCAAATCAAACCTCACGGTTTTGAATTAATGATACAACCTGGGCGAGAACATAGATTTGCTTTAATTTTACGAGGAAATGGAGCCAGCGACCAAATAACCGCATCTGACCCACAACGCGAAGGATTAAAGGCTGAAGACATCACAGCACTCACTCCCGACGCAGAGAGAACTGCACAAGCAATGCAAGGTTTTGTCTCCCAAGCCCGGGAGCTTCTTCGAGAATCCCATCCCGCAAACATGCTTCTTCTCCGTGGATTCTCGAAACAGCCAGAGATTCCATTGTTCCCAGAGATCTACAAAATGCGTTCAGCGGCGATCGCTTCATACCCAATGTATCGTGGTTTGGCAAAATTGATTGGTATGGACGTGATTCCAACGGGAGAAACAATTGAAGACGAAATTAATTCTGTCAGGACTCATTGGCGGGATTTCGATTTCTTTTTTGTGCATTACAAGACAACTGACAGCGCAGGGGAGGACGGCGATTTTGATCGAAAAGTGCAGGCGATAGAAACCTTAGATAAGGCTATCATTAAACTGCTGGACCTTGAACCAGACGTATTGGTCGTAGCAGGAGATCATTCAACTCCAGCGATCTTAGCAGCACATAGCTGGCATCCCGTTCCACTACTTATACGATCAAAATGGGGCGGTAGCGGATACACAAATGAATTTTCAGAACAAGCATGTGCAGTTGGGGAAATTGGAACAATCCCCGCCACATCGGTTATGCCACTAGCACTTGCAAATGCATTTAAACTCGCAAAGTATGGAGCGTAGAGACTAATCTGAACTACTCTTTCATACTACAATCCGCCGTTCTTATCATAGATGCCGAGGTTTCCCAAATGAACCGACAACATAAACCAGTAATTGCCGGAAATTGGAAGATGAACACCAATATTGTGGAGGCCCAACATCTGACTCGGGAAATCGTGGTAGGGGCAAAACAAATTGAAAATGTTTCAATCATTCTGTGTCCGCCATTCATTTCATTAGAATTAGTAAAAAGGGCGCTAACAGGTTCATCTATTGGACTAGGCTCACAGGATTTCCATCCCGAACCACAGGGTGCGTGGACTGGAGAGATTGCCCCCTCCATGTTGAACAATTTGGTTGGATTCGCAATCATCGGACATTCAGAAAGACGAACACATTTTGGGGAAACTGACGCCTTAATCAATCAGAAGGCTTTAGCTGCTATAGAAAACAACCTTTCTCCAATTATCTGTGTCGGTGAAACTTTGTCGCAAAGAGAGCAGGGCGAAGAGCATACAATAGTAGAAAGACAACTTCGTGGAGCTCTGGATACAATTGACGACATTGACGGGATTATTTTCGCATATGAACCAGTATGGGCAATCGGCACAGGAAAAGCTGCAAATCCATCTGATGCGAACAACATGATGGCATTTATACGCGAAGTGCTCACCACGTCATATGCTTCTGCAGCATCTCAAAACGCCCCCTTACTCTATGGAGGAAGTGTCACCCCTCAAAATGCTGCCGCGTTATTTGAGGAACCAGAGATTGATGGAGCATTGGTTGGTGGCGCAAGCCTCAACGCATCCAACTTCTTAGAAATTGCGAAAGTGGCATCGTCCATCACAAAGCGTATGCAATAAAAATGAATCGCGTGACAGCCATAGTCGGGCCGACAGGAACTGGCAAAACGGCACTAGCTCTAGCCTTGGCACAAAGAAATCACCACGAAATCATCGGTGCGGACAGCCGGCAAATTTATCGTCACATGGACATCGGAACGGCAAAACCAACAAGCCAAGAACAGGCTGAAACGCCTCACCACCTTATTGATGTCATCAACCCCGATGATGAATTCAACTTAGCTTTATACCTAAACGAAGCGCGAAACATCATCAATAAACTCTTTGCGCAGGGCAAAGAAGTGATCGTTGTCGGAGGTACTGGGCAATATATTTCAGCGCTGTTAGAGGGTTGGAACGTGCCTAATGTTCCTCCAGATTTTCACCTCCGAAAAGAGCTGGAGCAACAAGCACGAATTGATGGCCCGGAAGCACTCCTTGAAGAATTACGATCCCTTGATCCCAATGCAGCCAAAATGGTCGATCACAAGAATGCCCGAAGAATCATCCGGGCAATAGAAATCGCGAAAGCACCAAAAGGTCAAAGAGAAAACACAGGAAGAAAAACAGATCCACCATGGGAGTTCACAGTAATAGGCCTAACAATTGAACGAGAAAATCTTTATCACCGCCTAGATAAGCGAATCAACGAAATGATTGAATCGGGCTGGGTACAAGAAGTAGAGAAGCTCATCGAGTACGGATTCTCAACGAACCTACCAGCCTTTTCAAGCGCCGGTTATCGAGAACTTGCCAATCACATTCAAAAACTAACGTCTTTGGAAGAAGCAGTTACTTTGACCAAATACTCTCATCACAAACTTGCTCGAAGACAAGCGACTTGGTTCCGAAAACGGGGACAAAAGTTTAACTGGCTAGACGCTACATATAAAGACACGCCTATTTTAGCGGACGAGGCGCGATCAATTATTAATAATATGGAATAGATGCACGTGCCTCAGATATTCACCTGTTTACTACACAAAGGGAGAGAGTCCGTTGGCACGCAACCTCTAGCTATGCTAGAGTCATACTCGAACTAGCGCATGAAGGGTAAAGAGAGTACAAGTGTGAATTTCCTAAAAATGCACGGAACACTCAATGACTTTGTATTGATTGATGGGCGAGGTCTCGAACTCAATCCATCTCAACTTGCAAAAGAGATGTGTGATAGAACCGGTGGAATTGGATCAGATGGATTGATCCTGATACACGACTCATCCGATGCTGATTTGCGCATGCAAATGTTTAACCCTGATGGATCCGAAGCAGAGATGTGTGGCAATGGTATTCGATGTTTCACGAAATACAGTGTAGAAAATGGATTGCTTTCTAACGAAGGCCCCCTCGACATTGAGACCAAAGCAGGAACCATGATCGTTTGGCCAATCGGCGAGAATGATCAGGTCACGCATGTCCGAGTAGACATGGGCATACCAAGGTTCAATGCAAACGATATTCCGATTTTGCTCGGTCCAACAGATACAACCTCTGATCACCCGATAATCGACTACTCAATCGAGGTCAGTGGCATAAAATTAGAAGTAACATGTGTATCCATGGGAAACCCACACGCAATAGCATTTTTGGACTCTCCAGTCGATGATTTCCCTTTAGAGCGAATCGGACCACTCGTGGAAACACATCAGGCATTTCCCGAAAAAGTGAACTTTTCAATCGTAAATCATCTAAATAGGACCCAATTACGAAGCCGAGTTTGGGAACGCGGAGCCGGTATGACAATGGCATGCGGCACCGGAGCATCTGCACAAGCAGTCGCAGCTCGTATGAAAGGTTTAGTCAATGATGACATTCAGGTTGATCTACCTGGGGGTACCCTCAAAATAACATGGGATGGTCAATCTTCCGTATTTATGGAAGGACCAGCCACCGAAGTGTTTCAGGGAGAGTGGCCTCATCAAACCCAATAGAATCGACTAACTGGCAATACACAAATCAATGATATAGGTGTAATTTGGAACGACGTATTAACAGAGTAATCCGAAACAACCAAGGGCGGGTTGTCCGATCAGCCGAAACCGGTGGATACGCGCTGCCCGAAGCTTTTGAACCAGCAAAGAATACCGTTTTCTTATTGAAACCGATGTATCCCGGCGAAGAAAACTCGGATCTCATCCAAAGATTTGATGACGAGATGAAGTACGTACAGAGAATTTTTCGCCAAGCTTCAAATCATCCAGCAGGTGTACAAATTGACTCATACGATTTACCTTTTTCGCAGGAAGAAAAGCAACTCGCATTAACAAAACTCCTTGATAGTGAAACCAGTGAAGAACGTCCGATCGCGGAACTAGAAGTTGCCTGTGACGATGAAGCACCATATTTGAATCGATGGCTTATTCGCGATCAACTAGTGAATGCTAAGAACTTATCTCCATTATTGGTTGAAAAAACCGTCAGATTATTAGAAAGCGATATAGTTGCTCTGCGGCTCCTTGCGGTAGAGATGTTGGGATATATAGGTGATGCCCTCGTCGTCCCCGCGTTACTCAAATGCCTCCGTGAAGACATCCACCCAGATGTACGTGGATTTGCATCATTATCACTCGGAAGGTTACAGGTTTTTGAGGCACGTTTACCGATTGCAAATCGCGCGCTTCAGGCGCCAGATGCAGGAGAAAGACATGATCACCTCTCTGGCTTGGCTTTACTGGGTGGTCTCGGAGATACAGCTCCAGGGATACACCTTGAAAGTGAAGATCCAAATGACCCAACGACAGATTTACGCAACATTATTAATGTATCAACGTCTGAGGGGTTACCCGGAATCACTGCACGTTTACTTGACACCAACACATCGCGAGGTGAAAGATTAGCGTGTATATCGTTGATCGAGATCACGACACCAGAGGATTCAATGTCAATTCTCTATTCCTTGTTTAGTGATACTGATGAACACATTCGATCATCTGCCATGCTAGTCACCGCAGTCCATCTCCTTAATATGGAGGATGTGGAAGCTGGTGGTGAGGAAATGGACCATTTTGCAAATATTTTGAACTCAGATAGAAGCTCCCGCTGTAGAGAAACAGCTGCTACTATTTTAGGAAAAATCGGTGACAAATCCGTAATCCCCTTAGTGGACAGACGAGGCTTAGGTGATCCCGACTTCCTCGTCCGTGATGCGGCTGAGAGATCACTACGAACAATTGAGGATCGATTATTTGGTCATCATCGAGTTAGAAGCGACGCCGATCTTGGTATTTGGAGGCGATAGACAGGCAAACGACACCCAATCGTAGATTGTCAGAATAAATTTCAGCATGAGGAAGGCGATAAATATGAAAACCGCAGAGCGAATTGCAAAACTTCCACCGTACTTGTTTGTTGAAGTAACACGTAAAATTAATGAAAAACGAGCACAGGGGGAAGACGTTGTCTCTTTAGCTATTGGTGACCCCGACATACCAACGCCACAACACATTATAGATGCTATGAATGAAGCGCTAAAGGACACATCAACACATCGATATCCTGAATCTGATGGGCTGCCCGAATTTCGGCAGTCCGTAGCTGATTGGTACAGCCGCCGTTTTGACGTTAAGTTAAATCCAGACACAGAGGTCCTACCAACCATTGGATCAAAGGAGGCAATTGGTCACCTCGCATTCTGCTACATAGATCCGGGTGATATCGCTCTTGTCCCGGATCCCGGTTATCCAGTTTACTCAATTGGAACAATGTTGGCAGGCGGAGAAACATTCTGGCTACCACTATCGCGTGAAAACAGGTTTCTTCCTGATCTCAATGCCATCCCAGAAGATATCGCGCGAAAAGCGAAATTAATTTGGTTAAATTATCCAAATAATCCGACCGCAGCAACCGCCGATTTGCCATTTTTTGAGAAGATTGTCGATTTCGCAAAAAAATATGACATTCTTGTTTGCCATGATGGCCCATACACGGAGGTGGCATTCGACGATTACGAACCAGTTTCTTTTTTGCAAGCAAATGGAGCAAAAGATGTTGGCATAGAATTCCACTCCCTCTCAAAAAGTTTCAACATGACTGGTTGGCGCATTGGTATGGCAGTAGGCAATGCTGATGCTATTGACGCCCTTATGCGGATCAAATCCAACCTCGATAGCGGTATTTTCAATGCAGTGCAACTTGCTGGGATCGCTGCGTTAGAAGGTCCACAAGATGCCATTAAGGATCATAACGTCAAATACCAACAACGGCGGGATAAACTTATTCCTGTGTTGCGCAATATGGGGTTAGAAGTTGACCCTCCAAAAGGCAGCCTGTACGTGTGGGCAAAATTACCGGACAATGTGAAGTCGGGTGATTTTGCTGCACAGTTGATTGATGCAGTGAACGTTGTTGTCACTCCCGGCCGTGGGTACGGTGAAGCGGGAGAAGGGTTTATTCGTTGCTCCTTGACTGTCCCTGATGACCAATTAGACCGTGCCATCGACCGGCTCAGTCAATTTCGATTACAGAGGTAAAAACCAACGAAGTCACAAAATATGTCCTCACATCCAAACCTTGAGCGTTAATGAGAGGGCAAAAGCGGAAATTTAAACAAAAAAACGTCAAGCCGCATGGTGGTTACTCAACTAAGCCAAGGCCTGAGCGGGCGCTGCTCGCGGGCATTGACATTAAAGGAGAAAAACATTCCTGGCCACTCCAAGCCTCCCTGGAAGAGCTACAACGATTAACGGGGACTGCCGGTGCTACAGTTGTCGGAACGATCAGTCAACATCTTGCGAAACGTAGCCCATTTTATGTAGGAAAAGGAAAGTTGGAAGAAATCAAGGAGTTGAAATACGACCTTGATTACACGGTCGTCATTTTCGATGACGAACTCTCTCCTGCCCAGCAAAGAAATCTAGAACGTGAACTATCGGTCAAAATTATCGATCGTACAGCACTAATACTAGATATTTTCGCACGCCATGCACATACGAAAGAAGGGCGGCTGCAAGTTGACCTCGCACAAAATCAGTACCTGCTACCCAGGTTGGCAGGGCAATGGAGTCATCTTGAACGTCTCGGAGGTGGGATAGGGACACGAGGTCCGGGAGAGGCGCAGCTAGAAACCGATCGCCGACTCGTTCGAAACAGAATTTACCAGTTGCAAAAAGAGATTAAATCTGTACAGCAACGTCGCAGTTTATATCGGGATAACCGTAAACGTAACGGCGTACCAGTGATATCGCTGGTAGGCTATACAAACGCGGGCAAGAGTACATTAATGAACGCATTGACAGAAGCGCAAGTGACAGCCGAAGACAAATTATTCGCCACACTTGATCCTGTGACTCGCAAGGTCCGTTTGCCGGGTGGATTAGATGCCTTGCTTACCGACACCGTTGGCTTCATACAAAAACTTCCAACGGGCTTAATCGCAGCTTTTAAGGCAACTCTTGAAGAACTCCAAGATACAGACATTCTCCTTCATGTCGTTGATATTTCACACCCAAACGTGATCGAACAGTATGATACGGTCGAGCAAGTCTTACATGAATTAGAAATTGAAGATAAACCAACCGTAATCGCACTAAACAAATCTGACCTCGAACGAGAAGCGAATAACCATATCGATTTCGGCTTTGACCCGCATCAGATCGCAAGCGATGCGAACGGTGATCGGGACAATAATGTTATTCGTGTGTCAGCAACCCAAGGTTCAAATCTTGCAAGGCTAAAAAATCATCTTCGGGCAAAAATTGCGCAGGGCAGGGAAGAACATCATGAGAGCAATTCGCTGGAAGAACACTTGGTATAATCTAAGGCAAACATGATCACTGAGATTTTTTATAACCCTGACCTACTATCAGAAATCCCCCAGTTATGGGGAAACGGGCTGATGTTGGTGATCGCATGTATATTCGTGTACTTGGCCATAGCAAAAGGTTTTGAACCTCTTCTTCTTATTCCAATCGGCGCAGGAATGATTTTAGCGAATATCCCTTTTTCAGGAACAACAGATCCTAATGGTTTCTTAACTACCTTAAAAAATATTGGCCTGAAAACTGAAATTTTTCCACTACTGATGTTTCTCGGAATCGGAGCTTTGACTGATTTCAGTGCGCTCATTAGAAAACCTATTACAGCGCTACTTGGTGGCGCCGCACAAATGGGGATTTTCGTCACACTAATCCTGGCAACAATCTTACCAATTTTCTCATTACAAGAAGCAGGTGCTATAAGTATTATCGGTGGAGCAGATGGACCAACAGCAATTTATGTTGCCACAAGACTTGCTGGAGAAAATCTCTTAGGTCCGATAGCAATTTCAGCTTATTCATATATGGCTTTAGTACCCATCATCCAACCACCAATAATGCGACTATTAACAACAAAAAAAGAACGCAGTACAGTCATGGAAAACACCGAAGTTGAAATACCTCGAATCGCCAAGATTATCTTTCCGTTAATCATCATTTTATTGGCTGCTCTCGCAGCGCCAAAAGCAGCGCCTCTTCTTGGAATGCTAGCTTTTGGCAATCTACTTCGAGAAAGCGGAGCAGTAGAGAGGTTGTCAAACACTGCTCAAAACGAATTGATCAATATAACAACCATTCTGTTGGGATTGACTGTCGGAGGCACCATGACAGCAGCACAATTCCTCAACATTGGTACTATTACTATTTTCTTGTTAGGGCTTGTCGCGTTCTGTATCGCGACAGCAAGCGGGGTTTTGCTCGGAAAGATCCTGTATTACGTAACGAGGGGCAAGATAAACCCACTGATTGGAGCCGCCGGGGTTTCTGCCGTACCAATGGCCGCCAGAGTAGTTCACCAAGTTGGCCAAGAAGAAAATCCAAACAACTTTTTACTAATGCATGCAATGGGACCAAATGTCGCTGGCGTCTTGGGTTCAGCGATCGCCGCCGGAGTTCTTTTACAACGCTTAGGTTAAAACAATGCAAGTAGAACCAGAAACATCAGATCCTAATCACGATCCGTTCCGATCTCCATCAAAAACAATCCGAGTGATAAACGAAGGATGTTCGATATCTGGATGCGGATGCATCATTTCAATTTTTGTTGTCATTTTCGTAGCTGTTCTCCTTGCCGCAGCGACTATTGTCCGCGTTGTTATGGTGGTGTAGAGCATCGAATGTGAGATGTTAAATTACTTCGTATAATAATTATTATGTTAATTTTAAATACGCATATAAATACGATGCTACAATCATACCGTGCCGTATCCTCATTTTTATTAGTCACATGAAATTGATCCGAAATAAAATATCTCGCCCGTATTTTTTCTTGGCTTTGTTAGTCTGCATCGTCGCATCAACCACTGTCTTTGCAATGCTACCGCAGCCCCTTGCTCGTATCCCACTGCCATTTATCTCGCAAGAGCCGTTACCCCAGGAATTTAAACGTTTAGAAGCTGTCTATCAAATTTTACAAAAGGAATACATTGATCAATCCAAACTTGAAAATCCTGAGTACCTTATTGAAGCAGCAATTACTAGCATGCTGGAGGCACTCGATGAACCGTATACACACTATCTCAATCGCGATCTTTACAATCTTCAAACCAGCCAGATCCAAGGATCTTTCGTTGGAATTGGTGCGCGAGTCGAAAAAAAGAATGGCTCATTGATTCTTCACCCAATGCCAGGATATCCGGCTGAAGCTGCTGGATTGCTCAATAATGACATTCTTTTGAGCATTAATGGGATGGATGCAAAAACAATGTCCCAGACGGAAGTAGTCATGCATATTCGTGGCCAGCCGAACACAACTGTCGAATTGCAAATTGCACGTGACGGAGTTTCGAATCCGATTACAATTGTCATTGAACGAAACGTTATTCCTCTTGAAACCATCAAACTAAAAGACCTTGAGAATGGTTTCATCATGCTGGATATATCCCGTTTTTCAAGATCAACGCCGGGCGAATTAAAGGAATTGATTAGCAATCTTGATTTAAACACCGTTAATGGCATTGTTGTTGATCTACGTAACAATCCTGGCGGATTAGTTGAATCGGTAGTAAGTGTGACGGGGCATTTCCTCAATGAAAAGATCATATTCCATCAAGTGGAAAAAGATGGAAATCAAATAACACACGAAAGTAACCAAGATTCTACCTTGTTGAAAACGGTACCATTGGCTGTTCTTGTCAACAAATACTCAGCCAGTGCCAGTGAAATTTTTGCAGGGGCCATTCAAGACTACAAACGCGGTCCTATCATTGGAGAAAAAACATTTGGCAAGGGAAGTGTCGGATTATTGTTTGAATTGCCAGGAAATACAGGTCTGTCAGTAACATCTGCGAGATGGCTAACTCCCCTAAAAAACCCAATCGAGAATATTGGTATCGCGCCAGAAATTTTCATTGTTGACGATCAATCAACGGAAAGAGATGAAGCTTTGGACAGGGCACTTAAATATCTCGCAGCTAACAGAAAATAGTATGAAGTTGAGTCCCCTACCCTGTCTTAATTTTACGAAAAGTTGAACCCCGTACAAAACTACGGCAAGATTTTCCTGCCCCAACGACAGCGAGTTTTGGGCACAAAAAAAGAGTCACCTTAATCTTACTTGGAATATATAATGGGGCGAGGTGAGGTAGGATGGGTGATCGCCGGTTCATTCATGAATCGGAGGAAAGTCCGGGCTCCTCCGAGCAAGGGTGCTGGGTAACACCCAGGCTTTAATGCATCGGTTACCGATGTTTGAAGACGGACAGTGCCACAGAAAATATACCGCCTGTTTTAAAACAGGTAAGGGTGAAATGGTGCGGTAAGAGCGCACCAGCAGTCGGGTAACCGGCTGGCTAGGTAAACCCCGCCTGGAGCAAGGCCAAATAGAGGGATTATGGGAGCTCGGCCCGTCCCTGGGTAGGCTGCAAGATCTTGTTGGTAACAACAAGACTAGATAGATGATCACCACTTCCGGAAAGGCAACTTTCCGAAGAACAGGACCCGGCTTATAATCCTACCTGACCTTTTATCGAGGAGTTTTAACTTTAGTCATTGCAGCAGTTCAAATCATCCCTTAGAATTGTACGCAGGTTTGAATTAAACGTACCCGTAAGTCAGTTTTTTGATTCAGAATCTATCTTTGGTTTTTTTGAAATTTTGTGGAACTTTAAGTTGAAAGTGGCATCATACATTGGCCCGTAAATACACCTTGGTTTTGAGTAAATATAGATAAACCTCAGCGGTCATTAACAAAGGAAACGTGTGAGCAATAGGCTAGACAAAACAGATTTTGATATTGTGGTTGTTGGAGCGGGACCCGCTGGGTCCGCAGTAGCACGAATCACAGCTAAAGCAGGACTGAATGTACTACTTTTGGAAGAGCATTCAGAAGTCGGCTTTCCTGTACAATGCTCCGGGTTCGTAACGGAACGCACGCTTGATGAAGTGGGATTTGGAGCACAAACCCTCATTCGAAACGAAATACGTGGTGCGACAGTACATGCTCCTGGATCTACAAGAGTACAGCTCGGGGGCAAAGAAACCCGTGCGATCGCCCTCGATCGCTCTGCATTAGATCAACTCCTCGTAAGTAAAGCAGAACAAGAGGGTGCGCGCGTCTATCTCCAAACACGCCTCAATGACATCCAGCGTGAAGACAATCGACTTCGTGTGAGGCTTAAACAAGCTAAAACTAGCGGAGATATTTGTTTTACAACACGCCTTGTAATTGGAGCAGACGGTTGGAATTCATCGGTGAGAAGATGGATGCAACTCCCGCAAATTGCAACAATCGCTGCAGTCAGTATAGATACAACACTGCAAAATGATCTCAATGACATGGCACAAATTTTCGTTGGGAATCAAGTTGCACCTGGTTGGTTTGGATGGGCGATTCCACTCGCCGATGGATCTAACCGTATAGGCATCGGCTGTGACCCTAAGCATACTAATATCAAACCACGCATTTTGCTGGAACAGCTTCTTCATCTTTTCCCTGAGCAACTTACAGGTGCCAAAATGGAAAACTTTTCTGGTGGATTTATTCCCTTATATACAAACGCCGATCATTATCGGGAATCAATATCAGATAACCTAATGCTTGTTGGTGATGCCGCGGGCCAGGTTAAACCAACTTCAGGCGGTGGCATTTACACTGGCCTTCGCGCCGCCGAATCAGCGGCTAAAGTGGCTATTATGGCAATGAACGATGGTGACTTTTCATCAAATTCATTGCGGAGATACGAATACAAATGGCGTGATAATTTGGAAGATGAATTCGAACGCGGAGGAGATGTCCGCGAAATGTTCCTCACCTTGAGCGACAAACAACTGCAACGAGTCGTACAATTCCTAGGTTTGCCAGGCTTACGCCAAATTATTGATCGCTATGGAGACATTGACTACCAGTCACATGTCTTCGCACAACTGGTTCGAGTGGCACCTACACTAAAATCAATGCTAGCCCTTCCTTCAATTCTTCCTGACAGATGGATAAAAATGCTGGCTAATAACAGCAAAGACTCCGGTGAAAAAGAAACCGAATTCACCGTGCTTTCACGATAGATCATTGCTTTCATCAATCCAAAAACATACCCAACCAATAGTTACATCACCTTTTTTCAATCACTAAACCATCGTCTTCTACAACAATCTGATGAACATATTGTGATATATGGCGTCTAGTTTTACTCTTTATCGTAGTTTCACGATCAAATAAAATCTTGAATTGATCCCTCACAGCAGATGGTGTATTGCCTGCTGAGACAGCTTTTTTCACAATACGTTCGATTTTATCGGAAAATTCAAATGCAGCAGTTGGCGCAAGGCTGTTCGGTTGAGCCATTTGTATCCCATCATCCTCTAATTGGGTTACCACTTCAGATTCAAGTTCGCTCGCTCGACGGCTATGATACCCACAGCGGCTCTGATTGGTACGACTGCCACATTGGTAATACTGATAAGACTTTGCCATCTTGGTACCATCCTTACGGTCCCAACCTTGACGCCGTTTTACACCAATCATTTTCGCTCCACATCCGCCACAAACCAACAATCCCGATAACAGATAAGGCTCGCCTTTCTTATATCCGGATTTGGCAGCACCTGCATCCAATCGAGATTGTACTTGATCAAATTGATCACGTGACACAATGCCTGTGTGGTTCCCAGAAACGCGCATCCCGAGCCGGTCATACGTTCCAATATAAAATCGACTCCTCAACATATCACGCACAGTAATCATGCTCCATGCGCCATCTCTCCTCGTTCGAAGGCCTCGATTATTCAATTCAGAAACGATTGACCTAATCCCCTTCCCATCAACGCAAAGATCAAAAATAAGACGGACGATCTTCTCTTCAGCCGGTTCGACAGCAGGTTGTCCATCTGAACCTTTTATATAACCATATGGCAAACGTCCGAGTGCTAAACCACGAAGAGCGCGTGCTTGCATCCCTCCAACAATGTTCTCCGATGAACGCTTTTTCTTAGCGGCCTCTCCCAAAGCCAAATCTAATACATCCGCGTTCAAGTTCCCCATAACAGATATAGAAATATTTGCTGCTTCTAGTAGAAACAATCGAACAACAGTCTCTCTCGGTGAATCAGAAAGAGTCGATAAATCACTCAACAAAATTGACTTGTGATGGGCCATTTCAACCAAATCAAGTAGGGATTCTCGCTCTAATCCTCGACGAACGAACGTGCCGACGTAATCCATACCCGCAGACTCGGCAGATTGTTTAATCTTCTCTTGCAAATCAAGGAGATCATCATTCTCACGAACAACACCTAGGACTTCCATAGATTACACCCTTCCGAAGCGTTAAATTCAGAAGTAACGGTACCATTGATTATAATTCCTTGCAACTTAATGGCCTTCCGACGTAGTCTATGACCATGTCACGGGCACGTCGCAAGAAGCAACCAGACACCATTTCTGATGAGAGCAAAGAGATAATCGTCCACCTTTCGGGGTACGGACGAGATGGTGAAGCTTTCGGCATTCATAACGGCCGAACCGTTTACGCTAATTACGGTATCCCTGGAGAAACAGTTCGTATCCTTATTCGTAGGGAAGACGACACTGAATTTTCTGGTGAAGTGATCGAAATAATAAAAGAATCCGAGCACCGAAGAACGCCACCATGCCCACATTTTGGCGAGTGTGGCGGCTGTCAACTACAACATATAAATTACCCTTTTCAGTTAGAACTGAAACACAAGGTCGTGACCGAAAAAATAGAATCAATCGGACACATATTAGGCGCTAAAATTATGCCAACGCTCCCTTCCCAAAAGGAATGGAATTATAGGAACCATGTTCGGTTCACGATTACCCGAGAAGGTAAAGCAGGTTTCAATCATCGTTACACCCACAAATTCGTTCCTGTTGATAATTGTCACATTGCAGATAATTGGATTAATACCGCGAAAGAGGCGCTCGAAAAGGGTGCTGGAGGTAATCACCAATTTGCCCTTCGGTATGGTGTAAACTCCGGTGATTCCCTTATTCTCCCCGCTCTGCCAAACAACGACGCGGGATACGAAACCGGGCAAAAGTTCCATACTGAGAAATTATATGAAATCCCATTTCGGGTATCAGCGGCATCATTTTTCCAAGTAAATACGCCACAAGCCGAGCGCATTATCAATCTCGTTCGAGAAGGATTAGAGCTTCAAGGAACAGATGTCATTGTTGACGCCTACGCTGGTGTGGGAACCTTTGCAGCACTACTAGCGCCATTCGTCAAAAAAGTGGTTGCGATAGAAGAATCACGCGCCGCAATACTAGATGCAAAGCAAAATCTCGAGCAATGGCCTCATATAGAGATAGTGGAGGCAAAAACTGAAAAAGCCTTAGCCGAAATCTCAGCACCCATTGATGGAGTAATACTGGATCCCCCTCGATCAGGATGTGATCCAGCTGTGCTTGATACTCTAGAATCAACCCGGCCACGCCGTATCGTATACGTATCATGTGACCCAGAAACTCTCGCCAGAGACTTGCACCAACTCGTACTGAACGGGTTCCATCTGGTGAATCTACAACCAATCGACATGTTTCCACAAACACACCATATCGAAACAGTGGCAACACTGTCTCGAATGACTCAGAAGGACGTCCTGCTTGCCTCAACATCACCACGGCGACAAGAGTTAATATCACACCTAGGACTCTCCATTCAAACTATCGTGCCAAATATAGATGAAGAAACAATCAGTACCAGTGGATCACCTGAAGAACAAGCTATTGAGATCGCAGTCGCCAAGGCATATTCAATCGCACAAGACGCAAAAGTCGGAAAGATTGTGAGCGGTGATACCATGGTCATCCTTGATGATCAAATCATTGGGAAACCTCAAAATGAGAAAGATGCTTTTTCAATCCTTCAGCGCCTCCGAAATCGGGAACATCGAGTTGTAACAGGGATTGCCGTTATTGATGCCCAGGGAGAGCAAGTCGCAATTGATGCAGCGGTTACAACAGTGAAAATGCGTAATTATTCGGATTCTGAGATCGAGGCCTCGATTGCGTCGGGGTATGCTATGGATAAAGCCGGCGCATACGCCATTCAAGATAGTGAATTCAACTTCGTTTCAGGGTTTGATGGATGCCCATCCAATGTAGTCGGATTACCTCTTTGCAAACTTGCCCGCCTACTCGAACAACAAGGTACAAGAATACGTAGCATTGAACAAAGAAGTGCTGAAGACAATTGCTCGCTATGCCATAGCCACTACAAAACCACTAGTTAAAATCCATGGTTCCTTCTCATTACAAATATTCATTAATCTCACGGTACCCTAGAGAGGGGGAAGCCACTTGAGCATAATGGAAGTCAATGACTATCTCATTCTTCTCGTCCTCTGGGCTCATATCATGGCGGTCACAGTCTGGATTGGGGGAAACCTCTTTTTCCTCTTCGTATTACGCCCGGTAATGCGCTTAGGTGGCAGTTCACCAAGCTTCGGAGCAAGAATTGGACAGCTTTTTAAAGAAATTGTTGAGATCTCTCTCTGGGTCCTAATCATTACTGGTGTGATACTAATCTTTGATCGGTTGACTGTGCTTGGTAGCACCACTTACGGATTAATTCTGGCAATCAAATTGTTCCTTTTTTCGTTCATGGCAATCATTGCTTATGCTTTGGGTAAAAGAACCAACACCACTACACCTTACGCCAGCCGCTGGCGGGATATCATGCCAAACTGGCTATGGAAAGGCCTCAAAGGAACACAGGCAGTCATGGAGCGGTTCATTTCTCCAACGAACGTGTTGAGCGCTTTAGGTCCAATTATTGTGCTGATTTCCATATTGTTGAGAATCATTGCAGAGAAATGAAAACGGGGAAGCCACAGATTGTTTGCGTTTAATGCCACTACTCAGATTTTTCTGTCCAAATCGCACACTACATCCCTATTACTCTGTTTTATCTCGATACATTCGATCTCGCTCGCGAATAAACGCCTCCCAACCTCGTTCTTGGATAACATTCAAACGGGCTGCACCCTCGTCTTCATCACGAATGCCCTCCTCCGCAAGATCTGCAAAGGATGGATCTGAAGTATGGTTGATAGATGCCAAGATACCGCGGATTTCATAGCTCCGATTAATCCGTGCCTTACCTTGCTTCACAGCATCTCTTGGCAAATCAGCGATCTTTCGGGCAAGAGCTTCCGCTTCTTCCTGTAACTTTTCATGGGGAACGACCTTATTCACGAGACCTAACCTTTGAGCTTCATGTACATCGAGAATGTCCCCCGTTAACAACACTTCTTTTGCTTGCTTGGGCGTCATTAAATATGGAGTGATTAAAACAGGCGTACCAAATCCATGACGAATTTGAATCTCACCAATCTTTGCTTTCTCAGATGCGATCGTAAAATCACATATTGCAGCTATTTCACAACCTTGGCCAACGGCGTGACCCGGAATGGCAGCAATAACAGGCTTTGATAGGTCCCATATACGCAAATAAACTTCGGATGCCTCAACATCATTTGGGTCTGGCGCAGCTTCCTCTTCCCCTGATTTTCTCCGCTCTGCAATCTCATTCAAATCCCCCCCAGCAGAGAACGCCCGCCCTGCACCAGTGAAAATGACCGAACGCACATCATCATCATTTTCTGCTTCACCAAATGCCTCATACAAACCGCGAAGCACAGTTTGATTAATAGCATTAAGACTTTCAGGACGATTGATAGTTATACGCGCAAATCTATCAATTTTCTCATATAAAATGTTGCCTTCTTGATATTCGACAATGCTCATCACGGTACTCTCCTTTAGCGTTTCGCAATAGCGTGCTCCTATGAATGAATTGTGTCAAATTTTTCAACCTCAAAGGGATGATTCTGGGATTTCAATGAACACCATATCTATCAGAAGAAATGCGATTGAAATCCTAGAGTTGTTGTGCACAGTCTTGATTTCCATGCAACCATCTGTAATGATTTTGTCAGGGTGATATACCCTGGAAAGGAGGTGATCCAGCTTGTGTAGTATTAACGCCTCTGCTGGGTCACCTGCTGCGCTTCGCTAAAGTCCGATCTTTACATAGATCGGAATACCCTAGCGAACTGCTCACAAGAGAATCTCTCTCAGGTGGGTGGGCAGCAGGGGCTATCAAGGCTAGAATGCCACGACATTTTTAATGAAATGGCCCTCTAGCTAGGATAAGGGCGATCTGGAGCTATGCTCTACTGATCGCCCTTATTCAATGTATACCTAGTCCACAAAAATCGAGGTTGGGTAACGAAAGCACCATTTATGAAAATCGATACCATAGTTTTTGATTATGGACACACTCTGATTGATTTAGCGCCGTTTGAAACAATCCTGGAACCATATCAAAAAGGCATCAGTGAAATCTTGAAGCTAGCACATCCGAACCGCTCTGATCATATGGAAATAGCGCACAGAATCGTGCTCTACATGGAAGAAACGATTAACCGTTCATACAACGAAAATCGCCAAGAAGATGAACTAATTCTGGGAGAAATTGTACAGTCTGCCCTCAGCACCGAAGAAGTCAATCTTTCCCATTCAGATTGTGAGCGGATCGTGGAAATGGACCATCAGCTACATGGCACTCTCAGCACCGTTCCTAGTACCACGCTGGAGACTCTTATCAAACTGAAAACAAATGGCTTCCGACTCGGCGTCATGTCCAATACCGTTTTTGTGAAAAAATGGATCCACCTCCTTCCAATTTTGAACAGCTCAAATCTACTAGATGCTGTCGTATTTTCCTCAGATATCGGTGTACGAAAACCCAACCACCTTACATACGAAACAATCCTCAATGAATTAAAAGCACAAAAAGAACAAGCCCTCTTTGTGGGAGATCGCATCATTGAGGATATCCGAGGTCCCCAAAATTTTGGTTTTGCTGCAACAGCTCTAACACATGAATTCCGCGAAGAAATCGATGAGAAAAACGAAGCAGATATAATTCTCACACAGCTGAGTGAAATTGTGTCGTTTGTGAGGTAAAAAATGGTCAACGGTACAATAAAAGGCATTGTTTTTGACGACGAATATACTTTGATGGAACCTTATCCGGCTAGTGACCTAATGGCTGAGATTCGGGTACGCGTGATACCACTGCTCGTGGACAATGCACCGCCAGGAGGCTTACTCCCTCTTGCAGAACGTGTTCTCCGGCATATAACCGCTGAATTAGAAGCGGATACGAGCCAAATAAGTAATCAGTCAAATGATTTAGCCTCATCGATTAAGACAGTCTTTGATAAAGAAAAGATCTGGGTACCAGAAGGTCTGTTAGAAGAATCCCTAGGCCTTAGTGATGGTAAATTAGCAGAATATCTTTATGAGAGAAAATCATTATCACAAGAAGCGCGAAGAACGTTACGGGACTTACGCCGTAAAGGATTTTTTCTTGGTTTGGTCGCGAATTCGCAATTCAAACGTGATTGGTTAAAGACGATCCCACTCTACAATCCGGACGATGACCTATTTGACACAGTTATCCTATCGTGTGATGTAGGATTTAGAAAACCGGACCCCCGGATTTTCCATGCTGTATACAACTCTCTTAAACTGAACAGCCACGAAGTGGCATACGTCACCAACGATCTTGAATCAGTGCCATTAGATATTGCCGAAAAAATTATTCTGACTAGCGAATTCCGTAAGCCAAATCATCAACCCGAAGCAATCCCCGTTATCGAAAACATCTCAGATTTAGTTGGCCTTATGTAGAATTTCAACCTACTCTATTAATCCTAAATTCCTACTGCAAACATGACGAGTTTTCATAAAAAGACAACTGTTTTACATCAACAAAATTTGACAAGCGTAATCCAATCAATCGAAACTTCTGTTCATTGCCAGTTTCTTCCCGAAGCATTAAACTGACCAATTCACGCACCTCACCTGGTGTCCCAAAGGTAACCTCGTTCGTAAAACTCCGCGTGTAGGTCTGAAAATTAGAAGTCCGCAATTTCAATGTCAGTGTTTTCGCGTAGAGATTCTTGCGCACCAATTTCTCCCACACCGTGCCCAAGAGATCTCCAGATAATCGGAATAATTCGTTAAAATCACTGCTGTCTTCAGAAATAGTCGTTTCGGCACCTATCGATTTACTAACACGATTCAAAATGACGCCGCGTTGATCCAAGCCCATCGCCATTTGCCTGACCTCTTCCCCACGTTTGCCAAAAATTTGTGTAAACGAATTGTGATCCATAGCTGCCAATTGGCCAACCGTCCGTACTCCCTCTTGTAACAATCGCTCCGCAGTTTTAGGTCCAACACCCCACAGTTTATTGACAGGAAGAGGAGCAATAAACATTTCCTCCTCACCCGGATCAATAATCACTAACCCATTAGGTTTGTTGATGTCCGAAGCAATCTTCGCCACTGATTTAGATGTACTAACACCAATAGAAAGGGTTAATCCAACATGGTTTTTAACTGCATTTTGAACCTGAACAGCTATATCCTTTGTAGTAACGTTGCCTTCAATATTCGCTGTAATATCCAAATACGCTTCATCAAGAGAGATCGGCTCGACCAGATCAGTAAAGCTGCGCAAAACTTCCATTACCATCTGTGAAATTTCTCTGTACCGTGAAAAACGCGGCGGAATACGCACCAAATGTGGGCACAATTCCATCGCACGGCGCATCGGCATCGCTGAGTGCACTCCAAATTTACGGGCATGGTACGATGCCGCTGCAACCACCCCGCGTTTTTCTGGCGCTCCTCCCACGACGACGGGCTTATCCAAGAGGGAGGGATCATCTAGTTGTTCAACAGACGCATAAAATGCATCTAAATCTGCATGCAATATATACCGCATCAGTAAACTTCAATCCTAGGACTGCAAAAATTTTGCGGCCAGTATAACACGATGAAACACAACAACTGGGAAACATAGACTGACAACAGCAGTTGTCGGATATCACCATTGCACTGGTGATGCCCGATATCTATTATTAGAGAATCATGAAACGTCTATGGCTAGGAGAGTGAAATCATGAGCATTCGAGGAAAAACAGCTATTGTCGGTATCCACGAATATGAAAGTCGATTTGATCCATTCGCGTCATATCTATCTATTCAAGCTGATTCCGCTAGACGCGCTCTTGATGATGCAGGCCTCACCATTAAAGACGTAGACGGCCTATTTAGCCATGCTGGTTGGACACTTGCGGAGTATATGAACCTATATCCGAAAGTGATGGATACCACTCAAATGGGTGGTGGTTCTTATGAATTTTTCATCGCGCATGCTGCAGCCGCAATTGCTGCAGGCCATTGCGAGGTCGCGCTAATTACCCATGGGCAAACAGCGCGCTCGGAGCAACGCAATACAGGAACTCGTGGCACGACTAGCAGAACAGTCCCTTTCATTCCTGATTCGTTTGAAGCTCCCTACGGAACAACCACAGTGGGATCATATGCAATGGTCGCACGAAGACATATGGCGCAATATGGCACAACAAGTGAACAACTCGCGGAAATCGCTGTTGCAACAAGAAAACATGCATCAACTAATCCGTTCGCAGTATTTCGGGATCCCATCACTGTCGAAGATGTAATTAACAGCCGCATGGTCTCTGACCCATTGCATCTGCTTGATTGTTGCATAATTTCAGATGGTGGAGGAGCAGTAATTGTGACTTCAGCAGAACGCGCGAAGGACCTCAAACATGATCCTGTGTACGTACTAGGAACAGGACAAGCGGTTGCCCATCCAGGAATAGGAAACCGTGATATCACATTCATTGCTGCCGCCCAATCGTCTGGTAGAGCATTCGCTGAAGCTGAACTGACCCCAGAAGATATAGATATGGCCATGATCTACGACTCTTACACAATTACCGTAATGTGTGGTATAGAAGATCTCGGTTTTTGCGAGAAAGGCGAAGGGGGAAGTTTCGTTGAGAATGGCACGCTCAACATTGATGGACGCCTTCCTATCAATACGGACGGGGGCGGTCTTTCCTCAAATCATCCTGCTGGACGCGGCATATTTTTGCTGTTTGAATCGACTCGACAATTAAGGCATGAAAGATCAGAAAACCAAGTCCCTGACTGTAATGTAGCCGTAGCACACGGCACGGGTGGCTCTATACTGGCTCGTCATAGCGGTGGAACAGTTGTTCTCGGACGCAACCATTATTAAATGGATCCTAGCTGTTATCGGTCTCTTTGCCCTGGCCTCGAGCGATTACTCCACTCGTAATATCAAGGGCTTGATCAATGTCATTCTCTTTAATGCCATGATGTGTCACCATTCGCAATAAATTATCACCAATATAAGATCCCAAGACATTCATTTCGGCCAATTCATCCAACAGAGTGGGAACGTCACCATCATGCACTTCCGCTATGACAATATTAGTTTGTGTCATCTCTGGATCAATGCTCAAGCCAGGGATTGATGCTAAGCCTTTTGCCAAGCGCTGTGCATTCGCGTGGTCCTCGCTTAATCGATCAACCATATTATCCAATGCATAAAGACCTGCAGCGGCCAATATCCCAACTTGGCGCATGCCGCCACCCAACATCCGCCTAATACGGTGTGCAGTTGCAATAAAATCGCTAGAACCACACACGATGGAGCCTACAGGGCAAGCTAATCCCTTAGATAAACAGAACGTGACCGTATCTGCATCAGCAACTAACTGATCAACTCCAACACCTAACGATATGGCTGCGTTAAATATACGAGCTCCATCAACATGGACGTTCAGACCATTACGGTGTGCTAAATCGGAAGCAGCTCCTAAGTAATCTACTGAAAGAGCCGCTCCAGAGCAATAATTATGAGTATTTTCTAAACAGAGGAGACGTGAAACAGGTCGAGCTCCACCGGATCGTCGAATGCCTTGCTCAATACGATTTAAATCAAGAGTGCCATTCATTTCATTCGGTATTTGCTGGGTTTGAATACCACCTAAAGCTGATGCCCCGCCAACCTCATTCAAAAAGATATGTGACCTATCTCCAACCATAATTTCATCGCCAGGTTGCGCCTGGGCAAGCAAAGATACAATGTTACCCATTGTTCCACTCGGTACGAATAGCCCGGCTTCCTTCCCTAAAATACTTGCAGCCCGTTCCTGGAGGCGGATCACAGTTGGGTCACCCTCCAATCCATCATCACCAACTTCAGCCTGAACCATAGCATGGCGCATTTCTAATGTAGGATGGGTCACTGTGTCACTACGAAGATCAATCATAAATACACCGCCTCTCCAATTATGTTTGCAGAACCAAAGATTTTACTGGCTCGAAATTCGTCTTCTGTTCAATCTCTTCTTCAATAATAGATCCATCTTTCCCGACTGCCAGTACATATGCATGCGAATCTGGCCGTGCAGATAATATACGATAACGATTATCAACCACTTCTATTGCACAAAAATTATCTAACGCAACCCCCATATCTGAATATTTACGGATCATCTTGTGGAAATCGTCACGTCTTGCAACCCCGCGAGTCGCACTATTGTAATGAGGGCATACCGTACCACTCAATAGACCCATACCTTTAACACGAATATACTCCCAATCAGTGTCAGAATAGAATGACATCGAATCACTATGGCCGAAGTCAAACCAACAGATACACCCTGCGCTTGATCCGGCTAGAACAGATCCTCGATTGTAAGCATCCAAAATCAATTTATCCACACCTAACAATCTCCAGCGCCGCATCATTTTCAACGTGTTCCCCCCACCAACATAGATGATATCTGCGGGAAGAATGTGTTCCAATATTTCATTTGGTTCTGGTCTACTGCCAAGCAAGAGGAGCACATCAACATCACATCCAAGCTTACGCCCATAAACCTCTTGAAAAACATCCCATCGATCCTGAGAATCACTGCTTGCAGTTGGCACGAATAGAGCTTTGGGACGTCTTTTCCCTGTTAACTCAATGATTTCCTTATCAATGGACAACGTTTCCAATTCTCCCATTCGACCACCACCAACACCTACGATTTTTCCCATTATTGTTCTCTTTCGATATTTCCTAATGTGTACCGAAGCGTTATTTTTCTGAATAAAAACGTATCCGATATATTTTTCTATTCACTTATCAGAAACATTATTGCGCGTATTCATAATTTCATCATTGAGGCTGAACCACAATAATTGCCATACATCTCGCCTTTCTCGATCGGACAAACTCCTCTGCAAATTTTGTTTACACATGATTACTGCACGCCCTGCAAGAAATCCCCAACTACCCCGTTCATTCTTTTTCCACTTCAGAATAACATCAGGATATTCTTCGATCGTGCGCCCAACTGCATCCTGAGCTGCATCGGTAAATGGCATCGCCATCAGACAATGCCGCCATCTTCTTCAAAACCGGTGTCCATTGGCCTATAAAGAGTATTGCCTAGCAGACACCACATGAGGCCAAAAATGAACCCAATACCAATGATGTTTCCAAAAAAGACTGCAAAAGGAAACAATACTGCGAGTCCAATCAAAACTGGTCGAAGAGTTGTACGTAAAGTAATGCCAACTACACAAAAACCTACTGTTGCTAATGCTAACCCAATTAGATGAAGAGTCCATCCCACTCCAGCAACAGGCCAAACGTTATCTCCGCCAATACGAATAGGAACGTACTCAGATTGAAACAATATGATCCAAAATTCGACAATATTACCACTAAGTAAAAGCACCACTCCGAAAAAAGCCATACGAGATCCAATAAACCCCAGCCGACTAAATGTTCTATGAAAGCGAATCATTAGTCCGCAAAGTGCAATACCAAAAAATAACCACGTGAATGTCAAAAGGCGATTGTAATCTTCATACGTTAATGAATAGAGATCCTCATGCCAGGCACTGGCAGCAAGTGGTCTCAGGAGAGTCCAAGTAATTCCTCCAAGTAATGCAGAAACACCGCTCCAGCGTATGAATACACTCACAGAAACCACCTTGTATACACGATATCCGGGAGGGAAAACCCGTTTCTCACGAACCACTAAACCTTAATCAAATGCTTCTTTTACATATCCGTCTATTGGCGATAAATCCGATCAATGCTTTCCGTTTCCAATTTATTTCACAAGCCCTAAAATCACTAGCATGATGAATGGTTGCGAAAAAAAAATGGAGCCCGATCCCACCAAAGGATCGGACTCCATCTAGCTCACCTAGTATGGTGTTTGAGACTAATTCGGTGCATCACCTTTTTCTGACAACACAGCCTGGTCAATCCAGACGCGAGTCAGCTTTGCAGTTGTATTCTGGTTACTTGGTGAAATGTTGTAGTAGTCTTTCACCCAAGCCGGTACAACCGTAGTGTCCATGAACCAGTAGGCCCAAATCTTCACGTTGTCTGTCAACAACAGCGTCGAAATCTCTTTCACGACCTTCTTTCGCTCTGTTGGGTCAAGCGTGACGGACTGCTTGTCAATGAGTGCATCAAGCTCAGGGTTGGTGTACTTGCCGTAGTTCCTATCCGAAGTGGAGTAGAACTGCTCATACAACCAATGATCAGGATCATGTCGTGCTGTAATGAATCCCCAAATGTTGAAGTCAAACTCACCGTTATTGTTCGCCTGGTACGCTGCACCAGTTTCCAAAACTTCAGTTTCTGGCTCAATGTAGACCTTATTCAAGTCTTCAAGTATTGGAGGCCAGCGAGGCACAACGAACGAACTCCAAAGGTAGGTATAAGGTCGCGCCGGATTGCTCGCAGAGTAACCCATTTCCTCCATGAGTCCACGCGCTATATCCTGGCGTTCTTCAATGTTCGCTTCTGTGCTTGGACCATGGCACGGGTGGATTGCTTTCCATTCCGCCTTGGTCAGACCCCAGTCAGTACCACCAGGAATCTCTGCAAGCGGGAACATGGGGGATTCCCATGCATCACCATCTTGTGCAGTTTGAATCAGCTTGTCGCTGTCAATTGCGCACTTCAAAGCAAGCGAGAAGCGCGGATCATTCCATGGTTCGCGGGTCCAGTTGGCCTGTATGCCCATGCCACCGTGGCGGATGAGCGGTAACGCTTGTGTCATCGTACCGTCTGCGACCAGTTCGGGACGAACTGTCGCTGGTAGAGTTCCACGCTCTCCACGACCAACTCGGTATGCAGCTTGCATAGCAGCAGTTGATCCTGAATTGATGTACCTGTATTCATCCATGTATGGATAGGGCTGGTTCCAGTAATTCGCGTTTCGCTTCATCGTAATTTGCTCACCAGGGATAACCTCTTCAACAACGAAGGGGCCAGCACCGGGACCAATGTTATCGAGAAGCGTATCTAGCTTCCCTTCGAACGTTGCCTTAGGTAGGAGAACGAAGTTACCCAAACCTAGTGCTACAGGAAGAGATGGTAACGGAGCGTCACTGGTCACCTTCAGATGATAATCATCTGCACATGATGTTCCAGTCACTCTCTTCGCATAAAGAGCTCTTGGGCTCTTCCTGAGCTCGTCACCCGTCGCGTCTTGCTCGTTCCTGATAACGTCCAACATGAACTGAGCGTCAGCACATGTTAGGTCCGTACCGTCATGGAATTTCACACCTTCAGTTATTGCGAATGTCCATTCAGTACCATCCTCATTCGTCCACCAATCATAGGCAATGTTGGGCAATAATTCCCCACCCTTGCCTTCTTCCCAAGCATTGAACTCAAGTAAAGTATCGTTGCTCGGAGCTAGGCCATTGATAATACTTCCAACGGCCCCTTCCCATACTGCAAAGTCAGCGGGGTAGGAATTATTCAGATACCTGAATATACCACCAGTCTGAGCATTCGGATTCTTCGCTGGTGTCGCAACAACAGCTACTGGTCGCACTTTCGTTTCAACCGGGGCAGCGGTCGCTGCCGGAGCCTGCGTCGCCGCCGGAGCCGCCGCCGGAGCTGTCGTCGCCGTTGGATCGGCCGCAGGCGCACAAGCAATACCAATCAACATAGCAAGTGCTATTGCTGGCGCGACTAGAAATCTCGTCATATTTCCTCGCATAAACATCACCTCTCACATGATATATAGCTCAAAGCCACTCAACTCTACCCAATTCTAATAATAACCATATGTGACAGAGGGATGGAAAGTCAATAGGATTTTTGCTTCATTTTAAAATTCGCATAGACAAATTTTGATTTGAAGAAAACGGATCGATGTGCGCTGAAAATGCCACTTCATTCGAATCAGGATAGCCATTTATCTTCCGCAGCACGCCTCACTACTCGATATACGTCTTGCAATGACAGCCCTGAGTCGAGTGCCAGCTGTCGGCAGTCATCATATTCAGGAGCGACGGAAATGACGCGACCATCGGCTCTTTTGATCTTCACACGTGACTCACCTAATGTTGTCGTCACACGAACAATTTCTCGATCAACCCGAGGGCGCCGTATCTGCTGAATTCGTGCACCTAAGGTTGACGTTTCGTGGAAGAGGATTTCAAGCATCTGCTTTTCGTCAGAAGGTTCCGCTAAAATACTAACCGCCACACCAGGTCGATCTTTTTTCATTTGAATCGCAGTCATCCAAACGTCTCGCGCCCCTGCACTAGTGAGTCGTTCGCGTACATAGGAGTAGATTTCAGGATTCATGTCGTCAATATTCGTCTCAATAAGGATCAATTGATCAACATCTTCAATCCTACTCTCGCCTACCCATAGAGTTAACACATTCGGATAGCTTTCAGGATCTCGAGTACCTGCTCCGTGTCCAACTCGATCCGGAACAATTGAAACTGGTTCAAATGAAGCAAGTGTGGCAAGAATAGCGGCTCCAGTCGGCGTAACAAGCTCACCCGCTACAGTCGCAGATGTCGGAGTTCGTAAAGGAACAGCATACAATTTAGCCAATTCTAGGACGGCAGGCACGGGAACCGGCAATTTCCCATGCTCTGATCGAACAGTACCATGCCCTGCCGGCAAAGGCGCACTGTACACTTTGGTGATGCCAAGCTCACTCAACCCGATCACAGCCCCCAATACATCGACCAATGTATCCAAGCTACCTAATTCATGAAGATGCACATCTTCCAAAGAGACCCTGTGAACACGTGCCTCAGCTTCGCCGATTGACTGGAGAATGCGACGAGCCTGTTCTTTGTTTTCTGAAGTTGTCGCCACATGATCAACCAAACGAAGTAAATCTGCGAATGATCGACCATGAGCAGGTGTAAGATTCCCTTCAACTTGGACATGAGAAGCACGTATCCCACCCCTAGTAACCTCTTCTTTTTTTAGTCTGACTTGAAATTCATCAGGGAGACCTGCTAACGCATCTTGCATCAGAGGTAAAGGGGCCCCAGCATCAACTAGCGCCCCCAATATCATGTCCCCACTAACGCCTACTTGGCAGTCAAAATAGGCGATTGTCATATGTATATTCTGCTTTACTTTTTGTTGCCATACGAACTACACCCCGGATGTCGGCTTATTATCCACGCGCTGATCCACAACATTCATGCTTCCAGTTTGGTATCCCATTAAGTCAAGCGTGACATGTTGATAACCCAAAGAGAGCAATCTTGCCACCACATCGTCCTTCAAATCCTGTTCCAGAAAGCGTGCGATTTCATCTTTCCCAAGTTCAATGCGAGCAATCTTTCCGTGATGTCTCACGCGTACTTGTTCGAACCCTAACGCAAATAGATATTCCTCAGCTTTATCAATGACATCCAAAAGTTCAAACGTCACTTTTGTACCCCAAGGGATTCGCGAAGCTAGACATGCCTCTTGTGGTTTATCCCAAGTCGAAAGCTTACGCTCACGCGACAACACGCGGATATCTTCTTTCGTCAATCCCACATCAACAAGAGGACTTTTCACTTCCCACTCATTCCTGGCCTTCAGACCAGGACGATGATCACCAAGATCATCAACAATCGTTCCATCAAGGACCCATCTAATGTCACGTTTTTTTGCCATTTCTACCATTTTGGAAAACAAATCAACTCGACAAAAATAGCACCTCTTCCCAATGTTCTCTTGAAAACCTTCATACTCTAATTGATCAGTCTCGAATAATACGTGTGGCAGTCCAATCTCCACCGCAGTCTCAACCGCCTCACGTTTTTCACGTTCACTCATAATCGCTGAGACCGCCGTTACCGCAAGAGCACGTTCACCAAGAACCTCAAAAGCAACCGAAGCGAGAAATGAAGAATCTGTACCGCCTGAAAAAGCGATCATAACATTACCCATCTCTCTCAGATTTTCCTTCAGTGCATCTAATTTGTTTTCCATTGTATCCTTCCCTGAAAACACGTAACGCTCTCGTTTTTAACAACTATCGTGTTACAAACGTTACCTTTATCTAATTGTACAACCCCGAATCAATTCAAAAGTGCTAAATACAAGCCTTTACTGTTTTTTTGCACGTGTTTTTTGCAATCCGAGGTATTCCATAACATTCCATAACGTTGAAACCTCCACCAAATTGATTGCAGGTTTCATCACCATTTCACTCAACGTACCTCGAGGTACGACAGCAGATTTAAACCCTAATCGTTCCCCCTCGCGTATACGATCTCCCAATCGGCCAACGCGGCGAATTTCTCCACTTAATCCAACTTCGCCAATGAAAAACACATCCTCCGTAACAGCATACTCATAAATATTCGATAGAACCGCAATAGAGATACCTAAATCCGCACCGGGATCAGCAACGCGTAATCCACCAGGTATGTTAACGAGAATATCTTGATCAGATAGAGAAATATTCAACCTGCGCCCCAAAACAGCTGAAATAAGAAGTACTCTGTTTAAATCTACCCCTGTGGCCATCCGACGTGGGACTGCGAGAGAGGTTGGGCTTACAAGAGCCTGTATTTCAACCATTATTGATCGACTACCCTCCAGTATTGGAACAACAACAGATCCAACTCCACCCTGATTTCGCTCCGACAACATAACTTGTGATGGATCAGCTACTTCTTCCAATCCCAATTCACCCATTTTCAGCAATGCAAGCTCTTGAGTCGATCCAAATCGATTCTTTTCACCACGTAGCAAACGGAATCCGCTCATCGTTTCCCCTTCCAGGTACAGAACAACGTCAACAATATGTTCTAATACGCGGGGTCCCGCGATAGTGCCGTCTTTCGTAACATGACCTGCCAAAAAAAGAGCCGCATTATTTGCTCGTGCCCAGCGGGTTAATTCGGAAGCACTTTCACGCACTTGCGCAACACTACCAGGAGAAGAAGCGATTCCCTCTATATGCAATGTTTGGATCGAATCGATAATTACAATTTGGGGAGATATCTGATCTAAATGAGCAAGCAAAGACCGGGTATCTGTTTCTGGAACAACGAGCAATTGCGCTCCAGCCAAGCGCAAGCGATCAGCTCTGATTTTGATCTGCTCTGGCGATTCTTCACCGGCACCATACACAACAGTCATTTTTTCTTGTACGAATGAATCAGCAATTTGCAGCAAGAGAGTGGATTTGCCAATACCAGGTTCTCCACCCAAAAGGATCGTTGATCCAAGTACTACCCCACCACCAAAAACACGATTCAACTCCGGATATGGTAAGGTCAGACGCCCAGTCTGTTCCGAAACAATATTACCTATTTCGGTTGGATTCGTTGTTTCTAAAAAGGAACGATATCGTTTCCCATCCTTATTTGCTGGTGCGACTACAGACTCTTCTAGACTAGCCCATGCTTCACATGATGGGCATTGACCGAGTTCCTGTGGTCCAGTCCAACCGCACTCACGGCAGACCCAAACTTTGCGCTCCTTTGTAGCCATGAGTCCATTATAAATGAAACGGGGAGAGCTTAGGCTCTCCCCGTTTATATATCTCTATATTGTTGCATTCGTTAGAACCAACAGTCTTAGGTAAACACCCGTTAATTCGGACTAACTTCAGCCACAATTGGGACGCGAATGACAATGTCATCATCCTCAACCTCAACTCGTGCAGTTTCCCCCGCATGAATCTTATCCTGCAAAATCATATCTGATAGCTGATCTTCAATCTTGTCCTGAATAAGCCTACGTAGTGGCCTAGCGCCAAACACTTCATCAAAACCTTCTTCACCAAGATAATCGCGGGCGGCGTCTGACAGTTCTAAAGTGATTTCCTTCTCTGCCAACGGCACCTGAACCTCTTTCATCATCAGGTCAACAATCATATGTATATGCTCTTTACTAAGTGAATGGAACACAACCGTAGAATCAATCCTGTTCAGAAATTCTGGCCGGAAATAATTCTTGACTTCGCTCAGCACCTTATCCTTCATCCGCTCATATGATTGAGCTTGCTTACCAGCTTCATCATCTACCGTATAGAACCCAATGTTAGAGTTCTTGCGAATAAGTTCGGCTCCAATGTTACTGGTCATCACGATAATAGCATTCCGGAAATCAACCTTTCGTCCCTTAGCATCAGTTAGATGACCATCATCAAAAATCTGCAGTAATATGTTGAATACCTCAGGGTGTGCCTTTTCAATTTCATCGAGAAGAATCACGCTGTATGATTTGCGCCTGACCAATTCGGTTAATTGACCGCCATCATCATAGCCGACATATCCGGGAGGTGCTCCAACCAATCTTGCAACCGTATGCCGTTCCATAAACTCTGACATATCCAAACGGATAAGAGAATCTTCTGAATCAAACATGAATTCAGACAAGGTCCGCACTAATTCAGTTTTACCAACACCAGTTGGTCCAAGGAATAAAAATGCACCGATCGGTCGACGGGGATCCTTCAATCCTGCGCGAGCGCGCCGAACAGCCTTGGACACGGTCGTAATGGCCTCTTCCTGGCCGACAATGCGATCATGCATCACTGATTCCATCTGTAACAAGCGCTCAGTCTCTTCCGATGCGAGCCGTGTCACAGGAATGCCTGTCCACATACTGACTACTTCAGCTACATTCTCTTCACTGACAGACAGATCCTCAGGTTTGGTATCAGCTTTCCATTCTTGTTCGAGCTCTGTGATTCGTTCCTCAAGTTGCACTTCTCGTGCACGCATCTCAGCCGCGTAATCGTAATTCCCCTCGGATATCGCCTGATCTTTCTCACGCCGCACGCTATCCAAACCTTCCACCGCTTGTTTCACAGATAACGGCTTAGAGGTACTCTTTATGCGAACTCGTGACGACGCCTCATCGATCAAGTCAATCGCCTTATCCGGCAAGAAACGATCCGCAATATAACGTGCGGCAAGCCGAACAGAACTCTCCACTGCTTGATCAGTAATCTCTAGACGATGGTGTTCTTCATATCGAGCTTTAATGCCACGCAATATCTCAATCGAATCTTCCACACTTGGCTCATCAACATCAACTGGCTGGAATCTGCGCTCCAGAGCAGCATCGCGCTCAATGTGCTTCCGATAATCTTCCCGGGTCGTCGCTCCAATTGCTTGCACTTCTCCGCGTGCAAGGGATGGCTTCAATATATTCGATGCATCAACCGCACCTTCAGCTGCGCCTGCGCCAACTAGTGTATGCAACTCATCAATAAAGAGAATCGTATCCTTAGCATTGCGCAGTTCTTCAATCACTTTCTTCAATCGTTCTTCAAATTCGCCACGATATTTTGTCCCTGCAACCAGGGCTCCCATATCCAAACTAACGAGACGCGAACCTTGCAGTGTCTCAGGTATATCCCCTGAAATTATCCGCTGGGCAAGCCCCTCTACAATGGCGGTCTTACCCACCCCTGGCTCACCGATCAAGACAGGGTTATTCTTTGTACGACGAGATAATATTTGAACAACTCTCTCGATCTCATCATTTCTTCCGACAATCGGATCGAGTGAATTTTCGCGCGCCATCTGTGTTAAATCAACACCCAGTGAATCTAAAGTCGCCGTCCGAGTTGACTGCTGTCTACTTTGCCCTGAAGACGAGCTACTCGAGCTACTAAGAAGCCGTTGTGCTTCCGTCCGAACTTTCTCAAGATCAAGGCCAAGGCTCTGCAGCACCTGTGAAGCAACTCCCTCACCTTCTCTCAGGAGTCCGATAAGGATATGTTCAGTGCCAATATAGTGATGACTCATTTGCCGTGCCTCATCAACGGCAAACTCAATCACTTTCTTAGCGCGTGGTGTTAACCCAACATCACCTGTCACCGGCCGGTCTCCTTCACCAATGATGAATTCAACCGCCGACCGCACTTTGCCAAGATCCGTCCCAAGGGAAATCAAAGTACGTGTCCCCACGCCTTCGGGTTCACGCGCAAGCCCAAGCAAAATATGCTCGGTACCTATGTAATTATGGTTGAAGTGTTTGGCTTCTTCCTGCGCGAGAGACAAAACCCTCCGCGCTCTTTCTGAAAACTTTTCGAACCTGCTGGTCATATCTTTCCCCGCAGACTTTTAAATTTTTGCTTGGCTAGTTTTGACAGGCCTTCGCAAGAAGCAATTTACCCTACGCTGCTTACATTATACTTCACTTGTCTCATCTGTCTCATCTGTCTCATCTGTCTCAAGTGTGGCATCCACCGCATCTGCCTCACCAGTCTCTTTTATATCGCTCGCTCCGAGCTCTTCATTTGTCTCATATGTATCCGTCGTCTCATCCGTATGACTGGTTTCAGATGTCTCGCTTGTCTCAACAACTTCCCCGGCTGCCTCAACCACATCAGGTTCAGTTGTTACAACCGCTCCAGTTATTTCACTTGCCCACCCACCAGCTTGAGCCTGACGCAAACTAAGGCCCATTCGGCGACGTTCTGGTTCAATGCGCAATACTTTCAGAGTTACAACATCCCCTTCTTTGACAATTTCACTGGGATGGTTGATACGACTCTCAGACAATTCCGATATGTGAATTAGTCCCTCAACAGGGCCCTCAACACGTGCAAATGCACCGAACGCTGTCAGACGCGTTATGGTCGCTTCGACAATTTGACCTTCGTCATATTTCCGAACCATTTCTGCCCACGGATCGGGTTTGGCACGTCGAAGGCTAAGTGAGATTCGACGGGTTTCCGGATCGATTCTCAATACATAAACTTCGACTTCTTGCCCTTCTTTAATGACGTCGGTTGGGCTATCAATCGGTTCCCAGGAAAGCTCTGATATGTGAACAAGTCCATCCGCACCACCTAGATCTACGAATGCACCAAAATCTTGAATCCCTGTTATGTGACCTTTTCGAATCTCGCCCTCGCGCAATGAAGCAATAAGCTCCTCGCGCATGTCACTTTTTTCTGCTTCGTATACGACACGCTCCGACAAAATCGCTCTTTGTCGACGGCGATTAACTTCAATCACCTTTAAGCGAAGAACCGACCCAACAATATCCGAAAGGATTTGTTCAACATCGGCTCCCTGTGGCCTATGATGGGGCGCGATCTGCGAGAGAGGCACAAAACCTTGAATCCCTTCTACATTCACGAGAAGGCCGCCTCGGTTAAATCCAGTCACGTTGGATTCAACAACCACATTTTCCTCAAGTTTATCTTCTAGAACCTTCCACGATCGATCTCCCCGTGCCCTGTCATACGAAAGCATAATCTGCCCCGTATCATCAGAACGCAGGACATAAGCCATTATTTCATCACCTACATTTAAGGCTTCGAGGTCGTCGGGAGGGAGGCTACGCATTTCACGCGCTGAAATAATCCCCTCGGATTTGGCTCCGATATGAACCAAAATGCCATCTCGATCGATCCGCATAATGACACCTTCAACGACCGAACCTCGGTTGAAATCACGCAGAGACTCGGACTCTTCTAAGAGGCGCTCCATTTCCGTTTTACCATCATCACCCGCATCTACTGGAGGCGAATCTGAACCTGCCGGAGAGGCAGAAGATACATCTGAAACAACCGCTTCTGCGTTAACCAGGGATGATACCTCAAGAGCATCGCTTGAATCTTGAATTTGATCACCATTGGGGCCGGATTCCTGAACAGGCTTTACCGGTTCCTTGTCTTCATCAGAAACAGGGTCCGACTCATCTGGCGTTTGTATGGTCACACTTTTACTCCACTCCAACAAAAATTGGAGGCAAAAAATCTTGTGCGTATTATATCACGAGCCAATGGAGAACTTCGCACGCATTCCACAGAATTTTTCCAATCGTATCTTTTGTGCCATCAAGAGTCTTTCAATGAAATTTCACGAAGAAATCTCTGGTGAGGATAATCGTGGAAAGTTGACCAACCACTGACACGGCTTTTTACTGCTAACCACTCCGCATCAGGATGGATTGGCAATGAGTGATAGTTTTCTAAAACCAACCTCTGAGCCTGACGTAGCGCTGCCGCACGCTGCTTTGGATCAGTTCGATTGCTTTGTATATCAATCATCAAATTTAGTTCAACATTGCTAATCGAGCTAGCATTATGCGAGCCATTGGTCAAAAAACGGCCTCTCAACCAATGATCTGCAGAAAAATATGAACGAGATGGGCCAAATGCAGCTTGGAAATTGCCTGGATTTGTTAGAACCGTCGCGGTATAGCGTTCAAGAGAAACTTTCACAATCTCCACTTCTGCACCAATTTCCCGAAAATCGTCTGCAATTAATTCACCAACTGAATCACTAATTTGTCCCATATTTGGAATAATCAGTTCGAATTGCAACGTTTGACCCCTTGGAAGCGCTTCTTGCAAAATCCCGGTCGCTTCTTGAGAATCGTACCTCAATAATTCCCGCAACTCATCTTCTTTGATCTGCGCATTATGAGACGGAACTGGCATACTCAAGCCCAGTAATGAGGCCCCCTTAAAGTGTGTCTGAAAAATATCTTCCCGATCAATCGCTAAGCTTAACGCTTCACGAATACGTCCATCCGCGAAGGGAAGTTGATCCCCCCATTTATTCATTACAGTCGGCTGATGATTCAAACTGACCATCCATCCAACTGGTATGGTCTGCAGACCCACGATCATCTCAGGATGTTTTTTATCCGTATATCGAGCAATTTCTCCTGGCGGAATTCGCAGCACATCTAGCTGTCCTGTTTCAAATAATGCAACGCGTGTCGCATCATTGGGAACAATTAGCCATGACAAGAACTCAACATTACCACCCGATTCATAGAAATTAGGGTTTCTCCGAAATTCTGCTGCACGAGTAAATTCGCTTACCTCAGGCATAAACACGAATGGCCCCGAGCCAATTAATGGCCCCCGGGCCAGGTCATACTCGTCTGACTCCCATATCTCGGTGGGCATAATCACATTAAACCCACTTGCTAGTAGATCCAAAAAAGATGCCTGGGGTTCTAGCAAGGAGATACGCACTGTAGATGCATCAACAAGCTCAATAGATTTGACTTTTTCCCACATCCAGCCATGCACGCTTTCGAGCATCAAATATTCGAGGCTCTGAACCACATCATCACCTGTAACAGATCTCCCATTCACTGCAGGCAAATCCGACCAGCGAGCATCCTGATTCAGACGAAATATGTACGTCTTATCATCTGGCTGCTCCCAAGATGAGGCAAGATCAGGTACCACCTCATGAACAAACGGTCGTGTCCCTTCACCCGTCTTATATCTGACAAGGCTCGAAAATGTATTCGCGAAGATCTTATAGTAGTCCGCTGATGTCGTTGCAAACGGATCTAATTTATTCCATCCGCGCGCTGTAGCAAGACGAAGAGACAAAGATAAGGGGTCGGGAGTTGACGTTGGTGAGGCTGGTAGAACCGTAGATATCGGTACCTGCAAGGTTGCAGTTGATGTGGAAACTGGCTCAACTGTCGCACTAAACTGCACACTGGTCGGGGTTACTATAGTCGAATTACACCCATTTAGTGTATATAAGATAAAGAAAATCAATAAGGTGAAAAATCTAGAAGGCATTTATAGAGCTTTTGAATCCTTTCTTGTTTGGTGCACCAGTATTTGGAGAGTTACAATCTATGCCTGATAACTTATGGAGATTAATTGCCACTAGCCCTATGACGGGTCCTGAAAATATGGCTGTCGATGAAGCTTTAGCATCATATGAGACCAGCCCAACAATCCGATTTTATCAATGGTCCATTCCTTACATATCAATCGGACGCTATCAAAACTATCATTCAATCTTCCAACATGGACCTTCCTATAATCCGCGAGTACCCATCATACGTCGTCCAACAGGCGGTAGGGCCATTCTACACCAGCCGGAAGAACTCACATACAGTATCACAGTTCCACAGGGCCATAATTTGAACCAAATACCATCAAGGGAATCCTACAAAAAAATTAACGAGGCTCTCATACTCGGGCTATCTATTCTTGGAATTAACGCAACGACCGCTATTGGTCAGGCATCACCACGAAAAGAGCGCGTCAATATCGCATGTTATGAATCTACCTATCCCCACGAATTGATCGTGGGAAAACGGAAGCTAATTGCGAGTGCCCAAACACGAGGAGGTGGTATATTTCTGCAGCAAGGTACACTGCCATTAAAGCATTCTGGTGATTCTTTTGGCGAATCAGTATCCATAGGTCGAGCGGAGAAAAGCCTCCTAACACAGAGGCTGAATGAAAATACAGCGATACCATCCCAAATACTGGGCTACAAGGTTACCATTGAAGAAATACAACAAGCCTTAATTTCCGGATTTGAAACAGCGTGGAATATTCGCCTGATAAAGAATGAGTTCGGCTCAGAAGAGCATCACCAGATTAACAATTTCATTGCTGAAAAATACTCGGATGAGGCGTGGACGATGAAAGGAAAACATGAAAACGTACGCCATGCGATGATGCAGGAAAATACACAGTGAAGTACTTTCTTTATCGGAGCGAAGCGTAAAGTTAACCGAAAGAGGAGAAACGTGGCAAATTCTGATCATGTTGCAATCGTTCGAAATGGCAAAGATGCTGTTCAGGAATGGAACGATCAATACCCGACCCAAGGACTTGATTTAAGTGGTGCATCATTTAACAAAATGGATTTACGGAATATGGAATTGGAATATGCGGACCTTTCCGGATGCAACCTATCCGAGGCTAATCTCCAAGACATCAATCTTGCTTACGCAACACTCAAACATGCCGATATTACTAACGCTACGTTTTCGCGAGCGAACTTACGTTTTGCCATTCTAGATCATGCAGTTCTCTCTAACACAAATTTGACCCACGCGAATTTATCGCAAAGCTCCCTCCGCAGATCAGACCTCCTACGATGTGATCTCATCAACGTAGATTTCACGCAAGCCAACTTAAGCCGAGCAGATCTTACGGGGTCCAACCTTGCTCGATCGACATTGGTTGGCACAAACCTATACGCAGCCAACTTAACGAGGACTAATCTCTCATTATCTAATCTAGAAGGATCCAACTTGATTTACGCTAACCTAAATCAGTCAAATCTCCATGAAACCGATTTTTCAAATACGACTTGTGGGTATACGACCTGGATGAACTGTAATTTAAGTACAACTCTTGGTTTGGAATCAATGCATCACGCAGCTCCAAGTTATATAGACTTAGCCACTCATGCATTTTCAATAAAATCTTCTAATGCACAACACTTTGAGTATGAACGGAAATTTTTCCAGCAAGCAGGAATGTCTGAAACCGCGTTTGAGCGGCTAGCGCCTCTCATAACCACCGCACCATCTGTTTTCCAACATTGCTACATTCTCCATGCAGAGAACGACCTTGAATTTGCGCTTCAGTTAAGAAGTGACCTTAATGCAAATGGTGTTCAATCATGGTTATACAGTAAAGTCCTCTCTCTTTCTAATGACATCGCACCAAATCTTGATCAAGCATTATCACCCCACCATAAATTAATCATGATTTGCTCAATCGAAGGGTTACAGGATCGAGACATCCTCCGCCAAATCACCAATATCACCCAAGCTGAAACAGAACCGTCGCACGATCAGCACTCAAACATTTTCGCAGCAACACGGGACGACTACTTAATGACAGACTGGACCAATACGTTAAAACCTCTTCTCCTAGATGGATATATCGCTGATTTTCGCTCTTCGGGTAATTATGGCCGGGAAGTTTTACGTTTAGCACACGCTTTGCGGTCCGAATAACCCTCTCTTTCCACCTTTAATCCGATATCAACATGCGATAATGATTGTGTAATCTTATTGTGTAACAATATTGTGGTATATTTGATGCGCGAAATCATCAGATGTGCAGGGAGGTCCCATGAAAAAAATCATTCAAATACCAATCGATGACGAACTGCTTACTCAACTTGATGATGTTTCCTCGACCCGTGACCAAAGTCGTTCCGATTTGATACGGGAAGCATGCCAAGCATACCTATATGGAATAGAAAGAGACGCATTAGAAAAGCAGTATCAACGTGGATACCAAAAAATCCCAGAGGAAACCTCCCCCGGTGAAACACAGATACGCATGGTAGGTTATGTTCTTCCGAAAGAAACTTGGTAAGATGCAAAAAGGTGAGGTATGGTGGGCAAACTTCCCTGCCCCAATGGGCAGAAGACCTGTTTTACTGCTTTCACGCGATAGTGCGTATATAGTCCGTACGGCAATTCTGGTCGCTCCATTGACTGCAACAATTCGCGACACACCCGTCGAAGTGACATTTGAAGAAATCAGCAGTATAGATTCAGGTTTTGTGATTGACTTAGACAGTATTATGACGGTGCCTATTTCGATATTAACAGAGCCAATAGCGCGTCTTGCCAAAGAAAAGATGGAAGATGTGCACAAAGCGCTCAGTTTTGCTTTCGATCTATAACGACAAACATACTGATAGAAACCTGCTATTACTGTCTTATCATACTCATAACAAGAAGTTTCCTACGCGAACACTAGTGGGATCCGAAACGCATTCTCGCTTCCATCTAAATACATTCAATACACGATGCATTGCTGGTTAATTCCGAGGCCACCACTTAAACCACACGCGCCCAATAATTTTCTTGCGAGAAACCGGACCGAGAGTCCGACTGTCTCGTGAAGAACGACGATTGTCACCCATGAGAAGATATTCTTCTTCACCCAATGTCCAAACTGGATATTCATCTGGATAAACATGCGTCTCACCCCCCAGGTAATCCTCTTTTATCAATTCACCCGAAACCACAAGGTCCCCGTCTTTCTTAAGTTCAACAATCTCTCTTGGCAGACCGACAACACGCTTCACGTAATCACATCCATCTCCCCATGGATCATGTAATACAACAATGTCTCCCCGGGAAAGGTATGGCCGGCGAAAGGACAACCTAGTAGCGACTAGATGCTGCCCTGATGATAGCGTTGGTTCCATACTATTCCCCGCAACAACACAATGGGTAAATGGCAACATTTTCAGAAATATTGACCTAAACCTTACATTCCGTATCGCAAGTACCAAAGCAATGAGGGTAAAACCGCTCACTAGCAAACGAAAGAATACTCGCACATAAAAAAACATATCGCGGTCCTCCGACATGAAAATGAAGCGGGTTAATTGTAAAAAAATATCGCAGGACAAACAATGGGCCAATCCAGTATCAAGACGCAAGGAATCACTTCTGCTCAACAAGCAAACGTATCGAAAATGTATTGCCGAAAATCCGACCGTTTGTTAGAATTCAGAGCGGACTTTTTTTAGGGAGGGTAGATATGTTTTTACAAAACAAGGTGCTTCGTGCAATCGAGGTCTTAGTTCCAGCAACGGTGTCCCATGCTCACTGTGACATCCCTTGTGGCATTTATGATCCGATTACAGCAAAGATAGCAGCTCAAACTGTGCTAAAGATGGCTGTTCGGTTAGAAGCCGCTGATTTAAGTGGCGGTGTAACTTCCGTAGAACAACCCAATGGCATAGCGAGATTGATAAGAGTCAAGGAAGAACATGCCCAACACGTAAAGAATGAGTTAAATATTCTTTGGGCAGACTACTTCAAGCCAGAGCACCTAGAAAAGCACCAAAATCTTCACGAGCTTTTCTGGAATGCAAACAAACTCGCTGGCGCGAACAAGCAGGGTGTGAGTTCGGAATCGGCTCAGAAGCTGGTGGATACCGTCGATGAAATCGCTAAGATTTTCTGGGCGACTAAGAACGTTGACTACGATGACGCGGTCGCCAGTGTTCGCTACGGTGCATAACAGCTAAGCAAGCATTCGACGCGAAAAAAGCGGCAGGCTTTCATTTAGCCTGCCGCTTTTTGCATTTTATATGCTGGACTCGAATTTCACTTCATTGCCAAGATTGAACGGTTTTCAATGCATCTGCCGGGTGCTCCATCACATCCTCGCGGTCCTCGATCACTTCTTGTATAACACCCGCCTTATCAATAACAAATGAAACACGCTTATAGGATCCACGATCAGGATTAAAGACACCTAAAGCCTTCGCAGCCTCATGATTTGGATATCCCGCACCGATCAAATAGTTCACACCGCAATGCTCCGCAAATGCTCTTTGAGCCGGTCCCATGTCAGGACTTGAAGCGATCACAACGGTTTCTGCCTTCTCAAATTCATCGATTGCTTGCTGGAACCCAACAAGTTCTCGCTCTCAGCCACCAGTGAATGCGGCGGCATAAAAAGCCACCACCACGTTTTTCTCTCCTTTGAAACTCTCCAAACTCACCTCATCACGTCCAACACGAAAGCTTACATTTGGCACTGAAGTGCCCACAGCTAAACTTGGTGACATGGTTCTCGCTCCTATCTCTGCCTACATTAAGCATTACTACTCTAGTCACATGTGACACTTAAGAGTCTAGTGCTTCCCTCTTAACTGTCAAGAAACTTCTCTTCTTAATCATCGAAACCAGAAATGCTACAATCACACCATATCCTATGAAGAAAACATAAGGGCAGAACAATCGACACCGAAAAGATCCTAGAATTACTTGAGAACGTCAGAAATGGCACTATTCAACCCGCTGATGCCGCCACAAAACTGCGCCAACTTCCATATCAAGATCTTGATTTTGCATCATTGGACCACCACCGTGCACTTCGTACAGGCTTCCCCGAAGTTGTATATGGTGAGGGAAAAACTATTCCTCAGCTAATCACAATCACACAAAACCTCGCATCTCAATCTGACCAAATATTAGTTACTCGTGTGACGCAAGACATCTTCAAAGAAGTCCAACAGGTTATCCCTGATCTCTCTTTCAATGAAGCCGCTCAATCAATGTATATCGATCGAAATCCAGGAAAGAAAAAAGATGGCGTCACTATTGTTAGCGCCGGAACGGCTGACCTACCCGTTGCCGAAGAAGCAGCGCTCACAGCACAAATGCTTGGAAATCACGTTGAACGTTTCATTGATATTGGTGTCGCCGGACTGCACCGTCTCCTCGACAAATTAGAGGCACTCCAAAAAGCGAATGTCGTTGTCGTTGTCGCAGGAATGGAAGGTGCCCTTCCAAGCGTCGTCGCTGGCCTGATCCCGTCACCTGTCATTGCGATACCCACTAGCGTCGGTTATGGCGCACATTTTGATGGTTTAGCGCCTCTGCTTTCGATGTTGAATAGCTGCGCTACCGGCGTAGCTGTTGTCAATATCGACAACGGTTTTGGCGGAGGTTTTATGGCCGGAATTATCAACCAACAGACCCAGTAGGGACACAAAAAATAAAGCCCCCCTTTTTTACGAGGGGGGCTTCGCATCTCAGATCCAAGCCAACGCTATAAAAAAATCCCTTAAGGTCCCTCCGACCTAGAATCTTTTTAGCTGCGTGACAGAGTTATCGCGCTGATTTCTGGGTGTATACATCCTCACCTGGTACAACTGCAATCTTTCGCAGCTCAACTCCAAATTTGAGCATCCAATACCAGAGAGTTGCTTTGCCAATACCAATCTCCCGAACCATTCCTGGCAATCCCATTTCGTTATACAGACGAGGGAGCAAGGTCTCCAACGGTTCATTATGATACTGCTCTTCGACCTGCCGCATCAGTTTTGTTTTCCGGACTCTTCGGTTTTGTACCATGAAAGCCTCCTAATATGTTGACAAGTCTAATCCTAATCTCAACCTTTGTCAATACTTATATTAAACAAATATAAAACTAGTTTAAAACCAGTTCAAAACCGTTCTGTTATATGTATAGAAACCTTTCATAACTACTTCAAGTCAGGCTTAAACGCTATTTCGACTCATAACATGACATGAATTATTGCACCTAGAGTTCACCAGAACTCCGAATTTCATTGCCATCACTGCCCTGCCCTCTTTTTATACAGATATGTTTCAATGGAAAGTGATTGTGACAGAGTAAGACTACGATCTCCAAGTCTATGTTGTCGCAAAATAATGCAACAACGAAAAACAAGGTGAGTGGCATGTAATAACTACAAAGTTCTTATGTATGTTTGTTCATTTATCCTCCGAAGCAACTAATTACGCTCTCAGAATAGAGCACAATCAACCTTTATTTGGTCAATCATAAAAAGGATGGTTATTTGGCACCGAAATAAGCATCCTTTTAAAAGAATGCATGGAAAGGGAACGAAACGTACCATATGTATTCAGGTTCTTGACCCCCTGAGTACAACCGATGTACATTGAATTTCAAATGTCCCTGTAGCTCAGCTGGACAGAGCAGCGGCCTTCTAAGCCGCGGGTCGTGGGTTCGAATCCCTCCAGGGACGCTTTTCATTTTCCCGAATGCATTTCACGAACCAAGATTACGTGCAATGCCTCGACGAAATGCGTTTATCGGAAAATCATGACGATAATTCAATCCCGATCGGATTTATGGCTGATTTGGGGGGACAAAGACAGCAAAATCCTGCCAAAGCCCTGAGATCGTCGAGATTTGCAATGTAGAGCCGTGGAAGACTGTTAGGACACAAAATTCGCAAAACAGAACGTCATTTGGGCTGATTATGAGAGACTAAACCAAGATTCTTAACGATCTAATCTAACTTTGAAAACCACAAACATACCTCTTCAACTTTTGATGAATGCTCTACGAACTAAATCGGTTTCCGATCTAACCCAATCGCAACTCCTACTGTTGCACTGATTAATGCAAGGAGGACAAGAACAGTCACCAGCGGATTCGCAGGTTCTTCGTCTTTGGCATGGTCATCGACAGCATGCTCACCTGTCACCTCTATTGAACTTGCCAGACCATTCAACGAGATATCATACGTTCCCGGTTTTTCAAATACGAGTTCAAATTTTATGGGTAACGATGCGCCGCCTTTAACAATAACGACTTTAACTTCTCGCTCTTCACCGTTCACCAAAAGCCTTAATGTTACACTGCCCTCTTCTTGGCCATTATTTTGCAACATTGCTGCCACAGTGGAAGACTCGCCAACATGGACAGAGGCTGGATCAATCGTAAGATCTGAAACATTGATACTTGCTTTTGTCAGAGCCGCACCGACTGTAAACTTACCAATCAAACTCCCTACCGTGACCGTATAATCACCAGGGGTGCTACGCGAAATAGTAAAGCTCACTACCTCACTACTTCCTGCCTCTAGGAAAACAGATGTCCTCCCGGTAGGAACATTATTCACAAGAACAATGACATCGAATTTACCCGCCTGATCACCCGAGTTCGTGACACGGACACTCACATTCGTATCAACCCCAACTTGAACGAGTGACGGAGTAATCTCTAATTCCGATAGAACGATACTTGCAGGACCAAGGTCACGAGCAACTGTAAATGTCTCGGAGAGATCCCCAACCACTACGGTATATTTCCCTTGTTCGCTCTGCTTCAAGAAGAATGTCAGTGTCACCGTTTCATTTGGTGCAAGGGTAACTGATTGTGTGTCAACTGCTGCTGCATTAACCAAAAGGAGAACGTTCTGGGAGCCTTGCGCATCTCCCTTGTTCGTCAATGTCGCTGTGACTTGGACAACCCCATCGGGCTCAACAACACCTGGTTCTATTTTAAGATTGGTTGCCACAATATCAGCCGACCGTTCAACAACACTCATTAAGGAGAAAATCGAGAACCCATTCGGAGAAATCGCTTCAAAAATCGTTCGCCCGGCGGCATCTTGGCCAACTACTACCGTATCCAGTATCTGGAACGATCCATCGTCTGCAAGACGACCCATCTTAATATTTTCGGATCCATATTGATTCGCCCACTGTTCACTCACACCAACACGGATACGTGCCGTCCCAATGACAGAGCCACTTTCAAGACCTTGCTGTTCAATCTTCAAAGACGCTCCAATATCGGCGACAGTCGTACCAACTGTTTGTGCGATCTGCTCAAACGCGATCTGAGCCTCTGCTGAAATGGTCTTTTTCGGTGTCACCTTGAAGGACGCACCTTTGGGCAGAGCAAGAAGATCCGCGTCAACCGCGAATGTGACTTTCCCTACTAAGGCATCATCACCACTTAAATCCACTTCTTGTGGAGGTGTTTCTATGCGAAGATTACTAACGGATGCTCGTGCAGACGTACCTGTACCTTGCACGTCACCAAGGGTCGCCAAAATGTTCAAAACAACCAAACCTGTTGCACTCTTTACGGGAATAATCAGTTCTCCATCACGTACAACAACACCAGAGTCTTGATCTTCAAAGGAAGTCAATGTACTACCAGCGGCAAGGTTCACAGGAAGATCCAATATAATCTCTCCACTCGCATCTTCCTCGATAACCACCTCTCCTTCGGAAACTGTTATCACGTTACCGTCGGCATCAACAGCAGTTGTTGTCTCTGGATTAATTGTTGTACGGGTTGGCAATTCAACATCAACGAGAGGTGCCTGAACCGTAAACGAACCCGAGTACGCGAGGTCACCTTCGACAATCACATCATACGTACCTGGATCATCTCGAGACACAGACAGCAACAAGTTTTCTTGAGCGTTCGGGAACACAGTATCTGCCCATATCGTCAGTTCGCTACCAACACGAACAACGAGTGAGAAATCTTGCGCGATCTCTCCAAGGTTCTCCACTTGTACATTGATTGTTACATCATCCCCAGGAACGACATTTGTCGGGTTCACACTCGCTGACAACACCAAATTGTTTGCTGTCGCAACTGTAAAGGATTGCTGCAGCCCCGAGGTAATGACTTTGCCAGCTACTTCATATCCAACCGTAACAGTGTATAAACCAGCAATCGCTCGTGACACACTAAACACGACAGGTCTCTCTTCGCCCGCAGAAAGTGTGCCTGTTTCCCTTTGATCTTCTTCACCATTAACCAACAAAACTAATGCATATGGTCGTTCAGAATCAGAGGAGGGATTCCGTATAACAGCCGTGACTGTGACCGGTTCCCCTGCACCAGAGACACTTGGTTCAACAGTAAAGTCACTCGCTTGTGTTGGTAACGTTATGACTCCTGTCAATAAACCTGCTGCTGTTTCGGAAACGAAAATCGATGCCTGATCCGAATCCCCTGATGTATTACCAGATGAATCCACAGCCCGAACCATATAGTAGTATGTGTTGCCAACTGCAACCGTCAGGTCATTAATCGATGTAGCATCTATTGGTTCTGCAATGAGTGCTGAACCGACGTCGCCGGAGGTCAAACTTCGATACACCAAATAACCCGCAACATCTGACGCGGAGCTAACATCCCAACTAATCGCCACGCCCTCAGCGGTCAGATTCACCACTACACCGGTTGGTGCGGGAGGAGCAATTGTGTCCATTGGTGTCGCAGAAGCAGGCAACGAATAGCCAGATGCGTTCCCTGCGTAATCAACTGCTGTTACTGTGAAATAATATTTTGTGCCATTATCAAGATTGGTGACAGTATAACTCGCAGCGGTCACAATCTCTGTCGTCACTTGATAGTAGGGACCACCAGAACTCGCACTTTGATGAACATGGTAGCCCATAACATCGATTTCACTATTATTGTTCCAGTCCAAAGTGACTTCACCGCTGCCAGCAGATGCCTGCAGCCCTGTTGGCTTCGCCGGTGCAGCTGTATCGGCTTGGAAACCGGAGACTTCTGCAGAATCCTCTGATATATTCCCTGCCCCGTCGAGCGCGCGGATCACATAATAGGTGTTCCCGCCGATGACGGTCGTATCTTCATATGTCGTACCGACTACAGGAGATGCAATCAAATCATATGGTCCCCCGGATATTTTGCTCCGGAGAACTTGATAACCAACAACATCAGGTTCTGCATTTTCAATCCATGTCAACGTAAACATACCTGCGCCGACATCAAGGCGTAGTTCTGTTGGCGCTGCCGGTGCCGTAACATCAATTCCCGGCGTCGCAAATACTTCGTTTGATCCATCAGACTGATTGTCGCTTGTATCACTCGCTGTTACGCGGTAGTAGTATGTGTTGCCATTGACAACATCCGTATCAACATAGGTGTTTTGACTCACAATGGTAATCGCACCAGTACTCGTTTCTAAACCAGGTGCTGTACCACGGTAGATACTATAAAAACTGAAATCGGACCCTTCAGCATTGCTGTCCCACATTAGTGTAATTTGACCATCATTCGGATATGCGACGAGGTTCACTGGCGCCTCTGGTGGCTCCGAATCAGACGATCCGCCTCCACCGCCACCGCCACCGCCACCGCCACCGCCACCGCCGGACGGAATAAACACGGGTACTGCTGGCGGGGTTGGGGTCGGAGTCGGTTCAATGAGAGCGCTGGCCGGTGCCTGAAGATCCATCGTGGACCGTTGGCCACTGCCCCACACAATCGAACCTGCTAAATGGCCGCGACCGCCAAGACCTGGTGCAACATAGATGTACACTGTCTGGCCAGCCACTGCACCTTCAACCGTCAGCGGGGTACTCGCATCATCACCAGGAATCATGAAAAGAGGAGTGTATCCATACTTTCCATTGGCAATCGTCACTGTTTCGATTTCAAGTCCATTGGGTAATTCAGCACGAACACGTTTGCCATCCGGAACATCACCCAACGATATTCCGTTTCCGGATCCGATCGTAACCGTCCCATAGAGTTGATGCGGGACAACTGGTTGCGCGTGAACTTTGACAGGGAAGAGAGCAAGGAGACCGAGAACGATCATCGCAAGAACAAATGTTTGCGCTTTCATCGTTCCGATTCTACCCATTGTTCTCCTTTAATTCGATACGTCTAATCAACGTATGAGGCCCGCTGTTCCCGGGGGCTGACAGTGATGTCAATTCCCGATCCAACGAGCCTCATGGTTTCATCTATTCTGTGCAGCGCTCATATTTCTATCAGTACTGCACAGAACCAATCATTTCTAGTTAGCTTACGGGACTATTGTGCCGGAGTTACCCTCACGGACACGGACCCACATACCTTCACCAACATTAATCTCATCGGTTGGATTCAGTGATGAGAACGATCCGAGCAGAATCACTACCGTCTTCTCTCCATCACCGCCACCATTCCCTTGCTGGTCCTCAATCGGGAACTGAATCTCATTCTTGTACACAAGTGTTGATGTCCAGACTCGTTCTGGTACAGACAAACCACTTAACACGTCACTCACCGGTCGGTTGACCTCAGAGTGCATACCCAACAGGTTCCAGCCTTCGACAGCCGGGTAACCACCAGGAACAACACCCGGTGTCAGGAATTCACCTGTATAGGACAGGTTAATCACTGCAGGTGTCTGAACCGACATGCCAGGCAACGGATCGGAGTAAACGTACTCACTGTCACGCGTCAGGAACCAGTAACCCTTACCTGTCGTCAACTCGGTCAGGTTATCTGGCGCCGGACCTGGCGTGAAGCTGTGCCAACACGCGGTTCCAAGAACCGGGCAATCAGCTCCAGGTGCATCGTAGTACGTAATCGACTCGATCGACTTGTAGAGCTTCGCTGTCACAATCTTCGTTATGTCAGAACCAACATTTGCTGTGTCCGCCTGTGTGTAGAGAACCTGGTCATCGGTCACCCAGCCAATAACGTCGGTCTTCACAGCCGCGTCATAGGTCAACTGCACCGTGTAACCAGTAGAAATCTCACTTGCATGAACTTGATCGGCCGAGATGAACGCTTCCCATTTACCATTTGGTGAAGTTAGAGCTGCGTCCGCATCGGAACCGACCGGACTGACGTATGCTGCCGCCACCTGCGCGTCTGTCGCCACAGCTGGCTTACCCAGCATATCAGTCAGGCTCGAGTTGTTCGGAATCAGTGGCAATGACTTCAAGTTGAAGTCGGGCATCAGGCCAAGGTTAATGGCCGGCAATGCTGCCACGATATCCGCCGTTAATGTCTTCAATGTCACGTTACCAGCGTTATCCACAACACGGGCTTGCAAATCGAACTGTCCTGGTGGGAGACCAGCGGGAACCAATCCCGGCATTAACCAATCACCGGTTGCACCCCATGTTGCGCGAACCGCATCTGGAATGTCATTCGGCGTCGAGAACAGTACGGCTTTACAATTCGGCGTGTTCGCAGGCATATCTGGGGCTATGAATTCCACACACTGGATGCCAGCTGGGTCAGCTGTATCCGATCCAATGGTATCCGCTACGTTCACCTGGAAGACAAATGGGTCTTGCGCACGTGCGGCAGTCACACCAATCGGGTACACCGTATCAAGAACTGTGACCGTCGGTGCGGTAAAGTCAGCAACAACCGTGGTCGTCGCTGTCCCCATCCGCAATGCATCGTCATTGACCTCTACTGTAATTGTATTTAATCCTTCAGCAAGCGGAACGTTTGTGCTGAATGTTCCTTCACTTTCACCTTCTTCAGGTGTTCCTGTGTCACCGGGTTTCTGTGAGTAGACGACCTTCTCACCAAGTGAGTTATCGACACTCACCTGCAGGAAGTCAAACGTCCGCTCCTGGTAGCTACCCGTAATCGCGACAGTCTGCGTATTCACTGGTGATTGCGCTGGCTCGAAGCTCACCGTCGGGGCTGTGGTATCCAAGAACACCGCAACCGTTTCGACGTCCTTCAAAGTTGCACCCTCGTTATCCACCGCATACGCACTTGTCGCGGTAAGAGCGACTGTGTTCTGTCCTTCAGCAAGAACAGTCGTGGCTGCGAATTCACCCTTCGCACAACCAGTTGTCACAACGACCCCATCTACCAAACAGGATGGTACCGCTGCTGTATCTTGCTTGCCTCCGGATCCGCTCAGGGAAACCGCATCGACAAACCAACCCTTACCTTCGTTAATCGCTCCGTCAACTGAATCGAACTTGAATCGGATCAACGCCGTCTCATCAGCGAAGTCACCGAGATCAACTTCAACCCATTCGAAAATTGGCTTCGGAACCATTGGTCCCATCATGGGCATCATCGGTCCCATCATCGGGCCCATACCGCCGCCGCCAAACATGTCACCCATACCGAAGTCCATCGGTGCTACCGGATGGAAAACGGTCTGGAAGGATGAATGGGCATTCGAAGGTGGTCCACCATTCTGGAAGTCTGCAATCTGGAGTACTGCCTGCCAGTTTGCACCATCATCGATGCTCACCTCGACAAGCTTCTGGTCGTAGTTGGTCGCACCCTCAGTCTCATACCAGCTTGCGAATGCTAGCGTGGTATCAGAGGAGATGGACACTCCGTTCTTCGTTACCAACGTACCGGAGTTGGATCCGGTCGTCTGGAAGTTACCAGTCGGCTGGCCTACGCCTTGAACATCCGTACTGTAACGCCATGAACAGTTACCATCTTCGGCATAGTTCAAGTTCGCCATCATAATGTCCATTGGCGGCAAGCCGGGTGCCATGTTGTTATCGTCACAATGGATGTGCCATACAACGGTTGGGTCGGAAGCAGTGGTCGTCCATTTCGCCGTACTACCACCACCGTTATCAGCACCATCCGCAAACAGGTTCGTGAATGCGAGTTCAAGTCCAATCGACACTTGAGTAATACTCAGGTCATTCAATGTACCTGTAACCGCGACGAGTTCATTACTCGCTACGCTATCATTTTCTGGACCACTCAAAGTGATCACAACCTCAGTTACTTTATCCAGTGAGAAGTCAACATCAGCGCTCACCACACTCGAACTGTAGCCTGGACCACTAACATCGTACCCGGATGGATACTCTGTCCAGGTCGCCGAGAGAGACGCGGTGTAATCACCCGTCACCGTCAGCTCAGGCATGTTCGCTGCGAGCGTCGTTCCTCGTACTGCTCCAGTACTTTCAGTGACATACATCGTCGTCCCGATGTATGCAAGACCAATCGCATCTGAAACATTGTCTAAATTATTCGAAGAACCGACATCGTCACCGTCTGCAGCATCGTAAATGTTTAATTCGTCCCCATTGGAAATGGTGTATAAATTGCCGGCATAGTACTCGAGTGCACTATAGGGCGCGCTACCCCATCCCATGTATTGTACGGGGCTGTAGGTACCCTGATTCTGATTACCCTGGTTACAGTTGGGGTCGTACATGGGGTCACAACCCTGGTTCTGCTGGTTGTTGTTCATGTTGTTATTGGGCTGATTACAGTTGGGGTCGTACATGGGGTCACAACCCTGGTTCTGCTGGTTGTTGTTCATGTTGTTATTGGGCTGATTACAGTTGGGGTCGTACATGGGGTCACAACCCTGATTCTGCTGGTTATTGTTCATGTTGTTGTTCATGTTGTTGTTCTGATTATTGTTCTGGTTCGCGTATGGGTTGCCACCAGCCTGAACTTCACTGGCGTTCGAACCTTCTGAAATAATCCACCACCCCTGTGGGTACTCGCTAACGCTGACAATCAGATCGGTGCCATCATTTGTCATGCCACCAACGTTTGCCGTAACTTCACCACCCCATGGGCTCTGAATCTTCCAGTCGTCAGTTACTTCTCCTGTAGCAGGATTGATTTCATAGATCGTTGTCTTCCCGGGACAGTCCCAACACCAGAAGTCATCACTCTCACCTTGGGCGGCCGCATACAGCGTTCCATCCATATAGGTCAATGCATTCACTTCATCCACTGGTGCGGCGAACTCGCTCACGTAGACACCGGTTGCCGCCACGTATTTCGCGATCCGGTCGACAGGTTCTCCGTCATACGCTGCATAGATGTAGGTACCATCTGTCGCTGTCGCCTGTGGTGTATTCGTAATCGTTACACTTGGTGCAGGAATCGCTGCGAAGTACACCTTATTCTCTGTATCTTCCGCGATGTAGACAAAGTCACCAACAAGAGTCATCCCTTTAATGTCACCCACATTTGCAAACTGTGCGACATTATCAGAGTCTGTGTAGCTGTACCCAATCTCCCATTCGCTTACTTGGGTGTTTGGAGAATCCCACGCATAACGTTCAATATCGGAATCCCTGGCGACGTAGACTAATGCATCCTCCGCGGTGCCACCAACAGCAATCGCGTCATATCCATATTGTCCGCCACCTTCACCAATATTCGCCTGTCCTTCTTGGCCGCCATCGCTATCAACTTTGAACACTTCTTTCACACCTTGGAACGAGATATAAATATCAGTTCCATCGCTCGCGAGGCCCTGTCCTGTGTGACAGCAGACAGGCCACTGGTCTGGCAACGTGTGTGTATCAAGCTTGGCACCAGATGTACTATACTCAATCAAATTTCTTTGTTGCGGACCACAACATTGGTCTCCTGATGGTTCATTTCCTAGGACGTAGATGCTTCCATCGTGATAGACGATACCCATGGCATTGTCGTAATCATCATCATTATCGTCCTGGACATCCCAACCAGTCACGTATTGACCCGCCAGAGTCGTCTTCACAACTTTGTCGGCCGGTGCCGCCTCGACCAGAATGTACAAGTGCGTTCCGTCGTTTGCTAACCCTTTCGGCTCAGCAGACGATTCTGCGCCGGACGGTAACGTCGCACGGTAGACATTATCGGTATCTCCATCCGTTGCGAGGAAGAGAACCGAACCTACCAACGCCTGTCCTTCAATGTCATCAAGGGTGGTCGAATACTTCGTTCCACCACCACTGGTCGTCGCAACCACCTTGTTATTCTTCGAACCGATCACATTTGAACCCATCGAAATACCCGTTGGGCCACTGACCATCTTGTTATTACATATCTCTCCCGGATCCGCTGAATCACCATCGGTATCGTAGTGGAAGGTACATGTCCGTCCCGACATACCAATCACGAGGTTCGTGCCATCCGTTCCGATGGACTTGATGTCCTCGCTCCATACTTCTCCGCCCCACGGCCAATTAAGGTTCCATGAGTCGGTCTCAGCACCTGTCGCGGGATTCAGTACAAGAACCTTTGTTGGCTGACTGTCATTGTTCGCGAAGTAGAGACTACCATCAACATACGCCATACCTTCTCCGTCGTTCGGAGCGGCGTAGTCGTTCTCTATCGCACCCGTTGTCGCATCGACCTGGATAATCCAGTTGGACGGATCACCTTCGACTAAGATGTAAATCTTATCCGAATCGCTACCCCGGCCATGTGCCAATGCAAGTGGGTTGGTTGTGTATGTCTGTGTCAATGAAAGTGCTGTACCGTAAATCTTCGCGGTATCGGCATCTGCAAGATAGATATTGTCACCTATCATCACGATACCCTGTATATCATCAACACTTAGATTTTCAAATTGAGAAACAATCTTTTTCGTATCAACATCAACAAGTTGGATTTCATCATTTTTCGCCGTCAGATACTGATCATCTTCCGGTGCCTTCGCTAAACCAGTCGG